>NZ_JADKPR010000092.1 GCF_015351475.1 Flavobacterium sp. HJJ | reverse complement strand
TTTTTGAACATGGAATCTGTCAGTGACCTGTATTGCTTTTGGGAAGCATTTTTTGGAGATCAGTTTCATAGAATTAGCCATGTCCAGTGTTATCTCTTGAACACCACTTCTTTTTTTATAATCAATCTTACTGATGTGTTCTATGACTTGATCTGCCTTTGTTCCAGCAATAATAGCCACTAAGCAACCTTGTTTGCCTTTGAACTTCTTGTTGGTTACAATGGTGTAAAGCTCTCCCTGAGACAAAGCTACTTCATCAATCGATAAGTGTGTACCTATGTTTTCAGGGTAAACAATCCACTGG
>NZ_JADKPR010000091.1 GCF_015351475.1 Flavobacterium sp. HJJ | reverse complement strand
TCAGCGGATTCTTTACCCTGAAAACATAGGTACACACTTATCGATTGATGAAGTAGCTTTGTCTCAGGGAGAGCTTTTACACCATTGTGACCAACAAGAAGTCCAAAGGCAAACAAGGTTGCTTAGTGGCTATTATTACTGGAACAAAGGCAGATCAAGTCATAGAACACATTAGTAAGATTGATTATAAAAAAAGAAGTGGTGTTCAAGAGATAACACTGGACATGGCTAATTCTATGAAACTGATCTCCAAGAAATGCTTCCCAAAAGCAATACAGGTCACTGATAGATTTCATGTTCAAAAATTAGCATTGGAAGCCATGCAA
>NZ_JADKPR010000090.1 GCF_015351475.1 Flavobacterium sp. HJJ | reverse complement strand
CTGCTGCTGGTGGTGCTGGCGGATATACCTATTCATGGGCTCCATCTGGTGGAACGGCTGCTACGGCTACAGGATTGGCTGCTGGCACTTACACCTGTACCATCACGGATGCCAACAATTGTCAGATCACGAAAAACTTTACCATAACACAGCCTACAGCTATTACCGCAACCACTTCGCAAACCAACGTGGCCTGCAATGGAGCAACTAACGGATCGGCTTCGGTAACTGCTGCAGGCGGTGCCGGCGGATATACCTATTCATGGACTCCAACTGGTGGTACTGCTGCTACTGCTACAGGATTGGCTGCTGGCACTTACACCTGTACCATCACGGATGCCAACAATTGTCAGATCACAAAAAACTTTACCATAACACAGCCTACGGC
>NZ_JADKPR010000089.1 GCF_015351475.1 Flavobacterium sp. HJJ | reverse complement strand
TGCTGGCTCTATTTTATTTTTTCGAAGTAGTAATCTTGGTCAAAATCAAAAACTAATTTTGGTTTTATATAAAAATTCCTTTCAATACTCATTTGATAACTAGCTTTTCCAAATTCATAATCGTAATGAATGTTAATCGTGTTTTCTTTTAAAGTATATTCTCCTTTTCCCCAACTTTGACTTTCGTAAGTATTATTTTCTAAAAGAATTAAAGTATCGTTTTTGTTTGGTCCATCTATTCCACTTCCATTGCTTACATAAGTCCCTGTAATCATAGATTTGGTAAAGAAGTTGTCATAAACGTGGATTAGTCCGATTAAAAATATGATTGATAACAATGTTTTTTTATTCATATTTCAATTTTGGCGAGTTATTTTTTAGCGTTGTTTTTTCTGAGCTTGCACAT
>NZ_JADKPR010000088.1 GCF_015351475.1 Flavobacterium sp. HJJ | reverse complement strand
AAACAGTCACAGTCACAGCTGCTGGTTTATATGCTAATGCAAATGCAGGAACAGGTAAAACAGCTACTGTAACTTATACTTTAGCCAATGGAACCAACGGAGGTTTGGCCGCAAACTATAGTTTGGCAGCCGGAACAGGTACAGGTGATATTACCGGCAAAGTATTAACAGTAACAGGAGCTGTTGTAACGACCAAGACTTATGACGGAAACACAACGGCTACAATTACAGGAGCTGTTTTAAGCGGTGTGCTGGCAGGTGATGCATTGAATGTTACGCTTGGCAATGCAACGACAGGAACATTTAACGACGCAAATGCCGGTGTAGGCAAAGCAGTGACTACTGCTCCTATGACTATTTCGGGTACAGCCTCTGGCAACTATACGCTGACACAGCCTGCTTTAACAGGAACAAT
>NZ_JADKPR010000087.1 GCF_015351475.1 Flavobacterium sp. HJJ | reverse complement strand
GGCCAAGCCCGCAAACTGATTCCCTGTCTGTACTGCTCCTGAAGGAACAGATGGAATTATTGTATAAGCC
The DNA here is from genome assembly GCF_015351475.1 of Flavobacterium sp. HJJ. Classification (GTDB taxonomy): domain Bacteria; phylum Bacteroidota; class Bacteroidia; order Flavobacteriales; family Flavobacteriaceae; genus Flavobacterium; species Flavobacterium marginilacus. Next base: position 371 of record NZ_JADKPR010000087.1, on the reverse strand, counting down.
AGGCTTCCTGCTCCTGTTCCTGCAGCAGCGTTTACTGTTACTGTACTTGTGGTACTGCCTGCTGGTGCACAATAAATAGGAGTACCTGTGATGCTGCCTGATTTTGGAGCATTTAATTTCGATACCGTTACAGATCCTGTAACAATACAGCCATTGCCGTCTTTTACTGAATAAGAAACAGTCTGGTCTGATGTACCATTGTCATTAACTGTAATGTTATCTGATGTGCTGTACCCTGTACCAAAATCATAATAATATGGCAGACTGCCTCCTAAGGCAACCACTTTTACATTGGTATCAACATCGCAGTTTGTTTTAACTGCAAATGGAGCTACTGTGGCTGTCAGTACCGCCGGAGCTGTTACAGCAAT
>NZ_JADKPR010000086.1 GCF_015351475.1 Flavobacterium sp. HJJ | reverse complement strand
TAAAAAAACAATCGGTTGTGTAAAAGTATTAAAAAAATAATGCCAGCGAAAAATTTAAACGGTTTTTTATCTTGTTTAACCTTTTTTGGTAATAAAGTTAAAAAGCCAAGAGATTTAACTCCCAGCTTCTAACTAACAAATTTAAAACCGTTTAGAAACTTAGTTTCTCAGCCGCTATTTTACTTTCCTCAATATATTTCAATATTTCTGCAGCAACGCTTAGGCTGTTAAACCCGAATTTTTCATCCAGAACACCCGCCGGAGCTGAATATCCAAAATGATCCAGTCCTGCAATTTTTCCGCTGTCGCCAATAAGTCCTTCAAGGTTAACTGGTAATCCTGCCGTAAGTCCAAAAACTAATTTCCCTTTTGGAATAACGCTCTCCTGATACGATTTGGACTGTGATTTGAATAATCCTTCGGATATGATTGAAGCAATATTTACCTTCAGATTA
>NZ_JADKPR010000085.1 GCF_015351475.1 Flavobacterium sp. HJJ | reverse complement strand
GTTACTGGAGACTTGTGCCGAAATTACGCAGAAGAAAACAATTTGAAAATAATCATTTGTTTGCGCAGGTAATTCAAAGCAGAAGCGTGAAAATTGGAATTTGAAAAAGCTGAAAACTGAAAAGCGTTGCGCTGAAAATTGCAAACCGAAAAGCAGAAGTGTGAAAGTTGGATTTGCTAACACAAACGCGAAAAGCATAAACGTGAAAATTGGAATCGAAAAGTAAAAACAGAAAAGAAAAAATAATAAGCCGAAAATTGCGAACCGAAAAGCAGAAACGTGAAAGTTGGAATCTGCCAACAGAAGCGTGAAAGGTCAGCGGTTAAATTCATAATTTCGGTCAAAAACAAGCCTCCAGTAACACTTGCTACAAGAGATTTGGGCATTTGGCTTAATTTAAAAATGGTCTTGTATCTGAATGATTTGGCAAATCCGAAAGATTACGCATTTTTAACCCCAAACCTCTTGTAGCAAGGGAACGTTA
>NZ_JADKPR010000084.1 GCF_015351475.1 Flavobacterium sp. HJJ | reverse complement strand
TTAATTTAATCCCAAACCTCTTGTAGCAAGGGAACGTTAGGGTGTATAGCTCCGTTGAAAAGACACAGCCGACATCAACCAGAAGTTTTGCAACTGAAAAATAGTAATGAACTAGCTAGCTAGCCGACGCAAATCAAACTCAGAATCTGACATCGAAATGCGAAAGACAAGCAAATGTGAAGCACTTTGCGGAAAACAGAAAGCGGAAAAAAATTTCGTTTGTTTTTGAATTTTAATAGAAAAACATAATTCCGACGATAAACAGAAAACTGAAAAGTTACCGAAATTGAAACGTGGAAAAGTTGCCGAAATTGGACTGAAAAATTGGAACGGATGAACTTTGGTGCTTTTCAAACGTGTCGCTACACACCCTAACACACGCTACAAGCGATTTGGGCAATTGGTTTAATGGGAAAATTGGTTTTGTGTTTGGAAGTTTTGGCTTATCCGAAAATTAACGCTAATTTAGACCCAAACCGCGTGTAGCGCGGGGACGTT
>NZ_JADKPR010000083.1 GCF_015351475.1 Flavobacterium sp. HJJ | reverse complement strand
ATCAAAAGAATTCCTCGAGGCTCTGCCTCGGGGTGATGCGCAAAGATTAGTATATTTGTTTGATGAGTGAACATATTTTCAAACGGCATAATAAAAGCTTGTTGCTTTATCATTTGGTTTGTCCGATAAAATATCGAAGAAATGTTTTATCGGAGGATGTAGAACTGAGTTTGGTAGAAGTTTGTAGAAATATTTCGGAACGATATGAAATTCATTTTGTTGAGATAGGAGCAGATGAAAATCATGTACATTTTTTGATACAAAGCGTGCCAAAGATTTCTGTTGAAATTATTGTCAGGACAGTAAAAAGTATTACAGCAAAAGAGCTCTTTCGTTTACATCCAGAAGTTAAAAGTAAGTTATGGGGAGGTAATTTTTGGACGAGTGGATATTATGTAAATACGGTTGGTCAGTATGGTAATGAGAATGTGATTCAGAAATACATTCAAAATCAAGGAGAAGAAAAGACTGTTTACAAATCGTTTAACAAAAATCAGCTACGGTTGTCTTTTGAGTAATGCGATACCTCGAGGCTCTGCCTCGGGGTAATTCATT
>NZ_JADKPR010000082.1 GCF_015351475.1 Flavobacterium sp. HJJ | reverse complement strand
GAAATCAGAATCAAACATCGCTGGGAAGCTATGGATCTTGAGAATCAATTGATAATGCAAGCCAAAAAAGAGAATAAAACATTTATACAGGAGCTCTTGCCTAATGGAGATTCCTTAAAACAACTTATAGCCAGAAGCAGATATGTACTTTATAAATCTCGCGAAAAATGGACTGAGCACCAAAATGAGAGAGCGCAATTGTTATTTGAGTTATATCCAGATATAAAGAAAGCTTACGGTTTGAGTCAACAACTTCGAGGTATTTACAATAATAACAACGACAAACACGTTGCCATGACCAAACTAGCACATTGGTACAGGAATGTAGAAGAATCAGGGTTTAAAAACTTTAATATATTACTCAATACGGTAACTATCAGACAATTTTAAACTACTTTGATAACAGGAGTACCAATGCTTCTGCAGAATCCTTTAATGCCAAAATAAAAGCATTTAGAAGTCAGTTTAGAGGTGTAAGAAAGATAGATTTCTTTCTATTCAGATTATCTAATATTTTTGCCTAATCCCCAACTTTTGCACCTGATCCAACTTTTGCTCCTGATCCCT
>NZ_JADKPR010000081.1 GCF_015351475.1 Flavobacterium sp. HJJ | reverse complement strand
ACGTTATAGGGCATTTTAAAAAAAACTATAGTGAAAATAAGAAATACAATTTTCGGAATTACATTACTCCTTTTAACTTCTTGTGGACAAGGACAAATAAAAACACCTGAAAAAGCAATGACAAAATTTGAAGAATTTAAAAGCAAAGAAAAATTCATAGAAGACTCTAAAATATTTTATTCTGGAATTGCTGACCCAAAACTTAAACCTATTTTAACCGAAAAGTTAAATCTTGCAGTTGACGACTTTAAAAAAATTGCAGAAACTGGAAACGGAACTGACGAAGATTATCAAAATGCTATTAAAAACGGACTTGACAGATTTTCGGATGTATACATAAACCTTGACACAGAAGACCGCGAAAGAGTTTGTGGTTATTTTGAAGAAATAATGGATATTGTTGGACTTGAAAGCTCTGGCGGACATTTGAATAATTTTATGTATGGGTTTGACCCGACGAAAAAATAACGGTTAAAAAAACGCCCTATAACAGCCGTTTGGCGAGATTGGGGTTTTAGGCTTAATTTGAATTTAGTTTTGTATTTGGAAGATTTGTGCATAATGGAAAAATTACGCATCTTTATTCCCCAACCTCGCCAAGCGCCAGAACGTTA
>NZ_JADKPR010000080.1 GCF_015351475.1 Flavobacterium sp. HJJ | reverse complement strand
TCAGGACACCCGGGAGGTGCCATGGGAGGTGCTGATTTTATGCATATTTTATACACGGAATATTTAAATTATGATCCATCACAGATGGACTGGCCTTTCAGAGACCGTTTCTTTATGGATGCGGGACACTTATCGGCTTTGATGTATGCACAGTATTATTTATTAGGAAACTATAAAAAAGAAGACGTACAGCAGTTCAGACAATGGGGATCGGTAACGCCGGGACACCCTGAAGTGGATGTTTTAAGAGGAATCGAAAACACCTCAGGACCTCTTGGGCAAGGTCATACAATGGGGGTTGGAGCAGCAATTGCTGCCAAATTTCTTGGAGCAAGATTCAAAGGCCTTTTTGACCACAAAATATACGGATTCATTACCGACGGGGGCGTTCAGGAAGAGATTTCGCAGGGAGCCGGAAGAATCGCAGGACATTTGGGGCTGAACAATTTCATTATGTTTTATGATTCAAATGACGTACAGCTTTCTTCGATGACCGATGAAGTAACATCCGAAGATACTGCTATGAAATACCAGGCCTGGGGATGGAATGTAATCACCATTGACGGCCACGACCATTCGCAGATCCGAAAAGCGCTTGATACTGCCAATCAGGAAAC
>NZ_JADKPR010000079.1 GCF_015351475.1 Flavobacterium sp. HJJ | reverse complement strand
AATACTGCTGGTTAAAACTGCCGTATCAACTGTTGTGGCTGTTCCATAAGCTGTACTTGGACCCATTGAAGGACTTGCTGCATAGGCATAGGTATAGCCTGGTGTTCCTCCTGTTATTGCTGTAAATGTTAATGTAGAAACTGTTGTATTACAATTGATTTTACTCGCATTAACTGTATAAGTAATAGCCGTTGCCGGATTTACCGTCACCGAAGCCGTATTAGAAACACAGCCTGTTGTTATATCTGTAACGGTCAGTGTATAAGTGCCTGCTCCCAAGCCTGTCACTTTTACTTCATCTCCATTTTGTGCGATTGTACCTGTATTTGGGCTCAGTACATAAGTAAAATTACCTGTACTGCTAGCACCGGTTACTGTAAATACTGCTGTACCATCCGCCGATCCGAAACATTTAACATCTGTCTTGATTCCTGAAACAGCTATAACTGCCGCTGGTGCTATTGTTGTCGATGCCTGCTTAGTACATCCATTGGCATCTTTTATTTCAAATGTATAATTCCCGGGTGCTAAGCCTGTGAACATACCGCTGTTCAAGCCAGTAACATTGGATACCGATGCTCCTGGTCCTGAAACTATCGTATAAACAAACGGAGCCACTCCTGTTCCAGCTGCTGGTGTA
>NZ_JADKPR010000078.1 GCF_015351475.1 Flavobacterium sp. HJJ | reverse complement strand
CCAGACAAAATAGATTTGATGATTCGAATGCCTGAAACTCCTACAATATCGCTTATAGCAACATCTAATCGAAAATTCATTAAACGTAATGCTTTTTGCATTTTGTTTACATATTTGACACTTTCTTCCACCAAACTTTCGCCATGTCGATGTAACGTTCGAATTTGCAAAGTACTTTCGCAAGGAAGGAAAGATCCTCTCAATAATCCTAATGAATGCAATTTCTGTATCCATTGAGCATCTTTTACATCGGTTTTTGCTTTCAAGTTTTTTGTTTGGGTTCCTTGAACCAAAATAACTTCAAATCCTTCACTTTGTAATAACATGAATAAAGATTGCCAATAACTCCCAGTGGATTCCATGGCAATGGTTTTGATTTGATTCGTTTTAAGAAAAACAACTAATTCAGTTAGTCCCGATTGATAAACATTGAACTCTTTAATTTGATTGTCTTCTTGTCCAACTGCAACAAAATGAGATCGGGAACCAACATCAATTCCTGCCGCATTTGTATTTAAAACTTGCATTTTTTTAAAATTTTCCATAAATCTGTTTTTTAAAAATGCGAGGAAATGTAATATCTTTGCTAAAATTATTCTATACGAGATAACAAAATGTTTCATCATTAATTGTCTCAAAGGGCCTCCTACCAGAGGCCTTTTTACATTTCTACCAAAATCTGTGAGGGGATAGATTCACCATTTTACAAATAGGCTT
>NZ_JADKPR010000077.1 GCF_015351475.1 Flavobacterium sp. HJJ | reverse complement strand
GGCGGTAATGCCAAAAGAAGTCGTAAAACGAAATATATGAAGAAGTATTTATTCTTATTTTTAATAATTGCAAGCTGTAATAAAACAAATCCGAAAAAAGAAAACTTAGCAGTTGTAAAAGAAAATTCTACTGCAAAAAGGGAATTAAAAAAATTTTATGATTGTGACAAAATTGACCATTACTATCTAGATATCTCGGAAGAAAAAGTAATGAAACTTGCAAAGATTAAGAATAGAAATAAAGACCAAAATAACTTAATTGGTTTATTAGTTAGTCATTACCCTGATTCTATTTCAGAACCGAATTTTGAAGCTAACTTACTTAAATATAAATTTATAAAGACTGAACTGAACAAAATAAAGAAGACGGAAGTAGAAAATATATTTAGTGAAAAAGATTCTGTACAAACAGAATTCTCATCCTGTTTACCATATTATCGCGACATATTCATTTTTAAAAAGAAAGATTCAATTGTTGGAATTGCTAAAGTTTGTTTTGGTTGCGGAGTTTCCATATTTAGAGGAAGCAAAGTAAATACTGATGGTTTTGGATTATATAGTGAGTTGAATAAATTGAAAAAAAATATACGTTAAAAGTAAGTGCACTACCGCCAATCGAGTAGACGGCTCCGCCCCAAACGGAACGGAGTGCGCCTCTCACACCACCGAGCGTACGGGTCACGTACTCGGCGGTTCGCAAATCATCATCCAAAAGCTCTTTACA
>NZ_JADKPR010000076.1 GCF_015351475.1 Flavobacterium sp. HJJ | reverse complement strand
ACAAACGAGTAAAGAAAAGCAAGGAGGAAATAGCGGATGCTTTACAAGGAAAAATCAATCCTGAATTATTACATGAATTATCGGATTGTTTTGATATTTATCTTTTTATACAAGAAAAAATAAAAAAAAACAGTCTAAAGATAAATGAAGTTTTACAACAGCAGACACAAGAAATTGTCTTACCTGAGAATATCGAAATGGTAAAAAAGAACAGAAGTCGAAAAAAAGAAATACAACTGGATGTTCAATCTCATTGCTGCAAATTATTTGGTGTAGATTTATTTGCTATCGAATGCATTAGCGAAGGAACAGTTGCAAGTTTTTTGGCAGAAGTAGGAACTGATATTTACAAATTTCAAACAGCAAAACAATTTGTAAGCTGGCTTCGATTAGCTCCTAATAATAAAATTAGCGGAGGGAAAATATTGAGCAGTAAAACTCCTAAAGGCAAAAATAAATTTGCATTGACCTTAAGAAATGCAGCCAATTCAATTGACAGGAAAAAAGAGGGGTATTTGATGTTGTTTTTTAAAAGAGTTGCATACAAAAAAGGAAGAGGGGCTGCAATCACGGCAACAGCTCGAAAAATTGCCATCATAATGTGGAATATGATTGTGAAAAGAACGCATTATAGTCCTGTTAATACAGAAGAATATATTCAAGAAATGAAGACTAAAAAGATTTTACAAATAAATAAAATGATAAAAAAATACAAAATAGAAACTAATTATTTATCAGTGATTTAAAAAAA
>NZ_JADKPR010000075.1 GCF_015351475.1 Flavobacterium sp. HJJ | reverse complement strand
GCTGTTATATTAAAAAAACTGGAATGAAAAACAAAATAATAATCGAAAGTCTAAAAGAGAAGGAAATCCAATTAGAAAAAATTGTAATCGAAAGTCTGCAATTAACGAAGAATAAAACGCAATCTGAATTTTATAATATTTGGAAAGAACATAATACCGATAAATATATTGAAGTTATGTTCAATGATTTGAAAACAAATATTGAAAAGTATTGGCTCAATGACAAATACAATAAAGACTTAGAAAAAAGCTTTAATATGCTATATTTTGAGCATAGCGGACTTTACGGCGGAGAATTTGACACATTTGCAATCGATTTTAATTACAATGGCAATGAAAGTCCAGTTTTTGAAACTATGGATGATAGACTTGATTATTTAGAAAACATTTCTTGCTTGCCTGGATTTGAAATTCCATTACTTTACGATTTGACAAGAGAAATTCAAGGAAAAGAAGATGATTTCGATGATTGGGATGACTTAATGGACATTTATAATTTATTTGAAACTACAGCTTTAATAGAATCTCATCAAACTTTTTTAAGAGCTGACAATGAAAACCTATTTAGAAATTTGAATTTTAAAAAACCATTTTATTTTGCAGGTGGTGAACACGATGCTGGAGCTCCGAAATTAATATACGTAATTGAATAAAAATACAACAGCTAACACTTGCTACAAGAGATTTGGGCTATTGGCTTAATTTAAAAATGGTCTTGTATTTGGGAAGTTTTGGCAAATCCGAAAAAAAGGTT
>NZ_JADKPR010000074.1 GCF_015351475.1 Flavobacterium sp. HJJ | reverse complement strand
GTTTTTTACTTTTTCTAATAGACGCATCTGTGCTTCCTGCTCGATTGGCTGGTGTGTAGGTCCGTCTTCGCCCACGCGGAAAGAGTCGTGTGTAAGCACATATTTCACAGGAAGTTCTTGAATGGCTGCCAGTCGGATGGCTGGTTTCATATAATCTGAAAACACAAAGAATGTTGCCACTACAGGGACTACACCGCCATGGAGAGCGATTCCGTTGGCAATGGAAGTCATCGTCAGTTCGGCAACTCCTGCCTGTAAAAAGGCACCGCTGAAATTATTTTTCTGCAGTACAGATGATTTTTTCAAAAAGCCGTCAGTTTTATCACTGTTGGATAAATCGGCAGAGGAAACAATGATATTTTCAACGTTTTCAGCCAGATAAGCCAGTACTGCTGATGAAGCATCTCTGGTCGCCGCATTTGGTTTCTGAACCACTTTACTCAAATCCAGTTCCGGTAGTTTTCCCGATAAAAACAGTTCCATTTTTTGTGCCAATGCCGGATTTTCATTCTCCCACTGTGCAATCTGCTGTTTTTTGGCAGACGCTTTTTCTGTTTTTTGGGAGAGAATAGCAGCATAATGCGAAGCTACTTCCTGATAAATTGTAAAAGGATCTTCCGGGTTGGCTCCTAAGTTTATTAAGGTTTTTGTGTAATCGGCTTTGGTGTCACCGATAGGTTTTCCGTGCAGTTCGCATTCACCTTCATACATGCCTCCGTCAGCAGTAACACAGCCTTTGCCCATGATTGTTTTTCCGATAATCAAGGTCGGTCTTTCC
>NZ_JADKPR010000073.1 GCF_015351475.1 Flavobacterium sp. HJJ | reverse complement strand
AGAAAAACCGACATTGATTATCGGAAAAACAATCATGGGCAAAGGCTGTGTTACTGCTGACGGAGGCATGTATGAAGGCGAATGCGAACTGCACGGAAAACCTATCGGCGATACCAAAGCGGATTACACAAAAACCTTAATAAACTTAGGAGCCAACCCAGAAGATCCTTTTACAATTTATCAGGAAGTAGCTTCGCATTATGCTGCTATTCTGTCCAAAAAAACAGAAAAAGCGTCTGCCAAAAAACAGCAGATTGCACAGTGGGAGAATGAAAACCCGGCATTGGCACAAAAAATGGAACTGTTTTTATCGGGAAAATTACCGGAACTGGATTTGAGTAAAGTGGTTCAGAAACCAAATGCTGCAACCAGAGATGCTTCGTCTGCAGTACTGGCTTATCTTGCTGAAAACGTTGAAAATATCATTGTTTCCTCTGCCGATTTATCCAATAGTGATAAAACTGACGGCTTTTTGAAAAAATCATCTGTACTGCAGAAAAATAATTTCAGCGGTGCCTTTCTACAGGCAGGAGTTGCCGAACTGACGATGACTTCCATCGCCAACGGAATCGCTCTCCATGGCGGTGTAATCCCTGTAGTGGCAACATTTTTTGTGTTTTCAGATTATATGAAACCAGCCATCCGACTGGCGGCCATTCAGGAACTTCCTGTGAAATATGTGCTTACGCACGACTCTTTCCGCGTGGGCGAAGACGGGCCTACGCACCAGCCAATCGAGCAGGAAGCGCAGATGCGTCTATTGGAAAAAGTTAAAAAT
>NZ_JADKPR010000072.1 GCF_015351475.1 Flavobacterium sp. HJJ | reverse complement strand
AGCATAGGAGGATCTTTAACGACTTTATTTTTAGGATATTTTCAGTATATACCTAATTCACCGGCACAGTCTGAGGTAACGATAAACGGCATTAAATTATTAGTGAGTGTTTTTCCGGCAGTTCCGTTTTTGATAGGATGCGGTCTGCTGTTTTTCTATAAGATAGACAAAAAAATGGAGACTCAGATAGAGAGCGACCTAAAAGAAAGAAGAAATTAATTATAAAAAACGAAAAAAAGAGTATGCCAGAAGATAGTATTGAACAAATTAATTTTGAGCAGATTAATAAAACAGCCATTTCACAGCCTTTGGTGTCGCATATGTATACCGCTGATCCTTCGGCGCATGTATTTAACGGCAAAATCTATATTTATCCATCGCATGATATTGATGCGGGAATTCCGTTTAATGACAACGGGGATCATTTTGGGATGGAAGATTACCATGTTTTTTCGATGGAAAGCATAACGTCCGACACGGTAGATAACGGAATTGCCCTGCATGTGGATGATGTTGCCTGGGCCGAAAAACAGATGTGGGCTCCAGATGCTGCGCACAAAAACGGGAAGTACTATCTGTATTTCCCTGCCAAGCGTGCCAGCGGTCTTTTCCAGATTGGAGTAGCTGTGAGTGATTCACCCGCAGGACCTTTTACAGCCGAAAAAGAAGCCATTAAAGGAAGCTACAGTATTGACCCGGCAGTTTTTGAAGATGAGGACGGTGCACATTATATCTATTTTGGAGGCATCTGGGGCGGCCAGCTTCAGAAATACCGAAACAATCAATATGCAGAAAACAACGAAGAACCGACAGAAAAAGAACAGGCATTAGG
>NZ_JADKPR010000071.1 GCF_015351475.1 Flavobacterium sp. HJJ | reverse complement strand
TTTTCAGGAATAATTAATTTTTTAGCTTTATGAAATCTTCCATTATCCAAGACCATTATTTTAAGTTCTTTGGGATTTTCTTTTGAGAAGTTGTTTAGAAATACTTGAAAATTATCCGCATTGCAGTGTGGAAGTATTAATTGAAAATGATCTCCTGTTATTGGAGAAAATGCTCCGGAAAGCCAAGTTGATCTGAATACTTGCTGAAAAGTACAAATTGGTTTCACACCAATAGCAGTAACTGATTTGCCATTGCTAGTGAATAATCCATAACGGGATTCATCTTGAAAATATAGATTTACAGATTTAAAATCCCCCACAGCATTCAGTGCTATTTCTTGGCAGATTCTTCCGAAGTCTTTTTAAAAGAGATTCCTTGGTTTTCATCTTTTTTAGCGTGGCTTTTTCGGGCTATTTTTACGCTTGATTTAAAATTTCTAATGCAGTAATAAAGTAAGGTGTTATAATTGAAGGTTTTCCCCGTTTCTTTTTCAATCCAATCTTTCAATTCAACATAGCCTTGGAGCCCGTTTTGGGGATCGTTGAGTTTTGTTTCCAGCATATCGTGTTCAGCAGAATTGAAAACAGAGGGCTTGAAACCTTTTCTTTGATGTTTCATCAAACCCTCAATTCCTTCATTAATATACAATGTTCTCCATTTATGAACGCTGTTTGGATCGACCATAGCTAATTTAGCAGCCTCACGTTTGGAAATTCCTGTTTTTTCGTTTTGTTTTAAAATCAACAAAACTCTCAAACGCTGACCAATAAATGGAGTAGAATGTTTGAGCAAATTTTTAATTTCTTTTTCCGTTTCCTTGATAGTCAAAATTTTTGAATG
>NZ_JADKPR010000070.1 GCF_015351475.1 Flavobacterium sp. HJJ | reverse complement strand
CTCATAACCCCGTAATACCAGCTATTACTAGTCTATCAAATAGTTTTTCGCCAAAATATCTTCTATTAAGCTTATAAACGAACTCATTTAGGTATAACTGAAGATATTTTCCTTTGATTTTATGATGATTCCCTAGAAAATTACGTTTAGCATTACTGATAGCGATGTGAACCCAGCGTAAAGTTTCTTTTGTTGTTTGCTTATCTGATTTTTCAGTAATATGTATTTCTACATAATCTGAAATATCAATATAGGAAGTGCTTTTATCTGAAAAAACAACACTTTTCTCTGAAATTGATTCTTGAATTGTTTCATTTATTTGTTCTGCAGTATGGTCTGTAAGTACTTTGGCTTTGAAATATCTGCAATGACTGGATTTTTCTCCAGTTTCGATATCTTCTAAAGGAGTAGATTCGGCTGATATAGCTGCATTGGATTTACCAACAGCTCCACGACCTCTAATACCTTTTTTCTGTTCAATTTCTGAAGATTCAATAGTGAAATAAGCCTCGTCAAATTCTATCATTCCTTCCAAAGTATAACGCGAATCCCTATTACCCATTGCTTTTCGAAGCTTATGGACCATAGCCCAAACTGGTTCATATCGTTTCAAGCCAAGCTGTGTTTGAATTTCTTTAGTTGAAAATCCTTTCTTAGTTGCAGTCAATAAAAACATTGTTTTGTACCAAATTAAAAAGGATAAATTGGAACTTTGCATTATAGTCCCGCTTCGCAATGAAATTCTGCTTCGGCATTTTTTACACTCGTAACTCCATTTACTTTTTATCCAAAAATGCTCTTTACTGCCACATTTACACACAACTCCAATCTTGTCTCTTTCCTCTTTAAAATGTAAACGACAGGCTTCTTCACTTCCAAAATTTGCTGTAAAATTGAATATATTCATCGTGATTTTTTTATAAAGGTAAGACTATTTTTTTAATTATGAGTAATTACGGATAATCAT
>NZ_JADKPR010000069.1 GCF_015351475.1 Flavobacterium sp. HJJ | reverse complement strand
GATGTTTATGTAAAAGACACGAATGACTGTCGTGTAAAACAGACAGTTACTATTGTTCCAGAAGACGGTCCAACGATTGATCCTCAGACACCTCCATGTTATACAGGAACGGCAGTCAGTGTTACTATTACCGGAACTTCTACAGGAGGAGCCACATATAGTAAAGACGGGATTAATTTTCAGGCTAGCCCGACTTTCAGTTTAACACCGGGGAATTACAGCCTTACCATAAAAGACGGATTTGGATGTGTTAAGTCTACGCCTTATGTAATTGCACCGCAGTTAACCATAACGGCAGTGGCAGCAGCGCCAGTGACCTGTACTCCAGACACGACTATCAACCTTTCAGCCAATGGAGGAACAGGAGCTTATACGTATGCAGTATCTTCAGATGGCATTACCTATACAGCAGCATCTAATCCATACATTACATCTGCAGCAGGAACGTATAAATTCAGAGTTACTGATTCGGCATCACCATCGTGTACGGCCTTTTCAGCAGATATTATAGTTAAGACAAAAGCTACAGCCTTAACATTGAATACCTCAAAAACGGATGTAAAATGTAAAGGGGATAGCACAGGAAGCATTACCCTTACAGCTACTTCCGGACAGGCACCTTATACGTACAGTGTAAGCAAAAGCGGTTCAGCAGTTTCAGCTACTGCCATAACTTCAGGCTTGCCAGAAGGAGTTTATGATGTTTTAATAACAGATGCCTTAGGCTGTACTACAGCAGCGACACAAGTTACTATTGGTGAACCGGCAGTTGCCTTATCGGCAACAGCAGTGGCACCGGCTACGACAACGTGCAGCACATCATCTACTGTTACAGTAACAGGCCATGATGGGACAGCACCTTATACGTATAGTTTTAGAGGAGGAGCCTTTACGGGAGTGAACACTTATGTAGTAAACGACAACGGAACATCCGACCAGTTAATCGCTTACCAGGTAAAAGATGCTAACGGGTGTACAACAGTATCCCAAGACATTATTGTTAAGAAATTAAACCCACCTGCAGG
>NZ_JADKPR010000068.1 GCF_015351475.1 Flavobacterium sp. HJJ | reverse complement strand
TGGTTTTAATCCTATTATAGGTGTTCTGGCAGATAGAACCAGTACCAGATGGGGCAAGTTCCGTCCGTGGATCCTGATCACGGCATTACCGCTGGGCTGTGTTGCTCTGGCGGCTTTTACCACCCCCGATTTTTCATACAGCGGCAAAGTAGTTTATGCCGTTGCCACTTATACCTTACTGCTTCTTTTTTATGCAGGGAACAACCTGCCGTATTCTGCCCTGAGCGGCGTGATTACGGGCGATATGTCCGACAGGAACAGCCTTTCTTCGTACCGTTTTGTTGCGGTGATGTTTGCACAGTTTTTTGTTCAGGTTTTCATGCTTGGGATCATCAAGAGTGCCGGAGGGGGCGACAAAGCAGTTGGTATCGAAAAAGTAATGACAGTACTGGCCGTCATCGGCACCATCATGCTTTTTATCACTTTTCTGACCACCAAAGAACGCATTATCCCAAAACCGGAGCAGAAGTCAAGCGTGAAGGAAGATCTAGCCGACCTGGTAAAAAACAGGCCGTGGGTAATCATGCTGACACTGACAACATTAGTGTTTATCACTCTGGCTCTAAAAGGCGGTTCGTATGTGTATTATTTTGAAAATTATGTTGATAAACAGCAGCTGGCACTTTTTATCCAGCCGATATTGGATACGCTGACCAGCACTGGATTAAACTATTTTGGTAATGACCCTGTTGCTGCAGGATTCGGACTGTTTAATGCCGGAGGAATTATTTTTATGATAATAGGAATCACATTATCAAAAGGCCTTGCCGATAAATACGGAAAGAGAAATATCTTCGGAATATTTCTGTTTATTTCGACAGTCTTCGTTCTGGCTTTTTATTTCTTTCCAGCCGACAGTATTTCCCTTATTTTCTTTTCGCAGATTCTGCACGGGTTTTTCTACGGAATCACCATTCCGATTCTCTGGGCAATGATCGCCGATGTAGCCGATTACTCAGAATGGCTCAATAACCGCCGTGCTACAGCCATTATATTTTCAGCAATGATGGTCGGACTGAAAGCCGGACTA
>NZ_JADKPR010000067.1 GCF_015351475.1 Flavobacterium sp. HJJ | reverse complement strand
CGGTTTTAATCCTATTATAGGTGTTCTGGCAGACAGAACCAGTACCAAATGGGGCAAGTTCCGTCCCTGGATCCTGATCACGGCATTACCGCTGGGCTGTGTTGCTCTGGCGGCTTTTACCACCCCCGATTTTTCGTACAGCGGCAAAGTAGTGTATGCCGTTGCCACTTATACCTTACTGCTTCTTTTTTATGCAGGGAACAACCTGCCGTATTCTGCCCTGAGCGGGGTGATTACGGGCGATATGTCCGACAGGAACAGCCTGTCTTCGTACCGTTTTGTTGCGGTGATGTTTGCACAGTTTTTTGTTCAGGTTTTCATGCTTGGGATCATCAAGAGTGCCGGAGGAGGGGACAAGGCAGTAGGAATTGAAAAAGTAATGACAGTACTGGCCGTCATCGGCACCATTATGCTTTTTATCACCTTTCTGACCACCAAGGAACGTATCATTCCAAAACCGGAGCAGAAGTCAAGCGTGAAGGAAGATCTAGCCGACCTGGTAAAAAACAGGCCATGGGTAATCATGCTGACGCTGACAACTTTAGTATTTATCACTCTGGCTCTAAAAGGCGGTTCGTATGTTTATTATTTTGAAAATTATGTAGATAAACAGCAGCTGTCACTTTTTATCCAGCCGATATTGGATACGCTGACCAGTGCCGGATTAAACTATTTTGGTAATGACCCTGTTGCAGCAGGATTCGGACTGTTCAATGCCGGAGGAATTATTTTTATGATAATAGGAATCACTTTATCAAAAGGCTTGGCTGATAAATACGGAAAGAGAAATATCTTCGGAATATTTCTGTTTATTTCGACAGTCTTCGTTCTGGCTTTTTATTTCTTTTCAGCCGACAGTATTTCCCTTATTTTCCTTTCGCAGATTCTGCACGGATTTTTCTACGGAATCACCATTCCGATTCTCTGGGCAATGATCGCCGATGTAGCCGATTACTCAGAATGGCTCAATAACCGCCGTGCGACAGCCATTATATTTTCAGCAATGATGGTCGGACTGAAAGCCGGACTG
>NZ_JADKPR010000066.1 GCF_015351475.1 Flavobacterium sp. HJJ | reverse complement strand
TGGGCTAGTTGTGCCGAAATTACGCAGAAGAAAATAATCAGAAAACAAGCAGTTGGTAAAAAATAATATTTCAAAAATGAAAAAACTCGTTTTAATAATAATATTAGTTTTATTCTGTAGTTGCGAAAAGAAAAAAGAAAGTTGCTTTGCAAACTTTACTTATTCAAAAGGGAATATTAAAACGAGTTATAGATTAAAATTTAATTCTTCAGATACAGTTTACTATCTAGATTATTATCCTTTTGGGAATAAAGGCTTGCACTATTTTGTGCTCGAACAGAATGAGAAAAAAATATTAGATAGTTTAATCTGCAATTTTAAATTCCCAATTAAGGATTCTGTCTTATTAAATGATCAAATAAACGATGGAACAACAATTGCTTTTTCAATAGACAATAAAAGACTAATGCTACACGGAAATAAAGGACCTAAAGAGTTTTGGAAATTTGAAGAGTGGATGGATTATTTGCAAAGTTCCAAACAATTAAAACCGATAGATAGAAAAATAAAATTTGACAAGTTTGACAAAATGTTTCCTGTTCCTCCTCCTATCATCAATGAATAACTATTGATTGCGAAAACAGAAACTTGAAATTTGGAATTTGCCAACAGAAACTTGAAAAGTTTGTGTTTAAAATCATAATTTCGACAAAAACAACCAGCCCATAACCGCTAGTAAGCAATAGTCGGGAATTAGGCTAAATTTAAAAATAGTTTTGTACTTGAAAAATAGTGATTAACCGAAATATTACGCTTACTTAACCCCGACCATCGCCTACTAGCCAAACGTTACAGGAGAGTTTACAGCCAATTCGTGCCGAATTGACGCTTTCATTTTCAATAGAAATCAAAGCAGAAACGTAAAAAACAGAACGCAGGCAGAACGCCGAATTTGAAAAATTGGAATCTGCCAAACTTACGCCGAAAAGCAGAAACGTGAAAATAGGAATTGATAACTGAGGAGTGAAAAACTTAATCTGCCAAACTAACGCTGACATTTGAAACGTAATCCTGAAAGCCAAAAATTAATCTCTGCTCCTATTTCCCAACAATCGGAATTTATCAAACATAACTTTCGAACTAAAACGGAAAACCGAAGCTTAAAAAATTGAAATAAAAAATGTTAAAGAGAAAAATCGTGCTAAAGAAAAACCCTCCTGTAACAGCTA
>NZ_JADKPR010000065.1 GCF_015351475.1 Flavobacterium sp. HJJ | reverse complement strand
TGGATATGCTAACTTAGTCATCAGATAAAGTTAAGAAATAATCTTACTTTTAACCTATGAAACAAGTCCGTAAAGTTTACGACAAAGCTTTTAAAGAGAAAGCAGTCCAATTAAGTTATGAGAGAACAAACATATCTGAATTCGCCAGAGAGTTAGGAGTAACAGCCCCACAATTATATAAATGGCGTAAAGAGTTCGAGGAGTTTGGAGAAGGAAGTTTTCCTGGAAAGGGGAATTTAAAACTAACACCCGAGCAAGAAAAAATTCACGAACTGGAGAAAAGACTCAAAGATGCCGAGTTGGAGCGTGATATATTAAAAAAAGCAATCGGCATTTTTTCCAAGAGCGGTCGATGATTTATAGTTTCATTAAAAACAATGAACAACTATTTCCGATTGAAAAAATGTGTAAAGTTCTAAAAGTTAGCAGTGGAAGTTATTACCGATGGAAAAAACAAATAATTACCGCCAGGTCACAACGAAAAATTACCATACAAGAGCAAATAACGTTGATTTATTTTGAATCTAAGCAACGATATGGAAGTCCTAGAATAACATTAGAACTTCAGCATTTTGGTTATAAAATTTCAAGAATTACTGTAGCAAAATATATGAAAGAGCTAGGCTTGCGAAGTAAATTAAGCAAGAAATTCAAAGTAACAACTAATTCTAATCATAATTATTTAATCGTCGAAAATATATTAAATAGAGAGTTTCTTGTGAAAACACCTTCAAAAGTTTGGGTTTCGGATATCACCTATATCCAAACCAAAGAGGGATTTGTATACCTGACAACTATTATGGATTTATACGACCGAAAAATTATAGGCTGGAGTTTAAGTGAGGGAATGAGTACAAATGAAACTACGCTTGGAGCTTGGAAAATGGCGGTTAAAAATCGAAATATTGAGAAAGGTTTGATTTTTCACTCTGACAGAGGTGTTCAATATGCAAGCAAAAAGTTTGTAAATGTTCTTGATTCTTATAAAAAAATAACCCGCAGTATGAGTCGCAAAGGAAATTGTTGGGCCAATGCAGTAGCGGAAAGCTTTTTTAAATCCTTGAAAACTGAATTAATTTATGGAAACAAACTGATTTCTAAAGAACAAATGAAACTGGAAATCTTTGAATACATTGAAGTTTGGTACAACAGAAAAAGAAGACATTCAGCTTTGAACTATGCAACTATTGAAGAATTTAACAATCAAATTAATTATAAAAATGTAGCTTAACTGAATGTGCAGTTTTTGTTTGCATATCCA
>NZ_JADKPR010000064.1 GCF_015351475.1 Flavobacterium sp. HJJ | reverse complement strand
TGCTGCTGCAGCTGCTGAAGCACATCCCTTGGCATCTGTAACAATCATTGTATAGCTTCCTGCTGGCAGGCCTGTATAGATGCCTGATGCATCGCCTGTGTGATTTGAAACTGCTCCTGATAATGCAAATGTATAAGGCGCAATTCCATCTGCTGGAATTACTGTAATACTGCCGTCTGTGCCTGTTGAACAGCTTACATTAACCTGAGATACTGTGAAAGATGGAACTGTTTTTGGTGTTACAATCACATCATTAGACTCTGCCTTACAGCCCTGGCTGTCGGTTACTCTGAATTTATAAGTGCCTGCAAAATTATAGCTGTCTGGTGAAACTGCCGCTGCATAAGCATTCCCATTATAGGAAACCTCATAAGCTGTATACGAACCGCTTCCGGCTTTTAGTGTAAAGCTAATAGAGGCTGGTGCAAGACATGTCAGATCGCTTACCAGAACAGCATCAATACCAAGCTGTGGATTTACAGTATATGGTGTTGTAACTGTACAGCCATTGGCGTCTCTTACTCCAAAGGTATAACTGCCTGAAGCATTCAGCACTGCACTTGTACCTGATATATCCGATCCGTTTACAGTATAGACTGCTCCGCCTGCCGGTGCATCAAAATAAAGTGAAAGATCAACTGTCAGTGGCGAACCTGTAAAACACTGCGCTGGTATTGGCAATGCCTTAACTGCCGGAGCTGCATCAGATGGAACTCCAACTGTCTGCATCACAATACAGCCTGCTGCATCTTTTACATAAACATCCCATGACAATACTGTAAGATCCGTATCTACAGAAACTGCTGGAGCAGTGCTGTAGACTGCTGGAGCAGGATCGCCTGCTTTTACTGCTGCATAGCTGTAAACGCCGCTTCCGCCGCTGACACCGCTTATCGTAATCTGCGAAATATCTTCTGAACAGTATACTTTTGAAGCAGCTGCCGTGAAAGCAATCAATGCCGGTTCTGCAAGTGTTACTGAGGCAAAGCTCGTACAAAGTGTCGTTTCATCGGTAACAGTTACTACATAAACTCCTGCTCCAAGTGATGGAAGGGTAATAACAGAAGCTGTCTGCCCTGTGGTTACAGATCCTCCGTTAATATCATATTTATATGTAGAGGCTGGTGATACTCCTGTAACTGTAAATGAGGCTGAACCATTTGTATTGATGCCATTGGCAGCATTACATGAAATACCATTGGTCACTGATCCTGCTATAGCAATAGGTGTTACTGCTTTTACTGTATACAGTTCCTGGTAGAAACAGCCATTGGCGTCCGTCACCTGGAACGTGTAATCTCCAGC
>NZ_JADKPR010000063.1 GCF_015351475.1 Flavobacterium sp. HJJ | reverse complement strand
ATCGGCTTAATGGAATAATGGTTTTGTATTTGGAAAGATTTGGCAAATCCGAAAAATAGTCTTAATTTAATCCCAAACCCGCTGTAGTAGCAACACGTTGGGAGTAATTGGCAGTAGACTACGGAGTTTCTTGCACAATAAATTTTCGGGATATTTTTTTGGGATGTTTAAAGGATAAAGCATTTAGGCTTCAAGTCTTTCGATTGGGAATCGTAGAAAGTTCACTTTCAATACGTTTGACAACGTAAAAGACTTGGCGAAGTTATCGAAAATAAATGACAAAGTCAAGAATTTACTTTCGAAAACTTAAACATCCCAAAAAAACAGCGCCCAAAAACCCCTATTATTGACTTCGCCTAGCAGGCTTGCTAAGCGCAATAAATAATTGGTTTCATTGATTTGGATTGTGTAGAAAGAAAAAGACAGGAGTAGTCTATCCAACTCCGTTACTGATTAAAATATGGATTGTGTATAAGTCAGTAACTACTCCCAACAGCGGCTATGAGAAATGCCTTCCGCTTTTTTTGGATAAAATAGTACAAATTGAAAAATTTGGCTATTTTAGCTATTATTAGTGAAGCGGCAAAGAGAAGGCACTTCGCATAGCCGCGAAACGTTAGTGGCAAGTATCTCAAAAATCTGCAAAAATGAACTATACTGGACAAAAAGCAATACTAAATTCAACATCAGAAGAAGGAATTATTCTTCAAGAAATCAATGAAAATAATATTGGCTGGAAAGTTCAATTCAGTTTTGAAAACAAAAACCTAATTAAACGATTCGATTATAACGAAATAACAATTGTAGAGAAAGTTAAAGATGAATTATTACTCAAACAACTGATAAAAAATATAAATTCAGAGGATTTAGATACCCAATTTTGGTCGTCTGAAATTCTTTGCTACTTTGTAGAAGAATATGGAAATGACATTGAAATGGCTGAACTCGCAAAAGCAATCGAGTCAATGATTAATAAACTAAAAGTAGAAAATGAATACAATATTGAGCAAAAACTTGCTGAGGGAATATTTGAATTTTTATGGTTAGAAAAAATCGATAAAAAAGAAGAAGAAAAATTAATTATTACTTTAGCCAAACTGAACAAAGATTGTTTTTACTGCTATCTAAATGATGATGATTATTTATCAATAACAGAAGTGAAAAAATTTATTGAACGAAAACAAATTGAATATAATACCAGCCACTAACACTTGCTACAATAGATTTGGGCATTTGGCTAAATTTAAAAATGGTCTTGTATTTGGAATGTTTTGGCAAATCCGAAAACAAGGCTTAATTTAATCCCAAGCCTCTTGTAGCAAGGGAAC
>NZ_JADKPR010000062.1 GCF_015351475.1 Flavobacterium sp. HJJ | reverse complement strand
GGTACTATCTCATAAAGTGTGTAAGTAAAAAAGATATTAGGGTTTGTGCAAACCCTAATATCTTTTTTACTTAATTTTAAATTTTACACATTCTATGAAAAAAGAAGATTTGTTATCGGATGAATTTTTGAAGCAATTCAAAACAGGTGAAGACCTTTATAATTTTTTAGGTCAGTTACAAAAACGAGGTTTAGAGAAAATGCTCGAGGGCGAATTAGATGCTCATTTAGGTTATGAAAAGCACGAGAAAACGACAACTCCCAATGCTCGTAATGGCTTTTCAAATAAAAAAATAAAATCTTCTTTTGGAGAATCTCAAATCCAGGTTCCAAGAGACCGAGATGCTACTTTTAATCCCATAATTGTTCCAAAACGTCAGAGTATGCTCGATGGATTAGAGAATGTTATAGTATCTCTTTACGCCAAAGGAATGAGCAATAGTGACATTGAAGAACAGATAAGAGAAGTCTACGATTTTGAAGTTTCTACATCAACTATATCTCGAATAACTGATAGCGTCTCCAATGATATTGTGGCATGGCAAAACAGACCATTAGAGCCTGTTTATTTAATTGTCTGGATGGATGGCATCGTTTTTAAAGTTCGAGAGAACTCAAAGGTGGTCAATAAAACTATTTACTTGGCTGTTGGACTCAATAGAGATGGCAAGAAAGAAGTTTTAGGAATGTGGTTAGGTAAGAATGAAAGTGCTAGTTTTTGGCTGGGAGTTCTAACGGATTTAAAAGCCAGAGGGGTTCAAGACATCCTAATTACAGCCACTGACAACCTAAATGGCTTTACAGGAACCATTAAAAATGTATTCCCTGAATCACAAACACAAATATGTGTAGTACATCAAATTAGAAACTCTGCTCGTTATGTGGTTTGGAAAGATAAAAAGGAATTTTCAGCCGATATGAAGCTAATTTACAATGCTCCAACCAAACAAGCAGCCGAAGCTTCTCTTAAAGATTTTACCATAAAATGGAACGATAAATATCCCTATTCGGTAAAATCCTGGACTGAAAACTGGGAAGAATTAACCGTATTCTTTGATTTCCCAATAGAAATCAGAAAAATAATTTATACCACAAATTTAATCGAAAACCTCAATGGTAAAATTAGAAAATACACCAAAAACAAATTATCATTCCCTACAGATGAAGCTGTTTTAAAATCTGTATATTTGGCTTTGAGAGAGGCAACCAAAAAATGGTCAATGCCAATCCAAAATTGGGGATTAATCCTCAACCAGTTCTTAACTATATTTGAAAAAAGGGTTCAACTTTAATTAAAAAGCCAAACCCCTATATTTTTAAACTTACACACTTTTTAGGATAGTGTC
>NZ_JADKPR010000061.1 GCF_015351475.1 Flavobacterium sp. HJJ | reverse complement strand
TCCTATGTAAAGCATCGTAAAGTTATTCACAACTTTTGAGAGAGTTATATTTGGGTTATTTTTCGAGTATATAATTCCGTTGCAACGGCTTGTTGGAAAAGTTGGAAACAACTTTTTGTCCGCCGAAGGCATAGGACAGAAAAAGTTATTCTGACTTTTTCAATAATGCCAAGAATTGATTTCTCTTTTATTTCATAGTATATTTTTTAAAATTCTTAAGGCTCACGCTCCTATATGTGGTTCTCGTTTTTAGAACGCGACCACCAGCATCGGTATGATTGTAAGAATAAATAAAATAGCTGCCTGCTACAAAATGAGGCTTCATTTTACAGAACCTCCTTGGCTGTTTTGCAGTCTATTTTTTCTTGTATGGCTGAGCTTGCTAAGATTATATTTTATTTTGCTAGTTCTAGATTTCGATTGATTTGATAGGGTGTTTCGGTTTTAATTACCGATAATATTCTTCGTGCCATTTTATGGGCTACTTTAATGATAACACTTTTTACGTTTTTGCCTTGGTGTTTTCGATAGTAGTTTTGCATTTCTACATCTTTTCTGATGGCTATCCATGCAGCTTCTACTAAATAGCTCCTCAATTGTGAACGGCTTCTGGGAGTTATCCCTAAACACTTCTCGGATCCTCCACTATTATAAATCCCTGGTACTAATCCGATGTAGGAACTAAATTGTCCTTCGGTATTGAATCGGCGCAAATCACCACATTCTGCCAAGATTACACTTGCCAGGTAACCGCCTATTCCTGGAATACTTCTCAATAGATTATAATCTTTCTTATGGGTTTTTCTACAATAAGCACGCATCTGATTGGCGATTTCTAAATACTCTGATTTAATGAATCTGTACATTCTTATTTTGCCCTGCAATGCTAAATCGCCACAAACGTTACTGAATTTTAATTCTTCTAACCATATAATAAAAGCCTTACTCCAGTTCGGATTATCAAACTCATCTGGAACTTTTATACCATGAAAAAGCAGCATACTTTTGATATGTGCTTTGGTTTGTCGGAGTTTCTTGGTGACTTGGGTCCTATGGCGTGCCAAAGCCGTAAATTGTTCCTGCTCCTCCAAAGGAATATAAATTCCTTTTAGCACTGCTGCTTTTAATTGGTTAGACAGATTTTTTGAATCTAAAGCATCTGTTTTCTGATACCGTTCTTTATCCCCAGTCTTCACATCGGCGGGGTTGACCACCAGAACATTCCAACCTAAATTTAAAAAATAGCGGGCTGTGGTGAATCCACAACAGCCTGCTTCGTAGACTAAATCTACTTCGTAATCAGGAAATGTCCGCTCCACATATTGATATAGATCCTCTGCATTAGAAGGCATCGAATAGGTTTTGTGAAAAAACAAATCCGTTTGAATGGAAACTGTCCAGCTTTTTTTGTGAATATCTAAACCAATGAATATCTTTGGTTTAATTAAGGCATCTTGTAATTGCATAATCTTCGTTTTTAGTAACTCTAAGTTATGCTTTTACATAGATG
>NZ_JADKPR010000060.1 GCF_015351475.1 Flavobacterium sp. HJJ | reverse complement strand
CGTTCATAGGAGTAGCTGTTATGCGTTCGGCTTTTATTTTGTCCCATTTATTCTGTCAATTTCGTTTTCACGTTTTTTTGTTTCATTTGTTTTGATTTCTACTTTTTCATTGTATTTGAACCCATAAAAATCACCATAAATTTCTTTGTTTTTGTTTACTGTCAAAGTGCTGTCCAAAGTTATTCCGTTTGGGCGTAATTCATAGTAAAGTATTGGGTTGTATGCTGTCAACGAGCCTTTGTCGCCCCAAGTTTCACCCCAATCCCAAAAACCAGCAAATTCCAAATTGTCGTCTTTGTCAAGATTTGATACTTTTGAAATAAATGTCGGCAATTTTTCTGTGCTAATTATTTTGTCTCGATACACTTTAAAATATTTTAAGGAATTTTTATTTGGTCGTTCATTTACTTCTACTAATATTTCAAAGGTTTCTTTGTCAAGTTGTCTAATGATTGGATATAGCTTGTCCTCAAACTCATATTCCGTTAATGATGTGTCAAGAAAAAGTAGTTTGTTTTTATGTGTCAAGAAAAATAGTGTGTAGGTTTCAACCCCTTCAAAAATTTCTTTCTTCCCAACTTTAATTTCAAAATCATTACCAAGTTTTATTACCTTTTGAACTTGGTTGTCAATGTTTAAATTTGTTTGTAGACTGTCTGCATATTGAGCTATGGCACTAACAGTTTTTTGTCCGTTGCAGTTTGAGCTAGCTGTCAAAACAAATGCGATTAAAAAGGTCAAATACGATGATTCGTTAAATTTCATAGTTGTCGGTCTTTTAAGCTGACGCATAACGTTCCGCGGCTTCAAGAAGTGGCGAACTTCGTAACTGCGTACTTTCGGCTAAGATAAATATTATTGCGAAATGTGAACTTGAATTCACTACGAAATTCGCCATTTCTTGAAACCGCTGTTAGCAGCAGGCTATTGCCACTCAAATGTCGATTTTCCTTTGCCATTCTTCATTTTAAACTTATCAGAATAGTCATTCACGCCTATACATTTAAAAGAGTAATAAACTTCTACTTTCTTTATCGGGTTTTCAACTACTTTAATACTATCAACTTTGAAATTAAAATTATTTGGTTTAATTTGTCCGTTATACTTATTTGTATCAAACCTGTTTATGTCGTTATTTATATCGTAAAAGTTTTGGTAAGCAATTCCAACATTATGAATATTTTCTCTTGGGTGGCTTATTTGATAATAATTAAAATAGCTTCTACTGAAGAAATTTATAAAGTCAGAAAACGTATTGTATTTATAAGTAACTAAATTTAATTTAGTTTTAGATTCATGAAATCTGTAAGATACAAAAACACTTTTTTCAATGTTATTGTCTAGGAGTTTATATGCTAATTGAAATTGGATGTAACTAGAGTCTATTGGCGTAGAAATTATACTTGCAGAATAACCTTTAGCATGAACGTTAGTACTAATAAGAAAATTTCCATTGAAATCTCCCAAAATATAATCACTATAATTTTTTAGAGTGTCTAATGCTATTGAATAATTATTATCTGGTTTAAAATCAACATCTTCTTTACAGCAAGATGTCATTAATGACAATAATGTGAATACAAATATTACTTTTTTCATAGGTTTTTTTACGGTTTTTTTGGGTGCTTGCTGC
>NZ_JADKPR010000059.1 GCF_015351475.1 Flavobacterium sp. HJJ | reverse complement strand
ACAACTAAAATCACTTATAGCACAACAAACTAAAATAACAGCTATGAAAAATATCGCAGTAAAGAATCAAATTTTCAGAATTGCCCGTTTGTTATTTTATTTCTTTATAATCATCTGCATACAATCAGCAAATGCACAGACATTCAATAATAAAATAGTACATTTCCCTCTCAGCGGAGCAAAAAATGTAAATCCAGATACCTGTTTTAAGCTGATTTTTAATGCTGTTCCAAATCTGCACAACAAAGGAAAAATACGTATTTATAATGCTTCCAATAATACATTGGCAGATGAATTGGACTTATCCGTTGCTCCGGGGCCCAAAAACACCCGTACTCCCGCACCATATGACAAATTCATATACAATTACATGCAGGACAGCATTTATACAGTGCATAAAGAAGATTTAAATACTGCACACAAATACCAGATTAATTATATAGGCGGCACTAAACCAATTGACGCTTATCATTTTTATCCGGTACTGATTGATGGCAGCACAGCTTTTATCTATCCTCACAGCAGCCGTTTGGCTTACAATAAAACCTATTATATTGTTATCGACAGAGACGTTTTTAGTTTTGCCGATGGACAGACTTTTGAAATAAATAAAAACCAATGGCAGTTCCAGACCAAAAAAACTGCTCCTTCAAAAAACAGTAAGAAAATAATTGTATCCGCAGATGGAAAAGGCGATTTCACAACAGTTCAGGGCGCAGTTGATTTTATTCCTGAAAATAACAGCCAGCCCGTTACCATTTTGATCAAAAAAGGAATTTACAATGAAATTATAAACTGTCCAAATCGAAAAGCAGTTTCCTTCATTGGCGAAGACCGAAATAGTACAATTATACGATATGCTAACAATGGTGTATTTAATTTTCGTGAAATGAGTCCCGATCCCAATTTAAACAAAGATGTTCATAATATTAGGGCTGTAATGGCTGTACACCGTTCTTCGGAAATTACCGTTGCCAATCTAACAATTCAGTCCATAGGAGAAAAACCCGCGCAGGCTGAGGCTTTATTGACTGTAGGTGATAAAATGATTATTGACAACGCTTCTATTGAAGGAAGCGGCGATGCCCTGCAGGCCACCGGGCGCGTGTATGTAAACAATTCGAAAATACAAGGACATGGCGACAATGTATTGGGATATGGAGCCGTTTTCTTTAACAGCTGCGAGTTTGTCTCTTATTCCGGTCCTCATATGTGGGTGCGAAATACTGATAAAAATCACGGGAATGTATTAGTGAACTGCATCATAAGAACCATTGGCGATGCCGAAACTGATATTGCAAGAGCCCCCGATAATCATGGTATAAAATATCCTTTTGCCGAAGCTGTCCTTATTGACTGCAAAACAGAAGGCCTTCGCCCGTCAGGATGGGGAACTGTAACAGATCAGGCAGAGAACATCAAATATTGGGAATATAACACTACTGATCTTGAAACCGGTAAAGCTGCCGATGTAAGTAAAAGACATCCAGCATCCAGACAGCTGACTATGGAAAAAGATGCTGAACTGATTAATAACTACAGAAAACCTTCGTATGTATTAAATGGCTGGAATCCAGTCATTCCTGTACATTGATTCTAATTGATGAAATTTTGCCACAGATTC
>NZ_JADKPR010000058.1 GCF_015351475.1 Flavobacterium sp. HJJ | reverse complement strand
TAAAAATTATGACTAAATTTTTCAACCACTTAAAGATTATAATTAAGTTCAGATTCAGCAAAATACAAAAGATTTAAAGACGCAGCTGCTGTAAAAAAACGTCCTATTTCTTAGCAGATAAATAAACCCCAATTAAAATAATAAAAGCACCTACACACTGAACAAAAGTCAGCACCTCATTATCCAGCAATCCCCAAAAAATAGCAATTACAGGAATCAGATAGGTAACCGATGTTGCAAAAACAGGCGATGAAATCTGGATTAATTTAAAGAAAATAACATTGGCAATTCCAGTACCTACAACTCCTAAAATCAATATAAACCAAAGAGAATGCTGTACTTTTTCAACATGAACAACTTCAAAGAAATCAGTAAAAAACAAAATTCCTAAAGCAGGAAAAAGCAAGATTAAAAAATTCCCAGTAGTTATACTCAAAGGAGTCAGATCCGACAAATACCTTTTGATTAAATTGACATTTGCTGCATAACAGATAGATGCAGCCAATACCAAAACAGCATAATAATAATTTTGCTCCGGATGATTTACTGCCCCGTTAAAAACTAAAAGCAGACACCCCAGAAGCCCTATAATTACACCCCATATCTGACTTTTTCGAAAAGTAATCCCAAAAAAAACAGCACCTAAAATCAGTGTATTTAATGGTGTCAATGAATTTAAAATAGCCGTAATTGAACTGTCAATCTGAGTTTCTGCTATAGCAAAAAGATAGGCTGGAATAAATGTACCAAATAAAGAGGTCAGCATAATATATTTCCATTGATGCCTTGGAATTTTAGTTAAACTCTCGAATCCAATCAAAAACAAAAACAATGCAGCAAAAATAATCCGCAGGGAACCCAATTGCAGAGCAGTCAGTCCAATCAAGCCCTTTTTTATCAATATAAAAGAACTTCCCCAAATTAAGGACAGCACCAATAAATAAATCCACTTTAACTGTTTAGTCATGATAAATTGTATTTTGATGCAAAATTGTAATATTTTTAGCAACTATTACTCCTTTTTTAATTAATTTTGCAGTAAATCACAAAAAATAAAAAATTAATTAAAAATCTCATCATAATGAATTTCAAAAAATCAATCGCAATTATAGCAATATCAGGGTTACTTTTTTCCAGCTGCAAAGACAGTAAATCAGAAATTAAAAACGAAACTGCTGCAGCTGAAGCACCAGCTCCAAAAGCTAAAAAAGAAATTGCTGCAGCCAATCTCCAAACAGCGAGTTTTACTATCGAAGGAATGACTTGTGCAGTAGGATGCGCTGCAACAATCCAGGAAGAATTAACAGGACTGGACGGAGTGCAGACTGCTAAAGTTGATTTTGACAAAAAACTTGCTACCGTTACATTTGACAAAACAGTTCAGACTCCAGAAAACTTAACAAAAGTAGTTCAGGCAACCGGTGACGGAAAAACATATAAAGTTTCTAATATGAAGTCTTAAATAGTTAAAAATAATTAGTGAATAATCCTGAGTCTCTAGATTTTAAATCATTAGAAAACGGAAAACGTTCAAATAATCTACGAGTTATTTATAAATCATATGTTTCAGCAAAGGACTAAGGATTATTCCCTAATAATAATTTATCTTTATTTAAAGTTATCAAGGCAGTAAAATAGTTAATA
>NZ_JADKPR010000057.1 GCF_015351475.1 Flavobacterium sp. HJJ | reverse complement strand
GAATCGAAAAATAGAAACAGAAATTTAAAAATAATACGCCGAAAATTACAAACCGAAAAACAGAAACGTAAAAATTGGAATCTGCCACAGAAGCGTGAAAAGTCAGCGGTTAAATTCATAATTTCGGTCAAAAACAAGCCTCCAGTAACACTTGCTACAAGAGATTTGGGCATTTGGCTTAATTTGAAAATGGTCTTGTATTTGGGAAGTTTAGGCAAATCCGAAAACAAGGCTTAATTTAATCCCAAACCTCTTGTAGCAAGGGGACGTTAGCAGTAACCAATCCGCAGAAGACGAAAATTTAATGAACGAAAGCCAAAATGATATTTAACTTACTAATATTTTCAATTATGATTGTTATGGGTTTGGCTTTTTTAGTCGGACTTGCTTTTTTATTAAACAATAACACACGAAAAAAAGGAATTATACTTGCGGGAATTCCATCAAGCATTGTTATTATTTTTTTAGTGTTTAATTTGTTTAGTGAAATATTTACAAGAAAACCACAAACTAAAGATTTAGTAGGAACATATCATATTGTAAAAGTTACTCAACTTGACTTTGACAGAAATACTTATGACAAATATAAACTTCAATTCTTTGAAAACGGTACTTTTAGATTGACACCAACTCCATCAATTGACGTTTGTCAAAGTGGAAAATATGAAGTTGACTATCAATTTGAATATAATGAATTGTCGTTAAAATGCTCAAATTTGGTTACTTCTGCTCACATTGACCGAGGATTTGGAAACTATAGAATTGAATTTGTAATTGGCGACCCTGATAGTGGAGAAAGTATTTACTTTGAAAAAACTGAAAAGGAATTATAAAAAACGAATACCAGTATAAATAACTTGGCTACTGCTAACACTTGCTACAAGAGATTTGGGCATTTGGCTTAATTTAAAAATGGTTTTGTATTTGGGAAGTTTAGGCAAATCCGAAAATAAGGCTTAATTTAATCCCAAACCTCTTGTAGCAAGGGAACGTTATGGTGTATAGCTCCGACGAACAACAGTCGATTTTAATCAGGTGTTTAGTTAGGAAAATCCAAACCGAAACTGAAACCGAGCCGACGAAAATCTAAACCGAAATCCAACACTTAATTGTTGCGGACAAACAAACGTGAACCGCTTTTTGGAAAACCGAAAGCGGAATTTTTTGTCGATTTTTTTTGAGAATTAACAGAAGTTTGAAACTCAAAAGCGAAAACTATTTGGAACGGAAATCGGAAGTCGGAAAAACTTGCCGAAATTGGAATAGATAATTGGAATGTCTAATCGTCCGTGCTCAACAATCGTCGAGCTACACACCATAACACACGCTACAAGCGATTTGGGCAATTGGCTTAATTCAAATATGGTTTTGTATTTGCAAGAATTTGGCTAAACCGAAAAATAACGCTAATTTAGTCCCAAACCGCTTGTAGCGCGAGACCGTTAGCGGTAATGTTGCCGAAAATTTACGAACAAATATTTTTTAATATTTTATGGATAACAAACTATCGAAAATTAAAAAAATAATAAAAACTTACAAAGACATCGATGGTGATTTTTGGTTTTATGAAGGCAACGATTTAATTTATGAAATTCTTGACACATTTGATGAAATTGAATGGGAGAATTTAAAACTTGACTTGAATAATCTAAAGGATTATGAACATTCCATTTTTTCTAGAGTAATTCTTTCTTATGATACTGATAGAATAGTTGATAAAGTTGATGTTTATGAAATATTTTTCACCGAATTTGTATTGTTAAGTGATTTGGATGATGCAGATTGTCTTCTACAAGATATTATGTATTTGAAAAATATCCGAAAACCCAAACTTGATTTATTGGAAAAAGTAAAAGAGAAAATTAAAATATTAAAAAACTTCAAGGAAACAATTAATGACCAAAATATGTTTTTGTTTGCAGAAAACACAGTTGAAGAAGTCATCAAAAAACACTACCGCTAAC
>NZ_JADKPR010000056.1 GCF_015351475.1 Flavobacterium sp. HJJ | reverse complement strand
TCCAACTAATTTAGCCCTTTCACCTACTGCGATTAACGAAAATGTGGCGGCTAATTCAACTGTGGGAGTTCTTTCTTCTACCGATGTTGATGACAGCTCGTTTACCTATACTTTAGTGTCTGGGACTGGAGATACAGATAATGCTGTGTTTACCATTTCGGGGAGCAATTTGAAAATTACTGTTAGTCCTGATTTTGAAACTAAATCTTCCTACTCTGTTCGTGTGAAAACTACAGATCTGGGTGGTCTTAGCTTTGAAAAAGTATTTACTATTACTGTTAATGATGTATGTGAAGTAATTGATACCGTAACTCAAACATCTGGTGTTTTAACAGCGGATCAGCCTGGCGCTATCTACCAATGGATTCAATGTCCAGCAACTATATTAATTGGTGAAAACGGACAATCGTATACACCGCCAAGTAGTGGTAATTATGCAGTTGTTGTAACAATAGGCTTATGCAGCGTAATATCAACATGTGTAGCTGTAAGTCCACTCACAACTCCAACAGTTTCAACAACCGCAGCAACTGGAGTAGGTGCTTCAAAAGCAACATTAGGAGGAAATGTTACTGCAGATGGCGGAGCCACTGTAACCGAAAAAGGTATTGTCTGGGCAACAGCCAGCAATCCTACTACTTCAAATAACAAAGTTACAAATGGAACTGGAACAGGAAGTTTTAGTGCAGTTATTTCTTCTTTACCAGCTGGAACACTTGTACACTTTAGAGCGTATGCCATCAATTCTGCAGGCACAAGTTATGGTACAGATTTAACTTTTACTACAAATGCTGCCCTGTCGGCAACAACTTCACAAACCGACGTGGCTTGTAACAGCGGAACCTCAGGTTCAGCTTCAGTAACTGCTGCGGGAGGTGTTGCTCCTTATACCTATTCTTGGTCTCCTTCTGGAGGAAATGGAGCTACAGCCTCTGGTTTAACAGCTGGATCTTATTCAGTCCTTATAACAGATAACGAATCGACACAACTCACAAAAAACTTTACTATTTCAGAACCTACTGCTTTAGCAGCTTCTGCGGCTTCACAAACCAATGTTTCTTGTAATGGTGGTTCTAACGGAGCTGCTGCAATCAATACACCAACTGGTGGAGCGGGTGGTTATACCTATAACTGGACGTCAGGTAACCCAACTGGCGATGGTACAACTTCAGTAACTGGACTAACTCCTGGTACGTGGACCTGTACTGTAACTGATGCTAATAATTGTACTACAGCCGTTAACTTTACAATTACTCAGCCTACAGCTATAACAGCTGCTGCGGCTTCACAAACCAATGTTTCTTGTAATGGTGGTTCTAACGGAGCTGCTGCAATCAACACACCAACGGGTGGAGCGGGTGGTTATACCTATAACTGGACTCCAGGTAACCCAACGGGTGATGGTACAACTTCGGTAACTGGACTAACTCCTGGTACGTGGACCTGTACTGTAACTGATGCTAATAATTGTACTACAGCAGTTAACTTTACTATTACTCAGCCTACAGCTATAACAGCTGCTGCGGCTTCACAAACCAATGTTTCTTGTAATGGTGGTTCTAACGGAGCTGCTGCAATCAACACACCAACTGGTGGAGCGGGTGGTTATACCTATAACTGGACACCTGGCAACCCAACGGGTGATGGTACAACTTCGGTAACTGGACTAACTCCTGGTACATGGACCTGTACTGTAACTGATGCAAATAATTGTACTACAGCCGTTAACTTCACAATTACGCAGCCTTCAGCCATTACCGCAACCACTTCGCAAACCAACGTGGCCTGCAATGGAGCAACTAACGGGTCAGCTTCGGTAACTGCTGCAGGCGGTGCCGGCGGATATACCTATTCATGGGCTCCATCCGGAGGAAATGCTGCTGTGGCTACAGGATTGGCTGCTGGCACATACACCTGTACCATCACGGATGCCAACAATTGTCAGATCACAAAAAACTTTACCATAACGCAGCCTACGGCCATTACCGCAACTACTTCGCAAACCAATGTGGCTTGTAACGGCGGAACTAACGGGTCGGCTTCGGTAACTGCTGCCGGTGGTGCTGGCGGATATACCTATTCATGGGCTCCATCTGGTGGAACGGCTACTACAGCTACAGGATTAGCTGCTGGCACTTACACCTGTACCATCACGGATGCCAACAACTGCCAGATCACGAAAAACTTTACCATAACACAGCCTACGGCAATTACCGCAACTACTTCGCAAACCAACGTGACTTGTAACGGCGGAACTAACGGGTCGGCTTCGGTAACTGCTGCCGGTGGTGCCGGCGGATATACCTATTCATGGGCTCCATCTGGTGGAACGGCTGCTACGGCTACAGGATTGGCTGTTGGCACTTACACCTGTACCATCACGGATGCCAACAATTGTCAAATCACAAAAAACTTTACCATAACACAGCCTACGGCAATTACCGCAACTACTTCGCAAACCAACGTGGCTTGTAACGGTGGAACTAACGGGTCGGCTTCGGTAG
>NZ_JADKPR010000055.1 GCF_015351475.1 Flavobacterium sp. HJJ | reverse complement strand
TAACGTTCCCTTGCTACAAGAGGTTTGGGGTTAAATTAAGCCTTATTTTCGGATTTGCCTAAACTTCCCAAATACAAGACCATTTTTAAATTAAGCCAATTGCCCAAATCTCTTGTAGCAAGTGTTGTATGCAGTTGCTTCTATTTAGTTCTTTCTGCGGTAAACTTTTCTGCGATTATAAATGGTTGATTCAGATTAAAATCATTTGGGCTTACATCTTCATTTCCAAATATTAAAATTTTTGACTTTGGTTTGTCGGCGAAACCTTTATCTTCATCTATAATTTCATTATTTATTTGAAAATTTAATTTATGTTTTTCACATATTTTACGAATAGGATTTTCCAAAGATTTTGGAATACAGATTGTTCTCTTGGAGTATTTCTCATAGTATTCCTCATTATTCCAAAAATATTCTTTTACGGGAATCCAATTTCCCGTTTCTTTTTCCAAAACATTAGTAATGTCGCCAATAAATTCACTTACGTTTTCTGGTTTGCCTTTAATTTCACATTCGAGTTCATTTTCATGAAAAATTAGTAATAATGGATGTTTGTCCAAGATTTTCATTTTAACATATGGCAAAGTTAAACTCCAAAAAAAGCCATCAAATTTTTCAGTATTACTACAAGTCAATTTCCATTCTTCATATTCAACTGGAATATCATAGCTATTCTGATTAATTGAAAGTATCATTTCAAAAGTATTATCTGAAGTTCGAAAACTATATGATTCAACTTTCAAATCACAATCGTTATAAAACTTTTTGTCGTTGGTTTTTTGTATAAGTTCTTCTATCATAGTGGTTTCTTTGCAATTGCATACAACGTTCCCTTGCTACAAGAGGTTTGGGATTAAAAATGCGTAATCTTTCGGATTTGCCTAAACATCCCAAATACAAGACCATTTTTAAATTAAGCCAAATGCCCAAATCGCTTGTAGCAAGTGTTATGTGACGGCTATTTACGTGTGTTTATTTCCGCGAAATTTCATTCCATTTTACGCATCCAACTTTCAAGTTTCCAACTTTCAAGTTTCCATATTTCAATTTTCTATTCGGATTTAAATCTAATGAAATATTTAATAATAAATATAATTTATTGTTAATTATATTTTAATAAATTATTTCTATATTTGTATTAATTATTAACACAAAAAAATAGATTATGATAGAGTATATTTTTCAATCCAATTCAAATAGTGCAACAAAAAAAATCGCTGAACATATAAAGGAATTTACTCCGAAAATTAATTTTGTATTAGAAGACGGATATTTTGGTTTAGCTATAAATTGCAATTTCGAAAGTCAAAATGATAAAGATTCTTTTATTCAAACGTTAGTTAACTCTCTTAACATTTCTGAAGACGGAAGTTATTTATCATAATTAGGCCAACTTTCAAATTTTAGAGTTTCAGTTCTAAATTGCGATTCCAACCAAGTCTGAAATTAAAAAGCGTTAATTGTTTTTTTAATATTTATAATGTTGAATTCAGCGTCGTTTTTTCTGTAGCTGTCACATAACGTCTTGCTACTAGGCGATGTAGCGGGTTGATATTCAGTGTTTTATCTGTTTTGCGCCAAATTTAACAGATACAAAATTATTTTTAAATTAAGCCTAAAACCGCTATATTGCTTAGTAGCTGTTGTACGACGGCTATGTTTGTTTTTTGAAATTGTGTTTGTTGTGCGGAAAATAATTGTTAAATTTCTTGTGAGTATAAAGAAAGTTTAATATTTTTGCAACTTGTGTGGTTTAAATATAAATAAAGGCTATACTTGTCTCGTAAACAGTAGCCTTAATTCTTGTTGCTCTATTATCAGTTTACTTCCGATTAGTAAGTCTGAATGCTTTTTGTTCTTTGAACTCTATGTAGTTTAGATTCGCAGTCTAAACAATCTAACTGTCTAATTCTTAATTCTATTTACTTTGAGAAAACTTGTATGTTTTTGGAGTTTTATCCATTGGAGAAGTAAAAAAGAAGTTAAATTAAGTAAACCATTTTGTTTCTACTGTAATAAGTAGTTAGGCTAACTTTAGTTAAACTTTGGTACACAGGTCTGTCAAAGATGCTGTTGATGTTAAACAAAGCTCTCGATTATCGGTAGGGAGTTTTTGTATTTTTTGATTTAACAACACTGCAAATGTACGTTAAAACGTCCATCAATTACAATACTTAAATGCAATTTATAATCATTCTAAATAACAAACACAATTTCAAAGGACTTAATTTAACCTTTTAATATAATAACAAATGACAAAGTACAGATTAGAAGTCTATCCAGACACAGCAGGAAAATGGCGTTGGAGAGCAGTATCTCCTAATGGTAAAATTTTAGGTTCCTCAGGACAAGGCTTTGCTTCAAAACAAAGTGCTCAAAGAAACGCAGGTCTAAACGGTTTCAACTAGTTCTCCCTCTCTTTCGCAGTCAGTACAATCAGGAGGAATATGTCCAACAACTGTTTCTCCTTTTTGTTTTGCTAGCTTTTCTGCTTCCTCTAAAGTTTCTGCAAATATGTGTCCAGCACATATTCCATCTTCTTTTTCATATTCTGTTAGATATTTCATCTTCTATTTGGTATTTTTAGTAGTTGTCTTTCAGCGTTCCTTTTGTTTTTTAGCTGTCGTAC
>NZ_JADKPR010000054.1 GCF_015351475.1 Flavobacterium sp. HJJ | reverse complement strand
AAGCAAGTTTTTTTGAATATTTTTTTACAGAAAACACCTAATGCTGATGTGATTTAATATTAAGAATCAATGTTTTATAAAATTCAAAAGCCCTAGCCCAGATGGAAACGGCATCCTGTTGTCCCGGGGTTCGGGACAACAGATATAGTGGACAGCTGGAAATAGCTTCAAATATTTAGAATAAGACACAAAAAAATCCGCTCATCACTGAACGGATTTTGAATTATGTTAGATGCGATTTATTTTGAAAGCTCCACAAAATATTTATAGAACAACGGAATGGTTTCGATTCCTTTCAGGAAATTAAAAACGCCAAAATGTTCGTTGGGTGAGTGAATGGCATCACTGTCAAGGCCAAATCCCATAAGGATTGTTTTGCTTTTTAATTCTTTTTCGAATAAAGCAACTATTGGAATACTTCCTCCGGAACGTACTGGAATTGCTGGAATTCCAAAGGTTTCGGCGTATGCTTTGTTAGCTGCCTGATACCCAATACTGTCAATTGGAGTTACATAACCCTGCCCGCCGTGATGAGGTGTAACCTTTATGGTAACGCCCGCAGGAGCAATGCTGATAAAGTGTTTGGTAAAAAGTTCTGTGATTTCTTCCCAGTCTTGGTTTGGAACCAGACGCATGGAGATTTTGGCAAAAGCTTTGCTGGCAATAACGGTTTTTGCACCTTCGCCAGTGTAACCGCCCCAAATTCCGTTTACATCCAGCGTTGGTCGGATCGAATTTCGCTCATTGGTTACATAGCCGCTTTCGCCGTAAATATCATTTAGGTTTAAAGCTTTTTTGTATTTATCAAGATCAAAAGGAGCCTTGGCCATTTCGGCTCTTTCCTCAAGAGAAAGCTCTTCGACATTGTCATAAAAGCGAGGAATTGTAATATGATTGTTTTCGTCGTGAAGCTGGGCAATCATTTTAGCCAAAACATTAATAGGATTAGCTACTGCGCCACCGTATAGTCCGGAATGCAAGTCGCGGTTAGGACCAGTAACTTCAACTTCCACATAGCTCAAACCGCGAAGTCCAGTTGTAATGGAAGGCTGCTGATTGGAAATCATTCCTGTGTCCGAAATTAGAATGACATCGTTTCTTAGTTTCTTGGTATTGTTTTCTACAAATGTTTTTAGGCTGACGCTTCCAACTTCCTCTTCACCTTCGATCATGAATTTTACGTTGCAAGGTAAAGTGTTGCTTTGTATCATATATTCAAAAGCTTTTACATGCATGTACATCTGGCCTTTGTCATCACAGGCACCTCTGGCAAAAATAGCGCCTTCGGGATGGATGTCTGTTTTTTTGATAATAGGTTCAAATGGGGGAGAAGTCCATAATTCTAATGGATCGGCAGGCTGAACATCATAATGGCCGTAAACTAATACTGTAGGCAGATTTGGGTCAATTATTTTCTCTCCATATACAATTGGATAGCCGGCGGTGTCGCAAATTTCGACAAAATCGCATCCTGCGGCCTCTAAACTTGTTTTTACTGCCTCGGCAGTGTCAAGGACATCTTGGGAAAAAGCAGTGTCAGCACTTACAGATGGAATTTTCAATAATTCAATTAACTCGTTGATAAACCGTTCTTTGTGTTTTGTAACATATGATTTTATATCTTCCATTGAATCAGATTTTTTTAAGAATCAAAAATACAAAAAACAGAATTAATAATTTTTTTTAAAAAATTCTTTGAATATTCGAAGTTATGATTATCTTTGCACCCACAATTGAGCGGATATGGTGAAATTGGTAGACATGCCAGACTTAGGATCTGGTGCCGCAAGGCGTGTAGGTTCGAGTCCTATTATCCGCACTAAAAACTTCTCTTCTTGAGAAGTTTTTTTGTTTTCAGCCCTTTCGTGTCTGAATTCCTCTTGCCTTAGTGTAAAAATCTAAATAATAAAGTAACAGCAAAACCAATGTGCTGTTTTTAGATTTTCTTACTTCTGATTTTTTTTAATTGATGAAATTCAGAGTTATGAAAGATATTGCTAAGCGGTTTCCTGAAAATCCTATATTGTTTCCTTCTGAAGTAGTCCCAAGTCGCGAAGGTCTTCAGGTAGTTTGTCTTCTAAATCCTGGTGTGTTCCAATTTGATGGTAAAATATGGATGATTATCCGCGTTGCTGAAAGAGACTGGAACAAAAAGATAATGTTGTGTCGTTTCCAATTCTTACTGAAATAGGAATTCAAATTATTGAAATTCCCGAGAATGATCCCGAAATGATTGCCAAAGATGCGAGGGTTGTCAAATATAAAGAAGCTGATTATTTAACTACATTATCGCATTTGCGGTTGGTGTGCAGTGATGACGGGCGAAAATTCTATGAGCCCGAAGGATGTTTTTCATTAATAGGTGAAGGTTTTTTGGAGTCATTTGGAATTGAGGATTGCCGGTTGTCATATATAGGTGGTGTTTATTATCTGACCTATACAGCTGTATCTCCCAATGGAGTTGGAGTGGGCTTGCGCACAACTTTCGATTGGTTAAGTTTTCAGTCCTACGGAATGATACTGCCTCCGCACAATAAAGACTGTACTATTTTTGAAGAAAAAATCAATAATCTTTTTTATGCTCTCCACCGTCCAAGCAGTTTGGAAATTGGCGGGAATTATATATGGCTAGCTTCTTCTCCTGATGGAATTCATTGGCGGGATCATCAGTGTATTCTGCGTACAAGAAGTCGTTTTTGGGACATCGCCCGTATCGGTGTAGGTGCTTCTCCAATAAAAACCGAAAAAGGGTGGCTTGCTATATATCATGGTGCGAATGAAAAGCATCAATATTGTTTGGGTCTTTTTTAATGGATTTGGAGGATCCTTCAAAAGTAATAGCGAGAACCGAAGATCCTATTATGTTGCTAACTGAAAATTATGAACTTGCCGGTTTCTTCGGTAATGTAGTTTTTACCAATGGACATATTCTAAATCCAGATGGTGTTACTGTGACTATATATTATGGTACTTCTGATGAATTTGTTTGTGGTGCCGAATTCTCTATTAAAGAAATCTTTCCTTTCTGCAGTATGATCAATAGCTTCATCCTGTTATGTGCTTCCATGTTGATTGCTGAATTATGGTTTTTTAATGATTTCCGCTTTTATTAGGGTTTTTGTGTTAGAGAAGATAGTCGGTACTTATATATACGTATATGTTATTTTGAAAAGGAAAACAAGTAAAGTCGGCTCAGATTCCCCTTCAAAGGGAGGATGCCCGCAGGACAGGACTATTCCTTGGTATTGAATAATCGCTAAAGAAACCCCTTGGATCCCTTTAAAACTGGTAAACCCCGCCTAAATCACCTTTCAGAATTCAAAAATCCTCAAAACC
>NZ_JADKPR010000053.1 GCF_015351475.1 Flavobacterium sp. HJJ | reverse complement strand
CCCCTTGCTACAAGAGGTTTGGGGTTAAATTAAGCCTTATTTTCGGATTTGCCTAATCTTCCCTGAAACAAGACCATTTTTAAATTAAGCCAAATGCCCAAATCTATTGTAGCAAGTGTTACCTGCTG
Organism: Flavobacterium sp. HJJ; assembly: GCF_015351475.1. Classification (GTDB taxonomy): domain Bacteria; phylum Bacteroidota; class Bacteroidia; order Flavobacteriales; family Flavobacteriaceae; genus Flavobacterium; species Flavobacterium marginilacus. Next base: position 3,520 of record NZ_JADKPR010000053.1, on the reverse strand, counting down.
GCTTTATATTCGTTTATATTCTGCGCCTCTTCTAATTTTATTTTTCTTCCAGTCATAAAAGTAAATGATTTTATTGTCACTTATTTTGTAACGACCAATTTCAAAATTTTGATTGTTTGGCTTAAATAAATAAAATGCTCCTTCTTTTTTATAAGTCCCTTCGGTTTTTACACAATCAAAATCTCTATATATTTTTTTTTGAGATTTATTATCAAGTCTATAATTCTTATGAACATAAGTAGAATCAGAAATTAAAATTATTTCCTGGACAGCATATTTTTTCTTAATTTCAAAAGTTTTACTTTCAACTTTATATACTCGACTTACATTTTGAGCATTTAAATTTAAGATTATTAGAAGTAAAAATGTTGTGAAAAAGTTTTTCATTATTTGTAAGGTGCTTTAAGCTTGCAGGTAACGTTCCCTTGCTACAAGAGGTTTGGGGTTAAATTAAGCCTTATTTTCGGATTTGCCAAAACTTCCCAAGTACAAGACCATTTTTAAATTAAGCCAATTGCCCAAATCTCTTGTAGCAAGTGTTACTGGAGGCTTGTTTTTGACCGAAATTATGAATTTAACCGCTGACTTTTCACGCTTCTGTTGGCAGGTTCCATTTTTAAGTTTCTGTATTTCGGTTCGTAATTTTCGGCGTATTATTTTTAAATTTCTGTTTCTATTTTTCACGTTTCTGTTAGCAAATTCAACTTTCACGCTTCAGCTTTTCACATTCCAATTTTCACATTCCAATTTTCACGTTTCTACTTTTCGGTTTGCAATTTTAAGCGCAACGTTTTTCGGTTTTCTGCTTTTTCAAATTCCAATTTTCACGCTTCTGCTTTTTAAATTTTATTGCGGAATCAAAATGCGTATTTTCTAATTGTTTTCTTCTGCGTAATTTCGGCACAAGTCTCCAGTAACGTGTTGCTACTACAGCGGGTTTGGGATTAAATTAAGCCTTATTTTCGGATTTGCCAAATCATCCAAACACAAAACCATTTTTCCATTAAGCCAATTGCCCAAATCCGTTGTAGTAGCGGTTATGTGTGGTCGCGACACGAACGGAAAGCACGTCAGAAACTCGATTTCGATTATCTATTCCAATTGCACAAAGCTTTTCCGCCTTCCGATTGTCGATTCCAATTATTTTCATAGTTTCAATTTTTAAAGTCGTTTATTAATCCTCAAAATAAATCGACAAAAAATATTCCGCTTCGATTATCAAAAAAAGTGATTAACATTTGCTTTTCCACAACAATTAAAAAACGATTTGCGCTTCAATTTTCAGCTTGCTCGGTTTCTGTCTCAATTAATCATTTTCGTCTCTAAAATTCCTGATTAAAATTGTCTGCTTCTCGTTCACGGAGCGATCACACATAACGTCCCCTTGCTACAAGAGGTTTGGGATTAAATTAAGCCTTATTTTCGGATTTGCCAAAACTTCCCTGCTACAAGACCATTTTTAAATTGAGCCAATTGCCCAAATCTCTTGTAGCAAGTGTTAGCGGTTGTATTTTCTTGTTAGGTTGTCTTCTTCCGAATCAGTTTTTATAATAATTTCATTCTTCGTCACTGCGTCAATTACGATACAGTTTCTTAATCCACCAGTGTGAGTACATTCTAAATTATCAAAATCGGTTATTATTTTTTCTTTATTATTTTTGATATCAAGCAAAATTAATTTTTCATTTTTCTCGTGTTCATTTTTTATATAAAGTAACACTTTTTCAATTTCATTTTGGTCAACTAAAACACCAGTAGTTATTACTTTTCCATTTTCCTTTTCAATAAGTTGTATTTCGTGAGGATTTCCAGAACCAAATGATTGAACAAATAGAAAAGTCTCTCCAAAATCAGCACCAATATAGCCCAAGTTTTTATGCAACATTGGAAAGCTTGTTTCGCTAATTTGTTTTATATCTTTTTTTCCTTTTACTAAAGTTAAACTCTGTAAAGTTTCATTTTCAATTGTGTCTTTATAAACTCGATAAGATAAATGAAAACCATTTTTTAGTATTGTATCAAAATCATAAGGCTCAATTTCTAATTTTTTAGGTTCCTCAATTCTAGGTGTTTGTTTTAGGCTTATGCTTTTAGCGATAGGACTTTTATTATTAGAAAAATTTATGACCTCTGATTTCTTTTTTGCACAAGAAATTAGAATTGAAAATAGTAATAATGTAAAGGTCTTTTTTCTCATTTTTTTCTAATATATAACCGCTAACGTTCCCTTGCTACAAGAGGTTTGGGGTTAAATTAAGCCTTATTTTCGGATTTGCCAAAACATCCCAAATACAAGACCATTTTCCAATTAAGCCAATTGCCTAAATCTCTTGTAGCAAGTGTTGGCAGATAGCCCATTTTTATTTTTCTGTTCCATCATAATTATATTCTTCAAGAGTCCATTCAATCATTACTTCGTTAATCCATTCAGCAAAATCTATATTACAAGTTTCAACTTCAGTGATATTTTCGTAATTGCAATCGTGTTGCCAAAATACAATAGGACATATTTCATTTTCAATTCTCAATAAATCTAAGCAATAATGATTTCCATAACCGTCAGGTGAAAATGGAAGAAAATATTTTGGCATCGGATTTCCTACTTCGTTATGTTCAAAATCATATATTTTGTCAAGGGAATTTTCTCCAAACTCTTTTCCAATTCCATAAATTTCAGTTGCGCTTAAAGAAAATCCATTATGTTTTTTAAGTAAGTATTTAAAATCTTTCGGTAGTTTATATCCGAGATTATTTTCGAAATCTTCAATTCGATTGTCTGTTATCGAAGTTTCTAAATTCAAAAGTGAATTAGAGAATTTTATCAACTCATTATAAATATTTAGAATTCTATTTTCCATTCAGAATTTTTCTTATGGGTTTCTGCCAACGTCCCCTTGCTATAAGAGGTTTGGGATTAAATTAAGCCTTATTTTCGGATCTGCCAAAATTCCCAAATACAAGACTATTTTCAAATTAAGCCAATTGCCCCAATCTCTTGTAGCAAGTGTTAGGAGATGGCCTTTTTCTCTTTCTTAAAAATTCCTATTACTAAATTTATAATATAAATTGGTTGTCCAATTAATAATATCAATATCGTTAGAACAACAAGTGTTTGGTTAATTAACTGATAATTGTCAAATAGGGGAAAAGGAGTATTTAAAAAAGCTTTACTATATCCAATTACTAACCAATAAACTAAAAAACTTCCATTAAGAATTACAGAATGAATTATCGTCAATACATTTATTAGTTTTCTTTTCATAGCTTTTTGCACAACCCAATATCCAAGTCCTATCAGATAGTAAGTTAAACTCAAAAAAAGAGCAAAATAAAAATGTGCAATTACAAAATATGTGTCATGGATATTTATATCAAAAGTTGTATCTTCATTCTTAGTCTGAATTAATCCGATGACTAATATTATTAAAGCAACTAACCAAAATAAATTATATGTTTTAATTTTTCTTAAATTCATGAAAATTTTACTCATTTTTTTCATTGTTACGCACGGCTATTTCCT
>NZ_JADKPR010000052.1 GCF_015351475.1 Flavobacterium sp. HJJ | reverse complement strand
TGACGGACTTAGTAACAATAAGATTTTGCATGATTTTGACAACTATCAGGCTGCGCTTACCGATTATGACTACAGCAAATATAAAGCCTCAACCAAAGCTCCCGGTTTTGAGAATAAGATAAATGAAATAGCACAGTTTTTTAACAGAACGGGTACTACTGCTTCTGCCACAAAAACGGCAGATACATCTACTGCTTCTTAAAAAAGATCTTTTTTATTCTAATGCCCTTTTGGAACTCGCTTCCGAAAGGGTATTTTTTTTGCCCGATGTCATTTATCCCAAATAACCCCATGCATGGCGTTGGGAACCCCTTTTTTGGGGTTGTATAACCCCAAATTTGGCGTCCGAAACCCCATTTATGGCATTTCTAACCCCATGCATGGCGTTGTATAACCCCAAATTTGACGTCTCGAACCCCATTCATGGGGTCTTTAACGTAAAATTTGGGGTTTTTTACTGTTTTTTTGTGGGAGACGAACAGTTGTTGAAGTGGGATACAAACTTGATGCCTCGGAAATGACAAAGTAAAGGCGGATTTGCAATCATACTTAGAGATATATCCGCCATCTTGGTGGTTGCGAACTTCGTAACCGCTTAATTTTCCACTGAGATAATATTTCTTGCGAAAGAAAAACGTGAGTTTACCACATTTTTCGCCATTTCTTGAAACCGCTGTTAGTGGCTGGCAAAATTAAGCTATTGTTCATCGTTACAATAGTTATTATAATATTCAATCATTTCCTCAATATTCTTTTTCGTAAAAACCTTTTGCTCAATTTTCTTTTTCAATGCCGGACAATCAGAAAAGTAAGCTAGCATTTTCTCTTTTGAGTGAGAAGGAAACAACATTGCAAAATCATCTCCCTTTTTCTTGACATAGTAGATATATTTAACTTCCGATTCCAATAAATTGTTACCTCCCATACGTTGCCCATTATTTAGATAATAACCGTTCTGCATCACATCAAGTATAGAATTTGTAACTTTTATTTGTTTATATAAAGTTATATTTCCTTCATCGGCAACTTGGATTAATTGCGGTGTTGCATTTTTACCAATTTTTACATATTCATATTTTTCTGAGAAACCATAGCCTGAAAACACTAATGACGTTGCCATATCATAATTCCATTCACTTGCTTCATCTTTCTCGTCAACTTTGAAATATATTTTATCTTTTTTTATTTCTCCCAAACCTAGTATTGAAGTATTATCATCGAAAAAAATTGTGGCAGGTTTCATTTGAGAATACCCAAAATTCAATTTTAAAATAAAAAAAAGGAAAACTAATTTTTTCATTGATGTGTTTTAATTGCTTACTAGCGGTTAGCTGTAGTTGTTTTTATCCAATTCTAAAAATTAATGCATTACTTTCCATAGTCGCAATTTCATATGCTCTTTTAATATTTTGAAAATATTTTTGAAGATATTCTTTATCTCGTTTTTGTGATTTATTGTCTTTTTCAGCCCTTTCTAAATAATTATCAAAGTTTTCAATAGATATTTTGTCAAGAATATCTATTTTATTTATTTGAACTTCGGCAGAGTTTGAAAATCCTATAAAACTATCATCTGGAACGAAGGAATTATTTCCTTGTAATATTTTACCAATTAAATTTTTATCTAAAGCTGAGTAAGTTGCTAATATTTCTAAAAAATCAATTGCAAAATAACTCAAATCTGCTTCTTCTTTCAAATCTGATATATTTGAAAATTTTTCAGCTATCTGTTTTTTTAGTTCGTTGTTTGTAACTTTATAAATTGCTCCTGTTTGTGACATACTTGCTTTTATGTTTTGTTATACTTCTCAAATTTTCAAATTCTGCTGGACAATTCTAACTAACGTTTGGTCGCTTGGCTATGTGGCGGATTAAGGAAGCAAAATCTTTCGGTTAATGACTAATTTTCCAAGTACAAAATCATCTTTAAATTAAGCCAAATCCCGCCATATTGCCAAACGACGGTTAGCAGAAGTTTTTTAGGTTAATATTCCACTTAATAGTAAAATAATTGCAATAAATATTCCCCAATATTCAGCTTTAATCCAATAAACTGTGTTTTTGTGTTCTACATAAATTTCTTCTCCAGTTTGTTTATCTAAATATTTATATGGGTTGCCTTTATGTTCTTTATATGAAATATAAGCAAAGATTAACTCTAATAATGCTGTCATTAAACAACCATAAAACCACCAATTAGTTTTTCCTAATGTAAAAGCACATAAAAGAAAAACGCAAATTGGAATCAAATAAACTAAATAGCCTTTCCCTTGATAAAATATCATAATAATTATTTTACTCTTACAAATCTTTCTTCTTGTTTGAATAATTTATGTAAAGTTGAAGAGGGTAATAAACTTAACAAAATTAATATCCCTAATAAACCACTCCCTAAAATAACCAAAATACAAGTTGAAGAACTCCAAAATTTAGCCCCTTTTACTAATAGAATACAATTGTCGGAAATTTTGTAACCGCCATCAATTAATATTTTTTTTGTTTCTTGGTCAATCAAAGATTGGTCAAATTTACCCTCAATTATTTTCTTTTCGTTGAAATAAGTTTTTAAAGTAGTCTCACTTACATCTGGGTCTTTTACTACAATGTTACAAGGTGTGTTTTTTAAGTCATTAATATTGTTAAAACCTTTTTTTAAATTATAAACTGGGTAAATAATAGCTGAAAGTGTAGGTTCTTCATTTTTCTTCTGATACATTTCTTCAACATACATTTCGCCAACTGGTTCTACATCTGAAATTCTTAAATAAAGTGGTAGGTCTTCTTTTTTGGATTCTATAATTTGATTTTCAGTATAACTTTTGGTTTTTCCTACATTAAGATTAAAAATTAAATCAGGTATCGCCTCAAAAAAAAGAAGACCACAACAAAGAGCAATACCAAGTCCTCGTAAAATAATACCAAATCTTTTCAGAAGTAATGTAATTGATAATAATAATTTCATTTTTTATTGTTTTAAATTGTTAAATGTTTGTTCGGTTTTTTGGAAAATTTCTGCCAACGTCCCCTTGCTACAAGAGGTTTGGGGTTAAATTAAGCCTTATTTTCGGATTTGCCTAAACTTCCCAAATACAAGACCATTTTTAAATTAAGCCAAATGTCCAAATCTCTTGTAGCAAGTGTGTGTGCCCTGCATGAGCAGGACACACGCTGTAAGCTTTGATAAAAATTGAAAAATACAAATTTCCAATTAGAAAACAAATCTTACAGCGTGTTATTTTTCCAGAGGGTGCAAGTCCCTTATGGACGGATTGAAAACCCGAACCATTAGTACGTCGCAAGCTGGTTTACCGTGAGGTATGCAGTGAAGGAAGCGAAACGGCAAAATCTGGTACTGACGAACAGAAAAGTCATAGGAGGCAAGTCAGCGAGGATAAGCGTCCACACCAACGCGACGTCCGAAGATTACCAAAATCGTTGATTTGTAGATGGCTCAGGAATTGGATGAAGGAGAAAGCTCTTACCAGGGGAGGTCTCTTAAATGTCGAGAACATTAGAAAGAGAAGTCAGCAGAGGTCATAGTACTTGGGGCAACGAGTTGCGAATAGATACCGCACAGGACTCACAAACAAGGAAGGACTGAACGCAAATCTCCAAGAAATTCGATTAGGAAAGTTTACTTAGCCTAATCTTAAAGTAAATTATGGAGAGCCCAAAAGGTGTAAAGA
>NZ_JADKPR010000051.1 GCF_015351475.1 Flavobacterium sp. HJJ | reverse complement strand
AGTCAGACCAGAGAAACTGCCTAATGCATTAGATGTGCCTGAAGTAATATTCTCATACGTAAACGGACTGACTCCATTTTGAATATTTGTAATAGTTACTGTACTAGTCGTTTTAGCAGCTGGTGCACAATATATATCAGTACCAACAATATCCATTTGAGTTGGTGGATCCAAAGTATTGATTGTTTTTGAATCACTAGCCACACAACCATTCGTATCTCTTACATAACCAGTTACTGTTATAGGAGAATCGCTTTCATAAGTATTTTGACTAGAATAATTAACTCCGTCAAAACTATATTCATAAGTACCTGTCCCGCCACTGCCTGAAACAGTAACTATAGCTTTTTGCGGCACATTTCCTGTTCCGCAGGTTAGCTTCGTAGTAACTAACGCCGTTGCAGTTAATATATTCGCTGGAGCAACTATTACATTATTATCTAAAAGTGAACAGCCTCTTCCTGAATTAACTTTTACAGAATAAGTTCCTGCCAATAATCCTTTAAATATATTAGAAGACTGAGCTACTCGAGTTATAGGTGCAGTAATCTCATAAGTATAATTTGGATTATTGTTAGCCGCATCTAAAACAACAGTAATACTACCGCTTGCTTCACCAACGCATAAAGCTGGTGTTGTTGTGGTGGTAAAAGTAACTGGTGTTGGAACACTTAAAGTAACTGAAGCTGTCGTACTGCAATTAGCAGGCGTAGCATTATCAGTCATTGTAACTGTATAAGTTCCCGCTGGTAATCCAGAAATAACGTTTCCTGATACCGTTCCTACGGCTGGACTAATACTATAACTGTAGATTCCAGTTCCGCCAGTACCTGACATAGTAATCACTCCATCGTTATCAGTACATGTAGGTAAAGATGTAATTGCAGGTGTAGCCACTAATGGTGCATCAATAATTATTGTCTTAGAATCAATACAGCCGTTGGCATCTTTGATTTTAATAGTGTGTGAACCAGAGTTTAATCCCGTAACTGTATGTGATAAACCAGCTATACTCACAAAAGTACTTCCGTCTACACTAATTGAAAGGGCTCCTGTTCCCAGTCCTGTATCTAATCCTGTTGCAACTGGGCTAACATCGATACCGAAATTACCTTCAGCCACACATTTGTTAACCACAGTTAAAGCGATTTTAGGACTTGGATCTTTGATTAAATCAACTACTGTACTTGTCTGAATACAATTGTAAGCATCTTTTACATGAACATAATAACTTCCTGCAACCAAATTATTAAATGTACTTGAAGTAACCCAAGGATCTGTTAAACCTGGTGCTGTTGCAGAATTTGAAATTATATATAAATAAGGTGCTGTACCATCTTTTGCTAATGCATTAATAGTTCCTTTATTATCACAATTTTCATTTTTAATAACTGACGCTGCTATATTTAATATTTTCGGAGATTCTTTAATATTAAAATTAGCAGAAGCTTTACCGCATCCTGAATTCCCTCCAGAGGTTTCTTTAACATATACATAATAACTTCCAACTCCAAGATTTATTGGAATATTAGGGATATTTACGGTAGATAATCCACCCACTGAAAAAGTGCCAGAAACATATTTAGAGATATTGGTAAATGCCTCAAATATTTCGTAAGTGTAATCTATTGAACCTGCATTAGAATTAACAACATCAAATGACACATTCCCATCATTAGAACCAGTACATGTAATATTTTTAGGAACAATATTGTTGGTAACTAATGATGTATTAGAAGGAACTGGAATAGCTGCAGTTTCATAGTAATAACATTTAGTGTTTTCATCATAAACAATAAAAGTATATGTTACTCCTGGCAATAAATTAGTAAACAGAGTTTCTTTAGCAGCGGTTTCACCTTGCCAACCAAGAGTTCCATCTGCAGTCCAAACCTGACCCGGTCCAGTATATTTATTAAAATGGAAAGGCCCAGAACCAGCAAAAGTAGATGTGATTTTTACTACAGCACTTCCTCCTGTGGCACAAGTTACCGTTGGATTTATTATAATACCCAATGAATTTGGCGGTGAAGCAACTAACACATCTTTCTCAATAACAGAACAGCCATTAGCATCAACAACTCTTATTTGGTATAAACCAAAATCTACTACATTAAAAGTAACTGACGAAATACCTGGATTATTAGGTTCAAATTTATTATATCCGTTTATGCCTGTAACATAATAAGTATAAGGAGCAGTTCCTCCTGTACCACCAGCTGCACTAACACCATCAGTAATTTTGTTAATAATGATTGATCCTTTTGAAATACCTGAACCGCTATTACACTGAATAGGAACTATCGTTTTTTCAATAACCATAAGTGTTGGCTCAGCAATAGTAATACCAGCTGGGACAACATTAATACAGCCTTTGCTGTCTTTTACATTAACAGTATACGTACCTGCAATAAGCCCAGTAAACACGTTAGAAGATTGATAAGTGATGCCATCTATACTAAATGTAAAAGGACCTACCCCTTTAGTTGCATCAATATCAACTCGTATTATTCCTGCGTTGTCACCATTACATTTAATAGATTGTGTTTCTACAACTGCAGAAATTACAGGATAAACTACTGGATTAACTGTTATAATATTAGAAACTTTAGTACAGCTATTTGCATCAGTGATTTCAAACTGATAAGTATGCGCTGTTATTGCTGCTGGTGCTGTATAGGTAAATGAATTACCTGTAACTGGAACAACAGTTGCATAAGCCGCTCCATCAATGCTAGTTTTGTATGTAAATGGTCCTTTACCTCCAATTACCGTTACCTTAATTGTGGCATCTGGAGTTCCTGTACAATCTAAATCTTTTGTCATAACAGCCGTAGCAGTTAAAACATCATTCACTGTAATTGAGGTTGTATCTGTACAGCCATTTTTATCGGTTACAGTAACAGCATACGTTCCAGGTGCAACTGTAAATTTATTTGCTGGACTAGGCGCAACACCAGTATTGATTGTATAAGTATATGGCAGGACACCTAAAGTTGCCGACGCAATGATTTCGAAAGCACTTCCTGAAGCTAAACACTGATTAGCCACTGAAAGCGAAATACTTGGAGTAGCATCTTTAACAATATGCACATTTATTGGCATTACAATAGTACATCCATTCGCATCTTTTACCCATACATCCCAATCAGCAGATACTGTAGGATCTAAATTAGCAATATTTGAAGAAACATAATCTGAAACATTCGGAATATTTCCATCTTCTACAAAAGCATATTTATAATTTGGAGTGCCCCCTGCAGCATTAATCGTTACGACTGAATAAGGTATTTTACAATTAGCATTCACATTACTAAATAAACTAGCTGATACAGAAGATGCAGGAGCTGTAATTATTATTGATGTTGAAGCTGCACAAGTAGTCGTATCGTCTGTAAAAACAACTGCATAAGTATCCTGACCCAAATTAGGTAATGTAAATGTTGATGCGGTTTGACCCATTACTACTGGACCACCATTTACAGTATAACTATAAGTAGAAGCAAACCCGCTTACGTTATATCTAATCGAACCTGTAGTTCCTCCAAAACAAGCAACATCAGAAATTTTTGAAGCAGTAGCCACAATTGGTGCAACTGGTGCGATTTGTATTGATGCCTGCTTGGTACAGCCGTTGGCATCTTTCACTTCAAATACATAGCTTCCCGGAAGAAGTCCTGTAAAGATTCCGCTCGATGCGCCTGTTGCATTGACCGTGGTCCCTGAAACTATCGTATAAACAAACGGAGCCACTCCTGTTCCAGCTGCTGGTGTA
>NZ_JADKPR010000050.1 GCF_015351475.1 Flavobacterium sp. HJJ | reverse complement strand
TAAAAAAGTTGCTTAAATATGGCTTATATCTTGAAATTGTCTTCGCATGAGGGATTACTTCACTTAATTTTTATTTTCATCGGAGTTCAGTGAACTTCGGTTGAAGTGGAGCTCTTTTTTATCCCTTTTTTCAAGGGATAAAAAAAGTGGTAACGGATAGCCCGACCGCCTTTTTCCGGCGGTCATGCCCAAATTATTTCTATTGAAAAATTATCCGCTGACTTTTCTCTTTTTTTAAAGTTACAAATTACACGATTTTTTGAATTATTTTGAGTTATTTACAGTCAAAAGTTAAAGCTGAGTACCTTCTAATCTTTAAATTCTCTTTATATTTGTGCCTTTCGAAAAAACAACAAAAAATGACTACTTTAAACGAATTGAATGCTATATCACCAATCGATGGCCGTTATAGAAATAAGACAGTATCTCTGGCTCCTTTTTTCTCAGAAGAAGCATTAATCAAATACCGCGTATTAATTGAAATCGAATATTTCATTGCTTTATGCGAAGTTCCTTTACCGCAATTAAAAAACGTAAATCCTAATCTTTTCGACAGTTTACGTAACATTTATAAAAACTTTTCGACCGAAGATGCTCTTTGGATTAAAGAAACCGAAAAAGTAACCAACCACGATGTAAAAGCGGTAGAATATTTCATAAAAGATGCTTTTGAAAAACTAGGCTTGTCTGAATATAAAGAGTTTATCCACTTTGGACTGACTTCACAAGATATTAACAATACTGCAATTCCGCTTTCGACTAAAGATGCTTTTGAGCAGGTTTATATGCCGTCATTAATTGCTGTAATTTCTAAATTAAAGGAATTGAGTCAAGAATGGGCTGCAGTTCCGCTTCTTGCACGCACGCACGGACAGCCTGCTTCGCCTACTCGTTTGGGTAAAGAAATTGCTGTTTTTGTAGAGCGTTTGGAAGAGCAGATGCGTTTGTTGTTTAACATTCCGTTTGCGGCTAAATTTGGAGGAGCTACCGGAAATTATAATGCGCATCACGTGGCGTATCCGCAAATTGACTGGAAACAGTTCGGGACTAAATTTGTACAGGAAAATTTAGGTTTACACCATTCTTTTCCAACTACACAAATTGAGCATTACGACCACTTTGCTGCTTTCTTTGATGCGCTGAAAAGAATCAACACCATCATTATCGATTTGGACAGAGATATCTGGACGTATGTTTCGATGGAATATTTCAAACAAAAAATTAAAGCAGGAGAGATTGGATCATCTGCAATGCCGCATAAAGTAAACCCAATTGATTTTGAAAACTCCGAAGGAAACTTAGGAATTGCCAATGCTATTTTTGAGCATTTATCAGCTAAATTACCAATTTCAAGACTGCAGCGCGATTTAACAGACAGTACTGTTTTGAGAAACATTGGTGTTCCTATGGGACATACTATAATTTCTTTTGAAGCTACTTTGAAAGGTTTAAATAAATTATTGCTGAACGAATCTAAATTCCACGAAGACCTGGAGAAAAACTGGGCTGTTGTTGCCGAAGCGATTCAAACGATTTTACGCAGAGAAGCCTATCCAAATCCATACGAAGCTTTAAAAGGTTTGACAAGAACCAATGAAGCAATAACAAAAGATTCTATTCATGCTTTTATTGAAACGTTAGAGGTTTCAGATGAAATTAAAGCTGAATTACTGCAGATCACGCCAAGTAATTTTATAGGGATTTAAAAAAAGCTGTAGGCTCTAAGCAATAAGCTTTAAGCTAATGGCTGTTGCCTAATAACTAATAAGCTATCCTTTTCGGGGTAGCTTTTTTTATTGCTAATTCCTTTATTTAACCGTAAGGTTCGCAAAGTTCCTTGTCAAAAAAAATCTCGAAAAGTCGCAAAGAAATACATTCTAATCTTTGCGTCTTCGTGTCTTTGCCGAGAAAAATTTTAAACTTAACTTCATGACAAGAGAATCTTTGCGGACTTAGCGTAATTCTTTGTGTCCTTTTTGTGGTTAATTTTTCATAATTCGAGGTTAAATTTTCAAAAGCGGCTACCGTTAAAACCTAAAAAAAATCTTTTTTTTGTAAATTAGCCATCAACGATTTTTACAACTAATCTGTTCTTACAAATTACAATCCTAACATATGAGCCTATTAACCGATGTACCTGAAACAACAAGTCATTTAAACCCATTAATAAGCGATCTGGGACTTATCTTAATGACTGCTGCTGTTGCCGTTGTATTATTTAGAAAGCTCAAACAGCCATTGGTATTAGGGTATTTGATTGCGGGTTTTTTGGCGGGTAATCATTTTGATTTTTTCCCTTCAGTCAAAGAAATAAAAAGCGTCGAAGTCTGGGCTGAAATTGGAGTTATCTTTTTGCTCTTCAGTCTCGGATTGGAATTTAGTTTCAAAAAATTAATGAAAGTGGGGGGCACCGCTTCAATTACCGCTGGAGTCCAGATTGTGAGTATGTGCCTTTTGGGATATGTCGTGGGACAGTGGCTCGGCTGGCCAAAAATGGACAGTATTTTTTTGGGAGTGATTCTCTCAATATCTTCCACTACAATTATTTTAAAATCATTTGACGAATTGGGTGTCAAGACCCAAAAATTTGCGGGAATCGTTATCGGCTCTTTGATTGTTCAGGATATATTAGCCATTTTGATGATGGTTTTATTGTCAACGGTTGCGGTGAGTAATCAGTTTTCAGGCGGTGATCTCCTGATGTCTGTTATCAAGTTGCTCTTTTTTCTTGTACTTTGGTTTTTGGGAGGAATTTTTATAATTCCGACAGTACTCAAAAAAACAAAACACCTGCTCACTGATGAAATGTTACTGATAATTTCGCTCTCACTCTGCCTTATGATGGTGATTTTAGCAGCAAATGCTGGTTTTTCTCCTGCGCTTGGAGCCTTCATAATGGGATCCATCATTGCCGAAACCACCCAAGCCGAACATATTGAACATTTGGTAAAACCGGTAAAAGATTTATTTGGAGCTGTCTTTTTCGTATCTGTCGGTATGTTAATTAATCCTGATGCACTTTACCAGCATGCTCTTCCTGTTGCAATTCTGTCGATTGTTACTATTTTTGGACAATCCATCAGTTCTACATTTGGAGCCATATTATCAGGACAGCCGTTAAAGGATTCTATACGAACAGGAATGAGTTTGTCGCAAATTGGGGAATTCTCCTTTATTATAGCAACCTTAGGCGTAACGCTGAAAGCAACTAATTCCTTTTTGTATCCGATTGTAGTCGCTGTTTCGGCAGTAACCGTATTTACGACCCCTTTTATGATTAAATATTCGCTTCCTTTTTCTGAATATTTGGCGCATAACCTGCCCCGAAAATGGGTGAAACGAATAGAACGCTATTCAGCCAGTACGCAGGCCATAAAAACAGTTAGTTTATGGCAAACGGTTATTAATGCTTTTCTAATTCAGGTAATCGTACTTGTAGTGATTATTCTGGCTGTAATTCTGCTCTCTTCCCGTTTCATGCTGCCATTAGTTGAAGACTATCATTTAGGAAACACTATTGGAGCATTAATTACGCTGGCAATCGTATCTCCATTTTTGTGGGCACTTGCTTTTCGCCGTGTTGCTGTCCGTGAAGTCGAAGAATTAATGCTGGACCGCAAATCGCGCGGACCGCTGACTATGCTGTTTTTCATTCGTATAATACTGTCAATATTCTTTATTGGTCTGCTGCTTAATATATTTTTCTCACCAAAAATTGCTTTTATTGCATTCATCATTGCAGTGGTTATTTATTTTATTTTTCAAAAAAGACTTCACATTCAATACCATAAAATTGAAAACCATTTCCTAAGCAATTTAAATGATCGTGAAATCGCCAAAGCCAAAAGAAGCCGAAGCGACTTGTCTCCTTGGGACGGGCACATGGCAATATTCGATATTGCTGCCGAATCCAATATAGCTGGTGAAGCCCTAAAAAACCTGCAGATTCGAGAAAACCTGGGCGTTAACCTTGTTTCCATCAAGCGTGGCGACGTTATGATTCACATCCCCGATGCTAACGAACGTGTGTTCCCAGGTGATGAAATCTGCGTTATAGGAACTGATGCTCAAGTTCAGGAATTCAAAAAATACCTGGATCAGCACGAAATAGATCTTTCTCCAGAAGTTGTGGAACCCGATATTGTTTTGCGTCAAATTGAACTAAAAAACCATACCTTTTTGGGAAAAAGCATCAAGGAATCCAAACTTCGCGAAAAAACAAAAGGATTGGTCGTAGGCATCGAAAAAAGAGGAAAGCGAACCCTAAATCCTGAATCGAATGTTATTCTTGAAAAAGATGATATTTTATGGATCGTAGGAGATAAAAAGTTATTAGCAGATTTGGGACATGATTAAATCCTCTCCCCGACCCTCTTCGAAGGAGAGGAAGACTGACCATGACTACACAAAAAACTTTCGCCGTTTCGACTACTTTATCTCGAATAATTTCACTCCCGATGAAAGCAAAGGAAGAAGTTTGTTATTCTTAGAGATTATTTCAAAAAAAATATTCAATTGCAAAGCAAAAAACACTAACAATTTGTAATCCGTTTTTTATACATTTGGAAATAAATAAATCCTGACAACTATCAGACAAAGCAACCCTATTTTGGGTAGATAGGTATGACTTTGTCAGACCTATAAACTAGTTATAAGCCATTTTATGAAAACACTGGAAATTGATTTGACTTTCAGAAGATTAGATTTTGAAGAACTTTATTTTAGAAATGGAAATGAAAAATTATTTTTCTCTCCAACTTCTAAAAGCCAAGCATATATTTCGATTGTCGTTGGATTGTTATTCGTTAATTCATTGATAAATTTTATTATAACCGATACATCACAAGAAACTGTACTTTTTCTTTTTATTTTATGGTGTGTCACATTAATTTTATTTGGAGAAAAAATTTATAAGGTTTTGAAATGGAGGAAATCAATAAAAACATTCTTAGACAAAACTTCAAAATACAAAGTAAATAAAGTCATACTAACTGAAAATGCAATGTTGCTAATTGAGGATACGACTGAAACCATTGAAAAATGGTCAAATTTTAAAAGAGTTACAATAAATAACGAATCAATTACAATGTATGGTGATGAAAATTACTTATTTCCAAGAAAATCTATGACTGCGGAAGAATATGAATTATTTAAAAATATAGTTCATGAAAATATTAGAAACGGCTTATAAG
>NZ_JADKPR010000049.1 GCF_015351475.1 Flavobacterium sp. HJJ | reverse complement strand
TTTTTTTTGTACTCAGAGCGGGACTTGAACCCGCACGAACATTGCTGTTCACTGGATTTTAAGTCCAGCGTGTCTACCAATTTCACCATCCGAGCATTTATGTGGTACCTCCAGGGATCGAACCAGGGACACATGGATTTTCAGTCCATTGCTCTACCATCTGAGCTAAGGTACCAAAGAATAAAAATATTCAAATCTTAATAAAAAACCCCGTTTCGTTATGAAACAGGGTTTTTATAAAGAAAGGCAGCGACATACTCTCCCACATAACTGCAGTACCATCTGCGCAGGCGGGCTTAACTACTCTGTTCGGGATGGGAAGAGGTGAGCCCCGCCGCAATAACCACCTTAAGGCCGTTGTTACTTGAGGTAACATTACATTAATAATTAATAACTTATAATTAATAATTGCAATAATATCTTAACATACTGAGATAAAGAATATAAAAAGTTTTAGAAAGTTTCTTCTCCCGATTTTCATCGGGAGAGGAGGCGTACATAAGCTTACGGGTTATTAGTACTACTCGACTATGACATTACTGCCTTTACATCTATAGCCTATCAACGTGGTCATCTTCCACGACCCTTAAAAGAAATCTCATCTTGTGGTGGGTTTCGCGCTTATATGCTTTCAGCGCTTATCCCTTCCCAACGTAGCTACTCTGCGGTGCCCCTGGCGGGACAACAGATACACTAGAGGTTAGTCCAATTCGGTCCTCTCGTACTAGAATCAGATCCACTCAAATTTCTAACGCCCACAGTAGATAGAGACCGAACTGTCTCACGACGTTCTGAACCCAGCTCGCGTGCCACTTTAATGGGCGAACAGCCCAACCCTTGGGACCTTCTCCAGCCCCAGGATGTGACGAGCCGACATCGAGGTGCCAAACCCCCCCGTCGATATGAGCTCTTGGGGGAGATCAGCCTGTTATCCCCGGCGTACCTTTTATCCTTTGAGCGATGGCCCTTCCATGCGGAACCACCGGATCACTATGCTCTACTTTCGTACCTGATCGACCTGTATGTCTCTCAGTCAAGCTCCCTTATGCCATTGCACTCTACGCACGGTTACCAAGCGTACTGAGGGAACCTTTAGAAGCCTCCGTTACTCTTTTGGAGGCGACCACCCCAGTCAAACTACCCACCAAGCAATGTCCCCCCGGTTGGGGGTTAGGCCTCAGATAAACAAAGGGTTGTATTTCAACAATGACTCCACAACGCCTGGCGACGCCGCTTCATAGTCTCCAACCTATCCTACACATCATTTATCCAAGGTCAATACTAAGCTATAGTAAAGGTGCACAGGGTCTTTTCGTCCCACTGCGGGTAAACGGCATCTTCACCGTTACTACAATTTCACCGAGCTCATGGCTGAGACAGTGTCCAGATCGTTACACCATTCGTGCAGGTCGGAACTTACCCGACAAGGAATTTCGCTACCTTAGGACCGTTATAGTTACGGCCGCCGTTTACTGGGGCTTCAATTCAATGCTTCTCCGAAGATAACATCTCCTCTTAACCTTCCAGCACCGGGCAGGTGTCAGGCCCTATACTTCATCTTACGATTTTGCAGAGCCCTGTGTTTTTGATAAACAGTCGCCTGGACCTCTTCACTGCGGCCCCGATTACTCGGGGCGACCCTTCTCCCGAAGTTACGGGTCTATTTTGCCTAATTCCTTAGCCATGAATCTCTCGAGCACCTTAGGATTCTCTCCTCGACTACCTGTGTCGGTTTACGGTACGGGTACTGATTACCTGAAGTTTAGAGGTTTTTCTTGGAAGCCCTTAGGCGCACTATCTCTTTGTCCGAAGACTCCGAGTACTATCGTATTTCCCCAAAAGATGTGGATTTGCCTGCATCTCTTATAGGTAGGTACTTCAACGAACTATTCCGTCAGTTCGCGGCGCTTTCATCACTCCGTCACCCCATCACAGTAATCACTAGTACGGGAATATTAACCCGTTGGCCATCGACTGTCCCTTTCGGGTTCGCCTTAGGTCCCGACTAACCCACAGCTGATTAGCATAGCTGTGGAAACCTTAGTCTTTCGGTGTGCGGGTTTCTCGCCCGCATTATCGTTACTTATGCCTACATTTTCTTTTCTAACCAGTCCAGCATACCTTACGATACACCTTCAACCCTGTTAGAATGCTCCCCTACCACTTACAGTAAACTGTAAATCCATAGCTTCGGTAATATGTTTATGCCCGATTATTATCCATGCTCGTCCGCTCGACTAGTGAGCTGTTACGCACTCTTTAAATGAATGGCTGCTTCCAAGCCAACATCCTAGCTGTCTGGGCAGACAAACCTCGTTCTTTCAACTTAACATATATTTGGGGACCTTAGCTGATGGTCTGGGTTCTTTCCCTCTCGGACTTGGACCTTAGCACCCAAGCCCTCACTGCAAGGAAACATTATATAGCATTCGGAGTTTGTCAGGAATTGGTAGGCGGTGAAGCCCCCGCATCCAATCAGTAGCTCTACCTCTATATAACTTATGCCTTGCGCTGCACCTAAATGCATTTCGGGGAGTACGAGCTATTTCCGAGTTTGATTGGCCTTTCACCCCTACCCACAGGTCATCCGAAGACTTTTCAACGTCAACCGGTTCGGACCTCCACACTGTGTTACCAGCGCTTCATCCTGCCCATGGGTAGATCACACGGTTTCGCGTCTAACACTACTGACTAAAGCGCCCTATTCAGACTCGCTTTCGCTACGGATCCGTGGCTTAACCACTTATCCTTGCCAGCAACGTTAACTCGTAGGCTCATTATGCAAAAGGCACGCCGTCACCCCACTAAAGGGCTCCGACCGCTTGTAAGCGTATGGTTTCAGGATCTATTTCACTCCGTTATTCACGGTTCTTTTCACCTTTCCCTCACGGTACTGGTTCACTATCGGTCTCTCAGGAGTATTTAGCCTTAGCGGATGGTCCCGCCAAATTCAGACAGGGTTTCACGTGCCCCGCCCTACTCAGGATACCACTATCCTTTACACTTGTTACCTATACAAGACTATCACTCTCTATGGTTCTGCTTTCCAGCAGATTCTAGTTCCTTGTGCAAGAAATGTCGTGGTCCTACAACCCCAGAACTGCCGTAACAGCACTGGTTTGGGCTAATCCGCGTTCGCTCGCCACTACTTACGGAATCACTTTTGTTTTCTTCTCCTCCGCCTACTTAGATGTTTCAGTTCAGCGGGTTTGCCCACCTATCGGTGTGCTATGTCTTCAACATAGCGGGTTGCCCCATTCAGGTATTTACGGATCAATCGATGTGTGCTCGTCCCCGTAACTTTTCGCAGCTTATCACGCCTTTCTTCGCCTCTGAGAGCCTAGGCATCCCCCATACGCCCTTATTTTGCTTATTGTACTTACGGTTTATTGTTTTTTTTGTTAATTCTTTATAGTTTTGAAACTATAAAATAAAAA
Organism: Flavobacterium sp. HJJ; assembly: GCF_015351475.1. GTDB lineage: Bacteria > Bacteroidota > Bacteroidia > Flavobacteriales > Flavobacteriaceae > Flavobacterium > Flavobacterium marginilacus. The sequence continues at coordinate 2,366 of NZ_JADKPR010000049.1, read as the reverse complement.
CTATTAAACAACAAACGCATTTGTTCTTTCTACTTTTTATTATTTCTTATCTCAATATGTCAATGAACTTTCTAAAGCTTTAGGCTTTAAGCAATACGCTTTAAGCTTTTTTAGCTTATGACCTACAGCTTATCGCTTATAGCCATTTGTGGAGAATAACGGAGTCGAACCGTTGACCTCCTGCGTGCAAGGCAGGCGCTCTAGCCAGCTGAGCTAATCCCCCAATTTAATTATGAATTGTGAATTATGAATTAGGAATTGTTATAATTCGTAATCTTTCAACTCTAGAATTTCCTTTTATTCTGAATTTATTTCAGATTCTTAAGCTTTTTCAGTCTTTTTTTAATTTATAATTTACAATTAATAATTTATAATTCTTAAAAAGTAGTCCCGGGCAGACTCGAACTGCCGACCCCTACATTATCAGTGTAGTACTCTAACCAGCTGAGCTACGAGACTCTGTTTTTACTTAATTTTTATTCTTTTTTTTTAAATTAACAGCAAGAGTAATATAATCTTCATATTTGTAACCAAAAGTCTCTTCGTCTTCTTTCTTTGGCGTGCACTTGGCTAACACCAAAGCTCTAGAAAGGAGGTGTTCCAGCCGCACCTTCCGGTACGGCTACCTTGTTACGACTTAGCCCTAGTTACCAGTTTTACCCTAGGCAGCTCCTTGCGGTCACCGACTTCAGGCACCCCCAGCTTCCATGGCTTGACGGGCGGTGTGTACAAGGCCCGGGAACGTATTCACCGGATCATGGCTGATATCCGATTACTAGCGATTCCAGCTTCACGGAGTCGAGTTGCAGACTCCGATCCGAACTGTGACCGGTTTTATAGATTCGCTCCTCCTCACGAAGTGGCTGCTCTCTGTACCGGCCATTGTAGCACGTGTGTAGCCCAAGGCGTAAGGGCCGTGATGATTTGACGTCATCCCCACCTTCCTCACAGTTTGCACTGGCAGTCTCGTTAGAGTTCCCGACATGACTCGATGGCAACTAACAACAGGGGTTGCGCTCGTTATAGGACTTAACCTGACACCTCACGGCACGAGCTGACGACAACCATGCAGCACCTTGTAAACTGTCTTGCGAAAGATCTGTTTCCAAACCGGTCAGTCTACATTTAAGCCTTGGTAAGGTTCCTCGCGTATCATCGAATTAAACCACATGCTCCACCGCTTGTGCGGGCCCCCGTCAATTCCTTTGAGTTTCAGGCTTGCGCCCGTACTCCCCAGGTGGGATACTTATCACTTTCGCTTAGCCACTGAAGTTGCCCCCAACAGCTAGTATCCATCGTTTACGGCGTGGACTACCAGGGTATCTAATCCTGTTCGCTACCCACGCTTTCGTCCATCAGCGTCAATCCACTGGTAGTAACCTGCCTTCGCAATTGGTATTCCATGTAATCTCTAAGCATTTCACCGCTACACTACATATTCTAGTTACTTCCCAGTAATTCAAGTCTGGCAGTATCAATGGCCGTTCCACCGTTGAGCGATGGGCTTTCACCACTGACTTACCAAACCGCCTACGGACCCTTTAAACCCAATGATTCCGGATAACGCTTGGATCCTCCGTATTACCGCGGCTGCTGGCACGGAGTTAGCCGATCCTTATTCTTACGATACCGTCAAGCTCCTACACGTAGGAGTGTTTCTTCTCGTACAAAAGCAGTTTACAATCCATAGGACCGTCATCCTGCACGCGGCATGGCTGGATCAGGCTTGCGCCCATTGTCCAATATTCCTCACTGCTGCCTCCCGTAGGAGTCTGGTCCGTGTCTCAGTACCAGTGTGGGGGATCTCCCTCTCAGGACCCCTACCCATCGTTGCCTTGGTAAGCCGTTACCTTACCAACTAGCTAATGGGACGCATGCTCATCTTTCACCGTTGGAACTTTAATAATGGGCTGATGCCAGCTCATTATACTATGAGGTATTAATCCAAATTTCTCTGGGCTATCCCTCTGTGAAAGGCAGATTGCATACGCGTTACGCACCCGTGCGCCGGTCTCTATCTCCGAAGAAATATACCCCTCGACTTGCATGTGTTAAGCCTGCCGCTAGCGTTCATCCTGAGCCAGGATCAAACTCTTCATCGTATATTATTTAGCCTTACGGCTTATTTATTATTCGACTCAGTCTCTATTGGTCTTTATTCAAATCTTAACGATTCTATTACTCTTATTTTATTTGTTTTGATTTAGTCGCTGCAGTGCAGCGTCTCTACCAAAACGGCTGTCAATTCAATATGTCTAGGAACGTGTTCTTCTTTATTTTCTCACTTATCGTTATTGCGATTAGCGGGTGCAAAAGTAACAATTCTTTTTTAACCAGCAAGATTATTTTGAAGTTTTTTTGAAAAA
>NZ_JADKPR010000048.1 GCF_015351475.1 Flavobacterium sp. HJJ | reverse complement strand
TTTAAAATCATTTTTTATCTGTGAATCAGTGACAAAATTTCATCAATTTTCGCAATCCAACCTTGTAGACTTTCAGTCTGCCTAACCAAATCTATGAACTTTCTGTCCATAGTGGTTTAGTTTAGACATAATGCCAATAGACAGCACATTAAAATATTTTAAATTTCAAAAAAGTAATGCGTCTTATATGCTTATATTTGCAAAAAAAATAAACATGTCAAACATTTATATTGGGTATCATTTTAGCATTGAACCAAAAGAACCGGGATCTGAAATATTGATTGCAGAATTAGGAGAAAAAGCATTTGAAAGCTTTACCGAAACTGAGACAGGAATTTCAGCTTTCGTACAAAAAGATCTTTGGGATGAAATGATTCTGGAAGGCGTTCAGATATTACATTCAGAAGAATTTAAAATTGATTACAGTTATGAAGAAATCGAGCAGATAAACTGGAACGAAGAATGGGAAAAAAACTTTGAACCAATTGATGTAGAAGGAAACTGTCATGTGCGCGCACCTTTTCACCCGAAAACTGATGCTGAATTTGACATTGTAATTGAACCCAAAATGAGTTTTGGAACCGGCCATCATGAAACAACTCACATGATGATTCAGCATTTGTTAGAAATAGATGTTAAAGGAATGAAAACATTAGACATGGGCTGCGGAACAGCTATTTTAGCAATACTTGCCGAAATGAAAGGCGCACAGCCAATTGATGCTATCGATATTGACAACTGGTGTTATTTAAATTCTATAGAAAATGCCGAACGCAATAATTGCAGGCACATAACCGTTTATGAAGGTGATGCTTCACTTCTAAAAGACAAAAAATACGATTTAATCATAGCCAACATCAACAGAAATATTTTGCTGAACGACATGCAGAGCTATGTAGACTGTTTAAACCCAAAAGGAACTATATTATTCAGCGGTTTCTACGAAGAAGACATTCCTTATATCGATGCTTCCTGCACAGAAAAAGGGCTGACGTATATAAAAAAGTTCCAAAAAAATAACTGGGTGTCATTAAAATACGTAAATTAGTACAATTCTTTAAATTAACGGCGTACAAAAAACTAAAAAAAATGAGTACAATAGAAAAAGTAAAAGAAAGACGAAGGGAGAAGGAAGATATTTCTATGAACAATGAAATCATAGTATATAATGACGATGTAAATACTTTTGACCATGTTATTGATACCTTAATTCGTATTTGCGGCCACACTCCTATACAGGCAGAGCAATGTTCACTAATAATTCATTTCAATGGAAAATGTACTGTAAAAACCGGCGAATATGACAAATTAAAAATACAATGCACTGGATTATTAGAAGCAGGTTTAAGTGCTGAAATAATCTAAGTTACAGTCCATTCCAAAAAGGAGTTTTTCCTGCCTATTCAAGAAGTACAATCTTGGATAGGCATTTTTTTTACCTCTCCCCAACCCTTCCATTGGAGAGAGATTAAAATTGGATTATTTTATAAATAATAATATGACTGCCCGCAAATAATACCATGTATTTTTTTTGCCTCTGATTACACAGGTTTCATTACTGTTTTTTTTTAAAATCTGTGTAATTTTTTTTAATTTGTAGCTAATTCGATCTGTTTGGTATTAGTTAAGGATAGTCATAAATAATAAAATTTGGAAGCAAAAAAATCAGAATGATTACTAAATATTAAAATTTATTAATTATAATGATTTACAATTACTTAAAAACACAAACCTAAAGTTTAAGCTTAACTATTTAATGAGGAAGTTTACTTTTTAAAGCACCATAAATAACTGTTCCTATCAATGCTCCAATGAGCACAATAATTACTGGTAAAAACCCCGCCCCTATCAATATAAAAATTGGCCCTGGACACGAACCTACCAATGCCCAGCCCAGCCCAAAGGAAATTCCTCCAATTAAATATCGGGCAGTTCCTTTTTCTTTTTCCTGAATTTCAATAGGCAGGCCTTTGATATCCCTTATACCTTTTCTTTTTATGATCTGAATGCCTAAAATTCCTGTCGCAACAGCAACTCCAATGATTCCATACATGTGAAAGGATTGAAACTGAAACATTTCGTAAATGCGGTACCAGGAAACCGCTTCTGACTTGGTAAGTACAATTCCAAAAACAAAACCAACCAAAAAATATTTTAATACTTTCATAATCTAAAATAATAAGGGTAATAAAAAATGAGCCATAATCAATCCGCCGATAAAGAAACCAATTACAGCTTTCAAAGAAGGCAGCTGCAGATTACTCAATCCGGAAATTGCATGACCAGATGTACATCCGCCGGCATAACGGGTTCCAAAACCAATTAAAATTCCGCCGCCAAGAAGTATCAGTATACTTTTAGGCGACTGCCAGATTTGATCTCCAAATAAGGCTTCCGGCATTAGTTTTCCATTGGGAGCATCAATTCCCATTGCCTGAAGCTGCGTAATCGTCTGCGGATTAATGGCAACATTCGAAGGATCACTCATAAAATGCACTGCAGCAAAACCTCCTGCCATAGCACCCAAAACTACAACATAATTCCATCTGTTTGCTTTCCAGTCAAAATTAAAATAAGCAATACGTTTTCCTAATCCAGTCATAGAACACAACGACTGAAGATTGGTAGACATACCAAAATTCTTTCCGAAATAGATCAGCGAAAGCATCACCATTCCGATTAAAAAGCCCGAAATATACCAAGGCCATGTTTGAAAAATAATATTCATAGCGTTTCTTTTTAGCAAATATAAACAGGACAAAGCTGTCTTTATGCAAAAAATGTTACATTTATAAAAATAATAACCATCATAAAATTCCCTATTGAATCAAATGATAATTACAATTTGACTAATTTTGAAATCATAATTGAATCCTTTTAAATTAAAAAACAATTAACTTCAAAAATATGAAAAAAACTGTTCTTCTTATTGCTTTACTACTCATTATTACTTCTTGCGGAAGCATTAAATCTTCTATAAAAAATGTAGATAACAGCGCACCTGTTCCAGTTGTTAAAAACGATGCTTTTGTAATTACAGCTTACAGCAAAGACAAAAAATATGGTTATGATAAAGATTACCCGATTAATATCTTTTATAGAGACACCAAGAATGACACCATTAACCAAAAATATTTCCTGAATGCTTTGGCTGGTCCAAAAGGGGAAAAAATCACATATACAAAACTAGAAAACTGCTGTCCGTTTCCTTCCAAAAACACTGACACAGGGGCTGGATTTTTAGATGTTTACCAATTAAAATGGGAAGGTTTGAAAACTCCAATTATTTTATATTTAAACATTTACGAAAGAGGACAGCTTATGGTTCCTGCTGGTCTTGGCCTGAAAAAATTATAATTTATTTTTTTTGAAGCGCCAGTCTAGATAAAAGATGCAATATATGGCTGAAATAGCTCCAAATAACTGCTTTGGCACTTGTAAAAATAATTGCGAAATCTAATTCGGAAACCGCAAAATCAAGCTACCTTTGCACTTTCAAAAAAACACAATATGAACATACAAAATATACCTCAAATAAAGCATACTGAGAGCGGTAACTTCTTTTTACTTGCCGGCCCATGTGCAATTGAAGGCGAAGAAATGGCAATGAGAATCGCAGAGCGATTAGTTGACATTACTGATAAATTACAAATTCCTTATGTTTTCAAGGGATCTTTTAAAAAAGCAAACCGTTCAAGAATTGACAGCTTTTCTGGAATTGGTGATGAAAAAGCATTAAAAATACTTGAAAAAGTATCAAAAACATTTGGTGTGCCAACTGTAACCGATATTCACACTAATGAAGATGCAGCTATGGCTGCTGCCTATGTAGATGTTCTGCAGATTCCGGCATTCCTTGTCCGTCAAACGGATTTAGTTGTTGCAGCTGCTGCAACGGGAAAAGTGGTAAACTTAAAAAAAGGGCAATTCATGAGTCCAGAAAGCATGAAACATGCTGTACAAAAAGTATTGGACTGCAACAATCAAAATGTAATGGTTACAGACCGAGGAACTATGTTTGGTTACCAGGATATGATTGTTGACTACCGCGGTATCCCAACGATGCAGCAATATGCAACTACCGTTTTGGATGTTACGCATTCGTTACAGCAGCCTAATCAAACGGCTGGAGTTACCGGAGGAAGACCAGATATGATTGAAACCGTTGCAAAGGCTGGTATCGCAGTTGGCGTAGACGGTATTTTCATCGAAACCCATTTTGATCCTGCCAATGCCAAAAGTGACGGTGCAAATATGCTTCACTTAGATTACTTTGAACCTCTTATGAATAAATTGGTTGCCATCAGAAAAACCATTAATCAATTTTAATTTTAACTTAGAATACCAATACATTGAAAACATTTTTACAAACTTCGTTCTTAATTTTATTTATATCATTTAATACATTCGCCCAGAATAACTTTATAAAAAAAGAAAGATATACTGCACACAATAAAGGAAAATTCTTTATTTCATGGGGAGGTAACAGGGAGAGTTATACTGAATCTGATGTGAACTTCAGAGGAAAAGATTACAACTTCACAGTTGATAATATGGTAGCTCATGACAAACCAAAAGGCTGGCATGTTGATTACATAAATCCTGCTAACATGACAATTCCGCAAACTAACTTTAGAATGGGATATTTCATTAACGACCATTACAGTGTTGCTATTGGCTGGGATCACATGAAATATGTTATGAGCCAAGCTCAAATAGCTAATGTAACTGGTTATATTAATTTACCTGCTGATCAATCTGGATCTATTTACAACGGAGTTTATAATAATACTCCTGTAGATATGTCTCAAGGTAATGCTCTGGAAGGTGGTTACGAGAAAAATATTGCTCAGCCAAATGGTACTGCTTTTTTAATGTACGAACACACAGATGGTTTGAACTATATAAATACAGAGGTTTCAAGACATGATGATATTTCGAAATTATTTAAGTTACCAAATACAGATAAAGTTCAGATTAATTTAACTGAAGGTTTAGGAGCTGGACTTTTATATCCAAAAACAAATGCTACTGTGTTAGGAATGCCTCGTCATGATGATTTTCACATTTCTGGATATGGTTTATCTGCAAAAGCGGGGATTAACTTTACGTTTTTTAAATATTTCTATATCCAAGGTGAGCTAAAAACGGGTTACATCAACATGCAGGATATTAAAACAACAGCCAGCAGTGATGATAAAGCTTCACAAGATTTCTTCTTTTTTCAAAGAATTATTGCTGTTGGAGGTATTTTTAGACTATAAAACATTCTCATATAAAATCAAAATCTCCTTCGGGAGATTTTTTAGTATAAGATAAATTTTAGTTGCTTTAATAAAAATTATTAATCAAATTTAAAGACATTGAAAACAAAAATTTCACATACTGCTTTTTTAGTTTTTTTCTTTACTGTTAATGTTTTTGCTCAAAACAATCCTCCAAGTACAGAATTATACACTGCACACAACAAAGGGAAATTCTTTGCGCACTGGGGAGGAAATAGAGCTTATTACACTACTTCGGATATTCATTTTGAAGGTGAAGGATATAATTTTACTGTAGAAAATGCGCAATCGCATGATTTACCAAAAGGCTGGAATATAGACTATATCAAACCTGGAAGTTTAACTTCATCGCAGACCAACTGGAAAGTTGGATATTTCTTTCGCGATAAATTCAATGTTTCTATTGGGATTGACCACATGAAATATGTGATGACCCAAAATCAGACAGCAATGATTAATGGAAACATTAATTTACCTTCTGGTGAAACTGGTTCTGCATTTAACGGATCTTACAACAACAAACCTATCGATCTGACCGATGGAAAATTTTTGAAATTTGAACATACAAACGGATTAAATTATGTCTTTGCTGAAACAGCTTATTACACAGATATCTCTTCCATTTTCGGCATTAGAAACACTGATATTTTCCAGCTGAATTTCACTCAGGGAGTCGGAATGGGATTATTGGTTCCAAGAACCGATGCTACCGTTTTAGAAAAACAAAGACATGACGAGTTTCATATTTCCGGATATGGTTTTTCTGCTGATGCAGGTTTAAATTTCACTTTCTTCAAGCATTTTTACGCACAAACCGAAATAAAAGGCGGTTATATCAATATGACCGATGTAAGAACTACTTATACTGATGATCATGCACAGCATCATTTTTGGTACGGAGAAACAATAGTCTCTTTTGGAGGTATCTTTAGATTATAAAAAATTCTTATCAAGCAACAATTAAATCTCCTCCGGGAGATTTTTCTGTTTTAAGCGGTCAGCAAATTTGATTAATGCTATTTTATTCTTAATTTTCAATATG
>NZ_JADKPR010000047.1 GCF_015351475.1 Flavobacterium sp. HJJ | reverse complement strand
TAAATTTAGGATAGTGTCTAAATTTAACAATTTTGGTTGATTTTTCAATATATTTACCCTTTCTTTTTATATTAATATTTAATTATGAACCCGTTTATTTTAGCACTTCAGGCAAGCAATCTAACTGTAGAGATACATCATCATTCTGCGTATCAAATTGTCCTTTCAAATGACACGCCTTTTAATTCAACTATCAGCGGTAAGCTAAACGAAAATATTCACGGTTTCCTAATAAAACCACAAGTACCACATTTCTGTGTTGCAGAAAAGGGAACGCTTAATGTTTTGAACATTGAGCCTTACTCTAATATCGGTTTACAACTAGCAGAACGCTTTGAAGAAAACCAAGAATTTATTGTCTTTGATTCTCCTATTGAAACCAACACTTTCTTTGAAACTCCTAGAAATAGTCTTAATATCAATAACGTGATTGATACCTTAATCTCGAAGTTACCACCCACGAATTATGATGAAAGAGTTACAAAAATTGTCGAGTATATCAGGGACAATTACTATAAATCAGACATTACACCCCAAACTTTTGCCGATATCGTTTATTTATCACCTTCGCGCTTAGCATCATTATTTAAACAACAAACTGGCAGTAGTTTATCCAAATATTTATTGTGGACTCGCTTGCGACAAGCAATCTATCTAACACTAACTGACAGGGAAAGAAGTCTTACTGACATTGCCTATGATACTGGTTTCTACGATTTGCCTCAACTAAATAAATATATGTATGAAATGTTTGGTATGCCACCTAAAGCATTAAAATATAGCAGCGACTTAATACAGGTCTACTAAAGTAGTCGTTGTTAACCAATTATTTAAAGGTATCAGCTTTATAGTTGATACCTTTTTTATTTTCTCATTTTTCAAAAATAGGCTTTTCAAAGTATAATAGTGATTTGATACAAGTTTACCAATCAGGTTGTTCGCAATTTTGTCTTATCAAATTAAACATTTAAAATTATGAAAGCAATAGCCTATCACAAGTTTGGAAACACAGCAGTTTTGCAAACGGTAGAACAACCAAAACCTAGCATCAAATCAAATGAGGTATTGGTAAAAGTAAAAGCATTTTCTATCAACCCGATGGATTGGAAAATTAGAAAAGGCGAAATGAAATTAATGTCAGGTTCGAAATTTCCTAAAAACACGGGAGCAGATTTTTCAGGCATCATTACCGATGCTGGGTCTTCTGTGAGCGGATTCAATATAGGAGACGAAGTTTTCGGAGTAGTTAAAAATATGATGAAAGAAGGTGCTTCATCTGAGTACGTTGCAGTTTCGGCTTCATTGGTTTGGAAAAAACCTGCAAGCATAAATTTTAATCAAGCAGCCTCTATTACCGTAGTTGGTACAGCAGCAGTAACCGCAATCGAGAAAATGGGAAAAATCAATTCAAAAACCCACATTTTGGTAAATGGTGCTACAGGTGGTTTTGGAATGTTTTTACTTCAATTATTAAAGCAACGTGGAGCATACGTTACAGCAGTTACAAGCACTAAAGGTGTAGAATTCGCCAAAAAATGGGGCGCAAATGCGGTCATAGATTACAGCAAAGAAAATGTTCTTTTACAAAAAGCCACATATGATATTGTCATTGACTTATCAGGCAAAATGGGTTACAAAAATGCAAAACAAATCATGATGCCAAAATCCATTTTTCTTAATGTAACACCACAACCTATCGAAATTCCAATGTCGTTGCTAAACAACCTTTTCACAAGTAAAAAGCAAATTGTAGTTCTCTCAAATCCAGGAATCAAATACACTAACGTATTATCGAATGCTTTGATAAACGGATTAGATATTGAAATCAACAAAGTTTTCCCATTCGACCAAACCAAAGAAGCGTATCAATATGCTGAAAAAGGCGGGTATATCGGCAAAGTTGTGGTGGAATTAAATTAACTCTAAAATTTAATAATATGATAACTAAAATTGACAATACCATTAAGTATGGTAAACAGCACGGTGGTTTTGGAATACAGATACTGTATCCCGGTCTTATTAAACCTGAACTTAGCGACACAGGTTTTTCTACTATTGGAAGAATAGATCATGCCAAGATTACACCCGGAACACTTATTCCCATGCATCCTCATAAAGATGATGAAATACTAACCTATTTAAGAAGCGGTAAAGTAAGTCATCTTGATTCCGAAGCGCACACAGGAATTATTTCAAATCAAAATTTGATGATGATGAATGCGGGGGCAACATTCTATCATGAAGAAAGTGTTTTGGACGAGGGAGGTACTTTACAAGGGCTACAAATTTTTATCAGACCTGAAGTCAAAGGTCTAAAGCCTGAAGTACAATTTTATCAACTTCCCGAAATCTATAGCATTAATGAATGGCGAAAAATAGCAGGATACCAAGCTGACTATCCTTTACAGATACGAAGCCGTACATGGATAATGGATTTAAGATTGGAAAAAGGAGAGGAAATTTTCCTTCCTGACTCACCTGCGGAAAATGTAGCATTTCTTTTCTATGTATTCGACGGTGAGGTAAATGTAAATGACAGCACTCGGCTTAATACTGGTGAAAGTATATTGATAGAAAATACGAGTCCTACCTTCAGGGCATCTGAAACAAGCGATATCGTATTATTCATCACACAAACTGATTCAGTCCATTTTGACGGTGGGATGTACAGCGGTAATCTGCAATAGTATTTCATTGTAACAACAGTGATTTGATACAAGTTTCAGTCTCATAATCACAACATCTTTGTACTGTAATTAATTATTAAAATTTTAAGCAAAATGAAAAGAAAAATAGTAATACTCGGAGCAACCGGAACAGTCGGTAGTAAAATTTCCGAAAACCTTTTAAATGAAGGTCATCATGTAACAGTTATCGCAAGAAATGCTGAAAGATTAGAAAAATTTCGTGCAATGGGGGCAGAAATAATTGCGGGCGATGTAAATGATGTTGTAGTTCTAACCAACGCATTTAAAAATGCAGACAGTGCTTTTCTGATTTTGCCTGATAATGTAAAAGCTGAAAATACTAGAGCGTATCAACGTCAAGTAACAAGCAATTTCATTGAGGCAATTGAAAAATCAGGCATCAAATACATCGTAAACATGAGCAGTCTTGGTTCGCAGATGCATGAAGGCAATGGAATCATGGGAGGTACCGCAGAGCAGGAAGTTCGTTTAAATCAATTAGCTGAAGTAAATGTGCTTCATATTCGTTCAGCCTACTTTATGGAAAACTTCCTAAGAACTATTCCTTTAGTAAAGGCTAAAGGTATCAACGGAACTGCAACTGATGGTGACCACTCATTTCCTATGGTCGCTACGAAAGATGTTGCGAAAATTGCAGCTAGTCATTTAGCAGACCTTGATTTTAAGGAAAAAAGTGTTCATGCCGTTATGGGTCCAAAAGATTACACTATGCGAGAATTTACAACGATTGTCGGTAAAGCGATTGGTCAACCTGAACTGCCTTACGTGCAAGTACCACTAGAGCAAGCAAAGCAAATTTTTTTAGGTAATGGATTTGCAGAGGATTTTGTTGATAATCTTTTAGGGATGGCTACAGGTATCAGAAACGGTATTTTCAATTATCAAAAAAGAGAAGATTTCACCACTACAACTACTACAGCTGAAGACTTTGCAGACCACGTTTATAAACCTATTTACAATAATTAATATTAACTAAAAATAATCATCACAATGAAATTATTAGAACAAACTACGATTGGCAATTTGAGCCTTAAGAACAAAATGGTAATGTCTGCTATGACAAGAAGTCGAGCTGATACCAATGGTATAGTTGGAGATTTAACTGTAAAATACTATATCCAAAGGGTAAGTGCAGGATTAATTATTACTGAAGCGATTAGAATAAGTGAAGAAGCAACAGGTAGTCCTTTCACACCCGGTATTTATACACAACCGCAAATAGATGCATGGAAAAAAGTAACTAAAGCAGTTCACGATAATGGCGGAAAGATAATCGCTCAACTTTGGCATACTGGTAGAGTTGGTCATTCAATTGACAGAAATGGTAAAGTTCCACTTGCTCCATCATCATTACCTATTACAGGAATGCAACATTATACATCGCAGGGACCTAAAGAGTATGAAATACCAAAAGAAATTACAATTGCCGAAATCAAACAAACCATTAAAGATTATGGACAAGCTGCAAAAAACGCAATTGAAGCGGGGTTTGACGGTGTAGAGCTTCATGCCGCTAATGGCTATTTACCAAATCAGTTTCTAGCTGACAGCTCTAATCAAAGAACTGACGAATACGGCGGAAACATTCCCAACAAAACCAGATTTGTGTTAGAAGTAATGCAAGAAATAATTGAAGCTGTTGGGGGTGAAAAAGTAGGAATTAAAATTTCGGCTTTTCATCCATATGGTGATATGTTTTATAATGATCCTGTTGGAATTTACAATTATTTGATTGAAGAATTAAACAAAATGGATTTTGCCTTTGTGGAGTTGATGAAAAAAAATCCTTTCTTTCCTCCACCTGCTAACTATCCAACAGATGATGAAATTGAAATGTTTGGTAGTAAAATAAAACAAACTATAATTGCTAACACCAATTACGATAAAATCACAGCTGAAGTTGAAATTGAAAAAGGCATTGCAAAATTAATTTCGTTTGGTACACTATTCTTAGCCAATCCTGACTTACCAAAGCGATTTGAATTAGATGCCGAGCTGAATGAGGCTGATAGAGCCACAATGTTTGGAGGTGGAGCAGAAGGTTATATTGATTACCCTTTTTTAAACAAGTAATTAATTATAAAAACTCGAAAATGGACAATATCATAAAAATGGTAGATAAAAATAAGGGAGAACATATTTCAGTAGTTGGAGACCTATACAGAATTGTTATTTCTGGAAATGAAACGAATGGGGCTTATGCAATGATAGACATGCAAGTTCCTCCCGGTGGTGGTCCTCCTCCTCATTCGCATTCAAATTTTCATGAATCCTTTTTGGTAATTGATGGAGAGGTTGAATTTAAAACCGAGACAGGTAAATACACTGCAAAAAAAGGAGACTTTATAAATGTTCCTGTCGGTGGTGCTGTACATAGCTTCAAGAATATTAGCAATAAAATAGCCCATCTTGTATGTACTGTAGTTCCTGCTGGTTTAGATGAATTTTTCAAAGAAATAGGTAAACCTGTGCAGGCTGGGGAGTTTTTACCAAATAAGCATTTGAATGAAGATGAATTAAATCAATTAGTGAAAATTGCTGAAAAATATGGTCAAATTATTTATCCAATTAACTACCTAGACAAATAAAATTCACAGCTAAAATTTCCAGAATAAATAAATAGAAGTAAATAACAAAAAAATTATTAAAAATGAAAAAAATATCAAAATTATACGTGTCACTAAGTATTTTAATATTAAGTGTTTCATCATTAAATGCTCAATCAATCCCTGATAGCATAATGACAAAGATTAATAACTTCAGAGGCTTCTACGAAACTTTAGGTAAAACATATCCTGTTCACGCTGATGTTAAAGTAGACGAAACAACAATTGCTGGTGTAAAGAGTTTTTGGTTTAATAAAAACTTATTACCTCAAAAGAAAATTACAATTTATCTACATGGGGGCGTATACACTTATGGCAGTATAAATGCCTACCGCTCAATGTTGACACATTTATCTGCATCTTTAAATACATCAATTGTATATGTTGAATATTCCCTTTCACCAGAGCACCCATATCCAACTGCAAACAATGAAGTCTTAAATGTTTATAGAGAACTGACGAAGAATTATCCAAACCATAAAATTTCAATTATTGGTGATAGTGCAGGTGGCGGATTGGCAGTATATCTTGTTAATGATGCGCAAAAAGCAAATCTTCCGATGCCATCATCATTGGCTTTAATTTCGCCGTGGATTGATTTAAAGTGCGATAATGAATCATATACTACTAAACAGTCAGTCGATCCAATCTTAAAAAAAGATTTTTTATACAGCCACGCATTAATGTATGCAGCAGACAAAATAAAAGAAGCAGACCCAAGTGAAATTAAGTTCAAGAAATTCCTGCCAGTATTCTTATTGGTAGGTACAGACGAAGTACTAAACGATGATTCTAAGAATTTTTACTCCTATATTAAACCAATTCAACAAAAAGCAAAATTCAAAGAATTTGTAGGACAAAAGCATGTTTGGCTATTTTCACATATTGATTCGAAAGAGTCAGTTCAAGCGATGAGCGATATTAAGGAGTTTATTTCTGCTAATTGAGATAACAAATGAAATCAAAATCAGTATCAAAATAACGAACTTTGAAAAAGTCGATTTATACACAAAAAGACTGATATTTTTACTGTCAGTCTTTTTGCTTAAAAGACTATGCCCAATCCTTTAAGATAACCAAATTGAATTCCAAAACAACTAAACTACTTTCCGAACTTAATGAACAATTAAACTTCATAGACTTAGAAATTGACAACTTGTTGGTACGATGTGAAAGTGCCATCGACATCATTTTAAGAACAATTAATAGTCTAAAATTACTCGTTGTTAAGAACAATTTTAAAACCGAAACTGAAGAAATACAATTCTTCAAAGAAATCAAACCACAATTTACTTCGAAACTTATTTATTATAA
>NZ_JADKPR010000046.1 GCF_015351475.1 Flavobacterium sp. HJJ | reverse complement strand
ATTTTTGAGGATTTTTGAATTCTGAAAGGTAATCTGGGCGGGGTTTGTCGTTTTTGGCAGGATTCCGGGGAGTTCTTTAGCGATTATTCAGAACCAAGGAATAGTCCTGTCCTGCGAGTATCCCTCCTTTGGAGGGGAATCTGAGCCGACTTTACTTCTTTTCCTTTTCAAAATAACATATACATATATACTAAGTACCGACTATCTTCTCTAACACAAAAGCCATCATAGAAACGGAAATCATGAAAAACCATAATTCAGCAATCAACATGGAAGCACATAACAAGATCAAGCTAATAAATATTATACTATAATAATAAGTCATTTTTTATTAATCTGTTAAAAAGTACGACCTTTGCAAACTAAACATACTGAAATGACATTACATATTGAAACTCCCGCATTACTGTTTTCGGCTACTTCTTTGATATTATTGGCTTATACTAATCGGTTTTTGACGCTTGCTACCATTATTCGAGGTTTAAAGAAAGCTTACAAGGAAAAAGAAAACCGAATGATTTTGCTTGAAATAAAAAACCTTAATTTAAGACTGACACTTATTCGTTTTATGCAAATGGCTGGTGTATTGAGTCTATTTCTCTCTGTTTTCACAATGCTTGTATTGTTTTTGGATTATCAATTGACTGGAATTTATTTATTCGGCTTTAGTCTTCTTGCTTTATTAATCTCTTTGGCTCTGTGTTTCTGGGAAATTAATATTTCGGTTGGAGCATTACGCCTACATCTAAGTGACCTCACTCATATAGGTGTTGAAAAAGAGCAACATTTAAATATTGAAGCAAAATAATTTTCCATATTTTATAAATCACATATTTAGCAATGCTTAAAAACAACACACTGAAAGGGGTTTTCCTTGTCGCGATTGGCGCTGCTAGTTACGGCATGCTGGCTACATTTGTAAAAATGGCTTATGGCGAAGGATATACTACCGCTGAAGTTACAATCTCTCAATTTATTCTGGGCATTATTGGAATTCTTATTATTAATGCGTTTCAAAAAGCGAAAGCTGAAAATGAAATTGTGAAAGCAACCTCAAAAAACATATTTCAATTGATGCTTGCAGGAACATCTACAGGATTAACAAGCGTATTTTATTATATGGCCGTTAAATATATTCCTGTTTCTATTGCCATTGTATTATTGATGCAGACGGTATGGATTGGTTTACTGCTTGAAATGTTTTTGGAAAAAAGAGTTCCTTCAAAGCAAAAAATTATTGCAGCTCTAATAGTTTTGGCTGGAACACTTCTAGCGACTAACATCGTTAAGAATGAAATTCAATTGGATTGGAAAGGGCTGGTTTTTGGTTTTTTGGCAGCTTGTTCATTCACGACAACGATGTTTACGGCTAACCGAGTTGCTTTAGGAATTTCTTCAGCACAGCGCAGTTTATATATGCTTCTGGGAGGGGTTGTCATTGTTTTTACTTTTGGAATTGCAACACAAAACACCGCATTTAATTTTACTATATTCCTTAAATGGGGAATCATATTATCTCTTTTCGGTACAATAATTCCGCCAATACTCATGAATGCTGGATTTCCTCTAACAGGAATTGGATTAGGAAGTATAGTTTCAGCCCTTGAGCTTCCTGTCTCTGTTTTAATGGCTTATTTCCTGCTTCATGAAAAAGTTGACTTAGTACAGTGGATTGGTATTCTCCTTATCATATTAGCTATCATAATAATGAATATTAATTTCAGAAAGAAGCAACCACACTGATTATCAGCATAAAAAAACAATAATAACTGTTTTTTGTTGTTGTTTTTATAAATTCGTAATCAATACAATTCTTATTAAATTATAAAAGCATTATATTGAAAACTGTTTAAAAACATTTTACCAAATAGCTATTAACTAATTTTTTTATCATGAAAAAACTTTTTGCAGAATTTTTCGGAACATATTGGTTGGTTTTTGGTGGTTGTGGGAGCGCACTTTTTGCAGCAGGCATACCTGATTTAGGAATTGGATTTGTGGGAGTTTCATTAGCATTTGGACTTACTGTTTTGACCATGGCATATGCTGTCGGCCATATATCAGGAGGGCATTTTAATCCCGCAGTTTCTTTTGGATTATGGGCTGGCGGAAGATTCTCTGCCAAAGATTTGCTTCCATATATTATAGCTCAATGCATAGGAGCAGCTGCAGCTGCCGGAACACTGTTTACAATTACTTCTGGAAAAGCTGGGTTTATGATTGACAATACAAAAGCTGGAGCTTTTGCATCAAATGGATATGGCGCTTTTTCTCCAGACGGTTATTCACTGCAAGCTGCTTTTATAGCCGAATTTATTCTAACATTATTTTTTCTTTTAATTATACTTGGCACCACGGATAAATTTGCAAATGAAAAATTTGCCGGAATTGCTATTGGACTTGGACTTACCCTGATTCACTTAATCAGCATCCCTATTACAAATACTTCAGTAAATCCAGCAAGATCATTATCGCAGGCTGTTTTCGTTGGCGGAGAACCTTTATCTCAAGTTTGGTTATTTTGGGCCGCTCCTATTTTAGGTGCTATTGTGGCTGGTTTCATTTATAAAAATTTATTACAAGATCATTCTGAAGTTTAGATTTTTTTCGATTCAAAATAAATTATAAAAGAGAAAAATGAAATAGTAGATTTTGTTTTTCTCTTTATTTTTGCAGTATGAATTCACTTTTTCAATCTGACCCCATAGTTTTTAATTTACCCGATGCCGAAATCATCTACTTTCCCGCTTTTCTTTCAAAAGACGTAGCCGATTCGCTTTTTCTAGAACTACTTGAAAGCACTCCTTGGCAACAAGATGAAATTACGGTTTATGGCAAAAAACATTTACAGCCGAGATTAACCGCTTTATATGGAAACGAAGGAAAGCCTTACTCCTACTCTAATATCACCATGCAGCCTCATCATTGGACAATAACTTTACAAAAAATTAAATCTTTAATCGAAAATATTTCAAACACCAATTTCACTACCGTTTTACTGAATTATTACAGAAATGGGAGTGACAGCAATGGCTGGCATGCAGATAACGAAAAGGAATTAGGCAAAAATCCCGTAATCGCATCACTAAGTTTAGGAGCCGAACGCAGTTTTCATTTAAAACATAATACTGATGTGAATCAAAAGAAGAATATTATTTTAGAAGACGGCAGTCTGCTGTTAATGAAAGGCACAACACAGCATTTTTGGAAACATCAAATTCCTAAAACTACAAAAACTATCGGTTCTCGAATAAACCTCACATTTAGAGTGATTAAATAAAAGAATCCTCAATATTTTTTATTAAAAATAACACTAATTTAAAAGAGTCAAAAAATTGATTTTTTTTTTACCTAAAATAAAAAGTAATAATAATTTTTATTAATATTGGTATAAGATTTAAAATCAAATTTATTAATCATTAAACCAAATTGAATTAATTTTCACGTGATGAAAAAGAGTAGCCGCAAAGAATTAAACTGGGAACAAACAGAAAGACTGATTACATTGGCCCAAGAAGAGAGAAATCCATTTGAAATTATTCAAAAAGAATTTGGATTAGCTGAGAAGGAGGTTCTTGAAATTATGAAAAAGAAAATGCCGACTGAGAAATATGAAATGTGGAAAAAGAAAGCAATTGCAAGCAAACCAAAACCAAAGCCTTTAAAAATTGATGATTTTGACGAAGACTTAGATGGCAAATATTACATAAAAAATAAATTAGACTAACCAAACCCATTAACTCCTGTTTATCAGGAGTTTTTTTATTTAAAAATCTTCATCTCAAGAATAAGGAAAATACTATTTTCTGATTTTTTTTAACTTAAACAACTTTATTAGCATCATTTCGTAACATTTTCATAATTTGAAATACTAATAGACAAAACAAACACAGACAAAATGAAAAAAATAATCTTTGCTCTTGCTTTTTCTTCTCTAATTTGGACTGGTAAAGCAAGCACTACAAAAACTGTAGACCAAAAAAAAGAAGAAATTGAAGTTAACATCAATCTTACCGATGTAAAAGACGATCAGGTTTTAGTTACTGTAAAAGCTCCTAAAATCAAAACTGAAGACATTACTTATAGTCTTCCTAAAACAGTTCCAGGAACATACTCAGTAGATGATTATGGAAAATATGTTGCTGATTTCAAAGCCTATGACAAAAAAGGCAATTTACTGACCGTTTCAAAAACTGATGATAATACTTGGTCTATCAAAAATGCAAAGACATTAGTAAAAATTACCTACCTAGTAAACGACACATTCGATAGTGAAAAAGGAAAAGGTTTTGGACAAGACGATGTGTTCTCACCTGCAGGTACAAATATTGACACCGGTAAAAATTTCATGCTTAATCTTCATGGTTTCGTAGGCTATTTTCAAGACAAAAAAGAAATACCTTACAAAGTTAGCATAACACATCCTGCAGCACTTTGGGGAGCGACATCAATGATTGACAAAGATGCATCAGTAACAGCCGATCTTTTTGAAATGCCACTTTACTCTGAATTATTGGAAAATCCAATTATGTATTCTAAACCAGACTACACAAGTTTCACAGTTGATGGAATGGATATTCAAATTGCAGTTTACTCACCATCAGGAAAATTTACTGCAGAAAGTATTACTCCTGAAATGAAAACAATGATGACTGCCCAAAAAACATTTTTAGGCAAAGTAAATTCAACAAAAAAATACACCGTTATCCTTTATCTTTCTACTATGTCGCCAACAGATGCCAAAGGCTTTGGTGCATTGGAACATCCTACAGCCACAACAGTTGTAATGCCTGAAATGATGCCGAAAGACGAATTGGTTAAACAAATGAAGGATGTGGTTTCACATGAATTCTTTCATATCGTAACTCCTTTAACCATTCACTCAAAAGAAATTCAGTATTTTGATTATAATGCTCCAAAAATGTCTCAGCATTTATGGATGTATGAAGGAGTAACTGAATATTTTGCCAATTTATTCCAAATCAATCAAGGTTTAATTGATGAAAATGAATTTTATTCCCATATAGCTGAAAAAATTCAAGGTGCTAATGCCATGAATGACACTATGCCTTTCACAACAATGAGTGCAAATGTTTTAACTGAGCCATATAAAGACCAATATCTAAATGTATATCAAAAAGGAGCCTTAATCGGCATGTGCTTGGATATCCAAATCAGAGAAAGCAGCAATGGAAAAAGAGGAATATTAGATTTAATGCACCAGTTATCTAATGAATATGGAGTTTCAAAACCATTTAATGATGCTGATTTATTCGCAAAAATAACATCATTAACGTATCCTGAAGTTGGTGAATTTTTAAGTAAATACGTTTCGGGTCCTACTCCAATCCCTTATTATGATTATCTGGCAAAAGTAGGCATTACCAAAACTACCAAAAAAACACCTGATGGAATATTTCTAAAAGGTCAAGTCCCATACATTGGTGTAAACAAGGAAAATAAAGAAATTTTTATTCGCCCAAATCAAGAGTTGCATATTTTCTACACAACATTGGATCTAAAAGGAGGAGATATTATTCTTGCTGTCAATGATACCCCTTATTCTTTGGACAATATTTATGATATGATTAGTTATAGTCAAAAATGGAAAGAAAATGATCCTATCTCTATCAAAATTAAACGAGATGGAAAAGAACAAATAATAAAAGGAAATGTAAAATTGCCATACGTAGATTCAGAAGGACTTGAAGCATCAGATGCATCAAAAATCACTTTGAGAACAGCTTGGCTTAAAGGATAATTTCAATAACCACTATAAAATCCCAATCTAAATCAGATTGGGATTTTTTTTAAAATTCATTCTCTTTAAAACCATTCATATCAACAATTTTCTTTATTTTGCGCCAAAAATAAACGAACCTAAAACAGCTATTCTTCAACTTTGCAGAATTCCGTTTTATGCTCCCAAAACCAATTTACTTACATATGAAAAAAACTATTATTGCATTTGTTACCCTACTTCTTTTGGTTGCTTGTAACAAAAATGAATCCAAAACAAATCTGCACATCACAGGAAATATCAAAGGATTAAAAGAAGGGACTTTATACATTCAAAAATACAATGATTCTGCTCTTATAGCTATCGACACTATTAAAATTGACGGACAATCAGTATTTGAAAGTAACCTTGATTTAAAATCACCTGAAATGCTGTACTTATATCTTGATAGAGGCGTTACCAATTCACTTGATAATAATATTATGTTTTTTGCAGAAGCGGGTACAATAAATATCGATACCAATCTAGATTCATTTATTTCAAGTGCAAAAATTACTGGCTCAAAAAATCAAGAATTATATGAAGAATACAAAAAAATAAATTCTCGTTTCAATGATGAAAATCTAACTTTAATTGAGAAAAAATTCAAAGCTTTAAAAAGCAATAATATTAAAGCAATTGACAGTATTACTGTTGCCCAAGAAAGTAATATCAAGCGAAAATATCTTTATGCGACCAATTTTGCAGTAAACCATAAAGATTATGAGGTATCACCATATATTGCCTTGGCTGAAATCTATGATATCAACATTAAATATTTGGATACCATTCAAAAATCAATGACACCAAAAGTAGCCAGCTCACTTTATGGAAAAAAATTGACCAAATATGTGAATGAGATTAAGAAGAGCGAAACAAAATAAGATCAATCTTATCAAACAAAATGCAAACCGTCTTATAAATAGACGGTTTTTTTTTATCTTTTATTTATATTTAACCTTATAACTGGATTAGAATATCCGTTTTTTTGAATCTTTCAAAGCAGATTTGAATGTCTCGAATATTTGCACTAATAAAATAAAAGATGATTTAAAATAATATAACTATCCACAAAGCATACTAAATATTTTTTTTTCACAGATTACACAGATTTTGCATGCATTTTTTAGAAATCTGTGTTAATCTTTATAATCTGTGTTAATCTTTATAATCTGTGGTCAATTTTATCGATTTGGTATTAGTCACGGATAGTCATATAAAATATTAAATCAAACCAAAAACCTGATCCGAACTAATATTTATGCGTAATTTTTGCTACTTCACAGGTTTTTGGATTGATCCGGGAGAATCTTTCAATGTCAAAATAAAAGCATTTAGAAGTCAGTTTAGAGGAGTTAAGAAAGATAGATTTCTTTCTCTTTAGATTATTGAATCTTTTTGCCTAATCCCAACTTTTGAACGATTCTTTGGTGTCAATGGTAAAAAA
>NZ_JADKPR010000045.1 GCF_015351475.1 Flavobacterium sp. HJJ | reverse complement strand
GTATTCATACTTTCTAAAGCAATTTTTTTATATCTAAAGTTATCTTTTGTCCAGTAATCGTCATTACACCAAATTCTCTTACCAGGTATACAATTATTTTCATATTCTTTCTTCATCTTTTCGAAGTCTTTCTTTTTATATAATGTACCCTTGCCCTTGCTGTTTCCTGCGGAATCAACAATCGATATATAGTTTAATCCAAATATATTTAAAGTCTTATTTGAATTAATTTTTTCTTTAGCAACAAAAACAACTTGGGTTGTATCTTTTATAATTGTTTTAAAATAGGCATTAAGTGCTTGGTACTTTTCATTAGTGGATTGTGCAAATAAAGCATTTGAAAAATTGGTTATAAATAATAAAATAATGATTGTGTAAAAAAAGTAGTTTTTCATTTCCTTAAAATTTAATTACATGGTTTTCCTACAGGTGATTGCGCATTTTGGGTGCCTTGTTCTACAGCATGGCCTGAAGATTCAGCTTTATATCTATTTAGAATTCTATTACTTTCAGCACTTCCTGGGGGAAAGGTTTTATCAAATATGGGAGCTGCACTTAATCCTCCCCAAGCCAAATCTTTATAAACTTGGTAATCTATTATATAATTAGCATCATATTCCTGCAATGCAGAAGCCATAGCGTCGACATATCTATTAGCCATTGCTAAATGGTCTGCATCATCTTTTTCGACACTAGTAGGGCGTTCTTTTTTAACATAAACTTCAAATAATTCAGCAAAAGAGGGTAATGCAGATGCAGTTGATGGAGTATAATTGTAATCATCTACAATACTTAAAAAATAAGCATGTATTATTTCGTGTATTAATGCTGTAGCTTTATATAGCTTCGTACCATCTGTAGATCTTTCACGGTCAATTCTAATTTCATAATTGTATTTAGAAATTCTCTGAGCTTCCGCATAAGTAGTTGCTGGTTTCATTACCATATTTACGGTATACTGACTTTCTGCTCCCAGTTTTTTTAACACATTTGCGATATCTGTGTTTGTTGGTTTTTTAGTTCATCCATCACCCCTTTTGGGCAAGGATCTAGTAGGGAATAGTCAATACTTTCTTCAATAGCTTCTGGAGCAGTTGTTGGTTTTCCACTCCAAGAATCTGAGCCTACGTCATAAGTGTACAATAGACTGGTAGAATAATCAAACACTTTTTGATAATTTACAGGCCATTGAAAATATAAAACGCCATAGTTGTCCTTGTTTTTAGAAATTATAATATTGGGAAGAATTACCTTTGAAATTAACCAAGTGCTTTTGGTGGTGTTATATACGTAAACGGTACATACTCTCCATCGGGATTATCTTTTTGGAAGTTCTTCACTGTCAGAAATAGTCCCTAAATTCCTCCATTTTACTGTATATATAACGAATTGCTTCTCGTTTATTATCTCTATCAAATAAGTCTGAAAAATATAATCTTTATCATAAGGAGGACAACAATTTTCACCAAATTTCTTTTCCAAAGTCTTTCGGTTCTTTTTCCACCATTTTTTTTGTAGTTTTTCAATTTGTTCTAAGGTTGATATATGATATTTTTTTAAGTTAGAAATAGAAACAGTATCTGATTTTGAATTCCATAAATAGCTTCCTCCTTTATCGCAAAATAAATTAAAGATGACTCCTCTCTCCTCATTTGAATAGAATTTTTGCTCTTCGGAACATTTTTTATCAAGTTTAAATTCTATATAAATAATTATAGGTTCTATTTTTTGAGAAAAAGATAACGAAAATACACATAATAAAAGACTAGTTACAATATATTTCATCTCTATAAATTATTTGAATTTGAATAACACAATTAAATTAATTAATTATATTAGGATTTGAGCCTATATGTGTCACAATCCACTTATCTTTTATTTTCTTCATTATTATAATTTGTGTGCTTGCTCCAGCGATATGTGATTTATGCATCGTGAAAATAATATATCTTTTGTTTTGATAATAGATCGGTTCAGAGAAGCCATATACTTTAATGTCTGCTCTATTATACTTATCAAGAATAAGTTCAATTTCTTTTTTGGTATTCATACTTTCTAGAGAAATTTTTTTATATCTAAAATCCTCTTTTGTCCAAAAATCGTTATTACACCAAATTCTCTTGCCTGGCACACAACTGTTTTCATAGTCTTTCTTCATCTTTTCGAAGTCTTTGTTTTTATATAATGTAGTATCGCTCTTCCAATTTCCTAGGGAATCAACGATCAATATTTCATTTAATCCAAATATATTTAAAGTCAGATTGGAATTAACCTTTTCTTTAGCAACAAAAACAACTTGAGTTGTATCTTTTATAATTGTTTCAAAATAGTCATTGAGTGCTTTGTACTTTTCATTAGTGGATTGTGCAGATAAAGTGTCTGAAAAATTTGTTATAAACAACAAAATTAGGACTGTGTAAAAAAAGTAGTTTTTCATTTTCTTAAAATTTAGTTACATGGTTTTCCTACTGGTGATTGTGCATTTGGAGTGCCTTGTTCAACAGCATGACCTGAAGATTCAGCTCTATATCTATTTAGAATTCTAATATTATCAGCACTTCCAGGGGGAAAGGTTTTGTTAAATATGGGAGCTTCATTTAAACTTGCCCAAGCCAAATCTTTGTAAACTTGGTCAGGTACAGTTTGGTAAGGTACAGAAAAGTTTGAGTCATATTCTTTCAATGCAGATGCCATTGCATCTGCATACTTATCAGCCATTACTTTATGGTCAGCATCGTCAGGATTCGGGTATGTTTTTTTTACGTAAGCCTCAAATAATTCGGGAAAGGTCAGCAATGCTGTGCTTGGGGTATAATTGTAATCATCTACAATACTCAAAAAATAAGCATGTATTATTTCATGTATCAATGCTGTAGCTTTAAATAGCTTAGTGCCGTCTTCATACCTATCGCGGTCTACTCTAATTTCATAATTGTATTTAGAAATCCTTTGAGTTTCTGCATAATTTTTATCTGTGGATTCCATCACCATATTTACGGTATATTGACTTTCTGCACCCAGTTTTTCTAATATATCTTTAATATCTAAATTTGATGCATTTTTTAATTGTTCAAAAACTTCTTTTGGGCAGGGATCTAGTTGAGTATAGTCGATTTTTTCTTCAATAGCTTCGGAAGCGGTTGTTGGTTTTCCACTCCAAGAATCTGAGCCTACGTCATAAGTGTACAATAGACTGGTAGAGTAATCGAACACTTTTTGATGATTTACAGGCCATTGAAAATATAAAATACCGTAATTATCCCTGTTTGATGCGATTACAACATTAGGAAGGATTATCTCTATAATTACCCAACTGTTTAGGCCACTATTATACTTATAGACAGTACATACTCCATCGGATGTTGTATTGTTAAGCATGTGATAAACAAAAGTTTTTTAATCTTTGCCAATAACCTTAATTCGAACTACAGTAAGGTTGCCGTATTTTTCTATGTCTTCTTTTGTCCATTGGTATTCTTTGCCTTTAATTCTTTCTTCAAATTTCCAATCTAAAGGTTCTTTGACATATATATATAAACCCAAAATATTTGATTCTATTGGTTTATGTTTTATTTCTTCTGAGCTAATAAACCTAAAAGAGAAATATGATGGATAATCTAGTGTACCGTAAGCCATTTTTATTTCAGGTTTTATTTCTTTTAGGAGATTTTTTAAGGGTTTATTAATAAACTGTTGTTCATTTGTTTTTAGTTTGTAAGCATCGTTAGGGGTTTGTACCATTTGCTGAGCTTTACAGCTGCTGTTTATGAACAAGAATAGGATTAATGTTTTTAATATAATTTTCATATTTGTTGATTTATTTGTTAGTTACAAGGTGTTGGAGTATAGTTTTTAGTACCATCAGGTAATGTTGTTTCTGTGTTTTTCAGCGGATAAAACTCACCATTACTATCTTATTTCATCAAGGTTATTCCAGAGTTGTATTTATCTAAAACAAAAGCTATTGCCTTAGTCTTTCCTTCTACGCTTGAACCCATATATGAAACGAGGCTTGTAATTGGTTAAAAATTGCATCATTAAATTCAGGTGGATAAGGTAGATTTATATCTGCTGGATAAGCCGTTACAAAGGCATTTGCTTCTACTAAATTTGTAACAACAATTGCATAGGTCTCTCCGTTTATCAAAACAAATGAAGTAGTAAAATTACTGTTTTTATTATTTAGTATAACAGCATTATAGATGTCTCCAGCAGATAATTGTGTATTGTTGGGATGGTTGTGTAAAGATGCAAAAGCTCCAGTCCAAGTTTGATTTACGACTACATCATTTGTCCCTCCATTATTCATAGGTGCTTGGGTTATATTTCCGTTAGCATCTTTACCAAGAGTAATACTATGTTCTATTGTAGGATCTGCACCTAAGATATTACTTTTTGCCGACGCATAGTTACTATCTTTAGAATCAATAGTTGTTGACTTAGCAGCGTCACAAGGATTCTTTGGAGAGTCACCCGGTATTCCAACCCAAGAATCTGAACTTGCTTCATAAGTGTACAATAGACTGGTAGTAATCGAACACTTTTTGATGATTTACAGGCTATTGAAAATATAAAATACCGTAATTATCCCTGTTTGATGCGATTACAACATTAGAAAGGATTACCTCTATAATTATCCAACTGTTTAGGCTACTATTATACTTATAGACAGTACATACTCCATCAGGGTTAGATTTTTTTTAATTATGCCAATCGGGTAAGCCAGTATGTGTAACAATCCATTTACCTCCTTTTTTTTTCATAATTATTATGTGTGTGTGACCCAAGCCAATAAATGATGTGGCAGTTTTATGTACTGTAAAAACAACAACTCTTTTATTTTTATAATGGATAGGTTCTGAAAATGAATATATGTCAATAGAAGGCTTGTAATCATATTTTTCTTGAAAAGCATCAGCTTTGCCAACAAAAGAATCTTCAAAGATTATTCGTTTATGATTAAAATTCTCTTTAGTCCAAAAATCAGTTGTAAACCATAGATTTTTTCCTGCTTGATAGTTAACAGCATATTTTTTTTCCATCTTTCTCCAGTCTCTTTCATTATATAATATTGTGTCTAATTTAGTTTCTCCATAAATAGTGCCAAATTTAAATATATCAATAGTTTGATTAGAGTTAATTTTGTTTTTAATGATAATTATTTCTTGGAATGTATCTTTAACAACTGTATTAACATAATCATTCAGGGCTTGATGTTTGTCTTTTGTTGGTGAACAACTACTTATCAATAAAATGATAAGTAGTATGATAAAAATTGGATATGCTAACTTAGTCATCAGATAATCGATACATTTCCCAATTTAAATAAGTTCCATCTTTCAGTCGGTGAATTATATAAATACTACGAGTGCATTCATAATTGTTTTTTTGAAATTCTTTTAATGAAATGTAATTTATTCCTTCTAAAGTTTTTAATTTTTCTGGCTTTTTGATATTTAATGAAAAGGTAGAAGAACTATAAAAAAAACAGATAAAAGTTGGTTTTCCTGGGCTAGGATATATGTTTTTATATTTTTTTAACCCTATGTGTCTTGCTTGTTTTGTTTCATAGCCCTTAAGATAAAAATTAAATTGTGCAGTTGTAGTGTCTTTATTTATAAAGTAACTAGCTATTTTTTTGTCTTTTAGGTCTATAACTACCATTGTTGATTCTTGCTTTTTTATTTCTTGAGAAAAGGATAAACAAGAATTAACCAAACAAAATAAAACTAATATTTTTCTTAATACTATTGGCATGGCGGATTTATTTGTGAGTAACTTATTTAACTTTTCGATAGCGCATCAGGCTTTTGTTAGGATTCAAAAATAATATTATTCCATAGAGAAATAAAAAGTCTTCCACTTTAAATAAGTACTATCTTTTAGCTTATAAATTATATAAACACTATTAGTGGATTTAAAATTTTTTTCTCTAAATTCTTTTAACGTTATGTAATGGATATCTTCTAATGTAATTATTTTTTCTGGCTTTTCTGGTCTAGACGAAAAACTACCGAAGCTATAAAGGTAATATATAAAAGAAGGCTCATTTTGACTATCTATGTGAGTACTTCTAATTTTTTGAATACTTTTTTCCCTTGCTTTTTTGGATTCATATCCTTTATAGTAAAAACCAAATTGTGCCTTTGTTTGACTTTTATTAATACTAAAATTTGCAATATTTTTATCTTTTAAATCAATAAATACCGTTGTCAATTCTTGCTTTTTTTCTTCTTCTTGAGAAAAAGATAAACAAAGTAGCACTGAGAATACTAGAATAGTCATTTTTTTTAAAATTGTTGACATGGTGGATTTGTATTTTTAAAATTAATAATTATTTCAACAATTTGTTTCCGCTCTTCTTGTGTTAAATTTTTCCAGGCAACAGTTGGTTCTGGAGGAAGTAAAGTTATACTATCAAGATTTCCACCTTTACCCATCAATCCTTCCCAAGAAAGGGCATTATAAAATTCAATAGAATGTTGGTTATTATCAAATTGTTGTAAAACTGCTGCTATCACATCTCTAGAGTGTTGCGCCATTAATTCGTGTTGAGTATTTGTTGGTTGTTGTCCTGCGGGAATATTGTATTCGTACCTTGTGTAGTAATCTGCAATGCCAGGGTAATCGTCCTTAATACCATTTATAAAACTAGCAGACCATGGTATATTCAAGTTGCAAACTTTTATCAACTAATAATATAATCCCCAACAA
This sequence comes from Flavobacterium sp. HJJ, assembly GCF_015351475.1. Lineage (GTDB taxonomy): Bacteria > Bacteroidota > Bacteroidia > Flavobacteriales > Flavobacteriaceae > Flavobacterium > Flavobacterium marginilacus. The sequence continues at coordinate 1,794 of NZ_JADKPR010000045.1, read as the reverse complement.
CTTTTACAATAATCCATTTTTTTTTTACTTTTTTCATTATAACAACTTGGCGTTCATTACTGCTATCTGCATTAAGGTTGTCGTAAAAAAAAATGATATATTTGTTATTCCAATAATACATTGGCTCAGATAAGAATATCACGTTCATGGAACTTGAGTATTTATCTAAAAATGCACTTTTAAATATTAATTTTGCTTTTTCTAGTTCAAAATTATAATCTGCAAAATTTTCCTTTTTCCAATAACTTACGAGAGTATCATTGGCATATCTCCGATACATTTTTATCCAATGTTTTTTATTAAATAAGTCATGATGTATTGCAAGATCGGGATCTTCAGACGGATAGAATCCTTCATTATAATTAAATATCCGTAAAGCTTCTTTGTAACTTACCTTTTGTTTAACAAGAACTTGGAGTTTTTTTTTATCTAATTTTTTGGATTCTAAAAAAACTTTTATAGGTTCATAGCCTATTAATTTTGGACTCGCACAGGAGAGTATAAAATAAGGAATTAAAAGTAATGTAAATTTTAACTTTTTCATAATTTTATTGTTTTGGACAAGGAGTGCCAACAGGATTTAAGCCTCCTCTATTTTCATAGTTTTTTTCATTAGTGAATCTATCTAATATCCTTTGTCTTTCTTTGTAATTGACATTATTGGGATCATCTGGATATTTAGTGTTGAAAATTGATGTTTTAGAGAGGCCAGACCAAGCCAAATCGGTATAAATTTGAGAAGCTTTTCCTAATTCTACAGGAATACCCGTGTGGAACTCTTGAATTGTAGCAGCAATTACATTAACATAATTGGTTGCTATCAATTCATGATGTGTACTAGGTATTATATTTGGATCTTTAGAAATTTGATATTCAACATACGCATCATAAAGAGCAGGAAAGTCGCATATAGTTGTCGCCCCACAATTGTGAAACTCACTAACAATACTTATCAAATAAGCGTGAATAATTTCGTGAGCCATAGTAGTTGCTATTGATAAATCTGTTGGGCGAACTTGATTACCTACACCATTAATATAATCCTCATTAAAAACCATATTAATATCATAGGTTGAATTAGGTTTTCTTGTGGTTTGAGCTGCATCATTTGAACTTGTTACAGTTCCAATACTCATATAAATGTTAAAGAAAGAACCCTCAGGACTAAAACGACTAATCATTGTAGCAATGTCACTTTGAGTTATAGTTTTTAATTTTGTAAGGATATTTTTTGTACAAGGGTCAAGTTTGGTATCATCAATATTATCTTCAATAGCTTCGGAAGCGGTTGTTGGTTTTCCACTCCAAGAATCTGAGCCTACGTCATAAGTGTACAATAGACTGGTAGAGTAATCGAATACTTTTTGATGATTTACAGGCCATTGAAAATATAAAATACCGTAATTATCCCTGTTTGATGCGATTACAACATTAGGAAGAATAACTTCTAAAATCATCCAGGTGCTGTTGATAGCATTATATTCGTAAACGGTACATACTCCATCGGGATCTGTATATCTATAGATTTGTTTATCGACTGGATTTGCTGGAGGAGTAGGTCTATTTGAAGATGATGGAGCACTTGATCCTCCGCCCAAAAACACTCCTGAGTCGCCACAATTATTAACTTTAAAAAGTTCATCACCGCCACCGCCGCAATCACAAATTGAAAACAGATAAGTTGCACTGATAATTTGATCTCCATATCTCATTATCCAATAATAACTGGTACAGCTTCCTTGTGTTTTGCTAGATTTCTTCCCTGAGGGAGCAGAACCTAGTGTGCCATTTTCG
>NZ_JADKPR010000044.1 GCF_015351475.1 Flavobacterium sp. HJJ | reverse complement strand
AAATAACTGAACAAAACAGCATTACGGCTAAAAGGCAGTCTCAAAATTGGGCCTGCCTTTTTTTTATGCTCTCCCTTAAAATTTTCAATTGCAAATTATTTTTTTTATGACTCTCATTAACTAATACCAAACAGATAGAATTAGTCACAGGTTAAAAAGATTTACGCAGATTTTTAAAAAAAATAGTAATGAAATCTGTGAGAATCTGTGTAATCAGCGGCGAAAAAAACACATGGTATTATTTGTGAACAGTTCTATTTTTTTTAAACAATTTAGATAAATTGTTACACGCTGTCACATCTGGCAAATAAATCACTAAATTTAAACTGTAATTATTTAAGCAGTATGCTTTCTGAAAACACATTATACAAAACTCATAATCAAATAATTACAACACACTTAATACAACTGCCAACTTCAATTCGTTTTATGAATTATACCGAATTTACAAAAAGCCCGTTTAAAACACTGATTTCATTTCATAAACTGATAGAAAATTTAGAAGAAATTGCTGTATCAAATATAGATTACCGCTCTAATTATGCCAAAGCCTTACTAAAAGAAACAGCTCCTTATCCAGAATTCAGAGAAGGAATTACTGATTTAAACTTTATAAAAAAACACGAAGAATTAATCCATAATTTACTTGCCGATCTCTTCCCTACTGCGTTAACAAATAATGAAATTAAAGCTGTTTCTATTCCATTTCAAAATGTAACTTTTAATTATACCAAAAGGTTCAAAAAAATCCTCCAAGATGCAGGAATGACATTTGACATGGAAATTCGAGATTTTGAAGAGGATCAATTTTATATTCTTAACTGCATTCTGATTTTAAATGCATTTTACGGTCAGAATTTTGATTTCAACAAACCTTTGTTTTATGATATTCCAAATGCAAATGGTGTCATATACCATTACCGCATTTTATACAATGCCGATTTTCTTGAAATTATTCCAACACAAAATGCACCAAAAATCAGTCCGGAAGATATCAATCTGCTGATGAATAATTATGATAAGATTGAGCTTTGGAAAGAAAAATTTCCACGCGAAAGCTGGATTTTAAAGGGTTTTGGGATAGTAAGCCTTTTTGACGTAACCCGCGAAAGTGCCGTGTCAAATTTAAAAAGCAATCTTTTAAGAACTAAAGCAGCGCAAACGGCTTCAGACATTAGTTTTGAATCTATATTCAAATCCATTTTTAAAATTCCTGATTTAAGAATTGGATTTATCCTATATGATGAGGAAGAAGAAAGATTTACAATTCCTCCGTATAATGATAAAATGATTAAAAGCTATATCTTGAATGATATAGAAGAAATGGATTGTAGAAATGGTATTTATGGTCATTGTTTTAAAACTATTCTGGAAGACAAAAAAAATATTATAATCTCTGATGTCGAACAATTTTCAAAAATTGCAGGAAATGAAAAACTAGGACAGCATTTGCTGCAGCAGGACATACAAAGCTGCATTTTTGCATTAGTCATAAAAGACGATAGTATTCTTGGCATTATAGAATTAGTTTCTTCAAAACCGAGTGCTTTAAACAGCATCAATGCAATCAATTTGGATTTATTTCTGCCTTATCTCGTTGATAATCTAGAGAGTTATAAAATCGATAAGGAAAACCAGATTGAAGCTATTATTCAAAGAGAATATACAGCCATTCACTCCAGTGTTTACTGGAAATTTAAGCGGGAAGCCCTGAAATATTTTCAGTCCAGCTCCCCTGCCAAAGATTATATTTTTAAAGAAATCATTTTCAAGGAAGTCTATCCTCTGTATGGTCAAATTGATATAAAAGGTTCCTCGGAACACCGCAATAAAACGGTCAAAGAGGATTTAAAAAATCAGTTAAGCACACTTATAAATCTTTTTGAAAGCCAAAAATCAAATGATAGTTTTGTTCTGCTGGAACAGCGGATATTTGAATTAAAATCATTTAATTCTGAACTCGATTCATCTCTAAAAGCAGATACCGAACAGCAAATTCAGAATTATATCGAAGCCGAAATTCATCCTATCCTGAAAAACACAATAATGGATCTAGAGCATGAAACCGTAAAACAAAACTATTTTGAAAGTCTGGACGAAAAAACAGGAATGTTCTATCAGGCTAGAAAAAAGTTTGATAATACCATGTCTGTTATCAATAAAAAACTAGCCGTTATTTTGGACCAAAAACAAACGGAAGCGCAGCTGATTTATCCGCATTATTATGAGCGTTTTAAAACCGATGGTGTAGAGCACAACCTCTACATTGGTGCTTCTATTGCACCCTCAAAACCATTTGATAATCTGTATTTAAATAATTTGAGATTATGGCAGCTGCAGACATTGTGCGAAATGGAATTGGAACATCATCAGCTCAAAGCTACTCTGCCTTATGAACTGGATGTGACTTCACTGATTTTAGCATTCAGCTCCCCTATTTCTATTCGTTTCAGAATGGATGAAAAACGTTTTGATGTCGATGGCACATACAATGCACGATACGAAGTAGTCAAAAAACGCATTGATAAAGCAACCATAAAAGGCAGCAAAGAAAGAATTACGCAAAAGGAAAAAATCACTATCGTATATTCTCATAATTCCGAACAAAACGAATATTTAAAATACATCAAATACCTGCAGTTCAAAAAAATACTGGAACCCGCAATTGAACAATTTGAAGTCGAAGAACTTCAGGGTGTGTCAGGGCTGAGAGCTATCCGCGTAAAAGTCATCAATACTAATTTTACAAATTACGCAAAAGACAATACCTAACAAGATTTAGTAAACTGACAGAATTAAAAAATTTAAAATACAAAGATTTAAAAAGTAACATTTTATAAAAAAGATTAGCATTTTGTAATCCTCTAAAAGAAAAAAACATCAGCCTCCAATTGTTTTGAAAGCAATAACAAAAGCAATTACTGACAGTACTAATCCAATCATAAAAATATTGTAGGCAATCCGCAGTAAACGGTATTTTTTTTCCAATACGATTCCCAAAAAATACAAATCCTTAATCAGTGAATTATAGAGATATTCCCGGTCTTTCATCATTTCATTCATAGCCCATTGATAATCTTTTAAAGGCATTTTATAAAAATTTCCAAAAAACAGAAGATTTGTATTTCTGTCCTCAATGTCTTTTTTGGTAAAAACTCCTTTGGTAACTTTTGGCCTTGTAGAAAGTATCGCAAAAATAATAGTAATTACACTTGAGAGCAGCATAATAAAAGTAGGAACTACTAAGTGCGCATTTTTCGGACTATCCAGTTTTGGAATCAATGTAGAAAGTGCAATCGAAATAATAATTGCATTTACCGAAAGTAAAATATTGGCTTTGCTGTCTGCAATACCGCTCAAACGGGTATGATTCCCTAAAGTAACTCTAAATAAAGTATCGATACCGCGATCTGGTTTATCTGGTTTATCTGGTTTATCTGGTTTATCTGGTTTATCTATTTTGTCTTCTTTACCTTTTTTTTTATTCTCTTTTTTAAATTCTGTATCCATTTTTTTTATTTTTTTCTGAAGTCGTTTTATGTTTTTTTGTTTCAAAGGCTGCCAATGTTCGACAGCATACGGAGTATAAAATTTATGCATCGCTGTCAGAAAAAATTCATTTCCCTTAGCCCATTCTATATCCGTCATTGATTTTCCGTCAATGTTTTGCCACTCTTTCCTTAGACATTCACAATTAACAACATAACTGTCATTTAAAATATGGTGATAATCGGCGTCTTTAATGATTTTTTCTAAATTCGACTGTGGAATATAGTCTTTGACAGTAGCTCTAATTAACCTGTTAACAGCCGTAATATATGCTTCAGATTTTCCTTTTTCACTCAAAAACTGAGCTGCTATTTTTGTGCTGAACTCTTCGTGATCATTAAAACTGTCAACATATCCCGTATCATGAAACCAGGCGGCTATCAGTAGAATTTCCTTATCTGATTGATTTACTTTTTCTTCATCACATAAAATTTCAACAGCCCGAACTACCTCAAGCGTATGATCCATATTGTGATAGCTGTATAAATCAGAGAGTTTTTCTTTGATTAAATTGGAAACAAAATCCTGAACTTCATTTACAAGAGTCATACTTTGGTTTTTATCTTAGGACAAACATTAGGAACTGTTTTCTAAACAATTCGTCTGCCATGATTTTAAACGTCTAAATTATGAAATTGTTTTCTGATAATCATTTTTAACCAAAGAATAAATCCGTGCTATTCATTTTTAGCCATTTGATTATCAATTCACTCATTTAGAGTCTATAAAACCGGTCCTTTTTACCAGCCGGATTATAAAACTTTTCTAAAATGTTTGAAAACTTCTATTTTCGAAACATTTTTATGGAAGGTTAAAACTATTAATTAATCAAGGCATTCGCTTTTAAAAGTTTTTGACACGAATTACACTAATCTGCACGAATTAAGATTGCTGTTTAATTACACAAAATATTCGAAACTGTAAAAAGTTGTAAAATTTGATTTCAATTTTGATAAGAATTAATGTTAATTGGTGAAATTCGTGTTTATCTTTTTTTTAATGTGAATGCCGTGTTAATCAATTTCCTTTAAGTACTTTTACTCTGTATCACAGAAAAGTTATTATAAAACCATAAAATCATGGGATTGTTTTTTAAAAATTCATTCATTAAAAGAATGACAGCGCTTTTTGGACTTCTTATTTTATTACTGATATTCCAATCTTGTGCGACACATCATCCTCAATATGGCAAAGATATCGACACAGCTGTCTCACAAGAGGAAACCGATTCCTCAAAAACTGCCCACACTTTTTATCTAATTGGAGATGCAGGAAATGCTGATGAAGATAAAGCACAAAAAACACTTGCACTGCTTCAGAACAGACTAGAACAATCTGATAAAAAAAGTACACTGCTGTTTCTTGGTGATAATATTTATCCAAAAGGTTTTCCAAATTCCGGTACTTCAGCAGAACAGGATTTAGCCAAAACTAAACTTATAAATCAATTGAAGCTGGCTAAAAACTTTAAAGGGAAAACTATTTTTATCCCCGGAAATCACGACTGGTACAGCGGTATAAAAGGTTTGGAACGGCAGGCAAAATTTGTAACCAATTATCTGAATGATAAAAAGTCGTTTATGCCTCAGCAAAATTGCGGTCTGGACGAACTAAAAATCACTTCAGCTATTACGCTGATAACTATCGACAGCCAATGGTTTTTGGAAGATTGGGATTCATACCCTGCAATGAATGACAACTGCACGATTAAAACCCGCGAAGCTTTTTTTGAAGAACTGGCAAGTCTATTAAATAAAAATCAAGACAAAACGGTAATCCTTGCGATGCATCATCCATTAATGACCAGCGGTTCCCACGGCGGACAGTATTCGATAGAAAAAGAACTTTTCCCTTTGGAACAAAAAATTCCGCTGCCGGTTATTGGCTCAATAATAAATTTAATTCGGAAAACATCGGGAATCAGCCCGCAGGATATTCAAAATAAAGTATATCTCAATTTTACAAAACGGATAAAAACACTTCTGCAGAATCAGCGTAATGTCATTGTGGTTTCGGGTCATGATCATAATTTACAATACCTGGCCAAAAACGACATTAAGCAGATTATAAGCGGTTCGGGTTCAAAATCGGAATCGGCTAAGGCTGTAAATCCAAATGATTTTTCATACGGCGGAAATGGATATGCCACATTGACCATATATAAAAACGGACAAACAAAAGCTGCCTTTTATGGTAATGAAAACCAAAAGGAAAAACTGCTTTTTGAACAGACAATTATAAAATCAAAAGATACAATTACGCCAAAAAATCTGCCGAATCATTTTGCCCAAACAACCCAAACCTCCATTTATTCTAAAGAAATGACCCAAAAAAGTATTTTTCATAAATTCCTTTTTGGCCAGCATTACCGCAGCTATTACAGTATGCCCATTATAGCAAAAACAGCAGTATTGGACACCCTTTTTGGAGGAGTAAAACCTATCAGAGAAGGCGGCGGACACCAGTCAAAATCATTACGCCTTGCTGATGCCAGCGGGAAAGAGTACGTAATGCGTGCCTTAAAGAAAAGTACTTCCCGTTTTCTGCAGTCTGTGGTGTTCAAAGACCAGTTTGTTTTAAACCAATTTGATGACACCTATGCCGAAGATTTTTTATTTGATTTTTACACCACTTCGCACCCCTACACACCCCTTGCGGTAGGAAATATGGCCGACAAAATTGGTGTCGCGCACACCAATCCCCGTTTGTATTATATTCCAAAAGAAACAGCGCTAAAAAACTTTAATTATAATTTCGGAAATGAATTATACTTAGTTGAAGAGCAGTTATCCGGCAGTCAAAAGGAGGCAAAAAGTTTAAAAAATCCATTAGATATCATCAGTACTGATGATGTTATGAAAAACATGCACAAGGATGAAAAATATACCATTGACGAACCCGAATATATCAAAGCAAGATTATTCGATATGCTCATTGGAGACTGGGACAGACACAGCGATCAATGGCGATGGGGAGAATACAAAGAGAACGGAAAAATCATTTATAAACCTATTCCAAGAGACCGGGATCAAGCCTTTACAAAATATGACGGAACACTGCTTTCGTTACTGATGAATATGCCGGCACTCCGCCATCAGCAAAGCTTTAAGGAAGATATTAAAAATGTAAAATGGCTCAATCGTGAACCCTATCCGCAGGATATTGCTTTACTAAAAACTGCCGATGAAAAGGAATGGATTACGCAGGCCAAATACATTCAGGAGCACCTTACGGATGAGGATATAAATAACGCTTTTACCGCTTTGCCAAAAGAAGTTCAAGACGAAACGATTGAAGATATTAAACGCAAATTAAGAATAAGAAAAACGAAACTGCAGGATTATGCAAAAGAGTATTACAGAGTACTGCAGAAAACGGTATTGATTGTCGGTACAGATAAAAAAGATAAATTTATAATTACCCACACTTCAAAAAACAACACTGAAGTTGCAGTTTACAGAGTAAAAAACCAAAATGATGAACTGCAGTATGAAAAAAACTTCAATGCTGCGAAAACCAAAAATATCTGGATTTACGGCTTAGACGATGATGATTTATTTGAAGTAAAAGGCCCTTCAAAATCTGATATCAAAATCCGGTTAATCGGCGGACAAAACCACGATTCGTACAACGTAGAAAATGGCAAAAAACTCAAAATATATGATTTTAAATCCAAAGACAATACCTATGTATTAGATTCTAAAGCCAAAACTATTTTGACAGATGATTATGATCTTAACCTTTATAATTATGAAAAAATTAAATACAATGCTTTCTCTGGATTTCCATTTGGAGGCTACAATCCCGATGATGGCGTAAAACTTGGAATTATTGCCAACTATACCGTCAACAAATTCAATCAAAATCCGTACACGCAAAAACATACCCTGAGAGCTAATTATTTATTTGCCAGCAGCGGGTATGAACTTGCTTATAACGGCATTTTTCCTCAAAGTTTTGGAAAATGGAATCTCGAAATAGAATCAAAATTTACGAGTCCTAACTTTAGCGTGAACTATTTTGGATACGGAAATGAAACGGTAAACAGTGATCATATATACGGCATGGACTATAACAGAGTCCGCCTTCGAACAATAAAAGTGTCTCCTTCAATAAAAAAAACAGGACGTTATGGAAGCGAATTCAATTTCATTACGCTTTTTGAAAAAATAAAAGCCGAAGACACTAACGGCAGGTATATTAATATCCCAGGCACTGTAAATCCAAACGTTTTTGACAATCAGCAGTATGCGGGAGTTGGCGCTAAATATAGTTTTGAGAATTATGATGTGCCTTCTCTTCCTACTATGGGATTTGGTTTTTCACTAGCTGGAAGCTGGAAAATGAATTTGAATGAAACAAAAACAAATTTTCCTGCACTAGAAACCAAACTTAATTTCAATCATAAAATTGATCCCAAAGGAGAATTTGTTCTGGCAACAATATTGAAATCAAAAATACTGTTTAATAATAATTTCGAATTTTATCAGGGAGCTGCTTTAGGCGGTGATTATGATTTAAGAGGTTTTAGAAACGAACGCTTTTTGGGTAACGCCTCTTTCTACCAAAGCACTGATCTGCGCTGGAATATTGGTAAAATTAAAAAAAGTATCGTACCAATGTCATACGGAATTCTGGGAGGATATGATTACGGAAGAGTCTGGCTTGAAGGCGAAGAATCCCATAAATGGCATCAGTCCGTTGGCGGAGGAATATGGATAAACGGTCTCAATGTAATTACCGGACGGGTTACCTATTTCAAAGGAACTGATGACCGAGCAAGAGTTGCTTTTGGTTTAGGGTATGGATTTTAGTTTTTCAAGAGACACTTCATAGACATTTCCGCCTAATTTATTTGTCTTTTCATCGGCAATAATCAAGGTTTTATTATCCTTGAAACAAACCGCCTCTTTTTGAGAAAAATGATTTAATTTGAATGATTTCTGAGTTCCTTTTAGAAAATTATCGCCCTTAAAATTCTCAAACAAAAAAACTTTGTCATGAGTCAAAAGTACAATTTTGGAAGCATCCGGGCTGATTGCAGCACTGGTAACAGCACAGTGATTATAATTGCCGCAGGTTTTAAATTCTCCCATCAAAAGAGCTTTGTGATTCCCTGCTCTGTTTGGAAATCGGTATACTAAAACTGTACCGTCAAATCCTCTGCTTCTGTTTTTTGTAAAAAGATAAAAGTTTCCATTATATTCAAAAAAACCTTCAGCATCAAAGAACAGTTTTGTCTTTTTGGGCGGAAACTCTTTCTGTTCCGGATATGAAAACGAAACTTTATAGGCCGGAACAGCAGTTTCTTTCTGCAGCGAAGTCTTGTCTATTTTATAAATACATAAATCTTTTCGAGTATTGTCATTGTTCCCAAAGTCGCCTATATATAAATTTCCTTTCTTATCTTTTGTAATGTCTTCCCAATCAATATTTGGAGTGTCCGCTATGGTAATTCTTTTCTGAATAGTACCGTCTTGAGCACTCAAACCATATATTTTATTGGCATTACCGCTGTCTTCCAAAGTCCAGAACATCTTATCCTTTTCAGAATAAAGAATACCTGAAACTTCTTTTAGCTTTTTAGGTAAACTATATAATTTTGTCAGCGTCTCAGAACCATTCTGACAAGCCAATAAAATAAAAGCAGCTGTAATCGAAATATAATTTTTCATAGATTTCCTGAATAGACACAAAAATAACTCATATTTTTTTACCTTTTATAATTAGTTTACGAACTATTATAAATAGTTATAGACTTATCCGTGACTAATACCAAATCGATAAAATTAGCTACAGATTATAAAGATTAACACCGATTTCTAAAAAATGCATGTAAAATCTGTGAGAATCTGTGT
>NZ_JADKPR010000043.1 GCF_015351475.1 Flavobacterium sp. HJJ | reverse complement strand
AATTACCGCAACTACTTCGCAAACCAACGTGGCTTGTAACGGTGAAACTAACGGGTCGGCTTCGGTAACTGCTGCTGGTGGTGCTGGCGGATATACCTATTCATGGGCTCCATCTGGTGGAACGGCTGCTACGACTACAGGATTGGCTGTTGGCACTTACACCTGTACCATCACGGATGCCAACAATTGTCAAATCACAAAAAACTTTACCATAACACAGCCTACGGCTATAAATTTCACAACAACAATTTTATCTGGTTATGATTACAATACTGGATATAGTCAAACTATAGTAGCTTCAGGAGGAACAGACCCTAAAACGTATGCAATTACAGCAGGAAGTCTGCCTTCTGGTTTTTCGCTATCAACAGCTGGACAGATAACAGGTATTTCAACTCAAATTGCTGATAGTAATTTTACTGTTACCGCTACTGATGCTAATAATTGTACAGCTACCTATAATTATGTCCTGAAATTAAATCAAATTCCAATTACGGTAACTGCAACACCTTCTCAAACTAAAATATATGGGGAGAGTGATCCTGTTTTAACTTATACAGTATCACCAAGTTTGCTTTCGGGAGATTCATTCACAGGATCTTTAACAAGAGTTAGTGGTGAAAATATTGGTAATTATGCTATTAATCAAGGTTCGCTTTCAGCAGGGGCTAAGTATTTAATTACTTATGTTGGTGCTAACTTTGCTATTACTGCCAAACCAATTACAGTAACGGCAACTGCATCGCAAACAAAAGTGTACGGAACTACAGATCCTGTTTTTGCCTATACTGTTTCGCCAAGTTTAGTAGGTAGTGATGCCTTTACTGGTGCTTTAACAAGAGCTGCCGGAGAAAACATTGGAACTTATGCTATTAACCAAGGAAGTTTGACTGCCGGTTCTAATTATACAATTAGTTACGCAGGGGCTAACTTTGCTATTACTGCCAAACCAATTACAGTAACAGCAACTGCATCGCAAACAAAAGTGTACGGAACAACAGATCCTGTTTTTGCGTATACAGTTTCGCCAAGTTTGGTAGGTAGTGATGCCTTTACTGGTGCTTTAACAAGAGTTTCCGGAGAAAACATTGGAACTTATGCTATTAACCAAGGTACCTTAAGTGCTGGTACTAACTATAGCATTACTTATTTAAGCAAAGATTTTACTATTACTGCAAAACCAATTACAGTAACAGCAAATACTTCACAAACCAAAGTATATGGAACAACAGATCCTGTTTTTGCTTATACTGTTTCGCCAAGTTTGGTAGGTAGTGATGCCTTTACTGGTGCTTTAACAAGAGCTGCTGGAGTGAATGTGGGTGTTTACGCTATAACACAAGGTACCTTAAGTGCTGGTACTAACTATAGCATTACTTATGTAAGCAAAGATTTTACTATTACGGCAAAACCTATCACAGTTACAGCAAATACTTCACAAACCAAAGTATATGGAACAACAGACCCTGTTTTTACTTATACTGTTTCGCCAAGTTTGGTAGGTAGTGATGCCTTTACTGGTGCTTTAACAAGAGCTGCTGGAGTGAATGTGGGCGTTTACGCTATCACACAAGGTACCTTAAGTGCTGGTACTAACTATAGCATTACTTATATAAGCAAAGATTTTACTATTACGAAAGCAGATCAGGTAATTACCTGGAATCAGACTTTGGGATTAGGCTGTAATGGAGAAACTAGTATTGTTTTGACTGCCGTTGCTAATAGTGGTTTAGCAGTAAATTATACTTCTTCTAATACTAACATTGCTACTGTTTCAAATAATTCAGTAATTTTCCAAAATTATGGGTCTGCAGCTATTACAGCTTCGCAACCAGGAAACATAAATTACAATGCAGCTCCGGCAGTTGTTTTACCAGTAGTATCTAGTCAGCCTAACCTGATTAGAAAACAATTTGAAAATATTATATTCTTTGACAATAGTTCTAAGAGTTTTAAATTGTATAGCTGGTATAAAAATGGGGTTTTAGTTTCTGGACAAACTTCACAATATTTCAAAGAAAGTGGTCCTTTGAATGGAACTTATTATGCAGTAGCAACAAAACTAGACGGAACATTAATTACAACCTGTACCTTGACTTTATCTCCTACAATAGAAGAAGAGTACATAAGAATTGTTCCAAACCCTGTTAGAAGTAATGCGAGTTTCCAATTGATAACGAATGTTAGTACAAACAGATTACAAAATGCGCGTATTGAGGTTTATAATTTAACTGGTAACTTACTAACTACTATTAACACAAGTCAAAATACTATTGACATGATAGCTCCAAGTGTTGAGGGAATTTATATTGTAAAAATGACCTTAACAAATGGTAAATATTTTACTAAAAACCTTTTAGTGAGAAATTAAAATAATTTATAGAATATGACATCCTCATTTTTAATGAATGGGGATGGATTATTCTAATTTAAAACAAGTATGAAGTCGTCATTAACAACAAGTTTGAGTGAACAAAAACAAATGAGTAAAAAGGCGATAACATGTAAGGTCACTAAAAAATAAATTTTACATCTATGAAATTCAATATTAAAAACATAATTGGAACTATAGCTTTCTTAATTTCCCAAGGAATAGCTGCACAGTTTTATGTAGGTATACAGTCCGGAGTAGGGAATATTAAGAGTGATGTTACTGGCACACAAGCAGGTTATCGCCTTGGCGGAGCTGTAAAAGCAGGTTATATCTACTCTTTAAATACACATTTTGGTATTGGTTCAGGGCTAGAGTTTTCACAATACAAACAAGAAGTTTCTTTGTCTCAGTCTTCTGCAATACTTTCTACTTTCGAAGTTGATGTTTCCACTTCGGCATTTATTTATAACGTTACTACCAGCAATTATATAGAAAAACAAACTTTACATGCTCTGCAAATCCCTCTTTTTGTCCAATATAAAACAAATATTAATGAGGGTATTGATTTTAATTTTAGAGCTGGAGCTAAATATTTCTTACCTGTAAATTATAAATTCAAAGCAACAGCGGATTACGCAAATGGCAGTGCTTATTATCCAGATGTAAACCTGACTATTGACGATTTACCAGAATATGGTTTTGGCCGTCAGAATAATTATTCATCATCTGGAAAGTATGAAACTAAAGGAATTATAATGAGTTCTTTTGAGTTAGGATTTACATTTGATATGGCAGCGAAAAATTCGTTGTATGCAGCCCTGTTCCTGGAAAGTGGATATGGTACAATTTTAGACCAAAACAAGAATGAATCCTATATTGGTTATAACCAAACATCTGTATCTGATAGAAAACCTAATGGATTGTACAGTACTGATAAAGATGCTAAAATTAAACCTGTGGCTTTTGGGATAACATTAGGATGGAATTTTAAATAAATTCATTTTTTAAAATAATACAAAAAGGTCTTGACTCAAATCAAGACCTTTTTTTTGCAACACATTCTGTTTTCAAAACAAAGCATCCTTTTGATCTGTATTTGCAGCTACAGGTGATATTTATTTTCTTAACGAAAAAAAACTAATATAGTATACCTCAAATCCGCAGTCCTTAACAATTAAGTCTTTCGGATTTTGTTTATAAGCTAAAAAATCACTCTAAAAATCTTGTTATTTTGATTATATATTCATCCATTTTGAATATGATATTGATAAATTTAATTTCTAATTTATAGATTCTTTTTAATCATAAAAAAAACAGATAAACAGCCAATTACAAGCATTTACTACATAAATACAAAGCATAGTTACCCTAATTAGACATAAATAATTCAATAATCCTATTATCCTTTTTATAATGTAAAATGCCGGATTAAAAACCCGGCACTACTGCAATTAAAATTCTAAATACCACATTAAATAATTATTGCAAAAATTAAAAAGATACGTTTATACCAATATTAAACATCCATTGAAATTGATTGAAGGATTGATTTTCTAAAGGATTAATGTAGTAATTCATTCCTGGTTCGATGAAAAAATAAGTTTTTTTAAGGAATTCATACTGCAGTGTACTGCTCAATACCGTACCGTAAACAAAATCATTTACGTTTTTATTCTCACCAATTGAGCTCCCGTTTAATATAACATCATTAGCAATTAATTTACCGACAAAACCACCTGTATTCATACTAATATTGGTTTTCTTTTTGCTTAAAAGAGAATAAGAAACCTCTAACGGCATTTCGAAATATTTTAAATTCTGAGTCACATTTCCTGTTTCAAAACCTGTACTGGATTTAGAACTTGAGGCAAATAAATAATTCTCATTATTGGAAACCAAAACTATATTACTTTTTACAGTACTTTCCAAAGGTCCGTTGGTAGGCAATGCCCCTGAAGCAAAATCAGCTGTATTGCCCCGCTCATAATAAGCAACTCCATTTATTTTTTGTCCAAGTTCATTAATCTTGAAACCGGAACTTACTCCCCATTTTTTATTCAGTTTATAGTTTGTCTTTACCCCATAGCCATTGGATTGTTTTGAAGCTACAGTGTTTCCTAAAGCTTTGTCATTGTTAAAATTTTCGGACCCCATTACTCCCGCAAAAACTTTAAGCGACCATTTATCAATAACTTCCGGACTTGTTTTTTTCTTAGTTTTATCTTTATCCAAGTCAGCCAAAGCATTTTCTAATTGAGCAACTTCATTTTTTATTTTACTAATTGAATCGTTCGTTTTAGTATTTTCGGCAATTGCTGTATTGGAATTCAATCCGTAAACCTCATCCTTTTTATTAATCAGTTCTGGTTTAGGACTCACAGTCTGAACACTTTCTTTATTTTGCTTCGAACCAGAAATAGCATTATTTTCAGAAACTGCAATCGTTTTGGCATTTTCACTTGTACTGCCTGCAGAAAAATTATTCATTCCGTTAATAGAAACCGCTTGATAACTATTAGATGTTTGATTTTTATTGACAGCCGCTGCATTCGACTGTGATTTAGCATTATTAGCAGCAATCAGCTGATTATTTTTTTCTTCATTTGAATTCTTAACTCTCTTTGAATTATTTATTTTATATATAATTTCGGGCGTTTTTTTGACAGTTACAGAATTTGTGCTAGCCAAAGAAATACCAGTTTCTTTGGTGTTCAAATTTTCATTCTTAATTTTATCAGCACTATTGTTTTTTTTCTCAAAAGATGTTTTTCCAACAGTACTTTCATCTGCACCTGCCTTCTTATTATTGCCACTGCTGTTTTTTGAATCGTTTTGCAAAACAACTTCATTAGCATTATTTCCAATAATTAATTCCTGATTATTCCCCTGCCCAGAATTAGCGTACCAAATTGCCGGAAGCGAAAGCCCTGCCACTAAACACGCCGCTGTCCACCACCAGACAACCAGCCGCTTTTTCTTTTTAGGCTTATCTAATTGAGCTTCTATTTTATCCCATAACTCTGGCGGCGGAGTACTTGAAAAGTTCTCCAATGAAGAAAAAATAGATTTTGCTTCTTTATTTTTCATGCGTTATTATTTATTTTGAAATCAGTCGGGTCTTTCTTTATTGTACCTGACAGAATTTCAATTTCATGCTGTTTTAGAATTTAGAACCGTCAAAATTTTTTTCTTTAAAATATTTTTGGCTCTATTAAAATTTGATTTGGATGTACCTTCACTTATTTCAAGTAATGCTGCAATTTCTCTATGCTTCATTTTTTCAAAAACATATAAATTAAAAACCATACGGTATTGATCTGGCAGTTCCTGTATATATTCCAGTAATTTTTCTTGTTCAATTGGTTCTAATTCTAATTCTTCTTCTTCAGCGATATTAGTATCAAATGTGTCTAAAAACAGGACTCCCTTTTTCTTTTTCTTTAATGTTTCTAATAATTTATTGATGAAAATCCGCTTGATCCAGCCTTCAAAACTCCCTTGAAATTTATACTGTTCGATTTTTTGAAAGGCAATAACAAAGGCTTCCTGAAAAACATCTTTTGCATCATCTTCATTCCGCATATATTTTAGGCACAGTCCATAAAGCACAGGAGAAAACAGCTGATATATTTTCAGTTGAGCTTCCCGGTCATTTTCGACACATTTTCTAATATACTGGTCTATGTTATCCTTCAAGAATTCTTATTTTGGTATTTATCGATTTCTTTTGGTCTGTTCCAAAATGGTATTATCGGCTTCTTCCTTGACTGCTAATTGATGATTTTTAAAAAAATGATACTCCTTGGAATTCATTTTCCAAATATCCTTTACAAAAATAGGGTTCTCTTTGATATGTTTATCATTTTTATTCACTTCTGATTCAGCAGGTTGAAACTCTCCTTCATCTGTAAAAATGAAAATTTTCCAAGCCCAGCCCTGCATTGCTTCTTCTTTGGAAATTCGTCTAAAACCGGAATTTTCATAGGTACAGGAAGAAACAGTAAAAATTATAAAAAGAATAAAAAATATTTTCTTCATAAAAATTAGTATTTATTTTATTTTAAAAACACATCAGAAACCATTTTGAGCAATCTCCTTTTTTTGTAAATAACGAAACCTTTTTAACCCAGATTTCAACTATGAATCTGGGTTTTAGGATTAAAATGTAATACGTTTAAGATTTGGTTTTTAGGAGAGTTATTTTATCCTGAATCACCTTCTTAAGCGCAATTATTCCCGCAGTCTGATCTGCAGTATTGTCATTGTCCAAATATATTTTAGTAACAACACCTGCCTCGCTCCACTCCAGATAAGTACCTCCTTGATCATGAGCATCTGGTGATCCAAATGTTTTGGTCTGTCCTTTTAAACTTTTTATTTCGGCTGGAATTTTTGAATAAAGACCTGCTAAATCATCAGAGTAAACTAATGCTTTATAATCAGTCTGATTAAATTGGACTGGAAAATTATATGCTTTTGGATATTTAATTACTTTGTAAGCTTCAATTTTATAGAACTGAAAGCAGTCACTCCCCGTACATTCACCAAAGTATGTTCCAACGATTATGTAGTTATTAATTGGATTTATTTTTCTAAATAAAATAGGCTTATTCGATTTTGGAAGCACAACAAAATCCGAAGGATATGTAATAACGGTTAATACACCTTCATCACTTTTTGGTTCTCTTTCAGAATACTCCACTAGGATTTCGCAGTCATTTTCAATAACAGACTGAATTTTTATATCATAGCCGCTCGATGGTTTTGATCCTGATAATAGCCCTAATATTCTTTTTTGAGTAAAATCAGGCATAGGCCCAAAAGGATCGCAAAAAGTAAACTGTTTCAGCAGTTCTTCATTTGAGTTTATCAGTACATAAATAGGCTTTGTTGGATTTTCTTTTAACTGACCGCAGTAAACAAAATTCTCAAAAGCAACATTTCTAACATTACCGCAATTTTGTGCATCACCATTGTCCATCGTATCTGTACAGGAATAAAAACTGAAAGCCGCAAGAGCTGCTAAAATAAAACGTTTCATATTTATTTTTAATTAATTTATATACTACTAAGATGACGCATTTAGTAAAAGGTTGCGTGATGGCAAAAAAAATGTTCATTTAGCGTTGGATTCGCAATAATTCGTGAAATTTCATTTTTTAAAATTAAGTACTACGTATTAATGCTTACTTTTACATTTTTATAAAAAGGAATTATTTATGCTGTCAACTCTTCTTTTATTAGGTGTTTTTATCCTCGCACTAGCGATAGGTGTTTTTATCGGTAAACTTATCTTTTCGGCTCGATTTCAATCAGAAAAAGTAAGTCTGGAAGAACGATTAACGGCTATGAATACTCAATTGGTTCAACAAAAAGAACAATTTTTACTGGATAAAAATGCATTCGAAAAACAACTTGAATTATCCAATTCTGAAAAAGAAAACATCCGAAACGAAAAAGACAGTTTAGCCATTCAGCTTTCTAAAAAAGAAGTCGATTTTGAAAACCTTTGGGAACGCAACAAGGAACAAAAAAATGAAGTTGAAAAGCTACAGGAAAAATTTACCAAAGAATTTGAGAATCTTGCCAATAAAATATTAGACGAAAAATCGAATAAATTTACGGAGCAAAACAAAGAAAACATTAAAAATATCCTGACACCGCTGCAGGATAAAATTCAGTTATTTGAAAAGAAGGTAGAAGACACGCACAAAGAAAGCATTGACTACCATGCCGCTTTACGCCAGCAGATACTAGGCTTAAGCGAAATGAATGCTCAAATGAGCAAAGAAACCCTAAATCTGACTAAAGCATTAAAAGGCGACAGCAAAATGCAGGGCAACTGGGGTGAATTGGTTTTGGAACGGGTACTTGAAAAATCAGGATTAGAAAAAGACAGAGAATACTATGTACAGCAAAGTCACACCACAGAGGAAGGCAATCGTGTTTTTCCTGATGTTGTCATCAATCTTCCTGATGGCAAAAAGATGATTGTCGATTCTAAAGTTTCCTTAACTGCCTATGAAAAATTTATTAACGAAGAAGATGAAATTTTAAAGAAAACCTTTTTAAGAGAACATGTCAATTCTATAAAAAATCATGTGGATCAGCTAGGAAGCAAAAATTATTACGATTTATACCAGATAGAAAGCCCTGACTTTGTTTTGCTTTTTATACCGATGGAACCTGCTTTTGCATTGGCGCTAAACGAAGATCAAACGTTATACAACAAAGCTTTCGAAAAAAACATTGTAATTGTGACACCTTCTACCCTATTGGCAACCTTACGCACGATTGACAGTATGTGGACAAACCAAAAACAGCAGGAAAATGCATTTGAAATAGCAAGACAAGCCGGTGCATTATATGATAAATTTGAAGGTTTTGTTGCCGATTTAATCAAAATTGGTAAAAAAATAGACGAAAGTAAAGTCGAATATCAAGGTGCCATGAATAAACTCGTAGAAGGAAAAGGAAACCTCATCACGAGCGTCGAAAAACTCAAAAAAATGGGAGCCAAAGCTAAAAAAGCACTCCCGGACAGCATTTTGAAAAGAGCAGAAACTGATGAAAGTTCTCTTTTAAATTAAACAGCATAAACAAACACTCTGTACAACTAACAATACCAACAACTCTATTTAACCAATACAATTAAAGACAGCTTTTGTCTTTTCACCAAAAATAAATCTATGGACAAAATTTTCAAAACAGTTGCTTCATCACATGTCAGTATTTCAGTATTGATGCTGCCTTCACATACCAATTTCAGCGGAAAAATTCACGGAGGCTATATTTTATCACTCTTAGACCAGATTGCATTTGCCTGTGGGTCTAAATTTTCCGGAAATTACTGCGTAACGGCTTCTGTAGATACCGTGAATTTTTTAAAACCTAT
This sequence comes from Flavobacterium sp. HJJ, assembly GCF_015351475.1. GTDB lineage: Bacteria > Bacteroidota > Bacteroidia > Flavobacteriales > Flavobacteriaceae > Flavobacterium > Flavobacterium marginilacus. Next base: position 3,638 of record NZ_JADKPR010000043.1, on the reverse strand, counting down.
TGAAGTTGGTGAACTTGTGACCATGAAAGCCTCTGTAAATTATGTTGGAAAAAGCTCTATGGTTGTTGGGATTCGTGTAGAAGCTGAAAACATTCAGACCGGATTAAAAAAACACTGTAATTCTTCTTATTTCACAATGGTTGCCAAAGACAATGAAGGCAACAGCGTGCCGGTCCCAGGCTTAATACTGTCTAATTTTGAAGATGTAAAGCGTTTTTGTAATTCATTAAAACAAATTGCCTTAAAAAAAGAACGTGATTATCATCAGGAAGTTTTCAATTATACTTCAAAAGAAACTTTGGAAGGCCTGAAAAAATACAATATCCAGATTAATCTGGATTAGTTTTTTTTAGATGCTGTATAACTAAACTGTTAGGATTCTAAGCGAATACAGCTGAGAACATTTTTTTAAGCACAGAATTTCAGCATCCATAAAAAAGAGTCAAAACACCTCTTTTTCAACATATTAAATCTAATCAAAAAAACCAGTATCAAATGCTTAAACAGTTTGATACTGGGATTTTTTTTGGCGTAATTTTAAGACTGCCCCTCGTAAAAAAATCGTAACTTTAAGTACAACCTTTAATAGAAAAGATTATGAAAAAATTTACTCTATTAGCTATATTATTAGTCCTTTTTCCCATTAATGCCCAAAACAAATTTAGCTCATCCAAATGCGTGATTTACTTTGAAGCATCTGTACCGTTATTTGAAGCTGTAGAAGCTAAAAATGACGATGTGAACTGTACACTAGTCCCAAATAAAAGCGAAATAACTTTTACAGCAGTCATCAAAAAATTCCAATTCAAAAGAAATCTGATGCAGGAACATTTCAATAGCAATTACATGGAAAGTGACCGCTATTCTAAAGCTACTTTTAAAGGAGTTATCGAAAAATTTGATTTAAAAATAGTCACAGAAGAAGAGAAAGATTTCGTTATAAAAGGAAAAATAACAATTCATGGACAATCCCGAATGATTACTGTTCTTGCAAAAATTAAAAAAGCAGGCAGCGGAATCCAAATAAACTCCAATTTTGCATTAAACACGGATGATTTCAATATTGAAATCCCAAATATTGTAATTGCAAAAATTTCAAAAACAGTGAATACACAAGTCAACTGTGTTTTAAATTAATATCCAGCACCTGTAAGGCAATTAAAATATACGGAGTATTTTGATGCAGAATCATTTTTGCCAAAAGGCAGACAGCATGACCTTTATTTTGCATTAGTTTTTAATGCCTTTTTTAAATTTTTGAATTGAAATCTGAATCCTAATTTTTTAACTTTATCCGAAGAAACCCTTCTTCCTGTCAAAAGCAGTACAGCTCTTTTTCCCAGTATCAATCGGATTAAAAAAGCAGGAACATTAGGCAGCCAAATAGAAAAACCAAAAGAATTTGCCAAAGCCTTAGAGAAAATTAAATTTGTCGTGCTGTCATTAATCGTAGCATTATAAGAACCTGTCATTTTTTTATTTTCGATAGCTTCAATATACATCATACATAAGTCATGCACGTGAATCCAAGGCATATACTGTTTTCCTGAACCCAAAACACAGCCAAAACCCTTTTTGAAAACTGGGCTTAATTTTTTTAAAATCCCTTCATCTTTTCCCAAGACCAGACCAGTACGTATTTTTACAGTACGAATACCCAATCCCAGCATCAAATCGGCAGAATTTTCCCATTCCTGACAAACTGTTCCGACAAAATCATCGGCTGGCAGCGTGCCTTCTGTACAAATACCTTCACCGTTGACCGCCCCATAATACCCAATACCTGAAGCCGAAACAAAAGCATCAATTCTTTTATTCAGCTTTTTTAAAGTATCATAAATCAATTTTGAAGATTGTACTCTGCTGTCTAGAATCGCAGCTTTCCTTTTGGAAGTCCATCTTTCATCGGCAATATTTTCTCCGGCTAAATGAATGATATAATCGGTATTTTCTATCGCCTTTTCATCAATACTTTGCGCATCAATATCCCAGGTATAATAGGAAATTTTTTCTGTATTGGGTTTACTATCTCTGGTAAGTATTGAAACTGTATAACCTCTTTCCAATAATTTTTCAGTGAGATACCTTCCGATAAAACCGGTACCGCCTGTTATTAAAACATTTTTTTGCATAATTTAAAAATTTGAGGAAATCAATTACTGCATACAAATATAAGCCAATGCTTTTTTTAACAGTATTAATAAGAAGTTAAACGTGAGGGGTATATACACAAATTATACTTAAAATATGTGTTCACAATTATCATTTTAAAATTCCGGCTTTATATGCTGCTATTGCACGATCTCTGGCAAATGCATGATCTATCATTGGCTGACCGTAACCCAAATCAAATTCGGGAATCCATTGGCGGATGTAAATTCCTTTTTCGTCAAATTTTTTGAGCTGTATATCGGGATTAAAAACCCTAAAATAAGGTGCTGCATCACAACCAGTTCCTGCTGCCCACTGCCAATTCCCTACATTGGCCGACAAATCATAATCCAGCAGTTTTTCGGCAAAATACGCTTCGCCCCATTGCCAGCTGATCAGCAGATGCTTGCATAAAAAACTCGCCACAACCATGCGCACCCGATTGTGCATATAACCCGTTGCATTGAGCTGACGCATTCCGGCATCGACCATGGGATATCCCGTAGTTCCTGTACACCATCGCTTGAAGTCCTTTTCATCATTACGCCATTGAATTCCATCATAAGCCGATTTGAAATTATCGCTTACTACTTTTGGAAAGCTAAATAAAATCTGCATAAAGAATTCCCTCCAAATCAATTCGCTCAGGAAAACATCATTCTTGCGAACTGCCCAATTCACTAACTTCCGAATGCTTACTGTTCCAAAACGCAGATGAGGCGAAAGATACGATGTACCATCAACGGCAGGGAAATCGCGGGTTTCATGGTAATTTGCAATTTGTGTTAAATTATGAGGTCTGACTTTTATATTGCTTTCCTCAAAACCTATTGCTTCTAAAGCTGGAAAATCAAAAAGGTTTTTGTAAAAATTAGAGAAATAATTTTCAGTATTATATTCTGCAATCGGAGCCATTGATTTGTATTTTTCCAGCCATTTATTTTTGTACGGAGTGTAAATAGTATAAGGCAGTCCATCTGCTTTAGTGATTTCCTTTTCTTCAAAAATAACTTGATCCTTGAAAGAAAAAAATGAAGCACAATTCTCTTTTGCTAATGTTTCAATTGCCAGATCTCTCTTTATGGCATAAGGCTCATAATCTTTATTCAAAAAAACTGCCGAAACGGTAAACTCTTCGAAAAGCGATTGCCAAACCTCTATTGTTGTTCCTTTTTTTATTAAAAGCGAGCTTCCGAGGCTATTTAATTTGTCATTTATTTTCTGGAGTGATTCGTGTATAAAACCAACCCGAGCGTCATTTTTTGGCAGACTATTTAGAATACTCGTATCAAAAATAAACAGCGGAATTACAGGCTGTTCAGACTGCAGGGCGTGGTACAAAGCCGTATTGTCTTCCAGACGCAAATCACGTCTGAACCAGAAAATAGAAACTTTTTGTTTTGTCATATTTTTTAAAGTTGCTGAGATGCTAAGCTACTAAGAATCTAAGTTTATAAAAAATAATTATCTGCTTAGTCTTATTTTGA
>NZ_JADKPR010000042.1 GCF_015351475.1 Flavobacterium sp. HJJ | reverse complement strand
AAAAAAGATACTCCAAAAATTTAGCACGCAGATTTACGCAGATTTCTTTTTTAGATAATGGCTCAATATCCCCTTAGCCCAATTAAATAAAGTTAAACTTTAATTCTTGCTCGGCAAAGACGCGAGGTCGCAAAGTTCAAAACGGTTTTCTTTGCGTCTTAGCCCTTTGCGAGCCCATATTCACGCAAAGAATAAAAAACTAATTATGAAATAAAATGCTGATTTTTAGCCCCGATCGCAGTGAAAATCCTCCCTGCCCGGGGTTCGGGCAGGGAGATTGCAACGAAGAGCGGGACAAATCTTTCTGCAAATGCACAATTTTTCTGCTCCTAAAAATAATATTCGAAATCTTTTGCAAAACAGCAAGATAATTACTGCAAAAAAACGCATTGAAAACAAAAAATAATTATATTAGCTCCCCATTAACCGACCATAACCCGTTAAAAATGAACACAAAACAAGCCACTAGTATTAAAGAAGTTATCCAGTGTCTGGACGAAATTATTGAAAAATCAAAAATAGAGCAATGTGCCATAGGTTTATTTGCCACTTTATACAGAGAAGTTACAATGCAGATAAAAAACGGTATTGAAACGGGCTTGTTCGAAAATCCGGAACGCATGGAAAAACTGGATGTTATTTTTGCGAATCGCTATCTGAAGGCGTATTATCAATTTAAGGCAAAAGAAAAATGTTCGGAATGCTGGGAGTTTTCATTCACAAAAGGTGAGGAATACTGGCCGATTGTGGTACAGCATTTACTGCTTGGAATTAATGCGCATGTGAATCTGGATTTGGGAATCGCCTGCGCACAGGTGAGCACGCCTGAAAGTATTTTTGACCTGCATTCTGACTATAATAAAATCAATGAAATTTTAAGCAATCTGGTTAATGGTGTCGAAAAATGCCTGGTGGAAATCTGGCCAACACTTACATACATCTTAAAACTATCTGGCAAAATAGACAATTTCTTTATTGATTTTAGCATGAAAACCGCAAGAGACGGGGCATGGAAATATGCAACAGAATTTGTCCTGCTTCCAGAAGATAAATGGGAAGCTTCGATACAGGAAAGAGATCTCAAGGTCACCAAAATAGCGCGATTGGTTTCGAATCCTGGTTTCTTTGTAAGCAGTATTTTCAAACTTATCCGAATATTTGAAAGAGGAACCGTGGCTCAAAAAATTATTGAATTGAGTAAAGTGGAATACAATCCGGTTACTGAAACTGTTGTAACTCCTGAATGTACCGTACAGCCAATTTAACCACAAAGTTCGCAAAGTTTTACACAATAAACTTCAATCAAAAACAATGAAGAGACTAACTATTTTCTTTCTCTTAATTTCATTTTTTTCAAATGCACAACACTCTGAAAAATTATATTTCGGACGAGGACATAATTATAGCACAGTTTACAGTTACTTCGTGACTGAAATTTTAATATCAAATGATTCAATCTTTACCAGATTTGATTATAAACTTCCAAACATAAAAGAATGGAAAAATTATAAAAAATATAAACCAACTAAAGAAATACTAAGAATTTCCAAAAAAGGAAATTTTTATGTTTTTGTTGATTCAATAAATGGCACAGAAATATTTGAAATGCATTGTCTCAAAATTTCAGAAAAAAAAATAGTATATTATTCTAGAGCTCCAAATGGAAATATGGAAAAAAGACATTTAGGAAAAGGATTTACATTTAGACGAAAAAAATAGAGTCTCTGACTGAAATCGCAGGACTTTGAGTGAAAATTTTGCACGCAGATTATGTAGATTCTCGCAGATTTAATCAGTATAAAATCCGTTTTAGCCGTTAAATCCGTGGTCGATTTAACCACAAAGCACACAAAGAAAAAACGCAAGGTTAGCAAAACTTTGCATTTGTATGCCTTGCGAAGCTCGCGGTTAATTATCTAATTTTCAAATCACCTAATTATCACATTATCTAAGCCGTTTCTTTCTCGAATCGGGCGATGACTTCCTGATAATAATTATAAGTTGTTTTGGCAATTGACTCCCAACTGAATCTCTCCAAAACTCGTACACGTCCGGCTTTGCCCATAGCATCTGCCAATTCTTTATGATCGAGTAGTAAATTTACTTTCTCAGCGAAGGCCTTTTGAAAAGCTGTTGGATTCAGCGGATTGAAATTGGTCCTCGAAACACTTTCAAGCGGAATCAAATATCCGGTTACGCCCTCGACAATAATCTCGGGAATTCCACCCACGTGACTGCCTACAACAGGCGTTTCACAAGACATTGCTTCCAAGTTGATGATTCCGAAAGGCTCATACAATGACGGACAGGCAAAAACACGTGCATGGCTGTACAACACTTTGACTTTTTCGCGGGGAAGCATTTCCGAAATCAGTATTACGCCTTTACGTTTGGCTTTCAGTTGATCGATAAGGTTGGAAGTTTCAATGGCAATTTCTTCGGTATCGGGAGCGCCTGCGCAAAGCACGATTTGGCAATCCTCATTAAAATATTGGCACGCTTCAATCAATTGCGAAATCCCTTTTTGACGGGTAATACGACCCACAAAAAGCACGAACGGAATATTCGGGTCGATTCCGTATTCAGCTAATAAAGTATTGTCAAAAGTTGGCTTGTAAAATTCAGGATCGATTCCGTTATGGATTACCGTCACTTTTTCAGGATTCACGCCATAGGCTTCGACCACATCAACTTTCATTTGTTCGCTTACGGCAATAACGCCATCCGCCGATTTATAAGCGTTGGTCTCAATCCATCGGGACATAAAATAACCGTTGCCCAACTGTTCCACTTTCCAAGGACGGTGCGTTTCCAAACTGTGGGTGGTCAATATCAACGGCACCTGTAACAATTCTCTCGTAAAAACACCCGCCAAATGTGTGTACCAAGTATGGCAATGCACAATGTCGGCCTTTGGTGTTGCCTGCGCCATTTCGACATTTCGGCTTAGGTTATGAAACATTTTGATATGTTCATTTTCCGGGTCCACCATTTTAGTCAAACAGGAATTTATCCCTTCCACGTGCATGGAATCGTTGTTTACATTTTGGTCTCCAAAACACCGAACTTCAACCTGACCCAATTTGGCCAATTCGTGGCTTAAAAAATCAATATGTACTCCTGCTCCCCCATAAATGTTTGGTGGAAATTCGTTGGTATAAAGCGCTATTTTCATATGTAGTATTTTATGATTCGTGGTATTCAATACAAAAGCACATCCTTATTAACAGCAAACACAAATATAAATTAAACAAACTATTTAACCTCACCCCCAATCCCTCTCCAAAAGAGAGGGGAGCTTCCAATGTCAATAAGTTAAGCTTTACTTCACTTTCAGAAACGCAAAGTTTAGATCGGATTTCTTTGCGCCTTTGCGAGAATTATATTTAGACAAACTCTAGCAGGAAATCCTTAACTTAATGAAATTGAGAGAACCTATTGAACTAATTTACATTTGTATTTCGTATAAAACATTGAAATGCCTCGAAATATCAATTTAGTAAAAATACGAAACCGCAATTTAATTCGTACGCAAACCAAACATTATTTTAAAACTATTTTTATGTTAAGACTACAAAAAAACATAAACTTTCCGCAAAAGACATCCGAATATACCATTAATAATTACCATATTTTAACTAGATTAGCACAATAATCCAAATATTACTCATTATCCAAAACCGAAATAGTATGCAACAAAACAGCCCAACTTTCAATATTTTCAATTTCGAAAAAATTGCCGACATCCTTATACGGCTCGGTGTATTGTTTTTACTGATTGGCTGGTGTTATGATATTCTGAAACCCTTTGTTTTAATCATAATTTGGGCCATTGTCATTGCTGTGGCCTTCAGTCCAATTTATGAAAGAGTAGTCAAATTATTCAAAGGCCGAAAAGTACTAGCCACGATATTTGTAGCACTTATATTGCTAACCATTTTGGTCGCGCCCAGCGTACTCATCACACAATCCTTGTACGAAGAAATCAATAATTTTGCTCATTACTACCAAACCAATGAACACTTGATTCCGCCACCCGGAGAAACCACCAAAAATTGGCCAACGATAACAAAACCAATAGTTGAAATATGGGCATCGGCCTCGGAAGACCTTTCCAAAGTGGCACTTAAATATACAGAACAGTTAAAAACAGTCGGTTCATGGCTATTGCTTTCCTTGGCGGGAATAGGTAAAGGCATTCTGCAATTTATCGTATCGATTATTATTGCGATGGGACTGTTATTGTATTCCGAATCGCTAACCAAAGTATCCAAAAACATTTTCGTTAAACTTATCGGAAACAATGGCGAACACTACGCCGAAGTCACCGTAATCACCATTCGCAATGTCGTAAAAGGATTCTTGGGCGTAGCCTTGATTCAGGCACTAATGATAGGCATTGGGTTCTTTTTGGCAGGTGTTCCCTTTGCTGGAATTTTCACCATTATCTGTCTATTTCTAGCCATTATTCAAGTAGGAATTGGCCCGGTTGCCATTCCGGTAGTCATTTATATGTATTCCGTAACCGATGCCACAACGGCAACAATACTGGCAATTTGGGTCGGAATCACGCTGATTTCCGACAATATCCTAAAACCCATTTTGCTAGGAAGAGGCAATCCTCCGGCACCAATGCTTGTGATATTCCTTGGTGCGATAGGCGGTTTCATTTACAACGGCTTCATTGGCTTATTCCTGGGAGCGGTAATCCTGACTTTGGGATATAAATTTTTCCTTTCCTGGATAGACATGGAAAACGATGAACCCCAAATCGAAGAATTACAAACTGAGGCAGAAGAATAGGATTTTGCAATTTCAATTTATTGTGCTAAAACTCATTTGGGCGTGCCCCCGTTGAGAAAAGGGGCTTATTCAGCAATGCGGTTATACAGCCCCTTTCCTCAACGCGGTCGGGCTGTACGCGTTACAAGGTAACTTGCTCCCATCCCTCACGCGGGAGTATAATAACATTATATTAACAAAGAACACTTGACTAAATAAAAATTTTCATAATAATTGTTAAGATAAAAATTGATATATTTGAATGAAGTAATGCGAAACATACAATATGAACAAATTTGAATTCAAGAAAGATTGGTTCTATAAAGAAGAAGAACGGAAAGACACATTAAACAACACACTCAATATTCCGATTGGAATCTTAACCGCAATAATTGCGGGTTTATATTTCATAATAACAAAATTTAATTACGAAAACTGTGGAGGTAATATTTTAAAATTCCTCTTTATAACTATTATTCTATTTACTTCAATATTTTGGCTGGCAAGTATTTATTATCTATTACGTTCATATAACAATCTGTATGATGGCTATAAATACAAGGCATTTCCTAGTGCCCATTTTATTGAAGATGAATATAATAACCTAGAAACATATTATAATACATATAAAGATAGCTTAGCTCCAAATATAACCTTAGATAGTCTAGTTGAAGATAATATTGAAATAATTTTAACCAATTGTCTTGATACTAATATTTTCAATAATGACCGCAAATCAGCTTACCTACATGATGCTAAAATTCAAATACTTAATTGTATACTTTCACTTTTCGTTGCATCAATTTTTTACACATTTAATTATATTTACCATGAGAAAAATGAAACACATAGAATCCTAATTACAAACAAAGATTACATGCGAAACGAAAGACAAACACCCTCACCACCTCCGCCTCCGCCTAGGCCACAAGAGCCAAGAGAAATTAGAGAAAATCAACAGCCAACTCCAAGACCAACTCCACCACCGAGGCCAAGACAATAGCCTAGTCTCGACTAGCCCTACCTTAAATAAGATTGCTGTTGAGTAACTCGTCAGCAATCTTATTTTTTTCCAAAAAAATCTTTACGAAAGAATCCCCCGCTAGTGCGAGCGTCACGCTCGTACACGCAAAGATTGAAAAACAACCTTATAGAATAACAAAATGAATAAAAAGACTACGCTTTTTCTTTTAACAATGCTAATAGTTATCATTATCTATTCTTATTTCAATATTCCAAACAAGTTTGAAACTGAAGGAGGATCATGTTATCACGGAATTACCGCAATGCTTATTCGATTCTTTTTGACAGTTTGTGTAATTTTAAATCTACTATCAATATTTCTAATTACCTATAAATCTAAAACCAAAATAGCTAAAGTCTCAAGTATTCTTTCACTTATAATCTGGCTAATTGGGGCAATTATACATTCTCATGATAATTTTCTAATCGGTCTGGCATATTTCACTCCTTTTCTTATCCTCAATTTTATTATTGTAATTGTGGTTTTCAAGAATCCAAAAAATAAAACAACTGATCTAAAACTTTAAGACAACAAAAAATGTTCCCCCGCTATTGTGAGCGTCACGCTCGTACACGCAAAGATTGACAAATAATTATTACCAATCTACTTATCAAAAAATTAAGAATCTTAAATTTACAGACAAATTATAAAATTTAAAATTGGATTAGCGTTATATTTGTAAAATAGGTTTTAAAATCAAAAATCATGCAACCAACTAATTTACAAAAGGATAAACTCGATTTAATTGACAAAATTCTCCATACCGAAGATCAAAACACATTGGATTTCTTAAAAGATTATCTAAATGACGAGCCTTTGCAATATCAACTAAGCGAAGAACAAAAAAACATTGTAAGGGAAAATACCGAAAATTATTTATCCGGAAAAGACAAAGGAAAATCTTGGAAAGAAGTTAAAGCCAAATTACTTTCGAAACGAAATGGGTAAATTAAAAGAAGCCCTTTCAATTCAGGCAGAAAACGAATTAGAAGACGCATTACAGTACTATGATTTAATTTCAACAAAAATTGGAGATAACTTTCTAAAGCAAATCGATGCCTGCATTGAATCCATTTTACTGAATCCTGAAACTTACAAATTAGAATTTGATGTTTACCGCCAAGCTGTGGTCCAAAAATTTCCTTTTGTCATTATTTACACAAAAATTGATTCTACAATTTTAATTTCTGCCATTTTTCATACAAGTAGAAATCCAAACAAAAAATTTAAGTGATTCCACCACTAGTACTAGCTGGAAAAGTTATTATGAAAAACTAAACCCGTAAACCAGCCCAGATTGCAGTGGAAATCCTTTTATGCCGGTGTTCGGCATAAAAGATTGCAACGAAAAGCGGGACAACTGTTGATGAAATAATAAGTACTTCTGCTCCTTAAAAAAACATCAAATTCCTTTAACTATTCAATAATTCCAGAATCTTGTCCGCGTTTACTTCACTGTAATCGTTGATGTAAAAATGACACGGAGGCAGTTGTTCTTTGGTATGCGAGCTCAATACGCCCACCACTTTCATTCCGGCATTGAGACCTGCGGTAACCCCCGAAAAAGAATCCTCGAAAACCACACAGTCGGACGGAGAAACCCCTACACGCTCAGCCGATTTTAGATACACTTCGGGATTGGGTTTATGACTGCTTACATCTTCGCTTGCCATCATCGAATCCATTTTGTCTCCAATTTTCAGGGCATTTATAATCAAATCGAGATTGGCACGCGGAGCAGATGTCGCAACGGCGGTTTTGAAACCACGGGATTTAAGTTCGTCCAAAAAAATCAGATAATGCGGAATGGTTTCTACTTTGTCTTTATAAATTTCACGAAACATTGATTCTTTTTCGTCCTCCAATTGTTTAAGTTCTTCGCCGGCAATGGGACGCTTGAAAAAATGCGACATGATGTAACCATTGTGTTTTCCGTACATATGATCTTCAAACTCCTGTTGGGAATGAGAAATTTGGTACTTATCAAAAAATGCTTCAAAAGCCTTGCCATGATCCGGATTGGTGTGACAGATTACACCATCCATATCAAAAATTACACATTGCTGTTTCATTATAGTTTCGTTGTTTTAAGGGACCGCAAAGATACAACCATTTGCATTTTCTTGAAGCCTAAATACGGAAACAAAATTTAATTTTTACAGCCGTTGATGAATCCATTTTCATTGACTGCAAAACAATTCTTTCACTATATTTGATACACCAAAGCTGATCGTCTGTGTAATTTTTGAAGAAACAAGTAACGAAATGGATAGAAAAACAAATATTGTTATTTTGGGTGCCGGTGTCAGCGGATTGACCACCGCAATAGCTTTACACCAAAAAGGATTTGAAAACATAGCCATTTTTGAGCAAAGACAAACATCAGTAACAATTGGTGCAGGTATAGTTCTATGGGCAAATGCAAGCAAAATTCTAGACAGTTTAAATTTGTTGCCTGAAGTACAAAAAATTGGAGGACAAATAAAACAAATGGAGCGCTGGACTGACAAAGAGGAATTCTTAGGTTCCATTAATGTTTCTACGATTGACACAGTAATTGGCGCAACCAGTTATTCGGTGAGCAGAAAGGAACTGCAGGAAATTTTATTAAAAAAAACCACCGATCTCAAAATTCCTGTTTTCTATAACCATAAAGCCATGCAACTATCTTCTAGTGACAATAAAGCGACTGTTTTATTTGATAACGAAACTGAAATAAAAGCAGATATTGTTATTGGCGGAGACGGAAGAATGAATTCGGCGGCGAGACAATATGTCAATGGAGACAACAAACCTGTTTATCAGAATTTTGTAAACTGGATAGGAATAGTAGAAAGCAACAAACCTATTTTTTCAAATGCTGAAATTGTCTTGGATTTTTGGGGTTATGGAGAGCGTTTCGGAATCGTTCCAATAACCGAATACAAAGGATATTGGGCCGGCGGTAAATCACTGCCTCTTAATTCACCTCTAAAAACCAAGAATAACAAAGAGGAATTATTGAAATTATTTTCCTCATGGTCACCAAAAATTAAAACCATCATACAGTTAAGTGAGGAAGAAAACATCAAGTACATCGAGGTCTTTGACCACAACCCTATTTCAAATTGGCACAAAAATAACGTCTGCCTAATCGGAGATTCGGCACACGCTGCACTGCCAACATCAGGACAGGGTGCATGCCAAGCCATAGAAGACGCATGGGAATTAGCATCCGTTTTGGAAGAAGCAAAAACACACGATGAAGCATTTGCAAAATTCCAAAAGAACAGATTCGATAAAACAACTGCCATCACAATGGCTGGTAGGGAATTAACCAAATCATTATTCAATGAAGATCCCGTATTCTGCAATTACAGAAATGAAAATGCAAAAAAGACAGATTATAACCTTGTAGCCCAGAATATTGCTCAATTATGGCCTCTAAAATAAAAAACAATAAAAATGAATTATTCCTTTAGAAAAGCAACAGCTTCTGAAATTCCTGAGGTATGGGAAATTTTACAACAGGCGATTGTCCGCAGAAAAAAAGACGGCAGTGAACAATGGCAGGATGGTTATCCCAATCTGCAATCGGTTCAAAATGACGTAGAAAAAGGTCAGGGATTTGTTTTAACTGAAGGAGAAACAATAACAGGATACAGCGCAGTATTAATAAACGACGAACCTGAATATGCTAAAATTATAGGCAAATGGCTAACCAATGATGACTTTGTTGTATTTCACCGTGTAGCAATTTCCGAAAATCATCTGGGCAAAGGTCTGGCAAAAAAAATGCTGGAGTATATAGAAGATTTTGCCTTAAGCAACAACATCTACAGCGTCAAAGCAGACACGAATTTTGACAATACCGCCATGCTGAAAATCTTTGAAAAATCGGGTTACAAGTATTGTGGCAAAGTATATTTTAGAGGAGGCGAAAGAAAAGCATTTGAAAAAACACTCGCTAAAAACAGCTAAAATAAACTACAGCAGATACACCTCCACTTTGTCTCCTTTTTTCAATTCATAATTTCCGTGAGGAGCATAAACCAATCCATTGGAAACCGAAAAAGAATTGAGCATTGATGAAGCCTGATGTGACAAAATTGCTGCTTCTCCGTTAACAATATTCGCTTTCAAAAATTGGGAACGGGTATTTCGTACTTCATAATCATGAGCAATAGGCATTAAAACCGCCTGCTGATAATTCGCTTTTGCACCAGATAAAATCGCCAGTGTAGGTAAAACATATACATAAAAACAAGTCAGGCAGGCCGCTGGATTTCCCGGTAATGCAAAAACCATTTTGTCATTCAGTTTCCCCGAGAATAAAGGCTTTCCTGGCTTTTGATTCACTTTATAAAATAAGGTTTCTACTTCCAATTCCTTTAAAGCTCTTGCCACAAAATCATAATCCCCAACCGATATTCCTCCGGAAACTAATATCACATCGTTAGCAGTTAAAGCTTCCTGCAGTTTATTTTTGGTGTTTTCAAAATCATCATTGACTTCGTATAAAATAACCGCTTCATAATAGCCATCCATCAACGCTGATTGCAGCATAAGTCCGTTGCTTTCATACACTTTTCCATATTCGAGCGGTGTTCCAGGTTTGGATAATTCATTGCCAGTAACCACAATTCCTACCTTCGGTTTTTGGTAAACACTGACTTTTGTGAAACCAAGTCCTGCCAAAAAACCTATCGCTGCTGCATTCAGAATCTTTCCTTTTTCGAGTGCCAGATCTCCCGCCGAAATCTGCTCTCCTATTGGCCTGACATTGGTTCCGGCTTCAACCAGTTCATCCAGCAATAATTGTGTTCCGTCGACAGAAACCTTTTCAATCTGAATAACAGCTTGCGCCGAATCAGGGACTGCTGCTCCTGTAAAAATTTTTACAGCCTGTCCTGGCATCAGTTCAACCTTATGCGAATCTCCCGCTTTTACTTCGCCAATAATTTCATAAACCAAAGCATTGTGAAGGCACAAAGCAAAACCATCCATCGCCGACTGGCGGAAAGGAGGCATATTGATTGGTGAAAAAAGTGACTCGGCCAAAATATGTTTTCTTGCTTCAAAAAGCGAATACTCTACTTTTGGCAAAACGGGCAAATTATCTTGTAATATCGAAAAAGCTTCCTGAACAGAAATCATGTGCTGTGAATTATATTGGTTTTCAAAAATACGATTCGCAAATGATTTTATGATACTATTGCATCTAAAAGTTAATAAACAGCTGCTCTTTCTTTTGTTAGAAATTTTATAAAACCTCAAACAAAAATATTTCGAGGATTGATATTTTTTTTCAAAATAAAATCTAAGACATTAAACCTTTGACCGTTATATTTGTCTTATCCATATAACTTAAAAACAAACAGAATATGAAAACACTAATAATTGCCTTAGTATTTGGAATTGGAGTATCTGGATTTGCGCAGGTAAGCACACCACAGTCTGGTGAATCCTACCGGGAAAAAACAACTCCGGAACAGCGTCAGCAGAAACATTTGACTTACTTAACCAAAGAATTAAATCTGGATGCCAAACAGCAGGAAGCTGTCGGTAAAATTTTAGCAGAAAAAAGCGCCAAAGCACAAGACCTGAAAGCTCAAAGAGACACCAGAAAAGACAGTGGAGAAAAAATGACTTCAGAAGAAAGAACCGCTTTAAAAAATAAAATGCAGGCCGAAAAAGCAGATACAGAAGCCAAAATGAAAGCTATTTTATCTGCCGATCAATACCAAAAATGGCTTACAATAAGAGAAGAAAACAAAGATAAAATAAAAGACAGAATGAGAGAAAAAAGAGGGATGTAAAAAGTTAAACACGAATTTCACGAATTAAAATGTTCTAAAAAAATAGGTCTCACAGATTTAACACCAATTTTTACATTGTGCTACTCTGTGAGATCTATATTTTATAAACGAACTGATTAGTGCTGATTAGTGTAATTTGTGTTCTAATTTTTTCAAAACGTTTTGGAAACCTTATCTATCGCATTAATAGTAAAATCCAAGTCTTCATACGTCAGTGCATCAGTGATAAACCAAGTTTCATAAGCAGATGGCGCAATATAAACACCTTCAGCTACTAGTCCGTGGAAGAATTTCTTGAAAGTTTCATTATCTCCAGCACCAGCCGATTTAAAATCAGTCACCGGATTCGCATCAAAATGAACCGAAATCATCGAACCCACTCTATTAATTGTGAAAACAACATTATTCGCTTTCAAGACTCTCTCGATTCCTGCGCCCAAATAAGCGGTTTTCTCTTCCAGTCTTTTAAAAATTTCACGATCATTGTCCAAAGCCTGTAACATTGTCAATCCAGCAGCCATCGCTAAAGGATTTCCAGACAAAGTTCCAGCCTGATAAACAGGTCCCAATGGAGCAAGATAATTCATAATTTCCTCACGCGCAGCAAAAGCGCCCACAGGTAACCCGCCACCAATTACTTTACCAAAGCAGACAATATCCGCATTGATATTTAACAGCTCCTGCGCTCCGCCTCTGGCCAATCTGAAACCGGTCATTACCTCATCAAAAATCAGCAGAATTCCGTTTGCCGTACACAGTTCGCGCAAAGCTTCCAGAAAACCTTCCGCCGGCGGAATACATCCCATATTTCCGGCAACTGGTTCGATAATTATAGCCGCAATTTCATTTTTATTAGCTTCGATTAATATCTTTACGTTTTCCAGATCATTATATTGGGCAAGCAGCGTGTCTTTGGCTGTTCCTGCTGTCACGCCTGGGCTGTTTGGTGTTCCAAAAGTCACCGCACCGCTTCCTGCCTGAATCAAAAAGGAATCGGAATGACCGTGATAACAGCCGGAAAATTTTATGATTTTGTCTCTTTTGGTAAATCCGCGCGCCAGACGCACTGCACTCATACACGCCTCTGTACCCGAATTCACAAAACGGATTTTATCAATATTCGGAACCATAGAAACAGCCAATGATGCAATTTGTGTTTCCAGTTCGGTCGGCATCCCGAAAGAAGTTCCCAGCTTTGCTTTTTCAGTTACGGCCTGCACAACTGGCTCATAAGCATGACCCAAAATCATTGGCCCCCAGGAATTGATATAATCGATTAAACGGTTTCCGTCTTCATCATACAAATAAGCACCTTTGGCACTTTTTACAAATATTGGCGTTCCTCCCACGGCTCTAAAAGCCCTAACCGGCGAATTTACTCCTCCTGGAATTACTTTTTCTGCTTCAGCAAAAAGCTGACTGCTTCTTTGGTATATCATTTTTTTTATTTTTTTGAGATAATAGATATAAGACTAATTGATGATAGACTCAAAAGTTTAATAAATTGTCATACTCTTCAATCTATTTTTCTTTTTTCTATTATCATTCGTCTATTATCTTTCTGTTTCTATTTCACAATCAGCTTCTGTCCTATCGAAAGCGTATTATCCGTTAAATTATTTTTTTGCTTTAATTCCTCAACCGTTAAATTGAATTTTTTGGAAACCGAATAAAAGGTATCTCCTTTTTGAATCTCATAAAGATTAGCTTGGTCTGAACCAAAATCATCCCGAACTAATACTTTCGTCTCTTCATTTTTGGGTTCTTTTCCCAAAACCTTAGAATCATATTCATGCAGATTATAGGTTTCAATATAGTTTATTAATTTTTCAGGATACTTCGGATCGGTGGCGTAACCTGCTTCGCGTAAGCCTTTTGCCCAAGCTTTGTAATCGCCTTTCGGCAATTTAAACAAACTGGCATATCTAGTTTTACCTGTTAAAACCATGGCGTGGTCTTTGTATGATTCCGAAGCCTGTTTGTATTTTCTGAAACATTCGTTGGCAGAATCATCATCTTTATACACTTTGTCACCTGTCCAATCATGGCATTTAATTCCGAAATGGTTATTGGCATTTACTGCCAAATCACTCTGACCTGCCCCTGATTCCAAGATTCCCTGCGCCAGAATAATACTGGCCGGAATTCCATAGGATTTCATATTGCTCATCGCAACACCGTTGTATTGGGCTACATACCCATTTACTATTTCTGCGTTTGACTTTGGTTTAGAAGCCGAACTACCACCGCCGTTTTGAATGGGTTTGGAATATTTCCAGCCCACTGGTTTTTTGGTAGTCTGAATTTTTGATTTTGAAGAACCACATCCAATCAAGGACATAATCACAAAGAGTAAAATTATTTTTTTAAACATATTTTGAATTTATGATTTAGGATGTTTCGATATTGTCATTGA
>NZ_JADKPR010000041.1 GCF_015351475.1 Flavobacterium sp. HJJ | reverse complement strand
ACTAAAGCGAGATGCGCTGAAAGTGCATAGTTTTAAACTCTATTTGAAACCAATAAAACACCAATCTGAGACTGGTATTTTTATTGAAAAAAAAAAAAAACTAAATGCCTTTTTTTAAAAATTAAAAGACTACTCAGAGATAACAACTTTTTGTATTATGAATTCTGTTTCTGATTTTTTGAACTTAATTTCAAAAGTCCCTTTTGCTGCAGATTTGAATTTGTAAACTGCTGTTTTTGGAGCAGGAACCTGCATGGTACAAACTTGCGATGGATACTTTACTTCAACCTGTAAACCTTTAACTGAGCCAATAGCTGCTTCTGTAAACTTACTGAATTCTCCACAGGCAGTTTCGGGTACAAAAGTTACATCAAAACTTAATTCTGTATTCACTTTTCCAGTTGCAGGACCTTTTACTTCTGTAGCTAAAGCACTTTTTACAGTTTCTGTAACTGGTGACTTATCATCATCGTTATTACAAGAAACAAAAAAAATTAACCCAAATAAAACTACTAAAACTGATTTTAACCTAAAATTTTTCATACTAAATATTTATATTGTTTTTATATTATGAAGAGGCTAAATAAGAAATAAGGTTGCTTTGAGAAAATGTTAAATATTCCGAACAAACCATTAAACAGCTATTTATCAATTATTTATTTTTATAAAAAAATATCAGATTTAGGACTTTATTTTTAAGATTCCGCTTTTTTGTTATCAAAATAAGTTACCATTATAAAAAATAACAAAAGCCTTAACTAAATTATATTAAGAGCTAAAGTCCCCCTCGTAAACGTAAAGGACAAATTTTGTTTAGGCAGCTGAAATTTCTCATTGAACTCCGATAAAAGTGGAAATCCTTGTAAGCCGGAGTTTGACTTACAAGATTAGTTCGTCAGTTCGCTATCGCTCTTGCAAAATGGGCAGCAGGACTGAACTTCATATGAAAAATGAATTTTATGCTCCAAAAAATCATACCGCACAGATCTACATAAAAATACTCTATGATAAGATTTATTTCGTAAAAATGCCGTATTCTGAGCTAATGGAATTAAAAAATTGTTTTATAAAGAATACATTTCTAATTATTAATTTATTGTAAATGAATCACTGCCCTTCTAATAACAAGAAAAAACTTTTTCATGACATCAATATTAAGTGTCAACTAAACGTTTATTTATATTTACTAGCAAAATGTACATAACAATTAAAAAAATGACTAAAATAAAAATAAATACATTCGCAAAATGGGAGTCTTTCACTAGTGTATTTAATAATCAAGGAGCGCCTTTATTACTGCAAATTGATATTGAAAACAAAACAGATGAAAAAGTTATTATTGATTCCATATGTTTTTCAATAAAACATAATTTTATATTGTTTAAAACCCAAAAAGACATTTTAAAAAGAGCAAAGAAATACGCAATAAATCCAAAAATGACAATATCATTGGAAATAGATGTTCGATATTTATTTAATAAATACTCAACTAATAAAAAATTCAATATAAAAATAGTATCAAACAATGAAATATTTGAAAGTGATATAGTTCATTTAGGATGCATTGAAAATTTCAATAACAGAAATTATCAGACCATATAGATTTATACAGTCATAGTACATCTCTTAGGTTTTAAGTCTCTTAAAAAATTATAAGCGGCTAAAACACTTCGTATCTTAGTAACAAAAAAAAAACCGTTATCACTTTAAATGTAAGCGGTAACGGTTTGTTGAAAAAAAAATTATTCGGGGTACTAATTCAAAATTATTTTTTTTCTAATTCTCGTATATAATTGACCAGCTTCCAGCGCTGATCATCATTTAAAAGTTCAAAATAAGTAGCCATCGGTGCTCTTCCGTTCGTTATTTTCCAAAAAATAGCTCCATCTGGCTGGTTTTTTACATTTAACGCTGCTAAGTTAGCAGGATGAGGCTTTAAGGCATGGCCTGCTTCACCATTTCCCTGTCCATTATTTCCGTGACACAAAACACACATTTCGTCGAAAATTACTTTACCATCATTTGTTGCTTTTTGATTTCCTACAAATGGGTTCGTTAAGGAGCTGCTATATTCTGGTGCTGACCAGTTTATTTCCTGCGCTATACTTGTTGTTCCTGACACAATTAGTAAAGCAAATACCGTTAGAAATTTGAATTCTGCTTTCATGGTCTGATTGTTTTTAATTATGAATCAAATTTATGAAAACGTTGTAGCAAGAAACCTGATAATTATCATGAAATCAGTGAATTTTCAAATAAAAACAAAAATAACAGTGCAAAATTAATGAATTCAAAATAAAAAAGCAATTTATTGAGTATTCAATAAGTTTTCACACTAAGCAACACACACAATATCAAGATAATTAACACAAAATAAATTTTAAATATTTTATATTTTTAAAGAAATACTTAATTTATCAGATGAAAGCGAAAGTGAAATAATGACATGCAAAAGTACTGCTACAAATGCCAGAAGTCATGCGGAAAGCATCAGAGAATCATAAATGGTAGAACGCTTTTGTAAGAAATCGAATCAGCAGATAGAGAATTGATCCTGCTAAAACTAAAGCAATAATGAAGGTAATAAGGTTAATCACAATATTTGGAATAAAAGCCAGATGAGGATGCACATAATAAGGCTCACGGTGCAGTTGTTCGTGTATTGTTTTGGCTGCTATTTTTATTCTCTTTTTGATGTTTGATAAATTTTAAAACTTACTACTAATTTAAGCAATAATTATCATACTTTCGAAAGTAATCCTCTTAATAATCAAACAGTTATTTTTCAAAAGAGATTCAAATACTTCCAGCTCTTGTATCTAAGTGTTTTCGCAAACCAATTTCATGCAAAGATTCTGTGCTGATTTTCTAATAAATCTATATTTTATTTTTATCAGTTTACTCCTGCTTTATTAAAACTAAAAACTACTATTCCTTAATATGGCTTTAGAAATATTTTGAAAAAATGTTTTAAGTGCAGAATCTATGTGCAACAAAAAACCGTCTCATTACAGCATGCAACGAGACGGTTTTAAACTATTTTAAAAAACGATTACAAAATATAATCGGTATTGATGAAATTCGATTCTTTACTGTTTAATAATTCCTGCAGAATTTCATTATTATATGCATTGTCTTTTGAAGCGACGAAAGTTCTAATTGAGAACGAACGCAAAGCATCATGAATACTCAATGTCCCGAAAGCAGAATCTTTTCTTCCTGTGAAAGGGAAAACGTCTGGTCCTCGCTGACAAGAACTGTTGAGGTTAACACGACAAACCAAATTCACCAAAGTATCAATAAGCGGTGCAATAGTTTTGATGTTTTTACCAAACAAACTTACCTGCTGTCCATAGTTGGACTCGGCCATATCATTTAATGGCTCCTGAATATCTTTGAAAGTCAAAATTGGTACTACCGGACCAAACTGCTCTTCATGATAAACACGCATCTCTTTATTAATTGGGAACAAAATAGCAGGGAATATAAAATTATCTGAATGTTCTCCTCCTTTTGCATTAATTACTTTTGCCCCTTTGCTGACAGCATCATCAATTAATTCCTGAATATATGCCGGTTTTTCGGTCTCTGGAAGCGGTGTTAAAGCAACTCCTTTTTCCCAAGGATTTCCAAACTTTAATGCATCTACTTTTTCGGCAAAACGCTTGTTGAATTCAGCGGCTACATTTTCGTGAACATAAATAATTTTTAGCGCAGTACATCTTTGTCCGTTAAAAGATAAAGTTCCTGCAATACATTCCTGAATAGCCAAATCTAAATCGGCATCCGGAAGTATAATAGCTGGATTTTTAGCCTCCAGACCTAATACCAGACGCAGTCTGTTTTTATTAGGGTGCTGATCCTGTAAAGCAATAGCTGATTTACTGTTTCCGATTAAAGCCAGAATATCTACTTTTCCAGATTTCATTATCGGCGAAGCAATTTCCCTTCCTCTTCCATAAACAATGCTGATTACGCCTTTTGGAAAACTGCTTTTGAAAGCTTCCAATAAAGGTGAAATCAATAATACACCATGTTTTGCCGGCTTGAATATTACAGGATTCCCCATAATCAAAGCAGGTATAAGCAGTGTAAATGTCTCATTCAGCGGATAGTTGTAAGGTCCAAGACACAATACAACTCCAATTGGTCCTCTGCG
Organism: Flavobacterium sp. HJJ; assembly: GCF_015351475.1. Taxonomy (GTDB): domain Bacteria; phylum Bacteroidota; class Bacteroidia; order Flavobacteriales; family Flavobacteriaceae; genus Flavobacterium; species Flavobacterium marginilacus. The sequence continues at coordinate 11,293 of NZ_JADKPR010000041.1, read as the reverse complement.
CACCATTGCGTTTATACCTTGAACTTTCGAAAAATAAGCAGAACGGCTGTTCAGTTCTTTATAACTTTCGATAGTATCCTGAATGTATTCTACAGTTCTGTCAAATTCTTTTTCAGAATCGCCAAGTGTTTTTCCAATTTCCCACATCAAAAGTTTAACTACTTCTGCACGGGTTTCTTTCATTTTAACAACAAACTTTTCCATGCATTTGATACGGTCAACCACTTTCATTGTTGGCCATAATCCTTGTCCGTTATCAAAAGCCGCTCTGGCAGATTCTGCAACCTCCAGCGCTTCTGCTTCGCCCATAAACGGAATAGAACCCAATAATGTTGGTTCATATTTCTCCGTTGAAGATATAGTTGAATATACAGGTGTTGTTTTTCCAGTCCATTTTTTTAATTCACCATTTACCAAATAAGTGTCTTGATTAAGCAGAGACGTAATTTGGAATTCTTGAGGTATCGTATTCATTCTTTGGTTATTTTGGTTATTTCCTAATAAATTTAAAAAGAGGCAGTGCCTCTTTGTGATATTAAACTATATCACCTTCCCATTCTATAATGCCGCCAAGCAGATTATAAGCATTTTCTATACCTAATTCGTTCATTATTTCACATGCCTTAGCACTCCTCATTCCGGAACGGCAGTATACATAATAATTTTTACTCTTATCTAATGCTGCAACAGCATCGACAAACTCCTGTCCTTTATGAATATCAATATTAATAGATCCTTCTATTATTCCTTGATCGCATTCGTCTTCGGTTCTTACATCTAATAGGACTGCATTTTCATCGGCTTTCATTTGAGAAACCCATTCTTCTTGTGTCAAATTCATAATATATAATTTTTCGTAAAAATACGAGATTTTTCTCAAACAATACACTTGTTTTTTGTGAATTACACAATATTTTAAAGAAAACGTTTTCGTAATACACAAACTATCCTCACACTATATCATACTCAATTTCAATTATAGATAAGCACATATTTTCATTATTTTTACACTCTTAAAATTCTAAATTATTTTTTTAAAATAAATCCGATGCCTGAACTGTTAAAAAAAATATTCCCGACTTTCTCTAACGAATTGATACAGGATATCAAAGCAAATGAAATCATCAGGACATTCAGTACCGGAGAGGTCATTATGCGCACTGGGCAGTACATAAAAAATACTGTTCTGTTAGTTAAAGGAACAATCAAAGTCTATCGTGAAGACAGCGACGGAGGAGAATTTTTCATGTATTATTTACAGCCTGGGCAAGCCTGCGCGCTATCGATGGTTTGTGCAGTCAAAAATGAAAAAAGCAAAATCATGGCAAAAGCGGTTGAAGATGCCGAAATCATCATGCTGCCGTTATCAATGATGGACAAATGGATGATGCAGCACAGAAGCTGGTACGAATTTGTTGTAGGTTCCTACCGTAACCGCCTGGAAGAAATGCTGGAAGTAATTGACAGTATCGCCTTCAGAGCAATGGACGAACGCTTGGAATTTTATCTAAAACGCCAGGTAGAAGCCTGCGGTTGTAAAGAACTGAAACTTTCGCATCAGGAAATTAGCTCTGATTTAAATACATCAAGAGAAGTTATTTCGAGACTGCTCAAAAAAATGGAACAGAGAGGTCTGGTAATTCTGTCACGTAATCAGATTGAAATATTGATGTAAATTTCAAAAAAAATACAAAATACAAATCTCAAATTCCACAACTTTTCCAAAAGTGACAAAAGTTACCAAAGATCAGCAATAGTCTTTGCATCTTTGCCGTAAACAAAACAAAACATGGAATATTTCGGTTATTTGGCTGCAGTCATAATAGGTCTCTCACTGGGGTTAATCGGTGGCGGTGGTTCAATTTTGACCATTCCGATATTGGTCTATTTGTTTAAAATTGATCCAAAACTGGCAACCAGTTACTCCTTATTCATCGTAGGAATTACAGCTTTATCAGGATGCTTCAGTCATTACCGAATGGGAAACCTCAAAATCAAATCGGCATTATATTTTGCAGTACCCTCAGTATTTTCAATATTGGTTATTCGGGAAGTAATTATTTTAAAAATTCCGAATATACTTTTTACAATAAATGATTTTCAAGTTACCAAAAACTTTCTGATTATGATCATTTTTGCAGTTCTGATGATTACTGCTTCTTTTTCTATGATCAGCAAGACCATAACACAGACACAAGTTCTCCATACCAATTATTGGCAGCTGTCAGCAATTGGAGCAGTTGTCGGAATCATAACTGGTTTTCTAGGTGCCGGCGGCGGTTTTTTAATCATTCCTGCTCTTTTATTTTTTGCTAATTTACCAATGAAACAAGCGGTTGGCACTTCATTATTAATCATATTTATAAACTCGGCTATTGGTTTTTTAGGTGACTTATACATTAAGACACCTATCAATTATATTTTTTTAGCCAGCATTTCAAGCATGGCTTTCATCGGAATGATTATCGGTACACAATTATCAAAAAAAATAGACGGTAATAAACTCAAGCCAATGTTTGGCTGGTTTATTCTGGTAATGGGAATTTACATCGTTGTCAAGGAGATTTTTTTAAGCAGCTAAGATGCTGAATTTCTAAATCTTTTACTTAAAACTTTTTAACGATTAAACTTTTAAACAGTTAAACAAATTTAAACCATTAAACTTAGCTTCTTAGCAGCTCAGAATCTTAGTAACTCAACAGAAACTTAGTAACTTTATATAAAATAAAAATCATGCAGATAGAACAAATATATACAGGATGTTTGGCGCAGGGAGCTTATTATATCACTTCTGATGGCGAAGCGGTTATAATTGATCCGTTAAGAGAAACACAGCCATATTTGGACAGAATTGAACGTGACGGTGTGAAATTGAAATATATTTTTGAAACCCATTTTCATGCCGATTTTGTTTCGGGTCATCTTGATTTAAGCAAAGAAACCGGTGCTGCCATAGTCTATGGACCAACTGCAAAACCCGAATTTGAAGCTGTCATTGCAGCTGATAATCAACTATTCGAAATAGGAAATATCAAAATAAAAGTACTGCATACTCCTGGCCATACATTAGAAAGCTCTACTTATTTGCTGATTGACGAAAACGGAAAAGATCATGCTATTTTCTCTGGTGACACTTTGTTTATTGGCGATGTAGGAAGACCAGATCTTGCTCAAAAAGCCGCTTCAATGACTCAGGAACAATTAGCTGGGCTGCTGTTTCATTCGTTAAGAAACAAAATTATGACTTTAGCAGATGATGTTATTGTATATCCAGCCCACGGTGCTGGCAGTGCCTGCGGTAAAAACATGAGCAAAGAAACGGTTTCGACCATTGGAAACCAAAAAGCCAGCAATTATGCATTGAGAGCCAACATGACCGAAGCCGAATTCATAACTGAAGTAACCGATGGACTGCTTCCTCCCCCAGCCTATTTTGGCATGAATGTCGCTATGAACAAAAAAGGATATGACAGTTTTCAGGAAGTCTTAAAACACGGAATGAACGCATTATCGGTTACCGAATTTGAATCTGCCGCAGATGAAACCGGAGCATTACTATTAGATACCCGAAAGAACAGCGATTTTGCCAAAGGCTTCATTCCGCAGTCTATAAACATCGGTATTGATGGTGATTTTGCTCCTTGGGCAGGCGCTTTAATTGCCAATGTAAAACAGCCCATTCTGTTAATTACCGAACTGGGACGAGAAGAAGAAACCGTAACCCGATTGAGCCGTGTGGGTTTTGACAATTTAATTGGTCATTTAAAAGGCGGTTTCGAAAGTTGGAAAAATTCAGAAAAAGACGTTGACACCATAAAAAGAATCACCGCCGAAGAGTTTCAAAAACAAGTAAAAATTGGCGAAAGCAAAATAATCGATATCCGCAAAGAAACAGAATACCGTGCTGAGCATGTTGCTGAAGCTTACTGTAAACCGCTCGCCAGCATCAACGACTGGATAAAAGACATCAATCCAAACGAACACTTTTTTATGCATTGCGCCGGAGGATACCGCAGTATGATCGCATCCTCTATTCTGTATGCCCGCGGTTTCCGAAATTTCAGTGAGATTGAAGGAGGATTCAGTGCCATCTCCAAAACGGATATTCCCAGAACGGATTTTGTGTGCCAAAGCAAGATTCAATAACAAAAATCAATGGCAATGCCAAATTCAAAAAATAAAAAGAACAATTAGGGCGAGACCACATTAATAAAAGCGGCCAGCTTCTCGTTGCGGTTAGTCGGCCACTTTCCTTAATGCGGTCGGGCTATCCATGCTACTTTGGTAGCTTATTTCTATCCCTCTCGCGAACACCTAAGAACATCAAATAAAAATGGAAAACAGCAATCAAACTTTTTGGGATAATCAATATAAAGCCGACATATTAGGCTGGGATCTTGGAACAATTTCTCCCCCTATAAAAAGTCACATTGATACATTAAAAAATAAAAACATTCGAATCTTGATTCCCGGCTGTGGGAACTCCTACGAAGCCGAATATCTTTTGGAACAAGAATTTACTAATATTACGATTATCGATATTGCTCCAGTATTGGTAGAAAAATTAAAAATCAAGTTCAGAAACAGCCCTGCTATCAATATTATTTTAGGCGATTTTTTTGAACATCAGGGAGAATATGATTTAATAATCGAACAAACCTTTTTTTGCGCACTGCTGCCTGAGATGCGTGAAGATTATGTATCAAAAATGCATCAGCTTTTAGCCAAAGAAGGAACAATTGCCGGACTATTATTCAACAGAATATTCGAAAGTAATCCTCCTTTTGGCGGAAGCCAAAAAGAATATGAAATACTTTTCAAAGACACTTTTAATTTTATAAAAATGGAAGAATGTCAAAATTCTGTTGCACCAAGATCCAGAACTGAATTATGGATTGAATTTCAAAAAAAATAAACCCAAAAGAATGAAAAATTTATTGTTAAGCAACTGGCATGTCATGCGGATTTTCCGTTTAGCTTTTGCCGTATTTTTATTCGTACAGGCCTACAATACGCACGAATGGTTTTTTATTATCTTTGGTTTATTTTTCTTTATTCAAGCACTATTTAATTCAGGATGCGGACCAAAAGGCTGTGCCGTTCCCCAAAAAAAATACCCTAAAAAATGAGTACTTTCAACGATATAATACAATCTGAAAAACCAGTTCTGGTTGATTTTTTTGCGACATGGTGCGGACCATGCCAAACATTGGCACCTATTCTAAAACAAGTAAAAGACAGTTTGGGTGACCGAGTTTCGATCATCAAAATTGACGTAGACAAAAACCAGCAGATTGCGGCACAATATCAGGTACGCAGTGTTCCTACAATGATACTTTTCCAAAACGGAAAACAGTTATGGAGACAGTCTGGGGTATTAAGTACTGCCGATTTAGTTAAAATTATTGTAGAGAAAAGTTAATTAATGATTCTGATTCAAAAAAAATAATACTTTTGAATCACTTTAAAATCAAAAATCAAAAAAAATGAAAAACCTAATCACCATTATAGCAGTAGCTCTTTTTTCAGCAGGTATGAATGTAAGTGCTCAGGAAACAAAGCCTAAAGAAACTCCTAAAAAAGAATGCTCTGCAAAGGGAAAAAAAGCATGCGACAAATCTAAAAAGTCTTGTTGTGATGCTAAAACTAAAAAGAAAGCGTAATGTAATTAATTTATAATGCCCCGAAAAGAGTGTTTGTTTATTCAAGCACTCTTTTTTTTGTAAAAGCACTATATTTATTGCTAATTATTGCAAAAAATACCTTTGCTTCTGTTTTAAAATTCTATATTTTTGAGAAAACTAACTCTTCATGCTCAAAAAACCATCAATTATTATAGCTATCCTTCTAATCTTTGTGGTTTTTAGAGTTTTTATTGTTGACAGCTGTAGTACGAAAGATGCTGAATATACCGAATCTCTTTCTGCTAATAATACCTATGTAGGTGATAAGTCCTGTGTAAAATGCCATACCTCCGAACATCATCAATGGAAACAGTCAGACCATTATATGTCAATGCTTCCTGCCAATGATTCGACTGTAAAAGGAGATTTTAATAATGTAACCTTCACTGCTGACGGCATTACGAGCAGATTCTTTAAAAAAGGCTCTAAATTTTTCATCAATACCGAAGGAGCTGACGGTAAAAACCATGATTTTGAAGTAAAATACATCTTTGGATACAAACCCCTGCAGCAATATCTGGTTCATTTTCCTGGAGGAAGAATGCAGGTTCCCCGTTTGAGCTGGGATGTAAATAAAAGAAAATGGTTCAATCAATATGCAGGGCAGAAAATACCTTCACACGACTGGCTGCATTGGACTGGCAATGCCCAAAATTGGAATACGATGTGTGCATCCTGCCATTCGACCAATCTGCATAAAAATTACGACACCAAAACCGATACTTACAAAACCAGCTACAGCGTAATCAATGTAAGCTGCGAAAGCTGTCACGGAGCTGGACAAAAGCATTTAAATTATGTAAACAGCTCCGACTATAAATCAGGCGATAAAGTAACTGGAAGTTTTATGAAGCTAGGCAGAAACTCAGGACAATTGGAGCAGATCAATACCTGCGCGCCCTGTCATGCCCGCGTTTCCGAAATCAGTGCGAAACACATCGACAGTAAAGAAATTATGGATAATTATATTCCGCAGATTCCCGATACCGAATTTTTCCATGCAGATGGACAAGTCAATGATGAAGATTATATTTACACTTCCTTTTTGCAGAGCAAAATGTACAGCAAAGGCGTAAAATGCAGTAACTGCCACAATCCGCACAGCATCAAACTGAAACATATCGATAATCAGACGTGTGTACAATGCCATAACACTTCCAAATACAACACGCCAAAACACACTTTTCATACATCCAATTCAAAAGGATCACTTTGTGTAAACTGCCACATGCCTGGAAAAATATATATGGGTAACGATCTGCGCCACGATCATAGTTTTAGAGTGCCCCGTCCTGACCTGTCTGTAAAATACGGCACACCAAATGCCTGCAGCAACTGCCATAAAGACAAATCAGAAAAAACTCTGGCCGATGCAGTAATCAAATGGTATGGTCCAAACCGAAAATATCATTTTGCCGACGACCTAATTCCTGGAAGTAAACTGGATAACAACAGTGAACCTTATCTGATACAGTTAATAAACACCCCAAATATCCCAAATATAATTAAGGCTACAGCTGTTTTCTACTTAGGAAGTTTTAGTGACCAAACCAGTTTAAATACACTGTTATCCTGTTTAAACCATAAAGATGCACAGGTACGCTACAGAGCTTTGCGCAGTCTGGCTATTTTCCCTGCTGAGAATTGGATTAAAAGTGCCGGCCCATTATTGTCGGATAACGTGAGGGCTGTCCGAATCGCTGCAGCTGATTTATTTTTGGGTTTACCAAAAAACCAGATCCCAAGCCAATTTGCAGATGCATATACTGCAGCCGATAAAGAATTAGTTAGTTTTCTTCATTATCAAACCGATTTTTCAACTGGAAATGTAATGCTGGCCGATTATTATTTAAAAATTCAGGATTATACAAATGCCGAATCGTTCTATCTAAAAGGGCTCAAAAAAGACAATCAGATGAATTATGCTCTACTTAATTTATCTTCGCTTTATAATGCCGTTGGCAAAAACGATGCTTCCTTACAGGTTTTGCAGAAAGCTTTAAAAAATGACCCAAATAACGAACGCATCTACTACAACCTGGCATTATTATACAATGAAATGAACAATCAGGATGCTGCGGAAAATTCTTTTGCGAAAGCGATAGCCTTAAAATCGCAAAACCCAAGAGTGTATTATAATTATGGGCTAATGCTCAATACTAAGAAAAAGTTCAAGGAAGCCGAAACTGTTTTACAAAAAGGAATTACTATAAATCCTGACACACCCGATTTATATTATGCACTTGCTTTTGTGTACATTCAATCCGGAAACCAGACTAAAGCACAGCAGACGGTTCTTCAGCTAAAACAACTGGATTCTTCCAATCCAAATTATCAGGAGCTGTTTAAAAATTTCGGATTACAATAATAGTTTCTTGGGTTAGTCTAAACGATTTTTGTGAACAACCATCTTCGGAGTACCGCTTCCAGATCGTCTTCGATTATTGGTTTGGAAATATAATCGTTCATCCCAAATTCGAGACATTTATCTTTTTCGCCAACCATAATTCCAGCAGTTAAAGCGATTATCGGTAATTCGCATCCTTTTTTATGGTTTCTAATTTCCACAGCAGCGTCATATCCATTTTTGATAGGCATTTGTATATCCATTAAAATCAAATCTGGATTATTGATTTTGAACTGTTCTACACCCTCCTGTCCGTCCATAGCTTCTAGGATAATAGCGTTAGGAATAATCCTTTTTACCAATGTTTTAGCCAGGAACATATTTATTTTATTGTCTTCTACAATCAAAATACGCAGTATGCCCAAATTATTTGAACCTTCAATCTTTGAGATTACCTTATTGGACATCAAATCGGCAAAAGTATCTTTAGGAGGTTCAGCTTTTTTAAATTTAACCAAAAAGAAAAAATCACTTCCGTCTCCATACTTACTTTTCAGCTGAAGGTTACTCTTCATCAGTCCAAGAAGCAGATTGGAAATAGCCAGCCCTAAACCAGTACCTCCAAATTTTCTTGATGTAGCATTGTCTTCCTGCACAAAGGAATTGAAAATTTTCTTTTGATTGTACAGCTTGATTCCAATACCGGTATCTTTGATAGAAAATTTTATGCCCGTTTTTTTTTTGCCCCCTTTTATCTGTTCAGCATCCAAATGGATGTGACCGAAAGAAGTAAATTTTAAAGCATTGCTTATTAAATTCACCAATATCTGTTTCAGCCGAATCGAATCTGCATATATATACTGCGGAACATTTTCCCCTATAGTAAGCGACAAATCGATATTTTTGAGATTGGCTTGATGTTTAAACAATTCTATCACCTGATGCAGCAGTCTAAAAAGATCAACATTTTCAATGTTCAGATCTAATTTACCGGATTCAATTTTGGAAAAATCAAGTATGTCATTAATAATTTCCATTAAAGAATTGGCCGAAATATTGACCGTTGACATATACTCCAATTGGTTTTTTTCGAGTTCAGTTTTCATCAATAAATCAGTGAAACCTACTATCCCGTTTAGTGGCGTACGGATCTCGTGACTCATATTCGATAAAAAATCCGATTTGGCTTTATTGGCTTCTTCTGCTTGAATTTTGGCCTTTTTTAATTCTTTATTGGTTTGCTTTAATTTTTCGTTTATTTCTTCGTATTCATTATATTTTACATACAAATCTTTTTCGCTGTCTTCTGCCTTTTCTTTAGCTCTGATTAATTCTAACTCCAATAATTTGTGCTCGGTAATATCCCGTATAGTTCCCAAAATAACCAAAGGCTTATTTTCTTCGTCCCACTTTAAGGTTCCAAGTCCATGCACCCAGCGTTCTTCTTTATCGTTTACTCTTATTATTTTATATTCTCTGTCAAATTGTTTTCTTTTACCAACCACTTCTTCTTGGAAATAGACAGCTAATTTCTCTCTCCAGTCCGGGTGCACTAAAGCAGTCCAGCTTGCTTCATCCAGATCATAATCAGCATCAATGCCTAAAATAGTATCCAGTAAATCAGTACGTGCCCATTTTCCGGTGTACATATTAATACTGTAAGTCCCTATCTGAGCTATGCTTTGGGTTTCTTTTAAAAAAAGCTCACTTTCTTTCAGTTTTACTTCCGCTTTTTCCCGTTCGGTAACATCTCTTACAAAGAGTAAAGCCTGCTTTTCTGACAGTTTAACTGCATCAATTGACCAAAGACGTTTGCCTTTATCACTATGTATAAAAGGAATAATATCATTTGAGGTTTCATTCAGAAAAAGAGTGCTTAAAACCGATTCAATCTTTGGTAAAAAATTCGATGGTGTTAAATCATTTAGTGATTTTTTTAATAATTTCTTTTTTGAATATCCTGTAATTTTTGATGCTGCAGGATTTATTTCCAAAAACTGTCCTTCTTTGGTAACAACTATAACCCCGTCGGGTGCATTTTCAACGTAATTTCTAAACTTGGCATTACTCCTCTGCTCCCGCTCTTTGTCCCTGATACTTTCAACTTCTTTTTCTTTGGCCAGAATTTCACTTTCTATCCGTTTTTTTTCGGTAACATCCTGAGCAATTCCCCTCAGGGCTACAACTTCATTTTTATCGTTTAACACTGGAATTCCTGTTCCATAAATCCATTTAAACCTATTGTTGGGAAATAGTATTTTATGTGTTACTTCATAAGGCTCTTTCTTTTGTATACAGCCATTTATTCTGGCATACAGCAGTTTTTTATCCTCTTCTGTAAAATAGTTTAAATAGTTATCAAATAAAGGGACTAAAAGACTTTTATCCATTTCAAAAATTTGATACAATTCGTTGGACCAAATCAATTCATTAGTAACAATATTGAATTCCCAGCTTCCAATTTTAGCAATTTTCTGAGCATCATTCAATAAACTTTCGCTTGCTGATAACTGCTCTTGAATTTTTCTGATTTCGGTAATGTCTCTGCCTATAGAATACACTAAATTTTTGGAAGGATTTATAATAGAAGTCCACTGCACTGTTATGTGTTCTCCGCTTTTTGTAATGATTCTGTTTTCAGAAATAACAGACTTTTTTCCGCTTAAAAGTTCTTGTGCAGAAAACTCTACTTTGGGCCTATCATCTGGATGAATGTAATTGAGAAAACTCTTTAGTAATAATTCTCTTTTGGAGTAACCTAATTTATTAATGAACACTAGGTTAAAATCTTTCAGATTTCTGTTTAAATCTGAAACACAAATAAAATCTGAAGTTTCTCTGGTAAAAAACTCATAATTAGCAATAGAATCAATCTTCTTTTGCAATAGCGAAATGGTATTTTCCTGCTTTTTTATTTTTTGTAACAATTCTTCAACAGATGGTAATTTTTCTTTCATATCTGCAAAATGTATTAGTTAAAAAATCATATAAGGAATCGCTTTTTTTTCAAATAGATAATAATATTTAGAGACAGCATTTAAACAGTATGCACAGTTTATAACAAAATGCTAATTAGAAATAATTGATTGAAGTTTTGGGGAAAATATGAAATTAAAGGTATAAAAATTATTTGACACAACGCACTAACTCACAAATAATTGAGAACATAATTTGTCAAAAAAACAAAAAATAGACTAAACCACTATGGACTGAAAGTCCATAGATTTGGTTAGGCAGACTGAAAGTGCAAGGTTGGATTGCG
>NZ_JADKPR010000040.1 GCF_015351475.1 Flavobacterium sp. HJJ | reverse complement strand
TCTGATTTTACCAAAAATTGTCTGATTAATACATCAGGCGGTTCAATTGGCGAAGCAGTTCAGCAGGGCTATACTTACTCATGGACTTCTTCTCCTATAGGATTTACTTCAAGTGATGCAAATCCAAGCGTGAATCCGAGTGTTACTACCACTTACACCGTTACAAAAACGCATGCCGCTTCGGGCTGTAGTGATACTGACGATGTAACTGTTACTGTAAACAAACCGGATGTTACTGCCAATGCAGGATCTGATTTCACCAAAACATGTACCATGAATACAAATGGCGGTTCGATTGGTGAAGCAGCACAAGAGGGATACACTTATTCATGGACTTCTTCTCCTGAAGGATTTACTTCAACTGATGCAAATCCAAGCGTGAATCCAAGTGTAACCACTACTTATACTGTTACCAAAACACATACTGCTTCTGGCTGTAGTGATACAGATGATGTAACTGTTACTTTGAATACTCTAACACCAACACCATTTACATTACACAATCTAGAAATTTGTTCTCCATTACCTGTAAGTCTTCTTTCAGCAATTCAGGAAGCATTGCCAGATCCTTCAGTAGAAAGCGTAACTTTCTGGAGAGATGCTCAAGCAATGAATGATCAGATAACTGGCAGTGACATTACAAATTTCACCGCTGGACCCGGTACTTACACTATTTATATAAAAGAAGTACTTCTAGCATCAGGATGTTCTAGAATACAGCAGTTCAATATCGATGTTAAATCCTGCAGTGCTGCATTATGCACCTATACACAAGGATACTATGGTAACCCAGGAGGCATGTCATGTGCCGAAGGAAAACCATACAGCACTTATAATCTAATTGCCAAAGCTTTAGCTTCCTATGGAGGAACAATGACCATTGGTTCTGCCGGACATTCTGTTTGGATGACTGCTCCTGATGATATAGACGATATCATTAGAGTTATGCCTGGAGGAGGCCCTGCCAAAGTATTGTTTGCTGGCGATATTCAGATAAGTTCATTAACTCCTAATTACTTAAAAAATGGCAAAATCAATAATGCTTTATTGGCACAAACCATTGCTTTAGGCCTCAACATAGGTATAAATGGAAACCTTGGTAATTTCGAATTAAAAACAGGAACTTTTGCTGTTGCTGAACCCGAAGGAGGCTGTGGATCTGACATTCCAAAAACCAGACAATGTTCCCCTGGAGGATACACACCAGTAATCAATGAGTTCAAATATTATTCTATCCCGACAAAAGTCATTAATGCTATTTCTCCAAAAACAGTTCAAGGATTATTTGCCTTAGCAAATCAGGCTTTGGGCGGCGGAAGCACAAATGGCTTGACATTGTCCGAAATCACCGCAGCTGTTGATTTAATCAATAATGCTTTCGATGAATGCAGAATATTTGTAGGCTACGGTGTTGAACCACTTGAATGTGCAGCTCCTGTTGAAAGTCTTATCAATACTTTTTCAACAGATACTGCAAAAGTAAGTGACACTTCTTCTTTCACAGCAGCTCCGGTTCCTTTCAGAGACCAGCTTACTGTAAGCTATAATTTTGATTTTGTTACCGATGTAAAAATTGAAGTATTCAATACCATGGGAGTTGTAGTTGCATCCAGCTACGATACTAATGGCTATTTGAATAAATCCGTTTTATTAAACATTCCATACACTGGTCAGGAAGAAGTTTATATCATAAAATTAACCACCAATAGAGGAAGCAGTACTCAAAAAGTAATTTCTTCCAGATAATAATTAACCAATTTTAACCAAGAAGCATCCGCCGCAAACGGATGCTTTTTTTTGTATCATTATTTCGGTGCTGGATAATAACCGAAAACAAAAAAGACTTTCTTCCGAAAGCCTTTTTAAATTTATAAACAGCAAAAAAACTACTTAGTCAAAAGTAATTCTCTGTATTTAGTCAAAGTCCATAATTCATTGTCAACCAATAATTCTAATTTATCACAGTGGCTTCTGATAATTTCAAAATAAGGTTTTACATTGTTGCAGTACGCTTCAGCCATTGCCTGTGCATCAGTCAGATTATTAGCTTTCTTTCTTTCTTCTGTCATCTCCTCTACTTTAGAATTAATTCCCTCGATATGTCCAGAAATCTCTTTGATTAAAATAATCTGTTCTTTTGCGATTGACTCAAATTCAGAACCAAAAATATCTTTCAGCCCTTTTACATTTTCAATCAAAGTATTCTGATACTTGATAGCAGTCGGAATTACATGGTTTTTAGAAATATCGCCTAAAACCCTGCCTTCAATCTGTATTTTTTTGGTATACTCTTCCAACTCAATTTCATAACGGGCTTCTAATTCTACATGATTCATAATACCCATTTCTCCAAATAAGCTAACAGCTTGTTTAGAAGCTCTTGCTTTTAGGGCCTCCGGAGTAGTTTTAAAATTGCTCAGTCCTCTTTTTGCAGCCTCTTTTTGCCAAGCATCACTATAACCGTCTCCTTCAAAAAGTATTTTTTTAGACTGTTTGATATATTCTCTAAGCACATTAAAAATAGCGTCATCTTTTTTCATGTCTTTCGACTCAATTAAGACATCTACTTCATTTTTAAAATCTTTAAGCTGTTTAGCCACAATCGTATTTAGTGTTGTCATTGCATTGGAACAGTTTGCAGACGAACCCACGGCTCTGAATTCAAATTTATTACCTGTAAAAGCAAATGGAGAAGTTCTGTTTCTGTCGGTATTGTCCAAAAGAACATCAGGAATTTTACCCACAACATTCAGCTTTAAATCTGTTTTTTCTTCCGGAGAAAGTTTTCCTGTAGAAACTCCCTCTAATTCAGCCAAAACTTTGGTTAACTGCTCTCCAATAAAAACGGAAATAATAGCCGGCGGTGCTTCATTGGCTCCTAATCTATGATCGTTGCTCGCAGTGGCAATCGAACCTCTTAACAAAGCTTCATAATCATTTACCGCTTTGATAGTATTGATAAAGAAAGTCAAAAACTGTAAATTAGTCATTGGCGTTTTACTTGGACTCAATAAGTTAACCCCAGTATCAGTTGATAAGGACCAGTTATTGTGCTTTCCAGATCCGTTAACGCCTTTAAATGGTTTTTCGTGGAATAACACTTTAAAATCATGACGTTCTGCTACTTTATGCATAACATCCATCAACAAACAGTTGTGATCTACCGCTAGATTTGCTTCTTCAAAAATAGGAGCAAATTCAAATTGGTTTGGTGCCACTTCGTTATGACGTGTTTTGACAGGTATTCCCAATAAAATGCATTCTTGTTCCAAATCTCTCATGTATGTTAGGGCACGAGTTGGAATAGATCCAAAATAATGATCATCAAGCTGCTGTCCTTTGGCAGAAGTATGACCTAATAAAGTCCTTCCAGTCATAATAAGATCAGGACGTGAATTCGCTAATGATTTGTCAATTAAAAAATATTCCTGCTCCCATCCTAGTGTAGCTGTTACTTTCTTAACATTCTTGTCGAAATATTTACACACTTCAGTTGCTGCCTCATCCATTACTGACAAAGCTCTTAACAATGGGATTTTATTATCTAAAGCTTCGCCCGTATAAGAAATAAAAATAGTTGGAATACACAGAGTTGTACCAAATATAAAAGCTGGTGAAGTTGGATCCCATGCAGTATAACCTCGTGCCTCGAATGTGTTTCTGATACCGCCGTTAGGGAAACTGGATGCATCTGGTTCCTGCTGCACCAGCTGAGCGCCGCCAAATTTCTCTAATGGATCGCTTCCGTCATACGAAGTTTCAAAAAAAGCATCATGCTTTTCTGCTGTAGTTCCAGTAAGAGGCTGAAACCAATGCGTATAATGGGTAACCCCTTTGGCCAATGCCCATTCTTTCATCCCCATAGCAATATAGTCTGCCAGTTTTCTGTCTATTTTATTCCCATACTGAACAGCTCCCTGCACTGCTTTGAAAGCATCCGAAGTCAAAAACTGCTTCATTGCCTTATCATTAAACACATTAGACCCAAAAAGTTCTGATTTCCTTCCAGTTTCCTGAAAATCAATCAGCTTTCTATTAGAAGCTTCTTTTAAAGCCTGAAAACGAATTGATGACATATCTTATATCTTAAAAATTAATATCCTTTGAATAAACATATACAAATATAAATTATTTATGTTCAACAAATAATCAAAGCATTCACGAATAAATGTGAACATAAATTTGATTAGATATAATTCAAAAAAAAATACCTGAACTTCTCAAATTTTCAATGAGAGTAATAAAATTCTTAATTAAAATTTAATATTCAAAAAATACACATTACGAATTTAATCATTATACCCCTCTAAAATTATATTTTTTCAATTATACCCCTCCTAAAATGCAGTAATATCAAAAATTTAAAACACCTAAATAAAAAGCACCCCCCAATTTTATGACATAAGTAAATTATTTTATATTTGCATCTGAAAAAACAAAAAAAATAAATTATATTATTATGGCTAAAATAAAATTAGAGTACATCTGGTTAGACGGATACGAACCAACACAAAATTTAAGAAGTAAAACTAAAGTTGAAGAGCACGAAAATTTCCAAGGAACACTTGCTGAACTAGGAAACTGGTCTTTTGACGGTTCTTCTACAAAACAAGCTGAAGGTGGTTCATCAGACTGTTTGTTAGTACCAGTTGCAATCTACCCAGATCCAACACGTATCAATGGATACTTAGTAATGTCTGAAGTTATGTATGCTGACGGTACTCCTCACCCTTCAAACGGTAGAGCTACTATTGATGATGACAATGATGATTTCTGGTTTGGATTCGAACAAGAATACTTTATCATGGACACTAAAACATTATTACCTTTAGGTTTCCCTGTAGGAGGTTATCCAGCTCCACAAGGTATGTACTACTGTTCAGTAGGCGGGAAAAACACACACGGAAGAAAATTAGTTGAGGAGCATGCAGATTTATGTATCGCTGCTGGAATCAACTTTGAAGGTATCAATCAAGAAGTTGCTTGTGGACAATGGGAATTCCAATTGTTTGCTAAAGGAGCTAAAAAAGCAGGTGATGAAATCTGGGTTGCTAGATACTTACTTGACCGTTTGACTGAGAAATATGGTTACTATATTGAGTACCACCCAAAACCACTAGGTGATACAGACTGGAATGGTTCTGGAATGCACGCTAACTTCTCTAACGAAGTATTGAGAACATGTGGAGATCAAGCTACTTACGAGAAAATCTGTGAGGCTTTCCGTCCTGTAACTGCTGAGCACATTGCTGTATACGGAGCTTACAACGATCAGCGTTTGACTGGTAAACACGAAACTGCTTCTATTCACGATTTCTCTTATGGAGTATCTGACAGAGGATGTTCTATCCGTATTCCTTTAATGACCGTTCAAAAAGGATGGAAAGGATGGCTGGAAGACAGAAGACCAGCATCTAATGGTGATCCATACAAAATTGCGGCTAGAATTATCAAAACTGTAAAATCAGCGTTGTAATCATAACCAAATTAATCATAAAAGTGCCTTTCTAACCGAAGGCACTTTTTTTATTTAAACAAATTACAGTATCTTTAGAAACCAATAAAGTTCAAATTTACCTGAACACATTTAAAAGAAGCCGTTATGATCGTTTGGATATTATTTCTCATTCTAATTTTTATATTTCTAGCCCTAGATTTAGGAGTATTTAATAAAACACCGCATATAATAAGCACAAAAGAAGCGAGCAAATGGACAGCAATCTGGTTTACCTTATCAATGCTCTTTTCTGGAGTTGTCTATTGGCTTTACTCAACTGATTATGTAGTCAACCAAAGTCATTTAAAACCTTCTGTAGCAGCAATGAAATTCATAACAGGCTACCTGATTGAATTATCATTAAGCATAGACAATATATTTGTAATTGCACTGATTTTTGCCTCCTTCAAAATCCAAAAAAAACTCCAGCACCGTGTTTTATTCTGGGGTATATTAGGAGCAATTATTTTTAGGGGAATAATGATTTTTTTCGGAGTTTTATTAATCCAAAAATTCAGCTGGACCTCTTATGTTTTTGGAGCTTTTCTTTTATTTACAGCCATGAAAATGCTTTTCAGCTCAGACGACAATGAAGAATTCGACCCAAAAAAATCTATAATCTATAAAGTTTTAGGAAAAATAATCCCGATTTCAACACACACGGACAAAGAACATTTTTTTATAAAAACCAAAAAAGGAAACGCCGCTACCCCTCTTTTTGTAGCACTGATAATTATAGAAGTAATGGATGTTGTTTTTGCAGTAGACAGTGTTCCTGCCATATTAGCCATTACAGCTGATCCTTTTCTTGTTTTTAGTTCCAATATTTTTGCCATACTCGGATTGCGTTCGCTATACTTTTTCCTTGCCAATATGCTGGAAAAATTCAGCCATTTGGAATACAGCCTGATCGCTATTTTAAGTTTTGTAGGACTAAAAATGTTACTGCATGACTATATAGAGATTCCAGAATGGGCCTCGCTTGGGTTTATCGCTTTGGCACTTGCCATCGGCGTTATTGTTTCTTTGCAGATTAGTAAAAAAGAAGAACAATAAATTATTTAAAAATCTATTATAACAAAAAAGGAAATCTTTCGATTTCCTTTTTTTATGCTTTATATCCAAAATTAAAATTTAATTTTCTCAATTTCAGATTCATTTATTTTCAAAGCTTTCATAACTTCTACGTAATTACTTTTATTCACTGTAGCACCAAAATCAGAAGGAATAATAACAAATCTAAAAACCTGATTATTTATATACGCTGATTTTCCTGCCATATTATTACCACCTACAAAAATTGTAAATGCTTCTTTACTGAAATTGTAGTTATATGTGATTGAATCTCCATTAGAAAAAAACACTGTTGTTGGTACTAACTTCCATACATCAGATCCTGAGCTGTTAGTTCCCTCTAATCTATAAACCAAAACAGATTCATTCTGATATAAACCTCCTCCTAAATATTTAGTGAAAGACTCTGAAATTATATACCCATCAGTAGGATTTAAAGAAAAATCTTTTTTTATTTCAAATGCAACAGAACCAATTCCATCTCGTCCATCTAATCCCGGAGGTCCTTCTGGTCCTTCACAGCCTTGAAAACCAAACATTCCTATAACCGCCAAAAGTGTAATTATTTTTTTCATCTTATTTATATTTAAAGTTCGATAAAGGTATTTCAAAAATCAAGCCAAAAAAATTATTTATTGAAAATTCATTCACAAAAACTCAATCGTTATCGATTAAAAAAACCTATATACCTATTGTTATAACTCAAAAAAAGCTTCAAAATTATCTATTAGTCCAGTAAAAATAAAATTGATAAATTCTAATTAATCAAGACACCATTGCTTTTTAAAACTTTACTAAAAAAAAGTACCTGATACGGCAATGCATTTTCCCAGTATTCCCATGTATGTGCGCCTGGTCTTTCGATATAATCATGGGAAACTTTACCATAAACCAGCCTTCTATGCAGTTCTCTATTGGATTCAATAAGAAAATCATCAACACCGCAATCAATAATTAAAGCTAGTTTATTGGCTTTAATTTTATCAACCATACCCATTACAGCATTTTGCACATATAAGTCCGGCTTACAGCTTTGATCACCAAAAATAGGCTGCATTAATTTTATAACTTGATCATTCGGTTCCCTTTCTAACATTATTCCCATATCTACTGCTCCGCTCATGCTTCCAGCTGCGCAGAACAATTCGGGATGTTTAGCCGAAAGCGATAAAGCACCGTGCCCTCCCATAGAAAGTCCCGCGATAACACGGCCTTTTTTGTCATTAACAGTTCGGTATGTTTTATCAATTTTCTGAATCACTTCGGAAGTGATGTAGGTTTCAAACTGACTGCTTTTATTTACAGGACTGTCAAGATAAAAACTAAACGTTTCGCCTTCCGGCATTACAATTATAATATTATACTGGTCGGCTAAATCTTTAACAGTATTTTTATTGGGAGTGTTCGATAACCAATCGGCAAAATGCCCGTAAGCTCCATGCAAAAGATAAAGGACAGGATAAACTGCTTTTCCTTTGGCATACGAATTTGGTAATACTACTGCAGCTTTATACGTTTTACCCATAGCAGTACTAGGAATCTGCAGAGTATCAACTGTTGATGCAAAAGACAAAACGGTATTGCCAAATAAAAACACAATACCTATTATAAGTAACTTTCTCATATTCTTCTTTTATAATGGTGAACTGTAAATATACAATTTCCTAAAACAAAACTTACTTTATTGGTATTAAATAGAGTTTAAAACTATGCACTTTCAGTGCATCTCGCTTTAGCTTCTAAAAAAGTTTTTGCCACAGATTCAAAGATTTTAAAATCATTTTTTATCTGTGAATCTGTAGCAAAATTTGATCAATTTTCGCAATCCAACCTTGCAGATTTCAGTCTGCCTAACCAAATCTATGGCCTTTCAGTCCATAATGGTTTAGCAGATAAATTACTCAATCATAGACTTTAATTCATTCCTGTATTGTGAAGCACTTTTTCCAGTAAATGCTTTAAAAGATTTGTTAAAATGGCTAAAATTATTAAACCCGCTTTCAAAACATATCTCAGTAATACTTTTAGTATTCTCCGACAAAAGCTTTGAAGCGTGAACCAGACGATAATCGTTTACAAAATTGGTAAAAGTCTTGTTGGTTATTTTTTTAAAATACCTGCAAAAAGAGGGAGTTGTCATACTCACCATGTTTGAAACAGTTTCCAGCTGAATAGGTTCCTGAAAATGGTCTTTTACATAATTAAAAACCACATTGATCCTATCGCTATCCTGAACCTGCATTTCTAACGTAAAACCATCTGCATTCAAAATGGTGTATTCATCACTCATCCCTAAGTCATTCAAAATCCGAATCATCCGTAATAATCGATCAAAATAAGAACGGTTTCCCATCTCATCAATAATAGGTGCAATCCTTTTTATGGTTTCTTTACCAAATGCAATTCCTGCTTTTGCTCTCTTAAAAAGCTGCTGAATGTTTTTTAGTTCCGGAACTTTCAAAAAATCGCTTCCTAGAAAATCAGCAGGCAATTGAATAACAATTTCATTTTTATTCCCCGTTTGTTCGTTTGTAAATCCGCAATGAGGCAGATTACTGCCTATTAATACCAAATCTCCATCTGAATAATACGAAATATGGCTTCCTATCTGTCTCTTTCCAGAACCTCCGTTTACAAAAACAAGTTCCATTTCGGGATGATAGTGCCAGAGATCCGCTTTACAGTTCTCATTTTCAACATATTTTGCAAAAGTAAACGAACTGCCAAAAGTCGGGGTAATAACTTCTAATGCCGGGCTAATTTTCTTCATGAGCGTTTATTTAAAAAACTATTCAAATTTACCAAAAAACAGTCCTATATTATCTATTTTTAACATACAACGTTTTCGTAAGGTTAAAATAACATATAAATTGGAAAATCCTGTTGTGTTGTGCAATCGATTATCCTAGTACATTTGTAAAAGAAATTTAAACCAATAAATTTAAAAACAGAACATATGAAAACGATTTTAAAACTTAGTTTAGCTGTATTAGTTACAATGACAACAATCAGCACTTATGCAATCAATGGTGATTTCTCACTAAGAGTATTGAGCGGTAATGGCAAAGAAATTAGTTTTGCTGTAAATCAAATTCAAAAAGCGAATGTAACTATTACTGACAGATTTCATAACATTATCTATACTGAAACAGTTACTGGGAAAGAAGGTATTTTGAAAACTTACAGCTTAGAAGAATTCCCAGAAGGAACTTACTTTTTAGAAGTAGTAATCAACTCTAAAAAAGTAACTCACGAAATTGTTGTTACAAGAGAAGGATCAACTTTATCAAAAAAATCTATTCAAGACCAAAATATAGCTGCTAACTAAGCTTGTCCTTTTTAGGTCTTACTAATTCACAAAAACAGCTCCATTTTGGAGCTGTTTTTGTTTTTTAAATTATTACAGAAGAATTAATAATTACATATTTCGTCTATACTGTCCTCCTACTTCAAATAAAGCTTCGGTAATCTGCCCTAATGAACAAACCTTTGTTGCTTCCATCAGATGTTCAAATAGATTATTTCCTTTTACTGCAGCTTCCTGCAGCGTCGCTAAATGTTCCTTTACCAAATCGGCATGGCACTGATGCAGATTTTTCAGCATAGTAATCTGATATTGTTTTTCCTCTTCGGCAGCACGAATTACTTCTGCAGGAATAACCGTTGGAGAACCTTTGGAACTCAGGAATGTATTTACCCCCACAATCGGGAATTCACCCGTATGTTTCAAAGTTTCATAATACAGACTCTCCTCTTGAATCTTAGAACGCTGGTACATCGTTTCCATGGCTCCAAGCACTCCGCCTCGCTCTGTAATTCTGTCAAATTCCTGTAAAACTGCCTCTTCAACTAAATCGGTCAGCTCTTCGATTATAAATGAGCCCTGAATAGGATTCTCGTTTTTGGCCAGACCTAATTCTTTATTAATAATCAGCTGGATTGCCATTGCTCTTCGCACCGATTCCTCGGTTGGCGTTGTAATTGCTTCGTCATAAGCATTAGTATGCAGTGAATTGCAATTATCATATATTGCATACAGCGCCTGTAAAGTCGTACGAATATCATTGAAATCGATTTCCTGCGCATGCAGTGAACGCCCCGAAGTCTGAATGTGATATTTCAGCATCTGGGCTCTTTCATTGGCTCCGTATTTATTTTTCATGGCTTTCGCCCAAATTTTACGAGCAACACGACCAATTACAGCATATTCCGGATCGACACCATTGGAAAAAAAGAACGATAAATTTGGTCCAAAATCATTAATATCCATCCCACGGCTCAAATAATATTCTACATAAGTAAAACCGTTTGAAAGTGTGAAAGCCAGCTGTGTAATTGGATTCGCACCAGCCTCGGCAATATGATAACCCGAAATTGAAACCGAATAAAAGTTTCTGACATTTTGGGCAATAAAATATTCCTGAACATCACCCATCAATCGCAATGCAAATTCGGTTGAAAAAATACAGGTATTCTGTGCCTGATCTTCTTTTAGAATATCAGCCTGGACCGTTCCTCTGACTTTCTTAAGCGT
This sequence comes from Flavobacterium sp. HJJ, assembly GCF_015351475.1. Lineage (GTDB taxonomy): Bacteria > Bacteroidota > Bacteroidia > Flavobacteriales > Flavobacteriaceae > Flavobacterium > Flavobacterium marginilacus. Next base: position 16,639 of record NZ_JADKPR010000040.1, on the reverse strand, counting down.
TTTGGCTTTAATTTTTTCATAAACTTCTAAAGGCAAAACCTGATCACCCGTTACTCCCAAAAGAAACAGACCTAATCCGTTATTCCCTTCAGGCAAGTCGCCTTGATAGTGCGGGCGCTCTACTCCTTTTGCTGCATAAATTTTATTGATTTTATCTAAAACCTCATCTTCCAGATTATTTTCTTTGATATAATGCTCACACTGCTGATCAATGGCAGCATTCATAAAAAAACCGAGCAGCATTGGTGCCGGACCATTAATCGTCATACTTACCGAAGTCATTGCATGTACCAAATCAAATCCCGAGTATAATTTTTTAGCATCATCCAGACAGCAGATTGAAACTCCGGCATTTCCAATTTTCCCATAAATATCAGGACGCAGATGCGGATCATTTCCATACAAAGTAACACTGTCAAAAGCAGTCGAAAGTCTTTTTGCCGGCAGTCCTGCACTTACATAATGGAAACGTTTGTTAGTTCTTTCAGGTCCGCCTTCGCCGGCAAACATTCTAGAAGGATCTTCTCCGTCACGTTTAAACGGATACAGACCAGAAGCAAAAGGAAATTCTCCAGGAACGTTCTCCTGCAGACACCAGCGCAGAATATCCCCCCAGGCTTTGTACTTTGGCATTGCTACTTTTGGAATTTGAGAATGGGACAGCGACTCCGTATGTGTTGCCATTTTTATTTCCTTGTCACGAACCTGAAAAGTATATACTGGATTTTTATATTTATTGACTTTTTCATCCCAAGTCAAAATCATTTCCCAATTGTAGGGATCCAGATCCATTTTTACTTTATCAAATTGATGCAGCAGAAGATTGATAAAAATTCTGTTATCATCATGTTCTGCCAATGCACTTGGAAGAACTGAACTGTCGTCAATTCCAGCTTTGTTAGTCACGGGAACTTTTCCAGATACACTTTCGAGTGTTTTAAAAATCCCGTATAATTTTTGAGCCACTTGCTCCTGACTCAAAGCTATAGTATCGTATTTCCTGTTATTTTCGGCAATCTCTGATAAATAACGCGTTCTATGAGGCGGGATTACAAATATTTTCTCGCTCATTTCACGGGTAATTTCAAAAGTCGATTTCAAATCAGAATCGGTTTTCTCTACAATTTTATCCATGATAGATTTATACAGCGTATTCATTCCAGGATCGTTGAATTGTGAAGCAATAGTTCCAAAAACCGGCATATTTTCTGGATTTACATCCCAAAGATTATGATTGCGCTGGTATTGTTTTTTCACATCACGGATAGCATCCAAAGCACCGCGTTTGTCGAATTTATTAAGAGCTACCAAATCGGCAAAATCAAGCATATCAATTTTTTCCAATTGAGTGGCAGCACCAAATTCGGGTGTCATTACATATAAAGAAACGTCTGAATGATCCATAATCTCGGTATCCGATTGACCAATACCAGAAGTTTCCAGAATTATAATATCATATTTGGCAGCTTTCAAAACTTCAATAGCTTCGGCTACATATTTTGACAATGCCAGATTGGATTGGCGCGTAGCCAACGAACGCATATATACACGAGGATTGTTTATCGCATTCATACGGATTCTGTCTCCCAATAATGCACCGCCAGTTTTACGCTTTGAAGGATCTACAGAAATTAATCCAATTGTTTTTTCGGGAAAATCGATTAAAAATCGGCGCACTAATTCGTCTACCAATGATGATTTTCCTGCGCCGCCGGTTCCTGTAATTCCAAGAACAGGAATCTTTGATGTTTTATTTTTTTCGTGAATTGTATCAAAAAAAGGCTTTGCTATTTCAGGAAAATTCTCAGCTGCCGAAATTAAACGTGCAATTGCAGTAGGGGTTTTATTTTCGATTAAATCCAATTCATTTGTTAATTTTTCTCCGATAGAAAAATCAGAACGCTCAACTAAATCGTTAATCATTCCCTGAAGTCCCATCGCTCGTCCATCATCGGGAGCGTATATTCTGGTAATTCCGTAAGCCTGCAATTCTTCTATTTCAGATGGCAGGATGACGCCTCCGCCTCCGCCAAAAATCTTGATATGCCCCGCACCCTTTTCCTGAAGCAGATCATACATGTATTTAAAATATTCGTTGTGTCCTCCTTGATAAGAAGTCATCGCAATGGCATTAGCATCTTCCTGAATCGCGGTGTTTACCACTTCTTCTACACTTCGGTCATGACCAAGATGAATTACTTCAACTCCTGTGGACTGAATAATCCTTCTCATTATGTTTATTGCAGCATCGTGACCGTCAAAGAGTGATGCGGCAGTTACGATTCGGACTTTATTTAAGGGCACGTAGGGTTTAACTAATTCCATTTTATGAATATGATAATTTAAAAGCGCAATTTACATAAATTTTAAAATAAAAATCAATAAAAACAATATAAAACACAAAATATGATAACGTTGTTTTTTCCTAAGAAAACAGGGCTGTTTTCACAAAAAATTGGTATTTTCGATGCCTAACCAGATAAAAATGATTTAAGATTTTTGATTAACTATATTCGATTTTTGAAGTTATAAAACTTATAAAAAACAATAATCTTTGCGTTCAGCAGTATAAAAATCTAAAATCAGAAATCGTTCATCATCATTCAAAAATCCATAGGAATTACTCCTAATTATTTTAGAAAATTTAAACAAATGCAGAGAATTACCATACTTATCCATTGTGAAGATAAAAAAGCGATTGTTGCCTCGGTAACGAATTATATCGCTTCAATTGATGGAAATATTATTTACCTTGACCAGCATGTTGACGCAGATGAAAACGTATTTTTTATGCGGCTTGAATGTGAATTCAGTAAGCTTAATTGGAATATTGAATCTATAAAAAGCCATTTTCAGGAGAATCTTGCTTCTCCGTTTAATATGAATTGGGCAATGTATCCTCAAGACCAAAAATCCAGAATGGCTTTATTTATATCAAAATATGATCATTGCCTGTATGATATTTTAGGACGCTACTGTGCTGGAGAACTCCCCCTTGAAATCCCTTTAATCATAAGTAATCATGAAGATTTAAAACCAGCTGCCGAGCGTTTTGGCATTCCGTTTCATCATATTCCTTTTACGAAAGACAGCAAAGAAGAAGGCGAAAAAGCACAGATTGAACTATTAAAAGAATTTAATATTGATTTTATAGTTCTTGCCCGCTACATGCAGATTATCACTCCAAATTTAATATCCCTTTACAAAAATAGAATTATTAATATTCACCACTCTTTCCTTCCTGCTTTCCCTGGAGCAAAACCGTATCACTCAGCTTTCAAGCGCGGTGTAAAAATTATTGGTGCCACAAGCCATTATGTTACAGAGGAACTGGACGAAGGACCAATTATTGAACAAGATATCTCAAGAGTTTCCCACAGCCATTCCATTGAAGATTTTATTATGAAAGGACGTGATCTGGAACGTATTGTACTCGCTAGAGCCATAAAATTACATGCCGAAAGAAAAACGATGGTGTACAATAACAAAACAGTTGTGTTTTCTTAATATCACTAATACGCATAGAGTCAGCCACAGATTAAAAAGATTTACACAGATTTTAAAAAAAAACTTTAATAATCAGTACAATAACTATCAAAAAAGACTCTTGATACAATTTTCGATTAGAAAAACAAAATGTAAACAAATAATACTTAAAAACTAAAGCTGGCTTATAAAACAATCAATCACAGCTAACTAAAAACAAAAATGAAAAAAGCCCTACTCCTGTTCTTAATCCTGCCAGCAATCAGCAATGCACAATTCAAAGACATTTTAAAAAAAGCGACAGATAAAATAAGCACTGCAGCAAGTTCCAACAGCAGCTTAGATATTGCCGCCGGATTAAAAGAAGCTCTCAACAAGGGCGTATCGGTACAGGTTTCAAAACTGACCGCTCTTGATGGTTTTTACAAAAACGAAGCTGTAAAAATCCTAATGCCCGAAGAATTAGCCAAACTAGACAAAACACTTCGAAAAATGGGCATGTCAAAATTGGCAGATGAAGGCATACTGGCCATGAACAGAGCAGCTGAAGATGCTGTAAAAGAAGCTACTCCAATATTTGTTACAGCAATTAAAAACATAACCATAACCGATGCAAAAAGTATTCTGCTTGGAAATGAAAATGCTGCAACTGTTTATCTGCAGTCATCGACACAGACACCGCTTTATGGAAAATTCAATCCCGTGGTGCAGCAGTCAATTGGTAAAGTTGGCGCCGATGTAATCTGGACCAAAATCATAAAACAGTACAATACTATTCCATTTGTTACCAAAGTAAATCCAGATCTTACGGATTATATTACACAGAAAGCACTGGAAGGAGTATTTAAAATGATTGCAGTTGAAGAAAAAAACATTAGAACCGACATCAATGCCAGAACATCAAATGTTCTTAAAAAAGTATTTGCACTGCAGGACAAAAATTAAAATCAATACAAATCTAGAGAACAGCTTATTAAAAAAAATAAGAATTTTAATATGTTAAAAACAAATCTCAAACCTTAACTTTTTAAGAATAACTAATAACAATTCCTTAACAGCAAAACATAAACATTATACTGATCTTTGCAATGTAATAAACTGGTTATTTATTATTTTGGTTTTGGTTAGTTATAAAATTGCCTGCATCAAGAATGGTGCAGGCATTTTTTATTTACGCTCTGACCATTTTTGGTTTATTTATAAAAGATAAAACTGCAGTATTAAAAGCATTGGGCTGCTCGACATTTACTACATGTCCGCAATTTTCGATTACAAATAACTGGGATGATCTATAATGACTTTCCACTACTTTACGGACAGCCGGCAGAAACATATAATCTTCTTCCCCCATAACATAAAGCGTAGGAATATTCAATTCTACCTGACGAAACCACTTTAACACAGGATTTATCTCGGCTGTGAGTTTAAACCATTTTATAAATTCTTTCTGGTACAGCTTTTTGGCTTCGGTAATAAAAAGTGATCGGGACTGCTTATGATTTTTTTTAGGCATAATCACAAATGCGAAAAACTTATACAAAACCAAATAAGGCAGTACATATTTAAAAGTATTCCCCAAACGCATTAAAATCTGAGAACGAAAATTCATTTTTAAGATAGCGCCGCCCAGAATCATGCTCTGTACTCTGTCCGGGTACATTTCGGCCAGCTGTCTAATTAGAATAGTTCCTAATGATATCCCGACAAAATGTGATTTTTCAATTTTCAGATGATCCAAAACTTCAAGAATATCATGAGCTAAGGCTGAAAAAGTATATTTTTGTTTGAATGCCGTTTTTAAAGTGGTTTTGGACTCTCCATGACCTCTTAAATCCAATAACAGAATATTGTAGCTTTTTTTAAAATCCCTAATCTGCTTGAACCAAATCGACGAACTTCCTCCTGCGCCATGCACAAACGTGACCCATTGATCGCTGTTTTCGTTCTTATATAATGTATAATTAATCACTTATATTTTTTTTGCTGGACAAATATAGTTCTTTTTTAGGCTTTTGAATTGCAGGTTTTTCAGATTATTAGTTCATTCCGCTTTTGATTTGTTAGATTTCTAAACTTTTTAAATGCTATTATGTAAGTATTTAAAGTAATCAAAAGCCTTTAGCAATCGGGTGCCGTACCATGAAAACATTTCACCGTCCACTAAAACAGCTTGGGCATTATCTGTAGATTTCACTATATCATAACCGTCCTCCGCTTTAAAAGGAAACGGTTCTGAAGAAAGCATCACTAGATCCAAACTTCCATCAGTATCTATTTTTTCAAGATCAATTTCGGGATATCTTTCCTGCGAAGCATACTGATTCTGAAAATGATTCAGCTTTAACAATTCATCTATAAAAGTACCTGAACCAGCTGTCATATATGGATTTTTCCAAATAAAATAAGCCACGTTCCTGATTGGAAAATCTTGGATAAAATTTTTAAAATCGCTCAAGGCAAAAGCCAATTTATCGTTCCATTTTCTGGCTTCGGTTCTCTTATCAAAGAGCTGACCAAAATCGGTTATCATTTGAAAATTATCTTCTAAAGTAAAAATATCAGTCACCCACACTGTACAGATTTTTTTTAATTCTTCGACTATTTCCTGAGTATTCTCTTCTTTATTACAAATAATAATATCGGGATTCAATAAACGGATTTTATCGTAATTCACTTTCTTGGTACCGCCAACTATTTTCTTGGTGGATTTGAGATGATAGGGATGCACACAAAACTTAGTGATTCCAGCAATATTTTCTTCCAAACCCAAATCATAAAGCAGTTCGGTTTGGGAAGGCACGAGAGAAACAATGCGTTTGGGAGTCGTTTCAAAAGAATGAGAAAAGCCGATCTGATCTTTTAATTGTTTCATTTTTTACTTTTGGATTACTTTTTTTTTAACACTAAGAAAAAAACAAAGTTCACAAAAAACTTTGCGAACCCTGCGAAAGTCTTTGTGAACTTTGTGTTTAAATTATTCTCAAGCGAGAACTGCTTTAAACCTTAAATAATTTAAGCTTTTAAACCAATAATAGCCTCCATTTCCTGCTGCATTTTCAAAGCTTCGGCTCTGCCTGCATCGGCAAAATCTGTTCCGTTTGAAGCATAAAGAATCGCTCGGGAAGAATTAATCAATAAACCTACATTATCATTCATTCCGTATTTACAAACTTCTGAAAGACTCCCTCCTTGTGCTCCTACACCAGGCACGAGCAGGAAACTCTCAGGAACAATTTTACGGACTTCTGTAAAATACTCGGCTTTGGTAGCACCAATCACATACATTAAGTTTTCAGAATTTTTCCAGGTTTTAGAAGTTTCCAATACCTGTTTGTACAATTCCTTTCCATTCACCTCCAAAGTCTGAAAATCAAAAGCACCATCATTAGAAGTCAGTGCCAGCATTATGGTATGTTTATTTTCGAAAGCAAGAAAAGGCTCAACAGAATCTTTTCCCATATATGGAGCGACAGTCACACTGTCAAATTTTAAATCCTCAAAAAAAGCTTTGGCATACATTGAAGACGTGTTCCCAATATCTCCTCTTTTGGCATCTGCGATAGTGAAAATTTCAGGGTGTTTTTCATTGATATACTCAATTGTTTTCTGCAGTGAAATCCATCCTTTTATTCCATAAGCCTCAAAGAATGCAGTATTAGGCTTATATGCCACTGCCAAATCATGAGTTGCATCAATAATAGCCTTATTAAATTCGAAAATTGGATCTTCTGTTTCTAATAAATGCTGCGGAATTTTATTCAAATCTACATCTAAACCTACGCATAGAAATGATTTTTTGATTTTGATCTGTTCGCAAAGCTGTTGTGTTGTCATATCAAGTTTAGTTCTGGGATGCAAATTTACAAAGTTGAATCTAAAAAACTTGAAATTTTGCAACATTACTGAGCAATTGTGTAAGAGTTTTGAGCCTAAGCTGTGATAAATTTGTAAATATCATAAAAGAAAAATGATTCAATAAACGAATATATCAATTATTAATTTTAAAAGAAATATTATGAACACTACAAAACTAAACCACTAAGGACTGAAAGTCCATAGATTTGGTTAGGCAGACTGAAAGTGCAAGGTTGGATTGCGAAAATTGATGAAATTTTGCCACAGATTCACAGATAATAAATGATTTTAAAATCTGTAATCTGTAGCAAAAACTTTTTTAGAAGCTAAAGCGAAAACTGGAATGAAATAAAGGGAAAACTAAAACAGAAATATGCTGACCTTACGGATGATGATTTATTGTATGAAGAAGGTAAGAAGACGAAATGTATGGGGAAATCCAAAAAAGAATTGGTAAATCAAAAGATGAAATTACAAAATGGATTGCCGATTTGTAATAAATCCGTCCAATTTTTAATTTTTAGGGATTATTAATTTTATATAGGCAGTTCTTAACTCAGACAGATGCTTATCTCAATTATTAACTGAAATAAAGAGAAAAAAATCCAGAAAGCAGCTAAAAAGTTAAAAATCACCAAAACTCAAAGCTCACAAAACCAAAATATTATAACCTCTACTTAATAGTAAAAATTTTCTTAATATAAAAAAGTTTTATATTTTTACATAGCCTATATCTCACTGAATGACAACTATATAAAACTCCAATATAATATAACATAAGAATGAGGATTCTGATGTAACTATGAAAAACCAAAACTATGAAAAATCAAATCGAATTTTTAACTGGACTACTTTTTACGGGATTATCATTGACCAATATTCATGCACAGACGGATCTAAGCGAATTCCAATTTTCAATAAAAGGAGGAGTAAATTTTTCTAAAATTTATGACACAGAAGTAAACCAAAATAATGCATTGACAAGTTTTAATGCTGGTTTTTATCTATCATTCCCTGTAACAGGTATTATTTCTGTACAGCCAGAGGCTTTATACACACAAAAAGGCGGAGAACTAACCTATAACAATCCAGTTTTCTCAGGAAAAACACAATTTCAGCTAAACTATATCGAAGTTCCTATTTTACTAAAAATAAATATAACCAAAAACCTAACTGTTCACTCAGGCCCTTACTTTTCATATCTGATTGATGCCAAAGTCAGTAATAATGCAGACGGAAATCTAATAGACCTTAAAGACACTTATAAAAATGATGATTTCAGCAAAACTGATATTGGTATTTCAGGAGGAATCGGTTTTGATTTTGATTCAATAGGAATTGGTGCCCGTTACAATTACGGATTTTCAGCAATAGGTAAAGAAAGAGAATTTGCAGGCACTGCTTATACCATACCCGATGGAAAAAACAGCAGCATAAGTCTGTATCTGTCTTACAAAATGAATAATAACTAATACCAAATGAAAATATAAAATAGTTTGATTATTTTTCCCTAACCCCAATCCTCTCCAAAGGAGAGGGAGTAAAGATTAGATTATTTTATATTTTCATTTCGTATAATAGCTAAGAAACAGGAATCATTTCATTCATTGTACAAACTGCAGTCTTTCTAATATCGCAGACTCTGAACTCTTTGTTTATAGTGCAGGATTAATAATACCATTTATGAAAAAAAAGTATTTTACAAAAAAAATGAGGTCTTTGCAGACCTCATTTTTTATATATAAAAAACAAAAGTTTAATTATAATTTCCCTTCATAAATAGTCCCTACGTGGATTACTTCAGTTCTTCTGTTTTGAGCTCTTCCTGCAGCAGTTTTATTGCTGGCAACAGGTTTTGATGCTCCAAATCCTTTATATGATAAATTTTCAGGATTAACACCTTTAACAATTAATGCATCCATAACTGCTTTTGCTCTCGCTTCAGAAAGTTTTTGATTAGCTGCTGCATTTCCTACATTATCAGTATGTCCTTCGATAGAGAATTTTGCATTTGGATAATTTTTGATGATTTCCTTAATGGCATCAAGTCTTCCGTCTGTCTGACCTTTATCAGCTGTCTGTAAAACTGCTTTTCCTGTAACAAAGAATACTGCTCTTGCCTGAACTTTAAGTTCTTTCAAAGCTTCTTGAGTTACTTCAGGACAGCCTTTATTGCTTTCTGGTCCAGGAACAGTAGGACATTCATCGTTTTTATCAAGAACTCCATCTTTGTCAGCATCTCTCTCCGGACAGCCGTTATTTACTGCCAATCCTTTTTCATCAGGACATTTATCATCTTTATCTAACACTGAATCGCCATCAGTATCTAACCAAGGGCATCCTTTGTTTTCAACCGGTCCAGCAACAGAAGGACAATTATCAACGTTATCCAAAACAGTATCTTTATCGGTATCTCCCCAAGGACATCCTTTATTTTCGGCTGGTCCTACTTCTTTTGGACAGGCATCATCCTGATCCAATACAGAATCTCCGTCGCTGTCAGGCCATGGACATCCTTTATTTTCGATAGGTCCGGCAAGTTTTGGACATTTATCATCATTATCAAAGATTCCGTCTTCGTCTGTATCTTTAAATTTGTGCTGATAAACCGGAATTTTAATACCAAAATATACATCGGCCGCTTTTGACTCTTTTGAAACCAAATTAGTAATCACTGAACTAGATCCCACAAACAAAGGTCCAAAACGCAATCCAGCACCTACTTGTGTTCCGCTGTATTCCATGTAATTTACAGGAACTGAAAATGTAAACCATTTTGTTTCATAACGAGGAGTCAAAACCCATACATTTGCAGTGCTTGTCTGATTCAAACCTGCTTTATCAACTAAGCTGAGGTTTCCGTTAAGATTCAAATAGAATTTATTATGAATGTTCCAGTCGGCATCCAAATGCAAAGCTGTCGGCATCGCAACATTTATATCTTTATAAGTTATAACCGAATTAGTATAAAATGCTAAAAACTCTTTAATATCTTCAGCCGATTCAACCTGAGCCTGAGAAAGCGTATTATTAAAATTATAAACTTCTTCTTTTACATGTTTATATTTAATTGATCCAATGTCGGTAATAGACACCCCAAAACGCAATTTGTATTTATTCAGATCTTTAAAGTTATTATCAACTGCTTTGGCTTTACTCAAATCATAAGACTCGTAATCTGGTCTCCATTCGTAAATCAAACCAAAATCGGCACCATATCCTTTTGAATCCGGGTCGAATTTCACATCATCATCACCTGTAATAAAATCCTGACTGCTTCCAAGTGTTAATTCTCCTGTTGTAGTAAGTCTGCTGGTTAAAGGATTATTTGTTCTGGTAAATCTTGCAGTTACATTCGACCCTTTAGCATAACTGTTAACCCCTCCTACTAAATATTTAGCTGTCAAACCTCCTTTTAGAAAATGCTGTTTACTCTGCCATAACACCGCTGCGTAAGAAGCACCAACTTCTCCCCAAGTATGTCCTACTAAATTTGGGCGGCCAACAGGAATATTGAAACTATTAGCATCATCGATACCGTCTTTTAGCTCGTCATAAAGCTCACCGTTTACTTCAGTAGCATTTACAATTGCTCTTGCTCTGGTAAAAATGGCAATCGAATGTTTTGGAGCAATATTAAACATGAACGAAGGCCCCATTACATCAGCAAAAACAATTCCTCCGTTATTTTTTTTAGGAGTCCTAACCCCGTCTTTTTCTACATCATATGAATCTTTCGATAAATCAAACAGACTTATACCATAAAAATCATTAGTTAAAGTACCACTGGCAGAAAAAAGATTGATATCTGATTTAAAACGAGAATCTGCAATCGAAGCAGGATTGAACAATACTCCCTGCACACCGGCATAATTATCCTGAAAATATCCAGTATAAGATTGGGCCGTGGCCTTAATCGCTGAAAACAGTACTATAACAAAAAATAAATATTTTTTCATTAAATTGGCTTTTAGATTAGAATTAATAAAGGTTATATAAATGTTAATTTTAAAATTTAGTACGAAAATAACATAAAAAAACACTTAACCGATCTTAATCCAATTAAGTGTTTATTATTTTTAAGTAATCTATATTAGAAAACTTCGCTGGCTTCTTTCAATTTCTCCATATTGTTCACCAGCTGCAGTTCGGCAACAATTTTCTGAATATCACCATTCATTATATTACCTAAATCATACAAAGTCAAACCAACACGGTGGTCAGTCACACGGCCTTGTGCATAGTTGTATGTACGAATCTTAGCCGAACGGTCACCTGAACTTACCTGAGAAGTACGTTTTGTAGCATCTTCTTCCTGTTTTTTGGCCAATTCCATTTCGTACAGACGGGAACGTAAAACCGTCAAAGCTTTGTCCTTATTTTTGTGCTGTGATTTCTGATCCTGACACTGCGCTACCAATCCCGTTGGAATGTGTGTCAAACGCACAGCCGATTTAGTAGTATTTACAGATTGTCCTCCAGGTCCTGATGAACAGAAGAAATCCACACGAACATCGTTCATATCAATCTGTACATCAAATTCCTCTGCTTCCGGAAGCACCATAACTGTCGCGGCAGATGTATGCACGCGTCCCTGAGTTTCCGTCTGCGGTACACGCTGTACACGGTGTACACCCGCTTCAAACTTCAGTGTTCCGTAAACATCTTCTCCGGAAACTTCAAAAATCACCTCTTTGAAACCACCCGAAGTTCCTTCATTCATATCCACAACCGAAGTTCTCCAGCCTTGGCTTTCGCAATATTTTGTGTACATTCTGAATAAATCTCCGGCAAAAATACTGGCTTCATCTCCACCAGTACCTGCACGAATCTCCACCATCACGTTTTTGGCATCTTCAGGATCTTTCGGAATCAGCATGAACTTAATCTCTTCCTCAAGCTGAGGCAGTCTTTCCTTAGCTTCGTCCAATTGCATTTTGGCCATTTCCACCATATCAGCATCACTTCCATCAGCAATAATTTCATTGGCTTCCTCTATATTGGCCAAAACCAAAATATATTCTTCACGCTTTTCAACCAAGGCTTTGATACTTTTATATTCCTGGTTAAGCAGCACATAGCGTTTTTGATCAGCGATAACATCCGGCTGAATAATCAAATCCGAAATCTCATCAAAACGCTGCTTTACATATTGAAGTCTATCTAACATTTTTCTTTTTCCTTTTAATGGACTGCAAAATTACAATATTTTTTTGTAAAGATTCAAGTTTAAAACTCACAGATTTTCTAGTACCGCTAGTCACTACATTTCAGCTTAATTATAGTGTCTTTTTTGGAAGCTGATTCCTGCTGTCCGCTGTATCTCTTGCCCTGAGCCCCAGGACAACGGGATGCCACTTCCATTAGGGCTAAGTTTTTGCATTTCAGAAAAATAACACATATTAAAAACTATTTCACTAAAAATCAATACCTTTAAAACCATCAACTATACGCCTTATGAACTGGAAAGCACAAGCCATTACGCACAAAAAAGAAAAACGGATAGCCGTTTATTTTGAAAAAAATACCGATTTAATAACTAGAATCAAACAATTAGATGGAGCCCGATGGAGTCAGACTTTAGGTGTCTGGCATTTACCGTATACTGAAGAAAACCGGATCAGGTTCAAAATCCCTCCCCTATCCCAGACTATTCCTTCAGCTGAAGAGATTGAAAACATAGAAAAATTCAAACAATGGCTTCGCTCCAAACGTTATAGCGAAAACACACTTATTACTTACAGCGAAGCCTTGAAATCATTTTTGATTTTCTATCGGGAAAAACCAATTGCTGAAATCACCAATGAAGATATAACGATCTTCAATAACGAATATATTTTAAAAAATGATTTGTCAGCTTCTTATCAAAACCAAATTATCAATGCTGTTAAATTATTTTTTCAAACTATTCGGGAAACCAAAATTGAGATTGATAAAATTTACCGTCCCAAAAATGCAAAAAGACTGCCTAATGTTTTGAGTAAAGAAGAAACCTTTAGGCTTATTGATCTGACGGCTAACATAAAACACAAAACCTTATTGGCTTTAATTTACTCTTCCGGACTCCGCATCAGTGAAGCTATAAACATGAAAATCATTGATGTTGACAGTCAAAGAATGCTGATTCATATTAAAAATGCAAAAGGCAAAAAAGACCGGTACACCTTATTATCAACCAGAGTTTTAGGATTACTGCGTGAATATTACACTATTTATAAACCTAAAACCTTTTTATTTGAAGGACAGCATGGCGGTCAATACAGCAGCAGAAGTGCTCAATCAATATTACAGCAATCTGCAAAAAAGGCTGGAATTACAAAACCGATTAGTCTGCATACCCTTCGCCATAGTTTTGCCACCCATTTATTAGAAAGCGGAACCGATTTACGCTACATTCAAGATTTATTAGGACACAATAGTCCCAAGACAACAATGATATATACCCACGTAAGCAGTACATCGCTGAAAAAAATCATAAACCCTTTCGATATGTAAGAAATAATTTTAAATTTGTGCAAAGCGAATAAAAATAAAATGCATAAGTTAAACTAAAAACATGCGTATAACATACCAATTGAGAATAAAAAGAGTTGGCTTTATTCGTGTATATAATAGTTGGCAGTAATTATAAGAAAACCGTATTAAAACAACGTAATCAATACATTAAATATGACCGTACGAAAAATATTAGAATTAATTATTTCGGTAAAAAAACAAATCGGAGTAGATAACTATCTTACTAAATTACAGGATTATCAAACTACTATTCAAAATAATTCAAGCAATATTGTACTCTTAAAAGAAATTCTTGATAAAACCATTTATGATTTAGATAACTTGATAGAAAACTCTGTTCCAGAATTTCTAGAAAAATTACTTGTTGGTAAAATAATTCCGTTTGAATTTGAAAAATTCAAAAACCAATTAATTGAGTTGAAAGACAAAAATTACACTGATTATTCTCAATTATACAGCGAGTTGACTAATATCCTTGCTCAAATGCTTGAAAAAATGAATTCAAATATTGCTGAATTAGATAAAATCTCTAAAGTAATCGAACCATTTCAAACAAAAGATTTTGACGAAATACAAGAAGATGACAATGCAATTTTTGCCATAATTTTTAATAATGAAAGTTCTTTTAACAATCTCAAATCACTATCATTTGAATTAAAAAATTGGGACAAAGGACTGTTTCTTTACCAACAAATAGTTTCTGACGAAACACCAAAAGCTTTTGAGATTATAGAAGTTGAACAAGGTTCTGTAGAAGTAATTTTAAATCTTGCTTTCGATGTTGCTGAAAATTTAGTTGATTTATTTAAAACAGGTATGGAAACTTATGGTGCATATTTGACATATAAAACCTTAATTCACGATAAACTCTTTGCTACTTTTAAAGATAACAAAAAGTTAATGGCATTAGAAGAAGATAGAGAAAAATTATTACTTCAAAACGTTAAAGATGTCGTTAGAAATGAAATTAAAAAACAAGCTAAAAAAGGAAAAAAACACGAAGCACTAGAAAAGAAAATAGAAGAAGTTACAAAATTAGTGACAGAGCATATTATCAAAGGTAATAGTGTAAAACTTTTATCAGCTCCAGAAGAAAAGGAAGAGGTTTTAGAAAAAGAAAAAGAAAAAGAAATACATTACGTAAAAAGTAAAATTGATTACAAAAAGCTTGACGAAGCCACCAAACAATTATTATTAGAAGAATTTACAACTCTTCCACCAGAAGAAAATTACGAAAAAGAATAACTACTGCCAACACTTGCTACAAGAGATTTGGGCATTTGGCTTAATTTAAAAATGGTCTTGTATTTGGGAAGTTTAGGCAAATCCGAAAGATTACGCATTTTTAATCCCAAACCTCTTGTAGCAAAAAGACGTTATATGATAGCTTTCCTCAACAGACAGCTAAAGTAGAAACGAAAAAATATATGAAAAGAAATGGAATTTTTAACATTATTAGGTTTGTTGTTTTTATCACTTCCTATAGTACTGAGCGGATTTAATAAAGATTGTAAAATAGTTGGTGCAAATACAACTTACAATCGTTCGGTTATTCTTTTTTACATCTTGATATTATTCCGATTATTTGTTGTAGGAGAAACAATACTACACCAGGGATTATATATAAAGCTATAGTTGACCAAAAGCATAGCCTTAAAAATTCTGTAAAACACATTGAATAATAATAGCCAACAAAAATATACAACGATATAAAGGAAACGCCTAAAAAAGTACTAAATTCAATTGCAATATTTGTTGTTACCTTTTTACAGATACCCATAACACCTGTAGTTATGGTCAAATAACTAAAACTCCACAAAATAGTGAGACAAAAACTTAAAAAGAATTGAACATAAATTGATTCATTTACAATTTGAGGTTTGAATATATAAATGGCAACTACCCAAAATGAGAATAGAATAAATAAATTTAACAAAACTCTTTTTATAGAAGAGTGTAAATCTTTAAATATTAATAAAATATCTGTAAACATAAGTAAAAATGGCAGAAGAAGAAATTAAACAAAAAGTAACAGAAGTACTAGACCTTATGAAAGGTGTAACATTTACAGAACTACGTAAAATTATTAGACAAGTAGAAACTGAGGCCGAAACTAAAGCAATTATTAGCTAGATGTGTTATCATCAATGTATTTCAATTTAGTAACAACAGAATCTAGTTTTGAACAGACATCTCCTAAATCATAGGAATCATTTATTTTATTATCTATCTCTGTCAGTTTACCACTTATTTCAATTAAAAGGTCAATTATTGTTTGCGCTTGGTCTTCGTTCATAATTTAAAAGTTTAAGAATTAATAATAAAAGAGTAATGGTGGAACACTACTCTTGAAATCATTCTTGCTACTATTGTTCACAAGAATTGCAATAGTAACATTCTACTTCTTCAACAGGAATAGTAAAAGGGTGTCCTTGCGGAGCAATCTCTTTTCTACCGTTTCTAAAACGCGCCTGACGAAAAATCCACTTGTAGCAGATGTTACCTTTCAGTTTAAAGAATTCTGTAATCATATCGGTTGGCAAAAGCCCTGTTCATAGCTAAAGCCGAACTAAAATTCAACAGTGTACTTGCAAGAATGATTTTACAATAATACGGAAAATATTACTAAATTGCGGTGGAAAAACAAAAAAGCCATCATATAACAGCTACTAAGCAATATAGCGGTTTTAGGCTTAATTTAAAAATAATTTTGTATCTGTTAAATTTGGCGCAAAACAGATAAAATATTGATTATTAACCCGCTACATCGCCTAGTAGCAAA
>NZ_JADKPR010000039.1 GCF_015351475.1 Flavobacterium sp. HJJ | reverse complement strand
CAAAAAATAGATTAATTTTGAATAATTGTTCTGGCATCACAAAAGATAATCATGAAGAATATCAAAATAGCTTTTACCTGGACAATGCCACAGGAAGATTTCGAAAGCAAGTTTAAGATTCCTAAAGAAGCCATACAGTTAGTTAAAACTATTACCAAAGTAGCGGCTAATTAACATAACATGAAATGGCAAACTACTTATGTTGTAGAAAAAAATTCTGAAGCAAAATTCAATGACGGAAGGCTAAAAGTAAGTTTCAAAAAAACAAAAAAAATGCATAAGGCGGTTCTAAAGGTATTAAATACAAAAAAAATGCACCCCAATTTATACCTCGTAGGACGTTCAGCTCATATTCCTTCTGTAAAAGGATATTATTGTCAAATCGGAAAAGAAAAATGGAAAAAGAACTTATAAGATGCGGTTGGTGCAATTCCAGCGAATTATACCAAAAATACCATGATGAAGAATGGGGTGTTCCCGTTTATGACGACCTCAAACTTTTCGAGTTTCTGCTATTGGAAACTTTTCAGGCAGGACTGAGTTGGATTACCATTCTTAACAAAAGAGAGAATTTCAAAAATGCTTTTGATGCATTCGACTATAAAAAAATAGCCAGCTATTCCGAAGACAAGATTCATGATTTACTAAAAGATCCAGGCATTATACGCAATCAGCTGAAGGTTCGTTCGGCTGTATCAAATGCCGTCGCCTTTATCAAAATCCAAGAAGAATTCGGAAGCTTCTCCAAATACATTTGGGGCTTTGTTGATGGAAAGCCCATTATCAACAACCGAAAAAGTTTAAGCGAAGTACAAGCCACAACTCCCCTTTCGGATGCCATCAGCAAGGATTTAAAAAAACGCGGATTCAAATTCGTAGGTTCCACCGTAGTATACGCCCACATGCAGGCCACAGGCATGGTAGACGATCACGTAGCCGATTGCTGGAAAAGAAACTAACTCAAAAAACCGTTTTAACCTAAAAAGCATAAGTTACAACTGTAACAACTTTAAACAATTAAACGATTAAACTTTCAAACTTTTTTCTCTACATTTGCTTCGCACTTTAGGGGTGTCTGCAAAAATGCAGGCTGAGACTTTACCCTCGAACCTGATCTAGTTCATACTAGCGTAGGAAAAAGTAAGATGACTTCCATGTACCATTGCGTACACCCGTAGCCATTCCTAAAGTATAATTATGTACTAAATTCAAAAGGAATGGAACTCAAAATCAATAATCAAATCAAACAATTTGCCCTTGACAGTCTCACTGTGCAGGCGCTTCTTGACTTGGAAATTCCCGAAAAACAAAACGGAATTGCCCTAGCCATCAACAACACCGTAATTCCAAAATCCGATTGGAATTCCCACCTCATACAAGAAACCGACGATATCCTAATCATTTCAGCCACACAAGGCGGATGATTGGGGCGTGACCCCATTGAGAAAAAGGGCTTACTCACCACACCGGTCATACAGCCCTTTTCCTCAATGCGGTCGGGCTGTACGCGTTACTTCGGTAACCAGCTTCCATCCCTCACGCGGTTTCTGCAAAACAAGAACTTTTCATTTTCAAGACAAGAAACAACGATCAAAATAATCTAACTAACACTTTCTCTGCTCCCTCTCCTCTGGAGAGGGTTGGGGTGAGGTAAAAACACTAAGCTATGAACAACGAAGAACAAATCTCAAGAACCCCTTTTCCAAACTCCAAAAAGGTCTATATCGATGGTGAAATCCACCCGATAAAAGTAGCCATGCGCGAAATCTCATTGGCCGACACCAAATTAACCAACGGTAGAATCGAAAAAAATCCGCCGGTAACCGTTTACGATACTTCAGGGCCTTACACCGACCCAAACATTGAAATCGATGTTCGTAAAGGATTGCCACGTATCCGTGAGCAATGGATTGTGGATCGTAATGATGTAGAAGAACTTACCGAAATCACTTCAGATTACGGAAAATCACGTTTGAATGACGAAAAATTAAATCATTTGCGTTTTGAGTATTTACACAAACCAATGCGTGCCAAAAAAGGAGCCAACGTTTCCCAATTACACTATGCAAAAAAAGGAATCATCACTCCCGAAATGGAATACATCGCAATTCGTGAAAACCAACGTATCGAACAATTGAATGAACAAACCAAAGCTATGCAATGCCAACACGCAGGTCATAGTTTTGGAGCCAATACTCCAAAATCAAAAATCACTGCCGAATTTGTTCGTAGCGAGGTAGCCAGAGGTCGCGCTATTATTCCAAACAACATCAACCATCCAGAAAGCGAACCAATGATTGTGGGGCGCAATTTCTTGGTAAAAATAAATGCCAACATCGGAAATAGCGCGGTGACTTCCAGCATCGAAGAAGAAGTTGAAAAAGCCGTTTGGGCTTGCCGTTGGGGAGCCGACACCATTATGGATTTGTCAACAGGAAAAAATATCCACGAAACCAGAGAATGGATTATTCGCAACTCTCCGGTACCAATCGGAACGGTGCCTATTTACCAAGCCTTGGAAAAAGTAAACGGAATAGCCGAAGATTTAACTTGGGAAATTTTCCGTGACACCTTAATCGAACAGGCCGAACAAGGGGTTTCTTATTTCACTATTCACGCCGGAGTTTTATTGCGTTACATCCATTTAACCGCCAACCGCGTTACAGGAATTGTTTCCCGTGGTGGATCGATTATGGCAAAATGGTGTTTGTTTCACCACAAAGAAAACTTCCTATACACCCATTTCGAAGAAATTTGCGAAATCATGAAACAGTACGACGTAGCTTTTTCTTTGGGAGATGGATTGCGTCCAGGTTCCATCGCCGATGCCAATGATGCTGCACAATTCGCCGAATTGGAAACTCTTGGTGAATTAACCAAAATCGCTTGGAAACACGATGTACAAGTATTTATTGAAGGTCCAGGTCACGTTCCAATGCACATGATTAAGGAAAACATGGACAAACAATTGGAACATTGTGATGAAGCTCCATTTTACACTTTAGGTCCGTTAACCACTGACATTGCCCCAGGCTATGACCATATTACTTCGGCCATTGGTGCAGCAATGATTGGCTGGTACGGCTGTGCAATGCTTTGTTATGTAACACCAAAGGAACACCTTGGTTTACCAAACAAAAAAGACGTAAAAGATGGTGTTATCACTTATAAGATTGCCGCCCATGCCGCCGATTTAGCCAAAGGTCATCCAGGCGCTCAATATCGCGACAATGCATTGAGCAAAGCCCGTTTCGAATTCCGTTGGGAAGACCAGTTCAACTTGTCATTAGATCCCGATACAGCCCGTGAATTCCACGACGAGACTTTACCTGCAGACGGAGCAAAAGTGGCTCATTTCTGCTCAATGTGCGGACCAAAATTCTGCTCCATGAAGATATCACAGGAAATCCGTGATGTTGCCGAAGCTGAAAAAGGAATGGCAGCCAAATCGGAAGAATTTATAGAACAAGGAAAGGAAATCTATATTTAAAAAGTGGGAAATTAGACGTTAGAGATTAGAAGTTCAATACTTCTAACCTCTAATTTCTAACCTATAACCTAACAATGATTGTAATCACAAATCCAATTCCGATAGCTAATGAAATAAGCACGATTCATTCTCTTTTTGAGAACGGATTAGAATTACTTCATGTTCGGAAGTCAAATTTTTCGGAAGAAGATATGATAACTTTCATAACGGAAATAAAATCGGATTTGAGAAAACAATTGGTTTTACACAGTCACCATCAGTTAGCTTCAGCATTTGGAATCAATCGAATTCACTTTAGCGAAAGCGAAAGAAAAAAGAAAGACAAATTAACTTTGGAAACATACAAAACAAAAGGATTTCATTTATCAGCTTCGGTTCATTCAATAGCCGATTTTAATGCTTTGGAAAATGCTTTTCAATATGCTTTTTTGAGTCCTGTTTTTCCAAGTATCTCCAAAACGGATTATTCTTCTGAAACTGATTTATTCAAAGCCGTTAAAAACAGAACTAACTACGCCACAAAACTCATCGCTTTGGGCGGAATAGAATCGAAAAACATCAAACAAACATTAGAAAATGGGTTTGATGATGCAGTTCTGTTAGGAACCATTTGGAACAGTACTAATCCAATAGAAAATTTTAAACTATGTCAGCAAATCGTCCATCCGTTTTAACCATTGCAGGATTTGACCCATCGGGTGGTGCAGGCGTTTTGGCCGACACCAAAACCTTTGAGCAGCACAAAGTGTATGGATTTGCCATTAACACAGGTAATACCATACAAACCGAAAATGCTTTTTATGAAATTCAATGGACTGAGATACATTTCGTTTTGAATTCGTTAGAAAAACTGTTTGAGAATTACACTATCAAAGCAGTAAAAATTGGCATTATACCATCATTCAATTATTTGAAAGAAATTGTTTTTGCGGTAAAAAAACTTTCTTCACAAACAAAAATAGTCTGGGACACAGTTTTAAAATCATCAACCGAATTTGATTTTTTAAATATAGAAAACCAAACAGATTTGATTGAAATACTGAAAGAAATCGACCTGATTACACCCAATTACGACGAAATGAAAAAACTATTTCCCGAATTTAATCTGCTTTCCAAATCCCCACCTTCTGGAATTCGGGGACTTTTGCTTAAAGGCGGTCACAATCCGAACAAAGTCGGAGTGGATTATTTATATACCCCAAACGGTATTTATAAATATTTACCGAAGATCGACAATTGCTACGAAAAACATGGTTCAGGATGTGTGCTTTCGTCGGCTATAACAGCCAATCTTGCATTAGGCCAAAATTTGGAAACAGCTTGCCAAAATGCCAAAATTTATACCGAAAACTACTTATTATCCAACACAACTAAACTAGGATTTCATTATGTATAACAAACTGCAATACATCTCACAGGGAGAAAGCGCCGAAGAACAATTGTACAATATTCATGAGGCATTAGACAATGGATGTGATTGGATCCAAATGCGATTTAAAAATCAGAAAACAAAAAAAACATTTGCTTTGGCGGAAGCCGTAAAATTTTTGTGTGAAGAATACTTAGCCAATTTCATTATCAACGACGATGTTCATCTGGCTAAACAATTCAATGCTGACGGCATACATTTAGGACTTTCGGATATGGGAATTGCAGAGGCCAGAGCCATATTGGGCAAAACCAAAATTATTGGTGCCACGGCAAATACTTTTGAAGACATTGTCCGTCAAACTAACAATGGCTGTGATTATATTGGGTTAGGCCCATATCAATTTACAAGAACCAAAGACAAACTCAGTCCCATTCTAGGGTTGGAAGGCTATAGTTCCATAATTGCGCAAATGAAACAATCGCAAATTGAAGTTCCTGTTTATGCCATTGGCGGAATTACTTTGGAAGATGTCAATAATTTAATGACAACCGGAATCCATGGTATTGCCGTTTCGGGCATTATTACCAAAAGCGACAAAAAACAACAACTTATTACTCAACTTAACGAAATACTATATGGTAGCGTCATTATTTAAAATCGGAGACAAAACATTAGAATCGAGACTTTTTTTAGGCACTGGAAAATTTGGTTCCAATATAGAAATGGAAGAAGCTATATTGGCTTCCGAAAGCGAATTGGTAACCGTGGCATTGAAAAGAATCGATTTGGAAACCGACAACGATGCTATTCTAAATCACTTAAAGCATCCTAGAATCAATTTATTGCCCAATACTTCGGGAGCAAGAAATGCCAAAGAAGCGATTTTTGCGGCTCAACTCGCCCGAGAAGCATTGGAAACCAATTGGCTGAAACTCGAAATCCATCCGGATCCAAAATATCTGATGCCCGACCCCATCGAAACCTTGAAAGCGACTGAAGAATTAGCAAAATTGGGATTCATCGTTTTGCCGTACATCCACGCCGATCCGGTTTTGTGCAAGCATTTGGAAAATGCGGGGACAGCAGCCGTAATGCCGTTAGGTTCTCCAATTGGAAGTAACAAAGGATTAAAAACTATCGATTTTTTGGAAATCATAATCGAACAAAGTAAAGTTCCCATAATTATTGATGCAGGAATAGGCGCACCATCAGATGCCGCAAAAGCGATGGAATTGGGAGCTGACGCCGTTTTGGTAAATACTGCGATTGCCATTGCCGGAAATCCAAAACTGATGGCCGAAGCATTTAAGGAAGCGGTTATTGCAGGACGAAAAGCTTATGAAGCCAAACTGGGAAAACAATATAAACATGCAGTTGCTTCCAGTCCTTTGACTTCGTTTTTATATGAGTAACTATTTAACCGCAAAATTTACAAAGAAAGAATCTGCGTAAATCTGTAAAATCTGCGTGCAAAAAATAGAAACACATTCGTCAATATGATCATCATTAAAAAAATGGCACGCAGATTTTGCAGATTTACGCAGATAAAAATTGAAAAAACTACATATCACTTTTAATTATTTCAAACTTGTTATTTTGTAATAAAAAATTTACTTTTATTTGATTCAAATTTTAAATCCATACAAAATGACAGAAAATGATTTATCATTCAAAATAAGAGGAGCTATTTTCAAAGTATATAACACTCTAGGTCCAGGTCTATTTGAATCTGTCTATGAAAGTGCTTTATATTATGAACTGACAAAGATAAATTTAAAAGTAGAAAGACAAGTTGAAATTACAATCCCTTACGAAGAAATTATATTGGATGTAGGTTTTAAAATTGATCTTCTAGTAGAAAATAAAGTGATTATAGAATTGAAATCGGTTGAAGATTTAGCTCCAATTCATTACAAACAAACGATAAACTATTTAAAACTAACAAATAAAAAATTAGGAATATTAGTCAATTTCAACACAGTTAACATTTTAAACGACATTAAAAGAATTGCAAATAAGATCTAACTGAATAAAGGTAAAATAGGTAGGCACATAATGCAGATTTACGCAGAAATTAATAAAAAATCTGCGTAAATCTGCCTAATCTGCGCGCAAAAAGTCTATCATACATTTAGTGAATAAACAACAAGAAATGAACAGATTCAAATCGGTTTTTGAACAGTATAATTGGAATACCATTCAAACCAAAATATACCAAACCACCACCAAACAAGTTGAACAGGCATTGGCAAAAAGCAAAAGAAATCTAGACGACTTCTTGGCTTTGATTTCGCCTGCTGCTATAAATTACTTGGAGCAGATGGCGCAGGAATGCCACGAACTGACCAAAAAACGCTTTGGAAAAACCATCCAAATGTATGCTCCTTTGTATTTGAGCAATGAATGTCAAAACATCTGTACCTATTGCGGCTTCAGTCTGGACAATAAAATCAAGCGCAAGACACTAACTGATTCAGAGATAAAACTTGAAGCTGAAGCATTGAAATCAGCTGGTTTTGACCACGCATTATTGGTTACTGGCGAAGCCAATTATACAGTAAATATCAATTATTTTCTCAATGCAATTGAACAGATAAAAGAACAGTTTTCTATCATTTCAGCAGAAGTGCAACCGCTTTCCACCGAAGAATACCAAAGATTGCATGAAGCCGGCGTTTATTCGGTTTTGGTCTATCAAGAAACCTATCATCAGGAAGTCTATAAAAAATACCATACTAAAGGCAAAAAATCCAATTTTGACTTTCGTTTGGATACACCTGACCGAATCGGGAAAGCCGGAATTCACAAAATAGGCTTAGGCGTTTTATTAGGATTGGAAGATTGGAGAACAGACAGTTTTTTCAATGCCCTGCATTTAGATTATCTGCAGAAAACCTATTGGCAGACCAAATATTCGGTTTCGTTTCCAAGACTTCGCCCCGCAGAAGGCATCATTGAACCCAACTTTATTATGGATGACAAAGATTTGACGCAATTGATTTGCGCTTATCGTTTGTGGAATGAAGATTTAGAGATTTCAATTTCGACCCGAGAAAACGAAACTTTCAGAAACAACATCATTCCAATTGGAGTCACGAGTATGAGTGCGGGATCCAAAACCAACCCAGGCGGTTACGTTGTTGACCCGCAATCATTGGAACAGTTTGAAATTAGTGATGAGCGCTCGGCTCAAAAAATCGCCAAAATAATCAGTGATAAAGGATACGAACCGGTTTGGAAAGATTGGGACAGAACTTTTAGATTTCAGAATGCAGATTCTAGATTTTAGATTTCTGATTTGCACAAAAAATCTACAATTCTATTTATTATCAAATAAAATCGAATAATAACAGGCAAATGAAGCAAAAACTTCTTCAATCAAAATCGTTAATCAGAAATCTAAAATCCTATGAGTATCGTTCAAGAATATTTAAGATATAACCGCCAAGTAATGTTACCCGAAATCGGTGATTCAGGGCAGGAAAAACTCAAGAATGCCAAAGTTTTGGTTATAGGTGCTGGTGGTTTGGGCTGCCCTATTTTGCAATACATTGCCACAGCTGGAGTGGGAACAATCGGTATTGTTGATTTTGACAAAATTGAGATTCATAATTTGCATCGTCAAATTTTATATACTGAAGATCAAGTGGGATTCTCCAAAGCTATCACAGCTAAAGCTACTATTGAAAAATTAAATCCGCTGATTTCCGTTTTGGCTTTTGAAGAAAAATTAACCATTAACAATGCTTCAAAAATTATTGATGGTTTTGATTTTGTAGTAGACGGCTCCGATAATTTCACCACACGTTATTTGGTAAATGACACTTGTGTTACTTTAAAAAAACCACTGATTTATGGAAGTATATTAGGTTTTGAGGGACAATTGGCAGTTTTCAATCACAACGGAACCAAAAATCTTAGGGATTTATTTCCAGAACCGCCAAATCCAAAAGATGTTCCGAATTGCAGTCTGAATGGCGTATTGGGAACATTACCTGGAATAATCGGTACAATGATGGCACATGAAACCTTGAAACTGATAATGGATTTGCCAGCATTGAATAATGAATTAATATTGTTCAGTACCTTGAATTGGGGTTTTACAAAGCTTAAATTTTAAAAAGGCACTCACCGACATTAAATTTAAACATATAAGTCATAGAAGTTTTCACTTTGGATAAATTGAAGTAAAATTAACAGTCAATAAAAGTAAAATTTTAAAGTTTTTCAAGTACTTTTTTAAACTTATATCTTAGGCAGCAAAAACTAACTAAAAAACTAATTTCGTTTAACTTAAATGACTTATATGTTTAAAAATTATTCCCCTTTCAAAATTGTCATAAAATCTTCACGATCAATTTCCCTACAGCCCAAAGTTTCAAGATGCTCATTGTAAACCTGACAGTCCAACAAGCGGTAATTATCTTTTTTGAGTTGGTTGACCAAAGCAATAAATGCCGCTTTGGAAGCATTCGAAACGAGCGAAAACATACTTTCGCCACAGAAAACACCTCCCAAATCGATTCCGTACAATCCACCGACAAGCTGATTGTCTTGCCAAACTTCAACTGATTTTGCTAAACCCAATTTATTGAGTCTGCAATAGGCTTCGATCATTTCGCTGGTAATCCAGGTTCCGGCTTGGCCTTCGCGTTTTACCTGCCGGCAATTGGAAATAACTTCTCTAAAATTTTGGTTGAAAGTAACCGTAAAAATGTTTCTATTGATAATGCTGCGCATACTTTTAGAAACCACTAATTCGTCCAAAAACAAAACCATTCTCTGATTAGGCGACCACCAAATAATAGGTTCGCCATCGTTGAACCAAGGAAAAATTCCGCTGTTATAAGCTAGTTTCAGCCGTTCCGGTGACAAATCTCCTCCAATGGCAAGAATTCCATCGCTGTCGGCGTGGGAAACTGGAGGGAAAAATAAATCTTTGGATAAATAATACATGTTCAATTTCAAAAATCAATTTCAATATCAATAGCAAAATTCAATTAAAAAAAAATCAGAAATTCAAGTAAACTCAAACTTCTGACTTCTGATACTGTTTCTAAATTCTGGTTTCTGCTTTCTTTTTTTTAGAATGGCAGATCGTCTGCTTCTTCTTCGTTTAAGTTAGCTGCTGGCGCAAAAGTTGCAGCTGCTGGCATTGGTGGTGCTTGCTGTGCAGGTGCTTCTGCAGCTAATCTTTCGATTCTCCAGCCTTGAATACTATTGAAATATCTTGTTTCCCCTTGTGGATTCACCCATTCTCTCCCTCTTAAATTGATAGAAACTTTTACAGCTTCTCCAATATTATAACTGCTTAACAAATCACATTTATCTTGAGTAAATTCAATCAGAATGTGCTGCGGATACTGCTCATCTGTAGTAACAACTAATTCTCTTTTTTTGAATGCTGCACTTACTTGTTGCTCTGGATTAACAACTTTAATTTTCCCTAATACTTCCATCTTCTTTTTGTTTAATTATTGTTACTTTGAATTTATTTTTTTGCTAAAAGTACTTTCCAAGCCGAAAGCACGTCATTTTCCAAAAGATATTTTTTGGCTTCCAAATGCTGTTTTTCAAGGTCATCGGAACTCAAGACTGCCTTGACGGCAAAATTTTGGTTTACAAATATACTAACTTCTTTAGTTGTAGGCAAGGCTTCGATATTACCTAATATACCTAAATCATTCCCATCAAAAACAGAACTTTTTTTGATAAAATCAGGAATGGCATCTACTCCTACCCCTAGTGTTGTTAGCGGTTTTGGCACTTCAAACAGCCCTTGATTCGATCGGGAATACCAATTGGATCCCAATCTGGAAACTAAGTCGATTTTATGCTGATCAATAGTTCCATTTTCGTTGAGAACTGCTTCGTTAATATGAATGCGGAGCACTTCACAAAGTATTAAATTTCCAGCACCTCCTTCAGTTCCCAAAGGAATTATCTGAGTTACTCTGCACTCAAACTGAACTGGTGATTCTTTTACTCTGTATGGTTTTACGACATCCGATGGGATCGGTGTAAATCCGGCTTTTATAAATTCGTCAACCCCTTCGGCATATTCTGTGCTGGCCAACGAAGTCTGCTGAACCATATCATAATTTACCACGTTGATAACGACTTCGCCAGTGGCTTCAGCATTAATTAAGGTATGCTTTATCGTATTGTCTCTCACACGCCTTGCGGGCGAAAAAATCAGTATCGGCGGATTCGCACTGAAGACATTAAAAAAACTAAAAGGCGACAGATTTGGAATCCCATTTTTACCGAGAGTACTCGCAAAAGCAATAGGCCGAGGCCCGACTGAACTTTGTAAATATCCCTGCAGTTTTACCGTGTCAATGCTTTTTGGATCAATGCTAACCATAATTTTTCATTTGAACAAAAATAACAAAATAGCTACAGGATTTTTGATTAATTATAAATATATTTATGACTGCAGATGCTCTGAACCTAATGGAAACAGCATCCTTTTATCACGGAGTTCGGGACAAAAAACATAGTGGACAGCAGGACACGAGCGATGGTGAATTAACGAAGCAATCTGCTTCAAATAATAGTGATTTTGAAAACCCGCACAATCTGAAGTTCATTATTTCGTTATATTTATACCACAAATGTACTTTTATGAATTTTTCCGAAAACAGAAATCCTATCCGCTGGATTATTATTTTTATTTCGTTTGCAATAATTACTATTATTCTTTGGAATACGTATACTTTTTTTCAAATTTTCAAACAGGAAGAACGTGTAAAAATGAATCTTTGGGCTATAGCCGAAAAAACATTAATTAACGCAAAAGCCGATACCGAAGTTGATTTACCTCTACAAATCTTCGACAATAACACTACTATTCCCGTAATTCTGACCGAAAATGACAGCATTATCACCTCTAAAAACATTGATGAGGAAATCATAAAAAACAAAGCTAAAGCTAAAGAATATCTGGATGAATTAAAAGGCGAAAATGAGCCAATCACCATTATTTATGCGCCAGGAAAATCACAAGAATTGTATTACGGAGATTCTTCATTGATTGACAAACTCAAATATTATCCAATTGCATTATCGCTGATTATTGTTCTCTGCGGTATCTTAATTTACAATTTCTACCTGAGCCATAAAATATCAACCCAAAACAAACTGTGGGCGGGAATGGCCAAAGAAACAGCACACCAGATTGGAACTCCGCTTTCATCTTTGATTGGCTGGCTGGAGATTTTGAAAATGGAAAATATTGATGAATCAATTACACTGGAAATCGAAAAAGACATCGAACGCCTGCAGACCATTACCGACCGTTTTTCAAAAATTGGATCAGAACCTAAACTGGAGTTAAAGGACGCAGTCGAAGAAACGAAACAATCCTATAATTATTTGATTTCGCGTTTCTCTGATCAAATTGAGTTTTCATTCAAAGGACCTTCAAAACCAATCAGCATTCTGCTAAACCCAATTTTGCACAGCTGGACGATAGAAAATCTAGTCAAGAACGCCATTGATGCCATGAAAGGAAGAGGAAAATTGGCAATAGAAATTGAAGAAGATCCGCATCATATAAAAATAAACGTAACAGACACAGGAAGCGGAATTCCCAAAAAAGAATTTCACCACATTTTTGAAACTGGTTTCACTACCAAAAAAAGAGGCTGGGGACTTGGACTGTCTCTTACCAAAAGAATAGTTGAGGAATACCACAACGGCACCATAAAAGTTCTTCATTCGGAAATAGGAAAAGGAACGACAATGCAGATTAGCCTAAGAAAAGCATAGCTTTATTTTAAAGGAACTCCAAACCATGTAACTTTTGTAAACATTCCTTTTCGGGCTGATTTACTTTTGCTCAAATAATCATTTACAAATTTTTCCTGTACTTCAATTTGTTTAAGAACATCTATGATTGAATTCTTCAATGATTTCACATTGGAAATATTATTATCATTGAACTTACCAATCTTATAAATCCGGTCTTGACAATCTAGTATTTTTTGCTTTGGAGCTAAAATCATTTCCTTAATCGCTTCATCTGGCAAAAGCGGCTTGAATCTATTATTTCTATACATTATAAAATCATTAAACTGCGCTATCGCCTGATTATAATTATCACTAATGTCCTGCATTTTGGCCATCGCCTCGTTATTTTGCAGACCATCAGCTTCATTCTTTTTGAATTGAACCATTTCCTGAATCAATTTGTTTTTGACGCCATTATTCTGAATCCGAATTAAAGCAGTTCTTGCTTTATCAACTTCTGACATCCGTTCATATTCTTCAATTTGACCTTGAAAATCAAACTTTGGCTTGGTCTTATTTATTTCAGTTTTTCCGTCGATAAATTCTTGATTGGTGACAGTATAATTCAAAAACTGCCATAAATAATCGAACGGCATATGTGTTGCAATAAATTGATTTGGTGCCGCTTTGAAATTAAGATCATTTATTTTTTTGAAGAATTTTTTATTCTGAATATAACCAGCACCCCAAGTTGGATCAAACAGCCACCAAGCACTATCAATTTTTGCGGCGCACCAAGCATGTGATAGTACGTCTACTTTACCATTTTGCTTAGTATATCCGCCAACAATATAGGATTTGAGGTTCACCTTTTGAGCAATATCATTAAAAACTTCAGCATAATGGATGCAGACACCTTTCTTTGTTAATAGTGTGTTTTTAATTTTATCAGGAGAAACTTCAGAGAAATCTATAGATGCAATGTTATCAATATCATAGCTGATATTTGATGCGGTCCAATAAAACACGGCACGGATTTTATCATTTTCCGATTTAAAGTTTTCATTAATATATTTAGCAATTCCATCTGTCGAAGTACATAAATCCAAAGGAATTTTATCCATTTTAGCATCTATCAAAGCATATGGCTTCTTAGCTTGGCCAAAACTGATAACCGTAAACATTAAAAACAAAAAAATATTCTTCATAATCATTTCATTTTTAAACATAAAAAAACACAAATCTTTAGAATACTTCTTAAAAAGATTTGTGTTTTCAGCCTTTATATTTTTTTTTTTACAAATTTGCTTGAATACTACTCGCTAATGCTTCAAACTCATCTTTTGTCAAACTTACTTTGTGTCTGAAAGTCATTTCGCCCATTTCATTTAACGGAATCAAGTGAACGTGTGCATGTGGTACTTCGAGCCCTACAACTGCCACCCCAACCCGTAAACATGGAACTGTTTTCTCTAGTGCAATCGCTACTTTTTTGGAAAAAGCCATCAAACCTAGATATAAATCATCTTCAATATCAAAAAACTTGTCCACTTCTTTCTTTGGAATACAAAGTGTATGTCCTTTAGCATTTGGATTTACATCCAAAAAAGCTAAGAAATTTTCATCCTCAGCCACTTTGTAGCAAGGAATTTCTCCGTCAATTATTTTTTTGAAAATGGTACTCATCTTGAAATTAGATATTAGAAGTTAGATTTTTTGGTATTTGACATTATTATTGTCATTGACTTCTAATTACTCTCTTGAAATTTCAAGGATTTCAAATTTCAAAACACCGTTAGGTACAGTGATTTCGGCAACTTCGCCTACTTTCTTTCCTAACAATCCTCTTCCGATAGGAGACGTAACTGATATTTTACCCGTTTTCAGATCGGCTTCGCTTTCGGCTACCAAAGTGTATTTCATTTCCATACCATTAGTCTGGTTTTTGATTTTCACATTTGACAAAACCAACACTTTAGACAAATCTAGATTAGACTCATCAATCAGTCTTGCATTTGCATGAATTTCTTCTAGTTTTGCGATTCTCATTTCAAGCATTCCCTGCGCCTCTTTGGCTGCATCATATTCTGCATTTTCAGATAAATCTCCTTTATCTCTAGCATCAGCAATATCCTGAGATGCTTTTGGACGCATCACGCTTTTTAAATAATCTAACTCTTCTCTTAATTTTTTTAACCCTTCCGCTGTGTAATACGATATTGCGCTCATAATTTCCTCATTTATATAAAATAGAAAAAATCCCATCGGGACGGGATTTCTTTTCACAAAGATACTATATTTTTATTTTTAGTTTACAATAATATGTTAATCATAACAATTTCAAAGTTAAATAAATTAAATTTGTTTAACTAAATTCTTTCGACTTAATTTTAAATAATGAAAAAATACATTCTATTACTTATTGTATCTCTATTTTTTCTGGGATGCAGCGACAATCAAAACTCCAACAAAAACCCTTATATTCCGAATTACAGCTTCTCTGTAGATCTCAACCTAAATTTACCGCTCTATTCAAATCTTAAAAGCCCTGGCAACGGCATCTATTATTCCAATGCGGGTGCAAAGGGTATAATCGTTTTCAATACCGGCACTGGTTATAACGCATTTGATGCAGCCTGTCCAAATCAGGAAATCAGCAGCTGTTCTACTATGACCATCAAAGGAATCAATGCGCTTTGCGCGTGTGACAGCAAAGAATATAACCTTTTTAATGGTCAAACTACAGCTGTAACTTATCCAATGAAACAATACCGAGTGCAGATAGTGAGCGAAACCCAAATTCGGATTTACAATTAATTCCTACACACGTAACAGACACATCTTTAAACCAAAAATCCTGAAAGTTTTAACTCTCAGGATTTTTTTTTAAAGCCATATTACAAAGCATTAGAATTTCAGTATTATTCCTGCCAAACAATTAATTCCTGCCTGTGGATAATAAAAATTCTCAGTTATAGCATTATCGGCTGAACCTTGGGGTCTGTAATAATAACTATAAGTATATCCGTTTGACACATATTTTTCATCAAAAATATTATTTACCAACAAATTAAAACCTATTTCGTTAATCCATTTGGGTTTTAGCTTATAAGAAACAGATAGATTATTTACAAAATAAGCCTCCATACTTCGGCTATTTGTCGAGGTATTATCTAAAAACTGTTTCCCTACATATTTGGATATAAATCCAAAATCTAAATTATTAACTGGTGAATAAATCAAGGTAACACCTACTATTGTTTCTGGCGAAAAAGCAATATCTGTGTTTTTATATTGAGTTATAACTGGCGCGTATGAAACCGTTTCATAAGTATCCGGATCATACTGCGTATCGTAAATTAAATAATCAAAAGCTTTGATTTTATTTTGACTAAAAGCAGCATTTGCATCAATTCTTATTTGGTCTAATATTTTGTAACTCATCTGAAGCTCTATACCAGTTCTGTAACTTTTTGGCACATTTTGACGAACCCCATTTCCAACATCATCTAACTCCCCAGTTAGAACCAATTGATCGTTATAATCCATATAGTAAAAATTTACAGATGCAGCCATTTTTTTAGATTTAACTTTATAGCCCATTTCATAATCAATAAGCTGTTCTGGTTTCGGTTCTGTTGGATTTTTGGTCAAATCATCTCCATTTGGTTCACGATTACCAACAGCTACAGATGCATAAATTGTGTTTTTTGAATTCAAAAGATATGTCAAACCTGCTTTTGGATTAAAAAAAGAATATTTTTTATCTACATTTATTGGAGCAACACTAGATGATAACCCAGAAGAATCGAAACTTACATTTCTAAACTGAATATCAGCAAAACCAATAAAGTTGTCACTAAATTGATATTCACCTTTTGCATAAATACTAACATCTTCTTTTAATATACTGCTTTCATAATATTTTGTAGAATAAGCTAAAGGTGTTTCAAATTGACTCCAAAGAATTTCTCCAAAATGAGATCCATCATATTTATTATATCCTCCGCCAAAATTAAAACTAAACTTGTCTTTGTTGTAGTTCAATGAATATACAAATGCATAAAAATCACTTTTGGCCCATTTTCTACGAATCACATCACTTGTATCATCTCCGTTTGGACTTAATGGGAAATATTTTTTGATTTTATCATCAGCTTTAAATTCCTCATAGTAACCTTTTCCTGGTGTAAAATTACCAGAAATGGTGGCCGATATATTATTATTGAATTTATGAGAAAAATGCATCTGATAATGATATTGTTCATAATTATCAGTTTGATTATCATAAGTATAATAATTATAAGTCCTACCTGAATTTAAAAGATTATGAGCTTCCTTTTCTGAACTGTAATTTCGAGCAATAAAAGCATTAATTCCATCAACATCACCATTTACAACTGCTTCAGGGGTTCCATACCAAGACTGGTATGTCTTTTCCTTTCCTCCAAAAACAATTGCTTTTATAGAAGTATTGTCACTTATAAAACCTGCTTCAGTATAAAAAGATTTCAAATC
The DNA here is from genome assembly GCF_015351475.1 of Flavobacterium sp. HJJ. Classification (GTDB taxonomy): domain Bacteria; phylum Bacteroidota; class Bacteroidia; order Flavobacteriales; family Flavobacteriaceae; genus Flavobacterium; species Flavobacterium marginilacus. The sequence goes on along the minus strand of NZ_JADKPR010000039.1, from coordinate 12,901 downwards.
AGATGAAGCACGATCAATATAACCATCACTTGCAATTTTGGATAATCTTCCTGTGGCATAAAACCCATTCTTTATACCCGAACCAACACTTAAAGTATGTTTTCTAGTACCAAATGAGCCAAAAGAATTAGAAATAGTGGCAAATCCTTCGGTTGCTGGCTTTACTGTTTTTAAATTCAAACTAGCTCCAAAAGCACCAGATCCATTAGTCGAAGTTCCTACTCCACGTTGTAATTGAACATCTTCCAGCGAAGAAGCAAAGTCCGGCAAATCTACAAAAAAAGTCCCTTGACTCTCGGCATCATTATAAGGGATACCATTGATAGTGACATTGACACGTGTCGCATCACTTCCGCGAACTCGAATACTGGTGTAACCAACACCGGCACCAGCATCTGAAGTTGTAACTACCGATGGCAATTGATCTAATAAAATTGGCAAATCGTGTCCAAGATTATTCTTTTCCAATTCTTTTTTTGTCATGTTTGTAAAAGGAAATGGAGATTTGTCTTTTACTCTGGTTGCATTTAATAATACTTCATCGAGCTGATTGATCTTTAAAGTATCTTGCTTTTTTTCTTGTGAAAAAGAGAAAAAAGAAAAAAGAAAAAAGAAAAAAGAAAATAAAATCTTCGAAGATCTAAAACTTAAAATGTTCGAAAATTTTCGTAATTGATGATTCGTAATTCGTAATTGAGTAAAATGTTTCATCCGTAAATGATTTACGAATAAAAGGGGGAATTATTCTTTTGTTTAAATTAATAAATGATTTTTCTACGGCAAAAGATAGTGCAATTACTATTTTTTTGCCATTTATTCCCTTGGCAGCATTACCTGCCCAGGTTCTTTGGGTATGATCTCAGCTCGTTATTTGGAGCACCCCTTTGAGACTTTGCAAAAGTAATATTAAAAATTGCAAAAATCAATAGCAATGACAAAAATCAATGGCAATGGCAAAATTCAATATCAAATTCCAATAAGAATATTTAGTCTAAATTCGGTTTTTTACGTGATTGTTTAATCTCAGAAACATTCTTTTTGTCTTTAATTCTTTTTCTGATGGCAGCTTTGGGTATTTTGGCAGGTTTTCGCACTTTTGGCACATACAATCCTTTTTTTAAAATATCCAAAAATCGTTTAGTAACGATCTCTTTATTTTTGAGCTGACTGCGATCTTCATCGCAATTCAAAATCAGAATTAAATCTGAAGTCAGCCGATGCTGTAAATTGGTTTCCAAAACCAGCTTTTCTTCTTGAGAAAGTGCCAAAGAATTACGCAAATCAAAAGTCAGCACAACCTTGGACAAAACTTTATTTACGTTCTGCCCTCCGGCACCGCTGCTTCTTACTGCTTTATATTTTACCTCCAAAAGGGCAGTTTGAACTTCCATTTATAAAGGCTGATGTGCTTTTTTCAATAAATCATTTACCGTTTTTACAGGATTAAAAGTCGACAGTGGCACTTCTACAAAAACAGTCAGCCAATTTGCCATAGCTCCATTCCACAAACCTGGAAGCTCATACGACTTTAAATCAACTCCTGCATGATTCTTATGCACAATAAAACCGCTTTCTGGATCTATAAACTGTTTTAAATCGAACTTTTGACCTTGATAATTTTTCAATCCGCAAATCAAATCTACAGGATTAAAATGCGTAGAATCTCCAAAGATTTTCAATTGTTTGCTGTCTTTCAAATCAATCTGCGAACTCTCAACAATCTGCAGAGTCTGCTTACCGTCAATACTTCTTACCCAAAAAGGACCTCCGCCAGGTTCTCCTTCATTTTTTACCATACCGCAAATACGAATGGGCTTATTGAGCAGATCCTTTAATTTACCAATTTGATTTTTTTGTTTAAATTTAAAAAAATCATTATTCAATTCAATATTCAGTTTTTCTTTAATAAAGACCAAAATCCCGCTCAATATTTCTTCAGATACATCACCGCTATCCAATACTTTCAAATATTCAAAAGTCTGAAATTGCAGCTCTAACAAGACTCCTGCCAAGCTTTTTTTATAAAATGAAATTTGATGAATGTCATTCTGGATTACATTATCTATATTTTTAACAAAAACAACATCCGCATCAATTGCATTTAAGTTTTCTATCAAAGCACCATGTCCTCCAGGCCGAAAGACCAGCTTTCCATTATCATCTCGAAAAGGTTTATTGTCTAAATCTACAGCAATAGTATCCGTTTCTTTTTTTTGAAAGGAAAAACTAACTTCTATTTTTGAATTCGATTTAATTTCAATTTTTTCTTTAATCCTTTCAATAATAGCTTCAAACTGTTCCTGATGATTCTCAGAAACCGTTAAATGCAGACTGGAATGATTATTTGAAGTTGCATAAAAAGCACACTCATGCAAATGCTCTTCAATAGGAGTAACTATATTTGCAGGATATTTATGAAACGGAAGAATTCCTTTGGGTTTATTAGCAAAGTTGAAATATTCAGGTGACAGAAGAATCTTTATGAAATAATAGTTTTTATAATCACTCTTCAGTTTATTAAAATCGGGATATATTTCACGCAGCTTTTCGTCTACTTCCTTAAAAAAAGGAAACTTATCCATCCCTACAATAAATAAGGATAATTCCGCATCTTTTTTTCTGTTGATATAGGCATTAATCGTTTCATGACCTAACTTAAAGTCATTCAAAAAAGTATTCAAGAACTTAAACATTCTTGTTGCTGCTCCAGAAGCCGGAACAAATTTCAGCAGTTTGAGACTTGATTTATTAGCGACAAAAAAGTCCGCTTTTTGCTCAAATTCAACATCAGATAATTTTAAAACTCCATGATTTATTGTTGCTGGATTAACCAATATCGTTTTCTGCATACCTTCCTTGAAAATACAAAGCTGTCTTTTTATATTTTCTATTGGAATGCCGTGCTGGTAAATCTGCAGAAAATCAGCAGAAGAGAACCCCATCTCTAAAGCTGCAGTTAATTGCTCTATAATGGCTACAGCCTTCTTTAAGCGGGTCTCTTTATCGCCAGAAATTGTAATAAATGTTTTTTTATTATCAATCAATGACTGTTTAAATACTTCAAAAATACTTTCTCTTCCCTCAGGACTGTCACGCAGACCATCGTCCTCCCAAGGCACATCGATATCTGTCAAAAAAAACAGATCATATTGATGGGTACGGGCCGCTTTATCCAATAATGAATCACAAAAATTATAATACAGCTCTGAAAACACCTTTGTCACTAACAGATTAGTGTCACAAAAAAGATACCTATTAGCAATTAATGCGCTTTCATTTTCTAATTTTGTCTGACCATAAGCGATGGGCATCATATCGTCAATATCACAGATTCCACGGCCGCTGTCTAATTTTTCCTGCAGATAATCGCGCGCAAATTCGGGAACCCAAACCGTTTTATAATACTCCGCAAGCTGTGTTGCCAAAGTAGTTTTTCCAGTAGACTCTGGTCCAAAAATAGCAATTTTTATTATTGGTGTAACTCCGGATTTTGCGAGCTGTTTAAGATTTTCTTCCATTCTAAATAACCGTACACGGCAATAATTGTGAATACTGTATATTGAAAACTGGTAAAAGTATAACCTTTTGCAAAATAAAGCGGAATAGAAAGTAAATCTCCTACAATCCAAAAAAGCCAGTTTTCAATTTTTCTTTTAGCCATTAACCACATTCCAACAAAGAAAATTGCAGTCAATATGGTGTCCAAATAGGAATACCAAGTGGTAAATTTATTAAAATAAAGATATACAGCAACTACAAAAACAAGAGTTAATGCAAAAATAATCACTGCAATCCCCCTCTCTTTACCGTTCGTCGTAGAAATTGGAAATTCATCGATATCGCCTTTTTTTCGTGTCCAGTGATACCATCCATAAATGCTCATTATAAAATAATAAACATTTATCATAGAATCTCCCAACAGACTCCATTGCCAAAGTAAATAAGCATATATAAACGTACTGATTAACCCTGTTGGAAAAACCCAAACATTATCTTTCTTAGCATACCAGACACTGCACAGCCCAAAAAAAACAGCAATAAGTTCTAAATACACTTCGTGAATTGGATAATCTTTATATTGGGCAAAAAAATAATCAAACATTTTATTTCAAGTTATGTATTAAAAAAATCGGAATCATTTTCAAACGCTGTTCCAATAACAACTAAATCGGCACCCGATTCGTATGCGTTTTGAATACCCTGCAAATTTGTAATTCCGCCGCCAACAATAAGGGGGATTTCAATATTTTGAGCAACTTTTTGAATCATTTCTAATGGAACAGCCTGCTTTGCACCGCTTCCGCCTTCGAGATAAATCAGCTTATTTCCTAACATCTCTCCCGCCTGAGCAGTAGCAACAGCTAAATCCAGCTTTAGTCTTTCTAATGGTTTGGTTTTACTAATACGTTCTACGGCTGTTTCACCTCCGCTCTCAATCAGCATATAACCCGTCGAGATAATTTCAAGTTTTGTTTTCTTTAAAATTGGCGCTGCATCCACTTGATGACCTATCAAATAATCAGGGTTTCGCCCTGAAATCAAAGATAAAAACAAAATTGCGTCGGCCTTATCTGAAATTTGGGACGGATTTCCCGGAAAAAGAACAACAGGCAGACTTATCTTTTGTTTTAAAGCTTTGATCAAATCATCCAGAATATTATTCTGAACATGGCTTCCGCCAATAAAAACATGGGTTGCTGGTGACTGCTTGATTTTTTCGATTAAACTGTCCAAACTTGCCCAAATAATTTTATCGGGATCCAGAAGAATGGCAAGCAGCTTCTGATTAGCTTCTTTTGATTGAAGAATTTGTTTATATATAGCCATAGAAATTCAAAGAGATGCGCAAAGTTAGCGTAAAGAGGTACAAAGATTAAAAACTATTTTTCGAAAGCATAAACCAAAATAAAGTTTTCTACTTCCAGATAATTTACTTCGAACATTTTTTCCAAATCATCAAAAAAAAGACAGGCATGGGTTTTATTTTCTGCTAAAGAAAATGACGCCACCTGAATATGATCCTTAAAACTGATTCCTTTTTCGTTTCTGATTTTGAAAATTGCTTCTTTGGCACCCCATTTAACCGTGAGTTTTTTAATGTAATCTAGCGTATCAAAACTTTGCAAACGCTTCAATTCTTTTTCGTTTACAAATTTATCTGCAATACGGATTATTTTCTCACGCTGTAACTCCATGTCAATTCCCACGGTTTCTTCACTGACAATAACTGCGGCAAAATTGTGAGAATGGGTAATCGAAATATAACGGCCATCATCTAAATAAGGTTTACCAAATTCATCATAATGCAGATCAAAGTCACTAATTCCAGCTTCTTGTATCAGCATTCGCACACTCAAAAAAGCACGCTGATGCAATTCGGATTTCATTCCGTTTAATCTGAGCTGTGTTTTTTCTTTCAAAACTACCTTTTGAAATAGCTCATCAAAGGATTCGGTTACTTTCCAAATCAGGATTTGTGTTGTCGGATTGACGTTTATAGTTTTAAATAAAGGCATTGTGATTTTAGATTTTATATAGTGATTTCAGATTTCAGATTTAGAGTTCTGATACCATTTAAGAAATTCCATTTTGTTTTATTTTTCTTAAATCAAAAATCCTAAATCGCTAATCTACAATCTGAAATACTTTCGATTACGGGATTAAACAAATCATAAATATTCCCGAACGCTTTTTAAATAATAAGTTATTATGTAAATTTGCAAAAATTTCAATCCCGAGCCTGAAAAAGCGAACGGACGAAGTAATTATACAAATATACTATAAAAAAATGAGTACAACGACTACGCCATATGTGGCTTTCAAAGTAAAAGACATTTCTCTAGCAGCTTGGGGAAGAAAAGAAATTGAACTAGCTGAGGCTGAAATGCCAGGTTTAATGGCACTTCGCGCTGAATACAAAGATGAACAGCCGCTTAAAGGTGCTCGTATCGCTGGATGTCTGCACATGACTATCCAAACTGCTGTTTTGATTGAAACTTTAATTGCTCTTGGTGCTGAAGTTACTTGGTCTTCCTGCAACATTTTCTCTACTCAGGATCAGGCTGCTGCTGCAATTGCTGCTGCTGGAATCTCAGTTTACGCATGGAAAGGTCTTGACGAAGAATCATTTGACTGGTGTATTGAGCAGACTTTATTCTTTGGAGAAGACAGAAAACCATTGAACATGATTCTTGACGATGGTGGCGATTTAACTAACATGGTTATTGACCGTTACCCAGAATTAGTCCCTGGAATCAAAGGATTGTCTGAAGAAACTACTACTGGAGTACACAGATTGTACGAAAGAGTAAAAGCGGGAACTCTTCCAATGCCTGCAATAAACATTAACGATTCTGTTACTAAATCCAAATTTGATAACAAATACGGCTGTAAAGAATCTGCTGTAGATGCAGTACGCCGTGCAACTGATTTGATGTTAGCTGGAAAAAGAGTTGTTGTCTGCGGATACGGTGACGTTGGAAAAGGAACTGCTGCTTCTTTCAGAGGTGCTGGTTCTATTGTAACAGTTACTGAAATCGATCCAATCTGTGCGTTACAGGCCGCAATGGACGGTTATGAAGTTAAAAAATTAAGTACTGTAATTGCTAATGCAGACATCATCATTACAACTACAGGAAACAAAGATATCGTTCTTGGGGAGCACTTCGAGCAAATGAAAGACAAAACTGTTGTCTGCAACATCGGTCACTTCGATAATGAAATTGATATGGCATGGTTAAACAAAAACCACGGTGCATCTAAAATCGAAATCAAACCACAGGTTGACAAATACAACATCAACGGAAAAGATATCATCATCTTGGCTGAAGGCCGTTTAGTTAACCTTGGCTGTGCTACAGGCCACCCAAGTTTTGTAATGAGTAACTCATTTACAAACCAGACTTTGGCCCAGATCGAATTGTGGAATAACAGTGTAGCTTACAAAAATGAAGTTTACATGTTACCAAAACATTTAGATGAAAAAGTGGCTGCTTTACACTTAGCTAAATTAGGTGTTGAACTTGAAGTTCTAAGAGAAGATCAAGCTGCTTACATTGGTGTTGAAGTTCAAGGTCCATTCAAACCAGAATATTATAGATACTAAATAAGTATAGATTGTAAGATCTAAAATATCATTAAAAAACCCTTGTAAACTGATTCATTATCAGATTGCAAGGGTTTTTAATGATATTATCTACTTCAAAAGCATCGAATGATCCGTAATAAAAGATAACATACCAAATCTGTCAGTACATCCAGCATCAGTCATTCAGATTCAAACCCACATCTGTTATCGTAGCTGTAACAGGAATTTCTTTTGGCAGTAATTGCTCTTCTTTTTTTAATTTTTCAATTTTTTCTAACTGCTTACGCTTGCTTTTATTTGTAACAGATATTGTAATGACCGAGCTTGCCGTAAACCCTCCAAATGCTGTCATAGCCAAATCTGCACCATTAAAATCAGTCTTACCATATTTCAGGTCATAAGCCTCTTTCATTGCTCCCACTAAAACAGCACAAGCAGTCGAATAAAGAAGTGCCTTTGGAGCACTCTTTGTTAATTTATGAATCGGTCCATATGCCAATACAGACACTAATGCTCCTGCGCCAAAATGCGCCAATTTATCCTGCTTAACATCTACTTGAGAAATTAAGGAAGCAGAGTACAAAAAAATCAGGTGAAATGCTTTCATAATCTTATATTTTTATACTTAAAGTTAAAAAAAAGACATCCTAAATCTTAAGCAAGCCCTTTAACTTTAACACTAATAAGACTAATAAACAAGTATACTAGACCAAACAAAAACATTTCACAAAATAATCAGTTTATTCATTCGTTTTGGATAAAATAAAATAGTAGTATTTTTATTTTAAACTGTTAAATTCAATCCTAAAAACGAGAAAAAAAATCACTTAAATTATCATATTATCACAAATAAAAACTAAAAATAATATAATCTAAAAATTTTAACATAAAAATTATAAATAATTCACTTACCTATTTTATTCTGAATCAGAAATATCACATCAAAATCATGTAAAAATCTCTACATAAGAGCTAAAATTCAAAACTATAAAATAAGTATTTTCTTCTTTTTCACTTGGATTACTGATAAGGAATTCACAATTCCTGTTTTAACAAATTAACGAAGCTTTACATAATTAGAACTCTTGCAGCATTATGATATTTTTTCCTTTAGACATACCTTTTCAAATATCAATACAACTATGACTCTTAATCGTGTAACGCCTACGGAGTTCTGTTTTAGTAAATAATCCCAATTCAAACTCTTTTACTACTTGCTTTTTAAATAACTCACTATAAGTTTCTACAGGGAAGCCTTTTTTTGAATTCTTTACTTGATAGTGACATAATTAAAGTAATTATAGTCAACTTTTTTTAGAACGAGACAAAACAAACAAAAACCCGTCTCGTATTATTAACGAGACGGGTTTTGTATAATGAGAAATCTTTATGATTATGCTTCGAATGGAAGTATAGAAACATAAGATTTGTTATCTCTTTTCTTTTGGAAAACAACAACTCCATCAACTTTTGCATGTAAAGTATGATCCTTACTTATGTAAACGTTTTCACCTGGATTGTGTTTTGAGCCTCTTTGTCTAACGATGATGTTCCCAGCAATAGCAGCCTGACCACCAAAAATCTTAACGCCTAAACGTTTTGATTCTGATTCTCTACCATTCTTCGAACTACCGACACCTTTCTTGTGAGCCATGACGTATTAGTTTATTTTGTTATTATTCTTGTGTATCTTCTTTTTTAGCTTTAGGAGCTTTTTTCACTTTAGGAGCTGCTACTTCAGTTTCTTCTGTTGAAGATTCAACTGCTGCTTTTTTTGGAGCTGCTGCTTTTTTAACTGTTCCTCCTGCAGTAATACCTTCAATTACAATTTGAGTAAGATATTGTCTGTGACCGTTTCTTTTTTTGAATCCTTTTCTTCTTTTCTTTTTGAAAACGATAACTTTATCACCTTTTAAGTGTTGTAACACTTTAGCTTCTACTGAAGCACCTTCTATAGCTGGGGCGCCTATTGTGATTGATCCGTTATCATCTACCAAATAAACTTTATCAAAAGAAACTTTTGATCCTTCTTCATTTGCCAAACGGTGAACGTAAACCTTTAGGTCTTTGCTAACTTTAAACTGTTGCCCTGCTATCTCTACGATTGCATACATACTGAATTGTTTTAATAATTTTTAAGGATGCAAATATACAATTAAATATTTACCCTGCAATCCTTTGATAAAAAAATATTTAATTGATTTTCAAAACCTGTTTCAGCCTCTTTTTGAAACACTTACAGCCAAAAAATAAAAGAGCGTTAATAAATTCTTAATACTGTATTTACTTACTTTCTGTCCAATAAAAAAAGTACTTTTGTGTAACAAATCCATAAAACCAATACCTATATAATCAAATTATTAATCTTTATGAAAAAATCAATAATGATATTAAGCGCTGCATTAATGTTAGGAGGAGTAGCTTCGGCTCAAAAAGTAGCTTTTGAAGAATACGATTTAGATAACGGATTACACGTTATATTACATCACGACAACTCTGCCCCTGTTGTAATTACGTCTGTTATGTATCATGTAGGCGCCAAAGATGAAAAACCGGACCGTACTGGTTTTGCCCACTTTTTTGAACATCTATTATTTGAAGGAACCGAAAACATTAAAAGAGGCGAATGGTTCAAAATTGTAACTTCAAATGGAGGCACCAATAACGCCAACACCACCGATGACAGAACTTATTATTATGAAATATTCCCATCAAACAATTTGGAATTGGGACTTTGGATGGAATCCGAAAGATTGATGCATCCTATTATTAATAAAATTGGAGTTGACACTCAAAACGAAGTGGTAAAAGAAGAAAAAAGAACAAGTTACGACAACAGACCTTACGGGAACATTCTGGCGGCCGTAAAAGAAAACATGTTTAAAAATCATCCGTACCGCTGGACAACTATTGGTTCAATGAAAGATTTGGATGCTGCTACTCTTGAAGAATTTCAAGCATTCAACAAAAAGTTTTACCTGCCAAACAATGCTGTATTGGTAGTAGCTGGTGATTTCGAAAAAAACCAGGCAAAGGAATGGATTCAAAAATACTTTGGACCAATTGCCAAAGGCGAAGTAACTCCTAAAAAAATCTATACCGAAGAACCAATAACGCAGACTATCAAAGCTACTTACGAAGACCCTAATATTCAGATCCCAATGTTAGTAGCCAGCTACCGCACTCCTTCAATGAAAAGCAGGGACGCAAGAGTTTTGGATTTGATTTCATCTTATCTAAGTGACGGAAAAAGTTCCAAACTTTACAAAAAAGTAGTTGATGACAAAAAAATGGCACTGCAGATTGGCGCAGTTGGTTTCAGTCAGGAAGATTACGGTATGTACATATTATATGGCCTGCCAATGGGAACTTTCACAACAACAGATATTCTTAAAGAGATAGACGAAGAAATTGTAAAAATACAAACTGAATTAATTTCCGAAAATGACTATCAAAAATTACAGAACAAGTTTGATAACAGCTTCGTAAACGCTAATTCTACTATTGAAGGAATTGCTAACAATCTAGCATCCTTCTATCTGCTGTACAAAGATGTAAATCTAATCAACACAGAAATCGAATTATACCATTCTATTACACGTGAAGAAATAAGAGAGGTTGCTAAAAAATACCTAAATCCAAACCAGCGTTTACTTTTAGATTATGTACCAGCCAAAGCAAAACCTCTTAACTAAAGAAACCAACATCATGAAAAAAACAAGTATACTATTCATCCTTCTATTTTTAACAGGAATCATGCAAGCACAAGACCGCACGCAACCCAAACCCGGAAAATCACCTACAATTAATATCAAAAAACCACAAACCTTTGTTTTAGCAAACGGCATGAAAGTATTGGTAGTTGAAAACCATAAACTGCCAAGGGTTTCTTTCAACCTTACACTGGATAATGCACCATTTGCAGAAGGAAATAAAAAAGGAGTCGATGAATTGACGAGTAACTTAATAGGTAATGGAAGTAAAAAAACATCAAAAACTGCTTTCAATGAAGAAATAGACTTTCTTGGAGCTGACATTAATTTCAGTTCACAGGGAGCTACTGCCAATTCTCTTTCTAAATACAGCGGAAGAGTTTTAGAACTAATGGCTGAAGGTGCTTTAAATCCAAATTTCACCCAAGAAGAATTTGACAAAGAAAAAGCCAAAATGATTGAAGGCATGAAAGCCGAAGAAAAAAGCGTTCCAGCAATTGCTAATCGTGTGGTAGATGCTTTAGCTTACGGCAAAACTCATCCTTCTGGTGAATTTGTTACAGAAGCAACATTAAACAATATTACTCTCGCAGACATTGAAACCAATTACAGCAATTACTTTGTTCCAGAGAACGCTTATTTAGTAGTTATTGGTGACATCAAATATAAAAATGTAAAAGAGGCGGTAGAAAAACTATTTGGCAAATGGCCGAAAAAAAGCGCACCAAAAACATCCTACGATATTCCAGTAAATGTTTCTAATCTGCAAATCAACTTAGTTGACGTTCCAAATGCTGTTCAGTCTGAAATTACACTTGTAAATACTGTAAACTTAAAAATGGGAGATCCAGATTTTTTCCCTGCAGTTATTGCCAATCAGATTCTAGGAGGTGACTTCAACAGTTATCTGAATATGAATCTACGCGAAAAACATGCTTGGACCTATGGCGCAAGATCAAATGTCGGAGCAGGAAAATACACTAATAAATTCTTTGCAAAATCAGCTGTAAGAAACTCCGTTACCGATAGTGCCGTAGTAGAATTTGTCAAAGAAATAAAAAGAATAAGAACCGAAAAAGTAACCGAAGAAGTACTTGCTACTGTAAAAGCAGGCTACATTGGACGTTTTGTGATGCAGGTCGAAAAACCGCAGGCAGTAGCCAGATATGCATTAAACATTGAAACCGAAAAACTTCCAGCCGATTTCTACGAAAAATACATACAGACCATAAATGCAGTAACCGCTGATGACATACTGCGTGTTGCCAACAAATATTTCTTAATAGACAATATCCGAATAGTTATTGCCGGAAAGGCATCTGAAATAGGACCAGGTTTGGAAAAATTAAAGATTCCAATGTTTTATTTTGACAAATATGCTAATCCTTTAGAAAAACCTGTGTTGAAAAAAGAAATTCCAGCAGGAATTACAGCTAAAAATGTATTTGAAAACTACATAAAAGCAATTGGGGGAGAAAAAGCAGTAGCTGCTGTAAAATCTATTGCTGTAAGCGGAACAACTTCTGTACCGCAGGCCCCATCTCCTTTAACTTTCACTTCAAAAACAGACATCAAAGGAAACTCATTAATAGAAATCGCAATGGGACCTATGAGCATAATGAAACAGGTCGTTAATCAAAAAGGAGCTTACGCTATTCAGCAAGGACAGCGCAAGGATTTTGAAGGAGCAGAATTAGCCGAAATGAAAGCATCTGCAACACCGTTTGAAGAAGTGCTTTTATTAAAAAATCCGGCTCTTATCATCGACAGAATTGAAAATATCAATGGAAGTGATGCTTTTGCTATCAAAAGCAACAAAACAACATACTTCTACGACACCAAAACAGGATTAAAACTTGCCGAAACCAAAAACCTAGAACAAGGAGGCCAAAAAATGACAGTGACTACAAATTTTGGAGATTACAGAGAAGTGAAAAGCGTAAAAGTGCCATTCAATATTATTCAAAACGTAGGTATAGAATTAAACATCAAAATATCTGAAGTTACAATAAACGAAGGAGTAAAAGACACTGACTTTCAATAGTCTTATACATTCAAAAAAAACAAAGACTGCTTTAATCGGCAGTCTTTTTTATTTAAA
>NZ_JADKPR010000038.1 GCF_015351475.1 Flavobacterium sp. HJJ | reverse complement strand
TAAACCATTTTCATAAATACTGGTCAAACTAAAACGATTTCGCATTCATCTAAATACTTTTATTATGAATCAAAATGTGCTTTGGTCTCTTCGTTTGGGTTTCACTGATAAAGAAGCATCGAAAATTTCTAAAAAAGAACTGGCTTCTTTTGTTGAAAATTCATTTTCGGCTCCAGTAGATTCCTCTATTCCTTCCTTTTTGGAAAACAGCCCAAAAACAATAGCTGAATTTCAGCAGTTTCGGGATTTGTATAAAAATGCCCCAAGGGAACAAAAACAGGAAAAACAGAAACTGGAACGGCAGACTTTTGAAGAAATGAAAATCTGGTGGATTGATAAAATGATTACTTCAGAATTTCCGCTTCGCGAAAAAATGACTTGTTTCTGGCATAATCATTATGTGGCTGCGTTTTCAAAGGTGAAAGTAAATTACTGGCTTTTTCAGCACAATCAGATTTTAAGGAAAAATGCTTTTGGAAATTTCAAAACCCTGACTAAGGAAATTGTTAAAAGCAATGCAATGGTGCGTTATCTGGATAATACAGACAACCGAAAAGGCAAACTCAACGAAAATTTAAGCAGGGAATTATTGGAGCTTTTCACACTCGGAATCGGTAATTACTCGGAAGATGATATAAAAAACGGTGCCAAAGGCCTTGCTGGTCTAGGTCTAGGTGATGATGGAGCCGTTTACAGACCAAAATTTGAAGATAATGAGAGCTTTGTTTATTTTGGGAAAAAAGGCAGTTTTAAAATCGATGAAATGATTGACATTATTTTTGAACAGCCGAATATTCCTTATCTGATTACCCGAAAAATAATGCAGTGGTTTATTTACGATAATCCAAAAGAAGAACTGGTTCACTACTATGGTGGTTATCTGAGAAAAAAGGATTTTGAAATAAAGCCCTTATTAATCAAGATATTTACCGAAGAATTTGCCAAAAATAATGCTGGTTCCAAGATTAAAAGCCCATTGGAATATATTCTGCAGCTGACAAACGAACTCAATATCGAAAACCCAAATGAAAGATTAATTGCTAAATTTCTAAGAGATCAAGGAATGGATCTGTTCAATCAGCCCAATGTAAAAGGGTGGGACGGAGGTAATTCCTGGCTTACTTCACAGGTTTTTTTACAGCGGAACAATGTTGCTGATCTCCTTTGTAATGGTAAAAACTTAACTCGGGGGAATAAACAAAATACTGAAAATCAGATGATGGCTCAAAATCCAAATAGACAGTTTAAGGTGAAACTGGATTGGGATAAAAGCGGAAGCAATAAAGAAATCATTGCCGAACTCGAAAAGCGTCTGCTGTTTAAAACCGATGCATCCGATCAGGAGGATTTCGAAAGAATTTTAAAGTATGATTTTGACAGCAAAACCGAAGGTTCGGATAATGCTGTATTGCGGTTATTCAATTTTATGGTAAAAACTCCTGAATTTCAATTAATTTAATAGTTTAGCCAAAGGTCATAAAGTTAAACGCAGTCAGGGTTTTAGAATTTATGACTTTCAACATTAAGACTTATTCATCATGGACAGAAGAAAATTTTTAACGCTTACGGGAACATTTACAGGAGGATCACTTCTGTTACCTGATTTTTTATATTCTTTTGGCTCACAGACTAATTTGGTTTTGGGCGAACAATGTGTGGTTTTTGTGCAGTTAAATGGCGGAAACGACGGGCTTAACACTTTTATCCCTTTTGAAGATGCGCTGTATTATTATGCACGTCCGGCAATTGCCATTTCGAAAGATGAGGTTTTAAATACTGCAAAAGGAATGGCTTTTCATCTTGCTTTGAAAGGGTTTGCGAGCATGCAGCAAAGCGGTGATTTATCTGTTATCCAAAATGTGGGCTACGCAAATCCGGTGCGCTCTCATTTCCGAAGCCAGGAAATCTGGCAGACAGCACCCACAAATCAAGAATATTTAAATGACGGTTGGCTTGGGCGTTATCTGGATCTGCAGTGCAGGGAGCATCAGCCTACAGCAGGAATAAATATTGACACTATTGATAACTTGGCACTGAAAGGAGATGAACTGAATTCGATTACTGTAAAAGATCCCGACCAGTTTAAAACTAAAAACAAACATGAAAACGAAGGGCAGTTATCGGGAAATCCTCAATTGGATTTTGTTCGAAAAGTGGCAAACTCTGTTATAGAAGGTTCAGATGAAATTCAGAAAGCATTAGCAAAATCAGCTGCTTCAGATGTTGTTTATCCAAAAACAGGCTTGGCAAAAAACCTCGAATGGATTTCGAAATTGATAAAAGGTAACTTAAATTCCAAGGTGTATTATACTTCCCTTGGCGGTTTTGATACCCATGATAATCAGCTTTCTATTCATAAAAACAGATTGACTGAACTCAATGATGCTGTTTTTAGTTTCTACGAAGATTTAAAAAAATCACAGCAGTTACAGAATGTGACCATTGTTGTTTTCTCTGAATTTGGCCGTCGTGTAAAAGATAATGGCCGAGGAACCGACCACGGAACAGCGGCTCCAATGTTTATCATCGGAGGTAATAATCTAGGGAAAATTATTGGAAATAACCCCAATCTCAGCAATTTGGACAATGGTGATTTGCGCCATGAAATTGATTTTAGAAGTGTTTATGCTTCCATTTTGAAGAATAAACTGAATTTTGACTTTACAAAAATTGGAATCCAAAATAAAGCATTGGAAGGGCTGTTTTAAAATGAGGTACTGGATTTATTACCTGCGTTTTATCGGTATCCATATTTCCTCTTCCGATTCCGGGTCGCCGTTTTTGTATTTGTCACCCAAAATCTCAAAATGAGGTCTGTCATCCAATTCGTAATCCGAATTAGGAATCCATTCGAGGTAAATATAGCGGTAAATGGAATCATCAGTATTTAAGCCTTTATAGCCAAAAACGGCATAAAGTCCTCCGCTCAAAGTAAAAATTTCCATTTCGGAAGGTATAGTGTCAAAGTTTAAAACTTCGGCTGCAGCCCATTTTTCAAATTCATTTGCCGGACTGAAATTTTGAAAATGTGCCGGCTGATAAACCGTCATGGCAATTAAATTGCTGGAGAGGTTATTGCTTATTTCTTTGCGTCTTGGCATAAAACTTTTCCAGAGTTCGCTTGGTTTGTAGTCAGCGAAACTCATTACAAGCCGTTTTCCAATTAATTTTTTTTCGTCTGCTGTTATTATTCTTGGTGTCATTTTTTATAATAATGTGATTAACTGTTCGGGAGACAGAGTACTCTATTCATTTATAAAATCCATAATGATTTTTAAAGTTTCTGCTTGTTGTTTTTCTCTTGAGATTGTGGCTTTATTGTCTCCTAACTGAAAACCATAGTAACCAAACTGAGAGTGATTACCGCCTTCTATTCTTTGAAACTTTGCTGTTTTTGGCAGTTTTGACCGGTTATCCCAAATAGATTTTTCGTCAGCAACTCCGTCTTTTGAACCATAAATTTTTAAGACGGGTATTTTGCAGTCAGCAAGAGAAAAAGTTTTTGGATGTGTAGTGCCAATGAGTATTAGTTTGTCTATTAATTCAGGGTTTTCGAATACAAACTGAGCGGCCATTTTTGCTCCCAACGAATGTCCTGAAAGGATGTATGTTTTGTTAGTATCGCAGAGCAAATGTAATTCTTTGGGCTTGTTATATCCTTTGGATGCCAGCCGCCAAGGCATTTTGATTAAATAAACCTTTATGCTGTTTTCGGCTATTTTTCTGCAAAGCGGGACATATGCTTTTGGATCAACCATTGCACCAGGATAAAAAATGAATACATTTTTAAATGCTGCTTTTGGCGTAAAACAATAATAATCATCTGTATTTTGTATTTTAATAGCTGGACTTTCTTTTAGTGACTGATTACTCACTCCTTGTGATTGTGATGAATAGAACACCCAAAGCGTGAAAACTATTCCAGCTGTTATCCAGATTGTCTTTAAGACTTTTTTTATAGTCTGCTTTTTTGCTGTCATGATTTCTTCAATCAATATTTCTGTTAGGGGTATTCATTATTTGGACGTAATTTTTCAGCAAGTTTTTTTGGTGCTGTTTCACAATAAGCCGTTGTCAAAGCATCGATAAATAAGTCTTTGTTTATTTTTTCCATCTCAATTAAAGTCCAGCCTTGTTTGCCCCATTTGTTTTCCAGCGGATAAATAATGGATTTATCTGCCGAAGAAAAAACGTTTTGGTCAATTTCGGATAATTTTATGCAGGCTCTTTTGAGCTTTTCATCATAAGTGGCAAATATTTTTTTCTTTACTCTGAAAGATGTTTTTTCAAAGTGTGGTTCCTCGGTTGCTTCGGGGAACGAAAGGGCTAATTTTCGTAAGGTTTCTATTGTTATCATTGGTTTTAATAATATTATTCAAATCGCCTAATTTGTATTCTTATTATCAATGACAAACAGTGAAGCAACGTAAGCTGTAAATGTTCCAAAAAGTCCAACTCCAGCTGTCATTAAAACTGATGCGATTATTCGCCCTTCTGTGGTAACAGGAAATTTATCACCATAACCAACCGTTGTAATCGTAACATACGCCCACCAAATAGCATCTTCAGCAGTTTTAATATTACTATTTGGATCTTTTTCTACTTGTAGTATAGCAATCGCAGAAAATATAATAAGTAAAACTGCAATGATAGAAACAGAGGTTAAGGCTCCTTGTGCTTTATTAGCAAAAATATGACTTATCAAATGTTTTGTTGATCTAAAAGCTCTAACGATACGAAGCAGACGTATTAAACGTAATAATCTTCCTGTTCGCAAATAATTTACCATTGGAATGCAAGAAATTAAATCAACCCAGCCCCAACGCATAAATTTTAATTTATTTTCTGTTTTGAAAAAACGAATACAAAATTCTACAAAGAAAAAAGCACAAATTGTGTTGTCTATATAATTTAAAAGAGTCGAAGTTTCAGGTGACAAAATTACAAAAGAATCAACAAGTAACGAACCTAAAACATATATTGATAAAATGATCACTAACAGATTTAAAATGCCAAGTTTATTTTCTAAATTTTCAATTTTAGTTTCGCTCATTTTTAGTAGTATATTAGTTTGGATTATGAATTATTTTGGTTTTATGTGACTAAATTTGTGCAGAATAACTCAGTTGAATTAAGCATTATTATTTTCGAAAGATATAAAAGATTCTTAAAAAATTTCAAATTGATTTTTTATTATTAAATACCTTCATTAAAGATTTCAAGCTCAAAAAAAAATGCAGCCATTTCCAAAACAGCTGCATTTCTTATATAAAGAACTAATTGTACTTATTTTAAAGCCTTATAAAGTATCTCGACAGGGTGAAATGCTTTTCGGCTGGTTCCGTCGCTTATTTGGTGTCTGCAGCTTGTTCCTGAAGCTGAAATCAATGTCGCTTCTTCTTCGGCGCGGATTGTTGGGAACAAAACCAATTCTCCAACTTTCATCGAAATGTCATAATGTTCTTTCTCATAACCAAAAGAACCCGCCATACCGCAGCATCCACTCGGGATGTTAAGGACGGTATAATTTTTTGGTAACATTAATATTTTCTTAAGCGGTACCAATGAAGACAAGGCTTTTTGGAAACAGTGACCATGCATACGGACTCTTTCGGAGTTTTCCGTAAAATAATCGGATGTGATGCGTCCTTCGTCCAATTCTTTGGCCAGGAATTCTTCGATAAGCATCGCTCTGTCTGAATGTTTCTTTGCTTTTTCTTTTAAATCACCACGGCACAAATCCGGATATTCATCACGGAATGACAAGATAGCCGATGGTTCGATTCCAACCAAAATGCTGTTTTCCGGCATTTCTTTGGCGAAAGCCTGAGTATTTTTCTCTGCAATTTCACGGGCTTCTTTTAGCATTCCTTTAGAAAGATAGGTTCTTCCGCTGATACTAATTTGAGGGACGACCACTTCATAACCTAATCGGTTAAACAGCTTCACGGCAGTCTGTCCAATTTCAACGTCATTGAAATTAAGGAATTCATCATTGTATAAATATACTTTCCCTTGAACGAAATTACCAGTTTGCTTGTATTTTTTTATCCATTTTGCAAAAGTCACCTTGTACATCTGTGGCAGTGATCTTTCGGCAGCAAAACCAGTTGCACTTTTCACAATGTTTCCAATGATTCCTTTGGTACCAAAATTATACAGCCAAGGCATTGAAGCAAATAATTGATTGATTTTTGGAGTATTACCGATTAACTTAGAACGGAATTTCACGCCGTTTTTATCATGGTATTGCTGTAAGGTTTCCGCTTTTAGCTTCGCCATATCCACATTCGATGGACATTCGGATTTACATCCTTTACAGCTCAAACATAAATCAAGAACTTCAAGCAAAGCTTCGTCATCGAATTTATTCTGTTTGGTCGAATTAGTGATGGTTTCTCTTAAAATGTTGGCTCTGGCACGAGTGGTGTGTTTTTCATCACGGGTTGCCATATAACTTGGGCACATTGTACCGCCACTTTTTTCGGTTTTTCTACAGTCTCCCGATCCGTTGCACATTTCGGCAGCGCGCACAAATCCGTTATGCTCGGAAAAATCAAAATACGTTTCTGGCATTGGAGTGTCTTGACCTGGATTGTATCTCAGGTTGGTGTCCATTGGCGGTGTATTTACCACTTTCCCCGGATTAAAAATTCCCCAAGGATCCCAAGTGTTTTTTACTTGGATAAACATTTGGTAGATTTCGTCTCCCAACATTAGCGGAATAAATTCTCCACGAAGTCTTCCATCTCCGTGTTCTCCACTCAATGAGCCTTTATATTTTTTAACCAAATGAGCGATATCGGTAGCTATTGTTCTGAACAGCGCAGTTCCTTCTTTGGTTTTCAAGTCAATGATCGGGCGAAGGTGTAATTCTCCTGTTGCAGCGTGCGCATAATGCACACAGCTGAGGTTTCGCTCTTTTAGAACGGCATTAAAATCTTCGATAAAATCAGGTAAATCGTTTACGTCAACGGCAGTGTCTTCAATTACCGCAACGGCTTTGGCATCGCCGGGAATATTAGACAATAATCCCAATCCGGCTTTTCTCAAGTTCCAGACTTTATTGGTGTCTTCGCCCCATACAATCGGGAAATGGTAACCCAAATTTTTGGAACGCATCAATTCTTCCATTTCTTTGGCCGCCTGCACGATTTCCTCTTTGGAATCTCTTAAAAATTCCACAACCAAAATCGCCTGCGGATCACCTTCCACAAAGAATCTGTTTTTGCTCTGCTCGATATTTTCCTTGGTACATTCCAAGATGTAATGGTCAATCAGCTCTACACTATCCGGGTTGAATTTCAATGCTTCCAAGTTGGCTTTCAACGATTCGTTGATGCTGTTGTGGTGCACGCAAACCAAACCGGCGAACGGTTTAAGCGCATCAACTAAATTCAGTTTTATGGCAGTCGAAAAGAACAAAGTTCCTTCAGAACCGGCAATTAATTTACAGAAATTGAATTTTTCGTCAGGATGGCCAAAAGGCTCGCTATCGGCCAATAAATCTAGTGCATATCCTGTATTTCTTCTTGGAATGGTCTTTTTAGGATAATTTTCTTCGAATAAAGCTCTATTTTCAGGTGAACCTAGTAATTCTTTCGCTTGAACATAAATGGCTTGTTCCAATGGGCTAACGACATTTATACCGTTGCATTTGTCTTCAAACTCAGCATTGGTAA
Organism: Flavobacterium sp. HJJ; assembly: GCF_015351475.1. Taxonomy (GTDB): domain Bacteria; phylum Bacteroidota; class Bacteroidia; order Flavobacteriales; family Flavobacteriaceae; genus Flavobacterium; species Flavobacterium marginilacus. The sequence goes on along the minus strand of NZ_JADKPR010000038.1, from coordinate 23,668 downwards.
GCGCTCCAAAAGTAACTTCGTTTCCATCGGCCAAAAAGCCTTTAATCTCCAATAAATGCTCGCGTGTAGAACCATAAATGACAGATCTCGCTCCACAGGCATTGTTACCAACCATCCCACCAATCATACAACGATTGCTCGTTGAGGTTTCGGGGCCAAAGAATAATTTATAGGATTTTAAATGTAAGTTCAGCTCATCGCGAATCACTCCGGGTTCTACCCAAGCCGATTTTTCAACTGGGTCAACCGAAAGGATTTTGGTGAATTGCTGCGAAATATCAACCACAATTCCGTTTCCAACGACTTGTCCGGCAAGAGAAGTTCCGGCCGCACGCGGAATGACACTGCTTTTGTTTTCTCTTGCAAAAGCAATGATTTTTTGAATATCTTCTTTCGTTTTTGGAATGGCTACCGCTAACGGCATTTCTTTGTAAGCACTTGCATCAGTGGCATAAAGTGTACGTATGGTTTTGTCGTACAATAATTTTCCAGCTAATTGCTTTTCAAGATTTTCAAGCTTCATTTTATTTTAGATTTTAGATTAACGATTGTTGATTTCTGATTTTCTAGTGAAAGTGTAAAGTTTGTTTTTTACAACAACGAAATCTGAAATCAGTCCCAATAATCTCGGGATAATCAACAATTTAAATCAAAATTGATAATCTTTTTTGTTTTAACAACTTTGCGCCTTTGCGTCTTTGCGAGCTATTTTTCTCGCAGAGGCGCAAAGACGCAAAGTCTTTTATATTTTATATTAACGATTGCTGATTTTTTATAAGACGAAATCTTCAATCAAAAATCGTTAATCAATAATCTGAAATCTTAATATAGAATTCTGTATCTAATTGTATTTGGAATCTCTTTTAATTTTTTCTCTAGATCTGTGTTATGGAAATTATCAATATCAGTGATTACATAACCAAGAGTTTCGTTGGTTTTCAAATATTGTCCCAAAATATTGTTGTCATATTCCAAAAGGATATTGTTTATCTGTGCCAGAATCCCTTTCACGTTTTCGTGTATGTGCATGATACGGTGCGCACTCTGCAATTCAGGCAATTGGATTTCAGGAAGGTTTACACTTCCGTAAGTAGTACCGGTATTGATGTAATTAATGATTTTTTGAGCAACATAATGTCCGATGTCTTCCTGAGCTTCTTCGGTACTTCCTCCGATGTGCGGCGTCAAGATTACATTTTTCATTCCGATTAATTCAGAAACGAAAGGTTCGTCATTATTTTTAGGTTCTTCAGGGAAAACATCGACTGCAGCTCCGTGAATTTTACCATTTTTTAAGTTGGCTACCAATGATGGAATATCAACAACATGACCTCTAGAAAGGTTCAGGAAGATAACTCCAGGTTTCATGGCTTCAAAAGCATCGGCATCAATTAAATTTTTGTTACTGGCGCGTCCGTCTACGTGTAAGGAAACAACATCTGAAAGTGCCAACAATTCTTTTAAAGAAGAACATTTTTTAGCATTTCCAAGAGCCAGTCTGTCAACAGCATCGTAGAAATACACTTTCATACCTAATGCTTCGGCTATGATTGAAAGCTGCGATCCTATACTTCCGTATCCAACAAGACCTAATTTTTTACCACGGATTTCAACACTATTTGTAGCCGATTTGTCCCAAACACCTTCGTGCATCATTTTGCTTTTTTCGAAAGTGTTACGAACCAGCATAATGATTTGTCCCAAAGCCAGTTCTACAACAGATCTGGTATTGCTGTACGGAGCATTGAAAACAGAAATTCCTTTCATGCTGCAGGCATTCAAATCTACTTGGTTTGTACCAATACAGAATGTCCCAACGGCGTGAAGCTTATTAGCATGTTCCAAAACTTTGGCAGTAAGGTTCGTTTTTGAACGTATTCCAAGAATAGAAACGCCTTTTATTTTTTCGATCAGTTCATCTTCATTCAAAGAACCTTTCATAGTTTCAACGCTGTAACCTTCGTGCTCAAAGATATTAACGGCGTCTTGGTGAATATTTTCTAATAATAAAACTTTAATTCTGTTTTTTGGATAAGAAACAGATGCTTTATAGGATAGTTCATAAAGGATTTCGTCCAATGACGGAGCAATCTGGCTGGCTTTTTCAACTACAATTTTACGGCTTACGTTTTCTGTAAAAGCAAAAAACTTAGAAACAGCACCGCCTTCAAGAGTTTCATAATCAGTATATCCGTCACCAATCATTATCGCTTCACCTTTAAGATTCAATGATTTGATTTTCTTTACTTTTCCTTGGTTTTCACACAATTCATCTTTTTCATCAAAACCAATAATTTTTCCATCATGGTCAAATTTGAAAGTGTTTGCCAAAACGTGCTCCGGTTTTATGCCATATTCAGAAACGATTGGTATAATAATTTCCTTAAAACCATTCGAAATGATATAAATATTTTCAGAATGCTGTTTGAAGAAAGACCTGTTTCGGATTACAGATGCTGTAACCTTCTTTTTTAGTTCCTCAATTACAGTTCCAATATGATCTCTATTGGCTTGTAATAACTGAATTCTTTGAGTTAAAGATTCTTTTAGCGAAAGCTTTCCTTCCATCCCAAGATCGGTTAATCTTTGGATTTCCTTTAATATTTGCTCTCCAGCTGCACTATCTTGGTAAATTACTTCGCATAATACATCTAGCGCTTCGACTTTCATAAATGTACTGTCAAAATCGAATATAAATGTTTCCGGATTCTCTGTCATCTTTTTAGTGTTTTTCACAAATAGAAATTATTTGTCAATTTTTTGTGCAAAGATAACCTCTCGATTGTTAATGTGAAAATTTATTGGTATAATACTGGCGCGTTTAACGAGAATTGAAGTTATTGTTATAAATAATCTTTTTGAAGGTGTATTATTAAATTTAATCCTCGAAAAACAATTTTAAATTTTGTTTTATTTATTTTAAAAAGTGTTTTTCGGCAGCTGTTTTCATAATTTAATAATAATAATTTCTAAATAAAGGAATAACTTGTCATAATCCTGCGCTATAAACGCCAGATCAGACAAGTTATTGAAGATTTTTGTGTATTTTATTTCTGCAGTTTCACATCGGTGCTTTCAAAAATTTTATCGGCTGACGAAGCTACAAATCCTTGATATAAATTTCCATTGGGCATAGCGTATCTCAAAGCAAATTCATAATAGCAGGATGGGATTTCAAATATACCTTCTTCAAAATTTACTGAATATAAATCTGCCAAAGTACTTGATTGTTCTAATAACTGTTCAGGAGTTCCTTTAATTTTCCCGCCCGAAGCATTCAGTTTCCAGCCATTTTCTTCTAAGAAGCTGTTCAGCTCTTCCAGTTTTTCAAAATTCTGCAATGCATTTACATTAATAGTAAAGTGATTGGCTCGAAAACCATATACGTACATCCAGGCCGCATATTCGGATTCTTCCAGCAATGATGTATAAATCGCATGAGAATTGGATTTCCAAATAGAACCGCTCAGTACTAATTCTGGGTTATTAAATTCGTTCTGGTCACAATCGTCCAAAATCGTTTTGACGGTTTGCTGTAATTCGTCAGAACATTTTTCCAATTCCAATTCGGAGATAAAAATTCTCGGTGCACTGCTGTCAGTGGTGTGTTCGTAATGTTGCGCGAATAGTTTTTTGGATTCAAATATATATTCGCCCCTTGCTTCGTAACCAATAGCAAGAAATGGTTTTTCTAATACAGCAATATTGATGCGCGGATCATTAAAAGTACGGATCGCAATGTGGTCATTTAGAATGGTTTCACCTTTATCTGCTAATAAAGCATGTATTTTTTTTGCAGATGGTGTTATTGCGGCATATTGTTCCCAAAGTTTCGAAAGCAGTTGATTTTTGTCCATTTCTGTCTAAATTTTTAATTGTTAGTATGACTCAAAACTAGACAGAAATATTATAAAATGACATCTTTATATTTCGATTATTTATAAATACACTTTTTAATCTAATAAATATGTAATTTTGACATTTTTAAAAGCTGTTTTAGTTTTAGAATTGTCAATGTTATAATTTCCAATCAAAAATGTAAGCGATGTTAAACTCCAAAAATCATGAAAATACTGATTATTTAGATCAGGAAATCATCAGAAAGCTGAGTGAGAATGGAAGAATTCCTTTTTCTGAACTGGCCAAGGAATTGAAAGTGTCCAATTCGCTGGTGCACCTGCGTGTGAAAAAATTACAGGATTCAGGATTGATTACTGGTTTCTCGGTAAAATTAAATGCTAAAACCTATGGTTTTGAAACGATTACGTATACTGGAATCACAACTAAAGAAGCCCGTTTTTCATATTCAATCGCTGAACAGCTAAAATTAATTCCTGAGATTGTAGAATGTCATTGGGTTTCGGGCAAATATGCTTTGTTCATTAAAATTGTTGCGGCCAATAACGAAGAACTTCGCAAAATAATTTACGAGCAAATACATATTATAGAAGGAGTAGGAGGGACAGATTCTTTTATATCTTTTGGGTCAGCATTTGAGAAAAACTTACCTATATAATATAAAACTTAAATGACCTTTTTTTAAACACATAAGTCATTTAAGTTTTCTCTTTTCAGCTAGTGTATTTATGTTCGTATAAGACCATTTAAGTTTTATACAAATGTAGAAATCGAATAGTTTATTTATGTAGACTTTATTTCAAGAATGTTCAACTTATTTTGACTTTGTTTTACTATCTGTTTTTTTCCTTGCTTAAATGACTTATATGTTTAAAATAAATTGCTATTTATTACGCCTCAAAACCTAAAACTTCCCTCACTCTCGCCAAAACGCCGTCAGCAACAATACCCGCTTTTGCAGCTCCTTTTTTCAACAGCGCATCTACTTCAGGAAGGTTATTAATGTAGTAATTGTACTTTTCTCTTTCGTCTTTGAATTTTTCCAGAATCAATTCGAACAATGCTTGTTTGGCGTGACCATAACCATAATTACCGCCAAGATAATTGGCTCTCATGGTATCGATTTGGGCTTCATCAGCAAGTAATTTATATAAGGTAAAACAGTTGCAGGTATCTGGATTTTTTGGTTCTTCAAGCGGTGTACTATCAGTTTCAATACTCATGATCTGTTTGCGCAGTGCTTTATCATCCAAGAAAATATTGATAAAGTTATTGGCTGATTTGCTCATTTTTCCTCCGTTCGTTCCTGGAATCAGCATGCTGTCTTCCTGAATTTTTGCTTCTGGGATTACAAATGTTTCTCCCATTTGGTGATTGAATCGGGATGCAACGTCACGAGTGATTTCCAAATGCTGTAACTGGTCTTTTCCAACAGGAACAAATTCCGCATCATATAATAGGATGTCGGCTGCCATAAGCATAGGATAAGTGAATAAACCGGCATTGACATCTTCTAATCGATCGGATTTGTCTTTGAAAGAATGTGCTAGTGTTAAACGCTGAAAAGGGAAAAAACAGCTCAAATACCAAGACAGCTCTGCTGTTTGTGCCACATCAGACTGGCGGTAAAAAGTTACTTTTTCAATATCTAAACCGCAAGCTAACCAAGCGGCTGCAGTACTATAAGTGTTGGCTCTTAATGTTTCGCCATTTTTGATCTGTGTAATGGAATGCAGATCGGCGATAAAAAGAAAAGATTCGTTTTCTGGTTTATTGGACAGCTCGATTGCAGGTATAATTGCGCCTAATAAGTTACCCAAATGTGGTGTACCTGTACTTTGAACGCCTGTAAGTATTTTTGCCATTTTTTGTTTTTTAAATCTCGTACGAGTATGATGAAGTATGTTATTTTTTTCGCAAAGTTAATTCTTTTGCCAAATTTTCCGCAAGTTTCCCTATTTTTGGCGGAATGAAATGAGTATTATTGTCATCTTGTTGATAATACTGACGGTAATATGCGAATTACATGCGATAAAATAGAATAATTATAGCAGCACATGAAAAGTATAAAAAAAATATTATGGTCCGTTTGGAGAGTTTGGTTTTATGTGGTGATGCTTATTCCCATATTGATTATGCTTCCTTTTTTGGTGATTTCTATATTGACCGAAAGCGGTTATCCCTATTTTTTTAAAATGTCCCGGATTTGGGCCAAATGTGTTCTTTTTGGAATGGGCTTTTATTATAAAGTCGAAAAGGTTCAAAAATTAGACCGCAAAAAAAGTTATATGTTTGTTGCCAATCATACATCGATGACTGATATTATGCTGATGCTTGCAGTTGTAGATAATCCTTTTGTATTCGTTGGAAAAATGTCGCTGGCTAAAATTCCGCTGTTTGGTTTTTTCTATAAAAGAACAAGCATTCTTGTAGACAGAAGCTGTTCTAAAAGCAGAATGGAAGTGTTCGATCAGGCGCAGAAAAGAATAAACAGAGGTCTCAGTATTTGTATTTTTCCCGAAGGCGGTGTGCCGCATGATGAGTCTATTCTATTAGATGCATTCAAAGACGGAGCTTTCCGTTTGGCTGCCGATCATCATCTGCCGATAGTTCCTCTTATTTTTCCCGACAATAAAAAGAGATTATCTTATACTTTTTATAGCGGAAGTCCTGGTTTGATGCGTGCCAAAATGCTTCCTCCCGTTGAAACTGTTTCTGCAGCTGGTGAATCTTTAGACCGAAAAGAACTTCGTGAACAGGTTCGAAATTTAATTTTAAATGAATTATTAGAATTTCAAAAAAAGGATAGTATTAAATAAAATTGATAACCTGAAGTTTTTGAACCATTAAGATTTTAAGTTCCAATTAGAAAAATAAGAACTTAATTTTCCTTAATCTCTTAATGGTTTAAATTTTATTGATAAAAAAAGACCGCCAATTTTAGCGGTCTTTTCAATTTTTATGCGTCTGCTAACTCTTTAATCTGAGTTTTGATTTTCTCTTCCAGTTCTTCAGCCAGTTCCGGATTGTCCTTAATCAAAGATTTTACAGCATCGCGTCCTTGTCCTAATTTGGTTTCGCCATAACTGAACCAAGAACCCGATTTTTTGATGATTTCAAATTCAACAGCAAGATCAAGTATCTCACCGGTTTTGGAAATTCCTTCACCGTACATGATATCAAATTCGGCTACCTTGAAAGGAGGCGCTACTTTATTTTTTACAATTTTTACTTTTGTGCGGTTACCCAAAACATTTTCTCCGTCTTTAATTTGAGTAGAACGGCGAATGTCCAAACGTACCGATGCGTAAAATTTTAAAGCATTACCTCCAGTAGTCGTTTCAGGATTTCCAAACATTACACCAATTTTTTCTCTCAGCTGGTTGATGAAAAATACAGTACAGTTTGTTTTGCTGATTGTTCCTGTTAATTTACGTAAAGCCTGTGACATCAAACGTGCGTGAAGACCCATTTTGGAATCTCCCATTTCACCTTCAATTTCGCTTTTTGGAGTCAATGCAGCTACCGAGTCAATTACTACGATATCAATCGCTCCGGAGCGGATTAAGTTTTCGGCAATTTCAAGTGCCTGTTCCCCGTTATCCGGCTGCGAAATGATTAGGTTTTCGATATCAACATTTAGTTTCTCAGCATAGTTTCTGTCAAATGCATGTTCTGCATCTATAAAGGCTGCAATACCTCCTGCTTTTTGAGCTTCGGCAATTGCGTGCAGGGTCAAAGTAGTTTTACCAGATGATTCAGGTCCGAATATCTCAATAATTCTTCCTTTTGGATAACCTCCAACTCCCAAGGCTAAATCTACTCCCAAAGAACCAGATGAAATTGTTTCAACCTCCTCAATGGCTTTATCTCCCATTTTCATTACAGTTCCTTTTCCGTAGGTCTTGTCTAATTTATCAAGCGTAAGCTGCAATGCTTTTAACTTAGCTTCTTTGTCCGAACCGGTCTTTTCTTTCATTTTTCTTCTGTGTTTATATGATTTACCAATTATATACTGGCGTAGATTTTTTTAGTGTTCGTAAAAATACTCCTTTTTTTTGAAGTCGCAATAGTTGATTTTTTAACAAAATGGGTTTTAGTATCGTGGTGTGCTATCCTCTCAATGTTTCTTGTATAATGTTGTTGGTATAAGTTTTTATTTACAAATACATTTTTTAAAAAGATGTAAAGACGCAAAGCTGTAAACGAATATTTTTGCGCTCTTGCGTCTTTGTGAGAATGCACTAAAATTTAATTTAATGACATTGGCTTCTTTCACCTAGAAAATCATTTTGGAAATTCATGTTTATTAAGAGAACTTATTGTATTGAATTTTTTATTCTAATATATAAGTATACCCAATGCTTTCTATTTATAATTAATCAACAAATAAAGCTTTGAGTTCTGTTGCTTCATGTGGATTCATTTTTCCAGCCAGTACTAAACTCAATTGCTTTCTTCTCAAAGCAGCAGCATATCGGAGTTTCTCTAATTCGGTTTGAGGTTCGATCGGCGGAACATCTACAGGTCTTCCAGTGTCATCTACTGCTACAAATGTATAGATAGCTTCGTTGGCCTTAGTTCTATTTCCGGATTGTCTGTCTTCCACCCAGACGTCCAGATAAATTTCCATGGAACTCTTAAATGCCCGGGACACTTTTGCTTCTATAATTACAACGCTTCCAAGAGGAATAGATTTGTTGAAAGCAACATGGTTTACAGATGCTGTTACTCCTATGCGGCGCGAATGCCTTCCTGCGGCAATACTCGCTGCGCGGTCCATTCTGGCTAATAGTTCCCCACCGAATAAGTTATTCAAAGGATTGGTTTCGCTCGGTAAAACCAAATCGGTTAATATAGTTAAGGATTCAGAAGGGTGTTTTGCCGTCATATTTTATTTTAGATAATTAGTAAGCGATTTTGTTTGTATTATATTTTTAGTTGAGTTATTTTTTGCAGTTGACATTGCTATTGTAATTGTCATTGAATTTTGAAATTGTCTTAGTTCAGCCAATAAACCGCCATAACCGTAGGTATAAAATATAGGACAATAGTTCTGGCGCCATCATAATCTTTTGCCAGACGCTGTCCAAAAAGTAACATAATAAGAGTGATGCTGGAAAAAATTGATCCGTATAAACCATATACTCTGCCGCTGTTAACAGCAAGTTCTATGGCTCCAACTGTGCATAAGACACCAGAAATTAATTCCAATATCAGAACATTCAGTAAAGCAAGCGGCACTTGATTACGTAAAGGAGTTTCTGCAAAATGTTCTTTGAGCCAGTCTAAATTTTCTTTCCAATGAAATAATTTGTCTTGGGAAGATTGTAAAAAAGTGATGGCTAAAAAAACTAATAATAAGATTGAGGCAATATTATTCATATGTAGATATTTATTGTTTTTAATTGGTCGTATGTAATTTGAATAGCTGTTATTGGTCTTTCTTGCCAATTTTGTTCATGCCCATTTCATGTAGCTTTTATTTTTTATGAATTAAACGTGTAAGTTTTATAGATAAATCTGTTAAAATTATTTTCGCATTTCCATTGCGTTCGATATGATACATCGCATCTGATATTTCTTTAAAAATGTCATTAATGTTATTGCCGTTTACAAAAGGAGCAAAATTTTCCAACTTGAATTTTGCAGCTTTGGTTTCTATATAGACAAGTTCTTTGGCTTCATAATTAAGCAGCAGAGCCTGACGGAACATTTCAATACAGAACTGCAGAAACTTTTTTTGAGTCTCTCTTCCTAGTGCTGCTATCTGTTCACTCCATTCGATCAAGTCCTGTATGGCAGCAGCATTTCCTTTGGCTTTGAATGCAGCCCGAACCCAGGTGACAAACCATTGTTCAAAAGGCGAAGCTTCATCATCTGCATTCAATAAGTGAAGTGCTTTGTTATAATTTCCCTGTGCCTGATGTGCAATTTTTTGAGCAGTTTTTGGGTCTAATTCTTTTTTTTCGACAAGAGTATTTGCAATTAGCTGCTCGCTTAAACCATTAAAATGTGTTATCTGACAGCGGGAACGAATTGTCTGAATTATATCTTCTTCATTTTCAGAAATGAGAAGAAAAACTGTTTTCTCTGGTGGTTCTTCTAATAATTTGAGGAGTTTATTGGATGCGGCGATATTCATTTTATCGGCCATCCAGATAATCATTATTTTATAACCGCCTTCATAGGATTTTAAGGACAGGGACTTTAAAATTTCCTGCGCATCGTCTACACGAATTTCGCCCTGTTTATTTTGAACACCCAATTTGTCATACCAATCAAATAAACCGCCGTAAGGATTTTCTAAAATAAATTCCCTCCAATCCGAAATGAAATCGATACTTTTTGGTTTTTGTTTGACCTCTTCAGTAGTAACTGTAGGATAAATAAAATGTAGATCTGGATGGGTAATTTTTTCAAATTTGACTATACAGGATTCATTCTGACCTTGCTGGGAATTACATAATACATATTGAGCATATGCGATTGCCATTGGTAAAGTACCGCTGCCCTCGGGTCCAACAAACAATTGAGCATGAGGAATTCTGCCTGCATCGACACTTTTGATTAAGTGATTTTTAATGTATTCCTGTCCTAAAATTTTAGAGAATTGCATGTAGCAAAGATAGAAGAAAATGATAGTTTCAAAAATTTTCTATTACAAAGTTTAGAACTTGTTATTGCATAAATTATAAGTCTGTTTGAATTTTTTATAGAATTGAAACGTATTCACGATGTGTTTTTTCAACTAACATTTGTTGATAACTTTTGAATTTCTTTTTTTTGAAATAATTAATTATGATTTCTTTAATTATTTTAATAAGTAAAAACGTTCTTTTTGTTTTAAATTTTACTATTTTTAATTTTTTTAAATATCCAATATTTTTCGATAAAGTGCTGGTTATATAGGTTATAATGTAAATAACAGAGTAATTTTACATTAAAATATTCTACATTTTATTTTTCAGAACTTGCAAATTCAATTTAATTGTATATTTTTGTTTTATTAATTAAAAAACCAAGATATGAAAGGGAAAATTATTTTTTTCAGTATTTTTATGTTAGCAGTAAGCTCATCAAAATGTATTGCACAGGCAAAACCTAACTTGCCGCAAAGTATTATTAGTACAAGTGCATCGATACGTACTTACAATGATGATAAAACATTGAAAGCGTTGTCAAAAGGAGAATTGGTAGAATTATACATTGAGCGTATGAAAGTTATTGTGAGAATACTGCCTAAAATTGGTTTAGCAACTAAGCCAGGTGTAACTATGACAGATTTAGGTATTCCAGATACAGCTGACAACAAAAAAGCTTTAGATTTAGATAAAGAAGCAACACAGACTTATTTAGATATTTCTGTTGATTATCTAAGAAAAATGTTGCCTTTTTGCGATAAAGGACAGCTAGTTAATGCAATTTTGTTCTATGAACAGACATTAAAATCATTACGAGATTTAGAAGCACAATAAAAATAATTTTTTAGAAAAATAATTTTTTCTAAGTTCGATCTTAAACTCTTTTATGAGTAATTAATCTCTCCTACAGAGAAAAAATATTAATATCCCCAAGCCTATGAAAACTAAATTTTTACTTATTTGGGTTTTTTTTACAGTTGTTAGCAATGTAAATGCTCAACAAGAAAAAGGAATTTTTGGATCAAGCAATTGGTTAAATAACTGGACAGAATTCAAACCTGCAAAAGCTGATTATGGTGAGGCAACTCAAATCCTTGCTGGTAATATTACAGTAAATACAAGATTAACAAAAAAGGATGTATACATTATCCAAGGTAATGTATATGTTACAAATAATGCTGTACTTACTATAGATCCGGGTACTATAATTATTGGTGATTCTGATTCTAGAGGAACTTTGATTATTACTAAAGGTTCTCAAATTGTTGCAGAAGGTCTAGAAACAGATCCTATTGTTTTTACTTCTAACAAAACTGCTAAAAAAGCAGGGGACTGGGGAGGTATCGTTATTCTTGGCGATGCCCCAATTAATAAATTCGGACTTTATTCTTCAATAAACTATGATGATTTAGATCCTGCATTGACAACTTATGGCGGTAGTAATCCTGCAAGTTCGTCAGGAGTATTGAAATTTGTCAGAGTAGAATATGCTGGAAAAAAAGCTAGAGGTGCTGAAAACTTTGATGCAATTTTGCTTGGAGGTATTGGAAATAAAACAATCTTGGAAAACATTATGGTAAGTTATGCTGCTGGTGAAGCTTTTGATGTATTAGGCGGCGAGCCTGCAATGTCTAAATTGGTTTCATACAGATGCAACGGTTCTGATTTTAAATTTTCACTAGGAACACAGGCTAAGATTGACAATTCATTAGCTATAAGATCTTCTTATGTAAGTAATAGCGGCGGCTCACGCTGTTTAGATATTTCTTCGTATGTTAAAAAAGAAGATGCCGATTTTACTAAAAAACAAACATCAGTTACTGCTACAAACCTTACTTTAGCAAATGATAGTGATGATATTGATACAGACGTAAAAGCAGGATTAGTAAAAGAAGCTGTTTTAGTAGCTGAGAATACTACACTGGTTTTAAGAAAAAGCGTAATATCTGGTTTTAAACCGGCTATAATATTGGATTCTAAAATCGATATTAATGAAAAAAATCTTAAAAAGATTAGAATCGAAGAAATGTATTTTAATTTCTGCAGCGGAAATATATTTTCAGCAGGCTCTTTAAATAATGAAGATTTGGAGAGTTATTATGGAGCTAATGCTTTCTTTAATTTGTATTCTAAAACTTCTAATATTGAAACATTTAATGATTTTGCAAATCCTAGAAGACCAGATTTTAGACTAGCACTTACTAAGTTTACTGCTTCTACAAAATAAAACTAAACTTCGTATTAAATATAAAAATGAAAGTTAGACCTCAAATAATTATAGGTTTAGCTTTCATTTTATTACATAAATAAATCATTTCAATTGTTTGCAGATCCTATTATATAGAATAAACAAATTGGTTGATCTCTTTTTATTACTGAGTAGAAAATTGGATTTTATCCCCAATGAAATGCAATAAATATCGACCTATGAATAGAAAACCTACTTTTTTATTTTTTTCTAATATATTTTTATTTTTTTTAATGTTGATGGCAGTTCCTTCAACACTAGGATTATTTGCACAAACAATTTCTCCTCAAAAATTGCCTTTTGATAAAATTTGTGCAGGAGGTGTTCATCCTGAGGATCCAAGTCGAATATTCAATGAATATCAGGCACAATTTAAGATTGCAGATTTTGATCCGAGTGTAACCTTTGTTGTTGAGTTATCAGACCCAACAGGTTCATTTGTTAAACCTACTGCCACAATTCCGCTGTCTCCTCTAAGCGATACTCCGCCTGATACAGCAACAGAAAAAACTTTAGTATTTGCCATACCTACTGATATTGTCGGTTCAGATAAGTATCAATTAAGGATTAAGAGCAGTACAGGCCAGACGAGTGGTAGCTTTACAATTTTTGGTGCAGTCAACTCTAATTCTAAATCTTTTCCGGCCTATTTCAAATCGTATAATAAATCTTTTTTTATTAACGATAAGAAACCAACAATTAGTTTTTGCAGTGGTGACAGCGTAACGTTAACAGTATATAACCCTACGCCTGCCGATATAAATTCTTCTCCGGCTAATTTTCCAAAATTACAGTATAATTGGTATAAAGACGGTGTTTTAATAGCTGGTGAGTCATCTAATTCATTAGTTATAAATACTCCGGGAGCTTATTATGCAAAATTGAATTATGGTCCTTGTACTGACGATAGTTTTAGTTCGCAAGAAGTTACTGCTACTAGTTTTTCAGGCAGTGGCGGTGCAGTTATTACTTCCAGTTTAGGGAATCCTTTTTGTCCTGGTTCTGAAAAAACTACTTTGACTGCTACGGCTGGAAATACCTATATTTGGAGAAAAGACGGAGATGTTATAACAGATGCCACTAACCAGATTTATATAACAAATGTTCCAGGAAAATATACATGTGATATTGATTTTGGCGGCTGTAAAGCCACTGCATCAATAGATTTAAAAAATACAGCGGCTCTTAGCACAAATGGAAATGTCGTTGCCGAGGGAGAGACATTGTCTGTTGAACAAGGAAGTACATTAACAGTTACAAGTACAACAAATATTTCAAATCCTGCTTATCAATGGTATTTTAATAATAGTCCTATTGCTGGTGCTAATACGACTGCATTGGACGCAACTGTTGCCGGAAATTATAAAGTAACTATTTCAGGATGTACGATCTCATTTAAAGTAAAATATAGCAGTGTAATTAATTATAATGTGCCCAAAATTCCAAATATTATTACTCCCAATAATGATGGTACTAATGATACTTGGATTATTCCTGACATATACAGCAATTCCAATACACATGTAACGATTTTGAGTTCTTTGGGTGAAATTGTATTTGAAACTGATAACTACGACAATTTTAGTGGCTGGCCGCAATCTGATATTGAATTCAAAAATTTCAATCCTGTTTTTTATTACATAATTGCTCCAACTGGCGATTCAGCCAAAAAGGGTTCGATAACTCTTCTGAAATAATATGAAAAAAATTTTACTAAGCGTTTTCTTTTTTTGCTGTTCTATTAATGTTTTCTATGCTCAACAAGAAAACGGCGGTGTATCTTATGTTGTGCCAACTGGAAACTCTTTAAAATTTAATTCGTTTATAATTAACCCAACCTTCAGTTTTGTGAGACAGCAAAGTACTTATGTTACTTTATTTAACAAAACTGAATGGGCAGGATTTGAGAATGCTAGAACAACATATTCATTGAGTTACTCAGGTCGTTTTGGAGAGAATGAAGGTGTTGGACTAAGCGTTTTTAAACAATCACATGGAGTATATAGTAATTATGGTCTGACGGCTAATTTTGCTCATAATTTAATGTTGCAGGAAGATAGCAACTTAACGTTTGGTATTAATTTAAGTGCTTATCATAGTGGTTTAGATTATGGTTTGGTAATTTCTAATTTTGAAAAAGATCATTCTTTACAAAATATTCCATCAAATACATTAATGAGTATAAGTCCAGGAATTAATTATGGTAGTGCTTTTTTTGACATTGGGATTTCATTGACTAATTTGGTTAGTTATAATTTTAAGTCAGGTATTTTAAAAGATGACCCTAACCAAGGTATCGAAGGTCATTTTATGTACACTGGTTATCTTGATTCCTATGGTTTTTTTGACAAAAGTAAGTTTTCGGCTTTAATCAAAACAGAAGTAAATAAAGATAAAACTGTTTTTTCAGGATCGGCTATGTTTACCGTTCCAAAAGGAATTTGGGCACAGGCAGGTTATAACTCTGTTTTGGGAGTGACAGCTGGTGTTGGATTTAGTATTACTCCAAAAATAGCACTCGAATATTCGTACGGTATGGGTCTTGGCGATATTTCACAATTAGGAGGCTCTCATATTATTGTCCTAGCTTATAAATTCAAGAATAAGAATTTTGATTACGGAGATGATGCTGAAGAAGGAGCTTTAATTGAGGAGGCTCCAATTCAAAAGAAAATTGCGGCTACTCCAAAAACCAATACAAAAGCAATTGCTGATGCTAAAACCGCCCAGCAAGCTAAAATTGCTGAAGCAAATAAAGCTAAGTTAGATGCTGCGACTAAGGCTAAGGCCGATGCGGCAGCGTTAGTTAAAGCGAAGTCAGATGCATTAGCTTTACAGCGTAAAAATAAATTGGCTGCTGATGCTAAAGCTAAAGCGGATGCTGCTGCATTAGCAAATAAAAAACCAGCGCTTACCGCTAAAGAGAAGCTTGCTGCAAATACGAAAGCAAAAGCCGATGCCGATGCCGCTGCTAAAGTGGCTGCTGAAAATAAAGCGAAAGAAACTGCGGCCGCAAAATTAGCAGCAGATAATAAAGTAAAAGCTGATGCAGCTGCTAAATTGGCCGCTGACACTAAGGCAAAAGCTGATGCGGTTGCTAAAGCTAAATTAGCCGCTGATACTAAAATAAAAGCCGATGCTGATGCAGCCGCAGCTAAAGTTGCCGCTGACGCTAAGGCAAAAACTGATGCGGCAGCAAAAGCTAAATTAGCCGCTGATACCAAAATAAAAGCCGATGCTGATGCAGCTACTGCAAAACTTGCTGCTGAAACTAAGGCAAAAGCCGATGCCGAAGCCAAAGCTAAATTGGCTGCTGAAACTAAAGCTAAAGCAGATGCCGATGCTAAAGCTAAATTAAACGCTGATACTAAAATAAAAGCTGATGCTGATGCAGCTGCCACTAAACTAGCTGCTGAAACGAAAGCGAAATTAGCTGCCGATGCAAAAGCAAAAGCCGATGCCGAAGCTGCGAAACTGGCTGCCGTTGCAAAAGAAAAAGCCGACGCTGAAGCTGCTGCAAAACTAGCTGCTGAAGCGAAAGCGAAAGCCGATGCCGAAGCTGCGAAACTGGCTGCCGATGCCAAAGCAAAAGCCGACGCTGAAGTTGCTGCAAAACTAGCTGCTGACACTAAGGCAAAAGCCGAAGCCGAAGCGAAAGTCAAATTAGCTGCTGAAGCGAAAGCGAAAGCCGATGCCAAAGCTGCGAAACTAGCTTCCGATGCTAAAGCGAAAGCCGATGCCGAAGCTGCGAAACTGGCTGCCGATGCAAAAGAAAAAGCCGATGCCGAAGCTGCTACAAAACTAGCTGCAGAAACTAAGGCAAAAGCCGAAGCTGAAGCGAAAGCCAAATTAGATGCTGAAGCGAAAGCGAAAGCCGATGCCAAAGCTGCGAAACTAGCTTCCGATGCTAAAGCGAAAGCCGATGCCGAAGCTGCGAAACTGGCTGCCGATGCCAAAGCAAAAGCCGACGCTGAAGCTGCTGCAAAACTAGCTGCAGAAACTAAGGCAAAAGCCGAAGCTGAAGCGAAAGCCAAATTAGCTGCTGAAGCGAAAACGAAAGCCGATGCCGAAGCTGCGAAACTGGCTGCCGATGCCAAAGCAAAAGCCGACGCTGAAGCTGCTGCAAAACTAGCTGCAGAAACTAAGGCAAAAGCCGATGCTGAAGCGAAAGCCAAATTAGCTGCTGAAGCTAAAGCGAAAGCCGATGCCGAAGCTGCGAAACGGGCTGCCGTTGCAAAAGAAAAAGCCGACGCTGAAGCTGCTGTAAAACTAGCTGCTGAAACTAAGGCAAAAGCCGATGCCGAAGCTGCGAAACTAGCTGCTGAAACAAAAGCAAAAGTCGACGCTGAAGCTGCTGCAAAACTAGCTGCTGAAACTAAAGCAAAAGCCGATGCTGAAGCTGCTGCAAAACTAGCTGCAGAAACTAAGGCAAAAGCCGATGCTGAAGCGAAAGCCAAATTAGCAGCCGAAGCGAAAGCGAAAGCCGATGCTCAGGCAGAACAGGAAAAAATTGAAGCCGCTGCCGCTGCCAAACTCGCTGTTGAAGCATTAGCAAAAGCAAAAGCCGATGCTATGCCTAAAGATGAATATGGTAAATCAATGGATTACTTGACTAGTACTCTTGAAGATTCAAAAAGGAAACAGCAGCAGCTGCTTAGCCGTTTAGATGCATCTGTAGCTAATAAAGAAAAAGCATTGCGCGATATGAGAGAAGAGAACGATTTAAGTGATAAAGGAATCGTTAAAACAACTGTTGAGTTCAAAAGCACTTCTGGTGAAAATGCAGAACTGGAATCAATCAAATCTCAAATTGCCGAATTAAATAAAGTTCGAGTAGATAATTTAGCAGAGTTCAACAGACTGTATATTGAAAGGCTTAAAAAGACCTCTAAAAATGATCTTATCAATCAGAATTATTTAAAAACTATAGAGAATTTAAAAGCGGAACAGCTTAAAGCGGAACAATCTAATGCTGCATTAATTACTACTTTAGAGAAAATTAAAGTTGAAACCGAAATTGAGAAAAAACGAAGAATCAAGCGTGCTGTTACTTCAAATGATCAAGACCGTTTGGCACAGGATATGGCTACTTTGAAACAAATAAAAGCAACTACTAAAGTAAGCAGTGTTCCATTGAAAGCTGAGGATTTTGATTTTGGAGATAATCAGGCAAACATGCAGATTATTAAGAATAATAAAAATCTGGAAAGTGGTTATTATATGATATTGGCAGTGCATGGTGATGTTGCAAAAAGAGATGCATTTGTTACCAAGACGGTAGCTGCAGGACAGTCAAATGTGAATTTCTTCTATGATGTAAATACAAGCAGATATTTTATTTATACGGATAAGTTTGACAACATCCAAGAAGCGACTGAAGCCTTAGGAGAGAAAGGAAATAAACCTTATAACGGAAAAATGGTTATTGTTAAAATTGAAAAATAATTTTGTTAAGAATTTATTGGGGATAAAATAATTTGTATTTCTATTTGATTTTATTTTAAAATGTTTACTTTTATTTTTTTTAAGACAGTATTTGTAATATAAATCATAAAAAAACTGTTTTATTAAAAAGTAAAAAAAAATAAAAATTACTTAAATTAATGATTTAGTACCTGTGTTTTATTACAAAATGGCGTTAGATCATGAAATTTTAGTTAAAAAAAAGCATTTAATTGAAATTTTCTAAACATCATTTCTTATTCATGTGCCCTATTGAATAAGAAATGATATTTGGAGATAAATTTATATAAATATGAAAAAACCTACTTTTTCTATATTTCCTTTTTGGTTATTATCTTTTAGTGGACAAAAGTTTCTAACAGTTATTTTTGATAACCTTACTGCCGCAATGAAATTGCAAAGTTTGAAAAATCCAATTTTTCAAAGAAAAGCTTTTTCAGCAATCCAAAATAAAACTACTGTTTTTGTTTTCTTTTTGTTTTTAATAACAACTCTTTCCAGCTTTACTAGTGCAGGTGATCCTTCTTTGTTTAGAATTAATCCTAAAAATATCGGGGCTGCAGAAAATATATTTTTGACTGGTAATGATTCTTTAAAAAACAAGGTCTCTGGACTTAATGAAAAGGATGCTGTTAAGGCAGTTGCTGCATTAGTGAATCCAGTATTTAAATATGCACAGTTACCTTATGCAGGACAAATTTCAACTTGTCCTAATGATGGAAAAAAACTCCCAAAATTATTCTTGTGCGGAGGAAATGATTCAAGGCTTATTGATACAGGAATAACAGATGCTATTTCTATTACATGGGAAAAATTTATTTCGGGAGGAAGCTGTGCAGCTGTTTCTAATAGTGATTGTGCCAATGAAAGTGCGGCATCATCATGCTGGGTGCAAATCGCAACAGGTAAAGATTATTTGGCAAATTCAGCAGGGCAGTTTAGAGTAAAAATTGTTGAAAGTAACGGGACTCCAAATGTCTTTTATTTCAATGTGTATCAAAATACCTTAATTCCTACTGCTACTGTTAAAAGCAATATAGTTAAATATGGTGCTTCTTGTAAGATTGATGGTAAAATTACAGTAAGTGGTTTTGGGAGCGGGTACGAATATAGTTTTACTACTGGAACAACACCAGGGACGTGGCAGGACAGTAATGTGTTTACTACAGGGACAGCAGGAACTTACACAGCTTTTATTAGAATTAAAGGAGTAGTAGGTTCATGTGAATTTAAAGTTATAAATCTTGAGATTAAAAGTGTTGATTTTAAAGTCACAACTTCTATTGCTTCACCTAAGTGTAATAGTGCAAAAGGGAGTGTTCAGGTAATTACAAATAATGTTGGACAACAATATATATATGAAATTTATAATACTGCTACTCCTGCAGTATTAATAAGTTCTTCTGGAACTACAAGTAATGCAGATTACTTTTTTAATGGTTTAAATTCGGGTACTTATACAATAAAGACCTATATAGTTGGCTCAGCTTGTGCCATTGATGTCCAGAATGTTGTTGTTGCTAACGCTCCTAGTGCTGTAACATCAACAGCTGCTATCACAACAGCATTAGGTATTTGTAGTACAGGTCAAATTACGGTCACTCCAGGAGGTGGAACAGGAGTTTATAAATATTATGTGAATATTGACGGAGCTGGTTTTGTAGAGAATCCGACTAAGGTTATTATTGTTGACAAATCAGGAAGTTATGTTATTAGAGTTGAAGATTCAAATGGCTGTGTAGCCAATAATATAACTGTAAATGTTCCTGTAGTTGATAAACCAAGCTATTCTATTATTAAAACAGATGGTGATTGTAAAGGAGCATTAGGAAGTATTAAATTAAATGTTTCCAATGCAAAGAGTTATACTATTACTTATACTGTTAATGGAGGAACCAGTAGAGCATCTAATTATATTACTAATAATCTTCTTCCAGGAATTTATAAAGTTAGTGTAAGATATAAAAAGAGCGGTGTCAATAATGGTAATAATTGTGTAGATCCTGATGAAATAATTACAATTGGTTCTTCAACTGCTCTGACAGCTTCTGCTGGAGTTGCTGAGTTGTCTGGTTGTGGTCCGTCTCCAAATGAACTTTATGGAAAGATTAGAATTGTAAATCCTCAAGGAGGTACACCTTATCCAGCACCAAATCCTTATAGATATAGTTTTGGAACTGACAGTGGCGGAAATAAGATTTGGATTACTTCAAACGAAGCATACGTAAATTATGGCGGGCCGTATACAGTTTATATACAAGATGCCGCTGGATGTGAGTATGCAATGGGAGGGATTACAATCGATAAAAAACCAAATGCTCCAACAATTAGTGTAGATAATCCTGTTTTCAATTGCGACGGATCGGCAACGAGTACAGTAACTGTTACTAACAGTGGTAGCGGTGATCCAAATTTTAGTTATAAATATTATATGGATGGTGTTCTTAATATGAGTACACCTTCTAATATTTTTAAAAATGTAACTCAAGGGGATCATATTATAACTGTTGAGTATAATGTATTAAGTGTTTCTACTTATAGTAACTTATTACAGGAAGATTTTGGTAAAGGAGGATTTACTACAACGCCCGGTATTAATCCAGCATATTGTTTTGAAGATGAGGCAACCACGCATCTTCTGCCTGGATATACATGTAATACAGATGAATGGATTAATGATGGGGAGTATGCAGTAGCAAGTAAAATTAGAACCACTTTCAGTGGCTCTTGGATTACAGCTAATGATCATACATTGCCAGACGATCCATTAGGGAGATTTTTGGTTGTAAATGTTGGTGGTACAGCTGGTATTGGGGGGATTTTGTATAGTAAGCCTATTAAAGATGTTATTGCAAATCAAGACGTAATTATTTCATTATGGGCTGAAAATTTGATTGTAAAGACCTCTACCACCCATGATGATCCAAAATTGACTATTCAGTTGGTAAATAACCTAAATGGGGTAGGCGGGACAGAAACAATTGTTGCAACTACTGATACTACAAATCCATGGGTTATTCCTAAATCTGAAAAGTGGGAGTACAAAGAATTATCATTAAACCCAGGAGCTTATACGAACTTGAGTTTTGTAGTAAGATCTTATAGTAATCAGTTCAATGGAAATGATGTTCTAATTGATGATATTTGGGTGCGCCAAATACCAAAATCTTGTAATTCAATTGTTAACTTTCCAATTATTGTTGATGGAAGTAAAGCATTTTCGGCTAGTATAACCGGTTACAAAGATGTAAAATGTAAAGGAGACCAAAATGGAGAAATTACGATATCGGCCAAAAATTTTGATCCAGTAAAAGGATTTCAATACTTAGTAAACGGTGTTCTTCCTTGGGTGTCTGTGATACCATCTCCAGCTGCAACAAGCGGAAGTAAAACGTTAACAAACTTATCAGGTGGTGTTTATAATATACAAATACGCTATGACAGTTCTGCTAACAGCTGTACTTTTCCAGTTGCTCAAGAAATAAAAATGCCGAGTGCTGTAACAGCTTCAGCATCTATTACAACACTTCCAACCTGTACTACAGGAGCAACTATTACTGCAGTAGGCGGAGGAGGAACCCCTGCTTATCAATATCAATTAGTAGATAATAATGATAGTTCAAAAAACAGGCCATTTCAGGTAAGCGATCAGTTTGTAAATGTACCAGCGGGCAGTTATACCGTATTTGTCAGAGATGCTAATTCATGTGCCAGCGCAGCAGGTTTTCCTATTACAGTAACAGCACCAACACCTCCTACAGCCAGTTTAAAAGTAACTACAGATTATTGTTATACGACTGCCGATCCAGCTACTCTTGTTGTAAACATTACAGGTGGTGTAGGTCCATTTGACTATAAATTGGATACAAATGCAGCCTTCAATTCAGGATTAACTACACATTCTTTTTCTAATGTGGCTGCAGGATCTCATACTATAGTCGTTACAGATAATAACACTTGTACATCAACCATCGCAAGTATTACTGTTGCACAACCGCTAACACTTGGTTTGTCTCTAATTCAGGATTTGACCTGTTTGACAAATGCTTCTATTGGGAATCCTGTAATTACAGGAGGCTACCTAGCACCATATAGTTATAGTGTTTCTCTTAATGGAGGAAATCCAACTGCTGTGAATTCTTTCCCTTATTCAGTTTCAGTTGATGGATCGTATGTATTTAAGGTTACTGATAGTAAAGGTTGTCCTGCAAGCAGTAATGCTGTTATTGTTTCGGCAAAAACTACACCAATAATCACTGATATTAAAAAAACAGACATTACCTGTAATAATAAAAATGATGGTACTGTTGCAGTGACAGCCAGCAATGGATTTAGTACTACTTATACATATGCTATTAAGTTAAGTTCTGCGACTACATATACGACTCAAAATACTAATTTATTTACGGATTTAGCAGCTGGTACCTATAATATTAAAGTAATAGATACTAAAGGATGCGAATCTGCGGTTAGCGATGTGACGATAGTAAATCCTACTGCAGTTGGCGGAACCATTGGTGCAACCGAATTAGGCTGTAGCAGTACAGGCACTATTGATGCTATAGTGACTGTTAATGGTTCTGGAGGTACAGCGCCTTATAAGTATAGTTTTAACGGAACTTCTAATTTTACTTCTGTAAACACTTTTTCTACTGGTACAGATCAAACAGTAACCGCTTATGTCCAAGATGCTAATGGATGTCAATTTGGTCCTTTATCAGTTGTGATTGCTCCTAAGTCTCTTATTACTGGTATTGATGTGTTTTTTGAAACCGGTTTAGAATGTCCAGCTTATAAAGCACATGTTAAATTTCAGGCAATAGGCGGATTATCCCCTATTCGTTATCAGGTAACTGCTGTCCCTTCAGGTATTACTATTCCAATTGAATCATCAGGTCAATATAGTCTTGATCCTGGAGATTATATTTTTAGAGCTATAGATAAAAACGGATGTAGTTTTGATTTAAACTATAATGTAAAAAGTGTGCCAGATATCACAGCTGGAGGTTCAATAATTACTCCAATCAAATGTTTTGGAGGTACTGGAGCAATTGAATTCACTGTAGGAGGATTGAATTCGCATAAATATGATTATGTTGTTACCAATACTTTGGGAACAACCATCGATAGCAAGAATAATCAATCAGCAGCTACTATTAGTTTAAGTAATTTAGCAGCTAGTAATTATACTATTGAAGTTAAAGATAGGACTACGGGCTGTAAAGTAACTTATGCTGTTAATTTAACTCAGCCAGCTGTTTTATCAATTACAAGTGCTACACCAACGAAAGTAAACTGTAATAATGATAATTCGCAGATTACAATTGTAACAGCAGGCGGAACTACTAATTATTCATATGCATATGCCAAAAACCCGTCAACAGATCCAACATCTGCTTATGATTCTAATGCTGTTCAGACAGTAGATACTAATTCTGGAGTAGATTTGATTTGG
>NZ_JADKPR010000037.1 GCF_015351475.1 Flavobacterium sp. HJJ | reverse complement strand
TCGTCAGCATGACAAACTACACGGAGAGACTAACAGAGGTAGTAAATACGAAATCAAAGTCATTGCCAGGAACGAAGCAAACACCCGCTCTCCGAAGAGTTCCCAGCTCCGCAAAGTCAACCGACTTTCTGTGCTTTTTTTAAACATTTTTAAAAAACGTAAAGGCAATAAAAGTCTCCCGACTTTTTCATAAACTTTTTAAGACCTCTTCCAGATATCATTAAGTGAAGTGAAATTTCTGATTTTACTAGGATTGTAGAGTTACTTGCGGAGATGTTTCCTTCGTCAGCATTTTTTTTGGATAGTAAAAACCCTCTTCAGAAGCTATTTGTCCTACTCTATTTTCTACTTGACATTTTTTTTATTACCAAATAACACATATCTGTTTAAATACAGATTATTGTCGATTAAATACATTGATTATGTGAAAGTACCCTCATTAATTTTTGGGATTATTTCTTTGGTATTGACATCACTTATAATTGGAGCTTATGAACCAAACCATATAATGATAGTGAACGAAACAGCGAAATAGCAGTTATCGTTCTTATCCCAACAACCCTAAACTGCTATGTCTATATTGTTGCTTTTTACCACTTCTGAACAGGATATTCACACAATGAAATACTCATCTTTACCGCTGATATCTTAAATTACAATATGTTGATCTTGCCTTTTTTATATTCATAAAGTTAATGAGTATTAATTTTTTTTCCAAACAAATTAACCGTTCACCTTATGAGTTTTTTCTGGATTAAATACAGACTACCTTAAGTTTTTGTGGCAAAAAAGGTATCAACTCCAGTAGCAGTTTATCTTCATTATTACATTGCGGATGATAAGCTTAAATATTATCAGACAATATTTAAGCTTATGCTGAAAGTGCTGCCCAATCCGAGTTCACTTTCTACATTAATAGTTCCATTTTGTGCTTCAATAAATTCTTTACTGATAGCTAACCCTAATCCAGTTCCAGATTTATTACTTCCAGGAATCTGAAAATATTTATCGAAAACCTTGGTTTTGTAACGGCTGTCAATTCCTTTTCCAGAATCAATAACCTGAAAAATAATTTGTTTGTCGATTTGTTTCAATTTAACTACTATTTTGCTATTCTCTGGAGAGTAGGTAATAGCATTGGTCAAAAAATTAATTAAAACCCAGCTCGTTTTTTCGGCATCTGCTTTTACATTGGGTAAATCGGTTTCTGCATCTATACTAATTTCAATTTGTTTTTGTTCTGCTTTTACTTTGACCGCTTCGGTGGCATAATGAACTATTTCGTAAGGATTGCTTTTTTCAATATTCAACTGGATATTTCCTGTTTCGAGCTGTGACAATTCTAATAATTCTCCTGTAATTTTTAAGAGCCGCTGACTATCGTCTTTAATACTCTCAATCAAATGTTTCTGCTCTTCATTAAGGATTCCAGTGGTTTTGTTTTCTAATAATTGTAAACTCATTTTTATGGATGAAATAGGAGTTTTCAATTCGTGGGAAACTGTAGCTATGAAATTTGTTTTAGCAAAATCCAATTCTTTAAAAACAGTGATATTTCTTAAAATAATAACATTGCCAATGGATATAGACTCGTCTTCTCCCGTTGGTTTGATGGTAATATTCACCATTTCTTTTTCAAAATAACTTTCTTTGGCATCAGCAAAAATCTTCATTGGATGTGCCTTTGAATTATCCGATTCACTAATGATTAAAGACTTCATTAAATCATTTGTTAAAGCCAGATTTGCTGCTAATTTTCCAAGAACATCTTCTTGTTTCATACCTATGATTTTCAACGCTTGATCATTGATAAATAAAATTACACCCTGATTATCTAAACCAATGATAGGATCATGCATATTATTGATTAATGTTTCCAAACGTTTCTTTTCAAATGACAATTTATACAAGTTGCTGTTGTGATACTCTTGTAGTTTTTCAGCCATTGTATTGAACGATTTGGCTAAATCTCCAAATTCATTATGGTGCCAGAAATTAACTCTTTCAGAATAGTTTTTATTAGCAATTTCCTTAATACTTGCTGTTAATTCCTTGATGGGATTGGCAATATTATTAGGCAGATTGATTAATAAATTAAAAGCAATCAGAAAGCATAATGTACCCACAACGGCAATCCACAAATTAGCAGTTTCGGCAGTATGTTTTGCAATATCGCTTTTAATTTTTATAGCATTCATATTGAGCCTCATAATCTCGAAAATATTTTGCCGGATTTGAGCTTTTATTTTTTCGGCGCTTTTATTCTGCTTTAACAAATTAAAATTAGATTCTAATTTTTTTGTGAGTATGTCTTCGTTTACTTCTGTAATGTTTGCTTCTTGTTTTTTGAGATTGATTTCAAAAACTGCAATAGCTTTATTTTCATTAAACGCTATTTCATCTAATGAAAGCAGCATATTCCGAGAGTATTCTAATGTATTATAATTAGCTTTCAAAATATTTCCAGTGTCATTTTTTATTAAAAAAATATAATAGGCACTAACTAGTGTCAGGATAAATATTAATAAAAATAATAATCCAACTCCTAAATTTAATTTAGTTTTAATTTTCATAAATAGATATTTATTGTTTTTTATTGATCATATCTAATCGCAATTCTTCATTTTTTTTGAGTTTTTGGAATCATAGCGATTTCATTTTATGATAGTATTACAAGGTCAACATTCGATGATGAAAGATTATTCAATAGTCGTTTAAAAATTGATGTTGACAAAATTACTTTAAGTAAACTCAAATGTGGTTTTCCTATACAAACAGTCGTGATTTGTTTCTGTTCGACTATTTTTAAAATGGCATCAGTAATTTTTTTGTTTTCCACTTTAATCACTTCTGCACCGAGTTCAGCTGCTAATTTGAAATTATTTATCAAATGTCTTTGTTTATCAAGTGCAATTTTTTCGCTGCTTTCTTTAGGTGTTTGAACATACAAAACAGACCAATCACTATTATAATAACTCGCTAAACGAGCCGCTTTTCGAATGACAATTTTGGCTGTTTTATCATTGCTGCTAATGCAAGCCAAGAGTTTTTCTTGTCTCAATGCTATGTTTTTTGGCACCTCATTCTCCACTTTTCTGACTACTTGACTGGCTACTTCTTTCAGTGCCAATTCACGCAATTGAAGAATCTGATTTGGCTTAAAAAAATTATTTAAAGCCATTTGGATTTTATCTTCTGTGTAGATTTTACCTTCTTTTAACCGATTGATTAATTCATCGGAAGTTAAATCGATATTCACCACTTCATCTGCCAGTCTCAAAACATTATCAGGAATACGTTCTTTGACTTCAACATTTGTAATTTGTTTTATATCCTGATTTAAACTTTCAATATGCTGAATATTTACTGCCGAAATTACATTAATTCCAGCTTCCAAAATCTCTAAAACATCTTGCCAGCGTTTTTCGTTTTTACTGCCCTCAATATTGCTATGTGCTAATTCATCAACAATTACTACTTCCGGACGAAGATTGATAATGGCTTGGACATCCATTTCTTCCAGCTGTTTTCCTTTATAAAAAATGGTTCTTCGGGGAATAATTGGCAACCCCTCCAATAATTCGTGTGTTTCCTTACGATTATGAGTTTCAATATAGCCTATTTTTATATCGATTCCGTTTCGCAATAACGAATGCGCTTCCTGAAGCATACGAAAAGATTTGCCCACGCCGGCACTCATGCCAATGTAGATTTTAAACTTCCCTTTTCTTGATTTTTGAATTAAATCCAGAAAGTGCTGTGCGTTATGTTCTTTTTCCATTTTTTATAAGATAAGAAGTTTTTTGTAAAATGATATCTCACATTTTACAAAAAACATTTCACTAAATTAAAGACTAATCGCTAATGATATCGTTACAAAAGTATTCGTATCTGTTGGGAGATTATCTTTTGTAAAAATATCATCTTTACTTGACAGATTTCTAGCTTCTATTCTAAACATAACGTTATCAGAAACTATGTAATCAAAGTTAGCTGAAAAACCATATGTTTTAAATCCGTTTGGCGTTTCTGTTGCGATAATTACACCTTTTTCATCACTGTAGTACTCTCCACGTGCTGTCAGCTGAATTTTATCAGCTGGTTTATATTGAAGAATCAAAACAGGAGAAAACCAAACATCGTATTTGTCACTTCCTTTATCCGATTGCTGTGAACCAACATCAAAACCTGCTGTTACATTTGTTTTATCAGACAGCTTAAACTGTCCGTAAAAATTATTAAAATAACGCCATTTTTTGTCAGCATCAGGCTGCTCATTTCCAGCATAAGTGCTCCAATTCAAGATTACCTTATCTGACGGTTTGTATGTAAGCTGCGTTCCAAAAGCCGGAGTTTGGTTTCCTTCAACTTTCTGAATTCTCTGCCAACCGTTCAGATACATTCCCGCCAAATACCATTTTCCAGATTCAGAAGTATAACCAATTTTTACACCTGCTTCATAATACGGAGAATTCTCTGCCAGAATACTTCTCGTTAAAGTCTGACAATCTTTACCAATGGCACTTTCAAAACCAATGTGCGAAGGCATAATTCCAGCATCAATCCAAAGATTGTGCTTATTAGCTATTTTTACACCAACATTTGCTTCATAAACATTTTTCAATAAATCCTGTTCCGCCGACATATTGTATTCGGTATACGTTCCAGCCATCAGCGCAAAATTTCCACGAATATTTGCTGCAGCATAATTCACTTTTGCCATTCCCAGATTAAGGTTAGCTTCATTGCTTTTATTATAACTGTAAAAAAATCCCGGGCGTGTATGATCATCAGGTTTCCCAAAATCATAACTGTAATAAACATCAACATAACCTGAAAATGTAAACGGGCTTTTAGATTTTCCTTGTGCATGTAAATTACTAAAACCAAAAGCTATTAAAGCTGTAAGTATTATTTTTTTCATATTTTGATTGCGAGAAACAAAGTAATTTCGTCCTCTTAATTAATTTTTTTTGTAGATTTTTTTTAGGAGCTAATCCCGCTATCCGTTTCAATCTTTTCCTGGCTAAAAAAGCCAGAAAAAGGATTTCCACTACTATCGGGGCTAGGACTTTCAAGGTAAAAAGATGATTAGTATCCTAACAGGTTTTAATTAGATTTTCACACAGTTTTGTCATCCCAACGAAAGAAATATGAAAAAACTTGTGGGTTTCTTTATGGTCAAAAGAAAGCTTATAAATACCTAACAGGTTTTGAAAACCTATTAGGATATAAAGCCTATTAGGAACAACTTAGAACCACAGCACCTTTCTCAGTGTAACTCATCCAAAGCCACATTCAATTCCAATACATTTACAGTTGCTGTTCCCATAACTGTTGGTGTATTAATTTTACTTTCGACCAAAGCTTTTACTTTATCTTCTGATAATTTTCTTTCCTTGGCAATACGTTTTACCTGAATCAATGCACCTTGCGGAGAAATATTTGGATCCAGTCCACTTCCTGAAGCAGTAACCATATCCGATGGGATCTCTGATTTTTTCAAATAAGGATGTACCAATAAAAAGGTATCAATTCTTTTTTGAACCAAAGCCAAATAATCAGCATTACTTGGACCTTTATTACTTCCGGCACTTCCTGCAGCATTGTAATCAACTGCCGAAGGTCTTCCCCAGAAATAATTCGATTTATCAAATTTTTGTCCAATTTTTTGATAACCAACCACTTTTCCGTTAACCGAAATAGTTTCGCCTTTACCTTGATTTGGAGCAAATTTGGCAATTCCATATATTGCCAAAGGATAAATAACGGCAAACAAAACAACCAGTACCAAGGTCAATTTTAATATTGAAAATATATTTTTCATTTTTTTTGTTTTTTATTGTTTCCTCACCCCCAACCCCTCTCCAAAAGAGAGGGGAGTTTTTGCAGAAGGATCAGTTGTTAATCATTATTTTATAATTAGATATGCAATTCCGTTCCGTCTCCCTCTCCTCTGGAGAGAGCTGGGGTGAGGATTAGACAAATACAGCCACAACCAAATCGATTAATTTGATTCCGATAAACGGAATAATCAAACCGCCAAGTCCATATATCAAAAGATTTCTTTTCAAAATAGCACTTGCCCCGATTGGCTTATAATCAACTCCTCTTAAAGCCAACGGAATCAATATTGGAATAATAATCGCATTGAAAATTACCGCTGATAAAATAGCGCTTTCAGGGCTGTGTAAATTCATAATATTCAAACCCTGTAAAGCTGGAATTGCAGCTATGAAAAGTGCTGGAACAATGGCAAAATACTTGGCAACGTCATTCGCAATAGAAAAAGTGGTGAGTGTTCCGCGAGTCATTAACAGCTGTTTTCCAATTTCAATAATTTCAATTAATTTGGTTGGATCATTATCCAAATCGACCATATTTCCAGCTTCTTTTGCTGCTTGTGTTCCACTGTTCATTGCTACACCAACATTGGCTTGAGCAAGAGCTGGTGCATCATTAGTACCGTCACCCATCATTGCCACGAGTTTACCATTTTGCTGCTCGTTTTTGATGTAGTTCATTTTATCTTCAGGTTTAGCTTCGGCAATAAAATCATCTACACCAGCTTTTTCTGCAATGAATTTCGCAGTCAAAGGATTGTCTCCCGTTACCATAACTGTTTTAACCCCCATTTTTCTTAATCGTTCAAAACGTTCTTTCATTCCAGTTTTTATAATATCCTGAAGTTCTATAACGCCTTGTACTTGATTGTTTTTAATTACAACCAATGGAGTTCCTCCATTAGAAGAAATATCAATTACTTTTTTTTCAATATCTTCCGGAAATGGATTTCCAGCTTGCTGTACAATATTTTTGGCAGCATCCTGAGCTCCTTTTCTAATGTTGGTTCCATCTTTTAAAATTACACCACTGGTTCTGGTTTCGGCCGTAAATTTGATTAAAACTGCACCTTCAATTGATGATTTTTTTGCTGTTTCTTTGCCAGCTAATTCGATAATACTTTTCCCTTCAGGAGTATTATCAGCTAAAGAACTTAATACACAGGACTGGATAAAATCTTCTTGAGAAATGCCTTTCGCTGGGTAAAAATTAGTTGCTTTTCTGTTTCCAATGGTTATGGTTCCTGTTTTATCTAATAATAAAACGTCAATATCTCCTGCAGTTTCAACCGCTTTTCCCGATTTTGTAATAACATTGGCACGCAAAGCCCTGTCCATTCCCGCAATTCCGATAGCAGATAATAAACCTCCGATAGTTGTTGGAATCAAACAAACAAAAAGTGAAATAAAAGCAGCAATTGTGATTGGTGCATTAGCATAATCAGCAAAAGGTTTTAGCGTAACACATACAATCACAAAGATTAAGGTGAAGGCTGCTAATAAAATGGTCAATGCAATTTCATTTGGTGTTTTTTGACGAGAAGCACCTTCGACCAAAGCTATCATTTTATCTAAAAATGATTCACCGGGCTCTGTAGTAACTCTAACAGTTATTCTATCGGTTAAAACTTTAGTTCCGCCAGTTACAGAACTTTTATCGCCTCCTGCTTCACGAATAACGGGTGCGCTCTCTCCCGTAATGGCGCTTTCGTCAATAGTTGCTATCCCTTCAATAATTTCTCCGTCTGTGGGAATAACATCACCTGCTTCACAGAAAAACATATCATCTTTTTTCAATTGAGAGGAAGAAACCATTACAGTTTCATCAGAATAGATTTTGCCTAATTCTAAAACTTTTTTTGCTGGTGTTTCTTCACGGGTTTTTCTTAAACTATCAGCTTGTGCTTTTCCTCTTGCTTCTGCAATGGCTTCTGCAAAATTAGCAAACAAAAGAGTAGCTAATAAGATTAAGAATACAATAAAATTATACGTAAAACTGCCTTGATCCTGTGCGCCAAATAAAATAGCAATGCACATAACAAACATAATAGCAGTTCCGATTTCAACGGTAAACATTACTGGATTTTTGAACATTACTTTAGGATTAAGCTTTACAAAAGATTGCACTAAAGCTTCTTTTACCTGCTTACTTTCAAATAATGAATTGGATTTATTTTTAGTCATCTTGATTAATTATTTTAATGAAAAATATTCTGCTAATGGACCTAAAGCCAGAGCAGGAAAGAAAGATAGTGCAGCTATTATTGCAATTACAGCAAAAACCATAATTCCGAAAATAGTTGTATCTGTTTTTAAAGTTCCTGCACTTTCTGGAATATATTTTTTATTGGCTAATATGCCTGCAATTGCAATGGGTCCAATGATTGGTATGAATCGGCTCAAAAGCAGCACAATTCCAGTTGTAATATTCCAAAACGGATTGTTGTCACCCAAGCCTTCAAAACCAGATCCGTTGTTGGCCGCACTTGATGTGTATTCATATAACATTTCAGAGAATCCGTGACTGCCAGGATTATTCAGCCAGCCAGTTGCATTGCCGCTGAACCAATAGCCCATCGCTGTATCATTAGCAGCAAAATAAGAAGCCAAAGCAGTTCCAGATAATATCAATAAGGGATGAAGAATAGCAATAAAAGCGGCAATCTTGACTTCACGAGCTTCTATTTTCTTTCCTAAAAATTCAGGTGTTCGACCTACCATTAAACCCGAGATGAATACCGCCAAAATGATAAAAATGTAAAAGTTCAGCCATCCGACACCGCAGCCACCGTAAAATGCATTGACCATCATAGCCAATAATTGCATCGCTCCTGACATAGGCATTGAACTATCATGCATACTGTTTACCGAACCTGTAGAAATCACTGTTGTAGCAATACTCCAAAATCCCGAAATAGCTGGACCAAAACGAACTTCCTTACCTTCCATAGCACCAGTTGTCTGAGCAATTCCCATTTTTTCGATAGCTGGATTTCCATTCAATTCGGTTATAACAGTTGGAATGACCAATAGTAAAAAACCTAGGGTCATTACTCCGAAAATAATGTAGGCAAATTTTCTTTTCTTTAGATAAAAGCCTAAAGCAAAAATCATTGCAAAAGGAATAATTAATTGTGCCGCCAATTCAATTGCATTGGTCAAATAAGTAGGATTTTCTAATGGATGAGCTGAATTGACTCCAAAAAAACCACCTCCATTTGTACCAATATGTTTAATTCCAATAAATGCCGCCGCTGGACCACGGGAAACTTCGACAGTATCGCCCTGCAAAGTGACAATTTTATCTTTCCCCTCAAACGTCATTGGAGTTCCGCTAAACAATAATGCGACTGCTACAATAGCAGAAAGAGGCAATAAAATACGAGTACAGCTTTTTACGAAAAAATTGTAAAAATTACCTAATTTATCGGTGGTTCTTTCTCGCATCGCTATAAAAACCATTGCTGCCGCAGCCATCCCTGTAGCGGCCGAAACGAATTGCAGGAACATCAACATCAACTGACCTAAATAGGAAAGTCCACTTTCGCCAGAATAATGCTGTAAATTGCAGTTAACTACAAATGAAATGGCTGTGTTAAAAGCTAAATCGGGTGACATTGACGGATTATTATCCGGATTTAAAGGCATTGAACCTTGAAACAACAAGACAAAAAAGCAAAGAAAGAACCAAGCCATATTGACACTCAAAAGTGCTTTCAGGTGTTGCTTCCAGTTCATTTCTTCGGTGGAATTGATACCACTGATTTTAAAAATTAATTTTTCAATTGGATTGAAAATGGGGTCAAAAAGTGTTTTATCTCCCAAATAAACTTTGGCAATATATTTTCCTATTGGAACAGCCAAAATTATAGAAATGATAAAAATACTGATGACGCCAAATAATTCTGTGTTCATAATCTAATTTTATAGAGTTAGTTAAAATTTTTCGGGTTTGATTAAAACATAAACCAAATAGCCAAAAACGATAAGTGCGATAATAAATAGTGTGGTCATAATTTATATTTTTTCAAAAAAATCGACAGATTTAAAACAAATTGCAAAGAGCAAAACTGCTAATGCGAGTAAAAGGATAGTGATTAACATAGTATGAAAATTGAGGTTAGATTTACATTTTTGCAATATGGATTTGTCTGATATACTCATCCTGTAATGATTTTGGAAACAGATTGGAAATTCTGCAATGTTTCATTTCCATAAAAGTGGCTATTGATAAGAGATATACATTAGTAATGGCAATCTTGGTATCATTGCTGCCTGTTTTGAATAATTGTTCAGCAACAGCTAAACATTTTTTTGCCCGATTAATATTCCCAGTAATGATTGCCTTTTTTGTGATTTCGGCAAAGCGTTCTGCCTGTTTGTAAATCGTATTAACTTGATTTTTCATAAGAATGATTTTTATGTTCTTCATCGCTTATGCCAAAATGTGTTCCATAAAAAATAAAAAATCGTAAACCGTTGTTTCTTATGGCATTGTTGTGTTTGTACCAAAAAAAGGCATAAAAAAAGCCTATCAAAATGATAGGCTTTTCTCAAAATGGTAAGATTATATTATTGAATATTGTATTCGTCTAATTTTCGGTAGAGTGTTGCAACGCCTATTTCAAGTAAACGTGCGGTTTCAGCTTTATTTCCTTTGGTGTAATTCAAAACTTTTTGAATGTGCAGTTTTTCGATACTTTGCATTGAAAATGCCGAAAGTGTTTTATTCGATTTATCTGATTGATGTTGTATTTCATAAGGCAGTGCATCCGAAGTTAAAACATCCGAATTACTTAAAATAACCGCTCTTTCAATTACATTTTTAAGCTCCCGAATATTGCCTGGCCAGTGATAGGTTTCTAATTTATGAAGAAAATCATCATCAATTTTTAACGCTTTTTTATTGATCGAATTAGAGAATTTGTCAACGAAAAAATAAGTTAATAATGGAATGTCCTTTGTTCGTTCTCTTAAAGGCGGAATATTTATTTCGAAAATATTCAATCTATAATACAAATCAGATCGAAAACGATGTTCTTCACTTTCTAATTTTAAATCCCGATTAGTAGCTGCTATTAGTCGAAAATTGGATTTTTTAGGCATTGTATCTCCAATTTGGATGTATTCGTTCGTCTCCAAAACCCGCAGCAGTTTTGCTTGTAATTCTAACGGCATCTCACCTATTTCGTCCAAAAAAAGAGTACCGCCATTTGCTTCTTCAATAAAACCTTTTTTGTCTTTTAAAGCTCCAGTAAAAGCTCCTTGTTTGTGTCCGAAGAGTTCACTTTCTAAAATTTCTTTGCTAAAAGTACTGCAATTTAATGCTACGAATGATTTTCCAGCAGAGTGGCTGTTTTCGTGAATAGCTTGTGCAAAAACTTCTTTTCCTGTTCCAGTCTCGCCAGTCAAAAGTATAGTTGAATTTGTTTTTGCTACTTTTTTAGCCAAATCAATAACTTGCACAATCCCTTTGGATTTGCCAATAATGAGATCAAAAGAATATTTATCCGAAATTCTTTTTTCTAACTGTTTTACTTTTTTTTGAAGCTGAACTTTTTCTATTGCCCGGTATAAAAGAGGAATAATTTTATCGTTATCGTCACCTTTTACAATATAATCGAAAGCACCATTTTTCATTGCCTGAACTCCATCGGAAATTTTGCCATAAGCAGTCAGTAAAATCACTTCTGTAAGCGGAAAACCAGCTTTGATTTTTTGAAGAAAATCTACACCATTACCATCAGGAAGCAGTACATCGCAAAGCACTACATCAATATCATTCTGCTCTAACTTCTTGAAACCTGATTTTAAATCAGCAGCTTCAACTACATTAAATCCTTCTGATGTTACAATTCTTGATAGTAAACCCCGTAACTTGTCTTCATCATCAATTATTAATACATTTTTCAAAAGAATAAAGAATTTAATTTGAGTAAAATTAGATATTAATTTTTTAATAAAGATATTAATTGCTCATTGTTTTGGGTTCATTTGACAGATAATACATTGAAAGAAATTTATCCTTCAGAATCTGCATATCTTCACTTACTTTCTTATCCAAAACTTTAGTATAATGCTGTTTTTTATGCCCCGACATTTTGCTCACACTTTCGATAGGAACGCCATTTGTAAGTGTTACAGTCGTTCCAAAAGTATGTCGGGCTATGTGAAATTTTACAAGTTATTATTAGTATACAGTTGTGTTGGAGGCCTGCCATATTGATTTTTAAATGCAAATGAAAAATGAGATAAATCTTCAAAACCAACTTCCAGATAAACTTCAGTTGGTTTTTTCTTTTTATCAGTTAATTGATAGTAAGCCAACTCAAGTCTTTTTTTAGTCAACCATTTTTGAGGTGTTGTATTAAAATGCTTTTTAAAATCTCTATTGAATGTGGATAAACTTCGACCAGTCATATATCCAAATTTTTCCATTGACATATTGAACATAAAATTACGTTCCATAAAATTTATTAGGTCGACTTTACCAGGTTCATCAAAGTTTGCTAATACAGTATCAATATTTTTGTCAATTTCTCTCAAGATGCTAATGGCTTCTGTAATTTTTAATGATGCTATGTTTTCTGGAAATTCTCCTTCTAATTCAAAATAAGGGATCAAAGATGACATACAGCTTTCTAATAAAGGATGATTATCAAAACTGTATATTTTTTGTTCAGGAATACTTTTGTTACGAACATCAATTTTTTCATAGAACTTCTTTAATCGTTCTGTAGATAAGTGCATAACAACTGTTTTATGAGGTTGTCCGTTTTTAGGATAATTAATTATTGTAGCCATTTGATTTCTGGGAATCAAAAAAATATCGCCTGTTTTGAAAAAGTATGTGGTGTCTGCCTGTATTATTTTCGTTTCACCAGAAATAAACCAAATCAGCATGTGGTCATCAAACATCAAGTCAGATTTGAAGAGTTTATCGTCATAACTGGATAGCTTAATGTTTGATGTTATATATTTTGCCTGATATTCCATAACTACGATTGATTAAATTCGTCTTTTTGAGAAAGACCTTATGAGACAAAGATAAAAAATGCCGAATATTGTTTAAAATGTCAAACTGTTATTATTTAAAAGAACAACTAACTCTAAATTTTTATTAGAATCAGCTGTTCTATCATTTATGGTGATCGATTTTAAATTTGAAACACTACACCCGTCATTTCTTCGCTCAAATTCCATAGTTTTTTAGCATTCAATTTATCTAACGAATAAAGTTCTACTCCTGATATCCCAATACTTTCATTATTGACTAATTGAGCAATGTCAGCATCTTCACAATAAACACCACCAATATTTTCAAGTTTTGGACTTGTAGCACACCAAACAGTAGTGGCTGCACCTTGAGGAATTGTTTTTAGATTTGCTGCAATTTCAGGTAGAATGTTACCATCCGCATCCAAGAAACCCATTTTTTGAAACATTTCTATTGATGCTTCTCTAGCTAGTTCTGTTCCTCCAATAGAGCCTGGATGCAAGGAATAGGTTCTTACATTAAACTCTTTTCCACGATTGTCTAATTCAATTGAAAATAAGTTACTTGCAGTTTTTGATTGCCCATAAGCCTGCAAGGTTTCGTATTCACGATTAAGAAAGTTAGGATCATCAAAGTTAAATGGTGCCATTTGGTGTCCTAGAGAAGATACATTTACCACTCTTGCTCCATTGGCATTTTTTAGAGCAGACCATAATTTTGCAGTTAACTGAAACTGCCCAAGATAATTAGTTACTAATTGTGATTCGTATCCACGAATATCTCTACGCAATGGTACCCACATAATACCCGCATTGTTAATAAGCAAATGAAGTGGTCTTCCTGATGTAAGGAACTTTTCAGCAAAAGCATCAATTGATTCAGCATCCATTAAATCCATTGATTCTAATTCTACATTTGCTATACCTTGCAGATTTTTCTTTGCCTTTTGAGTATCTCTTGCTGGTACAATAACAATTGCTCCAGTTGATGCAAGTGTTTTGGTCGTTTCTAAACCGATTCCGGTATGCCCACCTGTTACGATCGCAATTTTGCCTGTAAGGTCAATTCCATTGATTACATCTTTTGCTGTTGATTTTGAGTTAAATCCTGAATTAATTGAATTTTGTAATGCTCCTTGATAATTGTTCTGTATCATTTTGTTACTATTTAAAAGTTATAGTGCAAAATTAGATAGGCATTACTCTTTCGACTTTGTTTAAAATGTCATTTTACTTTGTTTAAAATGTCGAGTATGAATTTACTATTTATAAAATATCTGGATATGCTAACAAAAACTGTACATTAAATTAAGTTACATTTTTATAATTAATTTGATTGTTAAATTCTTCAATAGTTGCATAACTCAAAGCTGAATGTCTTCTTTTTCTGTTGTACTAAATCTCAATATATTCAAAGACTTCTAGTTTCATTTGTTCTTTAGAAATGAGTTTGTTTCCATAAATCAATTCAGTTTTTAAGGATTTAAAGAAGCTCTCCGCTACCGCATTATCCCAACAATTTCCTTTTCGGCTCATACTTCGGGTTATTTTTTTATAGGATTCAAGAACATTTACAAACTTTTTGCTGGCATATTGGACACCTCTGTCAGAATGGAAAATTAAATCTTGCTCAATATTTCGATTTTTAACAGCCAATTTCCAAGCTTCAAGTGTGGTTTACTTCGCCTGTTCGCTATCGCTCGGGTCATCTGTACTCATTCCATCGCTTAAACTCCAACATATATTTTTTTTATCGTACAAATCCATAATAATGTTCTCCATTTATGAACGCTGTTTGGATCGACCATAGCTAATTTAGCAGCCTCACGTTTAGAAATTCCTGTTTTTTCGTTTTGTTTTAAAATCAACAAAACTCTCAAACGCTGACCAATAAATGGAATATTCGCTTTTAAAAATTTTTAAATTCAATATACCCAAAGTATAAAAAAACAGCACACAGACAACACGGATTTAACGGATTTATTAAAAAATCCATTCTAGTCTGTTTTATCCGTGGAATCCTTGGCTAATTTAACTGTTTTGCAAAATGACAAATCACTATTTAGAGCCTGTTTAAGTTTTATTTATTGGCTCTCTTATGACTATTTTTGGCTACAACTTCGTTAAATTTTTATACAATAGCTCTGCTATTTTATAAAAATCTGCCTAACTTCACTCAAAAATCATCTAATAATAAATCTCAAAAATAAAATTTAAACAGGCTCTTATTTTTCAAAAGCGAATGCCTTGGTAAATAAATAAGTCAGTATTCAGCCCTAGCCTTTACATATCAGGCTTTATCCTCTCCCCTCTTTATGGTACATTTCGATACTAAAATTTCGGTAAAATCAACTATCTTGATTTTTTAGCTGACAAAAATTTAGGCCTTTCGGGATTATTAGATAAAATCCATCCTGTTCGGTAAATCCAATCAGTCATTTTATGCAGTTTTGCAAAATCTATATTTTCAGATTCGTCCATTGGTGTATGGTATTGACTATGAAGTACACTGGTAAAAAAAACTGCTGGTATTCCTTTTTGAGCATAAGGAATATGATCGGATCTAAAGTAAAAAAACTCAGGATGTTCCGGTCTGTCCCAAAGTTTATCGAGTTCAAATTTAGGTCCTTCATCATTTGCTTTTTTTGCAGCATTTACCAAATCAGGAGAATTTTGATGAGGATCCGTTGAACCTAAAAGTGCTGCCTGATTGATATCATTTCTTCCAATCATATCACCATTCAATACGGCAATAATATCTTTTTCAGGAACTGTAGGATGTGATGCATACCAGCTTGAACCTAATAATCCGCGCTCTTCGGAACCGTGAAATACAAATAAAGCAGATCTTTTGGCTGGCTGCTTTTTGAATGCCCGCGCAATAGCCAGCATAGCAACACAGGTACTTGCATTATCATCTGCTCCATTGTAAATGGAGTCTTGACCGTATTTTTGCCGCACACCGTCATGATCTTGGTGTCCACTGAAAAGAACAAATTCCTTTTTTAATACAGTATCTTTACCTTCTACTTTTCCAACAACATTTACAGAAGGATACTTATATGTTTCTGAAATTACTTCGGCTGATAAATGGTCGTTTGTATTTTTAAAAAATTCAATCTGATCATTATGAACCCAAAAAGCAGGCATTCTGGAAGGTACCGGTATTTTATCGCGGTAGCCTTCGATTCCGTAAATGCCGCGTTTCATTTGCGGTTCAACCTGCGTCCACGATTTTTCACCCAATTCATCTGCAATAATAATTAAAGCGGCTGCTCCTCTATACGCTAAATCTTCATAATATTTCTGTTTAACAAATCCTGGATAACGTCGTTCGAAAAGTGAAATATCATCCGAAATTCCATCTTTCGAAGCTATTAAAACGACCGCTTTTCCTTTTACATCAACTTTTCTAATTTCTTCTGCAGAAATTTTTCCTAAATAAAGTAATGGAGCCTCAACTTTGCTGGCTGTTGTTTCGGCAATCAAGACTTCGCTCCATAACTTAAATTCTTTTTGCCCAATTCTAAACTTGGTGTAATTGGTAACCTGATGTCTGTACAAATCGAAAAACTGAAAAAAAGTTCCATCGTCTCCTGCAGGCGACATTCCAGATTGTTTTGCTTTTTCTGCAAGCCACACAGACACTTTTAATTCGTCCAAGGTACCTGCTTCACGTCCATTGAAGTGATCTCCAGCCATTTCGTACATATCTGTTTTAAGATCTTGTACAGAAATTGCCGAAACTAAAGGTTTTTTTACTGCCTGCGAAAAAACTGCAATGCAATAGAAACTAAATAATATAAATAACTTCTTTTTCATAATTAAATCAAATTAAAAATTAGGATAATTTTCTTAAAAAAAGAAGGACTTGAAAAAGAAACAAATCTATACTTTTTATAAATATTCTTCAATAAAAAAATGCTTTTTTTATTATATTCTGCTCAATTCTCAACAAAAACAAGACTTAACCTACACTATTATAAATACCATTACAACCCGTCATTAAATGTTACACAAAATAAAGTGCTTAATTTTTACAATAATTTAATATTTTATTGATAAACTATTAAATTAATATTTCTAAAGAGGTATTCTAGATAAATAATCTTCGTTTGAAAAAAAATAAATAATATTGCTGCATTGATTTTAATTAAAAAATGGCTCAAAATTCAAATATTGACGAGAATAAAATTCTTCTTGAATTATCTCAAGGAAGTGAACTTGCTTTTACAAATATTTACAATCAATACAAAAATATTGTGTACTCGACTGCTTTTAGAATCACAAAATCAAAAGTACAATCGGAAGAAGCTGTTCAGGATATCTTCTTGAAAATCTGGCAGAACCGCAAAAATTTAACCGAAATAAACAATTTCGAAAATTATATCTATATAATTTCTCGCAATCATTTATTTAATTCGATTAAAAAAATTGCCAGAGAAGCAAATATGATTGCTGAAATCAATCCAAACGAAAATAGTTTTATCGATACTGATAATAATATTAAAGACGAACAATACAATACGATCTTAAATCAGATTGTAGAACAGCTTCCTCCACAGCAGCAAAAAGTCTATAAAATGGCTAAATGGGACGGATTAAGTCATCAAAAAATTGGTGAACATTTGGGAATCTCAACAGAGACGGTAAAAAAACACATGGCTCAGGCTCTGAAATTTGTACGTCTTAAAATTTCTCCTTACATGAATATATTCATGACAATCCCTTTATTTTTCAAAATATAGTCTAAAGTTTTTTCTTTCAAAAAAGCCCTATTGGTTGTTTTTTGCATTTTTTTTTACTTCTCACTACTCCCCCCCTCTTTTTTAATGGTCTTTATATAAAAGGGGCATTAAAAACATGCCTGCCCCTCTAAAATTGGAAGGACTTAAAAAAAAAAAAAAACTATCATTTACGAACAAGTACTAATTTAATTAACGAAACAAATGCAGCAAAAAAATTTCGAAGAGTTATTTGAAGGCTATCTGCAGAATAACCTATCTGATGCAGAGCAACTGCAAATGATGGAAATAATTCAGCGGGGCACGCATGATGATTTTCTGAAAGAAAAAATTCATGATATGCTGAAAAGAGATTATGTTACAGAAGTAATGGATAAAATGCAAGGAGATGATATTCTTAACTATATCTTATCTAAACCGGAAAGCGAATCTAAAGTTGTGAAATTGAATCCGGGCAGAAGAAGAAGAACAATATTACGATCTCTATTTGCCGCTGCCAGTATCGTTTTACTTATCGCTGTGGGAAATTCATTTTTTTTCAAACAAAAAACTTCAATTTCTGCTCCTGAAATCAAACCTGCTGCAATCGTAGAAAATACGTTAATTGATTTTAGGGGTAAACAATTGGTTCATCTTCCTGATGGCAGTACAGTTTTGCTGAATGACAACAGTAGTTTAAAATACGATCAGAATTCTTTTAATAGCAAAACTCGTGAAGTTACGCTGACTGGAGAAGCTTTTTTTGATATTAAACACAACGAAGAGAAACCTTTTATTGTACATACAGGCAAAATTCAAACTAAGGTTTTAGGAACTGCTTTTAATATTAATGCAAAAAATTCTTCTGATAATATTGAAGTTACAGTAACCCGTGGTAAAGTGCAGGTAGGAGATACAAAAAAAATATATGGTGTGATTACTCCTAATCAGCAGATTAAAGTTAACAAAAGGACTTTTAATTTTGAGCAGAATAATATTAATGCTGCAGCTGTAACTGAATGGAAAAGTAATTACCTGATTCTGGATGATATAAACATGACCGAAGCGATTTCTTTAATTTCTCAAAAATATAAAGTTTCGATTTTAATTCAGAATGAAAAAATTAAGAACTGCCGAATTACAGCGAGTTTCTTGAACGAAGAAAATTTAGATCATGTTTTAAAAGTAATCTGCAGTGTTATAGAAACAGAATATCATTACAATAAAAATGGTTCCATTATTATGGAAGGAAAAGGCTGCGAATAAAAAACAGAAGAGAAAAAAAGCTGACTAACCTCCTACTTAGAACGCTTTTAAAATTAAATATTAACCTTTAAAAAACAGAACAATTAACGAAGACTAAATTAAAAAAGCCATCCAGCTCCTACACCAGATGGCCGAGATTTTTAACAATTAATCCAGTAACCATTAAAAAACAAGCAAATTTATGAAATTACGCTGTAAAACAACCATGTTTGATAAGGAAAAGAAATCTTCTTTATTTCATTTATCAAAAAAAACAATTATGATCATGCGAATCAGCCTCTTCCACATTTTCTTACTGACCTGCGGTACTCATATGATCCTTGCAACCGAAATGAACGGTCAGAACTTAGAATCTATATCTGTTGATATCGAACTTCATAATCAAGATATTAAAACTTTATTTAAAAAAATAGAAAGTAAAACAGGATTACTTTTTGCTTATCAGCCACAAACTATAAAAGATTTTCCAAAAGTAACAACACCAAGAGGCTCCAGAAGTGTCAGTGATATTTTGAATACTGTTTTTCAAGGCAGCAATTTAGTCTATAAACAAGTAGATAAAAGTATAGTCATTTACAAAAAAGAAAACGAAAGTAAACCAGCAAAAGTAAATCGAATCTTAACAGGAATAATAACCGATCAAGCCGGAATGCCTCTATCGGGAGTTACACTTTCCATTCCTGGTACCAATCTTGTTGAAATAAGTGACTACGACGGACAATTTTCATTTGAAATTCCAGATGGAAAGGTTACCATAAAAGTGTCGTACGTAGGATACAAAACACGTGAAATTGCAATTGAAGACCAAACAAAGCTCACAATTAAAATGACATCCGATTTATCCAAATTAGATGAAGTTGTAATTATAGGTTATGGTACTACCACTAAGAGATCTTCAACAGGTTCCGTAGTAAAGATAACCTCAGAAGATATTAAAAAACAACCAGTTACAAATATCCTCCAAACCTTGCAAGGAAGAGCTCCTGGAGTATTTGTAACACAAACTTCTGGTTATGCCGGCAGTGATATCAATATTAGTATCCGTGGGAGAAACTCAGTTGACGATTACAACATACCTCTTTATATAATTGATGGTATTCCATATATTGGAAGTGATCTTAAGGGGCAGGCACAAGAGATAAAAAATTATGTCATTAAAGGTGCTCAAAAAAATACCAGTCCATTAAACATCCTGAATCCAAATGATATTGCAAGTATCGAAATCCTTAAAGACGCTGATGCAACAGCA
Organism: Flavobacterium sp. HJJ; assembly: GCF_015351475.1. GTDB lineage: Bacteria > Bacteroidota > Bacteroidia > Flavobacteriales > Flavobacteriaceae > Flavobacterium > Flavobacterium marginilacus. The sequence goes on along the minus strand of NZ_JADKPR010000037.1, from coordinate 11,504 downwards.
ATCTATGGTTCAAGAGGTGCAAATGGTGTAGTGCTTATCACTACCAAAAAAGGATCATCAGGCAAGACAGAATTTACCATCAATACTAATTCTGGAATTTCAGAAGTAGCTAATAGAGTAAAAACATTAGATACACCTGCTTATCGTAATATGCTGCAAACAGCTTTGACAAATGCTAAAGCGAATCCAAGTAATTCCAGTACGGGTATTGCATTGACAGATTGGGATCCAAATGCTCAGATAAACTGGCAAGATGAGTTAATAGGAGGAACTGCTAATTTTAATGATTTCTCTGCAAGTTTAAAAGGGGGAAATGAAACAACTAACTTTCTGTTAAGCGGTGCTTATCATAAAGAAACTACTGTTTTACCGAATGATTTTGGATACAACAAATTCTCTACCAACTTTAATATTAATCATACTACTCTAAATAAAAAATTAAAATTAGAAGCTACAGTTATGTTTGCTACTGATAAAAACAAGCTTCCTTTTTTCGACATCACTAATTATGCTATTACAACTGCACCAAATCACCCCATTTATAATGCAGACGGTACTTTTTACTGGGCTGCTACTTATTTGAGTGACATTAATCCATTAGCAGCTTTAGGTAAAAGGGTAGAAGACAAAGGAAGTAATTTAATTACCAGTTTTAATATTAATTACAAAATAGCAAAAGGATTGTCTTTTAAAACAGATTTTGGATATGGTTTTACCGAAATGCTTTCAAAACAGACATTGCCTGCTACTGCAAGTAATTATGCTTATTACAATCTTAACAAACTCAGCGTAAACAACTTACGCTCTTATACAGTATCAAACAATAATGCCAGTAATTTTACTATCGACCCACAATTGAATTATGTAACTTCTTTATGGAAAGGAAACCTGACTGCTTTGGCTGGGATGTCATACCAAGACAGTAAATCAGAAATGCCTTCATATGTATCCACATCTGGTTATAGTTCTGATAATCTTATCGGGTTTACGGGTACAGCTGCAACAGTAACTTCTAATAATGGTTCTTTAGAATATAAATATGTATCAATGTTTAGCCGCTTGAATTATAACATAGCAAGTAAATATATTTTGAATGCAAATTTTAGAAGAGATGGTTCTTCAAAGTTTGGACCTAATAATAAGTACGGAAATTTTGGTTCTGTAGCTGCCGCCTGGGTATTTTCTGAAGAAGATTTCATAAAAAAGGATACATGGTTAAGCTTTGGTAAACTTCGTACCAGTTATGGAGAAGTGGGCAGTGATGGTACTCTCAATTATGGATTTTTAGATACCTTTAGTGCTGCCACCTATGGAAACGGTAATGCTTCTTTGTCAGCGACAAGACTAGCGAATCCTAATTATCAATGGCAAGTATCGAAAAAATTTGAGACGGCAGTGGATTTAAATTTCTTAGACGATAAAATTTCATTTACCGCAGCTTTCTACAGAAATATAACCGGCAATCAATTAGTTGGCTACCCGATAAGTGCTCAGTCAGGATTTACTTCTTACGCTGAAAATATGGGAGCAAAAGTTGAAAATAAAGGATGGGAATTTACGCTTACTACAAACAATGTTAATACTAAAAACCTAAATTGGAGCAGCTCATTTAATATTTCAACCAATTCCAATAAGTTACTAGCATTTCCAGGCATAGAATATACTTCTTATTATAGCCAATATGTTGCTGGGAAACCATTAAACAGTATGTATATATACAAGTATACTGGTATACAAAATGGAATTCCTCAATTTGAAGATGCTAATGGAGATGGAAAAATTAGTACAGGACTAGCGGCTACCGGTGCGGGAGACAGACAATATTTAGGAGCAACAACCCCAAAATATTACGGAGGAATATCAAATTCAATCAGTTATAAATCATTTTCTTTTGATTTTCTATTCCAATTTGTAAAACAAACCGGAAGAACTTTAATGACTTCAATAGGAGTGCAGCCCGGTTATCCGTATGGTTTGGCTAATTTTCAGACTGATGAATACAACGATTATATAGCCCAGGGAAATACCTTAAGTTCTAATTACCTGCCTAGCTATTTTAATTACTTAGGTTCAGATGCTACTATAGTAGATGCATCTTACATCAAACTTAAAAACGTAAGTGCTTCTTATATCATTCCTTTAGATCAAAACATGCAAAAAGTAATTAAAAATCTGCGTGTATCCCTGCAAGGGCAAAATTTAGTAACCTTCACTAAATATAAAGGATTTGATCCTGAATCTCCAGGTTTAGTTTTACCTCCGATGCGTACCATAACTTTTGGAACTCAGTTAACCTTTTAAACCTAAAAACATGAAAAATAATTTTATAAAACACACTTATATATTTTCGTTTTTTCTTTTGATAGGATTAACGAGCTGCGATAATTTACTAGAAGTTGATGTTCCTTCAGAGCAATTATCTGCCCAAACCGTATATGCTTCAGAACCTACAGCAGAAGCAGCTGTTAACGGAATTTACCAAAGTATGGTAAAGATAAGCTACTATAATTCTTTAAATATTGTTCTTGGACAAACATCAGACGAATTCATACCAAAGACATTACTTAGCAGCGTTTATACTACCAATGAGATTATAGATACTGATTCATCTATAAGTACGATGTGGACAGAATTCTACAAAACCATTTTTAATGCCAATAACGTTATTGAAGGTATTAGTGGAAGCACGACACTCACTCCTGCTAAAAGCAAGGAATGGATTGCTGAAGCTAAGTTTTTAAGAGCCTATAACTATTTTTATATGACTAATCTTTGGGGCGACATCCCTTTAGTACTAAGCACAAATAAAGATATATCTGCACTGGCGCCGCGTAATACGCAAGCTGAAGTTTACAATCAGATTATTAAGGACTTAGAAGAGGCATCAGCTGACCTTCCTGCAAATTATGATAACTATACGGCACTACGTATCAGAGCAACAAAATGGGCTGCTCAAGCCCTGTTAGCAAGAGTCAATCTTTATTTAGGAAAATGGACCGAAGCATCAGCAAACGCAACTGCTGTAATCAACGAAACCGGAACTTACAAGATGATTACCGGTCTCTCAAGTACTAATAGTCCTTTTATTGCAGATAATAAAGAAGCTATTTTACAAATACCTTATTTTAATTTTACTTATAGTTATGAAGGTTCAGTATTATTTACAACAACTGGTACTTACATGCTTAGAAATGGAAATACCCTTTTTGAGACTGGTGATGATCGAAAAACAAAATGGACAGGTACAACAACAGTAAGCGGAGTGACGTATGTAATTCCAATAAAATATAAAAATGCTTATACTGCCACCCCTGTAGAACGGTCAACTATACTTCGATTGGCTGAACTTTATTTAATTAGAGCCGAAGCCAGAGCAAAATTAAATGATATTACTGGGGCTCAGCAGGACATTAATGTTATCCGAAACAGAGCTTTACTGCCTTCAACTGCTTTAACAGATCCTACTCAACTATTAGATTTAATTTCTCTGGAAAGACAACGCGAACTTTTTGCAGAAAATGGACACAGATGGCTAGATTTAAAAAGAACTGGAAAAATTGACCAGGTTCTTAGTACTACAGCTGGAAAAATATGGTCCTCTACAGACAGCCTATATCCAATCCCGGAATCGGCCAGACGTTCAAATCCTTTCTTAACTCAAAATCAAGGATATTAAATAATAAATTACGCAAGAATGTATTTTTAGTAAAAATACGTTCTTGCAATTTTATAAAACACTATGGAAACAACAACAATTGTAAGAGTTGAGGACTTGTCGCATCAATACAGTAAGGATTGGGCAATACAAAATATAAGTTTTGAAATAAAAGAAAATAAAATCTTAGGTTTATTAGGATCAAACGGAGCAGGGAAGTCAACTACAATGAACATTCTTTGCGGCGTTTTAAACCAGACTCATGGTAATATATTTATTGACGGTATTAATCTAAAGGAAAACCCTGTAGAAGCTAAAAAGCTAATTGGTTTTTTACCACAAACACCGCCTTTACACTTAGATTTAACAGTAAATGAATATTTAATTCACTGCGCAGAATTGCGTCATGTTAAAAAAGAAGATTTAAAAGATGCTTTAGAGAAAGCCAAAGAACAATGCGGAATTTCTCATTTCAGCAACCGTTTAATCCGAAATCTTTCTGGCGGGTACCGTCAGCGTGTAGGTATCGCGCAAGCAATTATTCATGAACCTAAACTGGTAGTTTTAGATGAACCGACCAACGGATTGGATCCTAACCAGATTTTAGAAGTTAGAAAATTAATCAAAAAAATATCTAAAGATAAAGCGGTTATTTTCTCTTCACACATTTTGTCTGAAGTTCAGGCTACTTGTCAGGAAATCAGAATGATTGAAAACGGACACATGGTTTTTGCAGATTCTCTGGAAGCTTTCAATAATTATATCGAAGCAGATAAACTAACAGCCAGTTTTGAAAATCCTCCGGCAATTAATGCTTTAACTGATATTCCTGAAGTTACGCAGGCTGTATATCTTTCTTCTAAAAAAGTACAGATTACTTTTACCGGAACGCAGGAAGTTGCTGAAAAAATCATTTCCCTAAGTGTATCCAACAATTGGAAATTACGTGAGATTCAATTCGAAAAAATATCACTTGATGAAATTTTCGCTCAGTTATCAAAAAAAGCACCTTCTAAAAACGCTATCCTTCTTAAAAAACAAACAAATGAAAACAATATTTAGAATTGCTAAAACAGAACTTAACACTATGTTTTACTCCCCTGTCGCATGGGTGGTTTTGGTAATATTTTCGATCCAGTCAAGCTGGAAATTCTTCGACTTAATTGAGCGTTTTGAAAAATCGCAGAAATTAGGGAATGGTATGGATAATTTGTCGCAAGTTGTTTTTTCAGGGTTCAGCGGTTTGTATACCGAAATGCAGAATTACCTATACCTGTATGTTCCCTTATTAACAATGGGTTTAATAAGCCGTGAAATCAACAGCGGTTCTATAAAACTGCTGCTTTCATCACCCATAAAAATTAAAGACATCGTATTAGGGAAGTATCTTGCCATTGCTGCTTACTGTTTCCTGTTTGTGTCCATATTAGGATTACAGGTTATTATTGCTTATTTCTCTATCGATAATTTAGATTTAAAATTCGCTATATCAGGCCTTATTGGATTGTATTTACTGGTTTGCACCTACGCCGCCATTGGACTTTTTATGTCTTGTCTTACTTCATATCAGGTCGTTGCCGCCATTAGTACTCTAGTTGTTTTAGCAGGGTTGAATTTTATTGGCAAATTATGGCAGGATATTGCGTTTGTAAAAGACATAACCTATTTCCTTTCTATCGCCGGCCGTGCCAACGAAATACTGGGAGGCCTTATTATCAGTAAAGATGTATTTTACTTTGTATTGGTAAGCAGTCTTTTCATAGTATTAAGTATCTATAAATTACAAACTGGAAGAGATGCCCAAACCACTTCCAAAAGAGTTTTAAAATATACTTTGCTAATCACTATTGTATTATCGCTTGGATATGTAACCTCAAGAGCTCCTCTGACACTTTATGAAGATATGTCCAGAACCAAAAGCAGAACGCTAACCAAGAACAGTTTGGAAATCGTTGAAAAAATTGAAGGACCAGTAAAGATAACTACCTATGTAAACCTACTAGATTTATATTATTTTATGGCAATGCCTGCTTCTCAAAATCAGGATATTGCCAGCTTCGAACAATATACCCGTTTTTTGCCCCAAACTCAAATGGAATATGTATACTACTATGACACTTCAACAAATACAGCATTATATGCCCAAAACCCAGGACTGAATGACAAACAGCTTGCCGAAAAAATGATCGAGACACAAGGTATAAAACTCGACAAGTTATATTCGCCTGCAGAAATTAAAAAAATCATTGACTTAGGTCCAGAGCAAAACCGCGTAGTTAGAACGGTAGAATACAATGGAAAGAAAACATTTTTAAGAATGTATGATGACCTGTTTAAAATGCCGATGGAAAAAGAAATCTCTGCAGCCTTAAAACGTTTAGTGGTTCCTGCTCCAAAAATTGTTTTTTCAACCGGAAACATGGAACGCAGCGTTGACAAAACAGGAGATAAAAACTACAAAACAGGATTTAACGAAATTACCTTCAGATATTCTCTAATCAATCAGGGATTTGATGTTTCTTCTGTAGATATTAATGCACAGAATATTCCGGATCAGACCAATATTTTAATTATTGCAGACCCAAAAACAGAATTAAGCCAAGGAGCTATAGACCGTATTTCAAAGTACATTGATCAGGGAAAAAATCTAATGATTTTAGCAGAGCCAGAAACAAATTCGACACTGGCTGCAATTACGGATAAATTAGGAATTGCCTTTACAAAACAAGCATTAGTACAAGAAAGCGAAACCAATTCTCCTGATTATTTAGTAACTGAATTTCAGAAAGACATTGACCCCAATGTAATTAAATTCACCCCTAATCCGAAAAATAATCCTATTCCGTTTTTAGGAAGCTGCGGCATAAAAACCATTAAAAATGAAGGTTTTAAAGTAACTCCTCTTTTAAAAACAAACAATCAGCCAGCTTGGGAATCACAGACAGGTATAACATCAGTTTCACCAGAACTGAAAAAACAGCCTTCAGTAACAACGATTCCTCTAGCTGCAGCACTAACTAGAAATATCAATGGAAAATTGCAAAAAATAATTGTGGCTGGTGATGCTGATTTTATGGGAAATGCCGAATTAGGCCGAGGCGGTTCAGGAACATTTCAGTTCGTAACCGATATTTTCAGCTGGTTTAGCAATTATCAATTTCCTATTGATACAACACGTCCGGAAAACATTGATAAAAAGCTGACGATAACAGCCAATCAGGTCTTTATCTGTAAAATTGTCTTCATCGGACTGTTTCCTTTATTGATTATATTAAGCGGTGCATTTATTCTAATCAGAAGAAACAGAAGATAAAAAACCTTCCTTTTGGTGTCGTTGGAAATCATATTTCATTTATTTTTTGCCCCCAATCAAAAAAATACCCTAATTGACTTTTTAACGGCATCAATTGGATAAAAAACAAAAAAATGAATAAAAAAAATATACTATTTGGGATTCTGCTGCTGTCTTTTCACGGTGCATTTTCTCAATTCAAAACCACAATCCCTCTTAATAAAAATGTCACAACAGGCCAGCTTAAAAACGGATTGACGTACTACATTTTACACAACAAAGAACCTAAAGACCGAGCAAGTTTTTACTTTGTTCAAAATGTTGGGGCAATATTAGAAGATGACAATCAAAACGGACTGGCACATTTTCTGGAGCACATGGCATTTAATGGAACGGAACATTTTAAAGGCAAAGGCATTATTAAAATGCTGGAAAAAAACGGGGTAAGTTTTGGAAAAGATATCAACGCTTATACTGCTCAGGACGAAACCGTTTACAACATTAGCAATGTTCCCGTAACCAATGAGACATTAATCGATTCTACTCTTTGGGTTTTGCATGACTGGTCCGGATCACTTTCCTTAACAGATGCGGAAATTGATGCGGAAAGAGGAGTAATCAGGGAAGAATGGAGAACCAGAAGAACAAGTGGTTTCCGTTTAAAAAGCCAGACAGACCAAGTTTTGTATAAAGGATCAAAATACAGTAAACGTGATGTTATCGGCGATCTGAACATCATCAATAATTTTAAATATGCTGCACTTAGAAACTATTACAAAAAATGGTACAGACCAGATTTGCAAGCAGTAATCGTTGTTGGTGATATTGATGTGAAAGTATTGGAACAAAAAGTCAAAACAATATTCTCAGGTATTCCGCTTTCAAAAAAAGCAGCTGTGAGAACATATACAGAAATCCCGAAACACGATGAATTGTATTTTGGAACCGCAGCCGATAAAGAAGCTTCATCAACATCAATTACTTTACAATATATTCAGGATGAACCTTTGATAAAAGACAGTATCGTTACACGTAAGAACGTAATGAATTCTTTTTATACCAGCATTTTAAATAATCGTTTTAAGGAATTACTCTTAAAAAATCAAGGTTCGAGTTTGAATTTAAAAACATATTTTGGACCAATTTCAAGACTAAATACTTCGTTTAATATTACGGCGCTATCAAAAAAAGGAAAAGTACTCGAAGCTTTTGAAGAAGCTTACACAGAAGCGGAACGTTTGAGACGTTTTGGAGCTGTACAGGCAGAATTAGACCAGACAAAAAAGCTTTTTATCAGTTCGTATGATGATTTTCTGAGCAATAAAGATAAAGTCGATAATGATAGCTGGGCAGACAAATTGACTAATTATTTTCTCAAAGCAAAACCCTCACTTTCACCCGAAGATGATTATAAACTCGTTGTGGACATTATCAAAAGTATGACTTTAGAAGAGCTGAACGCTTACGCGAAAACTATTCAAAAACCAACCAATCAGGTGGTTTTGGTAACAGGCTCTGATCAGGATAAAAATGATTTTCCGACTAAAGAAGCTGTTGAAAATGTGATGAAAAAGACTGAAAGCATGACTTTAGTACCTTACACCAAAAAAGAAAATAACACGCCTTTAATAGAAAAAGAATTAAAACCTGCCGCTATTAAAAAAACATTTGATGCAGCTGGCATAAAAGATGCAAAAGGATATGTTCTTGAAAATGATGCGAAAGTAATTGTGCTTCCAACAACATATTCTCAAGATCAGATTGTTTTCTCTGCTTTTTCAAAAGGCGGTAAATCTTTGGTCAAAACAGAAGATCTGGCGTCGGCCGAAATTGCTGCAACACTGGCAAGATCCTCCGGACTCGGTAATTTTGACAACATTGGTTTAAAAGAAAAACTAACCGGAAAAGTGGCGCAGTCTGCCCCTTTTATTGGTGAAAACACACAAGGCTTTCAGGGAAGTTCAAACAAAGCCGATTTTGAAACCATGCTGCAATTGCTTTATCTCTCTTTTGAAGCACCACGCTTTGATGCGAACATCTTTAATATTCTAAAAGAGCAATATAAAAATCGTTTAGAAACCATCAAAAAAGATAATGGAAGCGCTTTTAAAGATGCTGTTGATTTAGCAAATTCAAATAATAACCCAAGAACTTTTTTATTCAACGATAAATTTCTAGAAACGATTGATCTGAAAAAAGCGGAAAACATATACCGCGACCGATTTAAAAACACAGCTGACTTCACGTTTATTTTTGTCGGGAATATTCCAGAATCCGGATTAGAATTAATTCAGAAATACATTGGAAACCTAAAATCAAATCCAGCTCTAAAAGAAAATTTTGCTGATCATCATATTGAACCCAAAAAAGGAAAGACAGTGGTGCATTTCACCCGTCCAATGGAAGTTCCTAAGACAACTGTTTATTTAAACCTAACAGGCAAAACGGAGTACAGTAAAGAAAATGCTATGAGCATGTACATTATCGGCGAATTATTATCGAAGCGTTTTTTACAGACCATCCGCGAAGAAGAAGGCGGTAGTTATGGCGTAAACGTTGGCGGAACTTTAGAACAGATTCCTACACCAACTTTTAGCCTTGCACTGACTTTTGACTGTAATCCTGAAAAACAGGGAAAATTAATGGAAATTATCCGGAAAGAATTAAATGATTTAAAAACGGTTCCGGTTAATGCGAATGACCTGGAAGACATCAAAAAAGCACTTTTAAAAAACAGGGAAGAATCGCTTAAAACCAATTCATTTTGGAACAGTACAATTTATAACAACAGCTTAAATCAAATTCCGTTTTTACAGGATGAAGAATATAAAAATTTAATTTCTAAAATTAATCAGAAAACTATTCAGCAGTTTAGTAAGCAGGTTTTGGATAGTTCCAGCAGTGTTGAAGTAATTATGAATCCTGAAGTTAATCTGGAGAGTAAATAAATTTGAATACTTTTTTTTATATTTAATTAGTCATTAAAGGTTGTCTTTTCGGACAGCCTTTTTTGTTTACTAAAAAAAAGTGCAGTAAGAGCCTGTTTAAGTTTTATTTATTGGCTCTCTTATGATGATTTTTGGTTACAACTTCGTTAAATTTTCATACAATAGCTCTGCTATTTTATAAAAATTTACCTTATTTCACTCAAAAATCCTCTAATAATAAATCTCAAAAATAAAATTTAAACAGGCTCTAAAAGTAAAATTAATTCAAAGTTTAACAGTAAAATATTTTTCAGGTTTAAAGCTTAAAACTACATTTTTCCAAGCAGCACTCTTCAATATTTTATCATTTTATAAAGTTCCCGCAAATACAATCCCAATTCCTGCAATGGTATGAATCTGATTATAATCAATCATTGCATCGCCATATCCGTGAAAAAACTGACCATACCCTTTTAAGTTTCCATATATAGGAAAAGCCCAATCAAACTCAATACTGCCATGATTATTGTCACCAAATCGCAAAGAATGCTGTGCTTTTAATGTCAGCAAATGTTTTTTTAGTCTATAGTTAAAGGCGGCATCAGCTCTGCCCATATAATTTTCGACATCGGGATTTTCATTAGTTTCCATTGCAAACCATGTTCTGATAAGCAAGCTCCAATTTTTATCTTCAAAACCCGATTGCAGGATAAATCGGTTCCAGCTTCTCGTAAATTTATGCCCTTCTCTTCCATTTGACTGATGGTTAAATCCAAAGCCAAGCATCTTTAGTTTTAAAAAATTAATTGTGACAGGATAGTTAAAAATAATCTCGGGTTCATAATTGGTTTCCCTAAATGGTCTTGAGTATTCTACATTATAAACCTGCCAATACGATTTTTGAGTATAGCCCAACCATAAAGCTCCTTCACCAAAGATTCTTTGCGCTAATTTGGTCTTAAAACTAAACTGCATGGCAGCTTCTACATTTTGTAACTGAACTTCCTCAGCTGCAGGAATATCATCCGGAGCTACTTCAAACGGAACTTCTCTTCTATGGCTGGAAAACCGGAACGGCATAATATAAATTGGCTTATATGCCGTAAACAAAAAGGTCTCACTTGTACTGTCTGGTTCTAATTCCCACATTTTTGAAAGAGTTTGATACGAATCCTGTTTCTTAAAAATAGACGAAGACTGCCCCCATAAAGAAGAACTTAATACTAAAAACAGAATCAAAAGCGGTGCTATTTTTTTTGAATAATTTTTCATAATATTTCAATTAATTGTGTGTCATTTTTTATTGGCAGAAGACTGCAAACTTTATATGTTTATTTTAAAACAGCATTCATTATTTATTATTATAGGGTTTTGATTATTTTTTTCCACTTTTGTAAATAGGATATATTAATGATGTAAATCAATTATTGTATTGCCAGTAATAGGGATTTATATTTAATTAAAGTTAATTTTTTTTTTGCAAATAATTTGTATTCCTTTTTATGACTGCCCGCAAATAATACCATGTGTTTTTTCGCCACTGATTACACAGATTCTCACAGATTTCAGTACTATTTTTTAAAATCAGTGGCTAATTCGATCTGTTTGGTATTAGTTAAGAATAGTCATA
>NZ_JADKPR010000036.1 GCF_015351475.1 Flavobacterium sp. HJJ | reverse complement strand
AAACTTTTTTAAAAGCTAAAACGAGATGCACTGAAAGTGCATAGTTGTAAACTCTATTTGAGACCTATAAATGATTTATTTAGGCATATAATAACACAGCTTCCCGAATCACTTCAATCAGGACTGCATTATCTATCGTTTCTAAGTCATAATATCTAAGAGACTTAACGGTATTCCGTTTCTCGCCAACTAGACTTTCCTGATTGCTTTTTAATTGGAAGCCTCTAGAAAAACCAGCGTCTACAAAACCTTTTCTGTGATTGGGAGCCAAATAACAAAATGGCTTTTTATTATAATAGAAATAAGGTATCCCCCATTTAAAAAGCAGCTTAAGCTCCGGAATTTCCTGCTCGAACACACTAATTAAATGCAACAGTATCACTTGATACTTTTCGGGCTGCCGGTAGATATATTCATCGGTTATCTTCATATCTTAAAATTAATAAAAAAAATATTCAATTTCTCAAATATTATAATTAACTTTGTTTTTCAAAGTACTTTAAAAATGGAAGAAAAATATTTACAAGACATCAGTGACATCAAAAATATGATGAACAAATCCACACAATTTATCTCTTTGAGTGGTTTGTCAGGAATTTTAGCTGGTGTATACGCTTTGATAGGCGCCTATATTGGTCACGAATTAATCCAGAATAACGACAGCAGTGTCATTACATTGGAAAGCAATACATTTAAACTGATACTGCTGACCGCTTTCATCGTTTTATTTTTGTCTGTTGGAACAGCACTGCTGCTTACTATAAATAAAGCAAAAAAAGGCGGTGAAACCGTATGGAATTCTTCATCCAAAAGAATGCTGACAAACTTTTTGATTCCGCTGGTTACCGGAGGGATTTTTGGACTCTTATTACTGCGGAACGGAAGCTACGGTTTAATAGCTCCTGTAACTCTTATTTTTTATGGACTAGCCTGTGTAAATGCAAGTAAATATACTTTAAGAGATGTTCGTTATCTTGGTATTACCATCATAATCCTGGGACTTTTGGCCACCGAATTTTCTGGATATGCACTTGAATTTTGGGCATTAGGCTTTGGAGTCTGCCATATTATTTATGGAAGTATGATGCATTTTAAATATGACCGAAATTAAAAAGGCTTAAATTTAACCAAATAAAAATCCATAGAAATGACAATGAAAAAAACAAAGTATCTTTTTGCGATTATTACCTTTCTGATGAGTTTTGGCTGTGCTTTGTTTATTGCCAATTCTATGTTTGGTAATATTCTTTTTGGCCCGCGTCATGATATTATTTTAAATAAAATTCAGGACGGCGATATGATTTTTCAGACTTCACAATCCAAACAGTGCGAAGCGGTTCGAATTGCAACTAATTCTAAGTTCTCTCACTGTGGCATTATTTTTATTGAAAAAGGAAAAAAATATGTATTAGAAGCCGTACAGCCTGTAAAATATACACCGCTAAAAACTTGGATAACACACGGAAAAGATAATCATTTTGTGGTAACCCGTTTAAAAAATGCATCAGCAATACTCAATGCGCAGACACTGCAAAAGATGAAAGACTATGGAGAAACACTAAATAACAAAGACTATGATTTGTATTTTGAATGGTCTGATGACAAAATATACTGCTCTGAATTAATCTGGAAAATTTACAAAAACGGAGCTGGAATTGAATTATGTCCATTGCAGAAACTGAAAGATTTTAACCTGAAAGACAGCCGTGTTCAGACAATACTATCCGAAAGATATGTAACTAAAATTCCGCTTGAAGAAAATGTTGTCGCACCGTCAGACTTGGAACAATCCAAAATAGTAACCACAATAATAGACACTTACTAAGATTTGAAAAATATTATTCAAAATATCAATAAAGCTTTTGACCATCGCATCAGACTGGGCATCATGTCTATTCTGATGGTCAATGAATCGGCCGATTTTAGTACTTTGAAAGAATTATTGGGCGTAACCGATGGTAACTTAGCGAGCCATACCAAAGCACTAGAACAAGAAAATTACATTGCCATTGAGAAACAATTCATCGGTAAAAAACCAAATACCAGCTATAGGGCAACCAAAGAGGGGCGAAAAGCATTTCAAGATCATATCAGCGCCCTGGAAAAATTAATACAGAAACGCTAGCTCTTTTTTTAACCTTATACTTTGAAATTCAAAGTACTTTTAATTAATAAAAAATGAAAGACAAATTCATCGAAAAAATGTACGAATGGAGTAAAAAACCATATCAGCGATTCTTCAAAAACAAAACTGCCTGGAAGATTCACAAACAAGATCTACGTACATATCCTGAGGAAACATTAGGTTTTCATCTAGGCCAGTTTTTACAGAAAAACAATTTTGAGATCCAGCCCAAACTAGAAGATCATGATATCATTCATGTACTCACCAGCACTGGCGTAAGTGTGCGGGAAGAAATCGGAATGCAGTATTATCTAATGGGTAATGGTAAAAAAAGCCTGTATTTGTATATAGTCATAACTGTCGGCACACTCTTCTACCCTATGCATATTAAATATTTTTTCAAGGAATTTCATAAAGGTAAAACAGCACATCACTTCTACTCTTTGGATTTTTCAAAAATGCTCCTGATTCCAATTAAAACTATTCAGCAAACCTTTAACATTTAAATTATGCAGCTCATCACCAGATTATTCAACAGCAACCGAAAAATCAACAGCGTTTTATTCTTATTTACTGCTTACTGCTTGATTTTACTCGTTGTTCGCGCCAAACTGACCAATACAGTTTATCTCTTTTTTTTAGTATGGAATCTGTTTCTAGCTTTCATTCCCTATCTTTTCATCAGCTGTCTTAAAACTCAGATTAGCTTTCAAAAAAGTAAAATTAAAACATTGGCACTGCTTTTTCTCTGGCTCCTTTTTCTGCCAAATTCGTTTTACATTCTTACCGATCTTATTCATCTGTCGCAATCTGAAAACCATTTGTTCTGGTTCGATTTGGTAGTCATAAGTTCATACGCCCTGATTGGCTTTACACTAGGCATCATTTCCCTGATAGAATTCGAAAACATCATAAGGACTTACACTTCCACTTTAATTATCAATTTATTAATTCCTGTCATCTGTTTTTTATGCGGCATTGGAATTTATCTCGGAAGAATACTGCGCTACAACAGCTGGGATATTTTGAGCAGTCCGATAAAATTATTTCAGGATACACTTACCTCATTATTATCTGTACATGCATTACTGTTCTCCTTTTATTTTGGAGTCTATATCTATTTATTCTACTCTTTGAGAAAAATCTATTCAGCTATAAACCACTAACAAATTATGGAAACAACTTTAACTCAGGAAGAAACTTTTGACGGCAGAAGCGCTGTCGAACTTGCTCTTGGCTGCTTTACAATTGGCACGCTCTTATTTATACTTTTTCTAACCCTTGCAGACAATACATTCATACTGCTAATTGGTTTTGTCTTCTTTATACTCGCAGCTATTCTCAACATTATTATGCTCACCCACCTGCTCTATCATTTTTACATGATGCCGCAGCAGAGAAAACACATAGGACTGAAAATTGCGATTTTATTGAGTAACATTCCAATAGCATTCTTGTATTTGGGTATAATATTTTATTTGGCTAATGCAAATTCAACTTTTTAATCAAAAAAAGAACATGCAAAGACCAAATCTTATAAAATCCTATTACAGATGGGCATTTTCCAATGAACTGGCTATTGGATCATTTCTCATAGGAACCTTATTATTACTATTATTTAAGTCCAGTACTCATGGAAAAATGTTTTTATTAATAGGCTGGTATTATGTGCTTTTTTCAATAATTATAAATTCTATTATGTTCTTATATCTTGTTTTTCTCTGCATCATTTTACCTGATGAAAGAAAAAAATTAGCATTAAAACTAATCATTCTATTATGTAACATTCCAATAAGCATACTCTATTACAATTTTATTTTTTAATCATTACTAAACTCAAAAACATGGAAACAACAGAAAATCAAAACCCGGCTCCAACCCCTTTTTTTCAGTCCAATACCGCCAAAATGATTATGGTTGGAATACTGACTTTAGTCCTGCTCATTCCGCTGGAATTTGTCAAAAGCCTGATAACCGAACGCTCTTTCCGTCAGGAAGAAGTTATCACAGAAATCAATGACAAATGGGGCGAAAGCGTCTATTTCTATGGACCAATACTAAAAGTTCCGTACACTACATTTGACGAGACCTTATCTATCAATCAAAAGACAAATGAAACTTTAAAACAGCGAAAAGCAATTACCAGATACGCTTATTTCTTCCCCGAAGATTTAAGAGCCAAATCCAATGTAGCAACCAAAGTCCTTAATCGAAATAATTACGAATCAGTTGTTTATAGTTCCAAAATGAATTTTGGAGGCTATTACATTCAGCCCGATTTTAGCAGTAAAAATATTCCTGCCGAAGTCATTCAATGGAACAAAGCCACCATTTTAATCAAAACTACCAATTTAAAAAGCATTAAAGATGAGGTAAAAATCAATTTTGGCGGCACCAAATTTACTTTTGAACCTGTTTACAGCACAAATCTAAATGATACTACGCAAGCTCTAGAAACTGGTTTTATAGATCTGAAAAGCATTCTGAAAACAGCCAAAACAAATTTTGGTTTTGACATCACTTATAACGGAAGCAAGCAGATAAAAATGGTTCCTATTGGCAAAACCACACAGCTGAGTATGCAGTCCAACTGGGGCTCGCCAAGTTTTACAGGTAATTTTCTTCCAGATGATAAAACAAAAACAATCGATGCCAGCGGGTTTTCTGCCAGCTGGAAAATCCTGCATATTAACAGGGCTTTTTCTCAGCAGTTCTTCGAAAATCTGCCCGATTTAGGAACCTATGCTTTTGGAGTCGATTTTGTAATTCCGGTGAATCAATACCAGCAAAACGAAAGAGCTGCCAAATATGGTTTTCTGGTAATAGGCTTGACATTCTTGATTTTCTTCCTAATCCAGTCGATAAGCAAAATCAAAATTCATATTTTCCAATATTCTATGATAGGTCTGGCGCTTATTTTATTTTACACCCTGCTTATTTCTATTACTGAACACAGCAGTTTCACAAAAGCCTATCTGATTGCGGCCGCCGCAGTCATTACGCTCATCGCACTGTACTCCATTTCAATCCTGAAGGGAAGTAAATTTCCGCTGTTTATCGGTGCTTCTCTCACTGGATTATACTCCTTTATTTATGTCATTATTCAATTAGAAAATTACGCTTTATTAGTAGGAAGCATTGGTCTATTCTCCATATTGGCAGCTATAATGTATTTTTCCAGAAAAATTGACTGGAATAAATAAAGCAGTTAATTAGGAGCTGTTTCCTATAAACGAACTTTTTTTAAACATCCGAACACCTCGTAAACTTGTCCTTCCGACGAAGGAGGAATCTCCGCATTATATTCCTCAGCGTTGAGAACTTTCTTTATTGAGTAGCTTACGGAGATTCCTCCTTCGTCGGAAAGACAATATTGGGTGCTCTTGTGCGAAATATTTAATATCAGTTAAACTATTTAAACATCATTTTATATCATATTTTAGAATAAAATTATATGACTATCCTTAACTAGTACCAAACAGATCGAATTAGCCACAGATTAAAAAGATTTACACAGATTTTTAAAAAAAATAGTACTGAAATCTGTGAGAATCTGTATAATCAGTGGCGAAAAAAACACATGGCATTATTTGCGGACAGTCATATAAAATTATTTCTACAGAGACATTTTCAAACCAAAATAAAAATAATTAAAGCAGCTGGCCACAAAAGTGAATTTTGAAAATCTCAGCAGCTTTAAACAATACTCTCCTAAAGTTTAGTATTTTTGAAGCCTGAAAATGAAATGATGAAAAAAATTGTAATTCTGATAATGGCTATAGCAATAGGTACTGCGCTCTACGAACAGACAAGTACTGATAAAAATATATATGTAATGGTGATTGCTATTGTCATTTTTATGATGGGAATGATGCGTTTAAGCAGCAAAACTCCAAGTAAAAACCAAGATAATAACGAAGACGATGTTCAATAAAGGAGATAAGGTTTCAGTGCTGGACGATGCTGTTGACGGCGTGGTGCTATCTATAAAAGACGGTGTGGTAACTATTGAAACTACAGATGGTTTTGTAATGAATTACAATGCCGGCGAGCTTATCAAAATTGGTGAATCTGCCAATCTTATGGAAGGCATCAAAGGCATTAACATTAATGAAATCAAGAAGGAAAAGGAAATACCGAAACCGCGCAGTTTTGTAAAAGAGAAAAAAGACAAAAACGAACTGCCTGTCCCGGAATTTGATCTGCATATCGAAAAACTGGTTCCTAATAAACGCGGTATGTCCAATTATGATATTTTGACTTTACAAGCAGAAACTGCCCAGCGTCATATTGAATTCGCTATACGCAACCGCATACCGAAAATTGTTTTCATACACGGCGTAGGCGAAGGTATCCTCAAAGCCGAATTGGATTTCCTTCTGGGACGTTATGATAATATCGTTTTTCAGGATGCCAATTATCAAAAATACGGTCAGGGAGCTACCGAAGTTTATTTTAAACAAAACAAATAAACTGATCTTATTTTATCCCATAAAAAAACGTCAATACTTTCTTAGCATTGACGTTTTTTTATAAATTATATTTTCACTTATGGTTTAATAGTTTCCAAGTCTCCATATTTGTAGTTATCACCCAATTGGAAATTACTATTCCCTTTTTCAAGGGTTACGCCTTTCAGGACAATTGTATGTTTAAATATATTTGGACCAGCTGTAGTAGTAGTAACTTCAATAGTACCTTCTTTTCCTAACCATTCTTCTTTAACTGTTGGTACAGTTGGATCTGTTGAACCACAAAAATAATTGGAAGACACAATACTGTTAAACATACGGTAAACCAATTTATTATTAACTAATTTATCATTAACTAATCCTACAGTTCCTGTTCTTGGCTTATCTATAGGGGTAACTTCGTTAATAATTAACTTTGGATCAATTTTTAGCGTTAACGATTCACTCGCATAAAATTCATAAACCAAATAGTTATCACAAAGAGATAATTTTTTATCAAAAGCTAATGGCAGCGGAGTTATCGTTTTCAAATAATCTCCAAAAATAAAGCTTTCATAAAACTGAGTGGTACCATCTCCTTTGGCAAAAGTGATATTTTTAAAAACAATATTATGCTTATAACCTGTTATTTTTGAACTATTATCTGCAACATTTGATGTTTTTACAGCTTCTGTTGTAATTTGAATAACACCAGAGGAAGCATCCCATTGTGTTTTTATATTCGGAGTTGAGGGACGAATTAAATCACATACATTTCCATCAGCAACTTTACCGTCATAAAAACTATACACCACTTGGTTTGTCGAATTGACATCTAATTTAATTGGGGTATCTTTTTCTGTTGCTTCTTCTTTAAAAGTTTCTGCGGGAATATTTAAAATCAGAGATTCTGCTCCTTTAAGTTTAAAAAGCAAATTATTCTCTGCACAGGTACTTGTTGTTATTTCATCAAAATTAATTGTATCAACTACTAAATCTCCATCATCACAGGCTGAAAAAGCAATTGCACAACATAAAATTCCTATAAATCTTTTCATTCTTCTTTTATTTAGAACAAAAATATGACATTTAATTTGTTCCAAAAACAGTTATAGATCTAAAACGCATATTTTAACAAAAGTATCTCTAAGATGTCAGACCTTTTGAAAGTAAATTTTATTGGATATTAACATTTAGGACAAATTAACTGCAGACATTTTTCAATCCCTTTATTAATTCCATTTTTCTTAACCAGTAATTAAATTTTCGTAGCTACTGTGCGTATCTTAGTCTCTCAATTTTGGTGCTCAGAAAATGCATAAATCCTTATCTTTGTACCGAATTCTACTTTTCGATGAAAAAATACAATTACTACTTTGCGGCTTTTTCAGCTTTTTTTCTCTGGGGTTTTTTCAGTCTGGCATTAAAACCAATTTCCAGTTATCCTTCACTCGATATAATGTTCTATCGTGTGTTTTTCAGCGTATTTACTCTGACAGCCATAAATCTCATTTTTCGACGAAAAAACATCAAAAAAAACTGGGATGATTTTAAGATAATGACTAAAAAAACAAAACAGAAAATTATCATATTAACCTTGACCGGCAGTTTAATTTTAGCTTCCAACTGGCTGATTTTTATATATGTAATTAATCATGTAAATGTAAAAGCAGGATCATTGGCCTACTTGATCTGCCCTATATTAACCACCGTTTTTGCTTTTTTTCTTCTTCGGGAAAAATTAAATAAATGGAAATGGACAGCGGTCTGCATTAGTACAATAAGCTGTGTTTTATTGTCCCTAAATCATTTTCAGGATATTCTTTACAGCCTTGTAGTGGCTTCTACTTATGCGTTATATCTGGTTAGCCAGCGTAAGAACAGTGAAATAGATAAGTTTCTGATTTTGAATATTCAGCTGCTTTTTATTGCTTTACTTATTCTGCCATTTTATCCAAGTTACAGCGGAGCAATCCCAACTGAACCATTATTTTATACTTGTTTATTCTGTATCGTTGTGCTTTTTACTATTATTCCGCTTTTCTTAAACCTGTATGCATTAAAAGGACTTGATTCATCCACAGTAGGAATTCTAATGTATATCAATCCGATAATCAATTTCTCCTTGGCTGTTTTTTATTTCAAAGAAGATGTAAGTCTGCTTCAAATGCTTTCGTATTCCCTTATTTTAATCTCCATTATTATTTTCAATAAGAAAGTGTTATTTGGTAAAAAAAATAAATCCAAAACAATTGTTCCGGATTCAAAATCTGTATAGTATGAAAAAAGCATATCTTGATAACGCCTCTACAACAGCACTTCGTCCCGAAGTAATTCTGGAGATGACCAAAATACTGACCGAAGATTATGGAAATCCATCTTCTACTCATAGTCAGGGACGCAATGCAAAAAGTATACTTGAACTCTCCCGAAAATCAATTGCCAGACAGCTAAATGCTGCAGCATCTGAAATCATTTTCACTTCCTGCGGTACCGAAGCTGACAATTGGATTTTGCGGTCAGCAGTAAAAAATTTAAAAATTGAGCGTATCATTACCAGTAAAATAGAACATCACGCTGTGCTTCATACAGCAATGGCACTTCAAGATGAATACGGCATTCAGGTGGATTATGTAAATGTGAAACCAAATGGAGAGTTAGATTTGACACATTTAGCCGAATTATTATCCGAAGAAAAAAAGACTTTGGTATCGCTGATGCATGTTAATAATGAAACCGGAACTGTTTTAGACCTTGACAGAGTAAGCCAGATCTGCCGAGAGTATAAAGCTTTATTTCATTCAGACACAGTGCAGTCCATCGGAAAAGCTAAAATTGATTTACAGCATACACCTATCGATTTTATAGTGGCCAGTGCCCATAAATTTCACGGTCCAAAAGGTGCTGGTTTTGCTTTTGTCCGAAAAAATTCGGGACTGCAGCCGTTGTTTTTTGGCGGTGAGCAGGAAAAAGGACAGCGCGCAGGAACAGAAGCTGTTCATCAGATTGCAGGAATGGCAAAAGCCTTAGAACTTTCGTATGAAAACCTAGAAACCGAAAGCCTTTATATTGATTCATTGAAAGAATATACTGTTGAAAAATTAAAAGCAAATTTCCCTGATTTTAAAATCAATGGAGAGAATACTTTTTACAATCTGCTCAATGTCACTCTGCCAATGGACGAAAGCAAAACTTCGATGATTTTATTTCATCTGGATATGAAAGGAATTGCGGTTTCTCGAGGCAGTGCATGTCAGTCAGGAAGTATCAGGCCTTCACACGTATTGGCAGAAATGCTTTCCCCTGATGAATTAAAAAAACCAAATATCCGAATTTCTTTCAGCCATTTTAATACCAAAGAAGATATTGATTTATTAATCGAAGGATTAAAACGTATTTAGCTCACCTCATTCGCATTTTAAAAAAAGATAAACACGAATTTCACCAATTAACACTAAATTCTTATCAAAATTGAAGCTAAATTTTACAAATTTTTACAGTTTTGAATATTTTGTGTAATTAAGCAATCTTAATTCGTGCAAATTAGTGTAATTCGTGTCAGAAACTTTTAAAAGCGAATGCCGTGCATTTAGCTTCGTAATCCTTCATCAAATTTTATATTTTATCTAAAGCAAATGCAACTGCTGCGTTAGAATGAATCAAAGCTGTGTCAAAAACTGGAACTTTTAGCATTTCCTGTTTTATCATCAAAGGAATTTCGGTACAGCCCAGAATAATTCCTTCAACTCCATTATCGATAAGTTTTTCTATAATAGAGAGATAGCGTTCCGAAGTAGTTTCTAGAAACAGTCCTTTTCCCAATTCATCAAAAATAGTATCGTGTATAAAATCCCTGTCGTCAGCATCAGGGATTATTACTTCAATATCTAAATCTGTTAATTTGTCTTTAAAAAAATCCAATTCCATCGTAAATTTTGTTCCAAGAAGACCCACTTTTTTGACACCTCTTTTCTGGACTTCCTTTGCGGTCTCCACAGCAATGTGAATCAATGGTAAATCGATACTTTCCTGAATGCGGTCAGCGATAAGATGCATCGTATTAGCACAAAGAATAATGGCTTCTGCACCGCAGTTTTTCAAATTTTGGCAGGCTTTAGACAGCATATTAAATGTTGATTCCCAGTCGTTGTTTTCATTATTTCTTTTAATGTCATCGTAATTAAAAGAATAAATAATACACTCGGCAAAATTCACACCGCCTAGCTCTTTGTTGATTCCTTCATTTATAAACTTATAATAATCTGCTGTTGATACCCAACTGATACCGCCTATGAGACCTAATTTTTTCATTTACTTTACTTTTCCTAATCTATTATAACATGGATTGATAATTGCTATATACAGCAGCGAAAAAATCCACCCGATAGTTATCAGTAAAAACAAAAATGCTTTTTTCTTAAGGACACTTTCAATATTGATTATCTGTGACAAAAATTTGGATAAAAAACTAACCAAAAACACAATCAATGCCAAACCGATAAGATCATAGGAAATTGATATTGTCAAGAGCGGACTTGGATTATCCCAATTGCCAACTAAATATATTAGCAGCCCAAGTACCATCAATCCGCCAATACCCAATACCGTATAACTTAAGGCTTTTGACCTTCTGATAATCTTAAAGGGGACATAACCGCTCACTTTCAGCTGCGCTGCCAGTTGTTTTTCTTTGGCGGGAAGTGTACAGCTTTCAGTTATTTTCAAAAAGCTCCAATCGGCTTTTTTCACATTTTCCGAACAGCTTTCATGCGTCATTTGTTTGTACCCGCTGTACATTAAAGCATATGCTTCAAGATCATTAAAAGAATCCAGATCGGTTCTTACTTCGCTGAGACCTTTTTGTATTTTCTTCATTATACCATATTTCAGGAGTGCATTTTCGTCTTCAATTTCTTTATCATACAAAATGCTTCGATTTACATCGGTGCAGTCAATCCAGCTCACAGGAAGCTGTTCCAATCCATTTTTTAAATGAACAATAGAAAGTCTGGCAACAATTGATGTATACTTTCGGGATTTTAAATCCAATAATTGAATCTCGCGCAGGCGTTCCTGTAAAATAGTATCTACCCTAAAAAAAAGCGACATTGCATTACCTGTATGTATTGCATTATCCGGCATTTGAGCACTGGCATCGCTTACTATAATTTCATTACATTCCTGTTCTAATATTGATGCAATCCCCTGATTATCATGAACGCCACCGTCAATCAATTCCAAATCAAAATTTTTATACAGCCCTTTCAGTACCAAAGGCTGAAACAGAACAGGCACACAGGAGGAAGCAGCTACTGCATACCCCAGCCTGAATTTTTGGTAGTCCTCGGGCGCATTTTCATAATACATTCGTCTCAAGCGGGGTTTCACATCAAATTCATCCGAAATATAAGTAGGCGGTTCTCCCATCCAGGAAGCCGTAAACTGCCAGTTATGTCCTGTATTTACAGCAGTCGCATTTAGAATTAATTGAGGCACTTTATTCATTCTTTTCCAATTATCATCATTCAGTTTAAATGATTCGTTTCCAAAAGGATTAATAAATAAATCACTCATATGAATAAATTCACTGTCCTTCCGCTTGTTTTTGGGTAACAGCGGATTATAAAAATACTCCTCGTACAATTCGGCCAGCCTGTTGGAGCGGGAATAAGAATCCCCTTTCCACATCTTTACATTTTTGAAAAAATTGGTCAGCAGGCGCATTCGTATATTCTTTTGGACTGCGTCTAAAAACTCTTTTTCTATTTCTTTCACAATTTGGATATAATCTTCCTGAGCGATTTCTTCATCCCGCTTACTTTCAAACAGCTGCTTGATTTTCAAATAATAAAAAGCACCAATTATCGAACCTCCAGAGACACAGGAAATTACTTCAATATCTTTCAGTTTATCCTTTTCGGCCAATGCGGCCAAAACACCAATATGAAATAATGAAGCCCTAAATCCGCCGCCCGAAAGTCCAATCCCGACTTTATTCTGCGGTTTTTGTTTTACGCTATTTTCATCACCGTTTTTATCTGCCTGAAGATTTAAAGCAGTCAGGCAGCTGTTTTGTCCTTCCTCTATAATTTCACTTTTTTGAAAAGGATCCTTATTCGTAGATTTTTGATATTTCTCTGCATTCTGATAATTAGCTAAATTATAAATCTGCTTGCTAAAGGATTTAATCTCCCAATTCTCTTTCTTATCCTTAGTATATAGTTTTATGAAATAAAGTGCTTTACTATACATTCTGAGTCCAAAAAAGGCTTCAGCCAGTGCCTCATATAATTTTTCTTTATCCTGTATTCCGTCTTTAAAAATCACTTCATCTGTATCGATCAGATATTCGTCAACAATTTCTTTTCTTGTCTTTTGGGCAGTTTCAAACCGTACAAGTGTTTCTGCGGTAATTTCACAAGTTTCTGAAAGCCCTTCTAAGTTTTCAATCACAATTAACTCATTGAGATTGGCATAATTCACAGCAGTATTAATGCACTCTGTTTCAGTTAAAATAGATTTATGCTGTTTATTTTTCCAAATCAGATATCCCTTTTTGTAATAGGCTCTTGACTGTAGTAAATTATGAAACTGGTGATCAAATTTCCATTTACTTCTATATACGGCACCTGCTATACCAAGCGTTCTCGAATTTTTTGTCTTTTCTAAATCACAAAATGATTTCAGCGTATTTATTGCTTTATCAAATTTAAAATAGGAAGACAATGTACTGTCCTTATATATATTTTCGGCCAAATCCTGATATTGCGATAACTTTACTTCAGCACCTTGATCTTCGTTGTCAGCGATTTTTTTCAGCAGTATTTCAGCAGCATAGCCATACTGTTCAAATTGAACTAGACTTTGGTACAAATCTTCGAAGCAGACATCATTAGAAATATCTTCACCTCTCAAATAATTTTTTGCCAATGCAATAACCTTTTTTTTATCTTCCATATTCAGTAATAATTGAAAATCAAATTAATAAAACAAAAAAAACATTTTAACGAGAAACATTTTATAAATTTATAAAAAATCTAAAGTAAAATACAGGAAAAATAATCACTAACTTTAACACTTTCCAACAAAAGATTATTCTTTCAAAAAAAGTATATTTACACATTATAAACTTACAAACAATTACTGTAAAAATGAAAAAACTTCTCCTAAGCGTTTCTTTTCTGATATTTTTATCCGCAAACTGCTATTCACAGGAAGCAGCACTTGTTACTTCGGTGGAAGGCATCAAAGAATACAGCCTGCCAAACGGGTTAAAAATTTTATTAATTCCAGATGCAGCACAATCAAATGTTGTTGTAAATATCGTATACGGTGTAGGTTCACGCCATGAAGGTTATGGAGAATCGGGTATGGCACATTTATTAGAGCATATGCTGTTTAAACGTTCTTCTAAGTTTACTGACATCAAAAAAACGATTGCAGATAAAGGTGCTCAAGCCAATGGAACAACCTATTATGACCGCACTAATTATTATGAAATTTTACCCGCAACTGATGAAAATTTAAAATGGGCACTTGATATGGAATCCGATAGAATGATCACTTCTGCGATATTGCAATCGGATTTAGACAGTGAATTCAGTGTTGTCCGCAATGAATTCGAAATAGGAGAAAATGATCCGTCAGGCGTATTGAACGAGCGTATTCTTTCAACAGCCTATTTATGGCATAATTATGGAAAATCAACTATTGGAAGTAAAGAAGATATCGAGCGGGTTCCAGCAAACCGATTGAAAGTATTTTATCAGAAATATTATCAGCCCAATAATGCTACACTTATTATTGGAGGAAAATTTGATGAGAAAAAAACGCTTTCCTGGATTAAAGAATACTTTGCTCCTATTCCAAAATCAAAAAACGAAATCCCGCAGACTTACACTGTAGAACCAGCTCAGGACGGAGAACGTTTTGTTGAACTTAAAAGAAACGGAGATATTCAATATATTGGAATGGCTTATCACACTCCAAGTTACTCAGACAAAGAATATGCAGCCAATAATGCTATAATCTCAATACTAACAAATAATCCTTCAGGAGCATTATATAAAGCATTAGTAGAAACCAAATTATCAACTAATGTCTATGGATATACTTTAACATTAAAAGATCCTGCATACAGTTATTTTGCCTGTGAAATTGCCAAAGACAAAGACATTAACACAGTACAGAAAGCTTTTTTGGAGACAATGAATACTGTTCCTCAAATGACATTTACAGAAGAAGAGCTTAAGCGTGCCAAAAATGAACTGCTGAAGCAATTTGAGAATACTTACAACAAAACCATCAATTTGTCTGTTGCATTGACTGAATTTATTGGAGCTGGAGACTGGCGTCTGTTTTTTATAGACAGAGATAACATTGAAGCTTTAACAGTTGCCGATCTTCAAAATGCTGCCAAAAAATATTACTTACAAAGTAACAGAACCTGGGGACGTTTTATCCCAGAAGCAGCCAGCGAAAGAACAAAAGTAGCCGAAACTAAAGATATTCCAGCATTAGTTAAAGGATACAAAGGAAAAGCATTAGAAGCTAATACTGCCACTTTTGAAGTATCTGCAGCTAATATTATAAAATCTACTGAGGAAGGGAAATTAGCCTCTGGAGGGAAATATGCTTTATTAGAAAAACCTGCCAAAGGAAATAAAATTGAAGCTAGAATATTACTGAGAATGGGAGATGAAAAATCATTAAGCCAAAAATCGATGATTGCTGGGCTAACCGCCAGCATGCTGAAACTTGGCACTAAAAACAGAACTAAAAAAGAAATCAACGACCAAATCGACCAGTATAAAATCAATCTTAGTTTCGGGGGATCTGTAGACGGTTTATATGTTCGGCTTAGTACAGACAAAGCCAATTTAAGCAATGCTTTGAACTTGGTGCAGGACATCTTAAAAAATCCTTCTTTTGATACTGCTGAATTTGAAAAACTAAAACTGGAAACCAAAAACGGATTAGAAGCAAATAAAAATGAACCGCAAGCTGTAGCAAATGAAGAACTTACAAAAATCACCTCATTGTATCCTAAAACTCATCCATATTACTCCGAGACAACAGAAGAAAGTCTGGCAGCATTAAACAAAATCACAATTGAAGATATCAAAAATTTTTACAGCACTTTTTATGGAGGAGCAAATAGTGTTTCTACTTTTGTCGGAGGAATCGACAAAGCTGTCATAAAAAATTTCCTGAATGCTGCTTTTGAAAATTGGAATCCAAAAATTGCTTACAAAAGAATTCCAACCCAATATTTTGAAGTAAAATCAAATGACAAAACGATTCAGATTAATGATAAAACCAATGCTGTTCTGCTTGGAAAAATCAACTTGAATATTGGAGAAAAAAATCCTGACTATCCTGCTGTCTCAATGGCAAATGAACTGCTTGGAGGAGGTTCATTCTTGTCTTCCAGAATTCCGCAGCGTCTTCGTGAAACAGAAGGACTAAGCTATGGTGCAGGTTCTTATTTACAGGCTAATGCTATAGACCCAACATCAGATTGGGGAATTTATGCTTTTTACAACCCTGCAATGAAAGACAAATTAACAGCTGCTTTAAATGAAGAAATTCAAAAAGCTATAAATAAAGGCTTTACCAAAGAAGAATTTGACAGCTCTCTAAAATCATGGCTGCAAAACAGACAGACTATGCTGGGAACAGATGAATTTCTAGTTCGCGAACTACGAGAAAATCTGGATTTAGGAAAAACATTTAAAGATTATGAGGATTTTGAAAACAAAGTTAAAAGTTTAGATGTGCAAAAAGTAAATACTGCATTAGTTAAATATTTTGATCCAAAAAAATTCGTAGTTGTAAATACTGGTGATTTTGTTAAAAAGTAATTTTTTTTTCAGCTGCTAAGTTTCTAAGATAAAAAGATATCTCATATCTAATTTTACAAAAAATGTATTGATTGCTCAATACATTTTTTTTATGTGTGAAATTAATTTCATAAAAAAAGAAGTAACTTTATTGTAATTCCAAATATACAAAACAAATATCATGGATTTTAGAATAGAAAAAGACACTATGGGAGAAGTGCACGTCCCAGCAGACAGATACTGGGGCGCTCAAACGGAACGCTCGCGAAACAATTTCAAAATTGGTGCTGAGGCGTCAATGCCAAAAGCCATTATAAAAGGTTTTGCCTATCTCAAAAAAGCAGCCGCCTACGCCAATTGTGAATTAGGAGTCCTGACTGCCGAGAAAAGAGATTACATTGCTTTGGTATGTGATGAAATTCTTGCCGGTGAACTTGCTGGTGAATTTCCGCTCGTAATCTGGCAGACTGGTTCGGGTACGCAAAGCAATATGAATGTCAACGAGGTAATTGCCAATCGTGCTCAAGTATTGAAAAAACTTAGCATTACTGACGATGAGCCTTTCATAAAAGCAAATGATGATGTCAATAAATCACAGTCATCCAATGACACTTTTCCAACTGCCATGCATATTGCTGCCTACAAAACCGTGGTAGAAAATACCATCCCGAATGTAGAAAAACTAAAAAACACGCTTCAAAAAAAAGCTGCCGAATTTAAATCAGTGGTCAAAATAGGACGTACGCACTTAATGGATGCCACTCCCTTAACATTAGGTCAGGAAATTTCAGGTTATGCAGCACAGCTGGATTTTGGATTAAAAGCAGTCAAAAATACATTACAGCATTTATCCGAAATTGCATTAGGCGGTACCGCGGTTGGCACTGGCCTGAACACACCCAAAGGTTATGACATAAAAGCAGCAGAATATATTTCGCAGTTTACAGGACATCCATTTGTAACTGCTTCCAATAAGTTTGAAGCTTTGGCGGCTCATGATGCGATTGTTGAAACACACGGTGCTCTCAAACAATTGGCCGTTTCATTAAATAAAATTGCCAACGATATTAGAATGCTCGCATCAGGACCGCGATCTGGCATTGGCGAAATACTTATTCCCGAGAATGAACCCGGCTCTTCGATTATGCCCGGAAAAGTTAATCCAACCCAATGCGAAGCCTTAACGATGGTTTGTGCGCAGGTGATTGGAAATGATATGTCAATTACCGTTGGCGGTATGCAGGGGCAATACGAACTGAATGTTTTTAAACCGATGATGGCTGCCAACTTTCTACAGTCTGCTGAACTGCTCGGTGATGCCTGCTATTCCTTTGACATTCATTGTGCTCAGGGTATTGAACCAAACCACAAACGAATTAAAGAACTTGTCAATAATTCATTGATGCTGGTCACAGCTCTGAACACCAAAATTGGTTATTATAAATCGGCAGAAATTGCACAAACCGCACACAAAAACGGAACAACGCTCAAAGAAGAAGCAGTACGGTTAGGATATGTAACTCCCGAAGAATTTAATAAATGGGTGAAACCCGAGGATATGGTTTAAATTAATGGTTAATGGTTAATGGTTAATGGTAAGTTAATTGTAATGGTTAATTATTTTTAAAACCTTATTCAACGCTAATTTAATTCATAATTAACCATTAACAATTAATAATTATTTTCATTTTCCATCAACATAATCCTGCAGATAGCCGAAACGTTCGGTGAGTTTTCCGTTTTCGGTTATTTTTGCTCTTTTGAGGATACCGTCTTTATCGCCATTGAAAAAAGCAGGAATAACATGCTCTGAAAACATTTCTCCAAAACCTTCGCTCGAATCTTTTGGCAATTCACAAGGTAAATTATCAACAGCCATAACGACAATAGCTGCTGGATGAAAAACATCTACTTCTTTGTCTTCGTTTGGAAGATAACCGTATAATGGATCGGCAATAGTCGAGGAACGCAGCGTACACGCGATTGGACCATTAACGTCGCAGGAAATATCAGCCACAACTTTTATTTTGCAGTCATTAGCCTGAAGCATTTCGCGGGATAAAATTACAGGAGCATCATTAGCATGAAAATGAGCCGTTATATAAATATCTGAAACTTTGGTGAAACGTTCAAAGTCTGAAATATATTCTGACGGATTATTATGAAAATCGATAAAATCCAATACCTGACCGTCTTTTCTTTTATTATAATCCAAAACATCAATCTGGGTATAAACGGCCTGGGTGAAATTTTTAGCCAGAAAATTTTCAGGTGTAACTTCTTTTATTTTCATAGCTTTCAGCATTTCCGCAGCACCATTTCCAACTTTACCTGTTCCTGTAACCACAATTTTCAGAGGAGGCAGAATATGTCTTTTAAGATGGGCAGTCAAGGCATCTTTACCAGAGAGCGTTTCGGCTTTTGGCATTTTAAACAGCTCAAATTTAATTCCGAAAGCACGGAAAGCATTATAAGTCCCTACAAATCCAGCATACCGCCCAAAACCGATTAATCTTCGGTTATGAGAATCAACAATGGTTTCGTAATCATACAGATCAATGTTTTTTTCCAAAACTGCCTGCAGTAATTTTCGGTTATAAGGCTGTTTCTTTATAGTATGCGAAAAAAAGAAATAGGATTTATTAGGAATCAAATGATCCACAGGAACTTCCTTTACCCCAAAAAGAACATCGCAGTCACTTACATCATTGACAACTTCAATTCCCATACTTTGGTATTGAACATCCGTAAAAATTCGAATATCAGAACTTTCAACTTTTACAGTGCAGTCATGGTACTGCTGCTTTATTTTGGCTAACTCATTTGGTGAGAAAACAACCCTCCTGTCCGGCGGATTTTTTCTTTCTTTTATAATTCCGAATTTCATATTTATTTTTTTAAAATTTGTAAAAATATAACTTAAAAAACAATATTTGTTACAAATATAACTTTATTATTTGATTTCCACTTTTTTAATAAACCTTTTTCTCTACTAAAAAAACTTAACACGATGATGATTAATTAACTATAAAAAACTCCTTTTTTCGGGTTTATAAAAAATAATATTCATAAATAAAAAAAAACAAAAACAAAACCAGAGGATTATATATATTTGCTTTTTAGTCCCTCAAAAATGAATTTAATAAAAAAGGCAAATATACTATATTTACTGCTCCCAATAGCGGTATTGACTTCCTGCAAAAATGAATCTGATGCTAAAGAAAAAGCGGCAATAGAAATAAAAGACGCTGATCTTCCAAAAAATGTTTTGCCTAAAATGAAACCTATGAGCAAGGAAGAACCACTTACTGCAGATTATATCAAAGAAAAACAGCTCCAGATTGATTCTTTCGTTAAGAAAAACTGGCCAAATAATAGTATGAACGGCGGGTTTCTTGTGGCAAAAAATGGCCAGATCATTTATGAAAAATACGAAGGTTATTCTAATTTAAGAGACAAAACACCAATTACTGACACTACTTCTATTCATATTGCGTCGGTCAGCAAAGTACTGACAGCAACAGCTGTATTAAAATTAGTAAATGCCAAAAGAATTGACTTAGACCAGAAAGTATCTGATTTCCTGCCGGAGTTTCCCTATCCAGAGGTTACTGTTAGGATGCTGCTTTGCCATAGAAGCGGTATGCGCAGCTATGCCTATTTTACTGATCGGGACAAAAGTGTCTGGGACAGACATAATACTTTGACCAATCAGGATATATTGACGATAATGGGTACTAAAGGAATCCAATTGGAGCAAAAAACCGGTACCCGTTTTGCATACTGCAATACTAATTATGCGATGCTGGCTTTGATTATTGAGAAAGTAACCAAGCTTTCCTATAGAGAAGCGATGGCACAGATCATTTTCAAACCGCTGGGAATGACTCATACTTTTGTCTTGGATTTTGAAAAAGACAAACATAATGTAGCGCCATCCTATAAAGCCAACAGGGTAGAAATTGGCATCGATTATCTAGACAAAATATATGGCGACAAAAATATCTATTCTACTCCCAGAGATTTATTGAAATTTGACAGAGCAAGAAATTCTCCATATTTTTTGGAACCTGAACTGCTGGCACAAGTGTATACAGGATACAGCAACGAACATAAAGGAACTAAAAATTACGGATTGGGTATTCGGATGATTAATTGGGAAACTGGCAAAAACTTCTATTTTCATAATGGCTG
This sequence comes from Flavobacterium sp. HJJ, assembly GCF_015351475.1. GTDB lineage: Bacteria > Bacteroidota > Bacteroidia > Flavobacteriales > Flavobacteriaceae > Flavobacterium > Flavobacterium marginilacus. The sequence continues at coordinate 12,820 of NZ_JADKPR010000036.1, read as the reverse complement.
GTGGCATGGTTTTACATCATCCTACATCACTTTGAAAGATGAAAACGTAACAATAATTGCCTTGTCCAATAAATTCAACCGAAGCACATATGCGGTTCGAAAACTGTCTGTTATATTTGGCGACTATCCTTTTAAGGTGAAAGATACTGAGTAAATCAGATTGCAGTTATCAGATATCAGACAGCAGATTTTTGGATTGCAATATTCAGATTTAGTAATTTTAAACTGTAGTTAATTTTTGAAATTAATACACTTAATAAATTTTGATATTGAATTTTGAAATTCATATCGTATATTTGCAGTCCAATTTAAGATTCTGTAATCTAATATCTGATATCTGCAGTCTAAAATAAAAAATGGGGTCGACTGGTTTTGACAGCAAGTCGAATTGAAAAGTAAGCACGTCGAGAACTGGGATAATTCTCGTAAATAAAAGGTCTCAAACATTTTACACGGCGAAGGAAACTACGCTCTTGCTGCATAATCTGAATCATAGTAAGATTAGCCTCGTCCTACAAGGTAGGAAAGCAGGATTCATCTCGAAAGCTTTGGTTTATAGCGGTCGATTAAGATGAATCGTAAATTTAAACCTAGATTTCCGTAAGCTTTGGACGGATTTCGAAACTAAAGAAGCTAAGCAAAGAGCGGTTGTTCCTGACCTAACTCAGCGTCGAAAACCCATTCAGGAAATAAGCGTGTAGAAAGCTCTTTAGTTGCTTGTTTGGACCCGGGTTCGATTCCCGGCGATTCCACAAAAAACAATTCAAATGACAACAAAAGCCTGTAAATCATATGGTTTACAGGCTTTTTTGTTTTGACAACTATTCAAATTATTCATTAAATCTTAAAACAAAAGTGGTTATAAAAATTATTTTTTTTGAGTATGTGGAAATATCAATAAATTAAAATACAAATATTCATATTAGGTCTTAAAAAAAGTTATTATCTTGCTTAAGAATAGGAAAAGGATTAAAAAAAAAAAAAAAAATAGTACGGCTTTACAAAAATGAATTTGAAGTTATTTTAAAATCCATCAGTAGCTTTACCTGAATTATAAATCTGCTTAACTATGAATTGCATTATTATTGATGACGAAGAAATGGCAAGAGCCATCATAGAAAAAATGATTGAGAATACCCCTCAATTAAATTTGTTACAGGAGTTCTCAAATGCTATTAGTGCTATAAAATTCTTGAATCAAAATGAGGTCGATTTAATTTTTCTGGACATTCATATGCCTGATTTTACAGGTTTTGATTTTATTCAGACCATTAAAAATCCTCCCAAAATTATACTAATAACTTCTGATAAGAATTTTGCTATTGAAGCTTTTGAATACGAATGCATTGCTGATTATTTAGTAAAACCTATTACCGAAGACCGTTTTCAGAAAGCTGTTCAAAAAGTCAATGTCAGCCCGTTACCTACAGCAGCAGCAACAGCTATAAATAAAACTGCTGGTGAAGATAATGCAAACGAATTTTATATTAATATTGACCGCCGTTTAATCAAAATCGAATTTGCGCTGGTAAATATTGTAGAAGCCAAAGGAGATTATATCCATATCAAGACGGATAACAAAAATTATGTAGTTCACTCCACCCTTAAAAAGATTGAAGACAAATTACCTGAAAATTTATTTTTGAAAGTACACCGTTCGTTTATCATCAACATAAAAAAAATTATTGATATTGAAGACAACAGTGTATTAATAGGCAAGGAGGTTATTCCTGTAAGCCGTGCCAATCGGCCGGATTTAATGAAGCGCTTGAATCTATTATAGCTTTCAAATAAACAAACTGTTATTTTATAAACAAAAAACTACTAAATAGTATCTACAAAACACTGCATTGTCCTTAAAACGGTTTCAAATTCCTCTTCAGACTTAATTATGCTGTTTAATAAATTATTTTCATGTTCACGGGCAATATAGTAGCCACTTTCAAGACCCAATATGGAAATTTTATGTTTTAATTTATGAACATGTTCTGAAGCAAGCCTGTAATCCCGGACTTCCATACTTTTATGATATACATCTATTTCAAGCGGAAGTTCTTTTTTAATGATAGCAACCATTTTTTTCTTAAATACATTATCATCTCCGCAGAGTTTATCTATATAATCTAAATTAGGCTGCTCCATGGTTTTTAGGTAAGGTGAAAAAAAATGTTGTCCCGATGTTTTCTTTACTTTCAAGCCAGATAGAACCTTTATAATACTCGATAATTTTATTAACGATAGAAAGCCCCACTCCTGAATTTTGATTGTTGCTTTCTAATTTGGTGAATATTTTAAAAATCATATCATGGTATTTTTCAGCGATTCCGATACCGTTGTCTTTAATATAAAATTCAAAATCCTGCTCCTTTTCTGTACAGCCAATTTCAATTCTGCCTTGGGCTTTATCATTATAATTAATACTGTTCTGAATTAAATTCTGCATTAATTGTTTGAATCGCCAGGTATTCCCTTTTATTTTTGGCAGATTATTAATTATCAGAATTTCAATATTTTTCGGGATATGAATCTCTCTCTTTATTTCGTCAATTACTTGGTTAAAATCAATTAATCTTTCCTCGGATTCTAATTTATCAACTGTGGAATAAGCCAGAATCCCTTTGATGAGCAGATCCATTTTTTCGACATTAAACAATACTTTATTAAGGGAATCTAAACAGCTTTCGCCCATTTTATCTTTATTATCCTCAAGAACCCAATTAATAAGGGTATCTATATTTCTAAGCGGTGCTTTCAAATCATGAGAAACCACATGAGCATATTCGTTAAGCTCCCGGTTTTGATTTTCTAAACTTTTTAGCAGTTCTTCCCTTTGTTTATTCATTGACAAAATTTCTGCAGATTGCTTTTTTAAGAAATCAGACTGATTAAAATCCTTTTCATTACCCAATTTTTCGGCATCCAGATTCATTGAATTGAATATCTCCGTCAAATTTAAATTTATCTCTTTTAAACTATTGGCTTCGTTACGCAGTTTTATATTGGCCTCGAAAAGTTCATCAGAACTAATTTTCATAGCGCGCTGTAACATACTCATCTGATCTTCATGATTATTATAAGAATCATTGACTGCCTGCAAAAAATGCTTTAAATCTTTTAACTGTTCAGGGTTTATAAATTTGACAATCTGTCTTTTTAGTAAAGCATTCATTATTCGCTGATTAGAGTTAAAGTCATCGTTTGATTGTGCAGTTCACAAAACGTATTACCGCTAAACGGAGCCATTTCGCCATAAGAGTAAAACCCAGTAATCGCTACTTCATTTCCTATTATTTCCTGAACACGCTCTATTTCCTCTTCAACCCTTTGATTCATAACTAATTTCCTTCCTACACAGCTCACTAATAAAGCAAGCTGTGGGTGATTTTTTCTGTTTTTCATTGCTAACATGGCAGCCTGCGAAGCCCCCTCGGCGATAGCATCAACTGAAGCCATCATCAGCTGTACTTTTGCATTTTCGGGTACATCTCCAGCTAAAATCATCGACTGATCTTCGTTATTAATATTTAAAATGGTTCGAACCACAGCTTGAGATCTGCCTTCGGGCGTAACATTTAAAGGATATAGCAAAGAAGCTTGAGGCAGCTGACTGGCTTTGTCTCCCAAGTATTTTTTATATAAATCCAAAGCAGGCTGTCCGTCAATTTCATACAATACATTAGCTTCTGATCTGGTAATGATTCTTTCGGGACCAAATGAGCTCCATCCGCCAAAACTGGAAAACGAGATTTCTAGAGTTTTGCCATAAAATCCAATCAAAACGACTTCGCCTTCCTTAGGGTTTTCTTTATAGGAAGCTAATGTTTTTTCAAACTTTGAATCGTCCCCGCACATACCTCCCGAGACAGGCACTTTATTTTGAATGCCTTTTTCAAGACCTTCAATAAGTGAGCTTCCGTTTACGAAACTTCCTTCTGAGAGTACAAATAAATGCTTCAAATTTTCTTTGGGAATCTGCTGGTAAAGAGATTCTCCTAATGCATTCGCATCTTTTCCATGAGTAAAAATATTATCGGTTCTGATTTCGAATGTGCTTTTTTCAAATTCTACAGCAGTAACTACGATAGAATCATCAAAAACATTTGAATCGATAATTTCCCCTGATGTAGAACCAAACACCAGATGTTCATAAGGGAATTCCTTTCTGATATCATCAATGACTTCTGGGCGCTCTAATTGCATTCTATTTCCGAAAACAAGTACCAGCGGATTTTTTAATTCCTTCTCCTTTGTCAGGTACTCCCAGCTTTCATTCTTTTTTTTATAAGCCTGAATTAATTTCATAAGTTTCTATTTTGGTAGTTTAATAAAAAAGGCAGTACCCTTTGTAAGTTCGCTTTCAATCCAGATTTTTCCGTTATAATTTTCTACTATTTTTTTCACAATAGACAATCCAATGCCTGTTGATTTCTTATTAGAAGTAAAAGATTGGAATATTTTGAATATTTTTTCCTGATTCTCCTGAGCAATACCCGGGCCGTTATCTTTAACGACAAAAACATAATGCTTTTTTTCCTCTTCACAGCTTATTTCAATATATCCTTGAGGCTTATCAATATAATTTACCGCATTGCTGATGATATTTAGAAACAACTGCTGCATTCTAAATCGTTCTGCTTTGATGGTTGGCAGTTCATTTTTTATTACGACTTGAATGTGCTTGGGTATATGTATAATATCAATAATTTTGCTGATTTCCGCATTCAGATTAATGTTTTCAGTAATCATATCAATAGCATCTACTCTGGAATAGTTTAGAATTCCTTGGATTAAATGATCCATTTTCTCAACTTTATCTTCTATCATAGTAAGATATTGGAGCGTCTGCTCACTAAATTCTTTCTCATTGTCCTCTTTAATCCATGTAACCAGCGAGTGTATGCTTTGCAATGGCGATTTTAAATCATGTGATACAATCTGAGCGTAATCATTGAGCTGTTCGTTCTGTTTTTCTAATTTTTTAAGTAATTCCTCTTTTTGCAGTTCAAGGCTCTTTTGCTGGGTTATGTCTAAATGTATTCCTATTGAACCAATTATTTCGCCATTGACATTGTAATTGGGAGCACCGCTGATTAGCCAGTATCTCGTTTCTCCTTTTTTATTAATTGAAGTTACTTCATAAGAATCGGACTTACCCTTAACCCTTTCTTTGCTTTTATGAGTAACTAATTTTTTATCTTCAGGATGAATCAAAATTTCAGATGCTTTGTTGCCCAGCAGATCAATCAGAGAAAAACCAGTCATATCACAAAATGACTGGTTAGCCAATTGTATTATATCATCCTTATCCACCTCCAGTAAGCCCATATTCATATTGGCGATAATATTCCTGTATTTTTCTTTTTCTGCTTCTAGGCTTTCTTTGTATTTTTTCTTGAGGGTAATATCTTCAAAACTCCACAAATGATAATCCTTTTTACTGTCTTTGGCTATTGGGATAAAGCTTCTTTCATACACGCGCCCGTCAGCCAGTTCAATCTCTTCAGAAAAGACGTTTTCTTTGTTTCTCAAAATTTCTTCTACCCTATCAATAAACGCATCTGGATTTTTAAAAAAATGTTTATTTTCTTCAGTACCCATCTTAAAATCAAACCCTATCATTTGTTCCGGTTCGCCTTTAAAATCAAATAAATCGCAAAATCGTTTATTCGCTATCAGCACCTTTCTATCCTCGTCTTCTAACAAAATACCCAATTGAAGATTGGTTATTAAAGAAGTCAGACGGTTTTCAGAATCAATAAGCTGCTGATTGAATGCTTTTTCCTGACTGATATTTTCTTCAATTGCAAAAAACTTAATCACTTCACCCTGTTTGTTATGCAGTGCCTGTCCTTGCACTCTAACCCAATACTTTTCTTTAAATTTTGTATAATTTAATATCTCGCAGGCAAAAGGAAGGCCTTGTTTTATTTGATTCTTTAAATAATTTATTGTCTCTGGATTGGTTTCTTCACCTTGCAATAAATGACCGGGTCTGTGACCAATCAGCTCTTCTTTGGAATATCCGGTCATTTTGGTAAAACTGCTGTTGACCCACTCTATTTTACCTTCTTTGTCACTGATAATTACTGAACTGATATTTTTATCTGCTATCGAGGAAAGTAATAAAAGCTGTTCTTCATTTTGCTTGTCTTCTGTAATATCCTCAATCATTGCAAAATATTGAATTACTTTTTTCGAGGAATTCAAAATCGGCTGTCCAACTGTTTTAGACCAAAAAGTATCCCCGTTTTTTTTAGCATGCAGAATTTCTACCTCAAAAGTATCCCCTTCATAAAAAGCATCAATCATTCTATGGATTTCCTCTTTATTGGATAAGGGATTTGAGCCCAATTCAACAGGTGTTTTGCCGATAATTTCATCATTACTATATCCTGTCAGTTTGGAATAAGCATCATTACACCAAAATATCTTTCCATCAGGATGTGTAAATACAATTCCGTTTTTATTGGTTTTTGCTACCAGAGAGAGCTTATTTAATTCTTCCTGATTGATCTTCTGCTCAGTAATATCATGTCCATAAACATTAACATAACCATCTTCCTGAAAACTTTTGCACACAAAAGAATAGTACTTACCATTACTTTCAGCCTCAAACATCCAACTTTCTTTTGTTTTGTCAATCTGATGCATGATGAATTTAAAAAAATCCTGAATTTCATAATCAATCCCGTGAGATGTAAGTTTTTTTAAATTCTGAGCCGCAGGATTCATATTTAATAAATGCCCCTCAAAATCAATAAGAATTAATGGATCTGGATTTTGATTAGGAAATAATGATATATCGTGAATTTCCTTACCGGCATTCTTTAATTGATTCTCCTGCTGATGCATTGCAGTTAAAGACTTTTGAGGCTTTAAATCAAGTAAATCTAATGCTAAATCATGGTGAGCAAAATCAAAAAGAGATATTTTTTTTTCTTTAAAACTGTTCACCGAAGTAAGCCAGAGACTGCCTAAAAATAGATAGCCGTCAGCATAGTTTTCAAATTGCCCCCGAAGTGAAATTTTCTCTAGGAGCGATTCAATAATAACTAATTGATTTGTGACTTTATAAAAATTGTCACTATTTAACTCTTCAATATGCGGTGTGGTAATGGCAAATGAATGAAGGAAATATTCATCGTTTTTTAAATCAGGAATAACTTTGATCAGGCTTTTGCCTTTGTCTTTGATAATTAAACTGCGATCCAGCAAAACATAAAAGGGAAAGATCCTATTGAATGTTTCACTGTCAAAATGAAATTGAGAATTTTCCATGCTTTACCCTCCTTAATTTTTTAAAAAAATCACAAATAATGAGCTGTTATTTCGAATGCTTTTGATACAAGAAGCAACTGAACCATAATAAAATACAGTTCAATACTTTCGAATTTTTAGCTTAAATTACTGTTTTTTTCTCAAACAGCAAATTTTTTTAAAACTAAAGTGGTATTTTGTTTTTCTTTGTATTATCTATTGTATCGTTTTAAAACTGGAAAAATAGTTAAAAAACTATACTTTTTATCGGAGCTGGATTCAGATAACTCCATCTATTGCATTACTGCGAAATCAATTCATTCGTACTCCAATAATCTAGTATTTTTCGCAGCCTGTCTACATAATCATCATATTTCAAAGGCTTTAAAATATAGCCTGCGATACCAATTTTATAGCATTCCATAACATCCCTATGATTATTTGAAGTAGTCAATATAATTGCTGGTATGTATTTCAATACATCATCTGATTTTAAAATAGTCAAAAACTCTATCCCGTTCAACTTAGGCATATTAAGATCCAAAATAATAACATCAGGAATTATTTCTTTTCTTTTTAATACATCAACTGCTTCCTCACCATTATTAGCTTCAATGATACGATGATTGAGTTCTAAACTTTTTAGTACTCTATTGAATTTCATGACTTCAATTGCATCATCTTCGATTAGTAATATATTTAATGATTTTGCCATTTTATTATTTTTTTATACACATTTATTCAACTTCAAATGTATTTCATTGTCTTAAAAGTAAGAGCTGTTTTTCGTCAGATCATAATAAAGTATGGACAACTGGAAAAAAAGTGTCGACGAATGGTATAATGGCATCTCATCCATAAAAATATCTTGAAACGAATAAAACAATGACAATAAACAAAGTGAAGTTCAAAACAAGATTCAGAAAATGGAACTGTTTCCATTTTTATATTCATTCGTCGATAGATGATTTGTAATCAATTACAAGTCAGCCATAAAGTTTAAATATTCATCGATAGTAAAATTCTATTCGTCGAAAAGAAACAAAAAAACCTTTTTACCGCCATAGATTTGCTTCAGAAATAAGAAACAAATAAAAATTAATCCCATAATAATCTCCAAAAACAATCTAACCAATTTAGCTGTAATTGCTGTTTCATTACATGATACTTAATTAATATGCACTTAAATAAAGTTTCATCTAAATACCACAGAAAAATGAAAACAGCAATTACTCTAAAAAACCAATTCTAATTTACTTCCAGAATCACATCGCCGTTTATTATTGGACTTATGCTCATTTAAAATCAATTTTGAAGTTACCTGCATCTTCAAAAAGACTTGCTAAGTCCCAAAAACATGACTCCCTTTTTTGTCCCAAAGGCTTTTAGCTTTATCCAAATTAAAAATCAGTAAAGTGCGGTGTAATTCTTGTGAAGTGCTATTTTTCTAATGAATAGCAGTAAACGAATCAAAGCCAGTTCTTATAGCTTTACTCTTTTGGCAAAACAAAACATACACCTTTTATTATTCTCTTTATACTTCAAATAGACAGTATCTTCTAATCAATCTGCGATGGCTTTTATTGCTTACAATCCAATGCCTGAATTTTTAGCATATTGCTGACTAACGGTTTCAAATAATTTAAATACTTCTTTTAAAATGGCTGCAGAAAAACTTTGTCTTTGTCAGACTAGCCATAAGCCTTCACCCGTTTTTAGGAATTAACTACAAGGAAAACAGATAATCCTTTGAATGATTCCATTCGTCGATAGTGTGATTACAAATAAGAATAAATTAAGAGCAGGTACTGATATTTCACCGAAAGCAAGGTTCCATTGGTCGAATACAAGTGATCCTCCATTGTTATCTGTCGCATATTTGCATTAGAAATAACAAATTAATTAACTCTAAAACATAAATGTTATGGCTTTCCAAATCACAAAAACTGACGGAATTTACGAGATTAATGTTTGTCCTTGGTCTCATAAACAGCCGCACACAAAAAGATTCAGTGCATCTTTTTTCCTATCACTAATAGTTGATATTCAAATAGAAATTTTCAATTCATGGATACCTTTTTATTATAAACCTGAACCTATTATTGTCCGCAATAAACGTCCCTTTTAGCTGTAAAATCTATTTGACTTAGCTGCAGACAATAACCGAAATATTGCTTTTAAAAAATATTTCTTTCTCTTTTTAAATAAATACAGATTCAAAAGAAGAATTATAAAAACAAAACAAAATGAACAATTCTAATATAAAAATATTGATCGCTGAAGATGATGCATTAATGGTAAAAATTCTTGAATTTATACTTAGAAAAGAAGGCTATGAAGTGGCTTCCTGCAAAGATGGCTTAACTGCTATAGAGATGATTCCTGTTTTCGTACCTGACTTAATCATTACTGACATTGTGATGCCATATCGTTCTGGACTGGAAATAATTAACCATTCAAAAGAAAATTTTAAAAACATTCCAGTTATTGTAGTGTCATCATTAGGCGAAGAAGAAAGCACAGTAATTAAAGCATTTAATTTAGGTGCTGATGATTTTGTTTCTAAACCTTTTAATCCAAATGAATTATTGGTGAGAATAAAACGTTTATGCAGCAAATCAAGACACAGTGTAAAATCAAAAGATAGTCTTACAATAATTCTCAGTGCTTAATAGCCGATTTCATAAAGGAGATTTACAATCAGCATACTTTTTTTTAATAGCTCTCAACTTATTTTAGTTAATAATTAGAAATAGACCCAGATAAAAAAGCATTAGCAAATTTATTTACTAATGCTTTTTATGTTAAATTAATAAGTATTATTTTTTTGTTAATTGAATTTGATAACTGAAAGAAGCTGGCTTAGCATACACCATAAATTGCTCTAAAGGTCTCGGTCCGCATCCATTAGACCCCACTCCCAGTGTTTTATTACTAACACACAAAACAGTTCCTTTACTTTTTGGCAGGTCTATTTTATATTCAACAGGATCCATTTCTTCATCGCTGTAAGGAAGCGCAGAAACCTGCATCAATGAATCAACTTGTTTAACTGTTAAACCTATTCCTTTTCCAGAAGTTAGATTTGCCCAGCGTATATCCTCATGATTACCACATTCCATCGGTTTTTCATAAGGAGTTAATTGCTGAGCTACACTGCTGGAGTAATGACCAACATCAAAACCGCTTTTACGGTCAGCATAGTTTTCCATAGGGCCACGGCCCAGATAATCAAATTGATCCATATCTTTATTCAAAAACATACGGACACCAATTCTCGCAAGAATTAATTTTGGATCACTAAAGCTGACATCATTAGCCGAATTGATTACTCCATTACCATTGATGGTATACACTGCTTTATGCTGTACTTTAAAATTTTGTTTACCTGTTCCGGTTAAACTTACTGTTATTTCAATTACATCAGGAGAAAGCTGTTTGCTTTTCACTTCATTAGTTACCCACGAAATATTTTCCAGTCCATTTTTTTTCCATTCGCGGTAAGCCCACATATCATCGGTTTGGTGAGGAGCACGCCATAAGTGAAGCATTGGTCCGCCGCTTTCCTGCAGGATATTCTCTCCGCCTTTCTCTATTTTTGTAAATGTGCCTTTTACTTTATCAAAATCCAGACTAAAATCAGCACCTTTTACACTGATAACAGCTGCTGTTTCATTCAGTGTTAAATTACTCCCCTGAGCTGTATTTTTTGCAGCAGGTACAGGTACATTTAATTCAAACTGCTGTGAAGCAACCTCAAAACCTTTCTTTGCCCATTTCTGATCGTTTGCCAGACTAAATGAAACTCTTACAAAGTATTCTGCTCCTGGTTTAGGAGTAATAGTAAATGGTATTTTTATATCTTTTTCTGCTCCCGGGCTGATGGTTCCTACAGACAGATTACCAGAAGATAAAGCAGAACCATTTTCAGTTAATTCCCATTTGGCGGTCAAACCATCAAGATTAATAAACTGATAACGGTTTTTTATGGTAACCAAACCGTTCTTAATGTCTTTGTCACGTATGGTTATCCATTGATATGCATGTTTTAATTCCGGAAAATGAGGTTTAGGCGATCTATTAGAAAAGACAACACCTTTATGAATAAAATACCTGTCATTTGGAAATTCATCAAAGCCTCCGCCGAAAGCGGTAAATAGGATGTTTAGGATTACGATTGTTGTAAATCCCCTGATCCTGCCATTCCCAAATAGCACCGCCTAGTAATTGAGGATATTTATCAAACATTTCATTATAAAGATCCACAGATCCCATAGAATTAAACATAGCATGTGCATATTCACACAAGTAAAAAGGCTTAGTAAGCGATTCGTCTTTTGCATGTCCTTCCATAGGCGCTATCTGCGTATACATTTGGCTGTCAATATCGGCAGGATTTTTTGTACCGATTCCAAAACCTTCATAATGTGTAGGACGATCTGGATCAATTGCTTTAATTGCTGCTAAGGCTGCTCTGAAATTGCTTCCCCCATTACCATTTTCATTCCCCAGTGACCAGATAAGAACAGAAGGGTGGTTTTTAAAACTTTCCACGTTAGCCACATTGCGATCAATAATAGCCGCTTTTATAGTTGGCACTTCATTGAATTGGTTCTGTTCTTCATGACATTCTACATTTGCCTCAGCAACAAGATAAATTCCATATTCATCACAAAGCTCATACCATCTTGGATCATCAGAATAATGGCACGTACGCACGTGGTTACTGTTGGTCTGCTTAATCAGCATAATATCTTTTATCATTTGTGCTTCAGTAACAGCATGGCCGTCATCAGGAAAATTTTCATGACGATTAACCCCTTTTAATTTGATTGGAACTCCATTTACCATAAACAGACGCCCTTTTATCTGAATTTCTCTGAAACCAGTACGTGATGATAAAGTTTCTATTGTATTTTTTTCTTCATTTAAAGTAAGTACAGTTGTATACAGATTTGGTGTTTCAGCAGTCCATTTTTTTGGATTGGTTACATGAAAATTTACAGTAACTATAACTTCTTCACCTGGTTTTAAAGCTGGAATTACTTGTTTGCCTGATGAAGTATTTACAGCTGTTGTGCCATTATACAAAGAAGCTTTAAGTTCACTCGGCTTTGTTATTGTGGTTCCATAATTTTTTACTTTGGCAGTAACTGCTACATCGGCATCACGAAACTGGTCATCAAGGTTAGTTTTGATAAAATAATCACGGATATGTTCTTGTGGGGCACTCCAAAGAGTTACATTTCTAAATATTCCGCTTAATCGCCACATATCCTGATTCTCAAGATAACTTCCGCTAGTAAAACGATACACCTCAACAGCTAAGACATTTTTGCCTGGCTTTACATATTTAGTCAAATCAAATTCGGCTACATTACGGCTGTTTACACTATATCCTACTTTTTGTCCGTTTACCCAAATAAAAAAACCGGCATCAACTCCGTCAAACGTAATAAATGTACGACGGCCTTTCCAGTTTTCAGGAATAGTGAAATCACGTCTGTAACTCCCAACGGGATTTCTCTCATTAAAATTTGTATACTTTTCAGACGGAGTCCCC
>NZ_JADKPR010000035.1 GCF_015351475.1 Flavobacterium sp. HJJ | reverse complement strand
CTACAAGAGATTTGGGCATTTGGCTGAATTTAAAGATGGTTTTGTACTTGGAAAATTTGTGCATAATGGAAAAATCTCGCCTCTTTAATCCCAAACCTTGTGTAGCGCCAAGACGTTATAAGCAAGTTTAACACGAATCTGCAAAATATTAAATATGGAAAATACAGATAAAATCTTTCGTAAGAATCCAAAAATAGATCATTTATTTGGATATTTTGGCGATATGCAAGTTCCAACAAAGCAAGAAACTTATCAACCAACTGATGTAATAGAAATTGATGAAAATGGTTTGCAAACAATACTGAGAAATTTTTATGTTAAGCGACCAGATTCGCAATCTGTAAAGGTTTTTAAAGATTATTTACATTCAATTGCAAAGAAAGAATTCAATGATGAAAATATAATAAAAATGCCGAACGACGTCCAAGTTCATTTATCCATTTCAGTATTAAAAGATAGATATCATCAAGTTGATGTTGATAATTTAGCTAAAACAGTACTTGACAGTTTGAAAACAATCGCTTTTGATGATGATTGTCAAGTTTCATCTTTGATAGTTGACAAACATATTATGGAAGTAAATAGTATTCTTATAGCAATTACCAAAATTACTGATGAAAGAAAAGGAATGCAATTTAGTTGGTAATAAAACCCCGACCGCTCGAACATATAGACAACGATGGCACAGAAATGTTTTCTGTGCCCGCAAAGAGAATCAAAAATACCACTTCCCACTGGTGCTTGTTTGCAATGAGTACCTACATAAATTAAAGCACAAAAACTAGCGTTTGCAACGCGGCTAAAATTGTATATTTAAAAAATTAGTCACGTTGCAAACGCTTTAATTAGTAAATATAATTAAGTAGGTACTCATTGCAAACGAGCACCAAAGCAAGAGTAAGTATCCAAAACCCTTATAATTGCAAATTCAAGCGATCGTTGAGTTGATATATACTCGTCATCAGCTAATTACCTTAAAAAAATCACATCCAAACAAAAAAGGTGCAAGAACTAATCTTACACCTTTTAACTTTTAGACTTTCGCCTTTAAAACTTATTATTATCTCGAATAATTCGGAGCTTCTTTTGTTATTGTCACATCATGCGGGTGGCTTTCGTTGATTCCGCTGGCTGTAATACGAACAAAACGTCCTGTATTCTGTAATGTTGCAATATCTTTGGAACCGCAGTAACCCATACCGGCACGAAGTCCGCCAACGAATTGCTGCATGCTTTCATTCAGTTCACCTTTATATGGTACACGCCCAACGATTCCTTCCGGAACCAGTTTCTTAACATCATCTTCTACATCTTGGAAATAACGGTCTTTCGACCCTTCCTGCATCGCTTCAACAGAACCCATTCCCCTGTAAGATTTGAATTTTCTTCCTTCAAAAATGATAGTCTCTCCTGGAGATTCCATTGTTCCTGCTAATAATGAACCTAACATTACACTGTCCGCTCCTGCAGCAATTGCTTTAGGAATATCTCCCGTGTAACGGATTCCACCATCAGCAATTACTGGTACACCAGTTCCTTTTATCGCAGCTGCAACTTCAAGAACTGCAGAGAATTGAGGAAATCCAACTCCTGCAACAACTCTTGTTGTACAGATAGAACCAGGTCCAATTCCAACTTTTACACCATCTGCTCCATTTTCTACCAAATATTTTGCAGCTTCAGGAGTAGCAATGTTACCAACAATCACATCAAGTTTTGGGAATTTTGCTTTTACAGCTTTCAATACATCAACAACACCTTGAGTGTGTCCGTGAGCCGTATCAATAATTACAGCATCAACACCTGCATTAACAAGAGCAGTTGCTCTATCAACAGCATCGGCGGTAACTCCTAGAGCGGCAGCTACTCTCAATCGGCCAAATTTATCTTTATTGGCATTTGGTTTTTGAGTCAATTTGGTAATATCCCTAAAAGTGATTAAACCAACCAGCTCATTTTTATCATTTATAACAGGTAATTTTTCAATTTTGTGACCTTGAAGCACAACCTCAGCTTCTTCCAATGAAGTTCCTTCGGCAACAGTTACTAAATTTTCACTGGTCATTACCTCAATAATAGGTCTTGAACCATTTTTTTCAAAACGTAAATCTCTATTGGTAACAATTCCTTTTAAAATTTTATTTTCATCCACAATTGGAATACCGCCGATACCATATTCTCTCATCGCCGCTTTAGCATCAGAAACAGTGGAAGTCAGTAATAAAGTAACGGGATCGATAATCATTCCAGACTCAGCACGTTTAACTTTACGTACTTTGGCTGCCTGCTGTTCGATTGTCATGTTTTTATGTAAAACACCAATTCCTCCTTCTTGTGCCATAGCGATTGCCATTGCACTTTCAGTTACAGTATCCATAGCCGCAGATACAATAGGAACATTAAGCGTAATATTTCTGGAAAATTTTGATTGGATACTCACTTCGCGAGGAAGAACATTTGAGTAATTAGGAACTAATAATACATCATCGTAAGTTAAACCTTCACCGATAATCTTTGAGTTATGTGCTATCATGTTGCAATTTCTAGTTGAATTGCGTGCAAATATAAGCAATTTTGAGCTAAAAACTACCTAACTCCCTTTTTTTATTTTATTTGGACCAAATACGTAATTCTTCTTTTATTTTCAAAAGACAGACTTATTTCAAAACTTAACTTTAAAACATCATTGCATAGAAGTACTAAACACTGAAAACCGAAGGAAAAAGTCTTATCAGCTATTTACTGCTGCCTCCCGAAATTATATTAAATCCTATTTGAAATGTTAAAGCATTGGCCTTAGAAATATCTTTATATTCCAAAAGATTATCTGCCAGAGCATAAAAATTAACAACACCTATTTTGGCTGTCAGTCCTAATCCTGCATTTTTAGCAGAATATGAATCGACTGTATATGTTGCTTTCATCTGCAGGCCTTTGAGAATTCTTCTTCTGTAATATGCCGTCAAAGCTGCCATAGGTTCTTTCGGAGTAGACATCAGAAAAAGCTGTGCTCCGACTGCACTTCGATACCAGGCATCTTCATCAACTGTACAACTGCATCCTTCCTGCCTGTCTTCTTCAAATGAATATTGAAAGGAAGAATAAAATTTCAAAGGACGCGTTGTTTTGTATTTGCTATATATAGTATCTAAAGGAATCGCTTCTTTAAAATCCTGATAAGCATCCCCAACAGTACCAGCCGAATTGAAATCAGTGATTACTCCTTTATAATTGTACTGCCCTTTTAAGGTATAAGTTTCTACATCTTTCGAATGGCTGATGTAGCCAATATCTACTAAACTGGCTGTAAGCTGTATATTTCGTTTTGGATAATACGTCACTCCTAAATCCAGTCCCAATCCTAAATTACCTCCAAAAAAAGCACGTTTGCTGATATCATCCCGTATATCACTGCCTGCATCACCCTCATAATTTTCATCCAAATATTTAGACAAACCTGAAGTATTAAGCTCTAAATTAGAGTATATAGACTGATTATAAATCAATTTATCGTCTTGGACAGTAACAAAATAACCTGAGTTATGCGTTGATTTTGCGTTATAAATACTGGAATAAATTTTCCCTCGGACTCCAAGGATAAGTTTCTCATTAATCTGCTTATTAAAACCAGCATGAAAAACAGATAACAGCTCGGCTTTCACACTCAAATCACCCAAATCAAAGGACTTGCCTATATAATCTTTATTTCCGTACAATGCCAATATCGCTGGATCTGTGGGTACATAAATAAAAGAATCCAATTCTTGATACATTCCGAAAGAGACGTAAGATTTACTCTCCTCTCCTCCTACTCTGAATCCGGCAGTAAATACTTCCAGCTGCTGATTAGCCGTTACATAATCGTGACTATTGGTTGCTGCAACTGCATTCTTTACTTTGGTTGTAAAATCCACTCCGTTATCAGCAAATAAACTATAAGCATCAAATCCCGTAGACCCCACATTAGCCGAAATACCAGACAATAACGGCACTCCAAAAAACCATTTATATTTTACATCTGCTCCAGGATTCGTCAATAAACTTTGAGGCTGAGGCGTGAAGTTATATAAAATCTCTTTGTTTTGAGAAAAACCATAAAAAGAGAAAAAGCAGCATAAAAGGATAATTGTTTTTCTCATCTTATATCAAAATAAGCGGTTAGACTTGAACTTAACTCAACTCTCCCCGATGTAGAGGCTGTTATTGGCGGTCCCGAAAACATCCTGACAGAGAAAACCATCTTGGTTGTATTTTTTAATATATCTACATTAGCTGCAGAAAATGTTTCTGTTTTTTCTACAAGAATTTCAGTTCCGTTATATGCAGGAACATCCATCCTTATACCATAAATTGGTATTCCATTTTTATTGAGAAAAGTAACAGTAAAAGCATAACTCCTATTAATTGTATTTTTAATTCTAAAATACAATTCAGTTTTAACCAAATTTTCGTTGATGAAAGACTTGTTTAAAAAATCGACATCCGAAGTATATGAAAAAATAGGAGTTTCAGATCCGTTCGAAATAAATTCAGGAGCATTTATATTGAAGTAGGCAAGATTACCAATAAGGACTGGCTGTGCATTAAAATCATTGATCTGATCAAAATCCAAATCACTGCTGCATGAAAAAAAACAGCATCCCAAAAAGGTCATCAAAATAATTCTTTTGAAAAAAGTAAAATTCATATTACAGATTTTAATAGCTGTTTCTTATAATAGTAAAACACTACTAAATTAAGCCAAAAAAAATTAAAACCCGTAATAATCAAACACTTAATATCATAAATATTTTTTTATCAATGAAATTTACCGAATAATTTTGAAGCTTCATTGTAGGCACTTTCAAAACTCATGGGACTGCAGTTGGTTTCTTCCTTTTGAACTGTAAAATAAGAAAGTAATTTCTCGGTCGGCATATTTCCGGTCAGGTTATCCGAAGCCATTGGACAGCCGCCAAATCCCTGAATAGCTCCATCATAACGACGGCATCCACCTTTATAAGCCGCATCTAATTTTTCCAGCCATTTATCCGGTGTTGTGTGTAAATGTGCTCCAAATTCAATTTGAGGATACTGCGGAATTAAATTAGAAAATAAATATTCAATCACATCTGGAGTTGAGCTTCCAACTGTATCAGAAAGTGATAAAATTTTCACTCCCATTCCCGCTAATTTTTCGGTCCACTGCGCCACTATTTCAACATTCCAAGGATCTCCATACGGATTTCCAAAACCCATAGAAAGATAAGCAATAGCTTCTTTATTGGTTTTATCTGCTATATTTAAGATCTCATCCAGCGCTGTCAAAGATTCAGCTATGGTTTTATGGGTATTACGCATCTGAAAATTTTCCGAAATCGAAAAAGGGAATCCCAAATACTGAATTTCGGAATATTGTGATGCTAAAGAAGCTCCTTGAACATTGGCAATAATAGCCAATAATTTACTTTTAGTTTTAGACAAATCCAGCAGTTCTAAAACTTCGGCAGTATCCTGCATCTGCGGTATGGCTTTCGCCGAAACAAAGCTGCCAAAATCAATGCTGTCAAATCCAACTCTAAGCAAAGATTGTATGTATGAGACCTTTCTTTCGGTAGGAATAAAATCCCTTATGCCTTGCATAGCATCCCGCGGACATTCGATAATTTTTATTGCCTCCATAACTTTCTTCCGAAAAAGTATTTAAATTTTGGTTAACAGGAACCCACTTTTTCATCTCATCGGAACAAAAACCTTTTTTATGTGGGTTTCAAATATATAAAAAGGTTTTTGAGTTACAAAGAAAGAAAATCGATGCTGGAACTATTTTTTTAACAGAATAGCTTTATTTATTTCCTTTATCAATGCTGGACCCTCATAAATAAAACCAGTATATAATTGAAGAAGGCTGGCACCTGCTTCTAATTTTTCTAAAGCATCTTCGGCAGAATGTATTCCCCCCACTCCGACAATCGGGAATGCTCTATTACTTTTTTCAGACAAGAAACGAATCACTTCGGTAGATCTTGACGTCAAAGGTTTACCGGAAAGTCCTCCGGTTTCAGTTTGGCTGCAAGAATTTAATCCTTTGCGTGAAATGGTCGTATTCGTAGCAATTACACCAGCAATTTTTGTTTCTTTTACAATATCGATAATATCCAGTAATTGCTCATCTGTAAGATCTGGAGCAATTTTAAGCAGTATTGGCTTTTGTTTTGGCTTAGCCAGATTTTTATTCTGTAAAGTCTGCAATAATTGAGTAAGAGGTTCTTTCTCCTGAAGTTCTCTAAGATTAGGAGTATTCGGCGAGCTTACATTGACCACAAAATAATCTACGTGATCAAACAATGCATCAAAGCAGATTTCATAATCAGAAGTCGCTTCTTCATTTGGAGTCACTTTATTTTTCCCAATATTTCCGCCTATCAAGACGCCTTTATTTTTCTTTAAACGCTCCACTGCCTCAATAACGCCACCGTTATTAAAACCCATTCTGTTAATAATTGCCGCATCTTCTTTTAAACGAAATAAACGTTTTTTCTCATTTCCCGGCTGTGCTTTTGGAGTCAAAGTTCCTATTTCGATAGATCCAAAACCAAAATTAGAAAGCTCATTATACAAACTGGCATCTTTATCAAAACCAGCTGCTAAACCTACTGGATTTTTAAACTTTAACCCAAAAACTTCGGTCTCTAACCTTTGATCATTTACTTGATATAAAAATCGGAATAAAGATGGAATTCCGGGAATTTTTGAAACTATTCTAATTAATGAAAAAGTAAAATAATGCACTTTTTCCGGGTCAAAACAAAAAAGGATAGGACGTATAAAAATCTTGTACATAACTCAAATATTGGTTGGCACAAAAGTAAAGAAATGTTTTTAGTTTTTAGGCATGGAAAGAGGCATAAAGCCATCCTTTTGTTAAATTATTAAGTAAAAAACAAATTCATTACTTTAAAATAAAATAAAGCAAATTTGATGTGTTTTTGATGGGATTTTTCAAATACAAAATAATTTATCGTTACAGTACATTTGGCATTATCTATTTAAAACCAAATACGAGATTCTTTTATGCTTAAAATAATACTTTATATCATTTTGCTGATTAGCTCTTTATTTTATAACAACTGCCACGCACAAGTAAGCCCAAAAAGAGGCGTTGCTTACGGCAAACACAGTGATGGAGATTTAAATATTTTGAAACCCGGCATCTCCTGGTGGTATAATTGGTCTGCTGTACCTGAAGCTACAATTAATGCAGGTTATGAAAGCCTCGGGGTAGAATTTGTACCGATGGCTTGGGGTAAAATAGATAATCCAGATGCATTTATTGCTACTATAAAACCCGGAGCCAAATATTTATTAGCCTTCAATGAACCAAATTTTAATGACGGTGCAAAATTAACACCGCAGGAAGCCGTAAATGCCTGGCCAAATATTGAAAAAATAGCAGCTGCAAAAGGTTTAGAAATTGTAAGTGCTTCTCCTGCTTATAATGGCCCTTCCAACTATGGAGGATATTCGAGTCCTATTGCCTGGCACGATGAGTTTTTCCGCCTTTGCCCAGCCTGTAAAGTAGATTATATTGCTTTCCACACTTATGATGACACATCCGGATCTGTAATTGGTGTTACCGAAGGATTAAAAAAATACAATATTCCGATTTGGGTAACCGAATTTGCCAACAGAGTAGTACAATCAGCAGCAGACAAAACTAATTTCATGAAGCAGATTGTTACCGCTTTTGAAAACGATCCCGATATCTATCGCTATTCCTGGTTTACCGGCAGAGTTCCTGCAAACTGGACAGATATGCTGGAAGGACAATTACTCGGAGCGTCCAGCGGAACCATCAGACCAATAGGAACTGAATATATTAATATTCCCTATACCACAAAAAAAATGAATGTTCCCGGCCGGATTACTGCTAACAGACATTACCGCCGCAAAGGAACCGGACTGCAGAATACTACTGATGGAGGCACAGCTCAAAATGTATGTTTTACAGACAATGGAGACTGGGGCGAATACCTGGTTAATGTCGCCAAAAATGGTTCTTACCAAATGACTTTTCGTGTAGCTTCACTAAACAAAGGCGTGTTTGCCATCAGTCTGAATGGTGTGATTATAAAAAGCAATGAAACTTTTGATCCCACTGGAGGCATGCAGACTTACACAGACAAAATTGTTTCCGGTATAAACCTGCCTCAAGGAGAAAATTATATCAGAATTCATTATAAATCAAATTTCAATTTCAATTATATTGATGCCACTGACGAAAGCACTCTCGGAATTACTGATAAAACTTCAGAAAATAACACCTTATTTTTTTATCCAAATCCTTTTACATCCGAAACAAAAATTCAAATAAAATCAACAGTTACTGAACCCATACAGCTTAAAATAATCGACGCAAAAGGCGCTGTCTGTTTTTCAAGCAGTGATTTCTACACCAACCAAAACATTACTATTGACAATCATTTAACCGCTGGAATTTACACTGCAGTTGTCACCTATGGAACTGCAAAAAAAACATTTAAGGTGATTAAGAATTAATATTCTTTATTCATTTTTGAAAATAAAGTCTGTTATATAATAAAATCTGCTGACACAAAACATTCATACCAAATTCAGAAGCAATAGCTTTTTTTTCTAAATTAGTTGGTTTAAACAAAAAAGCTATGCAAAAACTGACCAAAGAAGATATCAGTCAGGAAATTTTTGACTTGTACGACGACTACGCTCACAACAAAATAGAGAGAAGACAGTTTATTGAAAAACTGTCACTCTTTGCGATAGGAAGCTTAACTGTTCCCTCTCTCCTTAGTTTTATGACTCCGAATTATGTGGATACTATAACAATCAAACCTGATGATCCTAGAATAAAATCAGATTATATAACCTATCCGTCTCCAAAAGGCGGGGGAGCAATAAAAGGACTTTTATCACAGCCTGCAGCAACCAAAAAGAAATTACCCGGAATCATTGTAGTACACGAAAACCGCGGACTCAATCCTTATATCGAAGATGTTGGAAGAAGAACGGCGGTCGAGGGTTTTATCTCCTTAGCACCAGACGCACTGTCTCCTTTGGGCGGTTACCCCGGAAATGACGACGCAGGAAGAGAACTCCAAAAAAAACGTACCCGTGAAGAAATGCTTGAAGATTTTATTGCTGCCTACGAATACCTGAAATCTCACAAAGACTGCAATGGATATGTAGGCGTTGTCGGGTTTTGTTTTGGAGGCTGGATTGCCAATATGATGGCGGTTAAAATCCCTGACTTATCAACGGCAGTACCTTATTATGGAGGTCAGCCCACTGCTGAAGAAGCTGAAAAAATTACAACTCCAATTTTATTGCATTATGCAGGATTGGACACACGTGTCAATGAGGGATGGCCTGCTTATGAAGTCATTCTCAAAAAGAACAAAGTCGAAAATACCGCTTATTTCTATGCTGGAGTCAATCACGGTTTTCATAATAATACTACTCCAAGATATGATGAAACCGCTGCCTCTTTATCGTGGACAAGAACTATTGACTTTTTTAAGGAAAAGCTGAAAAAGAAGTAAAATAGTAGCTCCAGATTTTTTATAAAAATTTAACTTAATACATGACAAAAAGCGTAATGAATTACCCCGAGGCAGAGCTTCGGGTATCAATAGGAAGAAAATTAATTTTTT
The DNA here is from genome assembly GCF_015351475.1 of Flavobacterium sp. HJJ. Classification (GTDB taxonomy): domain Bacteria; phylum Bacteroidota; class Bacteroidia; order Flavobacteriales; family Flavobacteriaceae; genus Flavobacterium; species Flavobacterium marginilacus. The sequence goes on along the minus strand of NZ_JADKPR010000035.1, from coordinate 31,237 downwards.
ATTTTATTAAAACCTTAGGTTTTCAAACTTTCCTCTAACCCCCCGATGCAGAGCATCGAGAAATTAATCGATTCAAATACGGATTAAGTTACTTGTCAAAATTTCTTTTAACAGGACTCAACTCATTGAAAAACAATCTATTCTGCTTTTTTTTATGTACTTAACGTTTGATTACTTAAAAAAAACACTACAAATAACATAATTAACAATAAAAAACCTATATTTAACTTTAGATTAATTGCCCCCAAAATGTAATTTAAACTAACCTATTAAAAAATGTTTATGAAAAAAAGTACCGAACGGAATCTATATCCCGTCATATCTATGTTATTAGTTTTTTTCTCTGGCTTACTTTATGCACAAGGCCCTATCCCATTTACTATCCAAAACACGTCTACATTTAATGACAATGAGTTATATGTAGCGATTGTTGGAATTGATTACACTACAGGTAATCATGTTTGGGTAAATGCAAAAACCAGTCAAGTACTCCCAATGAATCCTTCCTATAACACAGTGGTAGGGCCAACTATTGGAGGAAATACAGGCCCTGGATTGAACTCAAAATACGCCAATTGTTTTGTGAAGTTGAGTGAAATTCCAAACAAGACTTTTACTTTACCACAAATTGCTGGATGTCGTGTTTTTATTTCAAAAGGATCTCAATTGTATTTTTATTTTTTTGGAGCATCAGGAGCAATTAAAGGATATACCTCACCAAATCCATTGAACCCGACCGATCCTAATCAAGGAATATTGTATGAGATAATTGAATTAACGAATAACCAATATGGTTTCTTTGGAAATCCATCAAGAGTCGATTCGTATAAATATCCAATGGGATTAGAATTATTTGGTGCTGATGGTTATCAAAAACGTGTTGGTGAACTATTAAAACACGAGGACATAATCACTTCATTTAAAAACAACGTTCCCACCGAATTTCAAGGCTGTTTAAATAACAGTACAGGAGAGATTACTGCACCATCCAAAACACCTGCTTTTGCTGACGGAACCGGAGGAACTACAGTTGGTCCACAAGCTAATTATTTAAAATCGTATATAGACGCCATTTGGAACAAATACAAAAATGAGGATTTGATATTCTATGCTGGTGATGCAGGAGTGTTCAAAGGACGAATCATTGGTGAACAGCTCGAAGTGATTGGACAATCAGGAGGTTTTGTAGGCAGAACTGGTAGAGTACAATACAGACCTTCTACACAAGAAGCTTTGGAAGGAAAAGGTGTTTTGGACAGAAGAATAAATGATGGTGATTTAGACCTTGTTGTACAAGCTCAATTGACAGCAGCCATAAATCGACATATGGTAAATGTCACAACTCCAAACCCTGGTCAACAAAATTGGTATGATGCTTCTAAATTCTATCAAAGCAATCCAACAAATCATTATGCTAAATTTTGGCATTTACCCGGTATTAGTGTAGACAATTTATCTTATGGTTTTGCATATGACGATGTAGCTGATCAATCCCCATCACTACATTCTCCAAAACCAACAAAAGTTATAGCAAGTTTTGGAGGGTATGCCAATTCGACTCCAACTATTCCCTCAACAACTGATGTTATAACGGTGTATAAGGATTGTAATTACGCTGGTTTTTCTGGCGGATTATCACTAGGTGAATACAATTTGGCCGCATTAAAAAAGCTAGGAATTGATGAAAATGTAATATCCTCAATACGAGTAACTGAAGGCTTTCAAGCAATTCTTTTTCAAGAAGATAATTTTGCAGGTAGTTCGACATTGATAAACGCAAACAACGCGTGTCTGAATACAACATGGAATGACAAAGTAAAATCGATACGAATTATTTCCAACGGAACAGATACTCTAGGAAATACAACTTATTATTTACAAAACAGATTTAGCGGTTTGTATATGGAAGTAACAGCTGCTAGTACTGCAAATAATGCAAATATTGCCCAAGCTACTCTCAACAATGGAGACCATCAAAAATTCGTCTTTACTCATTTAGGAAATGGAATATACAAAATCGTTGCTAAACATAGTGGTTTATCAATGGATGTAAAGGCCTTTGACAAAGCTAATGGAGCAAATGTTGAACAATATGCCTATGGCGGAACAACCAATCAAAAATTTATCCTAGTTCCTACTGGAGATGGTTATTACAAAATTGTTGCAGGTCACAGCGGTAAACTGGTAGAAGTCGCTGCTTTTAGTACTATGAATGGTGGTAATATCCAACAATGGGAAAGTATAAATCAAACAAGCGGTCAATGGAAATTGATTCCATACGTTGCTACACCTTCAGTATTGGTACAAGCAGAATCGTTCACTAATATGTTTGGTATACAAACAGAACCTACTACAGATACCGATGGAGGTCTCAATGTAGGCTATACAGATACTGGAGATTGGATGGCTTACAATAATATAAATTTCCCAACAACAGGATCTTATTTAATTGAGTACCGAGTAGCAAGTGCCGTAAACGGAGCAAAAATATCTTCAGATTTAAATGCTGGTTCTATCGTATTAGGAAGTGTATCCATTCCAAACACAGGAGGTTGGCAAAAATGGCAAACTGTTTCGCAAACAGTAACTGTAAACGCAGGAACTTACAACTTTGGAATTTACATCCAAAATTCAGGAGTAAACCTCAACTGGTTTAAAATTACTAAGCTGGTGACTACTAAAACAACTCAAGAAAAAGAAAATCAAAAAGAAATAGCAATTTCAGTTTACCCAAATCCGACAAAAGATATACTTTACTTTAAGACAGATTTGACTGACACTAATTTAACTGTGATTTCGTCTTCAGGAAATGTTATGGTGAATCAAAAACTTGTAAACAACAGTATTGATGTTTCTAACTTTACTGCTGGGTTGTATTTTATCACTATCCAAAAGAATGACGGAACCAAACAAATAATAAAATTCCTAAAAGAATAAAATAGAATTCATGACCATCCATCCCTTACACTCATTACAAATAAGGATCAGATTAAATAGCATTGATCCTAAGCAAAAAATGATTTATTTATTAGGCAATTAATTGTTTTACAAATCATGTTTGTAATGGATGGTCATAATTGTATTAAAAAGCAAAACCATAATAGTTAAGTAGAATTCTCCTGCAGATTTCATTCTCTAAATTAAATGATTGAAAAAAGCAATAATTTTCAAACTTAAAATTATTTACCTTTGTAAAAATGAGTAAAAACCTTTACATCATTGACGGTTGTAATGGAGCAGGTAAAACAACTGCTTGATTTACTATTTTATCAGAAATTTTAAATTGTAAAGAATTTGTAAATGCCGATGAAATAGCAAAAGGTTTATCTCCTTTTCAACCCGAAAAAGTTTCGTTTGAATCAGGTCGAATAATGTTAAACAGAATAAAAGACTTACTTTCTGAAAACAAAAATTTTGCATTTGAAACAACATTTATAACAAAAAGTTATAAAAACAAAATTACGGAAGCGAAAGAAAAAGGATATCGAGTAACATTATTATTCTTTTGGCTTCAAAATATTGATTTAGCAAAGGAACGTGTCAAATCAAAAGTTTCAGAAGGCGGTCATAACATAGAAACCGAAGTCATCAAACGCAGATATGTAAACGGAATTAAAAACCTTTTTGAAATTTATCTTGAAATTGCAGATGAAGTCCTTATTTTTGATAATTCATTTGGCGCTCCAGAATTAATTGCTGAAAAATCGTTAGAAACCGAAATAAAAATCTTAAGCGAAAATAAATTTTTTAATTTAAAAAAATATTGGAATGAAAGAATATAAAAGGTCTCAAAATCAACAAAAAATTGTCGATGGAATGAATCTGGTTTACGAAAAGTTAATAGAATTCAAGAGAAAAGCAAATAGCGAATTAGTTATTGTTAAAGACGATAAAATAGTCAGAATAAAACCTTAACAAAAAAAGCCTCGTTTTCGAGGCTTTTTTATTGTCAGGATTTGAGTCTTATTTACTCAAGTACATTTTTCTTCTAGAGTACAATTCATAGAATTGGTCGTCTTTCAGGTCTTCGATAAACAAGATACTTTCTCCTGTTGATTTCATCTCAGGTCCTAATGCTTTGTTTACATTTTGGAACTTACTGAAAGAGAAAACCGGCTGTTTGATCGCATATCCATTCAATTTAGGATTGAAATCAAAATCGGTTACTTTTTTCTCACCTAACATTACTTTGGTAGCATAGTTCACATAAGGCTCTCCGTATGCTTTTGCAATAAACGGAACCGTACGGGATGCTCTAGGATTTGCTTCGATGATATAAACTGTATCGTCTTTTATCGCAAACTGAATATTGATTAAACCAACCGTTTTTAAAGCTTTAGCTATTTTAAAGGTGTGGTCTTTTATTTGCTGCATTACGAATTCACCTAAGTTAAAAGGAGGCAATGTAGCATTACTATCTCCTGAATGCACACCACAAGGTTCGATATGCTCCATAATTCCGATGATATACACATTACCGTCAGCATCACAAATTGCATCTGCTTCGGCTTCGATTGCTCCAGCCAAATAATGGTCTAAAAGCAATTTGTTACCTGGAATCTGCTTCAGTAAGTTGATAACGTGCTCTTCTAATTCTTTTTTGTTGATTACGATTTTCATTCCCTGACCTCCTAGTACATAAGAAGGACGAATCAATAATGGAAAATCTAAAGTATCTGCTAAAGCAGAAGCTTCGTCAGCCGTTTCAGCAATTCCGAATTTCGGGAAAGGAATATGCAATTCTGTTAATAAATCTGAGAAACGGCCTCTGTCTTCGGCTAAATCCAAAGCATCAAAACTTGTTCCTATAATTTTTACTCCGTATTTCGACAATTTTTCAGCCAGTTTCAAAGCTGTCTGCCCTCCTAACTGAACGATAACACCTTCTGGTTTTTCGTGTTGTATGATATCATAAATATGTTCCCAGAAAACTGGTTCGAAGTATAATTTATCAGCTGTATCAAAATCTGTCGAAACCGTTTCAGGATTACAGTTAATCATGATGGTTTCATAGCCGCATTCTTTTGCAGCAAGAACTCCGTGTACGCAAGAGTAATCAAACTCGATTCCCTGTCCGATTCTGTTTGGTCCAGAACCAAGAACTATTATTTTCTTTTTATCGGTAACAATACTTTCATTGTCTACATAACGTTCTCCGTTAGCTTTTTCAATTTCAGCCTCAAAAGTAGAGTAATAATAAGGTGTTTTTGCCTGAAACTCTGCCGCACAGGTATCAACCAATTTAAATACACGGTTAATATCCATTGACATACGCAAAGCATGAACTTCGCTTTCCAGACAATTCATCATGTGAGCGATCTGTCTGTCAGCAAAACCTTTTTGTTTTGCTTCAAGCAAAAGTTCTTTAGGCAAATTAGAAACCTTATAGTTTGAAATCTCTTTTTCCAAAGTATAAAGCTCTTCATATTGTTTCAAGAACCACATATCAATTTTTGTGATTTCGTGAATGCGGCTCAATGGAATTCCCATTGCGATGGCATCATAAATTACAAAAACACGATCCCAGCTTGCAAAAGTTAGTTTCTCGATAATCTGCTCGTAGTTTGTGTATCCTTTTCCATCAGCACCAAGACCATTTCTTTTGATTTCCAATGATTGTGTAGCTTTGTGCAAAGCTTCTTGGAACGAACGTCCAATTCCCATCACCTCACCTACAGATTTCATCTGAAGTCCCAAGGTTCTGTCAGCTCCTTCAAATTTATCAAAGTTCCAGCGTGGTATTTTTACGATTACATAATCCAAAGTCGGCTCGAATAAAGCGGATGTTGATTTTGTAATCTGGTTTTGTAATTCATCAAGATTATATCCTAAAGCCAGTTTAGAAGCAATTTTTGCAATTGGATAACCTGTTGCTTTTGAAGCCAAAGCTGATGAACGGGACACACGTGGATTGATTTCAATGGCAACAATATCTTCTTTTTCGTCTGGCGAAACTGCGAACTGTACGTTACAGCCTCCTGCAAAGTTTCCGATACTTCTCATCATTAAGATGGCGTAGTCACGTAATTTTTGGAAAGTTGTATCAGACAATGTCATCGCTGGTGCTACAGTGATTGAATCTCCAGTATGGATTCCCATCGGGTCCATATTTTCGATCGAACAAATGATTACAACGTTGTCATTTTTATCTCTCAACAGCTCTAGTTCATATTCTTTCCACCCTATTAAAGCTTTATCAATCAAAACTTCGTGAATAGGTGACATTTCTAATCCGTAAGTCAGTTTTTCGTCAAACTCTTCTTTAGTATGTACAAATGCCGCTCCAGTTCCTCCAAGAGTAAAAGATGGACGAATTACTAATGGGAATCCGAATTCCTGCGCTATTTCTTTTCCTTCCAAGAAAGAAGTAGCAGTTTTTGCAGGTGCAGTTGGAACATTTATTTTTTGAAGCAATTGTTTGAACTGCTCTCTATCTTCGGTAATATTGATAGCATTAACATCAACACCTATCATTCTCACTCCAAAATCCTGCCAAATACCTTTTTCATCAGCCTCCAAGCATAAATTCAAAGCAGTCTGCCCACCCATTGTTGGCAAAACTGCATCAATCTGCGGATGCTCCTTTAGAATTTCAATAATTGACTTTGTTGTTAAGGGTTTCAAATAAACATGATCCGCCATTGAAGGATCTGTCATAATTGTAGCTGGATTGGAGTTAATTAAAATTACTTCAATTCCTTCTTCACGGATCGAACGGGCAGATTGGGATCCAGCATAATCGAATTCGCATGCTTGACCAATTACAATCGGACCTGAACCTATTATTAAAACGGACTTAATGGATGTGTCTTTTGGCATTTTTCTTATTATTGGAGTTATATTTTTATCACTTACAGCTTGAAATTTGTTAGGAAAAATCAAATATCAAACTTTTATACAGCAGTACCGCTTGGGTATAAAAAAAGGCGATACTAAAAAAAGTAACGCCTTATAGATGTTTATTCAAACATTATTTTTTGTGTCTAGGTTCGCTAGAAACAGTCAATTTATGTCTTCCTTTAGCTCTTCTGCGCGCTAGAACTTTTCTTCCATTAGCTGAAGCCATTCTATCCATAAATCCGTGTTTATTTCTTCTTTTTCTTTTCGATGGTTGAAACGTTCTTTTGCTCATTGCTTTGTATATTTAAATCTTAATTATAGTATCAGTTTATTTTTCAGTTTCGCTTATTTCAAAACCGAGTGCAAATATACAAAGACTTTTTTTTCTGGCAAGTAGTTTTTAAAAAATATTTTTAAATCCTTTTACTATATTTGCAGACACAAATATACATCAATTATGTTTAATAAAATTATAAAACTTATACTAGCCGGACTTCTTGTAGCCGCTGGTGTTTACGAAATTATCGATGACTCTGTAGGAAACGGAATCTTCCTTATATTATTGACTGCAATTCCAATTTTTCTTTACTTTAAAAACGAATTTATACTGCTTGCGTTCTTAAAACTAAGAAAACAAGACTTTGAAGGAGCAAAAAAATGGTTAGCCTGCATCAAAAATCCAGAAACTGCCTTAGTCAGAAAACAGCAGGGATATTTCAACTATTTACATGGAATTATGCTTTCTCAGACTAACATCAATCAAGCTGAAAAACATTTCAAAAAAGCAATCGAACTTGGTTTATCTATGGATATGGATTTAGCAGTTGCTAAATTAAACCTTGCCGGCGTTGCAATGTCCCGCAGAAGAAAACTTGAAGCTACCGCTCTATTAAATGAAGCAAAAAAGCTGGACAAACAAAATATGCTTAAAGAGCAGATTGCAATGATGAAAGAGCAGATGAAAAAAATATAACTCTGCAATTTTATTTACAAAAAAGCGTTCTAAAATCTATTAGAACGCTTTTTTTTATACCTTTAAGCTATATAAACGGATTTATTTACCGTTAGTCGACTAAGTTATCAAAATGTTATGAACATTTTTATTTTTACCAAAGCCCTATATACTAATATTTTATGTACAAGATTTTACTTACTTTGCTGTTTTTTTTCAGCCTGCATTTCTCATACAGTCAAGATACAATTGTGTATTTCACTGACGCTATAAAAGAGAACATCAATCCTTATAAAAAGGCTTCAAACAAAGCATACGAAAGCAACGATATAGCGGAAGGCAAAAAACTTTTTGATTCATTAGTAAAAACAAAACTAATCGGAACAAAATTTGATGATTTTAATCTTAAAGTTTACAAAGAAAAAAACGTAAAAATCAATAGAATCAGTAAACCTATATTCATAATTACATACGCGTCATGGTGTGTAATCCCAAAAGGTGAAATTCCAGCCCTAAACATCCTAGCAAAAGAACACCGCAGAGACCTGCAGTTCATTGTCGTTTTTTGGGACAAAAAAAATGACATAAAAAATATTGCCAATAAATTTAATGACTATATAAAAGTATGTTATGCAAATGAATATTACGCCAGAGATTCACATATAATCTCTACAGTTAAACATACTTTAGGTTTTCCCACCTCAATATTTATTGATGAGAATAAAAACGTAGTCAACATTAAACATTTTGAAAATAAAATTAAATTAAAAACACCTATAAAAGAAGCGATTATTACCAGCTATAATTACTTCAGCAAAGACATTAACGAAAACCTTGTTAAGTCAGCACCTAAAAACAAAAGCTTTACGACAAATTAATAATCTGTATTTAAAACCTATATTAAATCTCACCGCCCTAAAATAATCCGGGGCAGATTTGCATTAAGCCATCTGTATTTAGCAATAATCATAGCATGCGTCCCGCCTTTTACCACTGTACAGCCTTTAATATTTTTAATCGGAAAAACAGTATCGGCATCTCCATGAATATGAACCACATCAGGATTAAATTCTGTTCTCTCCCATAAAATCACCTGCTCGATTGCCCAGTCCAGATACCGCTTATCCCTTACTGACAGAAACTTTTCATATAATTTGAGCCTTTCATTCATTTTTTTTCCAAAAGAAAACTTAGCAAGACTTTCTATATTTTGAACAAAACTAATAGGAATCAGTTTATAAGCCTTTGTACTTTTGGCCAAAACCATTCTTTTAGGAAATTCAAGATTGCTTTTTACACTCGAAATAATTACAACTTTCCGCACCGGAATAAAACGAGCCATTTCCTGAACCAAAATACCTCCAAAAGAAACTCCTATCAAAACTGGATTTTCATGTTTTATCTTCTCTGTCATTCTCTTGGCATAATCCTGCAAAGTTTCCCGCTCTAATGGAATTTCCCATTCCAGAAAAAACATCTCAAATTCTAACTCAGGAAGCTTTATCCTTTCAAAAATAGCAGTACTGGCTGCTAAACCCGGCATAAAATAAACTGGAACTTTACTCATACTTAAAAAAATAATTCAATAACTTTTAAATTTCTCCTGTTTTTCCCACAAAGCAAAGCACATCCAACAGCACACTAGCAAGTTGTCACCAAAAACCTTTTTTTACTGTATATCAAATCATTACCTTTGCACCAATTTTGTTCGCAACTGTATAAATCAGCACAGCATCGCAGCAAACATCATTTAGAAGACACTATTTAACTCAAAAGATGTACCAAATACAAAAAAATATCTCAAAAAATACGAACTGCTTTTGCATCAATTAAAAAAACATGGAAGCTCTTACAAAAATAGAAATTAAAGACAATACTTTTGCCCGACAATTTGAAACAAAAACAAAAACCGGCATAATAGCCGTAGAATATTCTTTTCAGGAGAAAAAAATATTTTTAACCAAAATTAATACTCCGGAAAACCATAATGATGAAGAATTTATTTCTCATTTTCTAAAAAACATAATGGAATCTGCCATTGAGAAAAAGCTAAAAGTTGTTCCAATTCATCCAAAAATTGTCGCTTTCTTTAAAAAAAATCCAATTTACAAAGAGCTGCTTCCTCCTGGAATACGCATATAAAAAAAGAGGCTGTTTACAAAAAACAGCCTCTTTCATTTTTTAACCTAAAATTTATTTTTCAATTTCTTTCATGCTGTCCATTTTCTTGTGCGCCAAGAAACCAGTAATATCTTCGAAATGTTCTACAACACGTTTGTTTCCAAATTCAAAAACTTTGGTAGCCAGTCCATCAAGGAAATCACGATCATGAGAAACTAAAATCAAAGTTCCGTCAAAATCACGCAAGGCATCCTTAATAATATCTTTAGTTTTCATATCCAGGTGATTCGAAGGCTCATCGAGAATCAGCAGATTCACTGGCTCAAGCAATAATTTAATCATTGCTAAACGTGTTTTCTCTCCTCCGGAAAGCACCTTAACTTTCTTGGTAATATCATCTCCATGAAACATAAAAGCTCCAAGAATATTTTTTATCTGTGTTCTAACATCACCAACAGCAATATCATCTATAGTCTCAAAAATAGTAGCATTTTCATCCAATAAAGCCGCTTGATTTTGTGCAAAATAGCCTATTTGAGAGTTATGGCCAATTTCTACCGAACCGCTGTCAGGAGCAAATTCCTTCATGATAGCTTTGATCATAGTTGATTTTCCTTCTCCATTTTTACCAACAAATGCAACCTTTTGACCTCTTTCAATGACAATATTAGCATCTTTGAAAACCACATGATCGCCATACGATTTCGACATTTCTTTTACAATAACAGGATACTGCCCAGAACGTGCTGCGGGCGGGAATTTCAACCGTAAAGCTGAAGTATCAACCTCATCAACCTGAACAATAACTAATTTTTCCAGCATTTTTACACGTGATTGAACGGCATCTGTTTTAGAAAATGTACCCTTAAATCTGTCAATAAAAGCTCTGTTATCAGCAATCATTTTCTGCTGCTCATCATACGCTTTCTGCTGGTGAATACGACGGTCTTTTCTTAACTCTAAATAATGAGTATATTTTGCTTTATAATCATAAATACGTCCCATTGTCACTTCAATAGTACGATTGGTAATATTATCGACAAAAGCCCTGTCGTGTGAAATTACCACAACCGCTTTCGCAGAATTAATCAGGAAATCCTCCAGCCATTGAATACTCTCGATATCCATGTGGTTTGTAGGCTCATCCAGTAAAATTAAATCTGGTTTTTTCAAAAGAATTTTAGCCAATTCGATTCTCATTCTCCAGCCTCCTGAAAACTCAGAAGTCTGACGTGTAAAATCTTCTCTTTCAAAACCAAGCCCTATTAAAATTTTCTCTACTTCAGCTTCATAATTTACTTCTTCAATTGCATAAAATTTCTCGCTTAAGTCCGAAACTCTTTCGATTAATTTCATGTACGCATCACTTTCATAATCAGTACGAACAGTCAATTGTTCATTGATTTCATCGATTTCAGCTTTCATTTTAAAGATTTCGCCAAACGCTTTTGACGCTTCCTCCATCACTGTAGCACCATCTTTAGTCAATAAATGCTGAGGCAGATAAGCAACAACAGCTTCTTTCGGAACAGAAACGCTTCCCGTAGATGGTTTTCCTTCCCCAGCAATAATTTTCAAAAGTGTTGATTTACCAGCACCATTCTTACCCATAAGAGCAATCTTGTCATTTTCATTTATTGCAAAAGAAACATCACTAAAAAGTGTCGTTCCTCCAAATTGAACCGAAATATCGTTAATTGTAATCATTATTTTCTGTGAATTCGTTTAATCGGTTAATCGTTTATTTGATTACCCATTTTTTTGAAGGTGCAAAGATAGATTTAATTAGAGAATTTGGCAATTAGATAATTAGATAATTCTCCCTAAGAACAAAAAGCTTTTTAAACAAAAAAACTCCGCAAAGCTTAACTTTGCAGAGCAATATTTCAATTATCTAATTAACTGACTATCTCATTGACACATTATTCTTTTCTCCATTTTTTTGACTCTTCAAAAATATGCTCCAAGATAGCCGCTTCCTTTTCATCAAAATCCACATTTCTTCGGCTCATTACCAATCTTGCGGTTTCAAAAGCTTTTTTGGTAACATAAGTAGTAAATCCCGCTGCACCGCCCCAAGAAAAACTTGGAACAAAATTTCTAGGAAAACCGCTTCCAAAAATATTTGCACTTACTCCGACTACCGTTCCTGTGTTGAACATGGTATTGATACCGCACTTACTGTGATCCCCCATCATCAATCCGCAGAACTGAAGACCTGTTTTAGCAAAACTTTCGGTTTCATAGCTCCACAACTTCACTTCTTCATAATTGTTTTTCAAATTAGAATTATTGCTGTCTGCCCCGATATTACACCATTCTCCCAGCACAGAATCCCCAAGAAAACCATCATGCCCTTTATTAGAATAAGCAAAAAGAACAGCATTTTTTACCTCGCCTCCAATTCGGGAATAAGGGCCGACTGTAGTAGCTCCGTATACTTTGGCTCCCATTTTTACCTGAGCGTTTTCACATAAAGCGAATGGCCCGCGAATGATAGTACCTTCCATAATTTCTGTATTCTTACCTATATATATAGGACCAGTCGAAGCATTCAAGGTTACAAATTCCAATTTAGCTCCCTCTTCTATGAAAATATTTTCAGGTGCAATAGCGTTTACGCTTGAAGGAATGGGCTGAGATTTCCTGTCTTCTGTCAAAAACTCAAAATCTTCACGGATAGCCAAATCATTTTTAGAAAAAATCTCCCAAGTATTCTCAATAGTTATGCAGTCTTCATTATATTCCAGAATCTCATAAGTATCAAAATCTACTTCCTGCTGGTCGTCTGCATAAAAAGCAATAACATCATCCCCTTTGAAAATGGCCTGATTAGGCCCAAGATTACTAACCATTTCTGCTAAAATAGTATTGGGCAGAAAAGAAGCATTAATCATTACATTTTCCTCCATTTCAACCATTGGAAACTTCTCTGACAAATATTCCTCTGTAACCGTTGTAGTTGTAGTTCTTAAATATGCTTCCCATTTTTGACGGATTGTCATAATACCAACCAAAATATCGGCGACAGGGCGTGTAAAAGTAAAGGGCAACAAAGCATTTCGAGCAGGGCCGTCAAAAAGTATATAGTTCATAAATTAGATTGTAAATTGTTAAAATGTGATTTGGTTATCAGTACAAAGTTACAATTATTTTTAATTTTTACTTAGTCCTGCTATCCCGCGGTAAAAGAAAGGAGAGTGATTTTTATAAAAAAAGCCCCGCAAATTGCGAGGCTTCTGATTTATTTGAAAACAGCTGAAATTATTTAGCGTGTTTAGCGTATTTAGTTTTGAATTTATCAATACGTCCTGCAGTATCGATAAGTTTAGATTTACCTGTGTAAAAAGGGTGAGAAGTTCTAGAAATCTCCATTTTTACAACTGGATATTCAACACCTTCATGAATAATAGTTTCTCTTGTCTCAGCAGTAGATTTAGTAATAAAAACATCGTCGTTTGACATGTCTTTAAAAGCAACTAATCTGTAATTTTCTGGGTGTACACCTTTTTTCATCTTGAATCTTTTTTTTATTTGTTTGGCTATAATTTGTCTTGAAGCTTTTCTTCTAACAGAAAAGGTATAAACACATCATAACTTTTTGTTTTATAAATATTATTTTGAGTTTGCAAATTTACATTTATTTTTTAATATACAAACCTTTGTCTAACTTTTTTTATATGACCGTAAAAATCATTTTATACATGCCCATTATATTGGGAATTGTTATATTTGTGGATTAATTAAAACAGTCTCTATGGAAAATAATGTATCGCCAGCCAAATCTGGTGTTTTGTATGGTGTTTTATTCGGCGTCATAATGGTTTTAGAATTCGTAATTATGTACTTAGTTGGGATGAAATCATTAGTTAACACTAGTGTTGGAACAATTGTAAATATATCTAATTACATTTTACTGCCTCTTTTGTTCGTATACCTAGGCTGTACAAATTATAAAAAAAACATCAACAACGGTTTTATAACACTTAGTGAAAGTCTTAAAACAGGAGTATCTATAACTTTTATTGCTGCACTTGTGTACGCCGTTTTTAATATTATTTTTAATTACATTTTCCCTGAATTTATTGATGAAATGATATCTATCACAAAAGAAGGTATGCTTGCAAAAGACCCAAACATGTCAAGTGAACAGCTTGAAATGGGACTTTCAATGGTTAAAAAATTCATGAATCCCCTAATTGTTTTACCAGTAACATTAGTCATGTATTCTTTCTTTGGTTTGCTTTATTCTCTAATTGTTGGTGTAGTAATAAAAAACGAAAAACCACAAAGCTTCTAAATTAATGAATTTATCCATACTCATACCCCTTCTAAACGAAGAGGAATCCTTACAAGAATTGTACACTTGGATTATTTCGGTAATGAAATCTAACAATTACAGTTATGAAATCATTTTTCTGGATGACGGAAGTACAGATGAATCCTGGAATATTATTTCGGGATTTGCTGCTGAGAATCCTAATGTAAAAGGGATTCAATTCATGAAAAATTTTGGAAAATCACAAGCTCTGCACGCCGGTTTTGCTAAAGCAAAAGGCGATGTGATCATCACTATGGATGCTGATCTGCAGGACAGCCCAGACGAGATTCCTGAGTTATATGAAATGATTACCAAAGAAAAATACGACCTGGTTTCGGGCTGGAAAAAGAAACGCTACGATTCAGTTGTCGCCAAAAATATCCCTTCGAAATTATTTAACTGGGCTGCACGAAAAACATCTGGAGTTGAACTGAATGATTTTAACTGCGGACTGAAAGCCTATAAAAATGTAGTGGTAAAAAACATTGAAGTATCAGGCGAAATGCACCGATATATTCCTGTTTTGGCCAAAAATGCAGGTTTTGGTAAAATCGGTGAAAAAGTGGTACAGCATCAGGCAAGAAAATATGGTGAAACCAAATTTGGAATGGAGCGTTTCATTAATGGTTTCTTGGACTTAATAACGATTTGGTTTCTTTCCAGATTTGGAAAAAGACCGATGCATTTATTTGGCGCGATAGGATCATTCATGTTTATATTTGGTTTTTTCTCAGCTGGATATATTGGAGTTTCAAAACTGTATCATATGTATATGGGAATGCGCTACAGCCTGGTAACTAATAATCCTTGGTTTTACATCGCATTGACAACAATGATTTTGGGAACTCAATTGTTTTTGGCAGGTTTTCTTGGAGAGATTATTTTGAGAACCAAAAACAATGAAGAGCGTTATAAAGTATCGACTGAGGTGAATTTTTAAAAACCTCACCCCCAGCCCCCTCTCCCTCGAAGAAGAGGAGTAAAACAGATTAATAATTTAAACTAAATATATAATGCACATAGCACAAAACATTTTAGACGCAGTAAACGAATGGTTAACCCCAACGTTTGACAATGAAACTCAAGTTGCCATAAAAGAATTAATGACGACTTCCCCAAAAGATTTAGAAGAGAGTTTTTATAAAAATCTGGAATTTGGAACAGGCGGAATGCGCGGTGTAATGGGTGTTGGAAACAACCGAATCAATAAATATACGCTTGGAAAAAGCACTCAGGGTCTTTCCGATTATCTCCATAAAGTTTTCCCAAACCAGCCATTAAAAACGGTTATTGCTTTTGACTGCCGCCATAACAGTAAATCATTGGCAAAAATTGTTGCCGATGTTTTCTCTGCAAATGGTATACAGGTTTATTTATTTTCGGACTTAAGACCTACTCCAGAATTATCTTTTGCTCTTAAATATTTAGGCTGTCAATGCGGAATTGTATTAACAGCATCTCACAATCCTCCAGAATATAACGGTTACAAAGTTTATTGGGAAGACGGCGGACAGATTGTTCCTCCGCAGGACGGAGATATTATCAATACAATTGAAAAATTAAACTACAGCCAAATCAAATTTGATGCAAATGAAGATTTGATTCAATATATAGATGCAGAAGTTGATCAGGCATTCATCAAATCTACTATTGAGAATGCGAGTTTTGGAACATCACAAGAAGCAAAAGACAATTTGAATATTGTATTTACTTCCCTACACGGAACTTCTATTACTGCTGTTCCTGAAACTTTTGCACAAGCGGGATATAAAAATGTAAATATTGTTGAAGAACAAAGAGTTCCAAATGGTGATTTCCCGACTGTAAAATCTCCAAATCCTGAAGAACCGGAAGCTTTAACACTGGCATTAGCATTAGCAGATAAAACCAATTCGGATATTGTTATCGGAACTGATCCTGACTGTGACCGTCTAGGCGTTGCTGTTCGAAATAATGAAGGAAAAATGATTTTATTAAACGGAAATCAAACTATGATTTTGATGACCGCATTTTTATTGGAAGAATGGAAAAAAGCTGGAAAAATCAACGGAAAACAATTCGTTGGTTCCACCATTGTTTCTACACCAATGATAATGGAATTGGCTTCGGCTTATGAAGTTGGATTCAAAGTTGGTCTGACAGGTTTCAAATGGATTGCCAAAATGATCAAAGATTTCCCAGAATTGGAATTCATTGGCGGAGGTGAAGAAAGTTTTGGATATATGGTAGGCGATGCTGTTCGCGATAAAGATGCAGTTGCTGCCACTTTATTAATCTGCGAATTAGCTGCACAGGCCAAAGGTAACGGAAGCACCGTTTACAAAAAATTACTAGAATTATATGTAGAACACGGTTTTTACAAAGAACATTTAATTTCGCTTACTAAAAAAGGAATGGAAGGATTGGCAGAAATCAATAAAATGATGGTTTCTTTACGCGAAAATCCTTTGAAAGAAATCAACGGACAAAGAGTTGTAATGGTTGAAGATTACAAATCATCTGTTGCTAAAAATCTGTTTACAGGCGAAGAAGAAACTATCGATATGCCAAAAGCTGATGTGCTGATTTATTACACTGAAGATGGTTCTAAAATTTGTGCAAGACCAAGCGGAACAGAGCCTAAAATCAAGTTTTACATCAGTGTTAAAACAGAATTGGATTCGGTTGAAAATTTTGTAAAAGTTGAGCAGGTGCTGGACGAAAAAATTAAAAATATAATTACTGCAATGCAATTAAGCTAAAAACTATTGCTTTAAATAAAAACAAACCCGGCATTTTTATTAAACTGCCGGGTTTTAATGCCTAAATAACAACTTAAATAATGAGCAGTTTCAAAAAAATAGTTCCTTTCATATATCCATATAAAAAATATGTCTTCTTAAATATTTTTTTTAATGTATTGTATGCCCTTTTTAGCACTCTTTCTTTTGTGGCATTAGCCCCAATGCTTCAGGTATTGTTTGACAAAACAAAGAAAAACACAGTAAAACCTGTACTTAACAGCATTCTGGAAATTAAAGAATATGGCGAAAATTATTTAAGTTATTATATTACGACTACCAAAGAAACCCATGATTCTGGTTATGTTTTGTCCATCATGGTCGCTATTATTATTTCGATCTTTTTATTAAAAAACTTAGCCGATTATTTAGCTATGTTTTTTATCACTTTTTTACGAAATGGTGTTTTAAGAGACATGAGAAATGCTTTGTATAAAAAAACACTAGAACTGCCATTAGCTTTTTATTCTGAAAAAAGAAAAGGAGATGTTATTTCAAGAATTTCTGCCGATGTAAATGAGGTACAAAATTCATTTTTAGCCATATTAGAACTTATTGTAAAAGAACCTCTTACCATAATTTTTACTATAATTGCTATGCTGTTTCTTAGCCCTCAGCTAACCATATTCGTTTTTATTTTTATTCCAATCTCAGGATATATCATTTCATTGATTGGAAAGCAGCTTAAAAAACAATCAACAAAAGCGCAGCAGGAACAAGGTACTTTTTTGTCAACTATAGAAGAAACTATCGGCGGATTGAAGGTCGTAAAAGGGTATAACTCTGAAAACTATTTCAATACCGTTTTTCAAAATTCAACAGAACGCTTTTTTTCTTTATCAAACGGCATTGGCAATCGCCAGAACTTAGCATCACCTGCCAGTGAATTTATGGGAATTACTGTAATTGCCATATTACTTTGGTACGGAGGTCAATTAGTTCTAATTGATAAAACTTTAGAAGGCGCTACCTTTATTGTCTACATGGGACTAGCTTACAACATTCTAACTCCTGCAAAAGCAATTTCCAAAGCTTCATACGGAGTAAAAAGAGGGAATGCTGCAGCAGAACGTGTTTTAGAGATTTTAGATCAGGAAAATACAATAACCAGCAAAGATGATGCGATAGAGAAAAACACTTTCGATTCGGAAATTGCAATTCAGAATATCAATTTTAAATATGAAGATGAAAACGTTCTAAAAGATTTTTCACTTACAGTAAAAAAAGGACAAACTGTTGCTCTTGTGGGACAGTCCGGAAGCGGAAAAAGTACTATTGCTAATTTACTGACCCGTTTTTATGATGTTCATGAAGGAACGATTTCGATTGACGGAATTGCAATAAAAGACTTGAATCTGCAGTCCCTACGCGGTTTGATGGGACTGGTAACCCAAGACAGTATTTTATTTAATGACACTATCAAAGCAAATATCGCTTTAGGAAAACTGGACGCATCCGATGACGAAATTATAGAAGCTTTGAAAATTGCCAATGCTTATGAATTTGTCCAAGATTTACCTCTTGGAATCTATACCAATATTGGCGACAGCGGTAATAAACTTTCCGGCGGTCAAAAACAAAGACTTTCTATTGCCCGTGCTGTACTAAAAAATCCTCCGATTATGATTCTGGATGAAGCTACATCTGCTTTGGACACTGAAAGCGAAAAATTTGTACAGGTGGCGCTCGAAAATATGATGCAGAACAGAACTTCGATCGTGATCGCTCACCGCCTTTCGACCATTCAAAAAGCAGATAAAATAGTGGTAATGAAAAAAGGAAAGATTGTAGAGCAGGGAACTCACGAAGAACTCATTGCAATGGATGGCGCATATAACAAATTAGTGACGATGCAGTCGCTGGAATAATCTAGAAGTTTTAGAATTGTTTAAGGACTTAAAAATTCAATATCGTTTAAAGCTTAAACGGAAATTAACTTTAAACGTTTAAACCTCTTAAACCTCAACAATATTAGATTTATAATTATGTACCTCAACAATCCCAACATAAAACTTCCGCAAGATCCAGATACCATCGTATGGAAATATCTGGACTTGTCGAAGTTTTTGGATTTATTGCTTTCGCGAAAATTATTTATGTCGCGTTCGGATAAATTTGAAGATCAGTACGAAGGTACTTTTAGCGAACCTACATTTGAGGAAATCAAGAAACTCTCTATAGACAATCCTGATTTTCTAAATTACTACAAAACACATCGGGAGAAAGTAGCTGTAAGCAGCTGGCATATCAATGAATACGAATCCTTTGCCATGTGGCAGATTTTTACCCAAAACAGCGAAGGACTGGCCATACAATCTACAGTAAAAAGGCTTCAGGAATCACTTCATCCCGAAAACAATTACAAACAGTATATCGGTGAAGTCAATTACATTGATTACAAAAAAGAATATATTCCGTTTGACGATATGTTTTTCCCTTTTCTGTTCAAGCGAAAAAGTTTTCAGTACGAACGTGAAGTCCGTATCATTACTGATGTAACCGACAGTAACATCAAATTAAATGACGGTTTGAAAATTAATGTCGACATCAGCCAATTGATTGAACGAATCTACATTCATCCAAAATCCGAGAATTGGTATAAAAACCTGGTGATTCAACTGGTAAAACAGCTGGGGTTTGATTTTCAAATCGAAAAGTCAGATTTGGAAAGCGATATTTTGATTTAGATTTTTCGACACTAATTTTTTTTACAATTAAGATATTAAGAAAAACGAGACTTAATTTTCTTAATATCTTAATTGTAAAAAAAATTAACGGTGAAAATTTAAATCGGATTATAACTCTCCACTTTCCAGTCTTTATTTGTCAAATCGATGTAATTGTAGTGCACCACATCTTTACTGTCAAATTTTCCGTTTTTATTAGTATCCTCAACAGTTCTAAAATACAGACGTTTTTGGGATTCAATCAAATCCCAGTCAATAAGTTCTTGAAAATCTGGTGAAACTTTGGTGAAATTTTCTCCACTGCTATCGCTCAGGTACAAAGTCGTAATATCACTTACATCTAACTTCCCATCTTTATTGGTATCCATATCCATCATCGAATATACCATAATCTGTCTCTTGATTTTAGCTGAAACATCTTTTAGGTAAGTCGCGGTCTGAATTAAAACAGGTTTGTCCGTCAGCGCTTTTATCGAATCGGAACCTATTTTTTGAAATTTAAGATTCTGCAGATAACCTGTAATTTCATTCTCCGAAGCATTTGATATCGTAAAACTCACATCATTCACACTCGAAGAACCATATTTGGTTTTTGGCCCTTTTTCATACACGTTCAAATCTCCCACGGGATGAATCAAATAATTGGTTCCTTCCATTTGTATTGGCAGATCGGCAATTTTTATTTGAGCAGAATCAACCTTCACAGGTCCTTTTGCCACTTTTGACGCATCATAACTCACTTTCGGTTTTTCAACATCTTCTTTTTTACAGCTTGCCAAAAGCAAAAGTGAAATCCCAATAAAGGCGAAATGTGATCCTCTCATAATATTTTACTATTTAAAATAAACTCAAATGTAATCATTTTTAAAAAAGCGAAAAAAATATACAGCAGATTTATTCGGACGAACCGCCGTAAAACTGATTACAATCTTACATTCAGCTTCAAGTTAAAGACCCGTGTGGTCATATAATTCGGAATTGCATATTCTGTTTTAGTATATACATCGCGAACCCAAGTATTCGTAATCGCATTTTGATTATTGAAAAGATTAAAAATTTCAAAACCCAGTGCCAATTCTTTAAAATTCTTAAAAAACTTTCTGTTGGACATACCACCTTTCTGATCTATAAATACTTTGGAAAAACCAATATCAGCACGGCGGTAATCCTTCAGTCGGTTTTGGTACAAATACGGATCAGCATAAGAAGGCGAACCTCCCGGCAGTCCTGTATTGTAAACCAAATTCAGATACAGTTTCAGGCTTGGAATCTTTGGCATATAATCCTGAAATAAAAGTCCAAATTTCAGCCGTTGGTCAGTTGGTCTGGCAATATATCCTTTATTATCAATATTCTCTTCAGTTTTCAGATACCCAAAACTAATCCAAGAATCGGTTCCCGGAACAAACTCACCATTGAGCCTTAAATCCAAACCCTGCACATAAGCCACAGCGCTATTATTGGCGGCATATCTTATTCTGACATTATCAACCGTATAAGGATTTACATCGGTCATCGTTTTATAATAGGCTTCAGTAACCAATTTAAAAGGGCGTTCCTTTATTTTGAAACTATATTCATTTCCTAAAACTACATTAAGTGATTTTTGTGCTTTGGTATCAGGCTGGACTACACCATCATAATCTCTTAATTCTCTATAAAATGGAGGCTGGTTATAAACGCCTATAGTTAGCCTGAAAAGCATTTCTTTTTTCCAATCCGGCTTTATGGCAAATTGTGTTCTTGGGCTAAAAACTGTCTGAAACTTACCGTTTAGATTGTCTCCCGAAACTTCCCAGCTTTGCGACCGCACACCTAAATTGTACCAAATCTCGTTTGACCCCAGATTATCCTTTCTACCCCATTGTGCATAAGCCGAAAAACGGTCAATGTTAGTAAAATTAACTGCTTTTACTGACTGATATGGAATTAACAGTCCTGAATAAGGCTGATACGGTTCATCATTTTTAGGCAGAACAATTGGCGGTCTTATCGAAAACCCTGCCGAATCAATCACTTCCCATTCTGAAATCCGGTCACGGATGGATTCTCTGGTATATTTAACTCCCCATTCAATTTGATTTTCTTTCCAGTTATTTAAGCCTTTTACTTCTAAATTAGCGATTAAAGCATCCAGATCATTACGGGCATGATTCAGCTGAGAGCCTATTCCTCTTGAAAACTGAATATCACCATACGTATCAGAACCGATATTTGTATCCACTTCGCCTAATCTGTACTGAGCATAAATATCAAAATATTCCTGTTCAATAGTATGAAAAACAGATCCAATAAATTTCAACGAAAAGGAATCATTCACCTGATATGCTGCTTTTAAAGCACCAAAATAAGTATTATACAAATCTTTCTCCTTACCCTGATAATAAACCGAAAGCGCCATAGGCTCATCAACAGTACCAAAATTAGTCTGGCGCGTAAGCGGTTCATATAAATATTTATTTTGAGAAATATTCCCTAAAAAACTCCACTGCCATTTGGCAGAAGCCTGAAAATTTATATTCGTTTGTATATCTGCAAAAACCGGCTTATAATTTGTCTGTGTTTCCTGACTATCTACAAGAAGGCTGTTATTCCTATATCTGATTCCAGTAATTGCAGACCATTTTTTATTTTTGGAAACAGCATCAAAAGCCAGACTTCCTCCTAAAAAACTCATTTCCAGCAACGCTCCAAACTTTGCTGGATTTCTATAAGTGATATCCAAAACGGAAGACATTTTATCACCATACTTTGCCTGAAAACCTCCTGCCGAAAAATCAATATTCTGAACCAGATCAGTATTGACAAAACTTAAACCTTCCTGTTGTCCTGAGCGTATCAAAAAAGGCCGATACACTTCGATTTCATTGACATATACCAAATTCTCGTCATAATTTCCGCCACGAACACTGTACTGCGTACTCAGTTCATTATTGGAATTTACGCCTGGTAATGTTTTCAGAACGTTTTCAATACCAGCATTTGCACCAGGAATAAACCGAATATCTTTAGCTTCGAAAGTAAGAATCCCTTGAACCAGTTTCTTATTATTATTGATAATGACTTCCCCCATTTGTTCCTCCTGATCATTCATATACATGTTAAAGACATATACTTCATTGGTCTGCAGCGAAACTTTTAGGCTGGCTTTTTTTAAAGAAACATGAGTAAATTCGACAGTGACATTTTGATTAGATGGAATAGCAATCTGATAAAATCCCTTTTCATTAGTTTGAGTGCCATTATCACCGCAGATAACATTTACGCCTTCAACAGGAACATTTTTTTTATCCAGAATAACTCCTTTTACAAAAGCCGTCTGAGCAAATGAAATCATTCCCATCCACAAAAAAACAAAACAACACAGGGTTTTAAAGATATTCAATTGGTTTTAATTTTACTGTTTTTTATTTCGTAGAAAATGCGTCTCAAAGGTAGCAGAATTACCTACATTATCAACTACAACTACTTTTAATTCATTATCGCCTTCAGCAGCAATTCCGTCACTGAAATAATGTGTCAAAAGATTGGTCTTATTATCATATTCCATTAAAATCCATTTCCCATTCAGGTAACCGTTATAGGATTGTATTCCAGATAAACCATCCGAAATACGAACCTGAAGAACCTTTTGATCATCCAGTCTTTTGCCCTCAATAGATTTTGAAATACTAATCACAGGTGCAACAGTATCCAAAACCAATTTGTACTGTCCCAAAGTCTTTACTCTCGTTTCATAAACATTATTTTTTTCTCGGGTCGTATTATAACTTACCCCATTACCAGATATTCTGCCTATAAAAACTTTGTCTTTATTATTTACATAACTGCTGTTCTCCATCGTAATTGTAAAATTAGTATGCGCTGGAACAGTATCGTCATGTGCTGTCAGTACATTATTTTTTACATCAAAATTTAAATCAAAATCATTATAGAATGTTCCTGCAGGAAAAAAAACAGAACATTTGTCTTTTTCAAAAAAACAGTCTTTTGAAGCTTTCACAACATAATTTGCTGCAGCTGGTTCTTTTTCGATTACTGTAGAAAGAGAATCATATTCGACTGGAATGGAAATTGTTGTTTTATTGCCATAATAATCAGAAACAACTAAACTGCATACATTAGATAAATTTGGAGACGGCATGATAACACCTTTAGACTCATCACTTTTTATAATACTCAGATTATAAGGCGGATTCATAAATAGCTTTTGAATCCTCTGACCAGTTTTTTTATAAAATGAATAATCAATAAGCGCATTTACATAACGCATTTCATCAAAGGCATAAGTATTAAATTGATATCCGAAAATAGATTTTCCATTATTAGACAAGTCCACATTAAAAACACCGTTTTTATTAAACGATACATCATCATAATCAAAAGTTGCAATTCCAAAACCAATCTTTCCATTAGCCGACACTTTATCTGCCAGATACGTTCCGTCTTTTTGCAGTGATAAATTAACCGGGATACGCCGCTGGGCATGATTGACCGTTGTTTTTGAATCCAAAGGATAAACATACAGATTGGAAACTATCGGTTTCTTAGTATCCTGCATCAGAACATCAAACCCAAAAAACATCGGATTGATTATTTTCTCCGACTTTGTATCTCTAAATTCAAAATGCAGATGCGGCCCTTCAGATGCTCCTGTATTACCAGAAAGAGCTATAAGCTGTCCTTTTTTAACAGGCAGCTGATTGGGCATAAAATACATCTCAATCTCAAAAGACTTCTCTTTATAATGTGTATACTTTATAAAACCTTCAATAGAATCTGTTGCTCTCTGCAAATGTCCGTACACCGAAGTAAATCCGTTAGGATGATCGATGTAAATTGTCTTTCCATTACCGAAAGTAGAAATTTTAATTCTGGAAACATATCCATCAGCCACCGCATATACGTTTAAACCCTCTTTTTGAAGGGTTTTCATGTCAAAACCAGCATGAAAATGATTAGGTCTCAATTCCCCGAAATTCCCCGACAGTTTCAGCGGAATATCAAGAGGCGGACGAAAGTAATCTTTAGGATACTCAGCCTGAGCAAAAAGAACAGCAGAAAATAGAAATAAAAAAAAGGAAAGTTTCATATGCAGTTATAAATCATTTTTAATCGGTCATCCGAAATTAAAACCAATTTCCAAATCCCGTTTTCACAAAACTGTATTAGGGTTTTACAATCCGTTTATATTTCTCTTCATACCCTGTAATACATTTTTGCTAAGATAAAAAAAGCAAGCAAAACCCACAAATCAGATTGCCTTTATTAATTTTCAGGAGCAAAAGAATAAGGCATTTTAGGAAGTATGGAACCTGCTCTGCACTATATCTTTGCTTTTCTAAAGAAAAAAAGCAAAGGATGCCGTTTCGATCAGGGCTAAAAAGTAAATATCAGGCATTTTTGGAGACAGCCGCATCTACATCTAAATCCAATTGAAAGGCAAAACTTAACAAAAACACAACCAACTGATTACCAGTACATTGATTATTTTAATATAAAAAAACCAATAAAATATTGCATTAATAAAAAGGAATACTAACTTTGTAAGATTAAGTAATGAATAGGAATTATAATGAGTGTGATTGCAGAAATAATTGATACTCTTGAAAATAAGATTGGAAAACTTTTTTTAAAAATTAAAAGTTTAGAAAAAAACAATCAGGAATTACATAAAGAGTTGAAGAATGCTGCAGTGTTAATACAAAACCAATCCAAAGAGATTGAAGCTTTAAAAGCACAATTAGAAACACTCAAAATAGCCAATACATTATTAGGCAGTGACGACAATAAAAGAGATACAAAGCTTAAAATAAATTCAATAATTCGTGAAATTGATTACTGTATAGCACAGCTGTCAGATTAGTGAAAAAAATGGACGAAAAGCTTAAAATTAAAATATCAATTGCAGACAGAGTTTACCCATTGACGGTAGATTTTGCACAGGAAGAAGGACTTAGAACCGCTTCCAAAAAAATTGATGCGATGATTAAGCAATTTGAAGAAAATTATGCCGTGAGAGACAAACAGGATGTATTGGCCATGTGCGCCTTACAGTTTGCTTCTCAAGCTGAACAAAAACAGATTGACAACACCATAAATGGAGAGGAAACCATTGAAAGATTAAATAAAATCAATTTGCTTTTAGACGAATATCTCGAAAACTAAACGTTCTTTACATAGACTAAGATACTGCCTACATTAGTTCATATTGGTAAACTCAACACTAACAATTTAGAATGAGCGAATCATCACTACTAGAGCATGCCACGCTTCGGCGAGGAAACTTGAACAGTGAGTTAGCTCAAAACTTGTCTTTTCGAGTTTATACAACTTCTAATGTAGGCTTTTTTTATATATTAATTTTTAACAAACATGGACATCATAACAATAATTATTTCAGGAATTACAGGTATTGCGCTAGGATTTGGCATCGCCAAAATCATCGAAAAAAGCAACATCTCTAATTTGATTAAAAGTGCTAAAAAAGAAGCTGCTTCGATACTAAAAGACGCCAATCTTGAGGCTGAAAATATCAAAAAAGACAAAATCCTTCAGGCAAAAGAAAAATTTATTGAATTAAAAGCAGAGCACGAACAGGTAATTCTGGCTAGAGACAAAAAAGTAGCCGAGGTAGAAAAAAGAGTGCGCGATAAAGAATCACAGGTTTCAAATGAATTATCAAAAGCTAAAAAAGTAAATGATGATTTTGAAAACAAAACTGCCGAATACAATTCTAAAATCGACAATTTAGAGAAAAAACAGCAGGAAGTTGACCGTCTTCACAAAAGCCAGTTACAGCAGCTTGAAGTTATCTCTGGATTATCTGCAGAAGAAGCTAAGGAACAGCTTGTTGAAGGTTTAAAAGCTGAAGCAAAAAGCAAAGCAATGTCGCATATTCAAGATACAATTGAAGAAGCTAAACTAACCGCACAGCAGGAAGCCAAAAAAATCATCATTAACACTATTCAAAGAGTTGGTACTGAAGAAGCAGTAGAAAACTGCGTTTCTGTTTTCAACATTGAATCAGATGATGTAAAAGGTAGAATCATTGGACGTGAAGGAAGAAATATCCGTGCACTTGAAGCAGCAACTGGTGTTGAGATTATCGTTGATGACACACCGGAAGCGATCATCCTTTCTTGTTTTGATCCTGTACGAAGAGAAATTGCCCGTTTGGCTTTACATAAATTGGTTACAGACGGACGTATCCACCCTGCGCGTATCGAAGAAGTTGTTGCCAAAACAACCAAACAGATTGATGACGAAATCATTGAAGTAGGAAAACGTACTGTTATCGATTTAGGAATCCACGGATTACACCCTGAACTGATAAAAGTAGTAGGAAGAATGAAATACCGTTCTTCTTACGGACAAAATTTACTACAGCACTCCCGTGAGGTTTCAAAACTCTGCGGTATCATGGCTGCTGAATTAGGATTAAACGTTAAACTTGCTAAAAGAGCAGGACTGCTTCACGATATTGGTAAAGTGCCGGATGCAGAAAGTGATTTACCTCACGCTTTATTAGGTATGCAGTGGGCTGAAAAGTATGGTGAAAAAGAAGAAGTATGCAACGCTATCGGTGCCCACCACGATGAGATAGAAATGAAATCATTATTATCACCTATCGTTCAGGTCTGTGATGCAATTTCAGGTGCAAGACCAGGTGCAAGAAGACAAGTTTTGGATTCTTACATCCAGCGTCTGAAAGATCTTGAAGAAGTTGCTTACGGATTCAGCGGAGTGAAAAACGCGTATGCAATCCAAGCCGGAAGAGAGCTTCGTGTTATTGTAGAAAGCGAAAAAGTTTCTGATGAAAATGCCGCTAATTTATCTTTTGAAATTTCACAAAAAATTCAAACCGAAATGACATATCCTGGTCAGGTAAAAGTTACTGTAATCAGAGAAACCAGAGCGGTAAATATTGCAAAATAACAGTTGCCTTTTTTAAGATTTAGAAAAGATTGAAATACAAAAAAATCCAAATTCCAATAATAAATCGGAATTTGGATTTTTTATTTTGAAATAAAACTAAAAGACTATTTTAGAACGATTAAACCTCCTTTTTAAAATAAATCTTAAAAGTTGTTCCAAAATTAAGAGTACTTTCTACCTCAATTTTACCGCCCATATTTTCAATTTGATTCTTTGTCAAATACAGACCTACTCCTCTTGCATCATTATTTCTATGAAATGTTTTATACAATCCAAAAATAGAGTCTTTATGTTTTTCTAAATCGATTCCTAATCCGTTGTCTTTTACATTCAGAACAACAAAATCATTATTAGGCTCTGTAGTAAATATAATTTTTGCATCCTTATTTGGATCAGAATATTTAACAGCATTCGTAACTAAGTTTAACATGATACTCTCTAGATAAGCAGGAATACAAAGTACTTTTACCGAACTTGGAACATAATTCAAAACCTGAATTCCTTTCAGCTTAATAGATTCACACAGTACATCCAATACTTTATCAATAAAATTATTCATTTTCAAAAGCTGCATATTATCTTCTCTTTCTGTATAAATACTTACTAAGTCATTCAGGTTTTCAATAGTCGAAAACAATTCATCTGAAACAATCTGAATATTGCTTAAGGTATCAGATTCCGACAAGAGTGCTTCTTTATGCAGATCCAGTAATGATTTTATATTACCGCTGTGCGTTCTTAAATTATGAGAAACAATATGTGCAAAATTTAGCAGTTTATTATTTTGAGTATTTACAATTTCGAGCATTTTGGCAAGCTCAATTTCTTTTTCTTTTTGTTCAGAAATATCAGTGTGTGTACCTACAATACGTAAAGGCTTCCCTTCATCGTCTCTTTCAATAACTTTTCCTCTGTCCAGAATCCATTTGTATTTTCCTGAACACAGAACTCTGTGACAGGTTTCGTAGAACGGAATTTTGTTTTCAAAATGCAGATTGATATTTCCATAATATTCTTCACGATCATCAGGATGTACTCTCTCATCCCATTCCTCTGGTGAAGCAACTAAATCTGACTCTGTTAATTCCAGTATCTTCATCGATTCCGAAGAGTAGTATACTTTATTAGTAATTAAATCCCAGTCCCAAACTCCACGATCAGAAGCCTGCACCGCAAAATGATATCTTTCATCAGCAACTTTTAATCTGATTTCCTGCTCCTTCACAATCGTTATATCCGAAATTAATCCATAAAACACTACCTCGTTATGATCATTCTTTTTTGGTGTTGCATCAATACGAATCCATTTATAACCACTTTCAGGCATTAGCAGTCTAAAATCGACATCCCATTTTTCATTACCTGAAATAGCTTTTTCGTATGAATCCAAAAACATCTTTAAATCTGGCTCATAAATTTTATAGTTGGACAAATTATAAGAGTCTTCAAGAAATTCCTGTATCGAAAATTCGTCAAGAATCTCAATTGGTTTGCTCAAAAAATCAACTGTTATTTGTTTAAGAGAATTTACCCTTATCTGAAAGATTATATTAGGAAGCTGTTTTATTAAACTTTCATATAATTTATTTAAATCTTCTGGGGTTTTATTGGCTGTAAAGATCATATTCTATAAACTTCTTAAAATAACTGCAAAAATATTGAAACTTAAATGATATTATTACAAAAAGAATATATTTATTATAAAAATTACTTTCTTGGATGATAGGTATTAATAACTTCGGTTAAATATTTTCTATCCAGATGCACATAAATCTCAGTAGTGGTAATAGATTCATGACCAAGCATTAATTGTATGGACCGCAGATCGGCTCCGTTTTCTAACAAATGAGTAGCAAATGAATGTCGGAAAGTATGTGGGCTGATTTTTTTATGCAGATTGATTTTCACAGCCAGATCTTTAATGATTGTAAAAATCATTGCCCGTGTCAATTGTTTTCCTCTTCGGTTTAAGAACAAAGTGTCATCAAACCCTTTTTGAATAGTAAGATGAACCCTTACTTCACTTTTATAAATCTCGATATATTTTTGAGTTAAATCCCCAATAGGAACAAAACGCTGTTTATTCCCTTTTCCGGTAATCTTAATAAATCCTTCTTCAAAAAACAAATCGGATATTTTTAGGGCTACTAATTCGGAAACCCGAAGTCCGCAGCCGTATAAAGTTTCTAATAAAGCTCTGTTGCGTTCCCCTTCATTAGAACTCAAATCAATTGCCGAGATAAGCGCATCAATTTCCTCTACGGCCAAAGTATCAGGCAGTTTCCGTCCTGTTTTTGGAGATTCTATTAATTCCAATGGATTATCTTCTCTATAATCTTCAAATATTAAATAAGAGAAAAAACTTTTCAGTCCCGAAATTATTCTCGCCTGAGATCTCGGATTTACTTCTTTGGAAACCGCATAAATAAACTGCTGTAAAGTTTCCTCTTTGATTGTAATTGGTGAAACTGAAATCGAATTTTGATTTAAAAACAAGCAAAGACGCTCAATATCAAATGAGTAATTATCAATTGTATTTTTTGACAAACCTCTTTCGATTTTTAAATAAGACTGATAGCTTTTTAGATATGATTTCCAATTCATAATGACAAAGTAAAGCTATTTTAACGCATAAAAAAACCTCCCGATTCACGGCATTCGCTTTTAAAAGTTTCTGACACGAATTACACTAATTTGCACGAATTAAGATTGCTGTTTAATTACACAAAACATTCGAAACTGTAAAAAGTTGTAAAATTTGATTTCAATTTTGATAAGAATTAATGTTAATTGGTGAAATTCGTGTTTATCTTTTTTTAAATGCGAATGCCCTGCTCCCGATTAAAGAGGCTAAATATGCTGTAATCTTCACATTACCATTTGTATAATAATCCGAATTTTGGCTGTGCAAAAATATTATTAAACAAGTTCACATTGATAACTAAATCACTAGTGCTATCACCATCCTCTGGGCTCACATTATTATAACTCAGTACTTCGGCCAAAGTAAAAGTTGCTGCCCATTTTGGAGTAAAAAAATAGTTAATCCCTAAATCAATATTCGCCTTGATACCATTGCTTACATTTGAGGTACCGCTAACATAATCCATTTTTGAATGATTATACCCCAAACCAGCTTCACCATAAGCTTTAAAATTTCCTAAACTCAAGAAATAATATCTTGCAAATCCTCCAATTCCAAATGAATTTGATTTATCATAACCGTTTCCATTTGACAGATAAGAAACAGATGAATAATTGATGTCTGCTCCTACAGCCCACTTTTGATCCAAAAAAAAACCTACTTTTGGAGTCACAGCAAAATAATCATTACTGGAATCTCCAGTAGTCACGCTAATTCCGCCTTCAATCCACATATCTCCTTTAGAAAAAGTTGCTTTTGGCATTGTTGTCTCTTGTGCATTCGCAAAATTAATTGCAAAAACCGTTACTAATAATAAAAATTTCTTTTTCATTTTTTTGTTTTATTTGTTAATACAAATCCGAATGTACGAAAAAACATCTGTTATTATATTAACTAAAATGTACTTTAACAATAACACTTAGTCACTGAAAATTAATTTTAAACTACAAAAAA
>NZ_JADKPR010000034.1 GCF_015351475.1 Flavobacterium sp. HJJ | reverse complement strand
CAATCTGAAGGTAAATATCGCTTCAATAATATCCGAAGGATTGTTTAAATCACAGTCCAAATCGTATCAGGAGAGCGTTATTCCAAAAGGGAAATTAGTTTTTGGACTTACGGCAGGATTACCAGTTAACCTTGAAGGATTAATAGGCGACAGCGGAAAAATAGCAGGACTGGATCATTTTGGCTATTCAGCACCGGCGGGTGTTCTGGATGAAAAATTCGGGTTTAACAGCCTAAGCGTTGCTGCAGAAATACTGAAATATATCAAAGGAAGTAACTAAGTTACTGGGCCGCTAAGTTACTGAGAAAAAAATCAGAATCTCAGCAACTTAAAAAAACTAATTATAAACCATAAGCTTCAAAGTTCTGAGATAAAAAAACTTAGAATCTCAGCAACTTAGGATCTTAGCAACTTAAAAAAATATGAAATTTTTTATCGATACAGCAAATTTAAAAGACATCAAAGAAGCCAACGATTTAGGAATATTAGACGGAGTAACAACAAATCCTTCGCTTATGGCAAAAGAAGGAATCACAGGAGCCGACAACATTCTTGCACATTATGTAAAAATATGCGAATTAGTTGACGGTGATGTAAGCGCCGAAGTAATTTCGACCGATTTTGAAGGAATGATTGCCGAAGGAGAAAAACTGGCCGCTTTACATCCGCAGATTGTGGTTAAAATCCCAATGATTAAAGACGGAATAAAGGCATGCAAATATTTTTCTGATAAAGGAATCAGAACTAATGTGACTTTGGTTTTCTCAGTTGGACAGGCATTGCTTGCAGCCAAAGCGGGTGCTACCTATGTTTCTCCATTTTTAGGAAGACTGGATGACATTTGTACAGAC
Source organism: Flavobacterium sp. HJJ (assembly GCF_015351475.1). Classification (GTDB taxonomy): domain Bacteria; phylum Bacteroidota; class Bacteroidia; order Flavobacteriales; family Flavobacteriaceae; genus Flavobacterium; species Flavobacterium marginilacus. The sequence continues at coordinate 44,248 of NZ_JADKPR010000034.1, read as the reverse complement.
GGTATGGGACTAATTGCCGAAATCAGACAGGTATATGACAATTATGATTTTCAGACACAGATTTTATCAGCTTCTGTCCGAAATACTATGCACGTAATTAATTGTGCCAAAGTAGGATCGGATGTAATGACTGGTCCGTTATCTTCAATAACCGGATTATTAAAACATCCTTTGACTGACAGCGGATTGGCAACATTCTTGGCTGATTACCAAAAAGGAAACAGCTAAGATCAAATCCTATTTATCCCCAAATAAAAAAGGAAGATTCGATTGAATCTTCCTTTTTTATTTTATATCAGCCAAACTATTTAAAAGTTTATAGCAAAATCGTTCAAAAGTTTAGCATCATATTTCTCTTTGTCAAAAGTATAGAGGTATGAACCTTTTCTTGACGAAGTCATATCTTTTTCATCCAATTTTATTAGTATATCCAGTGAATTGATTTTACTGATAAAATTTCTTTTATCAATTTCTTTGTCCAGAATTGATTCATACAGCTTAAGCAGCTGGCTCATTTTAAATTTTTCAGGCAAAAGCTCAAAGCCAACAGGTTTCATTGAGGTTCTATAACGCAGTCTTCTAATGGCATGTGCTAACATTTTATCGTGGTCAAAAATCAGCTTTGGCACTTCAGAAACACTAAACCATTTGGCATGATAATTCTGAATCAATTCAGCATTATGATTTTCAACATTAATCAAAGCATAATAAGCAACCGATATCGTTCTCTCAACAGGATCACGGTCTATTTCACTATAAGTATAAAGCTGTTCCATATAAATATCCTGAATTCCTGTATAAGTATTCAGTACCCTGATGGCGGCATCGTCTAATACTTCCTCTTTCTTAAGGAATCCTCCCATTAAAGACCATTTTCCTTTTTCGGGTTCGAAGTCCCTTTTAATTAAGAGAATTTTTAGACCCTCGTCATCAAAGCCAAAAATGATACAATCGACCGCTAAAAGAGCTTTATCTTCTGTACTATAACTATTTAACATATTAACATCTATATATAAGCTGTAAATATAAGAACTTCCTTAAAACTACCAAATTAATTTAGTGTGGCTTATACACTAATACGAGTCATCCTTCATAACAGAACTTTAAGCCTATAACTGTAGGCTTTTTTCACATAACGACAGCGCATTGAGTAGTTTTAGAAATTAAGAAGAACTAATTCTCTTACTTTTAGATTACCTCCTCTGACAACAAAACAAGCATAAAAAATTAAACTTTTTAAAACAATACGTTATAGCTTTCTTCAAAGAGATAACTAAAAAATGATACTATTTTTTTGTTTAGCTATTATATCCGTTTTTTTTTACTCGTTTTTTTATTAGATTAATTTGTATTAGTGCTTTTTTTTTATTTAAATTTACAAATGTATAAATAACACTTATATTTTGTCAATATTCAGAATATAATACTCCCCACGATTCCCAATTAAGAATTGGAATCAAGAATTACGATACCAATTACATTAAAAATTATATATACTATCTATGAAAAAAGCCTTATTATTTTTGTTTATTTCATCTATTTTGAGCCAAACTGGATTTGCACAAAAAGAAACTACAGCACTTACCATAAAAAATACTGCAGATGCACCAACAATCAACAAAAATATCTATGGTCATTTTGCAGAACATTTAGGAAGATGTATCTATGGAGGTTTTTTTGTTGGTGATACTTCCAAAATACCAAATACAGCAGGTGTCCGCAATGACATTGTCAAAGCTTTAAAAGAATTAAAAATACCAAATTTAAGATGGCCAGGGGGCTGTTTTGCTGACACGTATCACTGGAAAGATGGTATTGGCCCAAAAGAAAACAGACCCACAATTGTAAATCAATGGTGGGGTGGCGTTACCGAAGACAACAGTTTTGGCACGCATGACTTTTTAAATATGTGCGAACTTCTTGGGGCTGAACCATACTTATCCGGAAACGTAGGCAGCGGAACAGTGCAGGAATTAGCTGACTGGGTTCAATATACCAACTTTGGCGGTAAAAGTCCAATGAGTGATCTGCGAAAAAAAAATGGAAGAACTGAACCTTGGAAAGTCAAATTCTGGGGAATAGGGAATGAAGCTTGGGGTTGTGGTGGCAACATGACAGCCGATTATTATTCAGGCGAATATAAAAAATACGCAACATTTATGGGAGACGGTTTAAACCGTATTGCTTCAGGAGCAAACAGTTCAGACTATAACTGGACTGAAACCTTAATGAAAAACGTTCCTCTCAACATGCTGGGAGGTGTGGCACTGCACCATTATTCAGTTATTGACTGGAATAAAAAAGGAGATGGTGTCGATTTTACAGAAGATCAATATTTTTCTACCATGAAAGAAGCTTTAAAAATGGAAGAGCTTGTTACTAAACATTCCGCCATAATGGATAAATATGATCCAAAACAAAAAGTAGCTTTAGTAGTTGATGAATGGGGCGGATGGTATGATGTCGAAAAAGGATCAAATCCTGGTTTCTTATATCAGCAAAACACTATGAGAGATGCTGTTCTGGCAGGAGCGACATTAAATATTTTCAACAACCATGCAGACAGAGTGCGTATGGCAAATTTGGCACAATGCATAAACGTTTTGCAAGCTGTAATCTTAACAGATAAAGCAAAAATGATAACAACTCCAACCTATTCTGTAATGAAAATGTACAGCGTTCATCAAGATGCTAAATTATTGCCAGTAATTTTTCAATCGCCATTGTATACTTTTAATGGACAAACACTTCCTGCAATATCCGCATCAGCTTCAAAAGATAAAAATGGTGCCATTCATATTTCATTAGTAAATATTGATGCAAAAAAAACAAACAAAATAGAAATTGACACAAAAGATCTTGATGCTAAAAATTTCACTGGAACAATAATAACTGCACCTAAACTACAGGATTACAATTCATTCGAAAATCCAAATAAAATTACCCCAACAGTTTTTAAAGGTTTCGAAAACAAAAAAGGGAAACTAGAAATCACTATTCCTCCTTTCTCTGTAGTTGTAATAGAAGGAATATAAAAAATATGCGAATAAATTAATTCATGATCAATTTTTAGAAAAGTCTCAAAATACTGCAATTGTAAAATTAGATTACTGTAGTTACTTTTTTTAAACGCTGATAGAATAGATAAAACCAATACCAGCACTAACAAACTGCCATAAAGATATGCTTCTGTACTAGAAATTACTATTACAGAAGCGTGTTTTATTCATTTTAGAAAAATTAGAAAAAATTATCAATGTGGAGGCATTTTAAAATCAGCAAATGTATACTTTACCGCTAAAAGAAATTAAGCGAATAAGTTACTAGAGCTTGGCCGTATCACATCAGATCTTAAAATAAAATATATGAAACCAAATTTAATCACAAAAATAGCACTTTGCGGACTAATGCTAAATGGTATTTATGCCAATGCTCAAAAAACGACACTCGAAGTAAACACTGCCAAAACAATTACAAAAATCCAGCCGACAATGTATGGTATCTTTTTTGAAGATATCAACTTTGCTGCCGATGGCGGTTTGTATGCCGAAATGGTCAAAAACCGCTCATTTGAATTTGATGATCCATTGATGGGATGGAAACAGCCAAAAAGTGACAGGCACAATTTCAATACCGAATCCGGGATTGCTGTTCCGGTGCAATTTTCAAAAAAAGGAACCAATCATAATTATTGCCGAATCACGGTAAAAGATGCCAAAGGCTATGAAATCATCAATGAAGGTTTCAGAGGAATGGGAATTAAAAGCGGAGCAAAATACAATCTGACCCTAAAAGCATCCAAAGAAGCAGGAAACATTTCGAAGATAATTATTCAATTCATCGGAAAAGACAATAAAGTTTTAGGCGAAACAAGTATTGCTCCAACCACTTCAGACTGGAAAGAATACACTGCACAGCTTATTCCAACTGCTACAGAAGCGAAGGCAAAACTGCGTTTTACTTTTGAAGGAAATGGAACTATCGATATGGACATGATTTCATTATTCCCAGAAGAAACCTGGAATAACCGTAAAAATGGTCTTCGTAAAGATTTAGTACAATTATTATATGATATGAAACCTGGTTTCCTGCGTTTCCCAGGCGGCTGTATTGTTGAGGGCAGAACTCTGGTTGGGCGCTATCAATGGAAAAAAACGGTTGGACAGGTTGATGATAGAGAAATCTTGGTGAACCGCTGGAATACAGAGTTTGCACACAAACCTGCACCTGATTATTTTCAGTCTTTTGGTTTAGGATTTTATGAATATTTTCAATTATCCGAAGATATTGGAGCTTCTCCCCTGCCAATTTTAAGCTGTGGAATGGCCTGCCAGTTCAATACCGGCGAATTAGCACCAATGGATCAGCTGCATCCTTATGTGCAGGACGCGATTGACTTAATTGAATTTGCCAATGGCGGAATTGATACTCCTTGGGGGAAAGTACGCGCCGATATGGGACACCCAAAACCGTTTAACCTGAAATTTATTGGAGTAGGAAACGAACAATGGGGTACTGATTATATCGAACGTTATAAAGTATTCGAAAAAGCAATCAAAGCAAAACATCCGGAAATTACAATTGTTTCAGGAAGCGGACCATTCCCGGAAGGAGATTACTTCGAATATGCGCATTCAGAACTTAAAAAACTGAACGCCGAAATTATAGATGAGCATTATTATAAAGATCCAAAATGGTTTAGAGAAAACGTTACCCGTTACGACAATTACGACCGCAAAGGACCAAAAATATTCGCAGGAGAATATGCCGCACAATCTGTAGCTATTGCAAGCCCCGAAAATAAAAACAGCTGGGAGTGTGCTTTTTCCGAAGCCGCTTTTATGACTGGAATGGAACGTAACGCCGAAGTGGTTCATCTTACATCCTACGCACCTTTATTTGCTCACGAAGAAGGCTGGCAATGGACACCAGATATGATTTGGTTTAATAATTTAGAGTCATTTGGTACGCCAAATTACTATGTACAAAAACTGTTTGCTAACAATAAAGGAACTGATTTATTAGCAGTCACCAAAGATGGAAAAGCTGTAACCGGCCAGAACGATTTATTTGCATCGGCAGTAAAAGATGTTAACACTAAAGAAGTTATTGTAAAAGTGGTAAACACCGCTGCAAAAGCACAGGATCTTACGATAGATTTAAAAGGAAGCAAATTCCAGTCAAATGGAACAGTAATTACACTTACAAGTCCAAACACTACTGATGAAAACTCATTTGCTTCACCTAAAAAAATCAGCCCGAAAGAAAGCGCATATATACTAAAAAGCGAGAAAGCATCATTGAATGTACCTGCCTATTCTGTAACAATTTTGAAGTTAAAGTTAAAATAATTTCAGCTCCAAATAAATTAAGTGTTTATTACACACTTATTAAATAATTATTCTATATTTGCAATATATAAAAAGAATCGTGATGAAAAATTATGTAATAGGATTAGATTATGGCTCAGATTCTGTTCGCGCAGTATTGATTGACACTGAAAATGGGCAGGAATTAGCATCCAGCGTTTGTGACTACAAGCGATGGAAAAACAAAGAATATTGTAATGCCTCAATAAATCAGTTTCGCCAGCATCCTTTGGATCATATCGAAGGCTTAGAAACTACCATAAAATATGTAGTCGAAAACAGTAAAGTAGATCCTTCTCTTATTCGAAGCATTTGTATAGACACTACAGGATCTTCACCAGTACCAGTTGCCGAAGATGGAACACCACTAGCTTTGACCGAAGGTTTTGAACATAATCCAAATGCCATGATGGTATTATGGAAAGACCATACTGCTATCAATGAAGCGAATGAAATCAATGAATTAGCAGCCAGCTGGGGCGGAGAAGATTTTACAAAATATGAAGGAGGAATTTATTCATCAGAATGGTTTTGGGCCAAAATTTTACATGTTGCCAGAGAAGACGAAGCTGTAAAAAAAGCAGCTTACACCTGGATGGAACATTGCGATTTAATGACATATCTGCTAATTGACGATAAAGATTTAAAGACTTTCAAAAGAAGCCGCTGTGCTGCAGGTCACAAAGCCATGTGGCACGAAGACTGGAATGGATTGCCGCCAGCAGAATTTTTAGAAAAATTAGATCCCTATCTGGCTTCGCTCCGTGGCAAATTATACGATGAAACGTATACATCCGATTTAGCTGCTGGAAATTTAAATAAAGAGTGGGCTGACCGATTAGGACTTTCTACGGATACTATTATTGCAGTTGGAACTTTTGACGCTCATTCAGGAGCTGTAGGAGCAAAAATAGACGAACACACTTTGGTTCGTGTAATGGGAACCTCAACGTGTGATATTATTGTTGATACTAAAGAATCTATCGGAACAAAAACTGTTCGCGGAATCTGCGGACAAGTTGACGGATCTGTAATTCCAGGTTATATCGGACTAGAAGCGGGACAATCTGCTTTTGGAGATGTATTGGCTTGGTACAAAGAACTTTTGTTATGGCCAACTGAAAATCTGCTTTCCTCTTCTGCTCTATTGAATGAAGAACAAAAAGCACAATTGAAAGCTGAAATCAGTGACAAACTAATTATTGAATTAACTGCCGAAGCAGAAAAAATTCCATTAACAGAAAGCATACCAGTTGCGCTAGACTGGATTAACGGACGACGAACTCCAGACGCTAATCAGGAAGTAAAAAGCGCAATATCAAACTTATCCTTAGGAACAAAAGCACCGCATGTATTCAAATCATTGGTAAATGCGATTTGTTTTGGTTCCAAAAAAATTGTGGATCGTTTTGAAGAAGAAGGTGTCCGTATTGATACCGTAATCGGAATTGGAGGTGTTGCCCGCAAATCACCATTCATCATGCAGACATTAGCCAATGTATTGAACAAGCCAATCAAAGTAGCTTTATCCGATCAGGCACCAGCATTGGGAGCTGCCATTTATGCGGCTGTTGCTGCCGGAATATATCCAAATGTAATCGAAGCAAGCCAAAAAATGGGAAGTCCATTTGAAAGTGAATACACCCCTGAATTAGACAAAGTTGCTGCTTACAACAAACTGCTTTTGGCTTACGAACAATTAAGTGCATTTGCAGATCCATCTATTAAAAAACATCACAATGAGCTCTATATATAAAGATTTAAAACAAGAGTGCTACGAAGCAAATATGCAGCTGAATGCATTGAATCTGGTAGTTTATACTTTTGGTAACGTAAGCGCGGTTGACCGCGAAAAAGGTGTTTTTGCCATCAAGCCAAGCGGTGTTCCTTATGAAGACTTAAAGCCTGAGGACATTGTCATTGTTGATTTTGACAACAACATCATCGAAGGAAGTCTGCGCCCTTCTTCGGATACTAAAACGCATGCCTATTTATACAAAAATTGGCCAAACATTGGCGGTGTTGCACATACTCATGCTACATATTCTGTAGCTTGGGCACAATCGCAAAGAGACATTCCAATATTCGGAACGACGCATGCCGATCATTTAACTTCTGACATTCCGTGCGCGCCTCCAATGGCTGACGCACTTATCGAAGGAAACTATGAACACAATACCGGAATCCAGATTTTAGATTGTTTCAAAGAAAAAAATCTTAATTACGAAGAAACAGAAATGGTGCTAATAGGAAATCACGGTCCTTTTGCCTGGGGGAAAAATGCTGCTAAAGCAGTTTACAACTCTAAGGTTCTTGAAGTGGTTGCCGAGATGGCTTACCTGACACTGCAGATTAATCCTAATGCACCGCGATTGAAGGATTCTTTGGTCAAGAAACATTACGAACGCAAACACGGTAAGGATTCCTATTACGGACAGTAGCCAAGTTGTTTATTAGGTGAATCGTTTATTTGTTTAATCGATTCAACAAATAAACGATTAAAACAATTAAACAAATAAACGATTAAACATAAAAACATAATGATAGATATATCTCAAAAAGAAGTTTGGTTTGTAGTAGGAAGCCAAGAATTATACGGGCCTGAAACGTTATTAAAAGTTGCAGAACATGCTGCAATTATGGCAAAAGGATTTGATGAAGCTTCTCAGATTCCAGTAAAAGTGGTTTGTAAAGACACTTTGAAATCGCCAAAACAGGTATTGGATTTGTGCCTAGAAGCTAATTCAAACAAAAACTGCATCGGAATCATCACTTGGATGCATACTTTCTCTCCTGCAAAAATGTGGATCGGCGGTTTGAGTATTTTGAATAAACCATTGTGCCACTTACATACACAATACAATGCCGAAATCCCATGGGCAACAATCGATATGGATTTCATGAACTTGAACCAGTCGGCTCACGGAGACAGAGAATTTGGTTTTATGATGTCGAGAATGCGCAAAAAACGCAAAGTAATCGTTGGACACTGGCAGGAAGACCGCGTTTTGACTAAACTAGGAAACTGGACAAGAGTTGCCTTAGGCTGGAACGAATTACAAAACTTAAAAGTAGCCCGTATTGGTGACAATATGCGTGAAGTAGCAGTAACAGAAGGAGATAAAGTAGAAGCGCAACTGCGTTTTGGAATGTCTGTAAACGGATACGATTCTTCAGATGTGACTAAACATATCGAAAAAGTAACCGATGCTCAATTGGCTGATTTATTAGCAGTTTACGAAGCTTCTTACAATCTGACTCCATCACTTTTAGAAGGCGGTGCACAAAGACAGTCTTTGGTTGATGCAGCAAAAATTGAATTAGGCTTGAGAGCTTTCCTTGAAGAAGGAGGTTTTGGAGCATTTACAGATACATTTGAAAACTTAGGAGTTTGGAAACAGCTTCCTGGAATTGCAACACAGCGTTTAATGGCTGATGGTTATGGATTTGGAGGAGAAGGAGACTGGAAAACAGCTGCAATGGTTAGAGCTTTGAAAGTTATGAATATCGGACTTGAAGGAGGAACTTCATTCATGGAAGATTACACCTATCACTTTACTCCTCAAAAATCTTATGTTTTGGGATCACACATGCTGGAAATCTGTCCATCAATCGCTGACGGAAAACCTTCCTGCGAAGTACATCCGTTAGGAATTGGCGGTAAAGAAGATCCTGCACGTTTAGTGTTTAATTCCCCTGCTGGAGATGCTATCAACGTATCATTAGTAGATATGGGAACCCGTTTCAGATTAATCGTAAACGAAGTGACTGCAGTGAAACCTATGGCTGAATTGCCAAAACTTCCGGTAGCACGCGTGTTATGGGACTGCAAGCCAAACTTGGACGTAGCTGCTACAGCCTGGATCCTTGCCGGAGGTGCACACCATACAGTTTACAGCCAAGCGGTGACTACAGAATTCATGGAAGATTTTGCTGATATTGCCGGTATAGAATTATTGGTGATTGATGCCAATACGACTATCCGTAATTTCAAGGATACTATCAATGCTAATGAAGCTTATTTCCATTTGTTTCAGCATAAACTATAAAACAATTGAGCGGTGAATTGTGAACTACAGGTGGTCAAAAAACCTTTAATACACAATACTTCGCAGATGGATTGTTATAAAAAATTGTTTAGTTAAGTTAGTTAAACTCCTGCAGGGTTTTGAAAATTCTGTAGGAGTGATTTTATTAGAGTTTTTGATTTAAAACTATTTCTCTTTTAAAATTAAAATAGGTTGGTTAGCAGGAGTCCGCGTGAGGGATTATAGTGGAACTCTTTTTTATTTGGCTTTTTTGCCAAATAAAAAAAGCGGGAACGGAAAGCCCGACCCGAAGTTTTTCACGAAGGGTCACGCCCAAATGCTTAATCTGTTAAAATATTCCAATCTAAGTATTGTTTTGCTTTGGTGTTTCTTATTTTTATGATATGGCAAGGCTTTATCAGACTGAGGAACAAAATTGATTGTTTTGTATAAAGTAGTAAACCAAAAAAAAATAAAATATATGAATCTAGTAAAACGTTGTGTTTATGGAATTTCCATTTTAAGTTTAGTAAGTATGAATGTACAGTGCAAAGGAGAGAAAAAAGAGGAAGCAGCTAGTGCTGCCTTAGAAGCTAAAGCTACAGATTCTGTATCGATAGTAAAAACGGTATATGGTAAAACCGAAAAAGGAGATCAGATAGACCGTTACACATTGAAAAACCAAAAAGGGATGGAAGTAAACATCATCACCTATGGCGGTATTATTACTTCCCTAAAAGTGCCTAATAAAGCAGGGAAATCTGAAGAGGTAGTAATTGGTTTTAATTCATTGGAACAATACCAAAAAGCTAATCCTTACTTTGGAGCATTGATTGGAAGATTTGGTAACCGTATTGCAAAAGGTAAATTTACTTTGGATGGCAAGCAATATTCTTTAGCTATTAATAATGGCACAAATGCCTTACACGGTGGTCCGGAAGGATTCCACAGAGTGGTTTGGACTGCTGAGGAAGCCAAAGGAGGAGATACTGCATCATTAAAATTGAAGTATGTTGCTAAAGACATGGAAGAAGGTTACCCTGGTAACTTAACTGTTTTTGTTACTTACACTTTAAACAAAGACAATGCACTAGACGTGCTTTATGAAGCGACTACTGACAAGAAAACAGTTTTAAACTTGACACAGCATTCTTACTTCAATTTGTCTTCTGATTTCTCTAAACCAATTTTAGATCATGAAATCACTATTGATGCTGATAAATTAGTTCCAGTAGATGCTACTCTAATTCCAACAGGCAAATTGACAGATGTAACTAATACTCCTTTTGATTTTAGAAAACCAAAATTGGTTGGCAAAGAAATCAATGCAAGTGATGACCAATTGAAAAAAGGGTTGGGTTATGACCACTGCTGGGTTTTAAACAGCCAAGGAAAAGGAGAACGTTTGGTTGCTTCAGCTTACTATCCTGCAAACGGAAGACTACTGGAAGTGTATACTGACCAGCCTGGAATTCAATTCTACTCTGGTAACTTCCTTGACGGAACTTTACCAATGAGAAACGGCGGAACATATGCACACAGAACTGGTTTTTGTCTTGAAACACAGCATTACCCAGATTCTCCAAATCAAAAAGATTTCCCAACGACTGTATTAAGTCCAGGAGAAAATTATAAAACAAAAACTACTTTTAAATTTTCGGTTAAGTAGTTTAAAAATATACTAGTTATTATATAAAATTTGGTTATTAGTTAGATATCTAGTTTAGAAACTAATGAAAGTTAGTTTTAAAAATTCCTCGGGAGTTATGCTTCCGAGGTTTTTTTTATAAAATAAATTGAGGAATTTTGGAACTTTAGCTATATCTGAATTTAAATATAAAAATACTTCTCACCTAATGTCAAGACACAAATATGTTATAGTTCAAAAATAGTACACAAATAACATAAGTGAGAGATTGGACAACTGATCACTCGCGTAAACAATGAATTAGGATATAAAATGCAGTGATTTTTAAGGGAGTTTTTATTGAACTATCTCACTATAATCTTCAAACTTCCTTTACGGTCTCCATCTATAAGTGTAACGATATAAGTTCCGGCAGCTACATTTGGGAGCTGAACAAACTCGCTGATACCGCCTGTATTTTTAATTGTTTTCTGATAAAATTTCCGCCCAGACAAATCAGTTACAGTAACCAATAAATTTTCTGCATTTTCACTTTTATATTTAATAGTAAAACTTCCTTTATTAGGATTAGGGTACAGTATAAAATTATTAATTTCAGAATCAGGAACAGCCAAAGGCACATAAGCACTTGAACATATCTGGATTGACGCAGCATCTATTGTACCTGAATCTCCAACTCCTGTATCCCTAAACCTTAATTTCCAAGTTCCCTGAGGATTTTCTCCATTGAAAGCTGACAAAACACCAGCGGGACCTACAGTCTGACTGGTTTTAATTCCACATGCTAGTGTTCCTCCCAGATCATCATAGGTCAAAATCAGGTTAGTATTTGTCGCACCACAGGATTTATCAAACAGCTTTACAGTAGTCCCATTCGGACTCACCACTTCAATTTGAACATCAGAAATATAGGTATGCGTAAAACTAACATTAAAATTAACATCGGTAATTTCCCCTGAAGAAGCTGGAACCACAATTGTTCTCTCTGCATAAGTCTGTGATTCAGGAATAGTATAAGGCGCCGCAAAAGTATAGGTGTCACAAGTTGTTTCAACAGTATACCCCAACGTAAACGGAACACTGTTAAGCGCATAGAAAATATTGCCCGTAGGTTCTATCAAAATCCTGCAGCTCTTAGCGGCTGTAGACGGAGCGGTTATTACTTCAGAACCATCATTTGGGGTATTGGAAGCCAAAACAATTGGAAAAGTCTGTCCTCCGTCTATAGACATTTTAACATTTACATTAGCTGACCCTGACAATAAATTACTTCCATTCACATCCCAAGTAATAGTTTGGGATGAACCTAAACCCCAGCTGGTGCCAGAAGTATTCTGTGATGTTACAGCAAACGGACCTTTGGCACCATCAACAGTAACGACCATAGCGTCTGAATACGTCTGCGCTAAACCCGAAGCCGCGTTATCTCTGGCGGTAAATACAAAATTTAATGCTCTGCCAACATTAGAAACAGATTCCCAAGTTGTACTCAACTGTCCAACCAATGTTCTTTCGAAAGCTGGAAAATAACGATTGGTAACATTGCTAGGCAAAAATGACCTGAAAGTAGGCCCCGTAGTTTTGGTACTGTAAGCAATACTGTTTCCGTCACTTTCTGAGCTTGCAGCCGAATCATTTTGTTCCCAGCAATAGGTCATAACATCACCATTAGGATCAGAAGCGGTTCCTTTCAAAACAAAAGGCGTTCCTTTCGGAATAGTATAATCAGCACCGGCACTTGCTGTTGGCGTCTGACCGCTTAATGTTGTTTTGACAGGACAGGATTTAATTGATAAATTATCTTGAATCTGCTTAATACTAGCATACGAAAAATAATCATCCGAATGATTCTGAATATCATAATCAGTAATTCCGGCATATCCCATAATAGTGGAACCGCTTCCTGGTTCAACACTGACTCCTGTTCCCTCTACATCATAGGAAAAAATGTGATTTGCCCCTAGCTGATGCCCCATTTCATGTGCTACAAAATCGATGTCAAAAAGATCACCTTCGGGTTTGCTGTTTGATGGTGAAGTATAACCGCTCCCTTTACCGAGTGAATAAACAGGTGTTGAATTTGTATTATACAGAGCACTGCATACACAGCCAATACAGGCTGCATCACCACCTCCACCTGACGCGGCAAACAAATGACCGATATCATAATTCGCTTCACCTATTTTGGATGTTAAAGTACTTTGCAGTTCCTGATTCCAAGGAGACGGACAATCGCCGGTACAATCCTTAATTGGATCCATACCAATTGAAGCATCAGAATAAGGATCGGAAGCCGCATTTGTAAATATGATATCCGATTCATTGGCAACAAGCAATAATTTTACAGCAAGATCTCTGTTAAAAACTCCATTCACTCTAGTCATTGTTGCATTCATTCCTGCCAGGGCATCTGCGGCAGTACCTCCAAAGTATTGAGCATATTCACCCGTACAGGACAATGCCAGCCGCATGGTTTTAAACACTCCATTACTGGATTTTAATTCATTTGTTTTTTTAGTCAAACCCTGATTCAAAACAACATCAGCCGTTTTGCAGGTTAGAGGCAGACTTCCTTTGCTTCTGGTTTTGGAAGCCGAAACCGCATAAATGGATTTGCTGCCAGAAAGGGGATCAATAAATTCTGAAACACTCCCTCCTCTTAAAACCATTGACTGCACTCCACTTGGAGCAATACTAAAATTAATAGAAGCTCCAGGATCTGTAATTCCAGTTCCAGAATAGGATTTAATATCAGGATATTGTGATTGCAGCTCAGGAACAAAGTTAGAAGATTCCACAACTAAAAACTGCTCCATTTTACCATCGCTGTTAGGAATTTCAACAGAAACGCCTTGGCCAGCTAACCCAGAAACAAGAGACTGCCTAAATTGGTTTAAATCTAAAGCAAATAATCGTTTTGGATCGGACTGTATATTGTCATTTTGCTTCTGAACAGCAGTTTTTTGAGTACTTCCGACTTCTTTCCAAGCGGAATTCCCTTGCGAAAATGCAGAAAAACTCATTGCAAGAATCCCTAAGCAAAAAAATAATTTATTCATATACAGTTATTAAATTTAATAAACCAAAAAAACACAAACAAAATTAAATTATTTGCAATGGAATATACTATGAATGATAACAATTTCAAAAAATTAATAATTGGAATACATTACCATGAATGATTTTGAAGCTTAAAAACGGATTTGAAGATTCAAAACATTTAAAAATAAAAACTTCTTCGCCTACTTTTAAAATAGATAGTATAAATTTGCAAAAAAATTAACACTGGCACTTTGAAAATTTTTCATTCTATAGACGATTTCCATATTACCTCAGGAAAAACGGCAAAAAAAACGATTATTACTTTGGGAACCTTTGACGGTGTTCACTTTGGCCATAAAAAAATTCTGGAAAAAGTAACACAAAATACAGAAAACGAAAAGTATGAAAGTTTAGTTCTTACTTTTTTCCCGCATCCCAGAATGGTTTTACAAGAGGATTCGGGTATAAAAATGCTCAATACAATTGATGAAAAAACAGCATTACTGGATCAGATTGGAATTCAAAATTTAGTAATTCATCCTTTTGATGAAAATTTTTCCAGATTGACTGCCGAAGAATTTGTAAAAAAAGTACTTGTAGATCAATTCCATATCCACAAAATAATTATTGGCCACGATCATCGTTTTGGCCGTAACAGAACTGCAAATATTGATGATTTAAAAGCTTTTGGAGAACAATATGGCTTTGAAGTTGAAGAAATTTCGGCTCAGGAAATTAAGGAAGTATCTGTAAGCTCTACTAAAATAAGACATGCTCTTAACGAGGGCAATATGGCTCTGGCCAATGAATATCTGGGTTACAATTATTCACTAACCGGCATTATTACCAAAGGCAGACAGCTTGGAAGAACTATTGGATTTCCAACTGCCAACTTAAAAATAGAAGAAAACTTCAAGCTAATTCCAAAAAACGGCGTATATATTGTAAAAAGTATCATCGGCTCCAAAAGTGTTTTAGGAATGATGAATATTGGTTTTAATCCAACTGTTGACGGTAAAAATCAGACTATAGAAATTAATTATTTTAATTTTGACGGAGATTTATACGATCAAAAAATTACTGTTTCTATATTGAAAAGAATCAGAGATGAAGAAAAATTTGCTTCGGTTGAACATTTAAAAGCACAATTGGAAAAAGATAAGAATACAGCTTTGACCTATTTTGAAAACCATTAAAATATTTCCGCAAAATTACCCGCCAAAGATTTCCTTTAATATTGTGGAATTGCTTTGAGTGAATAAACATGATGAGACTGCTTCGTTCACGTTCGCAATGACTCTTTGTATATGTGTTTACTAGGAACGAAGCAATCTTACTAACGGCATCGGCGTACCGAAAATCTGTCTTCCTCACGAAAGAAGAATCTTCACTGTTGAATCGCCTAAAACATTGTCAATAGCCAAACCGCAATGTTATAGCGCTTAACCTTTTGATTTTTTTAAACCATTTCCTGCTGCTTACGTGAAAACTCAAAGCACAAACTATTTTATTTTTCATCTTCACACCTTTACGGATAACAATTCAAGCATTTAATTCCTTTTTTTCTTCAAACGAAATGAAACTCTCTACAGATTAATTACATCGATTTCGTTTATTTTTTGTAAATTTATAACAACCTACATGATTACTAATAAGATACTGAATTTCTAACTTTAAATAACTAACG
This sequence comes from Flavobacterium sp. HJJ, assembly GCF_015351475.1. GTDB lineage: Bacteria > Bacteroidota > Bacteroidia > Flavobacteriales > Flavobacteriaceae > Flavobacterium > Flavobacterium marginilacus. Next base: position 28,474 of record NZ_JADKPR010000034.1, on the reverse strand, counting down.
ACATGAAAGTAAAAAAAGAAATTAAAAACGGGTACTTTATTTTTATATCAATAGGAACTTATTTCCTTTTGATGGAATTCTTAGGTTTGTCTAATCTTTTTTATTTAAGACTATTAAATATCGTATTTATTGTTTATGCCGTAAATGACACCCTGCAGTCGAGAATTTCCCACGGAAAGAAAAACTTTGTTAAAAATGCTGTAGCAGCGATGGTCACTTCGATAGTTGGTGTTTTTTTATCCATTATTGGTTTATTAATTTACAGTTATATGCGGGGCGGTAATAAATATATACAAAATTTATCTGAAACTTTTCTGTTCGGCGGACACCCTTCTATTAACATGTATTGCTTCACGCTGTTTTTTGAAGGAATGGCTTCGTCGGTAATTGTGACTATGCTGCTCATGCTGTATTATAACGACAAATTTGCCGCCGATTAAACTATTTTAATCAATTCGAAATAAGTCATTTTAAAGACCGTTCGTTGGTTGTTTATAACAATTTGATTACTTTTGAAGCATCAAAATAAAGGATCAATGAGTATCACAAAACACAACTGGACAAAAGAAGAAATAATTGCTATTTATAATAAACCTATGATGGATCTGCTTTTTGAAGCGGCTACTATCCATAGGGAACACCATGACCCAAATGTAGTTCAAGTATCAACTTTAGTATCTATTAAAACAGGCGGCTGTTCTGAAGACTGCGGGTATTGTCCGCAGGCGGCAAGATACAATACTGGCGTTGAAGGAAACGATTTAATGTCGGTAAACCAAGTAAAAGCGCAGGCACTTCAAGCCAAATCCGGAGGTTCTTCACGCGTATGTATGGGAGCTGCCTGGAGAAATGTGAAAGACGGTCCTGAATTTGACCAGGTATTAGAAATGGTACGCACCATCAATAAAATGGATATGGAAGTATGCTGTACTCTGGGAATGATTACCGAAAACCAAGCGCAGCGATTAGCAGAAGCCGGACTTTATGCTTACAATCATAACCTAGATACTTCTGAAGATTATTACAAAGAAGTAATCTCTACCCGCGGATTCGAAGACCGTTTACAAACGATAGAAAATGTTCGTAAAACCAGCGTTACTGTATGTAGCGGCGGTATTATAGGAATGGGAGAAAGTGTTGAAGACAGAGCTGGAATGCTTGTAGCACTGTCGACTTTAAATCCTCAGCCGGAATCCGTGCCTATCAATGCATTAGTTGCTGTAGAAGGCACCCCTATGCAGGATGAAAAACCAGTTGAAATCTGGGAAATGGTTCGAATGGTTGCAACTACGAGAATCGTTATGCCGCACACACAGGTGCGTTTGTCTGCCGGAAGAACGAATATGAGCCGAGAAGGCCAGGCCATGTGTTTCTTTGCTGGTGCCAATTCTATTTTTGCGGGTGATAAATTATTGACAACTCCGAACCCAGATGTAAACGAAGACATGAAAATGTTTAATTTATTAGGGCTGAAACCACAAAAACCATTTAAGAAAGCAGCACAAAGACCTTCAGTTGAAGCTGCAGATTCTCAATTTGAGTCTTTAGGAGAAAAGCCAAAATGGACGCGCCCAAATCATACTATCGAAAGAAATCTAGAGGTTTCTATCAAAGGAAAATAATCCTCTTTATATAAAATTACAAACCCCAATTTCATCCTGAAATCGGGGTTTTATTTTTTTTGAGTAAATCATTAGTTAAAAATTTAATCCTTAAAAATGATTTTCTCGCTGATTCTTTTTCCGTTTTCCAGCTGTACTGCAACAATCAACAGCTGATTGCTGGCCGTTATATGATCTATTCTAAATTCGTTTTTATCCACTTTATTATTCTCATAAAGCAGGTTTCCTTTCAAATCATATACTTTTACAGAAGACATAATCTGATCAAAGGAATCAATTTTTATCTGCTGATTTTCTAACAGCACAGCTGCTCCTTTTCTCTTTCTTCCAAAATCATCTGTTTCCAGTGAACTCTTTGTATACCTAAGTACAAAACGGTTTTTAAACTCTCCAATTCCAGTCGTAAAAGAATAAGAGCCTTTGGTCAGATCATAAATTGTTCCGGCTGTTTTGTCTTCTAAATAAACAGCGTGATTAGTCAATACTCCATCAGTCTTCTCAATACTTATTTCAAATGCTCCTGCTATAGTGCTTTTATAACCCAATGGCACTTCATCAGCTTCATCAAATGGAAGCTGACGCCCCTGAATAGTATAATTTTCAGAATTGTTAATACTGAAAAAATCAATAAATGCATTCCCATTGCGGCTTACACCATCATACAGATTATCAAAATCATTAGTGGCTCCAGTAATATATCCAATCAATAATTGTTTGAAAGCGCCGCCATCATTGGTCAGATTAAGCCAGATTCTGTTCGTTTCGGTTTTTTCTTTTTTAACTGTATTTGCCTGTCTGAAAAACTGACTGTTAGATCCGCTGGCAGAAACCCGCATTGAATTAGTAAATGTAAAACTACCGGCAATTTTGCTGACTACAAAAAAGGACTGGCCGGCAGCGATCTTACCCGATGGCTGTGAGCCGTCTCCAATTCCGTCTCCATTTATATCCGTACTTTTAGCGGCCGCGGCAGTAGCCACACCCCCTGTAAAATTATAAGTCGCATAATCATCAGAAGTATATACAAACTTAGTACCAGCATTATTTAAACTTCTGGAAGTATTATGTGTCCAAAAATATAAAGGACCGCTGATTATCGAAATATTACCTGCAATAAATAAATTGGCATCTACAGCAGATGCATATGGATTTCCAATTAAATTGGTTTTCATCACTCCCTGTCCGGTTATAGAAATTGAACCATTGTTTGGAGCTCCGGTAAACACAACACTTTGAGAAGAAACTGATGGCGGCACTCTGGCAATAAAACCCTTTGCAGCAGTCATAACACTTCCAGTAGACTCTGAAACCCAAGCTCCATTAGCATAACTCCAGTATTTATCACTGTTAGGCGATAAAAGCCCTAATGTCTGTCCCGTTACTGGTGAGCTCCAGTACACATAATCAAAATCTTTTACAGCTGATGTGGTCCGTTTATAAATAATACTCCCCGAATTGACCCCATTATCATTTAACTGAATTAAACCCGAATTATTTTCAAATGTTAGTGTTCCTTGTACATTCAGTCCGCTCTGAATCGTTACGACAGCATTACTGTTGTTTGCCAGTGCAGCACCAACTACTATACTTACCCCAGAATTAATTTGGCACGAACATGCATTTAATGGTGAAGTTATAACTGCATTTCCTGAAAAAATAACTGCATTATCCAAAGAAGGTTCTCCTGCAGGCGACCATGAAGAACCGCCCCAAGTTTTAGTAACTGGTGAATTGATTACAACGTTTCCAGTCGATGACGAAAGACACAAACCGCTTGCTGACGAGAAAGTATAATTACCCGCAGCTAAACCTGAAATAGTCATAGTACCTGTGGCATTAGAAATGGAATAACTATTAGGCACAGTTCCTGTTTGATATACAGTTCCTGAAACGGGCAATCCGCTTAAGATGATACTTCCAGTTGACACAATACAATTTGGCTGTGTCGTAGTTCCTAAAACAGGCGTACCTGGAAAAATACTTACCGAAACATTAGCGGTATTATTAGCACTCATTGTGCTTTCACAATCAACCGATTTTAATTTTGTTATAGTTATTGTACTTGTCCCGTTAGTCGTTAATCCATCTGCTGTAAAAGTCCCGCTTCCAGCAACTGTAACCACCATGGAAGCTTCAAGATTAGTTCCCGCCGGAAGACTTCTATCATAAACTACTGTATAAGTTCCTATCGGCAATCCTGCAGCGCTGGAGCTTACTGTCACAGTCGATGTTCCTGAACTGACACAAGCATCTGAAGCCGTGACATTATTTGCAATACTATAAATTGGACACGTATAGCTTACAGTAATTTGACCATTTCCTCCTTTTCCTCCTGTACTATTAGCCAAGCTCAACAATGTAAGACCGCCACCGCCACCGCCGCCAAAATCGGCACCATCACCTCCAGAACCAAGTAATGTCCTACCCGATCCGCCTGTACCACCACTACCAGTACCCCCAGTGCCACCCGTAGTTCCGCTCGCTGCTAAACCAACTGAACCTGAACCAGCACCGCCTCCGCCGCCTCCGCTTGACAAACCTATTATGACAACGTTGGCAGCACTAGCACCTGTACCCCCTGAAAAGCCACCAGAAGTGACACCGCCTGCACCTCCAGCGCCATAATTCCCATTAGAAGTAGCTCCTTTTCCTCCAGTTCCTCCACTCGCAGTTACTGTAGAAAAAATAGTTGATCCGCCGTCAGTACCATTCATTGTTGTTGATATACCTCCTGTCCCTCCCTGACCAATAGTATAACTAATTTGAGCATTCGCTGCAACAGGTGTAACAGAAACTGTTCCTGTTTTGAAACTCCCGCCGCCACCGCCACCGCCAGCTGCGCTTAAAAAATTAGAACCGCCGCCACCGCCGCCAGCTCCCCAGCAATTCACAGTTAAACTAAGAATTCCTGCTGGAACAACAAGAGGACTCGATGCCTGAACTAAAGTCTTATTAATGGTCTGACTATAAAAAGGAAATGAAACAAAAAAAAACAGCAGCAGTAAAAAGTGAGCTGTATTAGCTGTTATTGTCAATGCACCGAAAACAAAGTAGTTTTTATTCATAGTTTTCCCATTTATTAATGATTTGAAATACAAACAATTCAGTATATATCGCTAATACCATTTACTTAAATGTATCTGGTTATAAAAAATCTTATGATAAAATATTTGACCTGTTAACCCTGAGAAAATATCTAAGTGCTTTTGTTTTAAATTACTGTGCTTGAACAAATAATACCATTTATGAATATAAAACAGTCTTTTTGTTTTTCCTCACCCTAGCCCTCTCCCAAGGAGAGGGGATAAAAATTAGATCATTTTATATTTATAAATGGTATAAAAAAAACTTAAAATGGTAACAATAGAACAAAAAAGTACTTTTAAGAAGAAGCTTAATTTCTTCAGCAGAGTATAATCACTTTTAGCTTCTATTAATTATGAAAGACAATTTTTTCGCTGATTCTCTTACCGCTCTCTAATTGAACTGAAACAATCAATACCTGACTGCTGACAGCTAAATGATTTACAGTAAATTCATTGCTATCCACTTTATTGTTCTCATAAAGCAGACTGCCTTTCAAATCATACACCTTAACTGAAGACATAATCTGGCCGAAAGAATTAATTTTTATCTGGCTGTTTTTTAACGAAACAACGACTCCTTTTTCATTGGCTTCATTGTCATCTGTACCCAGTTTAGAAGCTGTAGAATAACGAAGCACAAAACGGTTTTTAAACTCTCCGGCAGCAGTAGTAAAAGAATATGCTCCTTTAGTCAGATCATACATAGTATTCATTGTTTTATCTTCTAAATAAACTGCATGATTAGCCAGAACTCCGTCCGTTTTTTCAATACTGATCTGAAACGTTCCTGCTATAGTGCTTTTGTAACCCAATGGCACTTCATCAGCTTCATCAAATGGAAGCTTACGTCCCTGAATGGTATAACTCCCTGAATTGTTTATGCTGAAAAAATCTACATATGCATTCCCGTTAAGTGAGATTCCATCATACAGATTATCAAAATCATTAGTAGCACCTGTTAAATAACCAACCAATAACTGCTTGAAAGCACCGCCGTCATTGGTCAGATTAAGCCAAATTCTGTTCTTTTCAATTCCTGCAGTTTTAGCAGCATTAGTCTGTTTAAAAAATTGGCTGTTAGCCCCAACAGCTGAAACCCGCTGTGAATTAGTAAATGTAAAATTCCCGGCAATTTTGCTGACTACAAAAAAAGACTGGCCCGCAGCAATCTTACCTGAAGGCTGTGTCCCATCACCAATTCCGTCTCCATTTATATCTGTACTTTTTGCAGCCACTGCAGTAGCCACTCCTCCTGTAAAATTATAAGTCGCATAATCATCAGAAGTATATATAAATTTAGTACTCGTATTATTTAATGTTCTGGAAGTATTGTGTGTCCAAAAGTATAAGGCACCATTTATTATTGAAGAATTATCTGTTATAAATAAATCAGCATTTAATGCAGAAGCATATGGATTTCCTATTAAATTGGTCTTCATCACTCCCTGTGCGGCTATTGATATAGAGCCATTATTTGGTATTCCAATAAATTCTACATTTTGGGGAGAAGTATACCGAGGCACTCTGGCAATAAAGCCTTTTCCTGCAGTCATTATACTGCCGGCTGACTCTGAAACCCAAGCTCCATTAGCATAACTCCAGTATTTATCACTGCTAGGCGACATAAGTCCGAGTGTCTGATCGGCCACGGGTGAACTCCAATATACATAATCAAAATCTTTTACAGGAGAAGTACTGCGCTTATAAATAATATCGCCCGAATTAACAGCAGTATCACTGCCCTGAACCAAGCTCGCATTATTCTGAAATGTCATATTAGTAGTAGACACAATATCAAGACCTCCTTCTATATATAATACAACTCCCGAATTAACGACTACTGAACCCGAATTAATTTGGCAGGAACACATATCCGTATTGGACGAAACTGTAAATGTATCAGATACAGCTCCGTTAAAAACAGCTCTTTTTGAAAGAGAAGGCGTCCCATTCGACCAAACAGCCCCATCCCAGGAAGTGTCTGAAATAGTAGATGATGCAATCGGAATATTTGCAGAATTAGCAGAAAAACATCCCCCTTCTGAAACTGCCACGGTATAATTCCCTGATGCCAGTCCTGGAATAGTTACTGTAGTTCCTCTGCCTGAATACGTATCGCCATTACTAAAATTTAAACTCCAATTGCCTGCCGGCAGCCCGCTTAATGCAACACTTCCTCCTGGTCTGGTACAACTAATCTGCTGCACTAGTCCAATCACTGGCGAAGCAGGCGCTAAATCAATATCAGCCTGAATTACATTAGACGGCGTAACGACTGTACCGCAAGTCGCGTTTGATGACCGTACCCTGTAATAATAACTGAATCCAGAAGCTAGTCCAATTACTGAAATTGATGTGACATTACCAACATATAAACTATTATAGCCTGATACGAAACTGCTAAATGCAGGATTTGTGGACACATCTAAATAATAAGCATCAGCACCAGAAACCGCATTCCAATTAGCATCGAAACCGCTGCATGATAAATTTGAGGCACTAATAGCTGTTGGCGAATTTATCTGCAGCGTAGCGTAAGTAATTACATTTGAACTTGTACTCACTCCGCAGCTGCTGTTTTTTCGTACTCTATAATAAACATTTCCAGCCGATAATCCTGCCACTGCATAGCTCGTTACGTTCCCAACATTTAAGTTATTGAAACCAGAAACAAAATTGGTAAAATCAGAATCAGCAGCGACATCCAGCGAATAACTTACAGCTCCCGCTGATGCAGTCCAATTTGCTGTAATGCTATTACTGCATCCTGCTCCTGTTCCTGCTAATGCAGTCACTACACTGGCAGAACCTACTGTAAATGTAGCTCCATTAGGACTGCTCACACCAATTAACGAGACAGTAACTTTATATTCACCAGTTGATAAATTAGTTAAATTCTTTGTGGTAGCTGAAAAAACAGCATCTCCTGTTTTCTGCCAGACATAAGTATAAGGATCTATCCATTCAGGACTATTCTGGAAAGTTCCGTTATTACCGGCCGGATAAGAATAAATTATAGTTCCAGAACCTATGGCAACATTATAACCTGCTATAATTCCAGTTTCGTAACCTGAATACGTTGTAGGTCCAAAAGCCAAAGCAGCGATAGCGTTCGCCGAAAGTGCCGTGCTGTAAAGCCCTAACTTTGCGACCTGTCCTGTAAATGAATCACCAGTTACATTATAGACGCCGCTTCCAATCTTAGCGTTATTTGAGGAACTGCCATAATTTGAAGTAGTAACAACACCTCCTGTTACAGCAACACTGACACCATTTAAATAGATCTTGACAGTTGAACCATTCCCTACAGCTGCTATATGATGCCAGGATCCATCCCCAAGAGAAGCTGGGAGTGTTGCAGTAACTGCCCCTGTAACTGGTGTTGAAAGCTCAATAGTTGTTGAATTGGCAAATCCAAATTCTATGGCATCATTCTGCCCAAATAAACTCATCCTGCCCGTAACATCTGCGATATTAAATTTAATCCAGCCTTCAATAGTGAATGCACTTCTATTAGAAAGCAGCGAACTTCCTAAATCAATGTAATCATTATCGGCTCTTATAAATTTTATGGCATTGTTCATATTCGTTATTGTAATCGCCCCGTCTGTACCTGCAGCGCAGGAAGCCTCTGTCACAGTAGCAGCAGGAATGGGCAGCAAAGGAAAAATAGTCATTACTGCTGATGCATTAGAACAGCCCGCCACAGTATAAACAATAGTAAATATTCCCCCTGCGCTGGCTGCTAAATTAACTTCACCAGTCGAAGTATTCAAGCTCAGTCCAGGAGGCGTTGCCGAATACGTTCCGCCTGTTGTGCCGCTTTGTGTAACGGCCACTTTCCCAATAGCGATGTAAGCATTACCTGGATAGGATATTGTAGGCGGCGGTGTAAATCGATAGACTTGTCCCGATGCTGGCTTAGCAGCGATATCTGTTGTAAAAACAGCAGACTGAGCCGTAGGACTTGCACTTGAATTATTTAAAGTCAAATAATTACCGTTTGCATCGTAAATCCCAATAGTTGCCGATGGTGATTTTACAGCTATTGTTTCTTGATTGTAATAATACTCTATTATATTAGAACTTTCATAAAGCCATATCTGAAAAGATATAACATCTCCATTGGCAGTATGATCCCATTTTTGATGATACCATTCTATCTTAAATATCCTATTAGGAGCGGCATCTGCCGTAATGTACCTTATTTTTTCAGTACATTTCAAATCATCCCAAAGCGGCATCAGAGCAGGTTTTATCAACGCAGCGTTTGTGACACTATTGACAGCATTCTGAGTATTTGTAATTGTAGTAGGCGATCCAAAAGTAAGCCAGCCGTTTGGAGACACAATTATATTTGTATAAGCAGTACCGCCAAAGGTAAAAGGAAAATCCAGTGTAATGGGATTTGTAATACCATCGTCATCTACTGCACCAATCCCCCCCACAGGTGAAGTCGAAGTTAAAATCCCATAAGTGGCTGCTGAAGCAGAAAAACAATATTTACTGGCTTCCAATCCTGCGGAAGATGGCGGCGTAAATCTATAAATCTGCCCAGATGCCGGCTTAGCGGCAATGTTATCTGTAAAAACAGTATAATCAGCAGCTGGACTTGTTCCAGAATTTGTAAGTGCCAAATAATTTCCATTTGCATCACACATTCCAATTGATGCACCTCCTGAACCATTGGAAACCGATGTGGCTCCCTGACTATATAAATATTCAATTACATTTGTAGTTTCAAAAAACCAAACCTGAAACGAAACCGTATCTCCCGAAGACTGTGCATCCCATTTCTGCTGGCTCCATTCCACCTTAAACCTTCTGTGTGGATAAATTCCGGTTGTTATATATCTTGGCTTTACAGTACATTTTAAATCATCCCACAAAGGAAACAAAACAGGTTTTATAACACCTGCATTTGCCAGGGAATTGGTACTGTTTTGAGCGTCTGTTACTATCGGCGTGCCAAAACTAAGCCATCCATTGGGCGAAACTTGTATTGTAGAATAAACTGTGCCTGCAAAAGTAACGGAAAACGGTAAAGTGATACTAGTAGAAACACCCGTATCTGCTGTTGCAGATAGTGATGTGTCAACAACTCCTGCAACTCCGCCAAGCGAAATGTAATTACCTTGTATGGACGTAAAAGTATAACTGCTTGCGGATTGACTAAAAGAAAATTGAAACATTAAAAACAGCGGAATGCATAAAAATAATATCTTTTTCATTTTAAGGGGGATTAAAATTATACTCAAGTATTCGAAATTATATGCGGATTCAAAACCTTTTAAATATCCAATAAAAAAGAAATGATAAACAACTAATTAACGCTGTGTTCTAAAAATCATAAATCATTTAATTTCAAATGTTTAAATATTTATATTGATTAAATAAATTTAATAAAATGAAATTAAATAAATCGTATAAAAGCGTATTTTATCGTTTAAATGCATGTTTTATCGTTATTTAGTAAAAAATAACCTATGAAACACCTATTTTTGAATTAAAGCAAAACAATTCGTGAGAAAAAAGTATGTTTTTATCAGAAAAATTACAACTTATTTTCATTAGAATGCAGACAAATTAAAAAAAATGAAGTGATAATTTTCTTATATTTTAAAATATAGGATAATTCAATTTTTTAGAGAGGGCTAGGGTGATGAAAAACAAAAAGACTGTTTTATATTCATAAATGGTATAAAACCTTTATTAACTTTTAAACAAAAAATCCCACCCTGAATAAACAGAATGGGATTTTTTTTTTTAAAAAGAGTATTTACTTAGAGCCTGTTTAAGTTTTATTTATTGGCTCTCTTATGATGATTTTTGGTTACAACTTCGTTAAATTTTCATACAATAGTTCTGCTATTTTATAAAAATTTGCCTTGTTTCACTCAAAAATCCTCTAATAATAAATCTCAAAAATAAAATTTAAACAGGCTCTTAATCGTGAAAAATAATCTTTTCACTTAACCATTTACCGTCTTCCAATTGTACCATAACAATCATAAATTGGTTACTGGCATTTAAAGTATCAATAATAAATTCATTCTTGTCTACTTTATTTTTATCATAAAGTAAGCTCCCTTTCATATCATAGACTTTTACTGAATTTATCGTCTGATCAAAAGAATTAATTTTTATCTCGCGGTTTCTTATTGATACAAAAAATCCTTTGCTTTTTGTTACTATATCTCCTGTACCTAATTTAGAAGTATTAGTATAACGAAGCACAAAACGGTCATTAAACACACCTGTCGCTGTTGTAAACGAATACGAGCCGGTTTTCAGGTCATGGATAGTATTGGTTAATTTATCTTCCAAATAAATGGCTTGATTCACCATACCGCCGTCAGTATTATCAATACCGATCTGGAATGTTCCTGCTATCGTGGATTTATAACCTAATGGAACTATATCACCTTTGTCAAACGGAAGTGCCCGCCCCTGAATTGTATAACCCTTAGAATTATTTACACTATAAAAATCTACATAAGCATTACTATTAAGAGTTGGTCCGTCATATAATCTATCAAAATCATTGGTCGCACCTGTGACATAGCCCACTAAAAGCTGCTTGAAAATTCCCTCGGTATTTGTCAGATTCAGCCACACTCTATCCTTTTCAAGCTTTGCCTTTTTCTTAGTGTCTGACTGTCTGAAAAACTGGCTGTTATCTAAAGCACTGCCGTTATCAAAACGCAACGAATTGTCAAATTTAAAATAATCATCTAAGCCGCTGACCACAAAGAAAGATTGTCCTGCTGCTATTTTTCCCGAAGGAGTTACACCTGTACCCAGACTGCTTGGCGCAGTCGAACCTCCGCCTGTCAGGTTATACATCGCATAATCTCCAGCTTCATACTTATATGCTGTTCCTTCATTATTAATTTTTCTAGCACTAAAATGTGTCCAGAAATACAAGTATCCCCCTAAACTGTCATTACCAACAATATCGCTATTGCTAAGAATAAACGAATCTGCATCTATAGCGGAAGGATATGGATTACCTATTAAATTAGTTCTATCAACACCTTGAGATCGAATAGATACGGCTCCATTGATAGGCACTCCCTTAAACTCAACACTTTGTCGGAAAGCAGGATCGCTGGTACGCACGCGTATAATATAACCTCTTGCAATACCCATTATGGTACTGGATGGCTGTGCTTCCCAGTTCCCGGTAGTGTACCTGTAATATCGGTCACTTGACCACAAATCACTTAATTTCTGATTGTCTACAGGAGAACTCCAGTACACATAATCATAATCTTTCAGCACAGGAGTAGTACGCTTATAAGTTATTGCTCCGTTATTTACTGCGTTATCATTTGACTGCAGCAAGCTCGCATTGTTCTCGAATATCAATTCGCCCTGTACATCCAAACTGTTTTTAATATTCAAAACTAATCCAGTACCGTCTACAGTACCATCAGCAGTACCAATAGTAACCTTTTTACCAGGATTAATAACACTGGAACAGGAATTTACGGAAACAGCTTCACTGTAATCGGCATCAAAAACAACAGCGTCATCAACAGTAGGCACTGTAGTTGGAGTAGAACCAATAAACCATCCGGAACCTTTCCACGTTTTTACAACCTGATCAACATTTACACTAGCTGAGGAAACAGAAGTTCCATAAGCATCCGTAACTGTAAAAGTATAGTTCCCGCCTGTTAAACTTGCCAGCGTATAAGTATTTCCTGATCCGGAAACAGTACTGCCGACACCATCTTTTGTAACATTAAGCGTCCAGCTGCCAGCAGGCAGATTATTGAATGATATACTTCCTAAAGTACCGCACTTAACAGAAATTACATTAGTAGGTATTGGAGCTGGAGGCGCTATTGAAGTTAAAGTCACAAACAAAGAACTTGGACAAAGCATATTATTAGCAGTAACAGTAACATTACCGCTTTGAAATTCTGTACCGGTCGTAACCGTTATTTGATTAGTTCCGCTTCCAGCCGTAATACTCCATCCTGTTGGAACAATCCAAGTATAGCCCGCAGCTCCAGAAACTGCTGCTATACTAAAAGTAGCCGTAGTTTTTTCAGAAAAAGTAGTATTACCGCCAGAAGCTATAGGCGTACCGCCATTTAGCGAAATACCTCCTGAATCTGGTTTAACATTCAAAGTAATATCTATACCGGCAACACCTGCAAAACTCTTGATGCAGCTTGGCGAAGCGCTTGTCACAGTTACTCCTGTTATCTGTAATACTTTACCATTATCAGCCGCTGTTAAATTTCTTGTATCAAAACTAGCTTCTCCTGCTACAGCAGTTAAACCAGTAATTGACGTCTGCGCTATACCGTCAATAGTATAGTCAACTGTTGATGTACTGCCTGATAATAAACCTGTCAGCTTTATAGTCGCTGGCGAACTATAACAGGCAAAAATTGTTTGTGTGGCAGCTATTAATGTTGGGGCTGGGTTGACTGTAATTGCAACTGCTGTACCATTTGTTGTTCCGCAGCTATTCGTTGCAAAATAACGAATGTTCTTGCCGTTATCTGCAAAAGTTACCGTGTAAGGCAATGTTAATGTTCCATAAGTACTTCCGCCTGATGTAGTAGATATCTGCCAGCCTTGTGAAGTAAGTGCTGAACCATTTGCTATAACAGCAGGTGCTGTAGGATTCAGAGAACTTCCCGCGCATAAAGCAGTTGGTGGTGTTATTGAAGCTATTGCTGGAACATCATTTATTGTTATTGCAACTGCTGTACCGTTTGTCGTTCCACAGCTATTAGCTGCAAAATAACGAATGTTCTTGCCGTTATCTGCAAAAGTTACCGTGTAAGGCAATGTTAATGTTCCATAAGTACTTCCGCCTGATGTAGTAGATATCTGCCAGCCTTGTGAAGTAACTGCTGAACCATTTGCTGTTACTGTTGGTGCCGTAGGATTTAGAGAGCCACCCGCGCATAAAGCAATTGGTGCTGTTATTGAAGCTATCGCTGGCTTATCATTTACTGTTATTGCAACTGCTGTACCATTTGTTGTTCCGCAACTATTAGTTGCAAAATAACGAATGTTCTTGCCATTATCGGCAAAAGCTACCGTGTAAGGCAATGTTAATGTTCCATAAGTACTTCCGCCTGATGTGGTAGATATCTGCCAGCCTTGTGAAGTAATTGCTGAACCATTTGTTGTAACTGTAGGTACTGTAGGATTCAAAGAACTTCCAGAACATAATGCAGCTGGTGATGAAATTGTTGCAATAGATGGAACTACAGGCTGAGCATTTATAGAAAAATTAGTAACTGCAGAAGTCCCACAACTTATATTACTGGCAGTTATTGTATAGCTGCCTTCTGGAGCATTTATCGTAGAACCCGATTGGGTCACTCCACTATTAGGTGCTATATTATAGGTATATGAAGCATTATAATTTGTAATCATAAAACTTCCTTTTACTGTGGCACAAGTTGGTTGAGTTATTGTTCCAATTGTTGGGGCAGCTATAGGTCCAACTGTAATTAAAATTGAGTTAGAACTTATTTTATTACAACCAGCATAATTGGTAATAACTCTAAAATAGGTATTCTGAGTTAAGGATCCGATTGTTGCTCCACTAAGAGTTGTCGCCGTTGAATTGATATCTGTTGGATTGGTAAAGGCAGCATCACTTGATTTTTGCCATTTTACAACGGCTCCTGAATTACCTGTCAAAACTAAATTTGATGGTGAATTACCAGAACAAATTACTTGATCAGAACTTAATGTTCCTCCACTTGTATTAGAATTCACTATTATTGTAAAAGGATAATACTGACTCGAACAGGTATTAGTCGCATTAAGAGGCTTAATAACACGGATACTAGCATTATATACTCCTGCAGACAAACAGTAAGGTATATTTAACGTAATACTTCCTGAATTACCAGACACATTGCCATGCAAGTTAGTAAAACCTGCAGCTATTGCTACTGGATCAGTATATACAACATCAAATTCAGAACCATTATTAGCAATATATGATAATGTTGTCGAAGTTGATAATTGTGTTACTTGTGGATTTGTTCCTAGTGTTATAAATAATTCTGGATTAACAACTACACTAATTGATGATGAGTAAACTGGCGTACAAGACCCATTACCTACTAAAACTCTATACTCCCAAGTTCCAGACTGTGAAGGTGTATCTGTATAGTTTACAGTAGTAGTATTAATATTTGTCCATGAATTGCTACTATTAAGTCGCTTTTCCCAACGCACTATAGAACCAATACTATTGCTTAGATGCAATGAAACAGAGGAATTTATACAAACTGGAGTTGTAGCATAATCTAAACTTCCGCCCACTGGAGTTGGAGTTATAACAACAGTGGTTGACGCCTCCGTAACAAAAGTATTATCCTTAATTTCAACCGTGTAGGTTCCCGCAACACTAGCGCCTGCGTTAGAAATAGTATAAGTAGGGCTTGAACTTGCTGTAGGATTTGAAATTCCTGTACCAGACCATTTATAGGTATAAGTATATGGACCTCCAGATGTTGCCGAAGGCGGAGTTGCTGTAAGCGTTAAAGTACTTCCTGTACAAACAGGAGAATTTGAAGATGCACTTCCGTTTCCTCCTCTGGAAGTAAATTCTCCAAAATTAGAAAGAGCTCCTCCTCCATTTCCATTACAAGCTGAAACTTTATAAGATCCTATATAAATAGCGGTATTGTTACTGCAAGGACTTCCTGAACCCTGTAATACTGCCCCTGAATCAATTCCGAACGAAGTGTTTGCTGGGAATGAAATCGTGTTATTACCCCCAATTTCCATAATACCATTCGATTTCAATGTTACGCTCGTGGTTTGAACAGTGTAAGAGCCACTAACTATTAATTTTCCGCTACCCGTACCTCCAATTACTAAAGAAGTAAAACTATTTGGTAAATTAGTATTAAGTGTAATTGCAAAACCTCCTTGAATTGTTACCGTTCCAGTTGCTCCAGCCACAGCACTCTGACCTGGATAATTCGTTGCAGGAATCCAAATAGAACCATCAAAGTATTCCCAACTAGCAACAGCTGTCCAAGTTCCAGAAGCTTTTGAACGATAATCTCCTGTTGTCTGCCCAAAAACTGTGCTGCCAAATAAAATAACAACAAACAATAAAAAGCCCGCTAAAATTTTAGGTTTAGGTAAAATTATTTTCATATGATCTGGGGTTTTGTGGTATTTTAAAAATACACTCTTTTTAGATTGATTTAATATCTAAATAAACACGTATTTTTACGTGCCAAAATTAAACAATAAAAAATTATATTATCAAAAAAAATACTAAAATACCTGATTAACAAATAACTAACTTTAAAAACATTTATTTATAAGTTTATTTTCACAAACATGCATCGTATAATTATCAAAATTCCTATGTTTTAGAGTTTACCTCGATTCTTTTTTTTAAATACGATTGTCTTGAACTTTCTAAACCAGTAGTCACAAGCACAAGTTCTTCGAATTGAAGGGTATTAAAAAATCTTAGAACTGCATAATAACCATATGTATTGCAGGTTATTTTAACTAACTGTAAAGTGGTTATAATTGCTGATTTCATAATGTATGTGTTTTAATTTGCTGTATCAAATGTAGGTTTTCTAAAAAATAATGCTTTCAGTATTTCGCTGAAGGAATATTTACTTTCGTTAAATATAAGTTTTACTACGATAAATGGAAAAGAAAGTTTACAAAAAAACAAAACAAAAAGCAATCAGAATCAAACCAGAAACTTAACTGTCTAATATCCAATGAGATTATACCAAACACAACTAAACCACTATAAACTTCAGTTCGTAGTGGTTTAGTTAGCAAAGTAAAGTCTGCAAAACTTGATTACGGAAAATCTGTGAATGTGTTTATAAAAAACTTTTTTAGAAGCCAAAGCCGGTACAAAAAAATCCCACTCTGAATAAACAGAATGGGAATAAAAATTTCAAAAAAGGAATCATCGGTTAATCATGAAAAATAATTTCTTCGCTTATCCATTTGCCGTCTTCCAATTGTACCATAACAATCATAAACTGATTACTGGCGTTTAAACTATCAATAATGAATTCATTCTTGTCAACTTTGTATTTTTCATATACTAAGCTTCCTTTTAAATCATACACTTTTACGGCAGACACATTCTGGTCAAAAGAATTGATTTTTATCTTACGGTTTCTTACGGATACAAAAACTCCATTTTCTTTTACTTGAGTGTCTTCAGCCGCTAATTTAGAAGTATTGTCGGTAAAGCGCATTACAAAACGGTCATTGAATACACCGATTGCTGTTGTAAATGAATAAGAACCTGTTTTTAAATTATGAATTGTATTAGTCATTTTGTCAACCAAATAAATAGTCTGGTCAGCCATACTGCCGTCAGTATTATCAATACTAATCTGGAATGTTCCTGCTATTGTGGTTTTATACCCCAGCGGTACTGCATCGGCTTTGTCAAATGGAAGTGCGCGCCCCTGAATGGTATAATTTTTTGAATTATTAACACTATAAAAATCTACTAAGGCATTCCCATTGCGGGTTACTGCATCATACAATTTATCAAAATCATTGGTTGCTCCTGCAATATAACCTACTAATAGCTGTTTGAATGCACCACCTTCATTTGTTAAATTCAGCCAGATTCTGGCTCTCTCAATTGCTTTTGTTTTCTTAGTATTAGACTGTTTGAAAAACTGACTGTTGTCAATAAATTGACCAGGACTAGCGTGATCAAACCGCATCGAATTGTCAAATTTAAAATAATCATCCAAATCACTCACAACAAAAAAGGATTGTCCTGCAGCTATTTTTCCCATAGGAGTTACACCGGTGCCATGACTGCTTGGTGCAGTGGCTCCTCCGCCAGTAAGATTAAATACCGCATAATCATCTGCTGTATAAACATAGGCAGTGCCCGCAGTATTCAATTGTCTGGCTGTATAGTGCGTCCAAAAATATAAAGCTCCTCCTGCAATGTCTGCATTGTCCATCAAAAACGATTCTGCATCTACAGCGGAGGGATATGGGTTACCTATTAAATTGGTTCTGCCAGCTCCTTGAGATCGTATGGACTGAAGTCCGTTAACAGGGACTCCTTTAAACGCAACATTTTGATAAAGAGGAGGACTGCTGGTACGGACACGGATAATATATCCTCTTGCAATATCCATAATGGTACTTGCTGGCTGTGCTTCCCAAGCTCCTAAAGTATATCTGTAATACCTGTCGCTAACCCACAAATCACTTAGTTTCTGACCCACAACAGGCGAACTCCAATATTCGTAATCAAAATCTTTTAATCCAGGTGTAGTACGTTTGTAAGTTATTGCTCCATGATTTACAGAATTATCATTTAACTGTACCAAACTCGAATTGTTCTCAAAAATCAGACTCCCCTGAACATCCAGAGCGTTAATAATATTCAAAACTAATCCAGAAGCAATCGTTACTATCACACCAGTATTAATCACACAAGAGCAGGAGTTTACCGAAACAGGGAGGCTATAATCGGCATTAAAAATAACAAAATCATTCAGAGATGGTGCGCCTGCAGGAGACCAAGAGCCATTCCATGTTTTTGCAGCCAGCGGCTGTAATGCAGCTGATGCACTTGCCGAAACACATCCTGAACCTATTTGATAGGTTACAGCATAATCTCCTGAGGCTAGATTCGCGAATACTCCTGTAGTATTTGTTACCGCAGCGACCACAGGATTAGTACCCGTTAAGGTATATATAATTCCTGAAGCCGGCACTGGTGTATCAACTTTTATTGTACCTGTTGGAACAACACAGGTAAGCGGTGTTACCGTCATAGCTGCTGCTG
The DNA here is from genome assembly GCF_015351475.1 of Flavobacterium sp. HJJ. Taxonomy (GTDB): domain Bacteria; phylum Bacteroidota; class Bacteroidia; order Flavobacteriales; family Flavobacteriaceae; genus Flavobacterium; species Flavobacterium marginilacus. The sequence continues at coordinate 9,953 of NZ_JADKPR010000034.1, read as the reverse complement.
AAGGAATAGCATTAACCGTAATTACTGCACTGCCCGTCATGTTGCCAGCCACAGCTGTACATTTAGAATCACTTAGTGCAGTTACTGTATATGTTTTTGTGGATGATGGCGTAACATTAAAAGTATAGGGACTTGAAGCTATTCCCGTTACCGAAACTGGAGTCGTGCCGTCAGTATAAGTCAAATTCCAAGGACCAGTTCCAGTCAAAGCTATAGAAATAGCTGCTGATGTACCATTACATACCGCTGTGGTGCCACTGACAACAGAGGCAGGTCTGGCATTAACCGTAATTACAGCACTGCCCGTCATGTCGCCAGCCACAGCTGTGCATTTAGAATCATTTAATGCTGTTACTGTATATGTTTTTGTGGATGATGGCGTAACATTAAAAGTATATGGACTTGTAGCTATGCCCGTTACCGAAACAGGAGTAGTTCCGTCAGTATACGTTAAATTCCATGGGGCAGTACCAGTCAAAGCTATAGAAATAATTTTTGATGTGCCATTACATGTCACTGCAGTACCGCTGACAACAGAAGCAGGTCTGGCATTAACCGTAATTACTGCACTGCCCGTCATGTCACCAGCCACAGCTGTACATTTAGAATCACTTAGAGCTGTTACTGTATATGTTTTTGTGGATGATGGCGTAACATTAAAAGTATAGGGACTTAAAGCTATTCCTGTTACCGAAACCGGAGTAGTCCCGTCAGTATAAGTCAAATTCCATGGGGCAGTTCCGGTCAAAGCTATAGAAATAGCTGCTGATGTTCCATTACAGATCACTGCAGTGCCGCTGACAGCAGAAGTCGGCTTAGTATTAACCGTAATAGTTGCAGGAGAAGAATCTTCAGGACAGCTGCCAGCAGCATTTGCTTGCACTATCGCTCTATATTTAGTCGTCAGACTTAAATCTGTTACTGTTAAAGTTATTGCTGTATTAGCAATCACGGTACTAGTTATAAAATCATCCACTGAACTTTCCCATCTTATTACACTAGCTTTTCCTGCTCCATTACCAATAGGAAGAGAAGTACCGGACAAGGTTAATGTTGTACTGTTTGTAAAAGAACAATAACTGGCACTGCTGCTTACTGTTCCTGCTGTCACCGTAGTGGCAACAACTGTTACAGCAAAAGTTTTAGCAGCACTTGTACCGCAGCCGTTAGTAGCCGTAACAGAAATATTCCCATTATTGCCAACTGATCCTGTTGTCACAAAAATTGATGTTGTTCCGTTTCCAGAATTTATAGTCCAGCCTGACGGAACTGTCCAAGTATATGAAGTAGCTCCAGATACAGCGGCGATTGTATATATCTGCCCTGAATTCGAAGGACACTGAGGTGTAGTTCCCGTAATGGTGCCTGGAGTTGATGGAGAAACAGTAGTTATAGTTAATGTTCCATAATCACCGTTTTTAGTGCATCCTCCTGAAGTGATTTTTGCTCTGTATTTATTTCCGCTTAAACTTGTTCCAGAAATTGTTACTGTAAGAGTATTTGTTGTAACTCCTGAATATGGAGCACTATTTGTCAAATCACTCCAGCCGGAACCTGAATTTACCTGCCATTGATAGGAAGGAGAACTGCCGCTGGTAGTAACCGTAAAAGCAGCTGTAGGCGAACTTGTGCAGACGATAGCATTTGAAGTACCGCTAACTGTATACGGACATACTCCATAAAAAACAGTGTTTACCAAATCAACTAAAACCTGAGTTTCTGGAGGATTATTCACAGTTGTCCCCGGCGGTACATTATTGTCTATAGAAACAGGAGTTATTGTAACTGTTGCATTAGGATTTACGGCATAAATCTGACCGGTACCATTTCCTCCTGTCAAATTAAAGTCTCCTATAATATTCCCGCCGACAATTACATTTCCTTGTTTTTGTAATTGAGAAGTAGCAGGACTTAGCAAATCTCCTACAATAATAACGGTGCTTTTCCAAAAATCGGTAGTACCATTATTAACATAATTTCCATAAACGATTATCGTTGAGAGTCCAGAACCATTAGCTGTGCTAAAATTCCCTCCAGAATTTACAGTGAAATTCCCCGAAGTGGTACTGCTTCCAACTGTAAACACAACGCCGTCATTAACCATTAAAGTTCCTGAGACACTAATACTTTTTGCTGCAGCATCTGCTGTAATGGTTACAGTACTTCCTGATGCTATTATAACATCATCTGCTGCAGTAGGTATAACACCTCCTACCCAAGAACTGCCGGAATTCCAATTTCCTCCAGTACCAGTACTTGTTATAGTTGCTCCAGACACTGCTGTCTGGATAAATAAAGAGAACAAAAAAGCTGCTAAAATCTGAGATTTAGGTAGAATTATTTTCATGTGACTTGGTGATTTTGTGGTATTTTTTATTCTGAAAACGAGAAAAATAAAAAGACTCGAACAGCTTTTTATTTCTTTAGGAACAACAATGTTCTGTTTTCATGTAAAATAGACGCACACAAACACAAAACACGTACTTTAGCATACTAAAATTAGATAATAATAATTAAGTATCACAATAAACCCAATATTATACGTAATTACCAGATAAATAGCCAAAAAATTATTATTTTGTAAATTTATAGACACAAAATAAAACACCTCATTTTACAGTTTTTAACCGTTTTTTTTCTGCTTCTTAAAAAAAATCTGTTTTCTAACTGCAAATAATTCCCTTTGGATGTTAAAGAACATTTTCAATAGTGTTCCAAATACTTTAGCAGACTAAACTGCTGAAGCGTTAAATTCTAAAAAAGAGCGATCTGACGCCATTTTTATATCGAACCATGTGTAAAATCGAGTTTTATAGAAAATGGTATTCTTCCCTCAAATACAGCTGCTCATAAATTCTGGCAATAAAAAAATCCCACCCTGAATAAACAGAATGGGATTAAATTTTTAACAGAATATCATTTATTCATGAAAAATGATTTCTTCACTTATACGAGTACCATCTTCCAGTTCTATCATGACAATCATAACCTGATCAGCGGCGTTTAAAGTATCAACAATGAATTCATTCTTGTTTACTTTGTTTTTATCATAAAGTAAGCTGCCTTTTAAATCATATACTTTTACAGAAGATATAGTCTGGTCAAAAGAATTAACTTTTATCTGGCGATTTCTTACCGATACAAAAACCCCTTTGTTCTTAGTTACTGTATCTCCAGTACCTAATTTAGAAGTATTAGTATAACGAAGGACAAAACGGTCATTAAACACACCTGTCGCTGTTGTAAACGAATACGAACCGGTTTTCAGGTCATGAATAGTATTAGTTAATTTATCCTCCAAATAAATGGCTTGATTCACCATACCGCCGTCAGTATTATCAATACCGATCTGGAATGTTCCTGCTATCGTAGATTTATAACCCAGCGGTACTGTATCTTCTTTATCAAACGGCTGCGCACGTCCCTGAATTGTATAACCCTTAGAATTATTTACACTATAAAAATCTACATAAGCATTACTATTAAGAGTTATTCCATCAAATAATTTATCAAAATCATTGGTCGCTCCTGTAATATAACCTACTAACAGCTGCTTGAAAACACCTTCAGTATTAGTAAGATTCAGCCAGACTCTATCCTTTACAGTCTTTGCCGTTTTCTTAGTCGCTGACTGCCTGAAGAACTCGCTGTTATCTACAAATTGACTAGGATCGTTATAATCAAAACGCATTGAATTGTCAAATTTAAAATAATCATCTGCTTCACTAACCACAAAAAAGGATTGTCCTGCGGCTATTTTCCCCGTAGGAGTTACACCTGTTTGATGGGCAGCAATAATACTCGGAGCCGTACTGCTGGCTCCTGTCAGATTAAATAACGCATAATCATCAGCATTATATTTATAGGCGGTTCCTGTACCATTAATTTTTCTAGCACTAAAATGTGTCCAAAAATACAAGAATACACCAGTAGTGTTACTGCCTATAACGTCAATATTGCTGCGGATAAACGACTCAGCATCAATAGCCGAAGGATATGGATTACCTATTAAATTGGTCCTGCCGGCACCTTGAGATCGTATGGAATGCAGTCCGTTAATAGGAACACCTTTAAATTCAACACTTTGTCGGAAAGTAGGATCGCTGGTACGCACGCGTATAATATAACCTCTTGCAGTACCCATTATGGTACTAGATGGCTGTGCTTCCCAATTCCCGGTAGTGTATCTGTAATATCGGTCACTTGTCCACAAATCGCTTAACAACTGATTTTCTACAGGAGAACTCCAGTACACATAATCATAATCTTTCAGCACAGGAGTAGTACGCTTATAAGTTATTGCTCCTTGATTTACTGCTTCATTTGTCTGCACCAGACTTGCATTGTTTTCGAATACTAATTCGCCCTGTACATTCAAACCGTTTAAAATGTTTAAAACCAATCCAGTTCCGTCGGTAGTTCCATCAACAGTACCAATAGTAACCTTTTTACCAGAATTAACAACACAAGAACAGGAATTTACAGAAACTGGAAGGCTGTAATCAGCATCAAAAATAACATGATCGTTTATTGATGGAACTCCAGCTGGAGACCAAGAACCATTCCATGTTTTTGTAACCAGCGGTACTATGGATACAGAATTACTTCTATCAGAATAACATCCCGAATCTATCTGGTAAGTCACAGCATAATCTCCAGCTGCAAGATTCGTAAATTGGCCTGTACCATTTTGCGCAACAGCAACCTCAGGACTTACACTCGTTTTAATAAGAGTATAAGTCAGTGTTCCCATTACAGAAGAAGGCGGAGTAGCTTTCACTGTACCTGTAGGAACAGCACAAGTTGGATCAATTTTTGTAATTATCAGTGCTGATGGTGCAATTGAGGTTAACGAAACCCAGATATAACTCGGACAGAACATATTATTTGCGGTTACAAAAACATTCCCGCTTTGCGCACTTGTACCTGTTGTAACAGTAATCTTATTTGTTCCGCTGCCGCTTAAAACACTCCAGCCTGCTGGAAGAGTCCAGTTATAACCAGTGGCTCCTGGTACTAATGCTATACTAAACTCAGCTGTAGTTGATGGACAATAGTAAACAATACTGCTGGATGCTACTGGTGTACCTCCATTCAAAGAAATATCTCCTGAGTCAGAATTTACGCTTAATGTCACAGCATTGGAGGTTACTGACGGCGTACAAGTACCGCTTATGACACAACGGTACTGATAAGTATCCATTCCTATAGCCGCTGTCGTGATGTTCATTGTAGCAGCGGTTACATTTGAATATACGCCGCCATTGGAAAGATTATTAAAAGTTCCTCCTCCATTAGTACTTAACTGCCACTGATATGTTAATCCTGCTCCAGAAGCTGCAACAGTAAATGAAGCATTGTCCGCTTCACATGCACCACTGTTTGAAGGCTGTGCCGTAATTGACGGCAGTGCATTGACTGTTACTGTTGCACTTTGTCCTGTAATAGTATTAGAACAAGCAGGAGTATCTTTATACACTACGCTTTTCAAACTATACACAAAACTGCCACCAGCAATCGTTGAAACTGCTACATTTGAAGTACCGTTATTTGATGCCACTTCTATCGTTTGATCGGCACCTCCATTAATGGTATAAGTAACTATTTCAATAACTGTCCTAGGGTTAGTAAAAGTAATATTTGGCGACACCGCTCCTACACACACAGTTGTTGTGCCTGAAATAGTCGCTGTAGCCATAGGACGAACTATCAAATTAGCATGACCCTCTACGAAAGGTGCTGTTCTTGTACAAGTTGCATTAGAAATTGAAAGCAATGTATAACCTGTATTTACTGTCGGAACACTACCTCCCGGTGCAAAACTGTAAGCCGATGCATTCGGTATTGTAATTGTATATTGTGCCAAAGTAGTATCATTTTGATAAGTGATACTATAAGGTGCAGAAAAAGACAAGTTCTCTGCATCAAAAGTTAATTGCGGACTGCCTCCTGCGCACATAGTTGTTGCAGAGAAACCACTAGATACGTTATTGGGTAAAGGATTCACTGTTACAGTTACTGTAAATGCTGTACCTATACAAGTTGCAGCAGTTGGTGTTACCGTATAAACTACATTAATAGGAGCATTAGTAGTATTGGTCAGAGTACCGCTAATGTTTGCCTGACTCGTTCCGGATGCTGTCCCAGTAATACCAGCAACAGAAGGTGCTGACCAAGTATAAGTTGTTCCAGAAGGAACTACACCATTTGTCCCATTAGCTGGTGATACTGTGAATCCACTTCCACTGCAGGAAGCAGCTGTCATATTAGTAATTGCTGGTGTATTCACAGTAATAACTACTGGATCACTAGTAACAGAACAACCAGAGTTATTCGCTGTAGAACCTGTAACGACTCTTCTATAATAAGTAGTTATGGTTGGAGACACACTATAATCTTCCGTAGTGACACCTGTATTTGTCCATGGACCGGTACTAGCTGGTGACGACTCCCATTGAAAAGTTAAAGAAGGATTTACCGCTCCATTAACAAGATAGGAAGATCCATTTAAAGCTACTGCAGTACCACTGCAGATTGTTGATGCAGCAGGGGTAATAGTATTAGTGGATACATTAAATGCAGTAATTGAAAAACTAACTTCATTTCCCACTCCATTTTCATAATAATCTAATACAAAATCATCATTCCCATCTAAACTAACTAATGTGTTATTATAACTTGTAGCTCCCTGATCAATCCATTTATCAATAACGGTTGTTCCATTCAAAGAAAGTCTTACCCCATCATCTGCTCTGACATTTACCAGATAACAGCCATTTCTAGTGGTCTTCATTTTATAACGAACAGCAAAACCTTCGGTGTACATGCCTGCTCTTTGTGAACCGCCAGAATAAACAGCAAAACAATTTGTATTTCCTCCAAAACCTTCAGTAATAGTTTCAGCAGGAACATTATAATAACCCGCATAATGAGCAGTATCAAATAAATTAGGTGCTGTTCCTCCTGCATTATAAATATGACCAACCCAAGTATTAGTCCCAAATTCATTCTGAGTTTCTTGTGTATTACCTATTGCAGTTTGAGTTACCGTTATTCCTGAAGTACCAGCTGTTCCGTTTGTATTGCATCCAACGGCAGACAAAACAACTTTTATCTGACCCGAAAGCGAAGAAACCCAATTGGTTATTGTAACACCGCTTGCACTTGTTGCAGAAGCTGCAGGGGATACACTAGCATCTGTTGCTGCATCTAAAATAGTTATGTTTTCGTTGTAGCCAGCAAAAGCATTTCCAACAGAGAAAGTATAAGTAAAGCCTTTAATCACATTCACTAAAACGTATTGACCGCCAGCAGCATTACCACTAGTATAAGTCATTCCATTATCAGTACAAAAAGTCTGAGTTGTTCCTACCTGTGTTGTTGCTGCAATAGGTGAAGAACTAGTAGTTACGCTCTGTCCCGATGCTGCGTCTGCACTCGTATTGCCTGCACAAGCATTATAAGCTCTAACACGATAATAATAGGTTGTTCCGCTAGTCCCGGTTACATTATATGAAGTAACTGCACCAACATCCAAACCATTATAACCCGTAACAAAACTAGTAAAATTACTTACTGTTGAAACATCTAATTTATAATTTAAGGCTGTATTTACTGAAGCCCAATTAGCAGTAAAACCAGTACAGCTAACATTTGTAGCTGCCGCTAATACTGGAGCTGGTATAGTTATAATTGGACTCGTTGTTATAGTTATCACATTACTGACCGTAGCTCCACACGTTCCAGAAACCGGAGTAGCAGTTCTTCTATATTGAGTTACTATATTATTTGTAGTACTTGTAAGAGCTGGTGGCGTATAATCTAAACCTGTTTCACCTGCAACGGTAACCCAACCTGCACCATTAGTATTGCTTTCCCACGAAAAAGTAAAAGAAGGGTTGGAGTTAACGTTGTTAGGATTTCCATCATAATCATAGGATCCTTTAATAGTGGTAGCAGTACCGCTGCAAAGCTTAGTAGCAGCAGGTGTTATCACATTGCTTGCCTGATCATAAGGAACAATACTAAAATACGTTTCGCTTAGACCTGCATTTTCATAATAATCAAAAACTAGATCAGTACTATTGGTTGGAAAATTTACAAGCACACTCGCATAAGTAGTTGTCCCATGATCTCCCCAGTTATTTTGATTAGCAACTACTGTGTTACTGCCAACATATAACTTAGTACCATCATCTCCTTTAATTGTAACTAAATAACAGCCTGCCGGTCTTGTAGAAGTCATACGATAACGAACTGCAAAACCTTGCGTATCTATATTGGTATAATTACCTCCATTTGAATATACAGGGAAATTATACTGATTTCCTCCGCCAAATTGCTGTAAGCCAAAACTTTCGGATTCTGTATAATAACCCGCATAACCCGTAAGCCCGCTAGGCGCAAACATTGGAGCATTATAAGCTCCTGTTACTGGCGATGCCACTAAAGGAATGTTGTAAACATGACCAATCCATGAATCTGTACCTGATGCTAACTGATTATCCTGAGTATTGTTTATTCCTGTTAATGTAACCGTTATTCCTGAGTTACCAACTGTACCATTGGCAGCACAATTTCCTTCTGTTAAAACAACTTTTATCTGACCCGAAAGAGAAGAAACCCAATTCGTAATTGTGGAACCAGCTGAACCTGCAGCAGTAGCAGCAGGTGATACATTAGCATTTGATGCATCCAAAATAGTTAAAACTTCACTTGAACCCGCAAAAGCATCACCTACCGAAAACGTATATGTAAATCCTTTAACAACATTAATTAAGGCATACTGACCTCCATTAGCATTGGGTGTCGCATAAGTATTTGGATTATCGATAGTAAAAGTATATGGAGCAGTTCCCACTGCCGCTGCAGGAGTGATAACCGGTGTGCTGACAGATAAAGAGACAACATTACTATAAACAGGGCCGCCACATCCATTAGTTGCCTTGTAACGGATGTTCTTGCCATTATCTGTAAAAGCAACTACATAAGGAAGTGTTAATGTTGAATAACTGCTTCCTCCAGCTGTTGTAGATATCTCCCAGCCCTGTGAACTTACAACAGAACCATTATCAGTCACTGCAGGTGCAGCTGGACTGAAAGAGGCTCCCGGACATAAAGCTGCTGGAGCTGTTATATTAGCAATTGTTGGTTTATCATTTATGGTTAAATCACCACCTACAAATGTTATCGCATAATTACTAGCAGAAAAACCTGCCCCTGTAGGGTTTGACGGCATTATATTCCCTATATATGAACCTGCCGTCTGGCTAAGTGAAGCATCATATCCTCCTGTACTTGTCAAAGTAACACTTGTTATAGTTTCTCCGTTTTGTAATCCAGAGGCTGTAAAAGCAGTTGTTCCCAAAGTTAATGCTGTTCCATAACATTTGCTTCTATTGCTAGCAGTAATTGTTATCGTTGCTTTATTGATTGTAAATGCCAAAGCACTTGATGATGCTGCATTATAATTAGCGTCGGAAGCGACACTTGCAATAACCTGATATGTTCCGGCATTGATTGGACGAGTGGCACTCGGACCATATGTCGTTACACCGGTACCCGAATAACTATAGGTTACCGCTCCTGTAGAACCGGTTACTGTTGAAGTCGTAGGTCCTTGTACCAAACCTGTATACGTAAAACTTATCGAGCCAGTTGCAGTAATGGCTGAATTGGCTTTAGTAATTGTAATGGTTCCTGTTGCCGCACTAAAACTATAGTTTGCAGCCGTCAATCCAGTTATAACCGGAGTAATGGTTACTCCAGCAGTTCCTGGTGCTGTTGTTGATGTATAAGGAGTTGTATAAGTTACAGAACCTGTTATAACCGAAGAGTTCTCTCCGTTTACAAAACCAGTTACGGTATAAGTAGCTACTGCTTTTACTGCGGTACTTGTTGTTCCGTAAACAACAATTTGATCATCCGCAGTAATTGTTAAAACTGCTTTGTTA
>NZ_JADKPR010000033.1 GCF_015351475.1 Flavobacterium sp. HJJ | reverse complement strand
AGCTTCATTCCTTTAAAAAAGAATGAAGCTTTTTAATTTGTGAGAATTATTTTAAAATGGAATTAAGCAAAAGATTCAATAATATGAAAAGAAGAAATCTTTAACTTTATTAAGTGGTTTTTTAATTTTTTGAAAAAACAGTTTTAGGCTATTGGATTTATTCTGTAATATTCACAAATCGTATTAATTGGGCATTCCCCGCATTTTGGTTTAGGTCTGCAGATTTCTCTTCCGAGAAAAGAAATAGCCATACCGATTTCTTCCCAAATATTTTTTGGTAAAATCTGCATAAGTAATTTTTCGACCTTGTTGCCATCCTTTGTTTCCTGAATTAATCCAATTCGGGGAGAAACACGAATAACGTGTAAGTCAGCAATGATACCTTCTGCTGGAACTCCGGCTTCCCGCATAATGACGTTGGCTGATTTTCGCCCGATTCCTTTCAAAACAGTTAAATTATCCATCGTTAATGGAATGTTTTGATCTTTTTGGATGGTTTGGGCAATTTCGATTAGCCAGCTGGCTTTTGTGCCAAAATTCCGGACTTTGGAAATATGAGGAATTAAGGCATCGACATTTGAAACAGACAAACTTTCCATATTTGGAAATACCTTGAATAGAGCGGGGGCTATTTTATTGATATTGGCATCCGAATCCTGAGCCGAAAGCACTACCATAACTAACAGCTGATATAGATTTTGGTAATCCAGCGGATGCTTTTGGTCTTTGTATCTTTTCAATATTGGAGCCAATTTAGTTTCCCAATCATTTGTTTTTCCAAATAAATCCATTTCGTGTCATTTTTGATTAGAAATTTACAAAATATAAAGCTATTTTTCAATGTCCTTTATAAATTCGTCATACTCTAAATAAAATAACTCGAGAGTATTCATTTTCTCATAGAAGAAATCAAATATTTCATCCCAATGACTGCGGTTGCTTACACTTACATTCAGTTTTTCAACCCAAATACGGCTAATGGTTTTTCCGTTTTCCAAAGTGTAATTTTTTTCGAATACTAAATCTTTTATGAATTCTTCTTCCAGTATATTTTTTAATGCGGTCAGTTTTTCGAAATATTGCATGCGTAATTCTGTGTTTCTCATTTCGATGTCAATATGTACTTGAGCTTTTTTATTTTCGACATAGAATTTAAAGGAGAAATCTTTGATTTTGGTATCATATAAGACCCATTTCCGAGGATATTTTTGGGCAAATTCAACCCAAAATTCGTGTTTTAACTTTTGATTTTCTTCTTTACTGTACATATTGCTGGGTTTTGAATGTTTAAAAATTTGTTCGGCACTTATTTCTAAAGTATATTTAGAAATTATTTTATCTGCAAAAATAACCTTTGATTATGGATTTTCAAGATTTTTTACAAATTGTTCCTTATTTGAGTTCGGTAAATCTGCCGGGAGAAGTGGCTCATAATATTATGGTGCCAAAAGGGCGTCTTGAGATTACCAAAAAATTGAATTTTGATCGAATAGAATACAAAAAAGCAGGTGTAATGATGCTGTTTTATCCTAAAGAAGGAATAACACATTTGGTTCTCATAGTCCGGAATTCGTACAAAGGAGTTCATTCTTCCCAAATTGCTTTTCCGGGAGGGAAATATGAAAATAATGATGCAGATTTTATGCAGACTGCATTGAGAGAAACCTACGAAGAAATTGGGATCCATCAGGAAAAAATAGAAGTGCTTAAAGCTTTTACCAATTTATATATACCTCCGAGTAATTTTATGGTTTATCCTTTTTTGGGTATCTGCAGGGACGAAGTGATATTTTATCCTGATCCAGTTGAAGTGGCAGCTATTATTGAACTGCCTTTGACTCTATTCCTAAGCGATTCGATTGTAGTCAATGCAGAAATGACTACTTCTTATGCTAAATCTATTGAGGTGCCTGCATTCAAAATTGAAGGACATATTGTCTGGGGGGCAACAGCAATGATGTTAAGCGAATTGAAAATTGTTTTGAATTCTATTTTGAATAAAATTAATTTTTGAATATCCGGTTCTGTTAAAAGCATTGTCTTTTAATATTAAAAAAGGAAAATAAATCGTAATTTTGCAGTCCCAAATCTAAAAACAAATAAGCAATCTTATGGGATTATTTAAACGAAATCCTTTTGGACACATTTTATTTATAAAAAAATGGCTGATTCGAATCTTTGGATTTATCAGTCACAGAAGATACCGTGGGTTTAATGAACTGCAAATAGAAGGCTCCGAAATTATTAAAAATCTTCCTGATACAAATGTTCTTTTTATATCCAATCATCAGACTTACTTTGCGGATGTAACTGCGATGTTTCATGTGTTTAATGCCAGTTTAAGCGGCCGTGAAGATTCCATAAAAAACGTATGGTATATGTGGCGCCCCAAATTAAATGTATATTATGTTGCTGCAAAGGAAACAATGAGAGCAGGATTACTGCCTAGAATCATGGCTTATGCAGGTGCTATTACTGTAGAAAGAACCTGGCGTGCCAAAGGACAGGATGTAACAGAGAAAAAGGATGTAAATCCCAATGATACTGAGAATATCAAAATTGCCCTAGCCGATGGCTGGGTGATTACGTTTCCGCAGGGAACAACCAAATCCTTTAAGCCTGTGCGAAAAGGAACAGCACATATTATAAAACAGCATAAACCGATAGTTGTTCCTATCGTTATTGATGGTTTTCGACGGTCGTTCTGCAAAAAAGGACTTTATATGAAAAAGAAAGGAATTCTGCAGTCGCTTGTTATAAAAGAACCTTTGGTTATCGATTATGAAAATGATACAATCGAAGAAATAGTTGAAATGGTTGAATATGCTATTGAACAGCATCCTTCTTTTCTAAAAGTTATCCCTGCAGCCGTTTTAAAAGAACAGGAAGAACTCAATAAAACCAGACAATGGGATTATTAAAATAAAAAAAAGAGACGTTTGTCTCTTTTTTTTATAAATCAATTTTCTTCAATTCTATATAATTATTCTGCAGGCGTTTTAATAAAATGCCATAGATTAATTTGTAAATCAGCCAGAAAGCAAAGGTAAAAACCGCTGTAGCAATTATTAGCACTACAAATGATATTATAGCAATATTTAATGGCATTTCCGGATGGCTCACACCGCTTTTTGAAACTCCTTCCAAATAACCTTCATAAAACAGATAACCGCCAAAAACAATAAAGAAGAAAGCAAAAAACGATAAGTTAAATGCAATATACTGCTTCACCACTTTTCGGGTTTTTAATATGGTCGAAATCAGTTTTTTGGTATTGTCATCGACAGCAATTTTACGATACATAGAGTAGAATTTAAATATAAAGTAGAAAATAACGATATATAACAATACACTTGTCGCAATATAGTAGCCATAGATACCTAAATGCTTAATTAATTCCACAGTTTTTTCATCGTATTTAGTAAATGATATAGCCAATCCTAATATCAATCCTAATCCTAGTTCTATGATACTGACTAAAAAAATCCACTTCACTACCGAAGACGATTTTTTATGAATCATTTTGTAGATATCATTTTCCGATAGCTGTTCAAAAGAACCGCTGTTCTTCTGCCAGTCTTTTTTTAATAAATCCAACTCTTTCATACGCCTAATGGATTTAGTATTTTTTTTAATTTCCCTTTTATCCTATTCATTTTTACTCTTGCATTCACTTCGCTAATTCCTAAAGTTTCCGATATTTCGGTATAATCTTTGTCTTCCAGATACATATATACCAATGCTTTTTCGATATCATTTAGTTGGTATACAGCTTTGTACATTAATTTCAGCTGTTCTTCTTCTTCATAATTATATTCTATGTCGTGTGTGAAATGCTGTCTGCCTTCATACTCAACAGTTGCAATACTGCGTTTGTTTTTCCGATACAATGTAATGGCAGTATTCAGGGCGACTCGATAGGCCCAGGTAGAAAATTTACTTTCGCCCCTAAATTTTGGAAAAGCTTTCCATAACTGGATTGTGATTTCCTGAAACAAATCCTTATGTGCATCCTCACCAGAAGTATATAATCTACAAATCTTGTGGATTATATTCTGGTTTGCCTGCAGCTGCTTGACAAAAGAAGGTTCTAGATTTTCACTCATATCCCATTAGTACGACTCCTGTGCATTTTGTTACACGATATTTTATTCTAAATTAATTTCAATAATTAGATGCATAAATCGATTAGTTATAACTGCATTAGTTCCGCTTTCTGTTTCTACGAGCGAAGTAAACTAGCGAAACAATCGGGATAGTTTAATTTGTTGTTAATTAGATATTGTGGTTTATAATTCTCTTTCTTTGTAATAATTCACCATCAAATTGACAAATTTACTGTAGCTGTCCATGCCGTCTTTCTGTTGATTAATTTTCAAAAAGTTGTCATAAAAAGCATGAAAAGCGGTTTCAATTGGAGTTTCATATTGTTTCCAAAATTCGCGGCTTTCTTTATAATTTTTTAAAATTCCCGGATGAACAGTTTTAAGTAACTGATCCAGAACCTTTTCGTTTCGTACCTGCCAATTTCCTAAACAATACCGCAAAGCGATACTGTAACCAGAATACTGAATATACAGATTGTCATTTTTAATTGAAGACATAAAGCCTATAAAATTACATTCACTCTCACTTGCATAACCCATCTGATGTGCCATTTCATGATTGGCAGTCATAGGGAAGCTGTACATTGGTCCCAAATAATTTACCTGTGCTTCATTTGTAAAAGGATTCAGATAACCGCCAAAACCCATATAAGTCAGCGGCAGACTGAAAAGGGATTTCTTGATGCTCAAATTGGAATAAGTAAAAAAATCATATTCTTTAGCCAGTTTTGTATATCCGTTTTGGTTCATTTCAAAAACCTGATTTTGAGAATAGGGGAAAACTACTTTCAAACTGTTGTTTTTTGTGATTTGTTTTTGAACGGCATTCGTTTTTGCAATTAACTTTTTGGTAAATGCTAATAAATCGGCATCAGTATAATCTCTTTCAATATTCATTTTTTCGAATAATGGTTCACGGTAATAATTCAGTGCCCAAAGAATGTGAAAGAAAAAATAAAACACCGAAAGTGCACTCAAAACCATTAATAGATTGTTTTTCCATTCCTGCTTCCATGATTTTCTTTTTTTCCAAAACCATTTCAAAGCAAATAAAATCAGAATAAAATAAATACAGTCGCCCACCGAGAATGGAATTTTGCCTAAAATGATTCTCGAAAATTTAGAAATGTAAACATAAAATCCGTTGCTGTATAAATGTTCTATGAATTCTGGAAAAAAATGTATGATTTTCAGAATCAGGATTTGAATTAATAAGAATAAGGGGAGAATATAACTGCGTTTCATTTTTTATAAATTGTATTTGTAAAGAAACAAATTTTGGATGATTATTTAATGTTTCTGATTCTCAAAATAAATAGTCAATAGATTTAAAATAAATCAAAACTTTTATAAAATTAGCTTTGGGAGTTTGTAACTTTGAAGCTTGTAAATGTTAAACTTCAAACAAAAAATAAATGAGTCAAGAGATAAGAAATCTAGAACCGAAAGCACTTTGGAACAAATTTGCCGATTTGAATGCAGTACCTCGTCCTTCTAAAAAGGAAGAACGTGTAATTGAGTTTATGAAAGACTTTGGTGCTAATTTAGGACTAGAAACTTTTGAAGATGAAATCCGTAACGTCATTATCCGCAAACCTGCTACTGCAGGAATGGAAAACAGAAAAGCTTTGGTTTTGCAGGGGCATTTGGATATGGTACATCAAAAAAATGCCGATACAGTTTTTGATTTTGATACTCAGGGAATCGATATGTATGTAGATGGTGACTGGGTTCGTGCCCGCGGAACGACTCTTGGTGCTGATAATGGTCTTGGAGTGGCCACGATTATGGCTATATTGGAGAGTAAGGACATTCCGCATCCGGCTATTGAAGCTTTGTTTACGATTGATGAAGAAACTGGAATGACCGGTGCTTTAAATTTGCAGGGAGGCATTCTTAAAGGTGATATTTTATTAAATCTGGATACCGAAGAAGATGACGAAATAGGTATTGGATGTGCTGGAGGAATTGATGTCACTGCCACTGCTGAGTATGATGAAGAGGAAACTCCTGAAGGTTCTGTTGGTTATACCATTAAAGTAAAAGGATTGAACGGAGGACATTCAGGAATGGATATTCATAAAGGATTGGGCAATGCCAATAAAATTATGAACCGTTTGTTATTTGACGGTTTTGATAACTTTGGACTTCAGATTGCCGAAATCAATGGGGGAAGTCTTCGCAACGCAATACCGCGTGAGAGCACTGCAAAAGTAATTATCGCTTCAGTTTATGATGAAGCTTTTGTTTTCGATATGCAGCAGATCGTTAATGAAATTAAAGCGGAGTTTCAAACTACGGAACCAAATCTGGAAGTGGTTTTCGAAAAATTAGATTCAGTTCCCGCAGCTGTAATGCCTCCGATAGCCCAGTTTTATTTTGTCCGTTCTATGTATACGGCACACAATGGAGTGTATAGAATGAGTGCCGATTTTGATAATCTGGTTGAAACTTCAAATAATATTGCGAAAGTAGAAGTAGGCGGAGGGAAGTTCTCTGTGAAATGTTTGACACGTTCTTCTGTGGAATCGTCCAAATTTGATTTAGCAAATGCTTTGCGGTCTGCTTTTGAATTAATGGGATGTGAAGTAGAATTTTCAGGATCTTATCCAGGCTGGTCG
This sequence comes from Flavobacterium sp. HJJ, assembly GCF_015351475.1. GTDB lineage: Bacteria > Bacteroidota > Bacteroidia > Flavobacteriales > Flavobacteriaceae > Flavobacterium > Flavobacterium marginilacus. Next base: position 39,006 of record NZ_JADKPR010000033.1, on the reverse strand, counting down.
CCAAATCCAAAGTCTGAAATATTGGACATCTTGGTTTCTATTTATGAAAAACAAAATGGTGAAAAACCAAATGTTGCGGCTTGTCACGCTGGTTTAGAATGCGGTATTTTAGGAATAAATTATCCTGATATGGATATGATTTCTTTTGGACCAACAATTCATGGCGCCCATTCACCAGATGAAAGAGCAAGTATTTCTTCGGCTCAAAAATATTGGAAATTTGTTATGGAAATTCTTTCAAATATACCAGTTAAATAAGTATTCAGTGTTCAGTTAAAAAAAACAGTACTCAGTTAAAACTAACTAAGCACTGTTTTTTTTACTAAATACTAATTTTAGTCCCTTTTCGGGTTGTTTTTCTTTTCTCTTTTAGCTTCCTTTTTTTCTTTTGCAGTTTTAACAGGCTCTTTTTTGACTGTTTTCTTTGCGTCTTGACCTTTTGACATAACTACTATATTTTGATTGTTTTTTATAAAATTATTATAGTAAAGATAACATTTTTGAATCTAAATTCAATTTTAAAAGCGCAAAAACTAGTGTTAAATCCTAATTAATTAATCGCTGGTCAGTTATTGGTTTTTCTTTAAAAACAGCAGTAAACCCAATACGCTAATTACCAAAATAATTAATGCTGCCATAACCATGGTTAAGTCACGAACGTTTTTGCCAGCCCAATCCATAAACAAAAATTTGTGAAATATGGCAAATGAATACCCTTCAGTAACATCTGATTTTTCGATGACAGCAGCCAGTCTTGAAGCAGCGGTTTCAATAAAGTATGTAGTTTTTTCAGGCGTGTCGTAAGCTAATTTTATAACAGGTAAACGTTTATTAGCAAAGCCATATTCTCGGCTTTCAAATTCAGTTATTGTTTTGGTTTCTAATAAAACTGCTTTTTCAAGATTTGGTTTACTTTCAGTATCGCTGTCCATTTCACAACAGGCAGGTTTACTAGTATTTGGGTCGCTAAAATACAATGCAAGAAATTTAGCGTATTCTAAATCGAGGTTTGGTATCACTTTGTTAGTTACAGAGTTGATGTAAAGAATCTCGTTTTTTGGATTTTCCTTTTTATCCCATTTGGATTTAGAATCTGTTTTCGGGCTATTATATTTACTTTTAGATTCGGCCAATTGGGCTCTATAATATATGCTGTCGTTTAAGGCAATAATGCTTAAGTTTTCTAATCGATTCCAGTCTAAATGAATTTCGTTGCTTGATGTTGAAAGATCCTTCGTTTCAAAAATAGGTTCATAGACCATTTTGTCAAGTGTATATGGCTTCCATTTGGTTGTTGCGTGATAGGCTCCGCTAAAAGCAAAAGTCAAAGTAAATAGTGAAACCCAGATTCCGATTTGACGATGGTACCTGCGCAGGCCTTTTTTAGGATTCAGATTATCAGTTTTTCTGAATTGTTTCCAAAACAAGCCATATATTACAATACCGCTTACAGCAGAAAAGAAGATAATCGAAAGAAATAAAATCATAAAAACGATACGAACGCTATTGTTACTAATAGCATCTACAAAAGACCAATTGTGAAAAGTATCGAAAAACCAAATAAAGGCCTGTCTTGATTTTGGGTTATACGTTGCCAATTTTCCAGAAGCAGTTTCTACGTACACTTCCATCCCGTCAGGACGGTTAAAAGTTGTTTTGTAAACTGGCAAATAGCGGTTGATGTATTTGTATTGCGAAGTAAACTCAGTTACTACATCTGTTTTTTTAATCGGACTTTTTTGATCGTCCAGAAAATAGTGTGAAAGCCAATGAGCGTATTTTTGATCTCCGTTTTCTAGTTTTTTTGCGTTTGTTGCATTGAAATATTCAAGTTCGCCTTTTACTGTTTTTACCTGATAAAATACTGATTTATCAAAAGATACAATTCTAAAGTTTTTAAATTCGGTTATATTGTTTTTGTCTAAAACTTCTTGAATGGAAAATGTCAGCTGTGATTTATCAATTGGTTTTACATTAAGGCGTTCATTGGCAATTTCAGGTTTGAAAAAATGCGCCATAAACGGATGCATTAATCCGGATAATGTCCAGAAAATAACCGGGATTATAGTAATGATTCCAATAATACGATGCCAGGAATATATTTTCTGTTTAATTTTTTTTACGAATTTAGAATCTTTCTTTTTTGAAGATTTTCCTTCTTTTGGTGTATTGTTCATTGTATTTTATTTTTTTAACCACAGATTTAAATGATTTAATGTGTTTTTATTCAATCTGTGGCTGATTTTTATTATTTTCTGAACGAAAAATTATATTGTAATCCAATCAAAAATGTTCTTGGAGCAGCTGCGGTATAAGTGGGCTGTGAACTTGTCGTATTTGCTCTTGAAACATTATACGCATACAATTTATCGGTTATATTTATTATGTTTCCATAAATTTCGATTCCTTTCCATTCATAACCGGCTCTGAAGTTAAAAATATCATATCCTGCATATTTTACGGTATTGATTTGGTCTTGGTAATAATTTCCAACCGACTGCCATTCCAATGAGGTTCTGAATTTTGGAAACCAATTTGGATAATAACTGATTTCAGAGTTTCCAGACCATCTTGGGGCTTGAGGCATTTCTTTTGCGTTCACGTTTTGCAAAGCATCTGCCGGGCTGTCTGAAATTTTAAAATCAATAAAAGTATGTTCGGCGACTGTTCCGCCAAAACGAATATTCAATTGATTGGATAACAGTTTGTAGTTTCCTCCAAATTCCACTCCTTTGTGTCTTGTTTCTCCGGCTGAACGATAGTCTGTTGAATTATCAGGTAAGCGAACATTCAGTAATTCATTTTTACCTTCCATGTAATAAACGGCATAATCAAAGTTTAATTTGCCTTCCAATAATGCTAACCAGCCTCCAATTTCATAATTATTGAAAGTTGCTGGTTCCAAATTATAATAGAATTCCGCTGGTTTTCCTGTTGTTCCTCCAGTGCCCGGTTTGGCTCTAAATATAGAAGTGATTGCCGGAGGAGCAAATCCTTGTGCATAGTTTGCATAAATTCCGGTATAGTGAACTGGATTATAGTTGGCTCCAGCCTTGAAAGTGGATTTGTCGTATATTTTAGTCCCGGTAGAATTATCTAATGCATTGTTGTAATCGACTTTTAAATTATCGTAGCGGGTTCCAGCAGTTACAATCAATTTTTCGATAGGGTTGAAACTCATCTGTGCATAAAATGCTTTGTTGAAGATGTCTGCAGTATAGTCAGATAATTTTATATCAGGGCGTTCTGCAGTAATTTCATAATGATCCACAGTTTGTTTTCCTGACGTTCCCGGATTTAGATAGGCTTTCATTTCCAGTAAATAAGCCCAGTAGTCAACAGGGGAATAATCGTATAAGGCACCACCAACAATTTTTGTGTTTAAAAAATTAATTTTTTGTGTGTGCTGTCCAATGGCTCCGTAGCTTTTGAAATTATTGGAGTTGACTTCGCCAGTTGCTGTTGTTGGTTTTACTGTAGAACTCCATTTGATTCCGTATGATGGATTTTGTCCTAATTTATTGTCTCTATGATAGATTGTAATATAACTGCTGGCATTGTCATTCCAATCATGTTCTAAGGTTAATCGGGTTCTCAAAGCATCCGATTTTCTATAGGTAAAATCGGTGGTGCTTTTATAGGTTCTATTATAAAAAGCTTCTTCATTTACACTGCCGCTCATATCGGAATAGTATTTTCCCCACATCGTATTGCTGATTAATCGTGTCTTATCACTGATATTATAATCAACCCTAACGTTAAGATTATCTTTATTATAATCAGAGTAGGTCATCCAGCCGTTTTCCTGTAAACTGGAAATTCCTGCAATATGAAAAGCAACTTTGCCTATTGTTGCTCCGCCAGCAGCCTGGATTCTTTTATAGCCCCATTGGTCTGCCTGGATTCCAAATTTGAACTCCGGATTTATTGAAGGTTTAACTGAAATTAAATTGATAGTTCCGCCTACAGCTTCAGGGCCATATAAAGAGGATACCGGTCCTTTGACAACTTCAATATTTTGAAGATTGAATTGGTTGATTTCCAATAAAGCATTGTGGTTAAAAATTCCCATCGGGCGAATAGGTAATCCATCTTCGAGATACAAATAGTAGGCGTTTGTTGTCATAGGCTGACGAATGGACATCGAGTGCTGTTCATTGCCGAGATTTACCATCAGTACTCCTGGTGTTTTATTTATGATTTCATAAGCTGCAACGGCTTTGGTTTCGTTAATGGTTTTGGCAGTCAGTTTGCTTACTGCAGAAGGAGTTTCTTTTCGTAAAGTTGCTGAACGGTTTGCGGTAACGAAAACATTTTCAAGCGTTTCAGTTTTTGTAGAATCTTTTTCGATTTTGTTTTGTGCAATAGTAATTTGCCCCATTACTAAAAGGGAAAATAATATTTTTTTCATTTTAATTTATATAAATATAGGATAATGACAATTGTTTCATTGGCTTTAAGCCAATGAAAGAGTTTTCAAATAATTTGAAAAGTGTAATTAGAATTTATATAAAAAAGGAGGGAGGACGAAAGTTGGATAAAACAACTGCAATTGGTTTTCCGTCAAAATGAAAATAATTCTTTTGAGAAATAAAAGAGGAATTTGTTATAAAAGTTACGGCAGTTTCTAAAGTGTTTTGAATGTAAATCAGCTCTGTTTTTTCTTTCAGATTGTTTTGCATCTCTTTTTCGTTGTCGTCAAATTGTTTTAAACTTTTTTTAAGTTCACAATTTCCATTACATGTATTGTTGGCTACTTTTCTTTGAATACAAATGGTTTTAGCAATCTCGTCTTGGTTGATTTTGAATTTGGCATAAATAATGATGTTTCCAAAAGAAGGAAGCAACAGTATGGATGAAAGTAATATGACGAAAAATTGTTTCAGACTATCTTAAATTTTAATGCAAAAATAAGATATATTTTTAAGATAATTTTGTCTTTTAATAAAAAATCCCCAACTACTTTCGTAATTGGGGATTCAGATTAACCGGTTTTATATTTAAGAAACTAAAACCCAGGCACCGCTTGCGATTAAACTTTCGGCTTTCTTGTATTTTAATTCCTGTGTCTGTCCGTTAGCTACATTTTGGATCGTTACTGTATCATTACGGTTTATTTTTGGCTGGTCACGAACGATAGTTTCAGTAACTTGGCGCTGCTGTGTTTCTCCTGCCTCACGATTGGAATTTTCGCTGTTTGGAATTTCGTCTTTACTTAATTTGTAATCTTCCACTTGGCGCTCAATTTTGGCTTCTTCAATAACAGGAGCATTTTGAGCAGGTAAATCACCTTTGAACAAGAATGAAATTACCTCTTTGTTTACATTGTCAAGCATGCCACGGAACAAGTTGAACGCTTCCAATTTATAAATAAGCAATGGATCTTTTTGTTCGTGAACAGCCAATTGAACTGATTGTTTCAATTCATCCATTTTACGTAAATGTTTTTTCCAAGCTTCGTCAACGATAGACAGAGTGATATTCTTTTCGAAATCGGCAACCAATTGATTTCCTTCTGTTTCGTATGCTTTCTTCAAATCAGTTACAACATTGAACATTTTTATTCCATCAGTAAACGGAACTACGATTCGTTCAAAATGATTGTTTCTGTCTTCGTAAACATTTTTGATAATAGGGAATGCTTCTCTGGCACTTCTTTCTGTTTTTTGAGTATAAAATTCGAGAGCTGCTTTGTATAGTTTTCCTGTAATCTCAATTTCAGTCAGTTTAGTGAAATCGTCTTGAGATACTGGTGATGTGAATGAGAAATTACGAATAATTTCGAATTCAAAATCTTTAAAACTGTTTTTAGCTTTGCTTTCATCTACAATCACTTCACAGGTATCATAAAGCATGTTGGCGATATCCAGTTTCAAACGCTCCCCAAATAAAGCATGGCGGCGGCGTTTGTAAACTACTTCACGCTGCGCATTCATTACGTCATCATATTCTAATAAACGTTTACGAACACCAAAGTTGTTTTCTTCTACTTTTTTCTGAGCGCGTTCGATAGATTTAGTCATCATAGAATGCTGAATAACTTCACCTTCCTGTAGTCCCATTCTGTCCATAACTTTGGCTACTCTTTCAGAACCAAATAAACGCATCAAATTGTCTTCAAGAGAAACATAAAACTGTGAACTTCCAGGATCTCCTTGACGACCAGCACGACCGCGTAACTGACGGTCTACACGACGTGAATCGTGACGCTCTGTACCTACAATTGCCAAACCTCCTGCTGCTTTCACTTCTGGAGTCAATTTAATATCGGTACCACGGCCTGCCATATTGGTTGCGATAGTAACTACACCTGCTTTACCAGCTTCCTCAACGATTTGAGCCTCTTGCTTGTGCATTTTTGCATTCAAAACGTTGTGTGTAACACCTCTCATTTTAAGCATACGGCTTAATAATTCGGATATTTCAACAGAAGTTGTACCAATAAGTACCGGTCTTCCAGCTTTGGATAATTCGGTTACATCCTCGATAACGGCGTTGAATTTTTCACGGGTAGTTTTATAGATATAATCTTCTTTGTCTATTCTCGCAATTCCACGGTTTGTTGGAATTTCAACAACATCCAGTTTGTAAATTTCCCAAAGCTCGCCAGCTTCAGTTACGGCAGTTCCTGTCATACCAGCCAATTTGCTGTACATTCTAAAATAGTTCTGTAATGTAACTGTTGCAAATGTTTGTGTAGCTGCCTCAATTTTTACGCTTTCTTTTGCCTCAATTGCCTGGTGCAATCCGTCTGAGTAACGACGGCCATCCATAATACGGCCTGTCTGCTCATCTACAATCATGATTTTGTTATCCATGATTACATATTCTACATCCTTTTCAAAAAGAGTGTAGGCTTTCAAAAGCTGTGTAAGGGTGTGAATACGCTCGCTTTTTACTCCAAAATCTTGAAACAAACGTTCTTTTTCTTCAGCTTCAGCATCTTTGTCTAATTTTTTCTTTTCAATTGCAGCAATTTCGGTTCCAATATCTGGAAGTACGAAAAAGTTAGAATCAGTGTCTCCTGATAGGAATTTGATACCATTATCAGTTAAGCTTACCTGATTATTTTTTTCTTCAATTACAAAATACAGTGCTTCATCCACTTTTGGCATTTCGCGGTTGTTGTCCTGCATGTATTGATTTTCGGTTTTTTGAAGTAACTGCTTAATTCCTTCTTCACTCAAAAATTTAATTAAGGCTTTGTTTTTTGGTAAACTTCTATACGCTCTTAATAATAAGAAACCGCCATCTTTTGTGTTTCCTTCTTTGATTAATTTTTTTGATTCGGCAAGAAAACCATTCGCTAATTGACGCTGCAAGGCTACCAGATTTTCAATTTTTGGCTTCAATTCATTGAATTCATGACGATCTCCCTGTGGAACTGGTCCTGAAATAATAAGAGGTGTACGGGCATCATCAATTAAAACCGAATCGACCTCATCGACAATGGCAAAATTGTGTTTTCTCTGAACTAAATCTTCAGGAGAATGCGCCATGTTATCTCTTAGGTAATCAAATCCGAATTCGTTATTGGTACCATAAGTAATGTCAGCATTATAAGCATTTCTTCTTCCTTCAGTACTAGGCTGGTGATTGTCGATACAGTCAACAGTCAATCCGTGAAATTCGAATAGAGGAGCTTTCCATGTGCTGTCACGTTTTGCTAAGTAATCATTCACTGTTACCAAATGTACTCCGTTTCCAGTCAAGGCATTTAAGTATAAAGGCAGAGTCGCCACTAATGTTTTTCCTTCTCCTGTCTGCATCTCGGCAACTTTACCTTCGTGCAGTACCATTCCGCCAATTAATTGTACGTCATAGTGAATCATATCCCAGGTAATGTCTTTTCCGGCTGCATTCCATTTGTTAGCCCAGACAGCATTGTCTCCTTCAAGGGTAATATAGCTTTTTGAAGCTGAAAGTTCTCTGTCTTTTGCCGTAGCAGTAACAGTTATTTGTGAGTTTTCTTTGAAACGTCTTGCAGTTTCCTTAACTACAGAAAAAGCTTCTGGAAGAATTTCCATCAGTGTTTTTTCAGAGATATCATAAGCTTCTTTTTCAAGAGCATCAATAGCAATATAAATATCTTCGCGTTTGTCAATATCTTCAATGCTGTCTACTTCCAGTTTAAGAGAAGCAATTTTAGCATCTTTTTCGGCACGGGCCTGTTTTATTTTTTCTTTAAAAAAAACGGTTCTGGCTCTTAATTCGTCATGTGACAAAGCTTGTAAAGTGCTTTCAAAAGTCTTTATTTTATTTAAATACGGCTGTAAAGCTTTTACGTCTTTCTCGGATTTATCTCCAACAAAGATTTTAATAATACTGTTTATGAAACTCATGATCTGTTTTTATTTCTATTTAATATATCTGCGTAAATTTAAACAAAAAAAAAGCCTCTTTTGAGACTTTTTCTTGGTTTACTTTTTAATATTCATCCTCGTTCCAAAGATAATCTTCGTCAGTTGGATAATCTGGCCAAATTTCTTCCATTGATTCATATATCTCGCCTTCATCCTCAATTGATTGAAGGTTTTCTACCACTTCTAATGGAGCACCGGCTCTAATAGCGTAGTCAATAAGTTCGTCTTTGTTCGCAGGCCACGGTGCATCGCTTAAATATGATGCTAATTCTAATGTCCAATACATATCTATCGATTTAGTTTTGTGCAAAAATAAATTTTTTACTGAAAAAGACAAGTAAAAAACGATTTATTTTTTGTAAAGTTAAGAACGTATTAACGATTGCTGATTTTTGATTTATCACTAACGATTTTTGATTTTAAATTTAATATCAAAAATTGTTAATTTTCAGTCTGAAATCCTATTTCCTAGGTATCCATTTTACTTCTTCAGCGTTTAAATCAAATGACAACTTTCGTGCCAATACAAAAAGATAGTCAGAAAGTCGGTTTAAGTATTTAATTGCTATTTCGGCAACTGGCTCATTATGACTTAAATGTACCGCTAAACGTTCGGCACGCCGGCAAACGCATCTTGTTATATGACAATATGACACTGTTTGATGTCCGCCTGGTAAAACGAAATGAGTCATTGGCGGGAGCACTTCTTCCATTGTGTCTATCTCTTTCTCTAAAAATTCGATGTCAGGTTCGGTTATTCCAAGTTTTTTTAAGCGGAGTTCTCCGTTTTTCATGATTTCTTTTTCCGGCGGAGTAGCCAGAATTGCACCAATGGTAAAAAGCCTGTCCTGTATTTCAATTAACACATCTTTGTAATGGCTGTTTATTTCCTGATCGCGAATAAGCCCGATATAGGAATTTAATTCGTCAACGGTTCCGTAACTTTCAATGCGGGCGTGGTCTTTTGGTACACGTGTACCGCCAAAAAGAGCAGTTGTTCCGCCGTCTCCGGTTTTTGTGTATACTTTCATTTTTGCTGTTTAATCGGTTAGTTGTTTAATCGGAAATCGTTAAACCGTTTAATCTTTCAATTCTTTAGTTGCTCAATCAATTCAACGAATAAACGATTTAACAATTCAACAAATACACTATTTAGTTGTGTCACTTTCAATAAGACCGTCTCTTAAGCGGATGACCCTGTGTGCATAAGCAGCAATTTCTTCTTCGTGAGTTACTAATATAACAGTGTTTCCCTGAGCATGAATGTCACCAAAAAGCTTCATGATTTCCAATGAAGTTTTGCTGTCAAGATTTCCTGTTGGCTCATCAGCAAGTATAATAGAAGGTTTGTTGACTAATGCCCGCGCTATCGCAACACGCTGACGCTGTCCTCCCGATAATTGATTGGGCTGGTGATCCATTCTGTCTCCTAGATTTACTTGGTGAAGAACTTCGGTGGCGCGTACAGTCCGTTCGGATTTTGAGTGGCCTGCATAAATCATCGGCAATGCTACATTATCAAGAGCAGTTGTTCTTGGCAAAAGATTGAATGTCTGGAAAACAAAGCCAATTTCTTTATTTCTAATTTCGGCCAATTCATCATCTTTCATGTGGCTGACATCTTTTCCATTCAAAATATAGCTGCCGGATGTTGGTGTGTCTAAGCATCCCAATAAATTCATTAATGTAGATTTTCCTGATCCTGAAGGTCCCATTAAGGCTACGTATTCCCCCTTATTAATTTCAAGATCAATACCTTTTAATACATAAACGATTTCGTTTCCTAGTACAAAATCTCTTTTGATATTTGTAATTTTTATAAGCGGGTTTTTCATTAGAATTTAGATTGCTTTGCCAGTTCGTCCCAAGGGCTCGTGTGCAGATTATTGATTTTGTTTTTAAAAGTACAAAAGACTTTTTAATTTATTATAAGTAGCATTTGATCGCTTTTTGTTACAGTTTATTGAATGTAATATTATTGACTAAGCACAATAGAAATCGATATTACAATTTCATAAATCAGAGTACTTATTTCTGTAATTCAAATATAAATTAAGTAGGTAAATAATGATTAAAATTTATAAAAAACGTATTTTAACGATTTTTTAATTAATTTTAACGATATTTTTTAGCCTGTTTTGATTTTTATATTGTAGATTTACGTCATAAAAGTTTTAAGTTTTGTGTGCTAGTTATTAAGAATTCAAATTTTTGATAATAGCCGCCAGTACTTTTTGACTATTAGCATAGTTAAATTTAGCAATAAGGTTGAGAGGTTAAGTTATTTTTAATAAAAAGACAGTCATGGGGGTGACTGTCTTTTTTTTGATTGAATACTTTGAATGCTTATTTTATAAAATACAATTAGTCCGATATTTTATAAATCTGGGTTATATTCTTTAATATTTCGGTAAAATCAATGTTTAAGTCAATTAATTGTCCGTTATGTATATCAAAAATCCACCCATATACTTTTAATTCTCGATCTCTAAATGCTTTTTGAACTTCGGCAGTTTTAATGACATTGATGCATTGTTCCTGAACGTTTAGCTCTACCAGTTTTTTGTATTTTTCTTCGTCATCCGTAATGGCATCAAGGGTTCTTCTATGGATTCGGTAAACATCTCTAATATTTCGCAGCCAAGGATTCAGTATTCCCAAATCGGATTGCTGCATGGCCGCATGAACACCGCCACAGCCATAATGCCCGCAGACTACAATATGATTTACTTTTAAATGAACAACTGCATAATTGATAACCGACATAGAATTCAAGTCAGTATTTGGAACCATGTTGGCAATATTCCGGTGCACAAAAACTTCTCCTGGTTCCAGTCCCATAAGCTCTTCGGCAGATACACGGCTGTCCGAACAGCCGATGTAGAGAAATTCGGGTGATTGTCCTTTTCCTAGTTTTTTAAAATAATCTTCGTCGATCTGGAGCTGTTTAATTATCCAATTTTGGTTGTTTTCAAAAATTTGTTTGATATCCATGAAGTGATTTTTTAAAGTATAAAGCTAGGTTCGTATTATGAAATGCTGTTTGGGCTGCTCGTACCTGAAAAATACCAGTCCCCATTGAAAAGTATCAATGCTTACGGTAACCTTTGGATGATTGATTATAATTTCCCAAGCTCCTTCCATTTCGGCAGACCAGTGAATGTCATCAAAAATCCAGACGGTTTCATTGGTTATTGTTGGCAATAATAATTCAAAGTATTCTAATGTCGCTTTTTTGGAATGATTTCCGTCAAAGTAGATAAGTCGAAAGTCGAAAGCCGAAAGTTGAAAATCACCTAAATAATTATTGAATTTGGTTACCACAGAATTTATACTGTTTAAACCAAATTGTTTAAATTGATTTTTTGCAATTGCCATTGTATTTGGACAGCCTTCTAATGTTGTAATAGACGCTTGCGGATTTCCCAAAGACAGGGCAGAAGTGGCAAGCCCTAGTGAAGTTCCAATTTCCAATATAGTTTCGGGCTGGAAATAATTAATTATTCGATATAATAACTGTGCTCGCTTTGCAGAAATACCAGCAGTTTTTGCTATTTGGGCAATCTGTCTGGCATTAGATTTAAAAACCCGTGAACCTGCCCCAAAATCAGTTACTTCGATAGTGTTTTTATTCTGCAAAAGCGAATTTCTATATTCTTTTAAAACTTCATATTCGGGTTTTGGTTTCTTGTCATAAAAACATTTGGTCAATAAAGAAAAAACAAATGGCGAATGTACGGCATGTTCATTCTTGGAATGCCAAAGGAATTTGAGATAGGATTTGATCTGAAAAAGCATAGCAACAAAGATACTCAGAGAATTTTAAACAAACACGAATTTCAAGAATTGACACGAATTTTATTTAAACAAACACAGATTTCACAAATTATTTTTGAGATTTTAATTTATGCTAATGCGTGAAATTCGTGTTCTAATTTTTCGATATGCTTTTTAATTCGTGAAATTCATGTATTAAAACTATCTTTGCGCCCTTGTAAATTACCTGGGAACCGCAATGAATTTTTATGATGACGAAGGAAGCAATCGAACCTAAAATTGCAATAACATTGGAAGAAATTAACCAATGCATTGCTGTTTTGACTGAATTAAATACTGATACCGATCAGATTTTTGAAATCCCGAAAGAACAGCGTACTGCTTTAATCAAAGTGGCAGGTCAATTTGCCCGTCCGGATCGCGATGAGTTAATCCGGAGGAAAAAAGACGGAAAGGCTGTTGCCAAACGCAAACAGGAAAAGAGGGACAGAACGGCCCGCAAGGAAACCGGAATTCGTTCGGCTCGCGAAGCCAGTGTATTTGTGGCTCCCAAATTGTTGGGCATGAATGATCTTGCCAATAAAGAGCAATTAGAGCTGGAAACACCCAGAAAATGTTATGTATGCAAAACGGAATTTACCAAAATGCATCATTTTTACGACACGATGTGTACGGATTGTGGTGATTTTAACTATGCCAAACGTTTTCAGACAGCCGATGTAAAAGGGCAGATTGCAGTAATTACAGGTTCTCGCCTAAAAATTGGTTATCATATCACACTGATGCTTTTGCGGGGAGGAGCAACGGTAATTGCTACGACCCGTTTCCCCGTAGATTCCGCTTTGCGGTTTTCCAAAGAAGATGATTTTATGGAATGGGGACACCGCCTGAAAATTCACGGATTGGATCTGCGTCATATTCCGAGTGTGGAGATCTTCTGCAATTTTATAGAACAGAAATACGGGCGACTGGATATTCTGATTAATAATGCAGCACAGACGGTGAGACGTCCTGCTGGTTTTTATACGCATTTGATGGAAAATGAAGAACTTCCGATTGGTTCTTTGCCACAAGATGCGCAGGAATTATTACTGGATCATACCAATTGTCTCGATGAATTAAAAGTGCTGACTTCGGGAGCTTCTTCCAATCAGAATATGCCGGTAACCTGGCATGGTCCTGAACCAGGAATTGGTCTGCGGGCTTCCGCCAAATTGTCGCAGATTCCTTATTCATTTGATAATGCATTAGTTGCTCAGGAAGTTTTTCCAGAAGGAGAACTTGATGCCGATTTGCAGCAGGTTGATTTGCGAAAAGTAAACAGCTGGCGATTAAAATTAGGCCAAATTGAAACCACAGAGATGATTGAAGTACAATTGGTCAATTCGGTTGCGCCTTTTGTATTGTGTAACCGTCTTTCGGAGGTGATGAAGAAAGACAATACAGGAAAAAAACATATCATTAACGTTTCGGCGATGGAAGGGAAGTTTTACCGTGATTTCAAGGAAGACCGCCATCCGCATACGAATATGGCCAAAGCCGCGCTGAATATGCTCACGCACACAGCTGCTGGTACTCTTGCGAAGGACGGGATTTTTATGAATGCCGTAGACACTGGCTGGGTAACAGACGAAGACCCGGCAGAACTGGCTAAGCGGAAACAAGAAGAACAGGATTTTCAGCCGCCATTGGATATTGTTGACGGCGCTGCGCGGGTTATGGATCCTTTGTTTGACGGGATTAATACCGGAAAACATTGGTGCGGAAAATTTTTGAAAGATTACCGTCCGATTGCTTGGTAGAGAGCTCCTTTTTTTAAATAAATTGATTTATCTGCTAAATCTGAGTGAAATAAATAGCACGCAGATTTTTGCAGATTTTTTTATTGAAAATTTCTGTTTCTGAACTAAAGCCGAATGTTTGCACTTTTGCGTGAGGGATGGCAGTGGAGCTCTCCCGATTTTTCATCGGGAAGCGGGAACGTACAGCCCGGCCCTTGGGACACGCCATAATAAAAATACTGCAGTGGCTTGGCTGATTTATGATTTAGAACCCTTCGCCGTCATTAAAATAGAAAGTGTGTGAATCGCGTCCCAATCCGTAATTGACGATAAAATTGGTCAGCGTGTTTTTGTCGAGCAGGATTCTTAACCCAACTCCCACGGCAGGCTGGATGTATTCTCCCAGTTTTAGGTTTCTGTCTGCATCGCTGGTGGTGGTGGCATTGGCAAATATGGTACCGCTTATCATTTGGTTTTTGGTAATCGGGAAACGGTATTCGCTTTCAAAATACATCAGGTTTGTACCTCTAAAAAGACCCTGAATGTAGCCTTTTCCGCTTCGGCTGTTCTGGTCCCAGCCTATGGCAGGAAGATTCAGATAAGGCAATTGGCCATGTGCTAAGAACTGGCCGTATGCCCAAAAACCTAAAACATGCTGTTTGTTGGTTCTGCTGATGGGGATGAAATAACGGCTTTCGAGTAACATAGTACCGCTTTGGTGTTTGTTGAGATCAGTTTGAGGATTGTAACGGTAATTCATATTCAAGTACAAGCCATTGTTTGTGTTTATCAGGTTGTCTCTGGTGTCGTATATAAAATTGATGCTTACGCCATTGACAGCATAATTCCTATCACTGAAGCCGTGTTTTTTGGAATAGGTATAGTGGTAAGTGTATTTCTGATTGGCAGCATCTAAATTTTTGTCCACAATATTGCTATAGCTGTCAAAATGAATTCCTGCACCGATGAAAAATGAAGGGAAAACAGTGTAGGACGCCGTTTCATGAAACTTAAAATAGTTGTAATTCATGGGCTGTTTTATGGCATTGTAGTCAAAGTCCTGAAATTCGGCTCCCCAAGGGATAATGTCAGTTCCTAAACCATAATTGGCCTGGGAAAAAACATAATAACGAAAGTCACCGCTAAAGAACAGCCGGTCATTATTGACGTACATATTGTTTTTTAAATACGTCAGGATCTGTTTTTTGGTGCTGTAGGATGCACCGCCGGAAAGTAATGAAATTTTATTTTCGGGTTTTAGCTTAAAACTGAATTGGCTTATAAATCCCAGTGTAAATCCATTTGCGGGCTGATAACCCAAAGTAGGAAATGCGATTAAGTGATTTTTGGAATCGGGTTTGCTAATTTTTAAAGTATCTTCTTTGGTGAATAAATCGATAATAGTGCGTAAAGGGTAAAGTTTATCACCTTCTTTATTCGTTTCCTGTGAAAAAGCGGTTTGAGAAAGAAAAAGAAACAAAATGATAAAAAATATCGATTTCATATTACTTATAAAAGACATAATTAAGACTGGAATTTATCCAAGAAATAGTTTAATTGCATGATTTATAATTTTTAGCAAAACATAAAACTAAACAAAATTTCACATTTAGGTTTAACTCTTACAATAAAAGTATTTTATTATTATCAATAGATATCCGCGTTTATGTTAAGGCATGAATAACAAAAGCCACAATAGAATTAGATTCGGTTGTGGCTTTTGCTGTAGTTTTATAGGATTTATTAGTTTACGGCAATCAGTTTTACTTCAAAAATAAGAGCCGAACCTCCAGGAATTGGTCCCATTGTATTATCTCCGTATCCCAAATGTGAAGGTATCAAAAGAATAGCGCTGCCGCCTGTTTTCAAAAGAGGAATACCTTCTGTCCATCCTTTTATTACCTGGTCTAAACCAAAAGAAATTCCTTCAGGACCACTTTGGTCAAAAACAGTTCCATCGATAAAAGAACCTTTGTAGGCTACAGTCACATTCGACGCAGCAGTAGGCTGTGTTCCTGTTCCTGGCTCGTTAATTACATAATACAAACCAGATTCGGTTTTTTCAGCCTTCAAATTATTTTTGGCAATGTAATCGGTGATTTCTTTTTCGTTTTTGGCAGCAACATCAACGGTTTCTTGTTTTACAGGTGCTGCTTTTTCTTCTTCTTTGTTTTTACAGGAAATGACAAGAGTCAAGACCGCTAGGGCTGCTAATAAATGTTTCATAGAAATGTGTTAATTTTTTAGGACGCAAATATAGCAAAACCGAAAATGATTTATGCTAAAAGAAAATTCCAAATTTTATTGAAGCTTCTGGATTTAGCAGAGGAAGATTATATTCTTTATTGTCCAGAATAAATTCATCGCTGCCGCCAGCTTTTAGGCTCAAGCCTGCCCAGGGTGAAACATAGATATTTTTGTAGATGGTGAAATTATAACCCAGACTTCCGTTTAGCAGAAAGTTGTCGAAGTTTTTTGTGGCGTTACTGCTGTCACTTTGAATATCACTTTTCCAATAAACGGGTCCTCCGCCAATCCACCAGCCTTTCCAGCTGTCTTTTAAAAAACGATCCAAAATAACGGCGTACGCTTTTATGTGGTGGTCTGAGAAACCGTCTTTGGTCACAAAATCGGGTTTGTTGACATCTGCAAAAAGGGCTCTTCCGCGCCATTTGTCCTTACCGATCCAACCCGCACCAAAATAACCTCCGGTGGCGTAGGGCAAAACATCGAGTTCGATTCCGAAATTCCATTTGCTATTTGTGTCTGTTCCGTTTGTAGATTGGGCCTGTAATTGCATCGTAAAGGCAATAAAAACAAGAAGTAATGCTTTTTTCATGGATGAGGTTTGAGAGGTAATTTTGATCTGTAATTGTTACTGTTTCAAAAATACATTTTTGTCTTTAAATTGGTAATGACTTTTATCATAAAGAAAAAAGCCACAACGGAGTTAGATTCTGTTGTGGTTTTTGAAAATTATTTTTAAGAAATAACTTTTTAACTCTAAATGAGGATTTTATCTATCTCTATCTTTTATGCTAGCCTTAATTTCTGCAATTCTTTTCTTTGTTAATTCTTCTAAACATGTGGAATATATCAAAGGCTGAATACTTCCGCCTTCATATTGAGAAGCATCAAATTTGCAGTGAGAATCGCGGAATTTTACCCAATCTTTTTCTGCTTGAATCAATAGTGGCTTCTCATTTTGATCTAGCATAGCCATAAGCTGTTTGTAAACTTTATTCAGTTCTGCATCTGCTTTTTTATAATTGGCATTTGCTGTTGCATTCATTTCTCCCTGTGTTTGGGCAAAAGAATTGTTGCAAAAGAATAAAAGGAACGGAATGATGAAATAATGTTTTTTTGTCATTTGAAATTAAATTTAAACAATGCTAAAATAGCAATAAAAGATTACAAACAATTATTAAAAACAAAACCACAACAGAATTAAATTCCGTTGTGGCTTTTATTTGAGTTTTGTTTAAAACTGAATACTAAATTCTGCAGATTGAATACTAAAATTATCCTTCCATCTTCGCACTCAGTTCAAACCATCGTTCCTCTTTATTCTCAATTTTTTTGATGATGTTTTCCAGTTCTTTGGCTTTCTTTTCGATGTCGGCATCGGCTACTTTTCCTTCGGAAAATAATTGCTCGATTTTGGCTTTGTCCAATTCCAAATCCTTGATTTCGCGCTCAATTTTTTGGTATTCCTTTTGCTCGTTGAAAGTCAGGTTTCCGGTTGGATTGTTTTGTTTCCAGTCTTTCTTTTCGGCTTTGTTTTCCTCTTTTTGGGCAACGTCGGCGCTGTCTTCGTACGCCCTGAAATCGGAGTAATTTCCTGGGAAAGTTTCAATCTCTCCCTGACCTCTGAAAACGAATAACTGATCCACGATTTTGTCCATAAAATAACGGTCGTGCGAAACCACTACCAAACATCCCGGATAATCCAAAAGGAAACTTTCCAAAACATTTAATGTTACAATGTCCAAATCATTCGTTGGTTCATCCAGAATCAAAAAGTTTGGGTTCTGAATTAAAACGGTACATAAATACAAACGTTTCAATTCGCCACCACTCAATTTTTCGACATAATCGTATTGTTTTTTGGCATCAAAAAGAAAACGTTCCAATAATTGCGAAGCTGAAATGATTTTTCCTTTCGTCAGCGGAATAAATTCACCAAATTCCTTGATGACATCAATCACGCGTTGACCGGGTTTCGGGTCAATACCAGCTTGGGTGTAATAACCTATTTTGATGGTGTCTCCCACAACTACTTTTCCGCCGTCAAGAGGTATCGTTCCGGTCAAAAGATTCAGGAAAGTAGATTTACCAGTTCCGTTTTTACCAATAATCCCGATGCGTTCGCCACGCTGAAAATCATAACTGAAATTATCCAGAATAACGCGGTCTTTGAATTTTTTGGAAAGTTTGTGAAGCTCAATAATCTTGCTTCCCATTCGCTCCATATTGATCTCGAGTTCCACTTTATTTTCCCGACGGCGACTTTGTGCTTTTTCCTTAATCACATAAAAATCATCCTGACGCGATTTCGATTTGGTGGTTCGCGCTTTCGGCTGACGGCGCATCCATTCCAATTCTTTCACGAATAGGTTTTGGGCTTTGTCCACGCTTGCATTTTCGGAGGCAATTCGCTCTTCTTTTTTCTCCAAATAATAAGAATAATTTCCTTTGTATTGGTATAGTTGTCCATTATCGAGTTCGATGATTTCGTTGCACACGCGCTCCAAAAAGAAACGGTCGTGCGTTACCATAAACAGGGTGATGTTTTCTTTGGCAAAATAACTTTCCAACCATTCGATCATTTCTAGATCCAAGTGGTTTGTCGGCTCATCAAGAATCAACAAATCAGGACGGTTAATCAAAATGATGGCAAGTGACAAACGTTTTTTCTGTCCTCCCGAAAGACTTTTGACTTTCAGTTTGAAGTCTTCCAGCTTCAGTTTGAACAAAATCTGTTTGTATTGCGTTTCAAAATCCCAAGCGTTGTGACGATCCATTGCGTCGAAGGCTTTTTGGTAAGCTTCCTCGTCTTCAGGGTTTTCTAATGCTTTTTCGTAAGCCTCAATCACTTTTAGGCTTTCATTGTCTGAAGCGAAAATACTTTCCTCAATCGTCAGTTCATCCTGCAGTTTGTTGTCCTGTGACAAAAACGCCATTCGGATGCTTTTTCGAAGCACCACTTGTCCTGTGTCAGGTTCGTCAAAACCGTTGAGGATATTCATAAGTGTGGTTTTTCCCGAACCGTTTTTGGCAATAAAAGCAATTTTTTGGTCTTTGTTAATCCCAAAGGAAAGATCTTTGAAAAGCGTGCGCTCCCCAAAAGATTTAGATATATTTTCGACTGATAAATAATTCACAAGGCTAATTTTTTTTGCAAAAGTAAGTTTTTAAAACGGAAGTTGTATGTTGAGTTAATTACGCAAAGATTCACGGAGCTTTAATCTTAGCGTTCCTCTGTGTCTGCTTTGTGAATTTTAGCGTAATAATAAAATTAGCAGTATTTCTAAGGTTTCAAAAACGGACTCAAATCAATCGTATGGATTTGCTGTGGCGTGTTTACAAAAGGTTTTTTCACCGTTGCTTCGTTCGTCAGGTAAAATAGCAAACCGTCTTCGGTGGCAATTCCCTCGATTTGGTGAAACGGAAGCTCAATTTTAATTTTCCGTTTGTTTCCATTGGCAAAATCATTGTTTTTATAACCATAAAGCAAGTAAACAAACGGCTGAAGCATTGGCGAATAGCCACATAAAACAACACCTTTCCCGTCAGGCAAAGCCGTTGCGCCGGTAACCAATCCGTGTACATCCAGCGTTTCCTTGAGTTGGGCAATATGTGTCCCTGGAGTTTTTGGTAAGGTGTAAACACCCGTTTTTCTGTCCGACCATTGTTTGGTAAACAAATAAATACTGTCTTTCATAACCACAAAAGCCTCACAGTCAAAATTGGTCGTATTGGGTTTTTGAACCGTAAAATCCGTTTGGTCTGCATACGAAAAAGCAATGGTGTCCACCAAGGGCGCATTGTCCAAAACCGACTTCTTTTCGATTCTCAAAATCCGTAAATCCTGCCGGTTTCCCCTGTAATTATTGCCAAAATCGCCTATGTACAGGTACAGGCTGTCCTGCGAAATTTCCTCCCAGTCATTGTTTTTCACCCTCGGGAAAACAACTTTTTTCTCGATTTTGCCTTTTGTGCTCAGTCCATAAATAGCCGTGTCGCCGTCATCATTGTGCGTCCAAAGCAAATTGTCAAAGGCTATCACTCCCGAAGTTTCCTTTATCGTGTCGCTTATTTTTTCGGTGAACTGCGCTTTCACTTTTACGGAAGCATACACACAGCTTCCGTCATTATCGGTTGCATTTGGGTCAAAATTTTTCGCAAAATGATCCGTACACCCTTTGGTTTGGGCGTAGGAACCGGTCACAAACAAAAAGAAAAGCAACAGTATTTTTTGTATCATTTGTCCAAAAAGAAATTCAAAAGCAAGATATTAAACAATTCCCAAATAAAAATGATTTGGAGCGAATGATTAGGCATTTTCGGGAAATATGGGTTCCTGCTCTGCGCTGTAATCTTATGTCCCTCTCGTCTTTTGGGACGAGACGGGATATAAGGATTTCCGCTTCGATCAGGGCTAAAGAGCTATTATGGTTTTGTGAAATTTTCATAATGTAAGTTGATTAAAATTTTTCTCGCAAAGGCGCAGAGGCGCAAAGTTTTCCTTGTGTTCTTTGCGCCTTTGCGAGAAATCACCCCCGATTTTAATCTGCGAAATCAGCGTGCCATATCAATATCGATAAAGTTAGATTTGTTGTAATTTGGAGTTATAAAATTGTGTGTTTTGTTGAAAGTGATTGTATTCTGTTACTGATGGTTTTTTAATACCCATCAGAATCCCAAAAAGCTTTAGAAACTATTGTAGCTGTGTATTTGTATTTTGAAATTCCTAAGTTTATATTTGCCCAATGCAGTTATCAGTCATTATCCTTAATTATAACGTTCGCTATTTTTTGGAGCTGTGTTTATTAAGCGTAGAAAGCGCTTTAATAAATATTGATTCCGAAATTATTGTTGTTGACAATAATTCTTCAGACGGCAGCTGTGAGATGGTAAAATCTCGTTTCCCAAATCTCAAACTCATTCAAAATAATCATAATGTAGGTTTTCCGAAAGGTAATAATATAGGTGCTGCTGAGGCTAAGGGAAAATACATCTGCATTCTGAATCCAGATACAGTTGTAGCCGAAGATACATTTGAAAAAGTACTGGCATTTGCCCAAAAACAAAAAAAACTCGGGGTCGTGGGTGTAAAGCTTATTGACGGCACAGGAAACTTTCTGCCGGAAAGCAAACGAGGAATTCCGACACCTTGGGTCGCTTTTACCAAGATCATGGGGTTGTATAAAATATTTCCAAAATCATCGCTTTTTAATAAATATTATGCCCAGCATCTGTCCGAAAACGAAACAGGTGAAGTAGAAATATTGGTTGGGGCTTTTATGCTTCTTAAAAAAGAATTGTATCAGGAAATTGGAGGCTTTGATGAAGATTGTTTCATGTATTCTGATGATATTGATCTTTCTTATAGAGTTTTACAAATGGGAAGAAGTAATTTTTATTTCCATGAAACAGTTGTAATACATTATAAGGGAGAAAGTACAGTTAAAGATGGAATTTATATGAAACGTTTCCAGGAAGCAATGGAGTTTTTTTATAAAAAACATTTTAAGGTTTCTTTTCTTTTTTCAATATTTATGAAAATTGGAATTATATTTTTTTCTTTGATTAAAAGAATGCAGGGACAGGTTAAATCCAAAATTAAAGCTGAAAATTATTTATTGGTGTCAGCTTCTGAAACATTAGTGAAAATAATAACTGCTGCCGTTCAAAAAAAGGTTGATTTTCTAGATTGGGAAGCAGAAAAAGAGGTAAATTTGTCATCAAATTCAATAAGAAACGGGTTGAAGATCGTTTTGGATAATGAATTTGTATCTTTTAAGGAGTGTATTGAGATTCACGAAAGATATGTTAATAAAGGAGTTATCTTTAGAATCATACCAAAAGGCACTAATTTTTGTATTGGGAGTGATTCTTCTAATGGAAGGGGAGAAATTGAAAAATTTAAATAAAATTATATTTAGTGAAATTTATATTTAAAATATTTATTAATTTCGCAAAATTAAAATCAAAATCACCTTTTAGGTTAATAATATGGCAAGATTTGAATTAAAGCTTCCAAAAATGGGAGAAAGCGTTGCGGAAGCAACCATTACAAACTGGTTAAAAGAAGTTGGTGACAAAATAGAAGCAGATGAAGCTGTTTTGGAAATTGCTACCGATAAAGTTGATTCTGAGGTTCCGTCCGAGGTTTCTGGAATTCTTGTTGAAAAGTTATTTGGTAAAGATGATTTGATTCAGGTAGGTGAAACTATTGCTATTATTGAAACCGAAGGAGGTGCTGCGGCAGTACCTGCTCAAGATGTCTCGGATGCTGTTATTCAGGAAATTGAAAAATCTGTTGAAACGGCTAAAGAAACTGTCAGTGCTTCAGTTAGCTTTTTTGAAAGTGATAAATTCTTTTCACCATTAGTAAAAAATATTGCAAAAGAAGAAGGGGTTTCGTTGGCGGAGTTAGAAAGTATTGCTGGTTCTGGAAAAGAAGGGCGTGTTACTAAGGATGATATTTTAGATTATATAAAAAACAGAGGAGCTCAGCTTTCGGTTAGTATTGCTGAACCGGTTAAAACTATCGAGACGGTAAAAGCAGATCCTCCAAAAAGTATTCCAGTGGAAACAGTGGAGCCAGTACAAGTTCAGCCAATACAGCCAGTTGTGCCAGTTTCGGTAAATGGAGGCGATGAAATCATAGAAATGGACAGAATGCGCAAGCTGATTTCTGGTTATATGGTAGCTTCTGTGCAGACTTCGGCTCACGTACAGTCATTTATAGAAGTTGATGTGACCAATATCGTAAAATGGAGAGATAAAGTTAAAGAAGCTTTTGAAAAAAGAGAAGGGGAGAAACTGACTTTCACACCTATTTTTATGGAAGCGGTTGCCAAAGCAATAAAAGATTATCCAGGTATGAATATATCAGTGCAGGGAGATTTTATTATAAAAAAGAAAGATATCAATCTAGGGATGGCTGCAGCTTTGCCAAATGGGAATCTAATTGTTCCTGTTATTAGAAATGCAGATCAGCTGAATTTGGTAGGTATGGCTAAAGCTGTAAATGATCTGGGGAATCGTGCCAAAACAGGAAAGTTAAAACCGGATGATACTCAGGGAGGAACTTATACAGTTACCAATGTTGGGACTTTTGGAAGTGTTTTTGGAACGCCGATTATCAATCAGCCTCAAGTAGGTATATTAGCATTGGGGGCTATACGTAAAGTGCCGGCTGTTATTGAAACTCCAGAAGGTGATTTTATTGGTATCCGTCAAAAAATGTTCTTGTCGCACAGTTATGACCATCGTGTTGTAGATGGAGCTTTGGGAGGAAGTTTTGTGAAACGTGTTGCTGAATACCTTGAAGCATTTGATATAAACAGAGATTATTAAATTCATATAAAATGAGAATAAACCCAACATTGTCTTTTGAAATGTTGGGTTTTCTTATTTATTAGTGTTTTAATGCTGACTTTAAAATGAAATCAAGAGCAAATCAAGCCCAAATTTTTATATTTGTACAATTAAATACAAAAAATGGAACTAAAACTCAATAAGCCAATTTGTTTTTTCGATCTTGAAACAACTGGAATCGATATCGGAAAAGACAGAATTGTAGAAATATCAGTTTTTAAAGTTTTCCCCAACGGAAATAAAGAAAGCAAAACATGGCTGGTGAATCCTACTATTCCAATTCCGCCTTCTTCAACAGCTATTCATGGTATAAGTAATGAAAAAGTGGCAAATGAGCCTACGTTTAAGGAATTGGCTCCGCAAGTTTACAACATGATTAAAGATAGCGATTTGGCTGGATTTAATTCGGATCGTTTTGATATACCTTTATTGGCTGAAGAATTACTGCGTGCCGGCGTTGATTTTGATATGAAAAACAGGGTTTCTGTAGATGTGCAGACTATTTTTCATAAAATGGAAGAACGTACTTTGAGTGCGGCTTTGAAGTTTTACTGCGGTAAAGGTTTGGAAAATGCACATTCTGCCGAAGCTGATACTATGGCGACTTATGAAATTCTAAAAGCACAATTGGATCGTTATCCAGAACTGGAAAATGATATGAAATCATTGTCTGAGTTTACTACTAGAAAAAAAATAGCAGATTTCGCAGGAATGATCGCTTTTGATGCTGATAATGAAGAAATTTTTACCTTCGGGAAACACAAAGGAGCTAAGGTGGATAAGATTCTCGAAACAGAACCAGGTTATTACAGCTGGATTCAAAATGCCGATTTTCCATTGTATACCAAAAAAGTTTTGACGGCTATTAAATTAAGAAAATTAAATACGAAATAAGTTTCTAAGATGCTAAGATTCTAAGTTGCTAAGAAACTTAGGATCTTAGCGACTTAGAATCTTAGCATCTTAAGAAAGAATGAAAATAATCTGCATCGGCAGGAATTACGCCAGCCATATAGAAGAATTAAAAAATGAGCGCCCTTCGGAACCGGTTATTTTTATGAAACCGGATTCGGCAGTTTTGTTAAAACAGCATCCTTTTGTGATTCCGGAATTCTCGGAGGATATTCATCATGAAATTGAGCTTATTGTGAAAATAAGCAAAGTTGGAAAATATATTGAGCCTAAGTTTGCGCATAAATATTATGACGAAATTAGTGTAGGAATTGATTTTACGGCAAGAGATTTACAGGCTAAATTGAAAGAAAAAGGACTGCCTTGGGAAAAAGCCAAAGCATTTGACGGATCGGCTGTTATTGGAGAATTTTTATCTAAAAGTCAATTTGTTTCACTGGAAAATGTTACTTTTGAATTGAAGAACAATAATATTACCGTCCAAAAAGGGAATTCAGACATGATGTTGTGGAGTATTGATGAGCTGGTTTCGTACGTTTCTCAGTTTTTTACATTAAAAATCGGTGATATTATTTTTACAGGAACGCCAGCGGGAGTTGCAGCGGTAAACCCGAATGATGTTCTAGAAGGATTTTTAGAAGGACAAAAACTATTTAGAATACAAGTAAAATAATGGCTATAAAATACAACTTAGCAAAAGTGTACGCACTTTCAGATAATGACCCGGAATTTGTAAATGAAATTTTAAATTTATTTGTTACTGAAGTACCGGATGATTTAGCGCAGATAGGGGATGGTATCAAGAAGAAAGATTATAAGCAGACCTATGCTTTTGCACACAAACTGAAACCTACTTTAGATTTATTGGGTTTGAATGTGGCATTCGAAGAAATTTTGCAAATCGAGGCCTGGACTAAAACAGAAGGTAAAAAGAAAGAAATAATTGAAACATATAAAAGTGTTAAATCACAGGTGAAAGACGCTATCAAAGAGCTGAAAAAAGATTTCGACCTTTAGTCTGTCACTTTAATTTTTTTTATAAAAGTATAAAACATAGAAAAATCTAACAGTTGTATGGGAAATTACAATGGTTAGATTTTTTTTATTGAATATAAAATAAAAGTTTTAAAAATATGAAAGCAGCCATAGTTACAATTGGAGATGAAATTCTAATTGGTCAGATTGTTGATACAAATTCGGGTTTTATTGCTAAATCCTTGGACAGAATTGGAGTTGAGGTTCATGAAATGCTGTCTGTAAGTGATTCTCGAGAACATATTTTGGATACATTTTCAAAACTGCAGAATACAGTTGATATTGTAATTATTACAGGAGGACTCGGGCCTACAAAGGATGATATTACTAAAAAAACATTTTGTGATTATTTTGAAGATGAATTGGTTGTTGATGATGCGGTTCTTGAACATGTAACTCAATTGATAGAAGGATTTTATAAACGGCCGATTACTCAGATTAATAAAGATCAGGCTTTGGTTCCTTCTAAGTGTACTGTTCTTGCTAATAAGGTTGGTACTGCACCAGGAATGTGGATAAAAAAGGAAAATACTGTGTTTGTTTCATTGCCGGGAGTTCCTTTTGAGATGAAATATTTGGTAGAAAATGAAATTATTCCCAAAATAGTTCGGGATTATAAGCGTCCATATATTCTTCATAAAACGATACTGACTTACGGACGCGGAGAAAGTGCAGTGGCGGAACAGATTGAAGACTGGGAAAATAATCTGCCCGAATTTATAAAGCTGGCTTATCTGCCTGCGTACGGAAGGGTGAATCTGCGTCTTTCGGCCAGAGGAACTAATAAAAAGTTGTTGGAAAAAGCAATAGAAGAGAATGTGATTTCTCTTACTGAAATAATAGGAGATATTATTGTAGGTTTTGAAGATGATGAAACTCTTGAAACAGTTATAGGAAAGATTCTAACACAGCAGAATAAAACTGTTGCCACCGCCGAAAGCTGTACAGGCGGAGGTGTTGCTCGGCTGCTAAGTTCTGTTCCTGGAGCTTCTAATTATTTTAAAGGAAGTGTTGTTGCTTATGCGACGGAAGTGAAGCAAAATGTATTAGGTATCCCGAAGAATTTGATTGAAGAACACAGTGTTGTGAGTGCTGAAGTCGCCAGAGCTATGGCTTTGAGCGTGAAAACATTACTAAAAACAGATTATGCTATCGCAACAACAGGCAATGCCGGTCCGTCAAAAGGGGAGGCAGATGCAAGTGTCGGGACGGTCTATATTGCTGTGGCTACGGCTAATGGAGTTTTTGCAGAAGAGTTTGATTTTGGACAACCACGTGAAAAAGTGATAGATAGAGCATCGGTAAAAGGGCTTGAAATGTTATTGAAAGAAATTTCGAAAAAAGAACAATAATTTTTTTGGTTTATAGGTTTATTTTTCTTTCCTTTGCACCCTGATTTTGAATAACGATAAAAGATAAGTATAATGTCAAGAGTTTGTGACCTTACAGGTAAAAGAGCGATGGTAGGAAATAACGTTTCTCACGCTATGAACAAAACTAAGAGAAAATTTTCTGTAAACTTAGTTAAAAAGCGTTTTTATCTTCCAGAAGAAGATAGATGGATTACTCTTAGAGTAGCAGCATCTACGATAAAAACAATTAATAAAAATGGAATCGCTGCAGTTTTGAAAAAAGCGCAGTCAGAAGGATTTATTAAATAATCTTTTCCAAAATAAATATATAGCAAGATGGCAAAGAAAGGAAATAGAATCCAGGTAATTTTAGAATGTACTGAGCACAAAACTACAGGTGTTGCAGGAACTTCAAGATATATAACTACTAAGAACAAAAAAAATACTCCAGACAGATTAGAGATTAAAAAATTTAATCCAATCTTGAAAAGAGTTACTGTTCATAAAGAAATTAAATAATTAAAAATTTTTACTTGAGTAAAAGTTTTGTAAAACATTTGAATCATGGCAAAGAAAACCGTAGCATCGTTACAAACATCTTCTAAGAGATTATCAAAAGCCATCAAAATGGTGAAATCTCCAGTAACTGGCGCATATACATTCGTTGAATCTATTATGGCTCCTGAAGAAGTTGATGAATTCTTGAAAAAGAAATAATCATATTGCATTTTATAGATAAGCTACTTTCACTCGGAAGTAGCTTTTTTATTTTCTATATTTACATCTCAAAAGAAAACTTTTTTAGGTGACAGCAAAAGATAAATCCATTTTTTCAATTGATTTTTCCTATTAAAGCTGACAAATGTAAATTCCAATCATAAAACTCCATTTTAAATGAGCTTTTTTAAAAAAATATTCTCTTCAGAGAAAAAAGACTCGAGCCTAAGCCAAGAGGCAAAACAATCATTAGATAAAGGTCTTGAGAAAACCAAAACCAGTTTTTTTTCCAAGTTGACCAAAGCGGTTGCCGGAAAATCAAAAGTAGATGATGATGTTTTGGATAATTTAGAAGAAATTCTTGTTTCTTCAGATGTGGGAGTTAATACAACTCTTAAAATAATTAACCGAATCGAAAAAAGAGTAGAGGAGGATAAATATCTTGGAACTGATGAACTTAATCAGATATTAAGAGATGAGATAGCAGGACTATTATCAGAAACTAATACGGGTGAAGCTACAGAATTTGTTATTCCGATAAACACAAAGCCTTATGTTTTGATGGTTGTTGGTGTAAATGGCGTAGGTAAAACAACGACAATTGGAAAACTTTCTTACCAATTTAAGAAAGCTGGTTATAAAGTAGTTCTAGGAGCAGCAGATACTTTTCGCGCAGCTGCGATTGATCAGCTGCAGATATGGGCAGACAGAGTCGGTATTCCTATTGTCCGTCAGGAAATGGGAAGTGATCCGGCTTCGGTAGCCTTTGATACGTTGCAATCTGCTGTCGCCCAAAATGCTGATGTTGTTATTATTGATACTGCCGGTCGTCTGCATAATAAAATTAACCTGATGAACGAACTTTCAAAAGTAAAACGTGTAATGCAGAAAGTGGTTGGCGATGCACCTCACGATGTAATGCTTGTTTTGGATGGTTCTACAGGGCAAAATGCATTTGAACAGGCCAAACAGTTTACTGCAGCTACTGAGGTTTCGTGTTTAGCAGTTACCAAATTAGATGGTACTGCCAAAGGCGGTGTTGTAATTGGTATTTCGGATCAGTTTCAGATTCCTGTAAAATATATTGGTGTCGGCGAAGGAATTGAAGACTTACAGGTTTTCAATAAATACGAGTTTGTTGACAGCTTTTTTAAATAATTGTTAGTTGTTTATGAAAAATTATAGTCCTATTTATTTTTACTTTGTCAGTATTATCGCATTTGTTTTGGCAAATGTTCTCAGAGAAAAAAGCGTTCCGGTATATTATGTTTTATTATTGATTGGCGTAATATTCTTTGTCTTGGGAGTAACCAAGAGAGTACGGAATAATAAATAGAATAGTTGTTTTATGCTTTGCTTACTGATACAAAGCACTTATTTTTGTCCAAAGTGTTTTGTCAAAGTCGGATAAAGCTAAATTAACGTTATCAGCTGCTTCGCCCATTCGGATGACAACCATTTTTTTGCTTGGAACAATATAGATTTTCTGGTCGTTTTTACCCAAAGCCATAAACATGTCATTTGGTCCTGTTGGGATAATGCTTCCTTGAAAAGAAGCTTGTGATTGCGGCAGATGATAACTCGCTTTGCCGTTCAGCCACCACAGATAGCCGTAGCCTAAGTTGATGTTTTGTGAAGTGTTTGTAGCTTCATTGAAATAACTTTCATTTAAAATTACATCATCATTCCATTTTCCTTTATTGTACATCAACAATCCAAAACGAGCCATGCTTCTTGTTGTGCTGTAATATACGCTGTTGTTGCCAGAAGCAAACCAAGAGCCATCCATTCCTATTTTGTCTCTTAATTTGGTGTTGAAATAGGCAGACCATGTTTGTCTGGAAGCTGCAGCAACAACATCCTGCAGTTTTACATATACATTATGATATGCCCAACGTGTTCCAGCATCGGCAGTATAAGTTAAGGCAGATGGTGTGACATCATCAGTGGCGTCATTAAGCCCTGAAGTCATTGTCAGTAAATTTTTGCAGGTAATTAGATTTTCTTTGTCAATAGGAGTGCTAGTCCAGCCTGTTCCTATGTATTGAGATACTTTATTATTGATATTGATGAGGTTTTCCTGCTGTGCAATTCCAGTCATTGCTGATGTTAATGTTTTTCCTGCACTTGCCCAGTACCAATTTGTAGCAGCATCATGGCCATTGAAATAATTTTCCATTACGATCTGACCATTAACAAGAATGATAAAACCTTTAGTGTTTTTGAGTTTTAGGTAATCTAAAAGCGGCTGTACGGCTGCTTTATTCCAATCAAGGCTTTCAACTGATTTGGTTTTCCAGGTAGTTCCTGTAAGTGGCGGAAAGTAGAGTGGTTCTTCAGTAGGAGGAGTATCTGATTCTTTATTATCTGAGGAACAATTGATACAAAAAACAGCAACAAATAGTAATAGTAGTGATTTAGACATGGTTATGATATTAGGTATTTGGGTAGGATCAAAAATATAGAAAATAGTTTAATCACAAAGCATTTTTTTGTTTTCTTTGGATTATTTAAGTTTAACTTTGCAGGTTCGCTAAAGTTGCTGTTAGCTGGATTCCTTAGTCTTGATTACTTCACTAAACATTCATTTTAATTGGAGTTCAGTGAACTTTGTTTACAGCGGACAGCAGGATATAGTTTCTTAAAAAAATAAATTATTTATGAAAAAAGTATTTGGTGTTTTATTAATTGCCCTTTTATTCGCTGGCTGTAAACAAAAAATAAATCCTGCGGATGTTTTAAAAATCAACGGGTATTGGGAAATTGAAAAAGTGGTTTTGGAGGATGGAAGCGAAAAACAATATGGCGTGAATGAATCCTTTGATTATTTCCAGATTGATAAAAATAATACAGGAATCCGAAAGAAAGTGATGCCGCAATTAGATGGAACTTTTTTGGTGAATAATACGTTCGAGAAAGTAAAAATCAGGTTTGCAGAGGATCAGACTTATTTGGATTACACTACACCGTACATGAAATGGAGCGAGGAAATACTAGCTTTGACAGATAAAGAGTTGGTTGTTTTGAATGCAGAGAAAAAAGAATATCATTATAAAAAAGCAGGACCGATAAATCTAGATGACTATGGCAAAAAGACTAAATAATCAAAGTACTGTAGGAGATATTCTGAAACAGATTATTGAGGTGAATAAACTGCAGTCTGGAATGGATGAGATTGATGTGAAAGATGCTTGGCGTAATCTGATGGGGAACGGTGTGAACAGTTATACCAACAATGTGGTTTTGAAAGGATCAACTCTGTATGTTCAGTTAACCTCGGCGGTTTTGCGTGAGGAATTGAGTCACGGCAAATCCAAGATTATCAAAATGATTAATGAGGAATTGAGGAGAGATGTGGTGAAGGATGTGGTTTTGAGATAAAGATTTCAGATTTTAGCATATAAATAAAAATGCCGTTTCAAATTAAGAAACGGCATTTTTTATTAAATCTGAAATCTAAGTTCAGCAATTTAAAATCATAAATTAAAATTGCTCTCTTCCAGCAAAGTGAAATGCACTTTCGATAGCAGCGTTTTCGTCACTGTCAGATCCGTGAACTGCATTTTCTCCGATAGAAGCTGCATATGCTTTACGAATTGTTCCTTCGGCAGCATCAGCAGGGTTTGTAGCACCAATTAAAGTTCTGAAATCTTCAACGGCGTTTTCTTTTTCTAAAATTGCAGCAACGATAGGACCTCTTGACATAAATTCTACTAATTCTCCGTAGAAAGGTCTTGCAGCGTGCACAGCGTAAAATGCCTGAGCATCTGCAACTGTTAATTGAGTTAATTTCAAAGAAACGATTTTGAAACCACCGTTTGTAATCATTGCTAATATGTTTCCGATGTGTCCGTTTTGAACCGCATCTGGTTTAATCATTGTAAAAGTTCTATTAGTCGCCATTTTTTCTGTGTTTTAAAATTTTGTGCAAAAATATACTTTTTTTCTCGAAATATTTTAGCAAATTTTCGGTTAAATGGTGGAAATCTGTAATTACTGTTATTTTTTATACTTTAAAATACATTTTGTTTTTGTAAAAATAAGCCAAAAGTATTGACCAAAAACCTACATAAAGCATTGCAAATACTAATGATGCAGTCATCGGGTTTTCGAAATACGGCTGTACTCCCAGAAAATATAAATAATCCCAAAGATTAGTCTGTTCCGCAGGTGTTTTTGGATTTGGCAATGAAATCATTCCCATGGCCTGTGGTATAATCTGAGAAAGAAAGAAAACGATCATTGGATTTACTCCCCAGATTAGGAATAATTTGATACCTTTTTTATAATCAGCAATATCAATCAGGTAGTATAAAAGAGATAAAGTAAGAGCAGCAAGTCCAGCAGTGTATAAAACGTATGAACTTGTCCAAAGCGCTTTGTTTATAGGGAAAACAATATTCCAGATTTGCCCCAGAATAATCAAAATTACTCCTATAAGTAATATTTTTTTGAATTTTTCAGTTTTTAATGATGCGCTGTTTAGCAGCTGGCCAATTAGTAAACCTATTATTCCCGTTGCAATGGCAGGAATAGTGCTTAGTACACCTTCGGGATCCCAAGTTTTGGTTGGCTCCCACATATGCCCTTTTAATAGAATACTGTCAGCCCAAGCCACTAGATTGGTACCTTTTTCAAGATTTGTAATTTCAAAACCAGGTGCAGGAATAAGCGTCATAACTGCCCAGTAACTTAGCAGGATTCCAATTGCAGTTATTAATTGAGTCCGCTGCGTTGTTTTTAGGTACAGAAGCGAAGCGACAAAATAGACAATTCCGATGCGCTGTAAAACACCGGGTAAACGAACCGATTGATAAGATTCAATACCGCTGTAAGCAAGAATCATGTAAACAATAAAAATTGAAACTGCTAAATAGGTTTTTAGTTTAGCGTCAAAATTTCCCATTAAGGCATAGCCGGCTATGGCTGTAATTAGCAGTCGGCCAGTCAGTAACGGAATGCCCTCTAAGCCGAAGAGCTGTATGCTGCTGAAAAAGTTGAAAAATATTCCAAGGCAGATCATACGGAGCGAGCGGGTGAATATTTTATTTAATGTGCTTGTAGAGGCGCGATTAATCGCGTCTGTACGAGGCATTGCAAATGAAATCGCAACCCCCATAATAAAAACAAAGAACGGGAAAACTAAGTCGGTGGGTGTACAGCCGTGCCATTCGGCGTGTTCTAATGGAGGATAAATTGCAGACCAGCTGCCGGGATTATTAACAATGGTCATTAATAAAATAGTTAGTCCTCTAAAGACATCAAGTGAAATAAGACGGTCTTTGGTCATTGGTTTTTTGGTTTTTATGGTGAATAATCATTTAGTACAATGTAAGAATGTTAAAATTGTGTTCTAAAGGATTGAGCTGGTTCATTAATTGAGGGATTAATTGTTCACCGTTTTCCAGATAAAATTCGGAGAAATTGGCTTGGCGTTCCTGCAAACTTTGGTTTGGGAACAATTCGTTCTGCAGGTCAATAATACGCTGCAGTTCATCATGGAATTTTCTTTTTTGAGCAATGAGAAGTCTTTTTTCCAGATTTTCCAATCCTTTGGTCTGTTTGACTTCCTGAGCTTTTACTGCTCCTAAGAAAGATTTATCAGTATGATTGGCTAATTCTAAAAGCGCTTCAAATTGTTTTCTTAAAGCATCTTTCTGCTCTTTGAAATCAATTGGAAAATCAGATAATTTTTGTGTGATGCGGTTAACCAATGTGTTTTGATTTGTAAATAAATCCGACCATGTAAGGTTTAATCTGTCTGCTTTTTTGCTTTGTTTTTCGGTTACCAAAAGCACTGAGTTTCTTATCAGCAGCATCGGGAAAGTCACTTTTGCAGCAGCGAAAAAAGATTTTAGTTCCAGCCAATAAGCAATTTCTCCGCCTCCGCCGATGTAGCATAAATTGGGAAGAATCACTTCCTGATATAACGGGCGCATAATCACATTTGGACTGAATTTTTCGGGATTGCTTTCCAGTAATGCCAGAATTTCTGCCTCAGTAAATTCTATTTTTGTATGATTGACTTTGTAAATTCCGTTTTCAAGAACGATTCTTTCACGCAGATTATCTTCGATATAAAATAAATTGATTTCGCGCGGATTTACCTGAACAAAATAGTTCTTCATTTGTTCAATGGTTTCGCTTACTGCTTTGAATGAAGTCTGCTGCAGTAATTCCTCTTTTATGTAGGGTATAAAACTGCGTTTCAGATCCTGATTATCTGCATCTAAAATTACCAATCCCGATGAACCGAACAGTTCGTTTGCTAAGTATCTGGTAGCATTGGCTAGATTGTCATGCTTGATATAGGAATCTTCAAAAAGTTTTTTGATGGTATTGGCATTGGTGCTGGAACCTATTTCCTGAGCATAAATTTCGAGGAAATCTTTTAAACCTTCGGTAGATAATCTTCCGACAGGACCTGTGCTTTCTCTGTTCCAGTGGAATTTTTTTCCTTTGAAACTAAAATAATTGATTTCTTCAAAATCATGGTCTTCGGTTGCCATCCAGTACACGGGAACAAAATCATATTCAGGATATTCTGCTTTTAATTCTTTTGTTAAATTAATAGTCGAAATGATTTTGTATAAAAAATATAACGGCCCGCTGAACAAGTTTAATTGATGGCCAGTGGTAACCGTGAAAGTATTGGAATTGTTTAAAAGTTCAATATGGTTTAAAGTTTCTTTGGAAACATTCAATTCGGCATATTGACTTTTTAAGACACTCACTAAAGTTTGTCTTTTGTCATTACCATTGTTATTGAAATTGATTTTTTTCTCTTCGATTTGCTTTTTAAAGTTTTCGAGAGTTGGAAAATGATTGTATAGGGGCTTTAATTCTGGTTTTTGATCTAAATAATCATTTATCAATTTGGAGAAATATCCTGAGGTTTGATAGCTGATACAGTCGGTTGGCATAAGTTTTTATTTTATTGCTAAAATAACAAAAAATATTGCATGAGATTGTAAAAAAGTTCTCTTGAGGTACATCTACATTTTGAATTCACGAATATTTATTAGAAATAAATTGGTCGCTCTCTTTTGCTGTCGTTAGCCGTGAAACACCATATATTAATACCTATATATTTGCATCATAATTTAATAAAATTCACTTGTTTTTTATCATAGAATGCGGAGCTGGGTTTTGTTATTTTATTTTTAAAACATAGAATACTCCCAATCTACTTCATATTTTAGTAATTTATCGTTATTTATTTTTTCTAAAACATATACTTTAACGTAATTCTGAAATCCCCGAATAGGAAATAATAAATGAAATTTATTATTTCCTATTTTTTCTTGTTCTATCATTTTCTCCTTGAAATATTCATAAGTGACTTGTTGTAAAGTGGAAGGTTTGATTAGTTTTATTTTTTTTAAAAAACTAATTGAACATGTATCAATTTTATGATTATTTCTATGTGTAAACCTTTGTCCGTCAATATAAAAGTTTATTTCCAGCTCATCATTTATCTTTTTTTCATTTATAACATTTGAGTTAAAATAAACGTATTTTACTAATTTTAAATATTTTTCTCCACCTTTATAAAATGTAAAGTAATCGCTTTCTCTTCCCTGCGCATTTACAAATGTCGTCACCATAAGAAACCATATACAAATGTAGTTTTTCATAGTTAATTGCAATTTGAGGTTCCGTTATAAAAGTTATCTTTAATTAACAAATTAATGGCTATTTTTTCATCTGGCGTTAAATTATCCCAAGCAATTGTCGTCAGATTTGTGTCAAGTTTACCCAAACCTACCCATGTAATAGCTTCATAAGTGGAGCGGGGAAGCCGATTGTTATCAAACTGTTGTATAATATCAGCAATTGTGTTTCTGTAGTGGTTTGCCATCATTTCATGATTCCATGTTGGCTTATATCTGTTATAGTAATAATCAAATAAACCAGGGAAATTATTTTTTAAAGAAATAACATAGTTGGTTTGTTGTTGAGCATTCAGATTGTTTACGTCTTCTAAGGTCCCAAGCTTTGCGGCGGATAGCATTTTTCTAAATATCTCAGCATGTATTATTTCATGTGCAAATACTACAGCTTTACCTAAATCTGATAAAGAGGTAAAGCTATTTTCATTGAATTGGATTTCTGTGACATAATCAACTGGAGTCTGAGTTTCTCCATATACATTTGAGGGCAATCCATTATTAATTGTTAATCTCAAATGACTTACGGGAAACTCTCCATCAAATTTTTGAATAGCACTTTTAAATTTTTGGCTAGACGCATTTAATTTGTCGAAAATGCAAAGTGTTCTACCAGTCAACTCATTGAAAATTATATCATCATCTTCTTCATAAGCTGTGGGAATCTTTATACAATTTCCAAAGCCATCATCTTTATACCCTATTTCACAAGCAATTCCTGGTTCGAACTCATAATACACACCATTACATTCAAAGGCGGTACAAGGTGTTCTTGGTATAACTGGGTCTGGCATCCATTGCTGGAGGCACTCTTGTTTTTGGCTTGTACCTTCAAAAGTGGTATATAAAAAAGTAGATGAGATAATGTTACCATAACCATCATAAACAACCCAAAACCAGTCTTTATAATGGTAGGTCGTAATTGTTTTGCAAACATTAACCCATTTAGCTTGTGTACTATTTAACTTTCTATTCTTACTATAAAAAGATTTATTCTCTTTGTCATTATTTATATGTTTTGCAAAAGTAATTGTTGCCTCTTTATCATAAAGATGAAGAGTACCTTTGTATCCTTTGTTTGTATTGAGACTTAATTTTGAGTTATCAACTTCAGTATTACCATCAATATTTTTCAAAAAATATTTCGCAATAAAAAAATCAAATTTACCTTCTTCATTCTCTGTTACTACAACTTTATACTTGTGATAAAAGTCTCTTTTTATTTGCTCATTAAAAACATCTGGATTGTAGGAGTCTGAATAATTTATTGGAAATTCATAAAAATAAGTTTCCAGCTCTTCTGAATATTGTTTTACTGGATTACTCCAATCCACATCATACTTGTAAGGCAGGGTTTTGCTAAATTGTTTTGAATCAAAACTATTTTGAAATATTTTTGATAGCTGATTTTGGTTGCTTATACTTGGCTCTGTCAAAATCTCATCTTTTTCACAACTTGTAAAAAGGAATGTACAAATAAGTAATAGCTTAAGAATAAAAAGGGAAGTTTTTTCATGATTTTTATGTTGTTTGGTGATTATACCATTTAGAAATATAAAATAGTTTTTTTTATTTATCCTCACCCAAACCTTTTCGAAAGAGAGGGAGTAAAGATTGGATTATTTTATATTTCTAAATGGTATTAAAATCTCTTGCAACTATCTACTGTGCCTGCATATCTGTGGTGCAGTGTAACATTAATTCTCCAGTTGCTGGCGACATAAACGATGTTAATTTATTTATTGAAAAGCCCAAGTTGTCATTCTAAAAGGGCTATCAGTACTTGTGAAAGTAAAAACAGTATTACTTGCACCTACTGTAAAGTTTTCTCTTTTAAAGTATAAACCTTTTGGATTCATTAAGTTGTCATCTAAGTCTTTTAAATTTGCTTCAGGGGATGTCGTTACTGCATTCGCAAAAGTTGATCCCTTTTTCCATATAGTTGTAGGATGTAAGGTTATAGTTTTGTTTGCAGCATCACTTGTTAGCGTAAAATAATGGTAGATTCTTGTTGTCGCTCCTGTTGAGCTAACAAATCTATACTCGACGTAGCTCCCATTAGGAGTATTAAACCAAGGCTGTATTCTAGTCAGCTTTGATCCGACCGCCAAATTGGATTCAATGGTTTTAAAAATTGAAATAAATAAAAGGGAATTTGTTGGAGCTAATTCAAGTATAGATCTGTCATGCCCATATACTACATTTGCATTTAAAGGTAAAAGAATTTTATAATCATCAGTCAGAACCAAAGGTTTACTTGAATATTTAATAGTTGCACTTACACCGTTTGTACCTGTTGCTGTAAAACTTCCGTCTGAGTCTTTGTATACAAAAACAGATAGCTTTTGACCTCCAACTTCTACCGCTGGGCTGACTACAATACCTGTCGGCGAATAACCAATCCCCATATCATAAGTTACAGAATAACCGGTTTCTACAGAATTTGCTTCGGCAAAACGAGTAACTTCAGAAAAAGTAAAATCGAATTGGTGAATTGTTTTGCCGTCATTAGTTTCAAGTAATCTGAAAAGAGGTCTTGACGGATCTCCAATCACATTATCAATCATATCTATATTTTTATGCAGATCAGTCCAGTCTTGAGCAGTTGCTTTTACAAAACGCAGTTCACCATTGACACCAGTATTTTCATTGACTCTATTGGTTTTAAAAATAATTTCGCCGTTTTCCTGGCCATAATATAAAAACTGAAAATCGCCAAGGTATCCTTTTGCCCGCAGTGCAGGAATAGGATAGTCATCAGAATCTGATAAAAGATGGATTCTGTTTTTGGTAGTAAATACTAAACTTACCGTACTTCCTAACTGAATTGCATATTCACTTTTATAGACATCAGTATCGTCATCAAAATCCGAAGCCATCTGTACAGTTCCGTCCTGTGCAAATTTGATTAAATGAGTGTAGCCTCCTAATACGGTATTGTCTGTAAAATAAACCACTTTCCAGCCGTTCTCTGAAGAAAGGAGAAGATCATTTAATTCTTTTTTCTGTGCATTCAGCCTTTCTGTTGGAGTCTGTTCAAATTTTTGCTCAGCATCTGTATTAGTACACGCTGCAAACAAGAGGGCAATAAATCCTATGATTAAATATTTGAATATATTTTGTGCTTTCATAATTATTGGTGTTTAATTAATTTATAACAGCATTCGTATTTTTTTCAGCTTCATCACGCAAAGCATAAAAATCCATATCAAAAGCATCTTTAAAATATTTTACAACTAATGCTTCTTTTGCTATTAGAGCAAAATATGCCGAATCACTTACAATGTTATTCAAAAAAGCAGCATACTCAGCTTTTGAACTGATTAAAATAACAGATGCAGTTTCAGCAAAATCTTCATTAATATTAGATCTCGCATAACTAGTAATAAAACCTAATTCATTTGAAGAAGCGTTTGTATAATTGTACCAATCGGCTGTATATCCAACTGGAGTAATTGCCGCCCAGGCTTTTTCATCAAAAGGCTTATTCTGATTTAAAATATGGATATACTCGTGCTGAATAGTGTGTATAAACTCTTTTATGTTTGCACGGTCTGATTTGTAGATATAATCAGTTTCAAAAAGTGTTACGCACTGTCCTCCTTCGGCTAGTCCAAGGGTTCTAGTACCTACACTGTTTAAATTAACTCCTCCAACCAAAACAATTTCCCTCGGAGCAATTTTTTTTACAAAATCTGCTCCTCCTATTGTTTTATAACTATCAAGCCATATTTTTTGAACTATCTCAAGTGCTGGTTTAACACTGCTTACTAATGGCGGAAACAAATAG
>NZ_JADKPR010000032.1 GCF_015351475.1 Flavobacterium sp. HJJ | reverse complement strand
TCCTTTATTCTTTTGATAGGAAACAGGATATTTAGCGAAAGATATAGCAAAGCTAAAATCACCAAACTTAGAATTATTTACAGAATCCTTTGGGTAAGGTGCTATTGTGCTGTATATATGACAGTTAAAACAGGTGTTGGTTGACTGTACATAGGTTTCCATTGTTGAATTGGCAACAATAGATACACCGCTAAGCATTGACGAAGTATTTATATTCCTTGGTGATTGAATAGGCACTGTTGGATCAG
Source organism: Flavobacterium sp. HJJ (assembly GCF_015351475.1). Lineage (GTDB taxonomy): Bacteria > Bacteroidota > Bacteroidia > Flavobacteriales > Flavobacteriaceae > Flavobacterium > Flavobacterium marginilacus. The sequence continues at coordinate 45,549 of NZ_JADKPR010000032.1, read as the reverse complement.
GCTGTACCGTTATAGACCATATAACATCTACTAATTCATAATACTGCCAGACTGAATTAGGATAGAATTTTTGAATTTTTTGCTGCATCAGTTTATTAATTGGAGCAGCATACTTTTGGTCAATACTGTTTATCCTAGTACTTTGTGTGGCTACAGGACCTGCTTGATTTAAATAATACGGAGGCGGAGTATTAGGAACACATTTAACAACTGCTGTAGAATCTCCATGAGAGGTTTTAACAGTTACCTGCCTGTTGGTACATTTTGCATTGTAAAAATTATAGCCATATTGAGAAGGTGCAGGAGCGTTAAGATCACTTTGATCAGGTGTATTGTCTATCTGTTCAAATGTTGCCCATACCCATGTAGGCTGGTTTTGTGTTTTATGCAGTATGTGCAGTCCTACAAGTGCTACAACAGTATTTCTTAGTTTTTTTGTGATTGGGTCTAATACCGTTGCTTTAGAAAGTTTATATCTTGTCCATTTTGGTGACTGCGGATCAGGGACTTCGAGCCACGCCGCTTTTAATTCAATTGCACCAACAATTCCTTTATATTCCCCTTGCGGGAAATTAATGGGCTGGTTCAATTGTACTGTGTCATGCTGCACCTGAGCATTATAGAATCCTTTTTTTACAATAAAATCATAGTAGTCTTTATTCAGCATAATTTCATACCATACATTGGTATTGTTTTGTGCACCAAGCCAGCTTGGTTTATTAAATGGCGCAGCCTGATTGGGACTGAAACTTACTTCTGAACCGTTTTTTTCAATTTTGCTGACAAACGTCAATAGTTTGGTTTGTGTTTTTTTCATCAGCAGTTTTTGTGATTTAAACAGGCTGCTGTATTCGTCAGAAACTAAAGTTCCCCAAACAGGCGGTTTTGAACCGTCATCAGGAAACAGTACTTCTCTTGGCATATAGGTTTCCCATTGGACAAAGGAATAATCATTTGGCGTACCAAAAGAAGAAGACGGGTTTGTAGGCCAATTTAAAGCAATAAATTCCTGCCATGCAAAACAGTCAGCTAATGTCTGATTAAACAGCTGCAGATCGCCCGGCACTTCATTATTGAAAGTTATCGGAAGCTTAAAACTTGTTGAATCAGCTGCATAGCAGCTGCAGGTATTAGCATTAGAATCAGTATCAGAATATATATAATCAGGAGGAATAGAACTATATGGCGATATTGATTTTTCATATACCAATCCTGTTGCTATAGCTGCAAGCGGAATCATGGCAAATGAAATCCAAAGTTTTTTTTTTGAAAAAGTAGTTTTTTTATTCATTGTTTTGTTTTTGTGTTTAAAAAAATAAGGAAAGCATATGGCATGAAGCAGGTTCGCTGCCATAATGCCTTCCCCATAATATTGAAAAAGAGTGGTTTATTGTCCAATTGTTACAGTAACTGATATACTACCGATGTTATCAGCAAAACCCACCCCGTAAATTCCATCTAAATCATCATTAATACATAACTGCAGTTCACCCTGAACGTTATTTGGTACAGTTGCGCCCATACCAACAAAAAATACAGTACCGCTTACTTGTCCTATCAGTGCACCTTCATTTTGGCCAGGCATTGTGTAACCTGGTTTCGCTGTTATGTATGAAGGGTTTCCGGCTGCGTTGTAAAGCCGTCCGCCGTTATCATTTGGATTTGCTGTCCAAAGACCGTTTTGATAAGCAATATTCACCGGGATGCCAGGGGTTACCATTACTCCTGTATTCTGCCATTTTACATTGGCTTGTATAGTTGTAGGAGCAACGGTTAATAATGCAGGCATTGCTGTGCTTTGGCTTTGTCCGGAATTGGTAATATAAATTCCGTGAGGACCTGCAGCAGTGTTTAGTCCCACATTTACTGTGATAAATAATGCGGTATAACTGCCCGGCATACTGTTTCCCGGTACTGCATAGTTAATGCCGGTTTGGACAGAATTAACCACAGCAGTAATATTAGCATCATCAAAAGTTACCTTTGGGTAAGTAGAAGAATCGCCGGGCACTGCGGTACAGGTATCACTAATTAAAACCATGTTTACTCCATTTGCCGATTTAAACAGTGTTGGCGGAATAAATGTACTGTTACTTAATAATGAAATGGGATGATTTACCGGATTTGGAACCATAGTGCTGTACATGGCATTAAAATAATCTGCATAAAACAGCTGTAATGGCTGTGCAAATGCAGGATCTTTTGAGCCTACAGCGTCATATCCTATCGGCTGTGTTGAGGTGGCATACGCGCTGGCAACAATCTGCATTTGGAAAGTTGATGCTATCTGTGACCCCCATTGTATCGGCTGGCCGTTTATTTTTATATCACTAACGGTATAATTTTTATCTGCAGGCACTTCAAATACTGCATGCAGAATAAAGTTCCCCGGCATCGGATTGCCGTATTGGTCATTTAATGTTTTAGAACCGCGTACAATTTTCCAAAAAGCTGATGCATCAGTTCCATCTGGAGTTTTATAATTAGTAAAGTCAGGCATTTGTATGTACAGTCCCGGAGGATCGGCCAGTGTAGCAACCTGAGGTACATTTGCAGTAAGAATACCATTTACAAGATTGTTTACATTTCCGCCAATTGTAGGGTCGCTGTTGCGGTTTTTTTGCCCGTATTGTGCATCGCATAATAAATTGTTATAAAGCCTTTGAGGCCAAACAGTATTTCCAGTAGTGCCAGACGGATTATTGCGCTGAACGGTTGCAGCAGTTGCCAGCCCAATCTCTGTTTGTAAAGTATTGGGTGTACTGGTTAAATGTATCGCACCTCCAGTAGTTTCAGAAGAAACAGTACCGCTGTTCCATTTGTTCAGCGGATTATATACTGGTCCTCCAGTAATTGGATTAACCGCACCAGACAGACTTAGATCTGCAAGCGTAATTTGCGGTTTGTTCAATACGGATTGATAAAGGGACACCACTTTATTAGGATCAACAAGCCAGAGGCTGTTCCAGTATTCTGGATTTTCACAGGTAAAATCAATGCGGGTAATCTGGTTTTTTGAGTTTCTTGTTACAGCCCATTCGCAATATTCATCCTGCCAGCCTCTGGGGCCATATGGAAAATATGGAATAGTTTGAGTAGGAGTACCGCATGGATTATTATTAATGAGACTCGGCATATTGCCAGTATCGGCCATTTCGTTTAACTGATCTTGATTTGCGTTGGGAAAATTATAATGCAGTCTTCCTGGAAAAGCAAACCATAAAACTGGGTAAGTACTGCTTTTTGGATTATTCTGTATAGGATTGTAATAATTTGTAACACTAGGAGTATTGGTAGAATTCCAAGGATTGCTTAACATTCCCTGTTGTGTAAATTCATCTAGATTTGAACTCCATAATGAATTCATAGCCGTCTGCTTAGCTGGATCATTCTGAAAATCTTGAATTCCAGCTGGCGTTCTGAATGTAAAACTGCCGCTAGTATTATTCAATACAGCGACATCATCCAGTTCGTTTGTGTTTTGTAATTCCATAATGTTAGTTTTTTGTGATTTAAGGGGTTTAAAAAAATTGCAATTAAATTTTTGAAAAAAAATGCTGTCCGAGTCAAATACCCAGACAGTAAGTACCTCTGAACTGGAAATACTTTTGGCTGTAAAAAATAAGCCTGTTTGTTAATGGCTTTTTTAAACTTTTCGAAGCATAGTGTTTGGGGATTGCCTACATTTCGAATGACACATAAACTTTTATACATCTTATTTATAGCTTAAAATTACTTTAGATACCAAATTAATTCTTAAAAATTGGCATAAGAAGAAGATTACATGTCATAAAGCGATGTATTAGGGTATGGAAATGTTTATCTGATATTTTTGTCTTTAATATATTGAATTTTAGATTTTTATATTTTAATAAATTAAGGGTTAATAGGTATGATTTTAATAAAAACTTTTGATGTGCGTTAACTGAAAATATTGATGCTTATTACATTTATTGTATAAATAACAGCACTGCTGAAAATGTAATTTTATTGAACAGTTTAAAATGTTTTGCTGTGAAAAAATACTTATTATTAGGTGATGGATTGTGTTTGATTGGATTGTTGTTTTCCTGTGCACAAAATCCATTTACAGGAAAAAAGAGTTTGAATTTTGTGTCCAGCAGCCAATTATTTCCATCTTCATTTATACCGTATGAAACATTTCTAAAAGAAAATAAAGAAGTGAATGCAGTATGTTTTTTTTTGTAAAAAGAGCTGTATGACGAGAGTCCGTTGATTTAATAATTTTGATTGTTTTTATGGCTAAAGAATACAGTTGTGCTAATGTCCAAAGTCATTTTCCGCATGATTAAAAATAAAAAGAGGGACTGAAAAGTCCCTCTTAAAAATAAATCCCAGTATTAAAAATTGGACTATAATATCGGTTCGTAAAACTCTACTTCAACAATTGAGAGTTCTCCATTTGATTTTTGTTCTGGTTTTAATCCAGCTACATCTACTTTTCCGGTAATTTCCACTAGATTTATTTCGCTGCTATTTTCAGCAGATGCAGACAATTCAATTTTAACTTTTTTTCCTAAAACAGGCTTACAGTTCAAAGTCACATATCCCAAACTAGTAGGCGTTACTCCGTTGAAAACTTCTTTGCCGTCTACGAAAATGCGTAAAGGATATTTTTTGCTTCTCCAGCCAGCGAGCTTTAATACCACTTGGTTTATTTGGGCTTCACGTTCCAATTCATATTCAATGACCGGGCTGGCATCTTTAGTGTTTGACCATTGCGTTAATTCATCATCATCATAACTTTTGACTGCGTCAGATTCATTTGAGGAAGTTTTTGCCGAAATAATTCGGATCGGTGTTCGTGACACTTTAAACGATGGTGTCTGCGGAGTAGGTCCTTTTTTCAGATAAGAAGGCAGTTTATTACTCGGCATAACTGTTGTTAGTTTACCATTTTCAGCAGCAATTGTTTTAATTATCAGCTCCGCTGATTTTAAATCTTTAGAGATTGCTTTTATTTTAATTTCACCTTGTTTTTCTCCAGCTCTGAGCATTATGCGGTTAACGCCACATTCTACAGGAATACTTTTTGAACCAATATAATTATCTGGTCCCTGAGCAATTCCTCCCACAAAAGTACCCTGTCCCTGAACATCAAAATCAATCATATTCAGTGCTGTAGGACATCTGCTGCCATTGGCGTCTACAACTTCCACCTGTACGAGTAAAATATCACTTCCGTCAGCCAGCGTGCCTCCGGGTCTTTGGATACTGCTTAGTTTTACAGCAGCAGGTTTTCCCGCAGTCTTAATCTGGGTTTCACATATTTTTTTATTAGCAGTGTTATATCCAACAGCAGTAATACTTCCAGGTTCAAACTTTACATTTTCAAAGCTGAATAAAAATCTTTTTGACTGTATGCCTCTGCCAAGACTTTTACCGTTGATAAATAATTCTACAGCATCTGCAGTTGATACTACGGTTACTTTTTTTGTAACAGCGCTGTCATAATTCCAGTGTCCTATAATGTGAATATCTGGATTTTCAATATCGACCCATCCATTCCAGATAACCTGATGTGCAAAAAAGCCTTCCTTTGGTATTCTCATAGGGTCAACTTCACCGCTTCTTCTGTAATTCTCGGCTCCTCTAAAGTGAGTATTGCTGTCTGAAAAAATTATATTTACCCCTCCCGAACTCACTCTTGTTCCCGTTCCCGGACGTTCAGTATAGTAGTCATACCAGCGTGTTACATCTTCTATGGCATGAGCATCCTGATTGTGGTTGTAAGAGCTGGCATCAGTAATTTTACTTCCGTTTACATTGGTATGATTTGTGCCGCCAGTTCCTTCTTTATGAAATGGAGGAGTGAGTTCGTCCCAATATTTACGAAGACCTTCGTCTCTGCTGTATTCTGTAGCCCAAAAAGGAAGTCTCGCACTTTTATTGATGTATAGCATTTCGCCGCCGTATTCAGCGACTTTGCTGTCCAGCATTTCACGGCTTCCTATTGCACGGCCGCCAAAAGGATCGTACATATTTTTAATGGCTTTCATTTCTGCCATATGTTCCTCAGAAATGCTTTCATTTCCTGATTCGTAAAATAAAATACTAGGATTGTTGCGGTTATAAATGATTGCATCGCGCATTAACTCTGTGCGCTGGTCCCATCTGCGTCCGGTAACATCTTTTTCGGAATCACCGGCAGGCATTGCCTGAATGAGTCCAACTCTGTCACAAGACTCTACATCCTGTTTCCAAGGGGTAATGTGCATCCAGCGTACTAAATTTGCATTGCTTTCAATCATCTGGCTGTTGCTGTAATCACTCATCCATGCAGGTACAGACATGCCTAGAGACGGCCATTCGTTACTTGTCCGCTGTGCATAGCCATGCATCATAATAACGCGGTCGTTCAGCCAGATCATGCCTTTCTCGAATTTCGTTTTACGGAATCCAGTGCGTATCGTAGTTTTATCAGCTGTTTTATTATTGACTATTAATTCGCTCCGAACATTATATAAGTAGCCGTATCCCCAGCTCCAAAAATTTAAATTGTTTACTATTTTTGATGCTTTTAAATCGATTTCTTTTCCAGGCTGTACAATGGCTGGTGTACCTGTGAATGCTGCAACTGTTTTACCGTCCATGTCTTGGATAGTCAATTTTAGATGAGCATTGACTGCATCAGGGCTTTCATTTTTTACTTGTGAAGAAACATTTATTAGAGCTTTTTTATTCGGAATATCAAAATCTGAAGCATAGACATACGTTCCGGTTGTTCCTAGTGTTGAAAATAATGGAAGGGTCTGGTATACATTTGATTTTATATGCAGATATACATTTTTGGAAATTCCGCCATAGTTTGCATTGAAGTTTTTATCATTCCATTGAAATCCAGAACCTGTCGCTTTCTCTTTGTATTTCCAGTCATTGTCTGTTTTAACAGCTATTATGTTGTTCATTGGAAATGGATTTAAAAATGACGTGATATCAAAACCAAAAGCCATTGCTCCATTTTCATGTCTTCCTATGAATTTTCCATTTACATAGATTTCTCCCATTTGTCTAACACCTTCAAATTCGATAAAGACTTTTTTGTTTTTTGCTTCGGCTGGGAGCTGAAATGTTTTGCGGTACCAGGCAATATCTGTAGAGAGGTTAGCAATATCAAGTTTAAATGCTTCAGCTTGATTCCATGCATACGGAAGATTCACTTTTGTCCAGTCAGCGTCACTGAAATCTGTATTTTTTGCTTGTTCAGTATCGCCTCTCTGGAGTCTCCAGTCATAATTAAAATTATATTTGACTCCATCTAAATTTTGCTTCTGTGCAAAAACTCCACAAGTGAGGAGGAGCAATAAACTGTAAACGTAATAAGATAACTTGTTATTCATTTTTGGTTTTAAAATAAATTATTAATAGTGGAAAATTTCAGCTTGGTAAGGGGCTGAAGCTTTAGCAAATTTAGATGTAAGATCTTATTTTCTGCTATCAGTTACTGCCAATTTATATCATATACTGCCAAATGAAGAGAGTGCTGGGGAGTTTTGTTCTGTTTTAATGTTTTGATATATAGTTAGTTGTTTGTTTTTTATTTTATGACTATCCTTAACTAATACCAAACAGATTGAATCAGCCACAGATTAAAAAGATTTACACAGATTTTTTTAAAAACAGTACTGAAATCTGTGAGAATCTATGTAATCAATGGTAAAAAAAATACATGGTATTATTAGCGGACAGTCATATTTTATTTTTTGGAATAAAAAATACAAGCAAGTAAATCAGATACAGGAGAATTTGTCAAATAAAAGATATTGACGGTTGCGAGGCATTCGGATTTAAAAAAAGATAAACACGAATTTCACCAATTAACACTAATTCTTATCAAAATTGAAATCAAATTTTACAACTTTTTACAGTTTCGAATATTTTGTGTAATTAAACAGCAATCTTAATTCGTGCAAATTAGTGTTAGAAACTTTTAAAAGCGAATGCCGTGTGACGATAGAAAATTATTGAAAAAGTAATTTATGATTTACTATATTGCGAAGGACTGCATCCAAAATGTTTTGAAAAAGTCCGTGAAAAATTAGAAGCTTCGGTAAATCCTACTTTGTAGGCAATCTGAGAAATATTGAGGTCAGAATTTTTGAGTAAGTCTGCAGCATGCTCCATTCGGACTTTTGTGATAAATTCATGTACTGTAGATCCGCTGACTGCTTTTATTTTTCGATAAAGCTGTCTTTGGCTGATTTTAATTTTCTGCGCCAGTATTTCAGGGTTTAAATCTGTTTCTTCGATATGAGAGCTAATGATGTCTGTAACTTTTTCAAGAAAAATTTTATCTAAGTCTGCCGATTCTTCCTTCAGCTGATTTAGATTCGTAATGCTGGATAATCGGTTTAAAAGAATTGTTCTGTTTTCTAAGACGCTTTTGATCTGGGCTTTTAAAATTTCAATACTGAAAGGTTTCGTCACATATGCTTCAGCGCCTAATTCATATCCTTCGATCTGGTTTTCATTAGATCCTTTTGCAGTCAGTAAAATTATTGGAATATGACAGGTGCTTTCATTTGTTTTTAGTTCTCTGCAGAGCTGCGTGCCGTCCATTTCGGGCATCATAATATCTGAAATAACGAGGTCTGGTATATGCTGTATAGCTGTTTCCAAACCTTTTTTTCCATTGTATTCCTGAATGATAATGTATTTGTTTTTTAATTCATTATGCAGGTAAGCCTGGACATCAGGATTGTCTTCTACAATAAGTAAGGTAGGAATATTTGAATCTGCCGGCGTATTTATCTGCTCTGGATTATTTCCTGCTGGTTCTGCGTAAGACGCTGGAATGTGCTGTACCGGTAATTCTTCAGATTTGGCATACGGCAGTATAATGCAGGCTTTAGTGCCAGTACCTGCTCCAGTTTCAATAGTGATGCTTCCGCCTAAAAAATCAACAAGGATTTTTGTCAGCGATAAGCCAATTCCTGAGGAATAACCATGAAATGGGCTTGGACCTGTATTGTTAAAGGGCTCAAATATTTTTTCTAATTCCTGCGTTTCGATGCCAATGCCGTTGTCTTCAACTATGATTTCCAAAGTATTTTTTTCTTTGTCAGCAAAAGCTGAAAATAATACTGTGCCTCCGTCTGGAGTATATTTTAATGCATTTGACAATATATTAATTAGTATTTGATCTGTTTTTTCGAAATCCAAATAAACATTTAGGGAACTTTCTTCAATCTGAAGTTTGAAGTCAATGCTGCGTTTTTCTGCTATGTATTTAAAAGTGTTATAGCATTCCGTTATGAAAGCATTAAAATCCTGAGTGCTTATGTTTAATTTTAGTTTTCCTATTTCTGATTTTCTAAAATCCAAAATCTGCTGAATCAGCTTGGTAAGGTAATTTAGATTTCTATTGATTATTGAGAAATAAAGCGCTTTTTCATCTGCTGGGAGCTGTTTGTTTTCCAGTTGTTTTATTGGATCAGCAATCAGTGTTAAAGGTGTTTTTAAATCATGTGAAATATTGGTGAAAAATTCTAATTTTTCTAAATTTAGTTCTTTTTCTTTCTCCGCATTTAATAGGGCAGATCGGACTTCGTTTTTAAGGCGGTCTCTATAAAGCACTTCTTTGAATACCCAGTAAACAGTACCGATTAACAGAAAAAGAAAGAGTGCTTTTGCCAGCCAGGTTTCAAACCATCGGGCACCTATTTGTATCCCAAGTGTCTGAACAGTAGATTTGGTATCATTAGGAGAGACTATGTGTGCTTTGAAAGTATAACTTCCAGGAGGAATTTTATTGTAGGTGATTTTACTGCCGCTGGTTTTAATCCATTTGTCTTCATATCCTTCGAGCATATACTCGAGAACTTCTTTGTTTGTTTTGCTGTAATTTAAAGAAGCTAGTTCAATTGTAAAATTTCGGTTTTCGTAATCCAATTTTATTTGCTGTGTCTGCGAAAGGTTCTGAGTTAAAATATCCTGTCCATTAATCGGATTCATAGGGATTACTTTCTCATTAGAGATATACAGATTTTTAAAGATAAGTTTATTATTATCTTCAATATTCTTTATTTTATCTGGGTTAAAAACCACATAGCCATTTCTGTCTCCAAAATATATTTTTTGATCTGCAGTGTCTTTGTAAAAAGCTCTTTCCGAGAATGTCCATGACCCAAATAGGTCTTCTTTCTGGTAATTGGATACTCTATTAGAAACAATATCGACCATTGATATTCCCTGCTTGTGTGCTATCCAAAGATTTCCGTTATTGTCATCGGTTATAGAAGATATGTAGGTATTTGGGATTTCTGAAAGAAGCTGTACTTTTTCTATACGTATAGATTTTTCTTTAATAGAAATCCTGTTCAGACCTTCACTGGTGCCGGTCCAGATTATACCTCGTTTGTCCTTGTGAAGCGCGAAAACAATATTGTCCGAAATATGCATGCGGTTTTTTTGAAAGGTATTTAACTGCAGTCTGCTGTGTATTTCTCCTTTGTTATCTATTTGGACAGTTATAATGCCGCTTCCTTCTGTTGCCAGCCAAAGCTCATGACTGCTGACAGACAGTATATCCATAACACTGTGGCCATTTATGTCTTTGGCTAAATCAAAAAAACGGATTGTCAGGTCTGCTAAATTTACTTGTGCAATACCATCAAACAAACCGACCCATAAATAGTTGGGCTCCGATGTTTTTAAGGCAAATACGGACCATGTCTCCAGTTTTGGAGCGAGTACATTATTTATTATTGCTTTACACTGATTCGTTTTTGGATCATAACATTCGAGTCCGCTGATACCGCCAATCCATATTCTGTCTTTACTGTCCTTAAATAATGTACGTACATTTTTGATTCTGCTGTTTGATCTATAGAAAGGATGGCTGGAATTGAGCTTATTGTCTTTATAGATAAGAATGCCTTCATCAGTGCCAAGCCAGACTTCACTCTTGCATTTTGTTACAGCTCTGACATCGGCTAATTTTGTATTGTCACTGCCTTTTGTAAAGCTGTAATGCAATTCAAATGGGTTTCGGTTAGGATTTGCTTTGTAAACATCACCGCCTCTTGTGCCAAGCCAGATTATATTCTGCTCATCAATAAAAAAATCGGTGATGTAGTCATCTAACAGCTGTCCGGGATTATTGATATTGGCTGTGTATTGGTACTTTTTGCCTGTTTGAATGTCTAGAACGGTAAAAAGATGCTCGTCTATAGAGTATTTCTTTCCCTGAATGGTTCTGTTTTTGTTTAAGGTATTTGAGTTAATCAGTACTTTTTCAACAATTGCCCGAGGAACTTTGTCTGCATCAACAGCCTTAAAAGAATTCAGTTTATAATTAAAGCGGACATATTTTCTTTCAAAGGTAAAGAACCACAGCCCATAAGTCTTATCGCTGACTATATTGCGTATGCGGTTATTGGGCAGGGATGTTTTATCGTTAGGATTATGATAGAAAAAGTCGAATGTTCTTCCGTCATAACGGTAGGCGCCATTCCAGCTTCCTATCCAGATGTAACCAAGAGAATCTTTGACAATTCCATGTATTTGTGTAACGGGTTTTATATCTCTTCCTGTAATTTTTTCAAAAAAAAGATTTTGTGCATTTAAGTTAGCTAAACACATAAAATAGATGAGATAAATATAATTGTGTTTTTTATTAGTTCTTCTTAAATGCATGATTCTGTTTTGGATACAAGTTAATTTATGAGCTGTATTTCCCATTCAATATATTTTGTGAATATAGGGCTATATATTTAAAAATGATATTGACAGCTTCACAATTTGTATAAGCTGTGTTATGCAGGTTATAATGATGAAGAGTTTTTCGTAAAATGTAATAAACTGATAAAACCATAATTAGAAAAGCCTGCGGAAGAAACACCGCAGGCAGATCAAATGTTTAGAAACGTTAAAATTTGTACAGCTATTTACCTTAGATGAAAGTGTTAATAAGGCTGAAGCTTTTTATCAATACTATTTTAGAATACTACTTGGGTTTTCTTACCGTTGTAATTTACTAATTTGCTTTTTCCATCGGGCAGTACAATAGTAAAATTTCTGATTTCAGTTATTCCTTTAAATGTCCCTGTTCGGGCATTAATCGTTAATTTTTGCTGTTTTTCGTTCCAGTTAAATTCAATTTCGCTGTATGCTCCTTTTTCATAATTGTAGTTATCAAACTCATCTTCATAGAGCGTAAATGTACCATCAGCTCCAGGATACACTTTCATAGTTAAATTGTCCCATTTCTTTTCTTTCGCAAATTGTACATTCGGCCCCACTGGAAGTATAGCTCCTGCTTTTACATAGACAGGAATGATGTCAAGAGGTGTTTCTCGGCTCACTTTTCTGCCTCCTTCAAACTTAGTATTTGACCAGAAATCGTACCAGTCTGAACCTTCCGGCAGATAGGTTTCCTGCGATTTTGCACTGCTGTAGTTTTCTGTAATAACACTTCCATTTTTGTCAGTGTACATCGGCTGTGTTACAGGATTTATAAGAAGAAATTTTCCAAACATATATTCCTGCGTATTATCCCAGGTTTTTGAGTCATTTTTAAAATCCATGAACAATGCCCGCATCATACTGGAATTATGGGCCGTAACATCTCTGGATGCAGAATAGATATAGGGAAGAAGACTGTAGCGAAGATTAATGAATTTTTCAATCGCATCATAGACTCTATCTCCTTTTTTACCAAATTGATAAATTTCGCGGGGAGCATCAGTTCCATGAGAACGCATCATAGGACAAAATGTACCAAAAGCAAGCCATCGTGTATATAGCTCCTTATATTCAGGATTTGTCGTTGCATTTTTATAATTACCAAGGAAGAAACCGCCAATATCACTATTCCAATAGGGTATAGCACTTAGTGAAAAGTTAAGTCCTGCCGGTATCTGCTGGCGAAGAGTTTGCCAAGATGAATTTGTGTCTCCAGACCATGTATTAGCTCCGTATCGCTGCTGTCCGGCAAATGCAGAGCGGGTAAGTATGAAAACGCGCTTATCAGATGCAGCCGCACGCTGGTTGGTATACACTCCTCCAACAGACATAAGCGGGTAGGCATTGCGGACTTTTCTAAAAGATCCCAAATAAGTCTGATTGTCATAGTCTGAAGGTTTTGCCTGCATATGATCGGGTTCTGTGGAATCCATCCACCATCCGTCAATGCCTTTTGAAAACAAACCTGCATTTAGGTATCTCCAATAAATAGCTCTTGCCTCCGGATTATATGGGTCATATGGCAGCACGCCTGACGGATAATCTGGGTCAGCCGGCCATGTGTCATAACCTGTCTCAGGCCAGGTTTTAAAATTTAGGAGCATTTTCTTTTCTTTAAGCTCGCGGAATTGTTTCGTCATAGGACCAAATGATGACCAGATTGAAATAGCAAAATGAGCGTTTAGTGCATGGATTTCATCTATCATTTTTTGTGGCTTATTGAAATCAGCATTCAGGAAATCCATTGAATTCCAAAGATAATTGGATCCCCAATATTGCCAGTCCTGAATAATTCCATCGAGCGGTACCCCAAGTCTGCGGTATTCTTTTATAACATCTACAATTTCCTGCTGGCTTTTGTAGCGCTCTTTACTCTGCCAATAGCCAAATGTCCAAAGAGGAAACATTGGAGCAATACCGGTTAGCGTCCGCATTTGTCCGATAACACCGTCTGAAGTTGCACCATACATAAAGTAGTAGTCGATTCCGTCACCCACATCAGAAGTAAAAGAAGTTGCTGCAGTATCATCTTTAAAATCGGTTGGAGAATAATTATCCCAAAAAATACCGTATCCTTTGATGGATTGAAAAAATGGCACTACATCATCAAGATTACCCTGTTCGAGTCTGTAGTTTTGATTTCGCTGGCTTAAATTCCCTCTTTGATGCTGACCCAAACCATATATAGGTTCTCCTTTGTCAAGTTCAAAAGACTGATGTACAATATACGAAGGTACTCCGCTGTCATCAAAAGGAGTAAAACGGACTCCGTCATTTTTTTCTTTTAACAGCATACCGCCGTCAGTGGTATGAAAAGTTAAGGAACCGGTTTTGGTATCAATAGTAACTATAATTTTTTTTGTTTTAAGAATTATCGCAGATTCTTTGTCGGTAATCTGAAAGGGTGTACTTTGAGGCTTAGCGATAACAGAGAGACTTTCTTTATTGAAATCTTTGCCTGTGGGATATTTTACAACTCTTATGGTTTCCGGGCTGTAAATTTGTAATTCGATGACATTTCCTGCTACCGTAGTTTTGAGACCCTGTTTTGTTTTTTGATAGTTCTGTGCAGTGCTTCCCTGCGTAAGGACTAAAACCATAAACAAGGTTAAAAAGATGTTTTTCATTAGTTGTAGTATTAGTAAATTTTATAAATTTTGCCTAACAGAAATTATTAATCAGTTAAACTGTTCTATGGACAATTGTAAAATTATAATGAAAGAAAAAATAAGACTATAACATTTGTTGAAACTATTATAACAAATGTTGAATAGTTTTAAATTGTTTATTTTCAATGTTTTGTAAAAAAAAATATTGACTGAGTTAATATGTTTAACAAAACTAGCATACAGCAGATGCAGTTATATCCGCCTTTATTATTCAGCTAAAAAACATAGCAGGATTACAGTAAAGAACTTCAGATAATTGATTAGTACAAAAAACTATTAAGTATGTACTGCCTTAAGTTGTCTTTTCTGCTCTATATTGGCTGGGAGTTTTGTTAAATGCTTCGTGGAAACATTTTGTAAAATAAGATACACTGCTGAAACCAACTTCCTGTGCTATATCTGATATTGGAACCTGTGTTGAAGCCAGCATCTCAGCAGCTTTTCGAAGTCTGATTTCTCTAATAAAAGCTATAGGCGGGAGTCCGGTCAATGCCATAAGTTTACGATATAAACCTGTACGGTCCATATTCATATCAGAACTAAATTTTTCTACCGAATAGCCTTGTTTTGAAATATTATTGTATACATGTTTTAGGGCTGCATCAAGTAATTCTCTGTCTATTGGATTACTGGTAATGGTTTCGGTCTTTATATCTTTTTCTTCTTTAAAAGCACGTCTTCTGGAATCACAAAGCTGCAGCAGTTTAATGATTCGTACATTTAAAATAGAAATATCAAAAGGTTTTACCAAAAATGCATCTGCTCCAGATTCATAGGCTTCTAAGCGGGCTTCATCTGAAGTTCTCCCGGTAAGCATGATAACCGGAATATGGCTGATATTAAAATTGCTTCTAAGAGCACGACAGAATTCAGGACCGCCAACTAGAGGCATCATCATATCGCAGATAATTAAGTCGGGGCTGTATTTTTCTGCATTTTCTAAAGCTTCGGCACCGTTTTGGGCAAGAACAATATTAAAATTTGGTTTTAATTCACTTGCGAGATACTCTCGTAATGCTTTACTATCTTCAGCAATAAGAAGCGTTTTAACATCAGTTTTAGGAAAGAAAGTATTAAGATTTTCTGAGTTTTCTTCAGCAACTGATAAAGTGACTTCTATGGAAGTTCCATTTTCATAACCGCTCGATGCCGTTACCGAGCCTCTGTGAATCAGAGCATATTGTTTTACCATATATAAACCAATGCCGCTGCCTGCTGAACTTTCATTTTGATTATTTGCCTGATAAAAACGGTCAAAGATATTTGTAAGTTCGTTTTCTGCTATTCCTACGCCATTATCACGCACAATTATTTTTAAAAGTTCTGCTGTCGGATCATGCAAAACCGAGATCCAGACTGTGCCTCCCTGCGGTGTAAATTTTAAGGCATTTGAAATCAGGTTGCCAATAATACGGGTAACTTTCTGCCGGTCAATGAATAGTCCTTCAATGTCTTGGCTGATATCTTCTTTTAAAACAATTCTTTTCTCATCTGCAAGCCGTGAGTATCCTTGGCATAATTCATTAATAAAAGTCAGACTCTCATAAAAGTGCAGGTTTAGAGTTTCTCCGCCCAGATCCATTTTTTTAAATTCAAGAAGCTGGCTTACAGTTTCCAGCATCAGCTGTGCACTGCCGCTGATTTGCTGCAGTTTCTTTTTTATATCGGTATCTTCAACACTGTTTAAAAGAGCTTGAAGCGGAGTAATTACAAGAGTAAGCGGTGTGCGCAGTTCATGACTGATATTCGTAATAAAATCAGTTTTTGCTTTAGCTACAGCCTGTTCTTGCTGTTGCTGCTGTTTGATTTTGCTGGCAGATGCAATACGGAAAATTATAAAAAGCGATACCGCAATCGTGAAAGATATATAGAAAATGTAGGCATAGAGCGTTTTCCAGAATGGCGGGGTGATTGAAATAGAAAGCGTTTTAGCAGCTCCTTTCCAATAAATACCGTCAGGACTGGACTGTACCTTAAATAGGTATTCACCTGGTTCAAGATTGGTATAATTGGCTTCACCTAAACCATTTACAGGCTGTCCATAACGCCATCTGTCATCAATATTATCAAGTTTATATCTGTAATTCACCTGCTCAGGATTACTGTAATTCAGTCCCGAAAAGCTAATCTTGAAGAAATTCTGATTATGTTTAAGCGTAATTTTATTTTTATAAGCTAAATTAAGTCCATTATAGGGTAACGATTTTTGGGTGTTAGAAAATACTGTGAGATACAGCAATACTGGGTTAAGGACTGGAAGATTGCCTTTTTGTGCCGGCATCAGGTAATTAAGGCCATCGATTCCGCCTGCGAACAAAGTACCGTCAGATCCCAGCAATATTGATCGTTCGGCAAAAGCATGCTGCTGAACGCCTGCAAGACTATTATAGTTTTCAATGCTGAATGTACAGCCTGAATTGTTTTGAGTTTTGAATATATGGCTGATTCCTCTTGATGTGGTAACCCAGAAGGAATGGTCGAGATCTTCTGCAATAGCCTTTACACTATTATTAACCAATCCGGCTGATGTATTGAATTGATACAGTTTTTGTTCATTATTGCGCCACATATATAATCCATCGTAGGTACCCATCCATAAATCATTTCCAGAATCGGCAAAAACAAAATTATACCTGTGGTTTGCATGCCGAAACATGGCAGGTCTGCTGATTCCCTGCCGGAGAGGCAAAATGAATGTATTATTTTTAATATCAGTAATAAATGGTCCTTCTGAGGAAATTCCGATGAGTTTATTATTCCAAACTGCAGTTTGTTTTACATATTTTGGACTGGCTATTTTTCTAATGTGCTTATCTTTTGACTTATATTGGTATTCTAATACGCCCTGTCCTGCAGTACTTAAATAGATGGATTGATTTCCTGCAGCAGTAATATGATTGAATGATCCGTCAAGGACTTTTTTTGCTGTTTTCTCCGCAATGCTGTAGAGACCGCCTGCTGAAGCAATCCAGACTGTGCCGGCAGGATCTTTAAATAGAAAATTTGAACCCTGCTGTAATAATTTGAACGGCGTTTTATTAGCAGAAAAAGGAAATGGAATTTTATATACTGCATTATTGGTACCTGCAATAACCGTATTGTCAGTACTTTGTTCAAGAGTGTTAATAACAAAGTCAGTACTGTCTTCTGCTTTGAAATTGTTTTTCAGCAGTTTTTTGAAGCGGAATCGATCGGGATGATAATAATATAGTCCTTTGTTAAGAGTTCCTAACCAAAAACCTCCCTGTTTGTCATAGAGTATTGTACTGATTTCGGTTTGTATTTTTGAGCCTCCAGAAATATGAATGTCTTTAACAAGTACTGGTCTGTCTGTTGAGGTCGGGAATTGATATAATCCTTTTTTGCAGCTTAAAGAAATTTCACCTTTACTGTTTGCTGCAAAGCAGTTGAGCCAGTAATCATTTACCTGAAGTATGACATCGGTTTTCCTGGTTAGGGTGTTAAAGCGTATGAGCTGGCCTTTGGAGTTTCCGGCTCGGATAATAAACAGGCATTTTTTTACTGCTGTAACGTGTGCCCAGTCTCTAAATGCTCCCTGTATATTTGGTGCCAATGCCTGATTATAGCGTTCAATTTTTGATTTTCGGTCAAAACATCTCAGTGTACCGGATTTATAGAGAAGGTATATGCTGTTACCAGAGCATACAACATCAAATAATTGATCATTAAAATCTGGAAGGGCAATGTTTTTTATAAATGTAATTTTTTTGCCGGTTTTCTTTTCCCTGCATAATAAGGAATTGTTTTTGGTAAGTATCCATATATCCTCATTGCTGTCTATATAAAGATCAGCAGGCATTTCTTTTATTCCCAGATCCTTTAGAACTGCAGCAGGCTGTTTGTCTGTTCGTTCTTCCGAAAGGTCAATTACAGCTAGTTTGCCTCTGTTTTTAAACCATATTCTATCCGACTCAAGATAGCTGTGATGAAAACCTGTATAACCGGGAAGCGGTATAGTGTTCTCGTCATTTATATGAATAGTCTTAAAACCAGATCCATCATATAGGTTGAGCATGCCTTCTGTAAAGACGCCAATTCTGCCGTCTTTAAGCTGCAGTATGTTTCTTATCTGCGCCTCGTTCATTTGTTCTCTTCCCTCTACCGCCGAGAAAAGCATTTGCTGCGCATTACCATAAAATGCTAAGAAAAGTGCTAAAGTCATTAAGAATGTCTTTACTGTTCTTTTGGTTATGATAATGCGGAAAAAATCAGTCATTTTAAGAAATAGCGGATTGAATAATACGGGATTGCTTCTGAAGTATTTGGACAAATATAAAAAATCCATTATTTTATACAGGTATGCCGGTACAAAATCGTACCAGTGATGCTGAATAATTTAACTTTAAACAGTACTGTTTTTATTGTATCCCGCTAAACATTAGAAAAATCTATGTTCTATGTGGTTAAAAATAATTTAACCCAACGGATTAAAGATGTATTTAATCTAAAAAGTTATCTGTGTGGTATATTGAAATTTTAAGGTAAATCCGTTTACACTCAAGAATTCTTTTTTATTACCAAAATCAGGTATGCTCTTTGGATAAGGCTGTAAATCTACAAGATAGGAAGCATTTTTTTGCATAGGACGGAAATAAAACACCATTTCCTGCGGTTTGCCTGTAAGGAATTTGCGCAATCCAATTTCCCATGGGATGCCTTTGTAAAATTCATCTGTAACAAGTTCGCCATCAATAAATCCCATTGCTGTGTCTCCAATATACTGTACGGTCAGATAAGCATCATTAACATATTTTGGCAAAGATAAGGGAAGGTTCAAAGCCCATTTTCTTTCGCTTACCTGTTTACTTTCTATATTTAGCACTGCTTGCGGAAGGCTGATTTTATAAGATGAAAAGACTCCTTTGTCTTTCAGTTTCTCTAAACTGCCAAATTCAGTTTTAGGAAGTATAGCAATTTTTGGATATATCTCAAAGTCAAAATTAGTATTGCCGTCATTCAGCAGTTGAATGTTTTTGCCATTTTCTAATACTATAGCATTGGAAAAAATAAAATGTCTTTTTCCGTTAATTTGCATGCTGTACATTTTTAATGCCTGTTCTTTGCTTATCACGAGTATGCGCAAAATTTTTCCATTTGCTGTTAACTTAAATTCATTTACCGCCTCATTACAGCTAACCAGTATTCTCTGCGGATTTTTATCACATGCTGTGCCTTGTAGATTTTCGAAATTTACGTTTGGTGAAAATGAAAATTCGCTTTTTATGCCCGAAGGGGTAAAGAAAATATAATACGGCTCTGCTTGTTCTTCGTCTTTTGCTAAAAGCTGAGCTGTTGCGTAATTGAGCTGAAGTTCATCAAGATCAAGGTTGTATGGGAATATGACGTTTTCATCGCTGTCGAGGTCAAAGCTTCCTGTTTCTGGAATCATGATATTCTTTTGTGCCGTTTTTATATTCAAGCGTATGTTTTTCTGGGCAACCATAGTAGTGTCATCCTGAAAATTATTCAGGAAAATGAAACCGGAACTGCCTTTTTTGCGGACAGCATATCTGAGTGAAGATATGTTTTGCGGTACAAGCGATGCGGCATCCAAAGGCAGTACTGTGGCCATTGGAGCGAGCAGATGTCCATAATCCTGTAAAAAGAAATGAAGCAGTTTCAGCCGCTGAAAACCTTCACGTACCTGTCCGTATTCGCCAATAGGTGCCTGAAAATCATACGATATTTTTGGCAGTCCATATGCCTCATCGCTCATATAAGAGAATTTTCCTTTTGGAGTTGATCCGCCATGATACATATAATATCCAATACCGTTTGCTCCGCTTCCAAGGCAGCGGTTAATTAATGCGTCAAAGCTTTTGTGTACTGCAATCGGTCTGCGGGTATAAACGCTCATAATTCCCGAACCCAGTTCTGCCGAAAAAGCGGGGTAATTTTCAGGAGAATAACGCACTGGAGCATAATCTGGAAAACGGTGCATATCTTTATACAGAAAAAATGGCGAGTAGTCCCTTGTAGGCGTCCAGAAAGGATAGGCATAAGCAGCTGTTACCGGTATGCTTTCGTCAGGAATAATGGCTGCATTGCCCCAGCCTGTAGCGGTATAAAGAGGAACATCCATACCGGCAGACAGCGCCAGCGATTTCAATATTTTCATGTGATCGTTGCCCAGCTGTGAATATGGATTGACTTCATTAGCAATTCCTACACCTTCCTGTGTGACACTCATATCTCTTTCGGAAGCCGTCATTTCAAGAGGCTGGCCTGGGTAGGTAAGCCCCCAAGGCGCGGCAGAATGCTGATATTCATTCTCAATCTGTATTCCAATAATTGGGCCTCCGTTTTTATAATATAAGCCTTTGAGCTGTTTTCCGATCTCATTGTACAGCCGCTCCACATATTTTAAGTATAATGGGTCATTGGAACGAATGTTTAAAGCGCGGCCTAACAGCCAGTCCGGCATACCGCCGCTGCGTATTTCTCCATGGCAGAAAGGTCCAATTCGGACGATCGTTTCAATATTGTTTTTCTGGCATAGCTGAAGGAAGTAACGCAGGTCTTTATCACCGCTCCAGTCAAATGTGTTTTCTTTCTCTTCATGCAGATTCCAAAAAACGTAGGTAGCAATTACATTGACTCCTCCGGCTTTTATTTTTCTGATGCTTTCGTCCCAGTATTGTCTTGGGTATCGTGAAAAATGAAACTCGCCCACAATAGGAATTACCGGTTTATTTCCAACAGACATATAATAATTGTTTACACTTATTTTTTCGCCTTTTGGATTTGTACCGCCAAGTTTTAACTTTTCGTATATATCAATATCTGGGACATTTGTATCGATCTCATAAACTTTTTGCGCCTCCATGATTCCAAAAAACGTAATGCATAATACGGCTGTAATAATTTTTTTCATAGTTAGTATTAATTAAGAAATCATCAGAGAAAAAGTGAATGTCACTTTTAGTATGCTTTTTATAATTGAAATAATAGTACTAATAAAGTAATCAATTCAAAAATATAGTACATGTCCCAGAAAACTATCTTGTGCTATCCTGATTTAATTTATCAGCTAAATATTTAATAGCCCAGCTTTTTTACTTAAAAATATCAGTTCCCTCCCATAATTTTGGATATAAAAAAAGCTTTAATTTTTTCTCTATTTTTGTTTAACATTCATTGGAATTACTAATTTAAATAAGTAAGTTCGTCAGCAAAATAGTGCTAATTAATTTAAATGTGATTTGTAATCAATTAAAAAAATATTTCATTATTATATATCATTATACTCCTAATTTATGGATACAGCTTTGGAAATATTAGGCACAATTTTTGGTTTTTTGGCCGTTTATTTTACTATCAGACAAAATATCTTGTGTTGGTATTTTGGTTTAATTCAGGTGACACTGTACTGCTTTATTTTTTACACCTCAAAATTATATTCGGATATGATTTTGCATATTATTTATATATTTCTTCAAATATATGGCTGGTATAATTGGAAGTATGGCGGTTCCAATGAAAGTACATTACGGGTAACATTACTGACAAATGTAACTTTTTGGATTAGTTTAACAGTTACGGCAGCCTTTTTTTTAGGATACACAATGCAGACAAAAACGGATGCTTCCTATCCATATGAGGATGCTTTTATAACAGTCGCAAGTCTGGCTGCTCAATATCTGATGATAAAAAAGATATTACATTCCTGGCTGTTTTGGATAGTAGTCGATGTGGTTGCCATTGGGGTATATTTTTATAAAGACTTATATTTTACAGCAGTTTTGTATCTGCTCTTTTTGATTATGGCTGTAATTGGTTACTTGGAATGGAGAAAAGCATATAATGAAGAATTTATATATGAAAGACAGACATAAAGTTGGATTGACATTGGGGAAATTTGCTCCTTTTCATAAAGGGCATCAGCTAATGATAGAAACTGCTATTAAGGAGGTTAATGAATTGATAGTATTAATTTATGATGATCCCATAATAAACATTCCTTTATCCATCAGGGCTGGCTGGATACGTGAAATATATCCTCAAATTGAAGTCATTGAAGGCGTAAATTCTCCAAATGATTCTGGTTACACGCCTGAAATAATGAAAATTCAGGAAGATTATGTATCAGAAGTTTTAGGAAACCGCAGTATTACTCATTTTTACTCGAGTGAGCCTTATGGTGTGCATATGAGCGCTGCCCTTAATGCAGTAAATCGTCAGGTTGATATTAGTCGGAACAGCATTCCGATATCGGCAACAAAAATCAGAGAAGATGCATTTAAAAATAAAAAATTTATTCATCCTGTGGTTTATAAAGATTTGATTACGAAAGTCGTATTACTTGGAGCTCCGTCAACCGGCAAAACGACTTTGGCAGAAAAATTAGCAGTTCATTTTGATACTCAATGGATGCCTGAATATGGAAGAGAGTATTGGGAAAATCATCAGGTAAACAAGAGATTAACTTTAGAAGATCTTTTGAAAATTGCCGAAATCCATATTGAAAAAGAAGATGCTCTAATTTTAGAATCCAATCGTTTTTTGTTCTCTGACACCAATGCGATTACAACTTACCTGTTTTCGCTGGATTACCATGGAAAGGCTCTCGAAGCGTTAGAAAATTTAGCCAAAACAGCTGAAAACAGACACGATATTATTTTTGTATGTGATACAGACATTCCTTATGATGATACTTGGGACAGATCCGGAGATGTAAAAAGAAAAGAATTTCAGCAGACAATAATCGAAGATTTAAATGCAAGAAATCTTAAATATTACCTATTGAAAGGCACCGTTGATGAAAGAATTGAACAAGTATCAAAAGTATTAACTGCCCCGGAAAACAATAAATTTAACTAACTTAGAACCAAAACATACTAATGTCAGATCTATTAAATAAAACGATGGGATTTTTTAAGAAAGTCCCAGAATCGCCTACAAATCCGCAGGACATCAAAAGCAGCCATAAATTTCAGATAGAAGATCTTTATTCCAGCGATACACCGCAAGATGAATCAGACAATTCCATTTCTCTGGATGAGAAACTGCGCCAAGCCTATTTTTGGATTACCAATACTGCTGTTATCAGTCCTTATTATGATATAGAATTCAATGATGGGGATCCCAAAAAGTTTTTGTTTGGAGACAGTAAAGTGCCTGTTTATTTACCTACTGACCAAAGTTATTCCAGCTTTGTGTTAATGCCGTTGTTAAATTTAGCAGCAAGAGGAAAATGCCTTATTGTTGGGGGGCCGGGCAGGGGGAAAACCGCAACTTCTGTGCTGATGGGTCTGTTAGCGGGATACGATAATAAGGATGTAATGCGGGCTATCCAGCACGGCCAGCCTCAAATGACGATTTCAGATTTATTAGGACATCCATTGCCTTCAGATATGGTAAAGGCCGAAAAAACTTCAGATATTAGAATTGCCTGGCGAAAATGGTTAGGAATGCGCGTGAAAATTATTGATGAATACAATAGGATTCCCACCAGAACGCAGTCGGCATTATTAACCGTTCTGGCAGATAATTATGCAGAGATTTTTGATCAGATTTATGAATGTCCGGAGGGAGCATGGTACCTGACTGCCAATGATGATGCCGGAGGAGGAACCTATCAGGTTATCGAAGCCTTAAAGGACAGGATTGATATCGTAATCAGAGCGATGCATTTTAACACGCGGTTTATTGAAGATTTATTACAGCGGATTGAACTCAACTTTAAACCGGAAGCGATAATTCCAGAAGAAATTATTTTTACCGAAGAAGAGCTGACCACTGTAAATAAACAGATTAGAGGTGTAAAAATAGATCCTGAGCTGCGCAAACGTATTGAGTTTTTCTGCCGTCAGTTTGAGTTTTTTGAACCTGCATCGAACAGGCTGGAATACATGACTAAAGATACAGCAAAATTGTCGGGAATGGACATGCGTTCCCTTTTTAGAAAAGAAACAGGAAAAGATCCGATTAAAGATTTAGGTTCACAGGCGAAAAACGGTCTGTCGGTTAGAAAAATTATGACTCTGCTAATGTTTTCCAAAGCAATGGCTTATTTCAGAGGCAATAAAAAAGTAGAATTAGAAGATATCAGACAGGTTTTGCCATTCGTGCTGCATGACAGTTTAACTCCTCATTTAGAATCACCGTTTTTTGATCAAATGGGGAACGAAGTTTACAGAGTGGACAGAATTGTGTGGCTTAGAAAGTTATTCGATTTATCCTGCGATGAATATGCCAGTCAGGATTTAGACCGAAATGATCCAGTTGATAAATTTGAAACAGAATTTAAAAAAGGACTGGAAAATATATCTTCAAGAGAAATTGACAATAGACTTTTGGATATAGAAAAGCAGCTGCAAAAATGGTCTGAAGAGAAAAAACTGTACGGATACAGAGCCGATGATATTTTAAAATTAAAGTATCTGCATCAGCGCTATACCAATTATAAAAGATGGCTGCAATGGAAAAAATAAGCCTTCCGGAATTTATTACTGAACTAAAAGATAAAAGTGCACTTTATAATCAATGGTACAATGAAAGCGAGATGAAGTATGGCAGTCTGCCGTCTCATGTCATTGCTGCCTGGATGATAGAAGTTGTTGAGCCCATTGTGAAATCGGCTGTGGAGCAAAATGCAGCTCCAGAAAAAATCCATGAAATAGTAAAAGCATTGTATCAGGAATCGCTTAAATTAATTGGAAGCGGACAGGCAGTCCGTTATAAAGATGAATATAAGAAAGCTTGGCTGTTAATGGTCAAAATGCCTAACCTGCTGGTGAAATTTCCAGTAAAAACCATTTCGTTACTCAATGATGTACTTTCAAATTTCCATTTGTATGCACCGGAAAAAATCAGGGATTGGTGTAAACTTATAGAAACAAGTACTGCCGATATAAAAACCATTGAAGATTTTAAAATTACTGGACGCATTTATGCATGGAAATGCGGTTTGGCACATCTTAGAACCCGTTTAAAGAAAGATTATCATTCACTTTCTGAAAATCTTCAAGAAGCAGTTGCCAATACTATAAATTATTCTGGAAATACAGTAGAGATTTTTGAAAACCCATGGACAAATAACAATACAAAATTTGAAGGCGTGCAGGGAGGTTTTAAAGGTACTGCCGGTTTTTTTGAGCATCCTCCAAAGCTGGCAGAGATAGAAGGAAACATATTTGTAACAGATTCAAAAAGTAATTATGTGCTTTTTGCAGATCAGTTTGGAAAAGTTTTACTTCCGGCCAATTCCGTTGATACATCTTATATTTTATCCAATTCTAAAAGGCTGGAAACATTGAAAAAATGGTTAGGAAAAGAGAATGAAAAAATCGACGGAAATGCTCTTTCATCTGTTGTGGTAACTAAAAACACTTTAGTTTTTACCCTTCATAATTCTTATTTTTTATATTTATTCAGCCTTGCAGATGCATAATCAATCTGAAATAGAAAAAATAGCAGCCTTGTGGAAATCACATTGGCAGCAGGCAAAACTGGTGTGGAATCCTTTCCTGCGTCTGCAGGAACCTATTTGGTGCTTGTCACATCAGGAAGCAGCAGAAGAGGGACTTACGGGCAGTTTTGCAATGATCCGGTTAACCGATCACCGTATTGTAATTAATTTAGAAGAAATTACAGAACGCGGTATTACAGATTATGCTCTCGAAGTACTGGCACACGAAATTGGCCATCATATTTTTGCGCCTGCAAATTTATACGACAATGCTGTTTTACTGAATCGGATTCGTTTTGCCCTGCCGGGTATTGAGGATCGGGCACCTATGGTTTCTAATTTATATACCGATTTTTTAATCAATGATAAATTGCAGCGCACCAATAAATTAAGGATGTCAGAAGTTTTTAAAGCGATCAATTCAATGGATAGTTTTTCTGAATTGTGGACTTTGATGATGCGTACTTATGAATATTTATGGCGTTTGAATCGTGGAGAATTGGCAATAAATTTATCATTTCACAGCAAAAAGATAGATGCTGATGCTTCATTATTAGCTTCTTTAATCAGGAGTTATTCAAAAAGCTGGATTCACGGTGGCGGCAGATTTGCAGTGATGCTGTACCCTTATTTAATGGAAGATAAAGTTTTTCAGGATGCCCGTAAAAAGATTTTAATTCTATTAGATGCAGAAGATGCGGGAAAGGGAGCTATGAATATTTCAGGTATGGCCGAATTTGATTTAGAAGGTTATGATGAGGTAATTGATATGCGGAAAGAAGCCATTGACTCAAACGAAGAGGATGAAACTAATAGTTTGGGGGTAGAAAAAAATATTGCAGGCGGCCAGGGACCAAGAAATGGTTATATGGGGCCGGGAAATTATATTGATTTAATGAAACAGGTCAATCCAAGCGCAGACGAACAGCATTTGATTAATGTTTATTATAAAGAAATTGCTTTGCCTCATCTGATTGATTTCCCGCCCGAAATTTCTGAAAATGTTTCTCTGGATCTGCCCGAAGGATTAGAGATCTGGGATATTGGAGATTCTATCGAAGAAGTAGACTGGCTGCAGTCAGCGATTTTATCACCTCAGATTATTCCGGGATTAACGACTCAAAAGAGAACTTATGGCTCGGATTCTGATACTAATATTTCAAAAAATCCTTTAAATATATATCTGGGTATTGATTGTTCAGGTTCAATGATGAATCCGAAACACAATTTTTCATGGCCAGTTCTGGCAGCTACAATTATAGGATTATCTGCTTTGCGTGCCGGGGCATCTGTCATGGGATGTCTTTCCGGCGAGCCTGGAAGTTATCTGGAAACGGATGGTTTTATTACCGATGAAACAGATTTACTGACCACCTTAACGTCATATTTAGGTACAGGTTATGCTTACGGAATTGAGCGGTTACGAAAACCGTTTGAAGAAAAACCCAATAAAAAATCACATATTGTAATTGTTACGGACAATGATATATTTAGTATGTTAAACGCTGATACAGAAACAAAACAAACACATTGGGAATTAGCCGAAACTGCATTAAAAAATGCTGGAGGACACGGAACAATGGTTTTGCACTCCCGTCCTGATTATCAGCATGAGTTAGTGATCCGATTAAAAAATATGGGCTGGAATGTATACTATGTTACAAATGAACAGGAACTTTTAAAATTTGCATCTGAATTTTCACAACAAAATTATGCCTATGTCTAAATATGATGTTTTTGAACTTGTTACGCATTTAAGAAAATGTCCGGATATCTATTTACTGCCTTCTAATTTTTTATTAAAAGAAGGCGTAAATTCAATAGCTTTGATATGTGACACCTACAAGACGGTAACTAATGATTTTTTAAGAAATGATTATAAAATTCCGCCAGATTTTCATTTAAAACTTATTGAAGATAATCATTGGCGTGCAATTCATATTTCGGTTTGGCTGCTTTTTCATCAGGATTTTGCAGCTATTCCCGCTATTGAGAATAAATTATATGATTTTTGGTTTACAAGTCTATCCGATGCCTCTGAATATGTAAAATTTAATGAGTGGATAAATGATGAGGAACGTGCCGAAGAAATGGTTAGATTACTGCTGAATTGCTCTGAAATTATACCTCATGGAGAAAATTATGACGAAGCAGCAGATAAATTATCCTCTTTAAATAGTGCCGAAAGACATAAAGTCTTAAAGCAGTCCTATGAAGCACATGAAAGAATAATGAATATTAAAAGAGAAATGGCTGAAAAAGCAGCAAGAGAAGCCGCAAATACTTATGGACGAGAGTAGTAATCCGCAGATAGCATTAACAGACGAGGAACGTTTTCCGCTGCTAAATGATTTAAGTTTTTTAAATGCACTTAAACAAGATGAGTTTGCTCCAAAGTTTAATTTTAAAAGCGGTGACAGATTAAATGCCGTACAGCTTTCAAAGGTTAAGGATTATAAAAAAAAGTATTATGATAAAAAAATATTCTGGAACGAAGGACAAACTCCTGATTGGTTAACTGATTATTTACAATGGTGTCTTAAAACTGTTCCTTTTTACCAAAATAAACACAAAGGAAATGACTTCGATTCTTTTCCAACCATTTCCAGAGATGATATAAGAGAGTATGCTCATTTACTTGTTTCCAATGAGGCTGATTTAGCCGAGCTGCTGGTGTATTATACATCTGGCTCTACCGGACCAAAGCTGGATGTTCTTTTTGATGCTGTTTCTCAGGCTTCCTGGCTGCCACAAATAGAATCTGTATTAAGTGATTTTAATATTTCTATAGATGAAGGCAAAGATACTGCTGCAATTGCTTTGATCTGTGCTCAGGAAAAAACATTGACATATGCTTCTTTATCAACTTATCTGGAGGGAGCAGGGGTCTTGAAAATAAATCTAAATCCATCCGAATGGAACCGGCCTGATGATGCCAAAAAATATCTTGAAAAATACAATCCACAGCTCCTTACGGGTGATCCGCTGGCTTTTACAGCATTAGCAGAATTAAAGCCTCAGCTTACTCCAAAAGCACTGATATCTTCGGCCATGAAGCTGACAGAAGGCACAAAAAGCAAATTAGAAAATTACTTTAACTGCCCCGTTATAGATCTTTATTCGCTGACGGAGTGCAGAAATATAGCCTACGCTTCCGAAACCGGTCATAAAGTTATCCGTCCCGATTTATACCTTGAAATTTTTGATGAATATCAGGACATACAGCTCCCTTACGGGCAAAGAGGCGAATTAGTTGTTACAGGAGGCATCAACCCTTTTCTTCCTTTGATACGTTATAGAACAGGTGATTTCTGTAGTTTGAAAATAGAAAACGGCGTTCCGTTTTTAATGGATCTGGAAGCCAGGAATCCAATAGTTTTCTTTACAAAATCAGATGTAAAAATCAATAACATCGATATTTCAAACCGTTTGTCCCAACTGCCTTTAGCAGGTTTTAAGATGCATCAGAAAAAAGACAAGCTGATTGAATTTACGGGATATTCTAATGACATTACTTCGGAAGAAATTATTGAGCTATTGAATGTCATTTTTAAAAATGATATCGATATTCATGCAGTTATTCAAGCAGTATCTCAAAATAATACTGCCGAAAAGTCTAAGTATTCCTCGGATCTGATTATCGGTTAACTGTTTAAAATAGCCGTGTTTCTGGTTATCAATATTATATTTTAAGTATTGATTAATAGGTTTATGTGTGTATTTTGAAAACAGAATTTACCTAATCACTATTTAAGAAATTTATTCATATGCATGTTAAATCCACAGAAGATAGGGGGGCAGATGATAAACATAATACATGATGTACATCCAGCTGTTTGCAATTAATCTTTATATTTGATGCTTAAATTAATAAAATAAGCGAAAAAACTATATACCGCCAGATTCAGAAATATATTCAAAATCAAGGGAAAGAAAAGACTGTTTATAAGTCGTTTAACAAAAATCAACTACGGCTGACTTTTGAGTAACACGATACCACAAGGAATTCATTTCTTAAATTTGGCTTAAGACCGATTCAATCATACAATCATACAAAATTATTTAAGTTAATTTTATAAAATGTACAAATGAGACTTATAAAACACCTAATCTGTTTTTTGTTTTTATCAACCACAGTTTTTGGATATTCCCAAAATTGGAGCGCTAATTTTGAAGATGCTAAAATGAAAGCGGAAAAAGAAAATAAAAACATTTTGTTGGTTTTCTCTGGGTCAGATTGGTGCGGACCTTGTATGAGATTGGAAAAAATAGTTTGGAAATCACAGGAATTTCAAACCGAAGCTGATAATAACTGGGTTATCTACAGAGCTGATTTTCCTAGAAAAAAAATAAATCAGCTTTCTCCGGAACGGGCAGAAAGCAATAATAAATTAGCCGAAAAATATAATAAGCATGGCAGCTTTCCATTGGTTTTGCTTTTGGATAAAAAAGGAAAAATAATTGGTACTACGGGTTTCAAAAATGCATCGGCATCCGAATATATTAAGCTCATCCATTCGTTTGAAAAATAGTAAAAAATGAAAGTTTTAATTGTTGAAGATGAAATAGGTATTGCCAATTTTCTAAAGCAGGGTTTGGAAGAGGAAGGCTACGAAGTCTTGGTTGCCCACGATGGAAAGTCAGGACTTGAATTAACTAAAAAGCAAAAAGTAGATATCGTTCTGCTGGATTGGATTTTGCCTCAAATGCTGGGGATTGATGTTTGCAGAGAAATCCGAAAAGAAGATTCAAAAACACCTATTTTGTTTCTAACGGCCAAAGATACTATTCAGGAAACCATCGAAGGTTTGAAGGCAGGTGCCAATGATTATATTAAAAAGCCATTCAGTTTTGACGAATTGGTGGAGCGTATCAAGATTCATTTTAGAAATGAAAGTCAAAATGATGTGCTTTCCCTTGGCAGGATCAGAATAATACTGTCCAAACATCAGGTATTGGTAAATGATGATGAAGTTTCGCTTACCCAAAGAGAATACGAACTGCTTGCTTATTTGATAAAAAACAAGGGAAAAGTATGCACACGAAATGAAATTATCAATGATGTCTGGGATATACATTTTGAATACGATACTGGTGTAATTGATGTTTTTATAAATGCCATCCGGAAAAAACTTAATTTGACTAAAGACGAAGATCTTATAAAAACCATTAGAGGGGTTGGTTATATTGCAAACGACATAAATTAAATTGATGTTTTCATTCTCCTATAAAAACCGAATTGCCTTTAATTACATTCTCAGTACAGCACTATTGATTTCGGTTGTGTTCTGCACTATTTATGGAATTACTTTATACAGCATTAACAAGCATATAAATGATGATATTCTAGAGGAATCCAGTGAATATTTGGAGCAGATAAAAATTGACAGCAATAATGCCTATCTGATTCAAGTGGATCAATGGAGAGAAAGCGATAATAATAGAGTCAATGTAAATCCTGTTTTTGTACAGTTTCTGGACAATGACAATAAATTAATTGATAAATCTCCCAATCTCAAAGGATTTCAGCTTAAACTGCACAAACCCGAAAAAGACAATCAATTTGTCGATACTTATCTGAATAATAAACCAATCAGGCAGATTCAGATTCCGCTTTTTGATAAAAATAAAAAAATAGGATATCTTTTTGTAGCGATGTCTTTGGATGAAGCGTCATTGATACTGACCAATCTTAGAAACACTCTTTTTGTAGCCTTTCCATTAATTTTAGTACTGTTGTTTTTTATTGCCAGATTGATTGCAGGGCGCAGTATCAAACCCGTAACCCTAATTACCGAAACTTCCAGCAGAATTACCAAAGACAATTTGAAAGACAGAATCATTCTGCCTCAAAATAAGGATGAATTGTATGTGCTTTCTAAAACAATTAATGATTTGTTAGATCGAATTGAAAATGCAGTCGAAAGGGAAAAACAATTCACCTCTGATGCTTCTCATGAGTTAAGAACGCCTTTGACGGTTTTAAAAGGAACCTTGGAAGTTTTAATACGGAAGCCAAGAAACCAGACTGAATATGAGGAAAAAATTAATTTCAGCATTTCAGAAGTTAACCGTTTGAATAATCTGGTGGATCAGCTGCTCTTATTGGCCCGGTTTGAAAATCAAAAACAAAGTCTGCGTATCGAACAAATTTACCTGAATGCCATAATTTTGGATGCACTTTCATTGTATTCAAGCAAAATAAACGATAAAAAAATGGAGGTTTTGCATGATTTTACAAAAGACTATTTTGTTACCTCCGATAATTATTTGGTTTCTACAATCGTGAGCAACGTAATTTCAAATGCCATAAAATATTCTCATGAAAATGGGAAAATTGTCATAAATATTGATAAAAAAGACTCAAAAACAATCTGTTCCATATCAGACTGCGGCATAGGAATTCCTGCAAGTGATTTGGACAAAATCGTAAATCCATTTTTCAGGTCAAATCCAACGTTACATCCTGAAATAAAAGGTTCCGGTTTAGGGCTTTCGATTGTAGAACGAATAACACGATTGTTAAATATTAAATTCAAAATCGAAAGCGAATTAAACAAAGGAACTACAGTTTTTTTTATTTTTAGTTAAAGCTCTTATTTTTTTTAGAGTAAAGGTTTTATGAATTCTATATTGATTTCATACGTACCAAGCGATCTTTTATTAAGACATTATTAAGCGGTTTTTAATTTGTTCTTAAGCATAACTTTATTTCTTAGATGCAATTTTGTATAATAAATTAAGAAGAAAAATGTTAGAAAAAATTATTGCTTTCAGTTTAAAAAATAAAGCGGTTGTTTTGCTTTTTACTGCTTCAGTATTGGGATTTGGTTTGTTCTCTGTTTTCCAAATTTCTATAGGAGCTGTTCCCGATGTTACCAATAACCAGGTACAGGTAATCACCACCTCCAGAAATCTTTCTACACAAGATATTGAGCAGTTCATTACCTATCCGGTTGAAATTGAAATGGCCAATTTACCTGGAGTCGAAGAAATTCGTTCGGTGTCAAAATTTGGATTGTCTGTGGTAACGATTGTCTTTAATGATGGTATAGGTACATATCTTCCCCGACAATTGATTGCCGAAAAATTAAAATCAGCTTCAGAAAAAATTCCGGAAGGTTTTGGTGTGCCTGAAATGGGACCGATTACAACAGGTTTGGGAGAGATTTATCAATATACTTTGGAGGTAAAGCCCGAATATAAAAAGCAATATTCAGTCACCGATTTACGTACACTTCAAGATTGGGTTGTAAAAAGACAACTTTCCGGAATTAAAGGGGTTGTTGAAATAAATACCTGGGGTGGTTATTTAAAACAGTATGAAATAGCCATTGTTCCTTCCCGTTTGAAAGCCATGAACGTTACCATGAGGGATGTTTTTACCGCATTGGAAAAAAACAACAGTATTGCGGGTGGTGCCTATATTGAAAAAGTAAATCAGAGTTATTTTATCCGAGGTGAAGGAAAGGTCAATTCAATTGAAGACATTGAAAATATTGTGGTAAACAACACTAACGGTATTCCTGTTTATATTAAAAATGTTGCTCAGGTTCGCTTTAGTCATGCCAATCGCTTTGGAGCCATTACCGGTAATGGAGAAGGAGAAAAAGTTCTGGGTCAGGTGATGATGCTAAAAGATGCCAATTCGAAACAGGTTATTGGTGCTGTAAAAGAAAGGATAGCCCAAATTCAAAAAACATTGCCAAAAGGTGTTTATATCAATGGTTTCCTTGAACGAAGCGAATTGGTAGGCAAAACTACTTTCACTGTTGCCGAAAATTTAATCTTAGGTTGTCTTATCGTAATTTTTGTTGTGGTTCTTTTGTTGGGCAACTGGCGTTCGGGACTTGTGGTTGCTTCGGTAATTCCATTGTGTTTGCTTTTTGCCATATCGTTTATGAATATTTTCGGAATTGATGCCAATTTGATGAGTTTGGGAGCTATAGATTTTGGGATTATCATTGATGGAGCAGTAATTATAGTTGAGTTTATTGCTTTTCAAATTGCCCATAAATCGTCTGATTTGGTTAGTTTGAACAAAGAAGACCGCCAACTTCAAATTGACCAAATAACTTATAAAAGTGCTTCCAAAATGATGAATTCCGCCGTTTTCGGACAGCTTATCATTTTAATTGTATTTATCCCGATTCTTTCTTTGACGGGGATTGAGGGAAAGATGTTCAAACCGATGGCTATGACTTTCAGTTTTGCATTATTGGGAGCCATGATCTTTTGTTTTACTTATGTTCCGGTGGTTTCTTCTTTGTTTTTAAAACCAAAAGAGGAAAATCCAAATTCGATATCCTCTAAGTTAATTCAAAAATTAAATAGTTGGTATTTGCCGGTAATTACATGGGCATTACACAATACAAAAAAAGTCCTTTATGGATCAATAGCACTTTTGGTTTTTGCCGTAGCATTGTTTTCTACAATGGGAGGTGAATTTATACCAACGCTGGATGAAGGCGATTTTGTGATTCAGCCTGTGTTGAAAACTGGAACGTCGTTGTCTAAAACGATTGCCACTACTACCAAAATTGAAAAAATAATTTTAAAGAAATTTCCCGAAGTGCTTCAGGTTGTGAGCAGAATTGGTGCTGCCGAAGTTCCTACAGACCCAATGTCTATGGAAGAAAGCGATATTATTGTAAAGCTGAAACCAAAAGAGGAGTGGGTTTCGGCTTCGAGCAAAGATGAACTGGCCGACAAAATAAAAGCAGCCATTACAGCAGAAATTCCAAATATGGAAATCGAGTTTACGCAGCCAATTGAAATGAGATTCAACGAATTGGTGTCGGGAACACGTTCAGATGTGGCTATTAAAGTTTTTGGCGAAGACCTTACTATTTTGGCTCAAAAAGCACATGAAATAGAAAAAGCAATAAAAAATGTTGAAGGAGCTTCTGATGTTATTATCGAAAAAACAGCTGGTCTGCCTCAGATGTATGTGCAATATGACCGTTCCAAAATTGCAAGGTACGGACTTAATATTTCAGATTTGAATGACATGATAGCATTGAGTTTTGCAGGGAAAACGGTTGGAAATGTTTTTGAAGGAGAAAAACGTTTTGATATGGTGGTTCGTTTGGACGATGCAAACCGTCATGATATTGAAGATTTGAGAAATTTATATGTTTCGGTTCCAAATGGACAGCAAATTCCATTGAGTGAATTGGCAAAAATAGAATATACCGAAGGGCCTGCCAAGATTTCAAGAGACAATACCAACAGAAGGATTGTAGTAGGAGTAAACGTTAGAAACCGAGATTTGCAAAGTGTCGTGACTGACATTCAGAAAATTGTTAATACCAAAATAAAACTGCCTCCTGGATATTATGTGAAATACGGCGGACAATTTGAGAACCTGAATAGTGCCAAAGCCCGTTTGGCAATTGCAGTGCCTATTGCTCTAGTGTTGATATTCATACTGTTGCATTTTGCCTTTGGCTCGATTAAAGAAGCCTTGATGGTTTATTCTGCTATTCCGCTTTCGGCTGTTGGGGGAATATTGTTTCTGTGGCTTCGTGATCTGCCTTTCAGTATTTCGGCAGGTGTCGGGTTTATTGCACTATTTGGAATTGCGGTGCTGAACGGTATCGTGCTGATTGAACATTTTAAAGAACTCAAACATAAAGGAATGACAGATTTGGATGAATTGATTTTAAAAGGAACAACCGATAGATTACGTCCTGTTTTATTAACCGCTGCGGCGGCTGCTTTGGGTTTCCTGCCGATGGCTGTTTCTTCATCTGCAGGTGCCGAAGTTCAAAAACCATTGGCTACGGTGGTTATCGGTGGACTCTTCACTGCAACAATATTAACAATGATTGTTTTGCCAATTTTATATAAGTTTTTGGATGAAAAAGAAGTTAAAAAACCAAAGTTCAAATTACACAATAAATCGAATTTAATTATACTAATGCTGTTGAGTACTTCATTGGCATTCTCTCAAAACAATAATTCGGAATTAGATAGTCTGGTGGCAAAAGCCTTAGGAAACAACAAAGGGATAAAAGCAGCCGAACTTCAGGTGCAGCGAATGAAAGAGAATACAAAAACGGCCTATTCTTTTGATAAAACCAATGTGTATTATAGTTATGACCAAAACAATTTGGCTATTAACAATGTTCCGTTAAAAGTATTTGGAGTACAGCAGAAGTTCGAATTTCCAACGGTGTATGGGGCTCAAAAAAAAGTATATAATTCCGAATACAAAAAAGAAAAAGCCAATTATGATATTCAAAAAATGAAACTTTCATTGGAGGTTTCAAAGACCTATCAACAGATTGTTTTTCTGCAAAATCAGGAAAAACTGTATATATATTTGGATAGTCTGTACCAAAATTTTTCGAATGCAAGCGGGAGAAAGTTTGAATTAGGTGAAACCAATTATCTTGAAAAAATTACGGCAGAATCCAAATTCAGGCACATCAGGTCTAAGCTTTCCCAAATTGAAAGCGAGAAAAGGGCACAGTACGAAATCTTATATTCTTTGATTCAGGCTGATGAAAAAATTACAGTTAAAAACAATCAGATTAAGCCTCTCGGTAAAGTTGTAAACGACACTGTGAAATCGTATTATAACGCTTATCTGAATAGTGTGACCAATGTATATGAAAATCAGGTGAAACTAAAAAAACAAAACTGGCTGCCCGACATAAATGTCGATTATTTTCAAGGAAAAAATAGTGGTTTGACACAGTCTTTATATGGATTTCAAGTAGGTTTGGCTATTCCTGTTTTATTTTCAGGGACTGTGTCTAAAACAAAGGTGGCAAAACTGGAACTGCAAAGCTGGGAGCAAAGAAAGCAAAATGAAGAGCGTAAAATTGACAACTATGTGACCCAAAAGAATAATGAATTAATGAAATATCAGGAAGCTTTGGATTACTATAATAAATACGGGAAAAAATTGTCTGAAGAGATTTTAAAAGTGGCCAATAAAAGCTATAAACAAGGAGAAATTGACTTTTTTCAATACATTCAAAGTTTAGAAAACGCAACCACCATTCAGATAGAACATCTTGATGCAATATTGCAGTTTAATTTTACCCAATTGGATTTACAATACCTTAATTTTTAAATTTAAATATATGAAATCGCCATTAACAAATGGTTTGTTGCAAACAAACACCACTAAATAAAAGGCGACCCGAGCGGTAGCGAATTGGCGAAGCATACCATATATGACCTATAACAAATAAATTTTACATACATGAAAAGAATTATATACACCCTACTGTTTACATCATTGTTTTTTTCTTGTAAAGAAGCAAAAAAGACCGAAGCTATGCCTAAAGATGATGGATTGATTACTGTGACTAAGCAACAGTTTCAGTCTTCAGGAATGGAAATTGCTTCACCATCAGAACAGGATTTTAATGTAGTTATCAAATGTTCCGGAAAGATTGATGTCCCACCGCAAAACCGAGCTCAAATTACTTCGTTTATTGGAGGTTATGTTAAGTCAACCCATCTCTTGGTTGGAGATAAAGTAACCAAAGGTCAAGCTTTATTGACTCTGCAGAATACGGAGTTTTTGGATATTCAAAAGGAATACCTCGAAGTGGCTGAACAAATTAATTATTTAAAATCGGAATATGAGCGTCAAAAAACTTTATATGATGAGAAAATTTCTTCACAAAAAAATTATTTGAAAGCAGAAAGTGATTATCGTAAAACAAAAGCAATGTATCAAAGCTTGCGCGAAAAATTGCTGATGCTCAATATTAATCCTGCTCAAGTTGAAAAAGGAAAATTAACTTCGACAATAACTATTTATTCTCCAATTTCGGGTGATATTGTTATTATGAATGCTAATGTTGGTATGCCTATTTCTCCTTCCGATGTAATATTGGAAATCGTCGATACACAACATTTGCACCTGGAATTGTCTGTTTTTGAAAAAGATATTTTAAAAGTAAAAGAAGGTCAAAAAATTGAATTTACGGTACCTGAAGCTACAAAAGAAGTATTTAATGCCGAAGTTCATTTGGTTGGGAAATCCATTGAAGGCAATGACAGGACAATAAATGTTCACGGACATTTGGAAGACAACATTAAGCAAAAATTATTGACAGGAATGTTTGTTGAGGCTGGAATATTTGTGGATTCCAAGAAAGGTTTGGCGATTCCTGCGGAAGCATTAATTACAGAAAATAATAAAAATTTCGTACTTTTATTAGATAGTTCAAAAAAGGAATATTCTTTCAAAAAAACTAAAGTTACTCTAGGTGAAAAATCAGAGAAATACGTCGAGATAATTCCGGATAATGAAATTAACGCTACATCTAAAATCTTGACCAAAGGTGTGTTTGATATAGCAAATTGATTTTTATCACATTTATATAAAGGAAATAAATTAAAAAAGTCTTATAACCATTAAATTTAATAAAGTCATGAACGATGCACATTTACACATGGTAGTAAACCATTTTCCGATTATCGGAACCATTTTTGGATTTGGAATTTTGATAGCAGGATTGGTTTTAAAGAACAAGACCCTGATGAATACCTCTTATGTATTATTTATTGTTGCGGCCATTTTTGGGGCAATCAGTATGGGTACAGGAGAAGGAGCAGAGGAGTTCGTTGAAGATATGCCAAATGTCGGGAAACAGATTATTCACGAACACGAAGAGTTGGCCGAAAAATTAGCGGTATTGCTGTATGTTTTGGGAGCATTTTCGCTTGTTGGATTGTATCTGAATTTTAAAAATCATGCCAAAGCAAAATTACTTTCTTTTTTGATTGTGGTTATTTCTGCCATCGGATTAGTTTTGGTTCAAAAAGTTGGAACTTCAGGAGGGGAAATTCGTCATACTGAAATTAGAGCTAATGCCAATACAATGGTTAACGGAGCCGTAAAACAATTGGAAGAAAAGGAAGAAGATTAAGGTTTAGATTTATACTCGTCAAGGGATTGATATAAATCAAAAAAAATAGACTCAAGCGGTCTATTTTTTTTGATTATAAAGTTGAGTATAAAATGTTATTAAGCTAAGGTTTTCTAGCTATCTTTTTTCTAAATAAGGCTCGCAAAGATGCGAAGTCGCAAAGTAATACGTTAACAACTTTGCGACTTCGCATCTTTGCGAGATTGAATTTTATCCAAACTTAATAGCTTTGTTATCGAGTGCAGTCGAAAGCTATAATTGTTTCGACTGCGCTCGAATTGGCAATAAAATTTTATCTAAATTTAATATTAAGGCTTACAATGTCGGAAACCATGTTGGTGGTTCTGGTATAATGTCCATATCGCAATTCTAAAGTGTTCAAATGTTTGACACCAAAGACACCTTCGGGAGGTGTGAATTTAACGCCCATTCCAAAAAAGCCACTGTTAAATTTTGATAAATCATAATTACTGGTGTAATACTCATCTGCTGAGGTATGCTCGCCATGGGGCTTAAAGTATTTGGTTCCGCTCTGGGTATAATACCTGTAAAAAGGACTCAGTGAAAATGCCTGTGTTAATTTTACAGGAATTTCAAGGTCGGCTGTATGTGACTTGATGCTCCAATCATCCGAATAATATCTGTAATAAGCTCTTAAAATTATGTTGTCTCCCAAGAAATAACTCGCCCTGATTCCTAGCGGAATTTTAAGCCTCGTATCCGGCATTTTTTCCTGGTGAACGGAACCGTCTGCAAAGTAAACGCGATGGAATGGAAGACTCAAATATCCATTCTGGCTGATAATGTCTCCAACAAGCATTATTTGGAGTTCCTTGTTTATAATCTGGGAATAACTAAGCGTTCCTACGAAAGTATTTCGGTTAGCACTGTCATAGCCTTGATGTCCGTATGTTCGGAGTTCAATAGGTGCAATTAGTTTTAATTGGTCGATAAAGGTTTGGAATTTGGCCGTAAACTCACCATTTCTATCTTTTGTTTTTTGAGAAAAACTAAGGTTCGCACCAAAAGACTGGTAATCAAATTCGCTTGAAGACGAAACACCTGCGCCAAAACTTCTCCCTTTATCAATATTTTCTCTAAGATAACTTAAAGATGGATAGAAACGAATGTCAGAAGATGAAGCTGATGAATTAGCACTTAAATCAATCATGTCTGAAGATGCAGAAGTATAATGATCAATTCCCGCTTCGATATCAAAAGTGTGTCTGATTCCCGTTTGTCCGTACTTGACAAGTTTGACGTCTATGGTATTGGCAATATCGGTAAGATGTTCCGAGCCAATTCCTCCCGTAACGGCTGAATTATCTCCATTTTGGGTATAATAACTGGAAACTAAATTTACTTCCTCAACTTTTAATTTTCGGTTTTCATAATTAGTTGTGTCCTTAGAAACGTTTTGTGCTTTTAATTGGAAAAATGCCAATAAAGCAAACCCTGATATGAATATTCTTTTCATTTTTTATACTATCAAAAATTAATTACAGCCGCATCCTCCGCCGCTTTTTCCTGAATTTGCTCCGGAAGCTCCTTCTCGGTAGGATTGAAAACTGAGTTCTGTTTTTTCGATTTTTCTGTTGGAAAGTACCATTTCAGAATCGTTGATTTTTCCTTTCTGGTATTCTTTCACAGGACTGCAGGAAGCAAAGAGCGTTGTCGATAAAACGATACCGCATGCAAGCAGGAGTCTTTTCTGATTAGGCTTTTTCATTTTAAACGGATATTTTTTGAGGTGTAAATTTTATTGTTGTCATCTATTATAATACAGTGTAAATCGGGTATTTGATCGATCAAAAACAAGCCGGCTTTGATTCCCATCACCGCTATTGGCGTCGCCATCGCATCTGCAAACTCAGCATTTGGCGCTATAATGGTGACACTTTTGATGCCTGATATTGGCAGTCCTGTTTTTGGATCTATCGTATGCGAATATTTTTTGCCGTTGATTGTTACATATTTTTCATAATTCCCTGATGTAGCCACTGCGCTATTGGAAATTTCCATATAGGAGAAAGGCTTATTGGGAGAAACAGGATCGGCCACACCGATGGTCCATTTTTTGTTATCGGGCTGTTGTCCCCAAACGCAGAGATCACCACTTGCATTAATAATTCCGCTCTTTACATTTTGTTTGAGAAGAATCTGTTTTGCCATTTCGGCGGCGTACCCTTTTCCGATTCCGCCAAAACCAATCCGCATTCCTTTTTCTTTTAAAAAAACGGTTGTATTTTCTTTATCCAAAATAATATTTCGGTAATCAATAAGATGTACCATTTTTAAAGCAGTTTCACTGTCCGGCAGTTTGGTCATTGATCTGTCAAAATTCCACAGACTTTTATCAATGCTTCCGTACGAAATATCAAAAGCACCCTGGGTAATTTTGGATATGCCGATGGATCTTTCAATGAGATTAAAAACTTCCTGGTCAACTTTTATGGGTTGAATGCCCGCATTTGCATTGATGAGATTGGTCTGGCTGTCATCGCTGTAAGTTGTAAGAAGCTTTTCAATTCTTTTGATTTCTTCTATGGCAGTCTCAATATGTCCATTGGCAGTCCTTTCATCAGCCGCTACAACGGTGATGGTAAAGATGTTACCCATGAGTTTCAGGGATTGAGAATACTTTTGATCTTTATGCATATTATTTTCTGCTGTCACAGATTGCTTTTATCTCGGCAGTCCATTCCTCAGGACTGTTTTGAGGTTTTCCGTGCCATGTTTTAATTATTTTTCCGTTCGCGTCAAGCAGCAGTGTAAAAGGAAAGTTTCCTTCTTTGTTATATAAATCAGCTAGCTGCTCATTTTGCTTAACTTGTTCGGGTGTGCCTATGTTTTTCTTTTTTCGCGGAAAATCAGCATTAACAAGTACTAAATTTTTGTCTGCCATTTCTTTAAAAACCTCGCTTTGGATATAATCCCTGTGCAGTACAATACAAGGTCCGCACCAGTCCGATCCGGAGAAATTTAATAGTATCAGTTCGTTTTTTTCCTTTGCAGTTTTTTTTGCAATAGTAAAGTCAGTTTCCCAATTTATTGTAGGAATAAATGTTAAAAAAAGGAACATTGTTATCAGTTTCATAATGATTGTTTTAGATATACGAAATAACGAATTATAGCTGGTCTTATTTTTTTTCTCAGCTTAAGATTTAATTAATTTTAAAATCGGACAAAAAGGTTACTTCATATATTTAATAAATTTACAGCATGAAGATTTAAAATTATTCTGACAAGAAATAGGTGTGGCAGCACCTGAAAAAAACACGAATTACACTAATTTACACGAATTTGTTTATGAAAATTTGAATGATTCATGTCGATTTAAAACTTTATAATTAGTAAATAAATGCTTGATTTAAAGTTATTAAAAAAAATAAAATTAAAAATCTGAAATATTCGATGAATACAACTGAACAGGAATTAAAAGGACTAAGTTTTGACGAAGTAGTTGAAAATAGAAAAAAATTTGGAATCAATAAGAATGATTACAAAAAAGAGAACCGGTTTTTGGCTTTTCTAAAAATTGTATTTGCCGAACCAATGGTTGTTTTATTGCTTATTGCCTCTGCCATTTATTTTATCAACAGTCAATACAGTGATGCTGTTTTTCTTTCGGTTTCAATTTTATTAATTGTTGCCATTTCACTTTATCAGGAAAAAAGAAGCCAAAATGCGCTGGCAAAATTACAGGAATTCACAGAACCTTTATGCAAAGTTATTCGTGAAGGACAACAGCAGGATATAAAAACGCATGATATTGTGGTTGGAGATCTCGTCGTTATTGAAGAAGGCAGTATGGTTCCTGCTGATGGTTTTATAATACGGTCGAATGATTTTTCAGTAAATGAATCGATACTAACCGGTGAATCGATGTCTGTTTTCAAGGATAGGAAAAAGGATGATAATACCGTTTTTTCAGGAACAACCGTTGTCAGCGGACTGGCTGTCATTCAGGTAACTGAGATTGGCAATCAGACCAATTTAGGGAAAATAGGAAGCAGTCTGGAAGCCATTTCAGAGGAGAAAACACCTTTAGAACTTCAGATTGGGAATTTTATAAAAAAAATGGTTTTTGCCGGAGCTTTAATGTTCATTTTGGTTTGGTGCATCAACTATATTAAACTTGGAAATATTCTTGGAAGCCTTTTGCTGGCACTAACTTTGGCCATGAGTATACTGCCGGAAGAGATTCCGGTTGCTTTCACGACATTTATGGCTCTTGGTTCCCGCAGACTGATGAAGCTGGGAATTATTGTCAAGCAAATGAAAACGGTCGAAACATTAGGCAGTGCAACAGTAATCTGTACCGATAAGACCGGAACGATCACACAGAATAAGATGGAATTGGCAAGACTTTATGTGCCATCAGGTTCCGAGGTTTCAGCAGATACTTTCAGTGAATCAAAAGAAACAGAAGAACTCCTTACAATTGCTATGTGGGCAAGCGAGCCGATAGCTTTTGATCCAATGGAAATTGCCCTCCATAATGCTTATAAAAAATTCACCGATACAGATTTAAGAATTAGTTATAAAATGGTTCATGAATATCCTTTATCTGGCACTCCTCCAATGATGACGCATGTATTTCAAGAAGCTAATGGAAGTCGTATAATTGCTGCAAAAGGTGCACCCGAGGCTATTTTTGAAGTTTGTCATCTTTCAAAAGAAGAAAAAGAAAAGGTAACATTGGCTATGGAAAAACTGATGAGCAAAGGTTACAGGGTTCTTGGCGTTGCCAAAGGGAATCTGCAGGGTACTAATTTTCCGGAAACACAGCAGGAAATACCATTTATATTCAAAGGTTTGGTAGCTTTTTATGACCCGCCAAAAGACAATATTAAAGAGGTCTTACAGTCTTTTTATACAGCAGGAATAGGGGTAAAAATTATTACGGGTGATAATGCGCGTACTACAAATGCCATTGCGGAGGAAATTAACTTTTTGGGTTCCGATAAAGCCATTACAGGCGAAGAGCTCATGAAGTTAAGCGATGCTGAATTGCAAAGCAAAGTAATGAATATTAATGTATTTAGCAGAATGTTTCCCGAAGCTAAATTAAGGATTGTTAATGCCTTAAAAGCTAATGGACAGATCGTAGCCATGACAGGAGACGGTGTCAATGACGGTCCTTCGCTAAAATCGGCTCACATAGGCATTGCAATGGGGACAAAAGGTACGGCTATAGCCAAAGATGCAGCTTCTCTTATTCTTGTGGAAGATGATCTTTCTAAAATGGTGGATGCCGTTGCAATGGGCAGAAAGATTTATACCAATTTGAAAAAAGCTATTCAATATATCATTTCAATACACATTCCCATAATCCTGATTGTTTTCCTTCCGCTTGCTTTAGGGTGGATCTATCCTAATATATTCAGTCCTCTTCATGTAATTTTACTCGAACTTGTTATGGGGCCAACCTGCTCCATAATATATGAAAACGAACCTGCAGAAGCTGATACGATGCAAAGAGGACCAAGACCGATGACTTCGACTTTTTTTAATATAAAAGAACTTACGATAAGTGTTTTACAAGGGATTGCTATAACTTTAGGAGTATTACTAATATATCAGTGGTCATTATATAATCAATGGGATGAAAACAGTACGCGAAGCATGGTCTTTCTGACTTTAATAACAGCCAATGTTGTTCTT
Organism: Flavobacterium sp. HJJ; assembly: GCF_015351475.1. Taxonomy (GTDB): domain Bacteria; phylum Bacteroidota; class Bacteroidia; order Flavobacteriales; family Flavobacteriaceae; genus Flavobacterium; species Flavobacterium marginilacus. The sequence continues at coordinate 1,177 of NZ_JADKPR010000032.1, read as the reverse complement.
ACGCTGGTGAATAGATCTTTTTATTATTCATTATTGGTGACACTTCAATACAAAAATGTTTTGATTCCTATAATAGTAGGCATTACTGTATTTTTGGTCACATTATTGTTTGCTATACCATATTTACGTTCTTTATTTAGTTTTGAATCAATTACATTTTTTCAATTAATTTCATGTATTTCAATAGGTTCACTATCTGTACTCTGGTTTGAAGGGGTGAAGTATTTTAGAAGAAGAAAAAGAGGCTAATACCATTTTGTTACCTTTTGCCAAAAAAATAAAACCTCCAAAATCATTCAGTTTTGGAGGTTTTTATTGGTTCTAAAAATGCTTTCTGATTTTTTAAAGTTTATCAGCGCTGCACTTATTTATTCCCAAAAGATTTCCATAAGCCATTGCTGCTTTATGAACCTGAATACTCCAGTCCTCAGCAGCATTATCATCAGCGCCATCCGAGATGTATTTCAGACACAAAAATGGAATTTGTTCTTTCATGGCAATCATTGCCAAGGCATAGGCTTCCATATCCACAACATTATATAACACTTCGGAGTGTTCCATCTCAAAACTATCGCCCGTTCCGCAGATTCCTTCCTGTAAACCGTCCATTTTTAAACCATATTCTAAAATAGGAGGTAAGCCAGATAGAGGAGTTTCATACAACTGAAAACCTAAACCGCGTACATCCATGTCTCTTTGTATGAATTTGGTACAGCAGACAATATCTCCTTTCTGAAAAAAGTTACTTCCAGCCGACCCCAGGTTCACAATCAATGAGGGTTTTTTATCTTGAATGATTTTTGTTAGTTCGTAAGCGGCATTTACTTTTCCTATTCCTGTTATAATAGTGTTGCACTCTTCAAAAACATCGGCAGCTTCGGAGGCTAAGGCAAAAGAGAATAACGTGTTTTTTATTGAAAATGAGTGATCGGTATTTATATTTATCATCGGTTTTTATATTTTTTTCGGATGTGCAAAAATATTCAATTTTAATCAGCTATTTATCGGTGTGGTGGTGAAATTATAGATTTCCCGATTTATCATTGGCTTCAAAACTTTTCTTTTTTATTGGTCTCAAGTAAAGTTTTAAATTAAGCACTTTATTGCATTTGCTTTTTGATTCTAATAAATATTCATTTGCTACAGATTCATAGATTTCAAAACCATTTTTATCTGT
>NZ_JADKPR010000031.1 GCF_015351475.1 Flavobacterium sp. HJJ | reverse complement strand
TTGATTTTTGCCATTGTTATTGAAATTGAATTAATGTGCTGTTTTTCTTTTTCAAAAGCGTATTCATTCCCTGAATCCCTTGTAATCCTCCTGTATGAATCAGCAGAATTTTAGCATTATCAGGGAAATAGTTCTTATGAATCAAATCCATAACGCCAAAAACCATCTTTCCAGTATAAACGGGATCCAAAGGCACTTGAGTTACTTTGTAAAACCGATTAATAAACTGAACCAATTCTTCATTTACCTTTCCGTATCCGCCAAAATGATAATCAGTTACTAAATCCCAATTTTCGCTGCGGGCAAATTTACGAATTTCATCTTTTAAAAAGTCGCCTTTTAGCGCCGGAAATCCCAAAACTTTTTGGTGTGGCAATACGCTGTTGATAATCCCCGAAATGGTTCCGCCTGTCCCCACCGCCAAGCAGACATAATCAAAATTAGCATCTTCTTCGGTCAAAATTTCTTCACAGCCTTTTATCGCATATTCGTTAGTTCCGCCCTCTGGAACAAGATAAAATAAACCAAATTTCTGTTTCAAACCAGCAATAAAATCAAATTCGGTTTTGTGCCGATAAGCTTCTCTGGTTACAAACTCGAATTCCATGCCACATTCCTGTGCGAACTTTAGGGTTGGATTTTCAGTAATTTTATCTCTCAGTTCATCACCACGGATTATACCAATAGTTTTAAAACCTTGCTCTTTTCCCGCATAAGCCACCGCAGCAATATGGTTAGAATAAGCGCCGCCGAAAGTGAGCAAGGTTTCCTGATTTTCGGTTTTTGCCTGAAGCAGATTGTACTTCATTTTCCTGAATTTATTTCCAGAAATAAAAGGATGGAGCAGATCTTCTCTTTTTATTTCAAGAGAAATTCCATTGGGTAATTCAAGTGGAAGTATTTGATTCAAAATTTTATTTTTTTTGATTTATGAGATGAAGATTAACCGCAAGGTTCGCAAAGAGAAAACGCTAAGAACACAAAGCTTTGCGAACTTTGCGTAAAACTTTGTGAACCTTGCGGTTAAAAAAACTTTTATACATACTTTAAAAAACTAAAAAGAGTTCGGTTTTTCAAATAATCAACATGCTTTTCATTAGCATACGCTTCCCTTTCAAAACTGATATTTTTATATGCTAAATTAGTATTCCTGTACTGCAGCAAACGTACCGCATATTCGACAAAATACCAAACAAAAAAAGGCAGAACAAGCAGTTCCAGCTGTTGCCGAATGTGGATTCTTTCGTGGTTTACCAATACTTTATTTTCAGAATCGAAGCGGTGTTTTATAATCACAAACGGAAAGACCGTGAGACCGCGATATCCTTTTGGAATTAAATATTTGGCAACGATAATATACATTGATTATAAAATTTATAGATTTGTAGAAGCAATATAGCCAAATTCAAAGAAAAACACAATCGCCTTTCGGCAGATTTCAGCATAAAAACAGAATGACAGAACAAAATAATGAAAATAAATTAACTGAGGGCGAAGATTTTTATTATACGCCCGAAGGATACAAGTGCTTTACCGAAAAATATCATTTGAAACGTGGGTACTGCTGTAAAAGTGGCTGCCGTCATTGTCCATATGGATTTGATAAAAAGACTGGGGAGATTAGAAAATAGATTACAGATAGCTGAGTTTAGACCGCAGAAAATAATTTTTAAAATAGTTCAATAGTAACAATGGACATTCTTTCTTTAAAATATAAAATTAAAATTCACAAGTCCTACCATAGGTCGGATATACGGTATCCTTAGTTTATTGTTTTAATTTAAAAATGAGTATTCGAATTTTAGATTATTCGACTGTTCGAAGAAATCTAAAAAAGTACAACCAAAACAGATTAACAGATATGCTTATTGAATTGATAAAATTCTAATAATCCAGCAATCTGAAAATCTAAAAAATCTATTTAAAAATGACTTTTCAAGAACAGATACAACAAGGAATTCCTGCTATATTACCACAGCCAAAGCCGTATAAGGCGAATATTAACCACGCTCCCAAGCGAAAAGAAATTTTGACGGACGCCGAGAAAAAACTGGCACTTCGTAATGCTTTGCGCTATTTTGAACCGCAGCATCACGTGGAGTTAATTCCTGAATTTCGATACGAACTGGAAATGTACGGACGTATTTATATGTACCGTTTTCGTCCTGATTATAAAATGTATGCTCGCCCAATTTCGGAATATCCAGGGAAAAGCGAACAGGCAAAAGCCATTATGCTGATGATTCAGAACAATCTGGATTATGCGGTGGCACAGCATCCGCACGAATTGATTACGTATGGAGGGAATGGCGCAGTTTTTTCGAACTGGGCGCAATATTTATTGACGATGAAATACCTTTCGGAGATGACCGATGAGCAGACACTGACGATGTATTCCGGGCACCCGATGGGATTGTTTCCTTCACATAAAGAAGCTCCAAGAGTTGTGGTGACCAACGGAATGGTGATTCCGAATTATTCTCAGCCTGACGATTGGGAAAGAATGAACGCTTTGGGGGTTTCGCAATACGGGCAAATGACTGCAGGCAGTTATATGTACATAGGTCCGCAGGGAATTGTGCACGGAACGACCATCACGGTTCTGAACGGTTTCAGAAAAATAAAACGTTCTCCAAAAGGCGGATTATTTGTTACTTCGGGGCTTGGAGGGATGAGTGGCGCGCAACCCAAAGCGGGAAATATTGCAGGCTGTATAACGGTTTGCGCCGAAGTTAATGCCAAAATCACCCACATTCGCCACAGTCAGGGCTGGATTAATGAAGTTGTTGAGAATCTTGACGAATTGGTGCAAAGAGTGACTTTGGCGAAAGCCAATAACGAAACCGTTTCTATCGCCTACCTCGGAAATGTGGTGGACGTTTGGGAACGATTTGACGAGGAGAACCTGTATATCGATTTGGGTTCCGACCAGACTTCGCTTCACAATCCTTGGGCTGGCGGGTATTATCCAGTTGGCATTTCATTTGAAGAAGCCAATGATTTGATGGCTAATAATCCAGTTTTATTCAAAGAAAAAGTACAGGAAACTTTGCGTCGTCATACAACTGCTATTAACAAACATACTGCGAAAGGAACGTATTTCTTTGATTATGGAAATGCCTTTTTATTAGAAGCTTCCCGTGCGGGAGCGGATATTCTAAAAAAAGAAAACCTTTCTTCTCCCTGTCCTTCGGGGAGGACTGGGGTGGGGATTGATTTCAGATACCCGAGTTATGTTCAGGATATTATGGGACCAATGTGTTTTGATTACGGATTTGGTCCTTTCCGCTGGGTTTGTACTTCAGGAAAACCGGAAGATTTAGCTAAAACAGATGCAATTGCCTGTCAGGTTTTGGAAGAAATGGCCAAAACTGCTCCTGTAGAAATTCAGCAGCAAATGCAGGATAATATTCAGTGGATAAAAGGTGCTCAGGAAAATAAACTGGTTGTAGGTTCACAAGCCCGAATCTTATACGCTGATGCCGAAGGCCGTGTAAAAATTGCCGAAGCTTTCAATCAGGCGATTGCTAAAGGCGAAATTGGAGCAGTTGTCTTGGGGCGTGACCATCACGATGTTTCGGGAACTGATTCGCCTTACCGCGAAACTTCAAATATTTATGACGGTTCCCGATTCACAGCTGATATGGCCATTCATAATGTAATAGGCGACAGTTTTCGTGGTGCGACCTGGGTGTCTATTCACAATGGCGGCGGTGTAGGCTGGGGCGAAGTAATCAACGGCGGTTTCGGAATGGTCCTTGACGGTACTCCCGAAGCTTCGAGACGTTTGGCTTCTATGTTATTTTGGGATGTCAATAACGGAATTTCAAGACGAAGCTGGGCACGTAACGAAGGAGCTGTTTTTGCGATAAAAAGAGCTATGGAAGCAGAACCTTTATTGAAAGTTACACTGCCAAATCTGGTTGATGACAAACTATTAAACTAATCTCATTCCATAAATAATACAATTTGTTAAAAACTTTGTACAGTACAAATAAATCATCTAACTTTAAGACAGTAAACTTGGTACGGTTTTTGTGCCAGTTTATTCGAACATAAATCACATAAATCATGAAAACATTTAGATTCCTGCCCCTATTATTACTTTTCATAGTTGCCTCTTGTGACTCCGTACAAGTATATTCTGATTATGATAAATCAGCCGATTTTAAGCAGTACAAGACTTTCGCCTTTATGAAATCGGGTATAGATAAAGTTGAAATTTCCGATTTGGACAAAAAAAGAATTCTCAATGCTATTGATCAGCAATTGCAAGCCAAAGGATTTACCAAAAGTGATAATCCTGATTTATTAGTGAATATTTTCACTAAATCCCGCAAAGAAGTGAGTGTAAACCAATTCAACGCAGGCTGGGGTTATGGCTGGGGTTACGGCTGGAATCCGTATATGATGTATGGAGGCCACACGACCGTTAGCTCATCTACCGAAGGAACATTATACATTGACCTTATCGATGCCAAAAAGAAAGAATTGATCTGGCAGGGTGAGGGAACTGGAACACTTAGCAAAGATATGAATAGAAAAGATGAAATCGTTAACAATATCGTTGGTCAAATTTTAGCGCAATATCCACCAGCTGCAGCTAAAAAATAACAGTTTATTTTCTTAGTCCCTTCAAAAATGAATACATTTGCAGTATAAGCACAAAAAATGAAGAACTTAATTTACATCATCATTGTCATTATTATAATTATCATTCGATAATTATGGCGGGGTGTTATATAAAAGAGTAATCAATATACAATTTATAAAACCTCCCACGTCGGGAGGTTTTTTATTTTAAGCAAACATGAAAAATTCAGCAGTAATTATTAGCATCGTAATTATCATTATTCGTATCACATGACGAGTCAGGATTCTATTTTCTAATACAGCCTTTCTCAGTTCAAATGAAGAAAGGCTTTTTTTTATTCAAAAAACAAACTATTCAATAATGAAACAAGAATTTACAATAACACTTTTCAGTGAAAAACAGGAAGGCTTAATCAATAAAACAGCCTTTATTTTGACTCGGAGAAAAATAAACATAAACAGCTTCTCAGTATTTTTTTGTAAAACAGTAAATTTATATCGTTTTACGATTACGCTTATTGAAACCGAGAAGGCAGTTCAAAACATCGTATATCAAATGGAAAAAATAATTGAAGTTTTTAAATGTTATCTGCAGACCGAAACCGAACTTTCTACTCACCAGATTCTACTATTAAAGTTTCTGGATTCTGATGAAAAAGCAAAGCAGATCACATCAATTATAAATGCTGTTCCGATTATCCGGGAAAATGATTACTGCGTTTACACCAGTAAAACAGACAACGAAACAATCCAGCAATTAAACCTGATAAACTCTTTTTAATTCAAAAATTTTAAAATCCGAAATACAGCAAAAATGACTTTATTTACAGCAATACAGCAAGCACAAAAACAGCTTCAGGGCGTAATCTCTCCTACCCCGCTGATAGAAAACCTGAATTTATCCGAAGAGTTTTCATCAAGAATATTATTAAAACGTGAAGACCTGCAGGTAGTCCGTTCCTATAAAATAAGAGGCGCCTACAATAAAATGTCTACCCTGACCGATTCTGAAAAAAAACAGGGGGTCATCTGCGCCAGCGCAGGAAATCACGCTCAGGGAGTTGCTTATTCCTGTAATCTTTTAAAAATAATGGGTAAAATTTACATGCCCAAAACCACTCCCAAACAAAAAGTAAAACAAGTACAGCTGTTTGGCAAAAATTATGTTGAAATTGTACTAACAGGCGACACTTTTGATGATGCTTACGCAAAATCTGTAGAAGATGCCGCTCAAAACAACAAAGCTTTCATCCACCCTTTTGACGATTTAGAAGTGATCGCAGGACAAGGAACAGTTGGTTTAGAAATATTGGACGATTACCACGAGCCTATTGATTATGTTTTCATTCCAATTGGTGGCGGCGGACTGGCTTCCGGCTTATCAACCGTGTTCAAACAGCTGAGCCCAAATACAAAAATCATTGGAGTAGAACCCCAAGGTGCTCCGTCGATGAAAACCTCAATTGCTAATCACAAGAATATTCCATTAGACACTATCGATAAATTTGTCGATGGCGCAGCGGTAAAGCAGGTTGGCGACCTGACTTTTGACATCTGTCAAAAAAAACTGGATGATATTATTTTGGTTCCCGAAGGAAAAGTATGCACTACAATACTGCGCCTGTACAATGAAGAAGCCATGGTAGTCGAACCCGCAGGAGCATTAACTATAGCCGCACTGGATTTTTACAAGAAAGAAATAAAAGGAAAAACCGTAGTCTGCATTGTAAGCGGCAGCAACAATGACATTGAAAGAACCGCCGAAATAAAAGAACGCTCCCTGCTGTATGAAGGATTGATGCACTACTTTATGATTCAGTTTCCGCAGCGTCCCGGAGCTTTAAAGGAATTTGTAAACGACATTTTGGGACCTGATGATGATATTACTTATTTTCAGTTTGCCAAAAAAAACAGCCGTGAAGTAGGATCGGTAGTTGTGGGACTGGAATTGAAGAATCCAAATGACATTCACGCCATCAAAAACAATATGAATTCCAAAGGGTTTGAATATCGTTATCTTAATGAAAGACACGACTTGTTCACTCAATTGATCGGATAAATTAACAACTCTTTTTCTGCCGCATTTTTAATTATACCGTATCTTTGAAAGAGTATTTTTCACATTAAAACATCATGACAAACAAAGACATTTCAAATATAGAAGACATACAATTATTAGTCAATACATTTTATTCCAAAGTACAAAAAGACGATTTGATTGGTGCCATTTTCAACGAAAAAATCGGCGATCGCTGGACCGAACATCTGGAAAAAATGTACCGCTTTTGGCAGACTATTCTGCTCGAAGAACACACCTATTCCGGAAGTCCTTTTCCTCCTCACCGACAGCTTCCTGTCGAAAAACATCATTTTACCCGATGGATGGAAATTTTTTCCGAAACAGTTGATACTCTTTTTGCTGGTCCGCTTGCCGAAGAAGCTAAACTTAGAGCAAAAAATATGGCCGAAATGTTCAACTATAAAATTGAATATTTCAGGCATGAAGGAAAGCATCCGCTTTTATAAAATAAACGGCATTAATTTCAAAAAAAAATAATTTGAGATTAATGCCGTTTAAATTTAAAAAAACTACTTGGCACTTAATTTTCCAACGCCCGAATACCTTTCAACAATTTTTTCTACATCTGAAGTTTTATTGGTCAGTACTGAGGAATAATCATATGGAATAACTGCGGTACAAGCTGCAGGATAAGATTCTTTATTGTTACAATTGACCTCCTTGTTATCAATTATTTCTGCATTTCCTGAAATTTTACTATTCTTAGAATACACCGTGTTTTTGGAGTTTTCAAAATAATTTTTCTCAACACGTATGCAGGCATTCACACGGGAATTGACGATTCCTCCATAAATATCCTCACAATAGTTATTAAAGAAATGCGCCGTTGCTCCTCTATACAAAGGCACGCGCTCCTGAATCGTTTTGTAATAATTATGATGAAAAGTAATCTTTCGATCCGTAAACAAATCTTTATCAGAACTGCCAATTAAACTGCATTTATGGTGATCGTGAAAATAACACCATGAAATCGTTATGAAACCGCTGCTATCTTTTACATCAACCAAACCATCGTACAAATCCTGATTTTTTTGTTCGTATGGGTTTTCCTCAAAAAACTCGCAATGGTCAATCCAGATATTAGTACTGGCACCAGATATAGAAATTAAATCCCCTGAATTCACCAATATTTGAGGTCTTCCTTCGTCCCCCAGTTTACTGTATATTTTTGGAATATCTTCAGAACCAGCAGGAATTACTTTCCCCACGGAAACCAGCGAAAACCTAACATTTTGGACAATAATATTTTTGGCATCTTTAATCGTAAAACCTGCTCCGTCCAGAAAAGCTTTATTGCCAATACCAATAATACTTTTATTGGAAGCAATTTTGATAGAACCCGCATAATTTTTATCGACAATACTGCCTGTTCCTGTTATGGTACCCGCTACTTTGATTACATACTTCGTATTCTCAGTTTCTGCATATTTTTTCAGCTCTGCAAACGTAGTTACTGTTACTTCTTCGCCTCCTTGCCCGCCAGTAGTACCGCCATTTTCGGTGGCAAAACCAACAATTGAAAAATTTGGGTTTTGAGAATATGAACGTATTGTTACAGCAAATAAGAATAATGCTGAAATGATTACTTTGAAAATTTTATTATTCATAATTTACTATATGGTTTTATCAAAGAAAAAAAATGTAATCGATTACAAAAAACCAAAAGTATGATATTATTGAAAACGAAATGCTATTTTAACATTATTTACAGCATTTCGTTATTTTGAATTTAATTATCATACAATAACTGTTAACTAGAGACTGAATTCAAAACAGATTGTTACTAAAATAAAATAGTAAAGATAATTTCCAAAAAAACTTCTGAAAATTGTAATTTTGTAACATACTATATCGTTTTCGTTATGAACCCAAAAATCAAAAGTAATCCTTTATTGGATCGTTTACCAAAGCATTTGAAGCAATTTATCAAACCTCAGGATTACAGTGAATACACTCCTGTAAATCAGGCTGTATGGAGATATGTAATGCGGAAAAATGTGGATTATCTCTCAAAAGTGGCTCACAGTTCCTATCTGGAAGGTCTAAAAAAAACGGGGATTGAGGTAGATAACATTCCAAGTATGTACGGAATGAACCGCATTCTCAGTGAAATTGGCTGGGCTGCGGTAGCTGTGGACGGATTTATTCCGCCCAATGCTTTTATGGAATTTCAGGCGTATAATGTCTTGGTAATTGCTTCAGATATTCGTCAGCTTGAACATATCGAATACACTCCTGCTCCCGATATTATTCATGAAGGTGCTGGCCATGCTCCTATTATCGCGAATCCTGAATATGCTGAATATCTGCGCCGTTTTGGAGAAATTGGCTGTAAAGCTATCTCATCCCACAAAGATTACGAAATGTACGAAGCGATTCGGTTGCTTTCTATTTTGAAAGAAGCTGAAGGCACTCCGCAAAGCGAAATCGAAACTGCCGAAAAAGCGGTAGAAGATCTGCAAAACAATATGGATGAGTTATCTGAAATGGCTCAAATCCGAAACCTGCATTGGTGGACGGTAGAATATGGCTTAATAGGCACATTGGAAAACCCAAAAATATATGGTGCCGGTTTATTATCATCCATTGGCGAAAGTGCCTGGTGCATGACCGATAACGTGAAGAAAATCCCTTATGATTTTTCGGCTGTACATCAAAGCTTTGATATTACCAAATTACAGCCACAGCTCTATGTAACTCCCGATTTTGCTTATTTGAGCCTTATTCTCGAAGAATTTGCCAATACCATGGCTTTGCGCACAGGCGGATTATCAGGAATGGAAAAACTTATCCATTCCAAAGCTTTAGGAACTGCTGAATTGAGTACGGGTTTACAGATTTCGGGTGTATTTACGAATGTTATTGAACACGAAGGCAAACCGATTTATTTTCAAACCACAGGAAAAACGGCTCTAGCCTACCGCGAAAAAGAATTGGTCGGTCACGGAACCAGTACGCATCCGGATGGTTTTGGAAGCCCAATTGGCAAATTGAAAGGCATCAATCTAGCCATCGAAGATATGAGTCCTCGCGATTTAAAGGCATACGATATTTATGAAGGACAGACTGCCACACTGAAATTTGAAGGAGACATAAAAGTAGTTGGAGAAATCATTACCGGAAAGAGAAATCTACACGGGGAAATCATTTTAATCTGTTTCAAAAACTGTACGGTAACACACGGAGATACTGTCTTGTTCAGACCCGAATGGGGGAATTATGATATGGCGGTGGGCAAAAAACTGGTTTCAGCTTTCTCGGGTCCAGCCGATGTGAATAGTTTTGATTTGATTTCGCACGTTCCTTCGAGCAAGACTATTAAAGCGAAACAAACTGCCGAGAGAGATGATCTGGAAGTGTTATACCAAACGGTAAGAAGCATTCGGGAATCGAGTGATACAGGTGCTTCATTGGAACCTATTTTTACAAAACTCCAAAATAATCATCCGAACGACTGGTTACTTTCTGTAGAATTGGCTGAACTTCTGCACAATCGAAACGAAACAAACTTGATGGAGCAAGTACTTCTGCATTTGGAAAACTTAAAAAAACAACGTCCCGAACTTGAAAAATTGATTTCGAATGGATTAGAATTGATTTTTGAAAATGAGATTGTATAACACGGAAAATATTTGACTCCATTTAAACGCAAGGTTCGCAAAGTTTTACGCAAAGAGCGCAAAGCTTTGCAAACCTTGCGCTTTTTACAATCTTATTTTCTTTGCGATCATTGCGGTAAAATCAAATTCTACAACTTCAGATCCTGCTGAAGGTCTTTTTCGTTTGAGATTTCTTTACCGTTGTACTGCAGTTTCCAACCCATGGTATTCGTTAGAATCAAGATTTTGGAGAGTTCGCTTATCAGTCGGTTCTGTGCATTGGATTTCAACGATGATTTTTCTATTTTCTTGGCAAGATTGGCCTTTACCGATTTATTGATTTTATTATAATCATCTCCAGTAAAGGGATTCATCTGACTTTGTTCTACATCATAAAACTTGATGTCTGGACTTATCTTTATTTCTTCTTTTGGGATGCTTAGAATAGTGATGGTTTTATTAGCTTCGTCGATATCGTATTTCATTTGATGCAGATCGTACGATACCGTAACATCGGCATTGACAATCACAAGAGCTTTCTTCTCAAACGAAAGCATGTCCATCATGTATTTCTGCTGGTTTTTATAGGTCACCACTTCGGAGAAATGTCCTTCTGTTACTACCAATTTCCCAACATTGACAATTTGCTGTTGTATCAAATTGGTATTGTAATCTAATGAGGAATTGTCACTTTTTTTGAACTCACAAAATTTGAAAGCCAAAATTATTATGACTACAACTACAAATGCAGCTATTATTCTTTTAAGTAAGTTTTGCATTCCATTATATTGTTTAGTCCAATTTACTTCTTTTTTTTCAAAAGACAAATTAAGTATTTTTTAAATGAAGTCTTTAAAACTTTATGTGTGGAAATTTTTCTGCCAAAACATCAATTTTCTGATTCAGTTTTGATAAGAATTTAAGATGCTGTTCTGATTCTGGATTAAAACTTCGATGATTTAATCCTTTTTGAATTTCTGAAACTTCTTTCATTGTTTCGAAACTATTTTCAGCAATACAGCTTTCGCTAAAACGTTCCCAAATATAATCAATGGCGGTTTGGCTCGGATGCAGCATATCCGCGGCATAAAAACGATAATCCCGAAGTTCGTCCATCATGATTTCGTAGCTTGGAAAATAGTTTATTGTTTGTTGTTTATTGTTTATTATTTTATAAATCGCAGTAATCAAATTGGCTTTACTGACATGATTTTCAACAAAGCCGTCTTTGAGATGTCGCACTGGCGAAATGGTAAAAATAAAACCGCAGTTTGGGTTTCTTTTTTCGATTAAACCAAACGTATTTTGAATTGATTTTTCTATAATTTCAGCAGAAAGTAATTCTTTGGTAAACTGCTTTTGGGGTACTTTATGGCAGTTGGCAACTATGTCATTTTTTTCGATATTGCGATACACCCAAGAAGTTCCATACGTAATAATAACATGGCTTGCTTGCTGTAATTGTTTCTTGGTCTCCGCCAAAATTTGATTAAGATTCGCAACCAATTCCGTTTTATCCGAATGGCTCAAATCCGAATGCACCTCAAAACAATGCCAGCGCTCGTTATGAAAAAAAACATCTTCCTCGGTAAATAAAACTTCATTGACAACTCGATCAATAATTTTCTCAATAGAAACTGGATTGAAAATAATTCCGAATGGGTTTGTATTGCTTTGAAATTTAAAATAGTCGAATTTATTGCCCATATTTTCTGCAAAGCAAGAACCTAAAGAGACTATTTTGGAGTTGTAGTCTATTGGGTTTTGGTTTTTAGGAATGGGTATTGGGGTAGTGAAATTCATTATTTATATTTCCAGTAAATTTCGACAATTTTTAGAAATAAAAAAACCAGATACATTATGCATCTGGTTTTGTAAATATTATAAATCTAAAGCTAAGACTATTTACGTTATCTAGTAGAAATATTCTGTAGTAGCTGGGCTGTCACTTCCTTTATCAATACCCTTAGTAGGATAACCATTTTCATTATATGTAAAAGTAGTATTTTCCCATAAATTATTACCCACTGAATCTGTCAACATATTATGTATAATTCCATCACTAGCTTCACCATCAGTAAATGCAATTTTGTCAATTCCCAATACATTTTTCGCTGGATTATTTTTAGTATCATAAGTATATTTATGGCTTGGAGAATTTGTTGATATAATTTCACTTATTTCTCCATTTAAAAACTTAATAGTAGATGTCCCGCTTACAATGGTTTGTGAAGTACTATCACCTGAATATGACTTAACCGAAATTGTACCATCTGTATTATATGTATAAGTTTCTTTATATCCATGATCATCTTCATGTTCAACTCTTATAAAAGTTACTAGTTTTCCATCTCCATTATAAGTATATATATGTGTTTCTTCAACTGTTCCATCAGCACTTTTAGAATCCACTTTGGTAATCAAATCGCCTGTGTAGGTATAATAAAGATTTAAAAATCCAGTATCATCTATTACACTTACAATCTTATTACCAGTATATGTGAAATTAGTAGTAACTTTTTCACCATCGGAATCAGTTGCAATTGTTTTTTTTAACAATACCGAATTAGTAGATTCAGAATTGTTATCGTCACTAGAGCAGGAAGAAATTAGCACTAAAGTTAAAGCACTAAAAAGGCATAAAATTTTTTTCATTTTTTGAATTAAATTATATTAATATATTTTGCAAATATATAAGAAAATACAGCCGATAACCTAATTAAAATTTAACAATTTTAACAAAAAAAATCCCAAACACATTATTTACAACATATCTGGAATTCTTAATTATGTATTCTATTTATTACCAAACAAATAGAATTATTTGAATAAAATAAAGCTACAAATTAATATGTGTATTCAGTTATATATAGTATTGTTTTTCTATCGCTCGCATAGTTCATCACTTTTGTAGGATACCCATTATCACCATAAATGTAATTACCGATATAAACAAATAGATTTGATAAACTGCTACCACTAGTTATATTATTATTTCCAATACTAACCCCATTTAACAATAAGTTATAACCTAAAATATTTTTGAATGGAGCATTTTTATCATCATACTCATAAACCCTTGTGTCGCGATAAATAATGTTAAAAGTAAGCTCTTCTTCCTTAACGAGATTTCCATCTTTGTAAATTAAAACCCCTTGATGATCTTTTATTTCTACATTTGTTTTAGAATCTACCGAATAAAACATATAAGTTACTTCATTATCTGAAACATGCGTATAAACTGTTTTGTAAATTAACTGCCCATTCGGATATTCTGTAGAAAATTCTTCTCTTAAGGTTCTTGTTTTTAGTTTTCCATTTTCATAAGTATAAGAGACTTCAGCATCTTTAACCTCATTTCCTTTATAATCTATATCAAATTTTACTTGCTTAACTATAAAATTCCCATCATAAGTAAAAACAGTTTTTGAATATTCATCTACTGACGTTAAAATTTTATTTCCATCATAAGTCATTACCGTTCTTCTATTATGAGACGAAAATTCAGGATTAGGATAAGTTATAGTTACTGTTTTAGGCAATACCATATTAGTACTTGAATCCGATGATGAATCATCACTTGAACAAGATGAAATTAGCACTAAAATTAAAGCCAAAAGAAAGTTTGAAAATTTTTTCATTTTAAAAAATTACGTATTAATATTTTTACAAATATAAAAAAAACAAAAACTAATTACCTCTATTAAGCTTCTATAAAAAATCCCAAGCGAGCTATTACTATAACTCACTTGGGATGCATATTATGAAATCTATTTTATAACGAAAGGCTGCTTATAATAAAACTACTTCACAAACTCAACAGCTTTCTCCAAAGCTTCTCCAATTCCATCAGCATTTTTACCTCCTGCAGTAGCAAAGAAAGGCTGACCTCCTCCACCGCCTTGGATGTATTTCCCTAATTCACGAACTACTTGGCCTGCGTTTAGTTTTTTATCAGCAACTAATTCTTTAGAAATATAGCAAGACAACATTGGTTTTCCAGCATCGGCAGTAGCTAATACTAAAAATATATTGGTTCCTAAAGTTCCTAATTCATAAGCTAAATCTTTTGCTCCTTCCGGACTCAAATCAACTTGTTTGGCAAGGAAACGAATTCCGTTGATTTCCTGCAGTTCCTGAGCCAATTCTCCTTTCATATTTTTAGCTTTATCTTTCAATAAAACTTCCAATTGTTTTTTAAGCGAAGTATTTTCATCCTGCATTGCCTGAATGGCTTTTACAGGATCTACCGCATTTTTCAAAACTTCTTTTATTTCTGCAAAAGTAATCAGCTGCGATTCGAAGAAATCCTTTGCAGCTTCACTTGTAATCGCCTCAATACGTCTGATTCCTGATGCAACTGCACCTTCCGAAGTGATTTTGAAGTGCCAGATATCACTTGTATTTGGCACATGAGTACCTCCGCATAATTCCACTGAATCACCGAATTTAATCATTCGGACAACATCTCCATATTTTTCACCAAACAAAGCAATTGCACCTTCCTGCAACGCCTGATTTTTTGGAATTCCTCTTTTTTCTACCAAAGGCAGACTCTCACGGATTCTTGCATTCACAAAATCCTCTACTTCTTTCAGTTCATCATCGGTTACTTTAGAAAAATGCGAGAAGTCAAAACGCAAAGAAGCATTTCGAACCATTGATCCTTTTTGCTCAATATGTGTTCCCAATATTTTTCTCAGTCCTTGATGTAACAAGTGAGTAGCCGAGTGATTTGAAGATGTTTTTGCTCTTTGGATTTCATCTACAACAGCCACAAAACTATCGGTCAGATTATCCGGAAGCGATTGTGTAAGATGTATCGTTTGGTTGTTTTCTTTCTTGGTATCAATAATATAGATGATATCTCCGTTTGACGCTTCAAGATATCCTTTATCACCTGTTTGTCCTCCGCTTTCTCCATAAAATGGTGTAGCATTGAAAACCAGCTGATAAATTTCACCATCTTTCACGCTGTCAACTCTGCGGTATTTAGTGATTTTCACATTGTGTTTCAATCGGTCGTAACCCACAAATTCCTGAATATCATCTTCAGCCAGAACATTCCAGTCTCCAGCCGTTACTTTTGAAGCCGCACGGGAACGTTCTTTTTGCAATTGCAATTGCTCCTGGAATCCTTTTTCATCCAGTTCCAATCCTTTTTCAGAAAGAATCAAAGCTGTTAAATCAATTGGGAAACCGTAAGTATCGTACAATTCAAATGCTTTTTTACCATCGATTACTGAGCCCAAGTTCGTACTGATTACAGCATCCAGCAGCACCAATCCCTGATCCAAAGTCCTTAGGAAAGAACTTTCTTCCTCACGGATTACATTGGAGCATAACGCTTTTTGTGAACGAATTTCCGGGAATGAACCACTCATTTGTGCACTCAAAGTCTCAACCAATCGGTATATAAAAGGTTCTTTAGTATTCAGAAAAGTAAAACCGTAACGGATAGCACGACGTAAAATTCTACGGATTACATAACCAGCTCCGGTGTTAGATGGTAATTGGCCATCAGCAATAGCAAAAGCTACTGCACGAACGTGATCTGCAATTACACGAATCGCAATATTTATTTTTTCCTCGGCTTCGTCTTTTGCTTTGATAGTATATTTAGTGCCGGTAATCGTTTCGATTTCTCTGATTAGCGGTGTAAAAACATCAGTATCATAATTAGACTGAACTCCCTGCAAAACCATACAAAGGCGTTCAAATCCCATTCCTGTATCCACGTGCTGCGCAGGCAATTTTTCCAATGAACCATCGGCTTTACGGTTGAACTCCATAAATACGTTGTTCCAAATTTCCACCACATGCGGGTGATCAGCATTCACTAAAGATTTACCGGAAACCAAAGCTTTTTCTTCAGCAGAACGAATATCAACATGAATTTCAGAACAAGGTCCGCAAGGTCCTTGATCCCCCATTTCCCAGAAATTATCTTTCTTGTTTCCTAAAATAATTCGGTCTTCATCGATTAATGTTTTCCAGATGTCCCAAGCTTCCTGGTCAAAAGGCACATTCTCAGCAGGATTTCCTTCAAAAACCGAAACATATAATATGTCTTTCGGGATTTTATACACCTCGGTCAATAATTCCCAAGCCCAATGAATTGCCTCTTTTTTGAAATAATCACCAAATGACCAGTTCCCCAGCATTTCAAACATAGTGTGGTGATAGGTGTCAATCCCTACTTCCTCAAGATCATTATGTTTTCCAGAAACACGAAGACATTTTTGCGTATCGGCAATTCTGTTGCTTTTTGGAGTTCCAAGACCAAGAAAATATTCCTTAAACTGCGCCATCCCGGAGTTGTTAAACATCAATGTCGGATCGTCCTTAAGAACAATCGGAGCCGATGGAACAATTAAATGCCCTTTACTTTCAAAAAAATCTAAAAATTGTTTGCGTACGTCTTGTGATTTCATTTTTATTGTTTAATCGGTTATTTGTTAATTGTTTAATCGGTTGTTTCGTATTAACGAATAACCAAATCAACAAATCAACTTTTTTGCCCCAGATAGCAGTGGAAAGCTTCGAGATTTAGAAACTTATTTTTTCTTGAGATGGCAGAGCGACCAAAGGAAGCTCCTGCCGGCTCATTAGAAAAAAAAGTTTTCTAAACGAGAACTTGCAACGGATAGCTGGATTAGGCACATTATATTTATTATTAAAAAAAAGAGCCGAACATCTGAAACATTTATTAAATTTGTTCGACTTACCTTATACTAATTTGCAAAAATAGGGTATTTTAAAATATGGCGAAAGTAAAATATTATTACGATTCAGTAAATCTGGCCTATCGGAAAATAAAAATCAGAAAAAGAAGAAAAGTCGGCTATGCTGTTCTGTTTTTATTGTCCTCGGCATTGTTTGGATTTTTGACGTTCATAATACTATTGAATACTCCTTATTTTAACACTCCAAAAGACCGTTTACTGGAAAGACAAGTTGAAAATTTAAAATTGAATTACGCCATTTTAAACAAAAAAATGGATCAGATAGATGATGTCATTGAAGATATTGAAGACAGAGATAATAATTTATACCGAGTATATTTCAACACGGCGGCCATTCCGGAAGAAGAACGAAAAGCGGGTTACTCCAAAATAAATCGTTATGCGGCTCTGCAGGGATATGACAATTCAAGATTGGTAACCAGCACTACCGAAAGAGTCGATGCTTTGAGTAAAGAACTCGCGATTCAGTCCAAATCATTGGACGAAATTGTGAAATTAGCCAAAGCCAAAGGCAAACTGCTTTCAGCAATTCCTGCAATACAGCCTGTAAAAAATGAAAATTTAAAACGAATGGCCTCTGGTTTTGGATACAGAACAGACCCTTTTACCAAAGCAAGAAAAATGCATGAAGGCATGGATTTCACATCCAAATCGGGTACTCCAATTTATGCCACAGGCGATGGAGTCGTAGCAAGGGCAGACAACAGTGCTTCGGGATTTGGGAATCATATTGTAATCAGACACGGTTATGGTTACGAAACTCTTTATGCTCATTTGAGCAAATACAACTGCAGACCGGGAAAATCGGTTAAACGCGGTGATATTATTGGATATGTAGGCAGTACAGGACGTTCAGAAGCGCCGCACTTACATTATGAAGTGCACAAAAACGGAAAAGTGGTCAACCCTCTTAATTTTTATTACGGCAATATTTCGGCAGTGGAATACGTTGCCATTTCAAAAATAGCGAATCAGGAGAATCAATCGTTGGATTAGAATTATAGATTAAAGAAAATAGAATATAGACAAAAAATAATTAGCGATTAGTGATTAGCTAACAACTAAGGACTAACAACTAAAAAACTAAAGCATGCATATTGAACTTCCAAAAGACAAAAGATACTACAGTATAGGCGAAGTTGCCAAAGCATTTGGCGTAAACGCTTCTCTGATCCGTTTTTGGGATGGTGAATTTGATATTCTGAAACCAAAGAAAAACGCCAAGGGAAACAGAATGTTCACACCCGAAGACATCAAGAATTTAAAACTTATTTATCATTTGGTTAAAGAAAGAGGATTCACTTTGGAAGGTGCCAAAACCCATCTGAAAGAAGGCCAGAAGAAAACTATGGATAAATTTGAAATTATCAGTAAATTAGAAACCATAAAGACGCAGCTGATTAGTATTAAAAACGAACTTTGACAGTTTCAATGTCAATATCAAAAAACAACAAATACTTATACTTTTAAACACATAAATATTAAACTTTAAATTAGACAAACATGAAAAGATTTTTGCCTTGGATTATCGGAGCAGTTGTAATTATTGGAATATACAGCTGGGTTAAAGGAATAAACAATACAGCAGTTACTTTAAACCAGAACATTGAGGAGTCATGGGGTAATGTACAGACTGCTTATCAAAGAAGAAATGACCTTATCGGGAATTTAGTAAACACTGTAAAAGGTGCCGCCGATTTCGAAAAAAGCACTTTAACTGCGGTAATCGAAGCTCGTGCCAAAGCAACATCAGTAACTGTTGATCCAACTAATATTTCTCCAGAACAATTAGCCGCTTTTAATTCAGCGCAAAGCGGAGTAAGCAGTTCTTTGTCAAAATTACTTGTTTCTGTGGAAAAATATCCAGATTTAAAAGCTAATGAGAATTTCTTAAAACTGCAAGACGAATTGGCAAGTACGGAGAATCAGATTCTAACAGCAAGAACAAGATTTAATGAGGCTGTCAAACCTTATAACAATCATATCGCAACCTTTCCAAACTCAATATTTGCCGGCATGTTTGGATTCCAGAAAAAAGCATACTTTGAGGCGGTTGCTGGTGCTGAAAAACCTGTTGAAGTAAAATTCTAGAAAGATTTCAGATTTTTGATTAACGATTTTTGATTGTAGAATGAATACTTCTACAATCAAAAATCGTTAATCTTCATTCAAAAATAATTCCCATGTCAAAAGTAGAAGATTTTTTAAGCACAGAAGACGAACAAGAAATTGTTGAAGCTATTCGTATAGCCGAAAAAAATACTTCTGGCGAAATTAGAGTTCACATCGAAAAAACAACCGCACTGGATGCATATGACCGTGCGATGGAGGTTTTTCACGAATTGAGAATGGATGAAACTGAGCTGCAAAATGGTGTTTTAATCTATTTGGCTGTTGAAGATAAAACTTTTGTGATCTGCGGAGACAAAGGCATCAACGATATTGTTACCAATACTTTTTGGGACAGCACACGCGATGTCATGGCTGCTTATTTCAAATTGGGAAATTTCAAACAGGGATTAATCGACGGCATATTGAAAGCCGGAGATGAACTTAAAAAACATTTCCCATGGCAGGAAGGTGACACCAACGAATTATCAAACGAAATATCAAAAGGATAATGGAAAAAAGGCAAAAGGCAGAAGGCAGAAAGCAGACAACTGGATGGAAATTATTTCTTTATGTTTTCCTTTTCTTAAACAGTGGATTTTTATTTGCACAATTTACCATTCCTGAGAAACCTAGTTTTCAAACTTCAGTTTATGATTATGCAAATATTCTTAGTCCTGATGAAAAATCACAGCTCGAAGAAAAACTCATCAAATATTCTGATTCCACTACAACTCAAATTGTGGTTATAACGATAGAAAGCCTGAAAGGCGAAGATATTGGAATTTTAACTCCAAAATGGGGACAGACGTGGGGAATTGGCGGAACTGAAAAAGACGATAACGGCGTCCTTATT
Organism: Flavobacterium sp. HJJ; assembly: GCF_015351475.1. Taxonomy (GTDB): domain Bacteria; phylum Bacteroidota; class Bacteroidia; order Flavobacteriales; family Flavobacteriaceae; genus Flavobacterium; species Flavobacterium marginilacus. The sequence goes on along the minus strand of NZ_JADKPR010000031.1, from coordinate 31,067 downwards.
TTATTGGCAAAAGCCGAAAGAAAAATATGGATATCGCCAGGTTATGGATTAGAAGACCGGCTTACCGCAGGGATTGGCGGAGAAATCACAAGAAACATCATTATTCCCGAATTTAAAGCAGGAAGTTATTACCGCGGTCTGGACAAAGGAACCGATGCTATTATTGATGTTTTCAAAGGTAAATACAAGGGGGAACGAAAACAGACAAAAGGAAATGATTTTCCAGTTTTTCCAATTATTATAATAGTTATCATTGTTTTGATACTGCTATCGAAAAACAAAGGTGGCGGAAGCGGTAATTCCGGCAACCGTGGCGGCGGCGGTCCTAGCCTAATGGACGTTATCCTTCTCAGCAGTCTTGGAAGAGGCGGGGGAGGCGGTTTCGGCGGATCATCAGGTGGTGGCTTTGGTGGCGGAGGCGGAGGCTTTGGCGGTGGTTTCGGCGGAGGCGGATTCTCGGGCGGAGGCTCTGGCGGAAGCTGGTAAAACAATTTATACTTTCTTTTGGTACAAAATTATAAACAGAAATACCTTCATTATCTGAAGGCATTTCTGTTTTTAGAACCGCATCATTCCGTTTGATTTTCTCTCTTTACCAGCAAATTTTTCAATCTTATAGGTCAATGAGAACATGACGTAACGCTTTAATACTGTATTTTCCTCATCTCTAATTGTTGTCGGAGTTATCGTTCTTACAGCTCTCACATTTTGATTCAGGAGATCATTACAATGAACAATTAAAAATAGAATTAGAAAAGAGAATCAAAGAATAAGATAAAAATTCATTAAAGATAAAAAAGCTGTTTTCTAAGTTGATGACAGCTCTTTTTATTATTTACAACACTATGCCAAGCAGCGAGAACGAAATAATGTCTTATATTTTTGATCTATGTATAGTATAATTTTAATTATTTTAGTAATTACATGCTTCCAGCTAGTCTAAGTAATTAAGGAAGTGTTTCTGAAATTAAGTTTTTTATAATTTAAAAAAATAACTATATTTGGTTTATAATTACATCTTGAAATGCCATCCGAATTCATATTCAACTAAAACTTTTATCCAAGAATGCTGTCACACAAATCCAAATACGCCCTTAAAGCATTACTCTACTTAGCAGAGCAAGATGAAAATCATATTTCAAGAACCATCGAAATTGCTGAAGAAGCATCAATCCCTAAAAAATTTCTAGAACAGATTCTTTTGGATTTAAAAAGAGGCCATTTTGTAGGGAGTAAACAAGGAAAATTTGGCGGTTATTATCTTTTGAAAGACAAAGCAACGATTACTTTGGCCGATATTTATCGATTATTTGACGGAGCAATCGCACTTTTGCCTTGTGCCTCATTAAATTTTTACGAACGCTGTTCAGACTGCAAAAGTGAGTCGGAATGCTCACTGCGCCACGGATTGATTGCCATAAGAGAAGAAACCCTTAAAGCAATGCAGGGCATCACTATCGCCTCATTGATAAAAAAATAAAAAAATATATAATTAATTCTACTAATTTTATAGAATTAATTATATATTTGCATCAAAATTAATCAAGACTAACAATCAAATTTTAACTTATGCAGACTATTACCAGTAAAAAACGTGAAGTCAGGAAAAACATTGAAACAATAATTTTTTCAAATTTTGAAAAAAAAGCATCCATTTTGATGTGTATGTGTATATGCTAGAAAATAAAAAAAATTTAAATTTAAATTCTACTAATTACATATAATATATTAAAATAATGAAAAATACATTTATAAAAACAATTGCAGGCTTATTCTTTTTACTAATTTTCTCGAATTCATATGGTCAAAACCTTTTACAAGGAGCTGTAAAAACCGATGACGACTCTCCTATAGAAGGCGTTAATATCGTTGTAAAAGGAACTACTAATTCATCAACTACTGATGCTAATGGCAATTTCAGTATTGAATCCAAAACACTTCCATTTACAATCATTGTGCAATACTTAGGTTACACAACCAAAGAAATTAAAATAAACGAACTGCCAACTGCTGCTAAACCTTTACAGATAACTATTAGCACTGGTGAAGAAAAAGTATTATCTGAGGTAGTTGTAACATCCAGACGCCGAATAGAAAAAGCACAAGATATTCCTATCGCAGTATCTGTTGTTACAGGCAAGCAAGCTGTACAAACAGGCGCTTTTAACGTGAACCGTATCAAAGAATTGGTTCCATCGGTACAGCTTTATTCATCAAACCCAAGAAACACCGGGATTAATATTCGCGGTCTTGGATCACCATTTGGTCTAACTAATGATGGTATCGATCCAGGTGTTGGTTTCTATGTTGACGGTGTGTACTATGCCCGCCCTGCTGCAACTACTCTAGATTTTATCGATGTAGAAAGAATTGAAGTATTACGCGGGCCTCAAGGAACATTGTTTGGTAAAAACACAACTTCAGGTGCTTTTAACATCACTTCGCGCAAACCAAGCTTCAACTCAGGTGCAGACTTCGAAGTGAGTTATGGTAACTATGCATATCTTCAAGCTAAGGCATCGGTTACTGGAGCATTGAGTAAAAAAATTGCTGGCAGATTGTCATTTTCAGGTACCCAGCGTGATGGTATAATCGATAATGTTAAAACAGGAAAACCAACAAATACATTAAACAACCAAGGTATTAGAGGTCAATTGCTTTTTACTCCAACAGAAAACACAAATATTACGTTAGCAGGAGATATCACAACACAGCATAATGACGGATATGCTCAGGTAGTTGCAGGTGTTGCTCCAACAAATAGAGTTCCACAACGCCAATTTAATGCAATTATCGCTGATTTAAACTACCAATTGCCAAGCTTAAATGCTTTCGATCGTAAAATTGACCATGACACTCCATGGCGTTCAGGACAGGATTTGGGCGGAGGATCACTTAATGTGGACACGAAAATTGGAAACGGAACACTTACCTCAACAACTGCATGGAGATTCTGGACTTGGGATCCATCAAATGACAGGGATTTTACAGGATTACAGGTACTTGCAAAATCGCAAAATCCTTCCAGACAAACTCAATTTACTCAAGAGGTACGTTACGCAGGTCATATTACATCTAAATTAAGCGGTGTTGCCGGTGTGTTTTATATTGACCAGACATCAAAAACAAAAGGTACAGAAGAATCCGGTAACGCACAATGGAGATTTTCACAAGACTCATTTACCCCAGCAAATACGGCATTATGGAAAACTCCAGGTCTTTTTGAAGGATATGGAATAAAAACCAATGCTCAGATACATTCAACCAGTGCGGCAGTATTTGGTCAATTAGACTGGGCTGTAACAGATAAACTGCATGTATTACCTGGTTTAAGATACAATTATGACAAGAAAAATGCAGATTATGACCGTAAAACATACGGAGGACTTCAAACTACTGATCCTGCATTAATTGCACTGAAAAAGAAAGTGTATACAGATCAAAATTTCTCATCAGATAATGACGATACCGACTTCTCTGGAAACATAACTGTATCATACAAAGCATCAGATAAAATCAATGCTTATGGAACTTTTGCAAAAAGCTACAAACCTATTGGAGTGAATGTGGCAGGACTTCCTACTCCGCCAGCGGGACAAACTTTAGGAGATCTTGCAACAGTTAAGCCAGAAGATGTTACTCATTATGAATTTGGAATAAAAACTTCACCAGTTACAAATTCAATATTAAACTTGACATACTTTAACACCAACATCAAAGATTTCCAAACCAATGTTCAGGCTGCTGAATTGGGAGTAAACCGCGGTTATCTTGCAAATGCAGATGAAGTGAGTGTACAAGGTGTAGAACTAGATTTCAGTTTCATCTTAAATAAGCATTTCAACTTTTACGGAGCAGGAACTTATAGCGACGGTAAGTATGTTAAATTTACAAATGCACCGCTGCCTCTAGAAGAAACTGGATCTTCAGTGTCATTTAAAGATGTATCAGGTTCTAATTTACCTGGAGTATCAAAATGGGCAGGAAGTTTAAGCGGAGAATATACAAAAAGCGCAAAATTCTTTGCTAACGCAGGAAAATTCTTCATAGCTCTTGATGGTTATGCTCGTTCAGAATTTTCATCAAGCCCATCAGCTTCAAAATATTTGGTGGTTCCTGGTTATGCAATTTTCAACGGCCGTATCGGATTCCGTGCTTCTGAAGGATTATCAGTTCACTTTTGGGGACGCAACCTTTTGGATAAAGATTATTACGAGCAGTTATTACCCGCCGGAGGAAATTCAGGACAATATGCCGGTGTAATAGGAGATCAAAGAACATATGGAATTACGCTTCGTTACGCTCTTTAATACAGTAAAACAGAATTTAAAAGTTAGCACATTCATTATGTGCTAACTTTTTGCTATCAAAAAAACATTTTAATTAAATAAAAAAAGACAAGATGAAAACATACAAAAAAACATTAGTCTTCATAGCGACACTTATAATTACAAACATAACTCCCAATAAAATCTCCGCACAGGAATTATCAGGCAGCATAAATATTTCGGGAGCATTTGCTTTATATCCCATTACAGTAAAATGGGCTGAAGAATTCAAAAAAACACATCCAAAAGTTAAAATAGATATCCAGGCTGGAGGAGCCGGAAAAGGAATAACAGATGTTTTATCGAAAGTAACAGATATCGGATTGGTGTCTCGTGACTTAAATGATGCTGAATACAAAAAGAAAGCATTTGCCATTGCAGTAACTAAAGATGCCGTAATTCCGACCATAAGTGCAGCCAGTCCTTATAAAGCGGTTTTGTACAAAAGAGGAATAAAAAAAGAAGCTTTAAACAATATTTTTATAACAGGCAAATACAAAACATGGAATGCTTTAGGTTTCAAAAACACTGCTGCTATACATGTTTACACCCGTTCTGACGCTGCTGGTGCTGCCGAAACCTGGGCGCATTATTTTGGCAAAAAACAAGAAGACTTACAAGGTGTTGCCGTGTTTGGAGATCCAGGATTGGCAGAAGCTGTCAAAAGAGATCCTTCTGGATTGGGTTTTAATAATATTGTGTACATCTACGATACAAAAACCAACAAGCCTACTAATGGACTTGTACCGGTTCCTATCGATCTAAACAATAATGGAAAACTAGACCCAGACGAAAACTTTTACAATGATATTGATCAATTGATCGCAGCTATAGTTGCTGGAAAATATCCATCTCCTCCTGCAAGAGATTTGTATTTTGTTACCAATGGAAAACCAAATAACCCAATTGTAAAAGCTTTCCTTAAATTCATCCTTACAGATGGTCAAAAGTATGTTACAGAAGCTGGATATATCAAACTCTCAAAAGATAAATTAAAGAAAGAATTAGATAAGGTAAAATAAATATCTTTTAAACTCTTTTTTTAGGAGCAATACCATCAGGCATTTTTCATCAATATGGGTCCTGATCTACGTTCCAATCTTTTTGTTTTTAAAGCAAAAACAAAAAGGTTTTCTACTTCTATAAGGGCAAAAGATAAAAATCAGTACTATTATGCCAACATCAACAGATATAATCAGACTTAAGTCTGTAAAGAAAAAATCCACCCGAAAGCAGGTTTTGAAAGTAATGAGGAGCTTTCAAAAATTTTGCAGGGTGGCTTTCTATAATTCAATCAAAAACAAAAGATTACTCAAAGATAAATTTGTCAGCAAAACATTTCTGGCATTCACCCTGCTGTCTATCTCAATGGTGGTGTTAATTGCCATAGGTTTATTCTACAAATCCATACCGCTATTAAACAGTACTTCGCTTTCCAATTTATTATTCTCATCCGAGTGGAAACCTTTCAAAGAAGCTTTTGGTTTTTATTCATTTATAGTAGGCACACTTTGGGTAACTGCAATTTCTATTATTATTGCCTTGCCATTATCACTGCTTACAGGCATTTACCTTTCGGAATATGCGCATAAAAGAGTACGTAAATTAGTTTTACCATTGATCGAATTACTATCGGGTATTCCTCCTGTTCTTTATGGAGTTTGGGGAGTTTTGGTGATTGTTCCTTTAATTCAGGATACAATAGCGCCTCATTTTGTAGAATTCACAACGGGTTATTCCGTATTAGCAGGAGGAATCGTTCTGGCAATTATGATTTTCCCGCTTATCATTAGCATCATAATTGAGGTATTCGACAATATTCCTCAGGATTTACGAAATGCATCTTTATCTCTAGGTGCAACACAATGGCAAACTATTAAAAAAGTCGTACTTCGAAAATCTTTCGACGGAATAATCGCAGCTGTTGTCCTTGCTATTTCTAGAGCATTTGGTGAAACCATTGCCGTTTTAATGGTTTGCGGAAATCTGGCACAAATCCCCCAAAATCTATTCGACTCGGGGTATCCATTACCAGCTCTAATCGCTAATAATTATGGCGAAATGATGTCTATTCCCATGTACGATTCGGCACTTATGTTTGCAGCCTCGCTCCTATTTGTCATTATCTTTTTGTTTAATACCATTTCGAGAGTAATATTATACCGAATCGAAAAAAGAAATACCTAACAGAATGGAAGCAAGAAAAATAGAAGAAAATATATTCCGATTTCTGATGATTTTAAGTACCATAATCGTCAGCAGTACTTTATTTATGATAGTGTACACGCTTTTTTCGAAAGGAGCTGGATCGTTAAGCTGGGAAATGATTTCGAAAATTCCAGAAGGCGGTTTCTACATTGGCAAAGGCGGCGGGATTTTAAACGCAATAGTCGGATCTATCTATATTACATTAGGTTCAACTTTTTTAGGACTTATAATCAGTCTGCCAATTGTAATTTACATCAATGTATATGCCAAAAAAAATGCCCGATTAGCAACGATCACCCGATTAAGTTCAGACATTCTATTTGGTATTCCGTCAATTGTATATGGAGCATTTGGATTTACAATCATGGTGTATATGGGATTAAAAACATCATTACTGGCTGGAATTATTACGGTCACTTTAATGATAATTCCAATATTAGTCAGAGCTATTGACGAAGTGGTTCGTGTAGTCCCAGAAGATATGTCGAATGCCGTTTTTGCCCTTGGAGGCACTCGCTATGAATCTGCTAAAATCATTTTGAGACAATCAATCCCAGGAATTGTAACTGCGATACTGCTTTCTTTTGGGAGAGCCATTGGTGATGCTGCCTGCGTACTTTTTACCGCTGGATTTACAGATAGTATCCCAACTTCATTAGATCAGCCTGCGGCAACATTGCCACTGTCTATCTTTTTCCAGTTGAGCAGTCCCATACAGGAAGTTCAAAACCGAGCCTATGCTGCAGCGGTTATTTTAACCATTATTGTTTTAATCATCAACATTGCTGCGAAAACAGCAAGCAAAAATCTTTCAAAAAATAAAATATGAATATTCAGCCACATATAAGTATTCAGAATTTAAATGTTCACATTGGTGACAACCATATCCTAAAGAATATCAATCTAGATATTCCAGACAAGAAAGTAACCTCATTAATTGGTCCCTCAGGCTGTGGAAAAACAACTCTGCTAAAAACCATGAACCGATTACTCGACCGCCAGAATGATGTGCGTGTTGATGGAAAAGTTTTAGTCGATGGAGAAAATATTTACGACAAAAAGGCTGAAGTAACCCATATCCGAAAAAAAATGGGTCTGCTTTCGCAAAGACCTTTTCCCCTGCCGATGAATATTTATGACAATATTGCTTACGGACAGCGCATTCACGGAAATAATAAAAAAGCTGAACTGGACGAAATAGTCGAAAAATATCTCCGAGGCGTAAATCTTTGGGACGAAGTAAAAGACAGATTAAAGTCACCTGCAACCCGATTATCGATTGGTCAGCAGCAGCGGTTATGCTTAGCGAGAGGACTAGCCATTGAACCCGAAATAATTCTGGGAGACGAGCCGACCTCAGCATTAGATCCCATCTCAACCCAGGCTATTGAAGAATTATTTTTACAATTAAAAGACAAATACACTATCGTTTTGGTTACACATATTCTGCGTCAGGCCAGACGTGTTTCAGATTATATTGGTTTTGTTTACATGGGAGAGATTATAGAATTTGGACCAACAGAAGAAGTGCTTTTAAATCCAAAAGAAAAACTGACACAGGATTATGTAAAAGGTTTTTTGGTTTAGCAAAAAAAAATAAAACCTATTTAATACATAGAGTTTAATTACATTTGCCGAAAAAATTGAGATTCCTTTCATGAAAAGCATCAATATCTTTGGCCTTTTACTACTATGTATCATTGCTAATGCCCAGACCGAAAAAAATGTAGATCACCAAAGTCTGCTTTGGACACGTTATTTCAACCAATTGACAATAAACGACAAATGGTCATTACATACTGAATTTGACAATCGGGTATTTATAAATCCTTTCGAAGACAATTTGTTTTTGATTCGGATGCACGGACGGTACAAAATCAATAAAAACATAGATTTGGGAGCCGGTGCTTCTTATTTCTCTGTAGCCACTCAGGTGCCTGAAAACACTAATGATTTTAGAACACCAGAATACCGCATACAGCAGGACATCTCATGGAAGCACGACTATAGTAATTTCACTACGCATCAGCGGTTTCAAGTGGAGGAACGGTTTATACACAATGCAGACAAAACAGGCTTACTCCCAGGAATTGCTTTTACCTGGAGATTCAGGTACCGCCTGCAGGGTGAATATTCCTTCTGGCAAAAGGAAAAGCAGTATTTAAAAGCCATAGTGTATGATGAACTGATGATTAATGCTGGGCAAAGCATCGTAAAAAACACTTTTGACCAAAACCGGATTTACGCCGCTATGCAGTACGGCATCAATAAAAATATTGCATTAGAATTAGGTTATTTAAACAGTTTTCAGCAGCGGGCAAGCGGTGTTGATTATTTTGACAGAGATATTATCAGGTTTACCTTTTATCATAAAATAAAACTTACCCAAAAACACAAGACATTCACCAATTAAGGTTTTTAAAAAGTTAAACCCAAAACTGATTGTTTTTTTGATTGTTAGTTTTTATGAATAAGGTAACTAACAAGATTTAAGACAACAATTATGAGTATTGAAAAATTAAATTACACCTTACTGGATTTAATAAAATATTTTCTAAAGTTAGGAACTACTGGTTTTGGCGGGCCTGTTGCTTTGGTTGGTTACATGCACCGCGACTTAGTTGAGAATAAAAAATGGATTAACGATTCCGACTTCAAGGAAGGATTAGCACTCTCACAGCTGGCTCCCGGCCCATTGGCTGCACAACTGGGAATTTATATTGGATTTGTACACTTTGGCGTTTTAGGAGCTACACTTTCCGGATTAGCATTTGTCATTCCTTCTTTTATAATGGTTGTTTTATTAGGAATCACTTATCAGGCTTATGGCGGTCTGCCCTGGATGCAGGCAATTTTTTACGGAATCAGTGCTGCAGTAATTGGAATTATTGCTGTGAGTTCTTACAAACTCACTGTGAAATCTATCAGTAAATTTGAAATTCCGGCTATCAAAAACAGCTGGTTACTGTGGATATTTTATATTACCGCTATCGTGCTTACTGCAGTGACTCAAAATGAAGAACTGCTGCTATTTATCGCCTTGGGACTCATCTATATGATTGTAAAAGCACCTCCGGAATGGATCAGACGTCCTAAAACTGCTTCCTTCTTTTTACTTTCTACAGTAGGTCTCTCAACTATTGATCTGGGAAAACTAGGCGACCTTGCCTGGTTTTTTATCAAAGCTGGTGCCTTTGTTTTTGGCAGCGGACTGGCCATTGTTCCTTTCCTGCACTCGGGTATTGTCGCTGAACACCATTGGCTCACCGAAAATCAGTTTGTCGATGCTGTGGCTGTGGCCATGATTACTCCGGGTCCGGTAGTAATCACTGTAGGCTTCATTGGTTATTTAGTGGCTGGATTTACCGGTGCCTGCATTGCGGCTTTAGGTGTTTTTCTTCCCTGCTATTTATTTACGGTTATTCCTGCTCCTTATTTTAAAAAGATTTCCCAGAACAAAAGCATCAAAGCATTTGTCGACGGAATAACTGCAGGAGTAATTGGCGCATTAGTGGGTGCTGTAATTGTAATCGCCATCCGGACAATTATAGACATACCAACTGCCTTAATTGCTGCAGGAACCGCACTTATTTTGATTTATGTAAAAAAAATACAAGAACCTCATATTATCGTTATAGCAGCAATTTTAGGAATTTTACTGAAGCTATTTTAATCAGTAAGAAAAGAAATCATTAAATAAGCATTATTATTTTATGAATTATTTATTTTCGAATTAACAAAATTCACAATACAATAACGTAACTTTATGTAAAAGATATAGTTATGAAAAATTATGTGATTAAATTGGTGTGGTTTACCACAATCTATGTCATGGTTTTTACAGCAATATATCAAGCTGATTTATTTCTGTCACTTCCAGTCATAATGTCAATGTATCTTTTGGGTTTGGGTGTGGCACTCAGTATGGTTTTCTCTGCTTTTTATGAAGAGGAACACAAAACCTCAAAAAAAATGGAGCATTGAAAAATAATTCTAAAAAATATTTTTCATAACAGCCAAAACACATTTCAGAACACATTAGGTAAGAAAAGTCCTAAACATAAAAATTTATGTTTAGGACTTTTCTTGTCTAAAAAACCAACATGATTAGAATTAGTTTTCTTCTCTATTACCGCCGTTATTGTCTCCAAAACCGCCGCCGTTATCTCCATTACCATTATCTCTATCTCTGTTTCCCCAATTACCTCTCGCCTCTCTCATTCTTTCCATATTGGCTTTCTCAATGTCTTTCATTTTTTTAAACTGCTCCGGAGTCAAAATGGCTTGTAGTTTAGCATCCGCAGCTTTTCTGTCTTCTTGCCTTTTTGCTCTTAAAGCATCTCTTTCAGAAGCCGACAATTCTTTTGAATTATTTCCCATTCGTTCTGCTCTAAAAGCTTCCATCTTGGCATTTTGCTCTGCAAGAATTAGCTTTATCTGTTCTTGCTGCTGAGGATTCAGACTTAACTCTTTAGTCAGTTTATCCAGCTGTGCCTGACCTCTTTGTTCAGGAGTCTGCTTTTCTCTTTTCGGCTTATTTGATTTATCTTCTGACTTTGTCTGCTCTTGGGCAAAAGAAGAAGCACTAATAACTAATAAAGCAGCAATAATTAACTTTTTCATATTCATTTATATTGAAGATTAAAACTATAAGACTATTTTGTTTTAAAATGGTTTAACCCATAATTCCTTAATATTTTATTAAAAAAACCAATTTAAAAACAATCAGCAGTATTCATGAAATTAATCCATATTCATACCCTCTCTTCTGAAACCGCCGTAACCGCCGCCAGGAGGCTGACGTCTATCTCTTGGTCCGCCGAAAGTTCCAAGTTTATATGTTAAAGAAAACATTGCGTATCTTTTCAATACTGTATTCTCTTCATCACGAATCGTCGTTGCAGATATTGTTCTGGATGCACTTTGATTCTGATTTAAAACATCATAAACTTTTACTTTCAAAGTCATTTTCTTTTCGAAAAAACCATACGACAAACTGGTGTTCCATAAATAAAAATCTTTTTTGAAATCACCTGAAATATTCGAATTGTAATTATAACCAAAATCGTTTCCAAAAATCCAGTTCTTTGGCCAATAATTAGTAGTCTGCAAGTTTATTCTATGCACCACATTTGAACTGGCTTTTATTGACGAATTGCTATATGCTGATTCGTTATAAGACAAGCCGTAAGAAGGTGAAACACTAAGCAGTTCGCCATAATCATAGGAAACATAGACATTTGGTGAAACTCCAAATGATTTTGCACTATATAAAACAGCATTTGTAAATCTTTTATCCAAAGAATAACTACCGTTTAAACGCAGACCATATCGTACAACGTGAGCGTCCATTTTGATACTCTGACCCCAGTTTCCGCCAAGATTAGTTCTATACGTTCCTGTAACATTTTGATAGGTAGTTGTCCTTTGTCCAGAAACCGCATCATAAATAGACGAAGCAACCACTGCACTATCATAAAAATCCCCACTTGCAAATATGTTATATCCAGAACGGGTACGCATATCAAAATTTCTGTAATTAATATTTACACTATTGACTTTATTAAGATTCAATTCTGGATTTCCTATTACAGTATTCAAAGGATTTGCCAGATTGGCTACTGGCATTAATTGTGTTGCCGAAGGAAGACTGCTTGAATAATTGTATCTAAAAATGATGAATTTTGACTTATCAAATTTATATCTCACTTGTGCATTCCCGTAAGGCAGCACATATTGCTGATTCAAATCAGTGGCATTGTTCAGGTAAAGTGAATGATTATTGTAATCAACTATAGAAGTTTTGGAATTCAAAGTAAAAGTAAAATTGTTTTTTTCCAAAGTAAGTCCCAATTTTGGACTAATCGAGTTTTGACTTGAGGTAATATAATTTGTCTGCAGATTATTTAAAATTGAATACGTTTGAGCTGCATTATCATAATCATAGGTTTTCGCATCATTCACTTCGCTGTCCCATCCCAATTCTGTACCAATACGAATTCGCAGTGAATCAGTTATTGGTTCCGTAAATTCAATTTCGGCCGAATAAGAGTCTGCTGTATTATTGCTTTTTCCATTTTGATGACGCTCATCATTCTGTCTGTTACCTTGTTTAAAAACAGTTTTCGACTCATTTATTGCATCCGAATCGCTATTGGAATTAGTATTACTGAAAACAAAACTCAGGTTACGGGCTTTTCTTTCAAAAGCTTTATTAAAATTTATGGTATTCCCAAAATTAGCAGATGCATTTTCTTTGTATGAAGTCCCGTTACTTTCATTTAAAGATACCCCATTTTGATCTGTAGCTGCACTAGAAGATTCTGAGTTGCTGTTGGTACGGGATTTACTGATATTTGGTGTAACAACCAGTCTTGTTGTTGGATCTATTTTATATTCAAACTCAAAATTAGCCTTATTTTCTGTGCCTTCATTCCTCGTTTTTGAAGTTGAGTCGGTAAAATTAGTGCTGGTTGATGATAAAAATTCTGTCTGCTTGGATTTCGATTGATTTTCATTAATCGTATTCTTAAAATCATAGCCAGCCGTTGTGTTAAAAACTTTCGCCCACTCATCCGAATAATTAAAACTTACCAGATTAGTTGTCGTAATTCCTTTTCCAGATGCCGTGGCTCTAGTTGCCTGCTTGCTGTTTCGTCCGCCTCCCATATTATCAAACACTTCGTCCATAGCAAAACCGGTCGAATTGATATTATTAGCAGAACCCAGTAAACTTATTTTTTGTTTATTATTAAAATAGTTCAAAATAAAACTATTTTCATAACGGTCGTCAGTTCCATAACCGCCCATTATTTTACCAAAAAGACCTTTATTTTTCTTTTCATCAATAGTAAAATTGATACTGGAATCATCCGAACTGGCTTCTTGTTTAGACAGTTCTTCTTTTTTAGTTTTAAAATCAGAAATCTGAACTTTATTAATCATATCGGCTGGCATATTTTTCAGCAATATAGCACCATCCTTACCAAAGAAAGATTTCCCGTTAACCAAAAACTGAGTTACTTCCTTTCCATTAGCCGTAACTTTTCCATCTGTATCAACCTCTACTCCAGGCAGCTGTTTCAGCAAAGTCTCAACATTGGCATCAGGACGCACTTTATATGAGGCTGCATTAAACTCTAGAGTATCTTTTTTTATTTTAATAGGAGGTGCGTCATTTTTTACAACTACTTCTTTTAATGCAGTTTCATTTTGGGCTAAATATAATTTTCCAAAATCTTTATTTTCCAAAAGTTTATTCTGCTCTTCTGTGTATGTCTGATAGCCCATAAAATTTATCTTCAAGAAAACTGGCTTATCGTATTTTTTGGTATTTATTTTGAATTCCCCATTTTTATCAGTAGTCGTATATTCAACAACTGTTGAATCTTTGACATTAGAGAAATAAACCATAGCCGATTCCAATGGTTTTTGAGTATTTATATCATAGACAGTTCCTTTGATAGTAATGTTATTTTGAGCATTAGCTGCAAAAAAGAAAAACACAAACAGTAAAGCGGCGTAAATTTTAGACATATAATATTTTATTAAACAATATGACTAAGACATTGAACTTTACAAAAGGTTTAATTACCATTTAAACATTTATTTAACAAATCTTCTGTTTAGCATATAAACACCCCGAAAACAAAGCCGTTTTACCCATAAAAAGGCATAAAAAAATCCCGATTGCTCGGGATTTTTATTTTTATTTCTTTCTCCTTAATTAAAACGTTGCAACTTCAATAGTATAATTAAATTTGCTTTACAGTTGGTTCTGAAGATTTAAAATCGGGAACTAATATTGTTGTTTGTAATTTATTAGCAGCAGGTATTTGATCAGAAAGTATTGTGTATATAGTATTGGTACTTTCACCATTTGTTATATCTACCACAACTCCATATTCAGCAACTTTTTCACCCTTATCATCAAAAATAGTAATGATATGTTTTAGTGGTGCACCTCGATAAGTGTAATAACCATCAAGATGTGTTACTCCGTTATGAGTTTTATCAACATCAACAAATCCTGTACCACTTCCTCCATCGTATTTAGTTTGTACTTTTACTTTATAATTCCAACCCTTTAATTCATCTGATAATTGAAACACAGATATTACACGGCCATTAGTTGGCAATAATGTAAAGGAAACAGGAGTATTTATACCAGCTTTTACATCTATTGTTTGTACATTGGTTATATAATTAACAGCAACCGATTTTGCAGCCCATTTTATAAACAAATCATTCACAGATAGCGTACTAGATTCACCAGCCCAAAAACCATAAACATATTCTTCTCCATTGGTACCAGAATTAGCAGTAACACTAAATTTTGAAATGCCAGTACTAAAATTTCTTATTTCAAATCCATCAGAAGCACTAACATTGTTATCGGAAACGATATTAAAATTAAAAATACTTGGAAGTTTAGCGACATCAACTGGAGTAGCTTTAATTACAACTGAATTAACAGTAACCGGAAGTGTTCCACGTTTTACATCTTTTCCTGTTAGACTAGTCCTTTCTGAATTAAGATTAATATTCATTGATGTTTCCTGACTAACAGCCTCATCTTGTACAGTAGCTCCATCCGAACAACTTATAACACTCAACAACAACATACCGCCCAATACAATTTTTCTCATAACTATCTCTTTTATTTTTAAAGCAAATTTCCGACAAAATAACATTAAATACAAATTATAAAGCATAAATTAATACTATTATTATTTCAATTTCTCTACTACATAAATTATAAAAATCCCCTCTTAATTTACGCTACCTCCAAATTATCTCATTCAAAATAGACAGTTTAATAAAATAAAAATCGCTCCGGGGAGCGATTTTCTAATCAAAAGATTATTTCTTAGCTTGACCATACACAATTTGGAAGTAAAACTTTAAATAGTGAAACTATCAATTTTTCTATTTTTCTCTAATATAAATATCTATTGGCACTCCTGCGAAATCCCAGTTTTCTCTAATCTTGTTTTCAAGGTAACGTTTGTAAGGTTCCTTAACATACTGTGGCATATTAGCAAAAAACACAAACTGAGGCGTTGCTGTTGGCAGCTGCATACAATATTTAATTTTCACATACTTCCCTTTTGTTGCTGGAGGCGGATACGCTTCAATTACTTTCAGCATAAACTCATTGAATTTTGAAGTAGCAATACGCTGCTGTCTGTTTTCATAAACCTTAACAGTTGCTTCCAAAGCTTTTAGCAGACGCTGTTTAGTCAACGCCGAAACAAAAAGAATAGGCACATCTGTAAATGGCATTAATTCTTTTTTGATTTTCTCTTCATAATCTCGGGTTGACATAGTGTCTTTTTCAACCAGATCCCATTTGTTGACCAAGATTACAAGACCTTTACGGTTTTTCTCGGCCAGCCAAAAAATACTTTGATCCTGTCCTTCAAATCCGCGGGTTGCGTCAATCACTAATATACAGATATCGGCATGCTCAATCGCACGCACTGAACGCATTACAGAGTAAAACTCCAAATCCTCTTTCACTTTGGCTTTACGGCGGATTCCCGCTGTATCCACCAAGTTGAATTCGAAACCAAAACGGTCAAATTTTGTATCAATCGCATCACGTGTAGTTCCCGCAATATCGGTAACCATGAAACGGTCTTTACCGATAAGCGCATTGATAAAACTCGATTTTCCTGCATTTGGACGTCCTACCACTGCAAAACGAGGCAAAACAACTTCTTCTTTTACTGGCTCTGGTTTTACAGGAAAAGCTTCAATCAGAGCATCCAATAAATCACCTGTTCCGCTTCCTGAAATACTGGCGAAAGTAAAATAATCTCCCAATCCCAAGTTGTAAAACTCCACAGCATCTTTCTCACGCATCGCATTGTCCACCTTATTGACAGCAAGCAAAACCGGTTTGGTCACCTTTCGCAATAATTTGGCAACCGTTTCATCCATTGGGGTAATCCCCTCTTCAACATCTACAACAAAAATGATAACATCAGCCTCATCGATGGCCAATTCTACCTGTTTACGAATTTCTCCCTCAAAAACATCATCCGATCCGCGCACATATCCACCGGTATCAATCACAGAAAACTCTTTTCCGTTCCACTCGCTTTTACCATAGTTTCTATCGCGGGTAACCCCAGACACTGAATCTACAATAGCTTCTCTTCTTTGTATCAGCCTATTAAAAAGGGTTGATTTCCCCACATTAGGTCTTCCTACTATCGCAACAATATTACTCATAATCTAAATTAGATATTAATTTTTCCGAACACTGCTTTCCAGTTTCAGCCTGCAAAGGTAGTGTATAAAAGCATGAATATCAATTTTTTTGGTATATTCGCCAGATTAGATTCCCTTAACCACTTCATTTTTAATTTTATGGATACCAATAATGAGATCCGTCTGCGCTTGCGCTTCTACAAAGAAGTTGACCAAAACATCGATTCCCTGCGTCAAAAATTCATTCAGTTTACCACGACAAAATCCCCAGATTTCATTCTGAAAATAAAAGAATACCATATTTGGATCAATATAAAAGGCTCTAAAAAAGCCTATTGGTCTCCTCATCTTCATATTGAAATGGAGTCCAAAGGCGAAAACCGAACCAACATCCGGGGACTTTTTGGCCCCGATCCCGGTTTGTGGACTTTTTTTATGTTTCTGCATTTTATGATAGCGGGAACATTTATCATTTTTTGCGGTATCGCCTACTCCGATTATGTACTTAAAAGATCCACTTCGGGTGATTTTGTTGTGATGTCGCTGATGATTTTTGCTTGGTTTCTGCTCTACGTCATAGCCAAACAAATACGAAGCAACGGCGAAAAACAAATGAATGATATCGAAAAAGTCTTTTTGGAAATTATTGAGACTTAACCGCAAAGCACGCAAAGAATTAAGCAAAGTTCGCTAAGCTTTGCGTACATAGCGATTCCTTTGCGAACCTTGCGGTTAAAAAAAATCAGCATTAGGAAAACCCCCAAATACTGATTTTAAATTATTATTTTCTCCCGTACGGGGACGGACAAGTCGCGACCTGTCCCTACGAATTATACCCAAAACGCTTCAGCATATTCGCATTGCTTCTCCAGTTTTTATTCACTTTCACATACAATTCAATATGGATTTGTTTGCCAAAGAATTTCTCCAGATCCACACGGGCATCCATTCCCACTTTTTTCAAAGCAGCACCTTTGTGACCGATTACAATTCCTTTTTGAGTCTCACGTTCTACCATAATCAAAGAACGAATACGAATGATGTTATCATCTTCGAAGAATTCCTCCGTTACGATTTCTACTGCGTAAGGAATCTCTTTACTGTAGTTCAATAGAATTTTTTCACGGATGGTTTCGTTTACGAAGAAACGTTCCGGTTTATCCGTTAATTGATCTTTTGGGTAATAGGCAGGTGATTCCGGCAACAGCGAAATAATTCTTTGAAACACTTCTGGCACGTTAAAATTCTGCAATGCCGATATTGGATAAATCTCTGCATTTGGTACTTTCTCTGTCCAAAAAGCCACTTGCGCTTCCAACTGCTCTTGATTAGAATTATCAATTTTATTCAGCAACAGCAACACCGGAATTTTCGAATGGATAATTTTATTAAAAAAAGCTTCATCTTTCAAATCCTGTTCTCCTATTTCGACCATATAAATCAATATATCAGCATCTTCAAAGGCAGATTTCACAAAGTTCATCATTGATTCCTGCATTTCGTAGGCTGGTTTGATGATACCAGGTGTGTCGGACAAAATCAACTGAAAATCTTCACCATTTACGATTCCAAGAATCCTGTGGCGAGTTGTTTGCGCTTTCGAAGTAATAATTGACAATCTTTCACCAACAAAGGCGTTCATTAGCGTTGATTTTCCAACGTTTGGATTCCCTATGATGTTTACAAAACCTGCTTTATGTGACATTTCTATTATAATTTATGGTGCAAAGGTAGTCATATCAAGCCAATACACGAAATAAAACATTTTTTAAAGTTTCTATTGGATTTGTCAAAATTCAGCGTATCTTTGCACCCGAAACATCGCGGGATAGAGCAGTAGGCAGCTCGTCGGGCTCATAACCCGAAGGTCACAGGTTCGAGTCCTGTTCCCGCTACTAAGGTAGCCTTATTGAGATTACAAAACGCACATCGCGGGATAGAGCAGTAGGCAGCTCGTCGGGCTCATAACCCGAAGGTCACAGGTTCGAGTCCTGTTCCCGCTACTTGACGGGATAAAGAAGACAAATCTTTCTTTATCCCGTTTTTATTTTCAAACAAAGCCCTGTTAATCATATAGATTAGCTCCAAAACTTCATTCACTCGAGCGGTTCGAAACGTATTTTTTACGATAGTGAAATTTTCTGGAAATATCGAACCAATTAGCTCCCTACACCCTATCCAACCCCCGTCTTTATAGCATTGATTCAATTCAAGAAGCCTTAAAACGCCTTTACTAAGTAGATCCTTTACATCTTGACTACTCTCACTTATATTTGATAGCTTTTGTTCAAGTTTAAGGGTTTCATTTTTGTAATTCGAATTCATTTCACTGTAATCCAATACATCAATTTGTTGTTTTGACAATAAATCTCTGATGTATGCAATTCTCTTTTTATAGTCATTAATTTCTTCAACTAGCTTTATTTTATAATCAATATTCACTTTGTCACTCTCTTTATAAGCCTCAATAATTAAATTTTTGTAGACATTTCCTATTTCAGCTATCGGTATATACATTTTAAGATTATCCATAAAAACAGTATTTGCACTATCTGCATTAATCCTAAATCTACATCCAGCAGAACAATGATAGTAAGCATAATAATTATTTCTTCCCTTAGAAATACTTCCAGTTAGTATTTTATTACATTCAGGGCACATAAAAAATCCTCTCAAAGGAAAAGGTTCTTTCGTAACAATTTTTGGGCGAAAGTTTCTTCCTCTGCCATCTAATACCTCTTGCACTTCATTAAAAAGAGTTTCCGTAATCAAAGCCTTATGCTGTCCTGTAACATATTTTGCTTCTTCATCCTTATATTTAGGCACCGTGATTTTTCCACAGTAGACAGGATTTCTAATTAATCTCCAAAAATTATTTCTTGAACATTTTAATCCTTTCTTCTTTGCTTTAAAAAATATTTGTTCTGTATTAAATACACCTTTTGCAAGCTCTACAAACGCCCATTTAATAATAGAAGCTTCCGGCTCATCAAAGGCAATGTATTTTGCGCCATCCTCACGAATTCTGTTAATATACCCTGCTGGAGCTAACCCCATGTAACGACCTTCTTTTCTCGCTCTTCTCATTCCATGAAAAGTATTTAAAGCTCGTCTGTCATTCTCCACTTCTGGAGCGGCTAAATAAAAGGCCAGCATCATCTTATTTTCAGGAATTGATAAATCTAAAGGCTGTTCTATTCCTTGTGGCTCAACACCAAGTTTTCTAAGTATATTTATCATTTGATATGCATCGCCAGCGTTTCTGCTAAATCGATCCCATTTTGTGAACAGAACTAAATCAGTTTTGTTTTTATTTTTTCTTAACTTTTCCAGTAGTTTATTCCATTGTGGTCTAATAAATGTTTTAGCGGAATGATCCTCATAAATCACATCCCTTATCGTGATGTCATTGATTTGGCAATATTTTCTTAAAACCTCTTCTTGATTTCTTTGAGAATATCCTCTGTCTGCTTGTTCGTCGGTACTCACCCGTACATATAAATCTGCTATTTTTTTCATTGTTTTGTTTTTAAATAATTAGAAACCGTAATACTCGCTAGCTTTCGTAAAAACTCTAAAATCAATCTCGCTTGCTCAAGGGTGACTTCTACTCCTTCATCTTTCAGCATTTTAAATGTTTTTTCAGCTGTCATTTTTCCTCTTTCATTCTCATCATCATTTCTCATTTTTTAAATCCCTCTTCATTAAAAAATACCATTAATGGTCTTTTTGTTCAACAATCATTTATTTTTGCTATAAAGAAATAAAAACAAAAGCAGAATGCTGTTGTGGTGACCTTCTGAGGCATTCAAAGGCATTGTTTGACTGTTTTGCTAAAAAAATGTTCTTCTTTGAATAACTGTTTTATCTCGTATTCATTTATTGAGTTGTATAGGTAAATAAGTGCGATTGAATATTCCTACATGCTTGCTTTCCTGCTTTTATACTTTTCTGGATTCATTCCATCTTGCATACCTGCGTTCTTGCATACTTACTTACTGCATTCCCGCTTTTATACTTGTATGCTTTTCTGCATTCATTCCATCTTGCAGACTTACCTGTATTTCTGTAAGCATGTATATACATATCACGAAATAAAAAAGTGCTTAATTAGGTAAATAGACTAATTTTCAGTGGTAGTTTTGGTTTTGCCATTAATAAAACTGTATTCATAAATCATCTTTTACGCTGGAAATGAATTTTTTCTAAATGATTTTATTAAAAACAGGTTATAAAAAATCTTGTAGAAAATTGAAAAGTCTTAAGCTATTTTTCCCTGCTAACTTTAATCCGCCTTTTGGGGCGGATTCTAGTGTTCATCAGAACAATGGCATTTTGTAACTCGAAGCGAGCACGAAAAGCACCATCCTGTTTTGTTCTTCTCCGACAATCCCGTTCTGCTCCAAGAGCTTGTTTATATTTTCCAGCAATTGGGGTTTTGAAAGAAATTCGACTGCTTTCTCATGTGCCTGCGGTGTAAGTTCCTTCTCGGAGTAGCGATCCGTTACGGGATTTATTTCCGCATCAAAGAGTGCTTCCCGATGCTCTTCAAGCAAGTTAGTCAGCTGTAGAAAGTCTGTTTCGAGTTCCTGAAAGTCAAAACCCTGTTTTTCGGAGAGTTCTCCGCACTGGCTCTGCACACTGCCAAAATCAAAAAGGTCAACTTTAAGCCTGTGTTTTTTCTGCGTGGTATGTGCCACAATTTGTAATGACACCCTGAGGTTTCCCAAATCCATAGGCAGGTTGCCTACAACGAAAAACACTCCTGCGATTCCTGTATAGCTGATTTTGTAGCCATTTACAATCTGCAGGTTACTGCCTGATTTTTCTGTTTTTGCACTTTTTAAAAGATTCGATATTCCGTCTGTTCCATAATTGACCCACATGTCATTCAGACTATGCCCTTCGGGAAGTTCCACTATCGATAGTGGAACATCGGGTCTGATCTCCTGCATTTGTAATCTGATCTTTTCCATTTTCTCACCGCTTAAAGATTATTATTTCTTCCAATTCATATAATGACCTGATAACTTCCAAATGCTGTTCCAGCAGTTCCCCGTCATGCAGGGCAATGACTGCTTCCCTCTGATCCAGTATTCTACTTTGTATTAAGCTGGCGCAGTCAATGACTGTGGGTGCTAAATACAATTTCTTGGTCAGCGGATGCGGATAGGCGGGATAGATTCCCTCGCTGTTCAGGTACTGCTCTTTCTGCTCGTCCAGATCAAAACGCAGGGCATAATAATTCACTATGCTGTTGTCCTGACTCAGAAGGGGAAAAATAAGCCCATACCGTCCAAAGACAGTATAGGCTGTAAAGGAATCGTCCCTGACTCCGGCATCGCTTTTTGTAATCACGCCCAGTTTTTCAAACTGGTCTTTTGATTTCAGTGTTTTGCGATGATGAAACTGTCCCGAATTAAAACCGATCCGAAGATCTGAATATTCCAGCCCGATATTTTTTAGGTATTCCCTCGGCTTTACAGCCTTGGCACTTCTGATGCCTGTTTCAAAAGACCGGAAAAGTGATTCTAAACTTTCCATACTATTTTAATGATTTCTATTATTTTGGAGGTATGACGGCCAAGGCCATGAGCAGTACTGCATTATATCAAAGAAAGAATCAAAGTCTTCCGGTAAATATAAAGATGCGTTTTTGAAGTTGTTGCATTATAGGCACTGCTGGCACTATTTGTCTGTTGATGGCGTAATGCCCAAGACAATTTATTTTTCAGGGCTGGGTACAGCCCGGCAATCTTGCAGATAGGTATCGTTTAAATGAGCCAGCCAAAACTGGCGTTCAAAACTCTGGAGAACCGCAGGGCGGAGGCCTGATGGGATAAATTAAGGAGATGGTTTGGTACATAACCGGAGAATTGTATTTTTAATGGCAGGCAATTAAAAAAATCCCAATAATGTATCCTATCAATTCTTTATATACGGTACATTAAAAATCGTGTTTCATACATTTGATGCAGATAATACCTGCCTGAAAATACACTTAAAGCTTTGGTTTCCTGCGCTTATCTTTCCGCTTTAACTGATTGGCAAATGCAGTTTCCTCAAAATCTTCTCCCTGTGCTTGGGGCAATATGCCTCCAAAGGCTTCAATAAGATTGCTTTCCTGCCCGCTGTACGGCGTGTCTTCTTTCGCTAAAAAGTCGGACTGGTTATGTGGCTGGCTGATCTGGTTACCTGTAGGAATAATTTTCTGCAAAGCAGTTTCTTCTTTTTTTGGCAGATCTGCCTTATTGCCATTATTCCACCAGTCATTGAATGCATTGGCGGAAAGGTTTTTGGCGAGCTCTGATCCGTTACAGACACAGCGGGATTGGTGGTCGATAAAAGTGATGCCGTAAATACGCCCATCGGCATTTCGGCGTACCACGACATTTATCCCTTGTTCCAATAGTTTTTTCTTAAATTCCGATTCGTTCAAAGCAGTCTGCATTGCCGATTCGATCCTGCCTTTGAGTGCTCCCTTAGCCGGCCTGTCTTTTAGTTTTATCCTGCTCTGCCCATAGTGGGATTCAAGTTGTGCCAATCCGGCACTTTTTCCAAACAGCGAAGCCTTGAAGGGACTGCTTGCCTTTTCTCCCTTATCATTCAGCGCAAAATAGACCAGTCCCTGCTTTGGGATTCCGTTATATTCGCCCCTGACTTCTTCGGCTGTAATCTTGAAAAGGGAAAGCAGGGCATTATACGCCCCGAAAGTCTGAAACTGGTAGTATTTGGGAAGATGGCGGATTACCGAAGCCATTTGGCTTTTTATATCGCCTTCTTTGTAATTTATGGGTTTGAATACGGGGCTCTGTGAGTTTTCTTTTTTTTCAACAGCCGATATCAGTCCGTATTCTTTTTCGAGTGTCCGGCACACCACCATAGAGTGTCTTTTTTCAAATTTGTCTGATATTTTCCTGCCGTCTTCGTCCACGCAGACCGATACGATATGGATATGGGTGCGGTCAATATCAGTGTGCTTGAATACTACAAAAGGCTGGTCTGCGTAGCCCATCTGCTTCATATACTCCTGTGCCATGTTTTCAAAATCAGTATCGCTTACTTTATCTTTAGGGTCGGGATTGAGCGAGATATGAAGTATTGGTTTTTCCGTGTTTCGGTTGGCCAGCAGGTGCAGTTCAAAAGAACGGGATATCTGCTGTAGGGAATAGCTACCGTCAGGAGCTTCGATAATCTTCTGGGTAAACAAAACCCGCGCATTCTGTTTTTCAACTTTTTGATAGTTGTAGTTCAATGCACCGTATAGGCTGTTGCCTCTTGAGATTTTAGCTATCATTTAATGGGTTTCTTTCAGGTGCTTTTCTTCAAATTCCGCTGTAAGCTGTATTATCTTTTGTGACAGAAAGGCAAGCTCTGCCGTCTGTTTTTCCAGTTTGTACAGATATGACAGGGCTTTCTTTTCGGAAAAATTACTATTAAGCATTTTTACAACCTGATTGTAATTTACCCCCACAGCCCTGAACTGTCCGAATAAGGCGGTCAGGCGCACATAATAATCGATTGCCGTCTTGTCAACCTTTATCGTTGTGATGCCCTTTTGGAAAATGCACGCTGTAATAAAGTGTGCCATTACATTCATGCCGGACGCATCGAACAAGGATAGAAATCGGGCATTTTCTTCCGCATTCAGGCTGATGGAATAGCGATGGACGGCGGGATCTTTTTTAGGATGCCTGCCTCCTTTGTGCGAGTTCTTTTTTTCTTCATTTTCCATGACCCCAATTCCTCATAATTATTTAAAAAACATTTTATTTTATTATCAGCAGTGAAACTAAAAGTGGAAGTATTTGGCCTGTTATTTCTTAATAGAAAAGGCCGTTTTTTCAAGGACAAATCGTTGCATAACCCACAGAAAATCGTTAAATTTATAGTATGAAAAAGACAAAAAAACAAAAAGAAATTCCCAATCTTCATCCCAAATTCTTTTGGGAATTTATATTTGAAAAAATTAATTGGGAACGTTCATATAAAATGGTAATTGCCCGCATTATAGAGCGTGGCAGTCAGGATGAAATTGACGAAATCGTCCGTTTTTATGGACGGGAAAAAGTGATTACTGCTGTCCGTGACGAGATTTACTTTCTTCCCAACTATGCCATTGAAGATGCCCTTACATTCTTTCCCGAACTTAAAAAGGAAGAGATGTACTGCTACCTGAACCGCAAGGATAAACCGTATCACTGGATTTAGTATAACTACATTCCCAAACGGGTTTTTCTTGGTTTATTTAATTCATCGTCTTGACCCTGTTCCGTCTTCACTGGAATATTAAGAGGCTGGTTTTTACGCTGTCTCAGGGATTCTTTTTCACTTGGGCTTAAATTGTTCCCGCTGTTGTTCACATGACGAAAAACCGTTTTAACAGGGCCGATTATATCCACAGGCTTTTCAGGCTTCTGTGCAGGCTTATTTTGACCTTCCTCAGTTTTAATAACCAGCAGTTTGCCTAACAGTCTGCCCAGCCCGGTTTTTCTTGGATTTTTAAGCTGTCTGAGGAAATTCGAGAAGAAATTGCTTAAGATGTTTCCACCCCTGTCTACCTGCATAAATGGAGCTTTTGTCCTATCATCCTTTTTTTTAATTTCCTTCATTTTTTCCTCTTCAGGTCTATGCGGTATCGGTTTTTTCTTTTTCTTCTCCGTTTTGTCTTTATGCTTATCTTTTTTCATCGTTTCATTTTTACGGCGAAAGGTAATCATAAGGGCTTTTTATTCTTCATTTTGGCACCCTAAGGCATTGATTGGCGTTATATGTCCAGATTTAGAGTGGCAGGGGTTATATTCTGCCAAAAGAATATAATAAAAAGAAAAGCAAGGTAGGACGTGCTGGATCAGCCTGTCCAAAAGACTACGGCATAATGTTTTGCTCGTCCCTCACAAACCACCCTTCGGGACTTATTCCGTTTCCTTTTGGCCTGCCTGGATCCCGTCCTGTAAAATTGCTTTCTTTTTCTTTTTTCCGTTTTTCTGTTTCTTTTGAAATATATTTATGTTGTCAGGTATGGATATACATGTGTATCTGAAATCCTATTTACTTATTTACATAAGGGAGCATTCATGGCTATGCGTAAAAGGATACCTATGCAAAAGAGTAAAATTGTAAAAACGTATGTACACACATACAGCCATACATGCGCATTTACTTATGGGATTAAATACATCTGTAAATCTGCCCGTCCGCACAGAATTGCATTTATACGCAAATAGGCATGAGAATATGTATTTAAATTTTAATGTACACATTTGTATATTTCCAATTCGGCAGAGAATTGCAGTTAAGTTTCTCTGGAATTTATAGGGGGTAAACCCATTACAGTCAGGACTGCCAATACTATCCTGTTTCTGCACAGTCTTATCAAAGCTGATTTTGATCAAAGCAATCACAATACATAACATTCCTAAATATCCGCTAAACAAAAAAAAGGGCATCAAGCCCTTTCAATTAAAACCATCGGTAAGAATATTTTCGAAAGAAAATGGCAAGTTGTGTTTTGAGATGCTTGAAATGAATTCAGCATCTCAAAACAACTTGCCCCTGCAGGGGGCTGGAAAACGTCTCCAAAGTCGCTATGTTTGTCAAATGTTGAAGAGAAAAGGCATAAGCCTTTATTTGGTTTTATAAATTTGATATAGAATACTAAATACCAAATAAACAATGACTTATGCAAGAACTAATGATCAAGATTACAGAAAACGAACAAAAAATTTTTGTTGGAATAGATGTACATCTAAAAAGCTGGACAGTGACAATCTTAACAGAGAACATTGTTCATAAAACCTTTACGCAGCCTCCTAGTGCGGCTGTTTTAGCGGATTATCTCAGAAGAAATTTTCCCGATTGTGAATACTATTCTGCTTATGAAGCAGGATTTAGTGGATTTTGGGCACACTATCAATTACTGGAACTGGGAATAAACAGTATTGTGATTAACGCTGCTGATGTTCCAACTTCGCAAAAAGAACTCTTTCAAAAGAACGACCCCATTGACAGTAGAAAAATTGCAAGAGCCTTAAGAGCGGGACAGCTTAATGCAATTCACGTCTTGAAAATAAAAACTTTAGAAGACCGTTCTCTGGTGAGAACAAGGGATATGTTAGTAAAGGATCTGGTAAGATTGAAATGCAGGGTTAAATCTTTTCTTCACTTTTACGGAATAGACATGCCCGAACAGTTCAAGAGCCCTTATACACACTGGACTAAACGTTTTATCCAATGGTTAAGGGAAGATGTACAACTATCTTCACCATACGGTATAGATTCTTTAGGGTTTCTTGTTTCCGAGGTGGAAAGTCTACGAAAACTATTGCTTGAGGTAAACAGAAAAATCAGAGATCTAAGCGAAGAAGAACGCTATAGTAAACAGTTTGGGTTATTGGTAAGTATCCCTGGAATTGGCACAATTAGCGCAATTACTTTACTAACTCAAATTGAGGATATAGCACGTTTTAAAAATACTGATTCATTTGCTTCTTATATTGGATTAGTACCCAACTTTTATTCGAGCGGAGAAAAAGAAAGTATAGGACAAATTACATTCAGAGGGCAAAAAATATTGAAAAGAATACTGGTAGAATGTGCATGGATGACTATCCGGTTTGATCCTGCATTATCCATATCCTATAATGAATATTGTAGACGGATGCAGCCAAATAAAGCCATCATAAGAATTGCACGAAAATTATTAAACAGAATTTATTATGTTTTGAAAAATGAAAGAATATATGCCTGTGGAATTAAGTAATAAGAGCTATAAAAACAACAAATATGAGGTGACCGCTTAATCCCCGACTGTAACTAGATTACTATCCGAAGTTTGCGGCCCTCAACTATAAAAATTGAAAAAGCGAAATGTAGCATTTAATGTCTACTGATAGAAGGTTGTTTTTATAGTAATTATTTATGAGTGAAAGGTTTTTTTAGCCATTGAGCGATACTTGTAATAAATAAAAAAAGGGGATGATAAATCATCCCCTTAGAATAATGTTACAGTGTAACGCAGGAAGTCTATTGCTAACAAGTTGCTCCTCAGCAGAGCCTGTTTCCTCTTCAACTCCTTAATACAAAGGAAATTATTTTTTGATATAATTAAAAATAACTGGAGAAAAACTTTGATTACAACATAGAAGTCGGCGTTTTATTAAAATTACAATTTGAAACAGGCTAATTGGAATCACTCTTATTTTTTTCATTTAAATGTTTTAGGTAAAGCATATCCAGTAACTCTGTCTCTTCCAATGGGATCAGCATTTCTATTATTCTTAAAAGACTTCCAACATATCTTTCAGTATTTATATTACTTTCAGTACTGACTTCAATTCCGTCCAAAGCAAATTTTGCTGTTTTAAGCAAATCCATTATCATGCAAAACAGGTCTCTATATCCTTCCACATTTAATTCAATAGTGTGTATATCATTTCTTGTTTCTTCTACTGGCTTGAGCAATACAAAATAATGCTCAGGGTTCTCTATGAACTCATTTAATTTGATTTTATCTTTTTCCATAATCTTTATTTTTAAGTTGATGTTTTATTATCTTCAGGAATTTTATCAGCTTTTTTATCCTTATCAAATTTCAGTACATATTTATGCATAGCGTCGAGCGCTTCTCCTTCGGTACAGGGGAGTAACTGCACTGCCATCTCCAAAAGACTTATGAGATGAACTGTGGGATTTATAATCTGCCCTGAATTTTGACTTCCTTCATTATAAAGGGTATGCAGACAAATCTTTAATAAATCCTTTATTGAACCAAGCAAGTCGGAATACCTCTCAAAAGTTATATTGGCATTAAATAGATAATCTTTTTTATTATCAGGTTTCAAAGTAGTAAAGTAAGCGTAAGTCGTAATTTCTTCAATGAAATCTGCCAGTCCTATATCTTTTTCATTTTTCATAATATCATAATTTATACATTATCCGTTTCTTCATTTTTATTTTCTTGATCATTCAGCATCTCCAAATACAGCCTGTGCAGGTTATCCAGTCCTTCAGCCTCACTGCAGGGCAAGAGCTGTACAGCAACTTCCAAAACACTCACAAGATGGGAGGTGGGATCTTGGATTTGTCCTGAATTTTCCAGCCCGTCATTATACAGCGTATGCAGGGCTATTTGAAGTAGATCCTGTACCGTATAGAACAATTGTGTGTAACGGGCAAATTTTATATCGGCGTAATAAATGCCGTTTCGGTTTTTCTGCGGGTTCAGGGTTCTGAAAAAGAAACTCTCTTTCAGCTCATTTACTAAATCTTCAATTTTTTTATTATTATTCGTTTCCATAATTTCTAATTATCGGTTTTCTCAGGCTCATTTTCAACTTCATTTTGTCGGTTTATTTCATTTTGTATCAAAATTTCCGCTTGCTCTTTGAATTTTTTGCACCTTTCTTCCACTATCTGATAATATAAATAATCAACATCGTTAGTCTTACTAAAACGCAACGTGTTGGGCTGTTGCTTAAGAAGTTTAAATATGGATTTGTCTTCCTTGGTTTGGCGGGGAAAGAAATCTGCAGTTATGGTCGTAAAGTATTCCCAGAGATTAAATAAATACTCCAATGCAAAATGATTGGGAGTATAGCCTATAAAGACACGGATCAAAGACAAACAGATTTGCTCCACTATTTGATGAAGAGCGGACATTTTTACTTCATCCGAACTAGAAGCATCATCATCATTATATACCCAGCCCCAGATTGTAGCAATATTATTATTCCTCCATGCTATATAATGCGATGTAGATTTTAAATTCCTTTTTGGAGTTTCACTAATATTTAAATAAGGAGGCTTGTTAATATCTTGAAATAACAGCTCTGCGTTCTGCATGATCTGCCAAAAGAAAAACTGCTGGTCTTGGCAGAGGTCTTTAAGACTCTGTACGTGGTGTATAAGAACAGTAGCGGTCAAAGACCCTTTAGTCTTTGTTTTTATCTTATCACTTATATCACTGCCCACATTTTCTTTGGTCTCCTGTACAAAAACTAAGAGGTATAAATGACTATGTTCTTTTTGCAGCTCTTTATCAGGATAAATTTTCCTGCTCGAACTATAACCTGTTTCCTGCCTGCCAAAACAATAAATAGCAGATGTTTTAATGTGGTCTGTAATTACTTCCTTCAACTCCTTTTGCTGTGAAAATTCAATTGCATTCATAATTTTAAATTTTTAGTTAATAATTATTTGAAAAATTGTATTTTTGTTTAACACACAGCAAGTAAGTGATTCCTTGTACAGTACCGTATCAATTTACCCCGTATCGTACACGACTATTTCTATATCATACAGGGGACTTACTTTTTTATTCTTAATTATTATCTTTGAGCGATGAGTACATTAACAAAACCAAATCACATAGGACGAAAAATCAGTCGTATTCGTGAATTAAAAGACATGAAACAGGAAGCTTTAGCGCAGGCTTTAGGAACAAACCAGCAGGCTGTTTCTATTATGGAAAACAGCGAGACGATAGAAGAAGAAAAACTTATGGAAGTAGCAAAAGCTCTGGGAGTAAGCGTGGAAGCAATTAAGAATTTTTCAGAAGAAGGTGTGTTTAATTATTTCAATACCTTTAATGATAATGTAGTTACAACTGGAAGTATTTTTGCAAACAATTGTACATTTAATCCTTTAGATAAACTAGTTGAAGTTTATGAAGATAACAAGAAACTTTACGAGCGACTATTGCAAGCCGAAAAAGATAAAGTAGAATATTTGGAAAAATTACTAAAAGCGAAATAGGCTTTTATAAAAGATATCATGGCTATCCGAAAGTTTTACTGAATACTCATAAAACACCTTGTACTCCTTGTAAATAGGTGTTTATTTTTTTATTATGCTGAAAATAAGTCAAAGCTGAAATTTAATTTTGGTTCTGATCTTATTTTTTTAGCTCCATCTCCGACTTGATTGCAGACATAATATAAACTCAGATAATACACTAAACAGATTCTAATTTTCTCAACCAGATTTGAGAATGATTTCGTCTTTTTAGATACCGTCCTGTTAATTAATTCAAGCAATAAATAACAGATTAACGCGATGTAAATTTGCGATTTGACCGCATTTTCACTTGTACCCAAGAATGTTTTTATTTGTAAGTTTTGTTTCATTGCCTTGAAAAACAATTCTATATCCCATCTCTTTTTATATAAATCGGCTATGGTCCTGGCTGACCATTCTAAATTGTTGGTTATTATTTCGATAACCTTATTTTCGTCTTGCTTATAAACGTGGACTAATCTTAGTTTTTGCTCGTTAATACCTGTTGCTATAGCTTTATTACTGATTAGGAAAATA
>NZ_JADKPR010000030.1 GCF_015351475.1 Flavobacterium sp. HJJ | reverse complement strand
ATTTTATCTTTCTTTCTTCTCATCTCTTACTCAGTCTATCAAGGAACGTTACGCGTTTTGCGGGGTGCAAAAGTAACTCACTTTTTTAAATTCTGCAAGCTTTTTAAATCTTTTTTTTCGAAAATGTTTTCCGTTTTGATCTCTTTGGCCTGTCAGTACTTTAAGGAACGCTGTCGCTGTTGCGGGTGCAAAAGTAGACAGTTTATTCGTTTAAACAATGCCTTTTCGTGATTATTTTTTGTTTATTTTTTAATACACTGGTAACCTTATGGTTATAACTGCTCGTTTTGAGGATTTTTGAATTCTGAAAGGTAATCTGGGCGGGGTTAGTCGTTTTTGGCAGGATTTTAAGCTATCGAACATGTCATTTAACTCGTAGAAACCGCCCCCGCCCTGCGGGCACCTCTCCAAGAACAGGAAATCCGCCTCAAACTTATTATTGGTCTCTTTTCTAATTATCCTATACATATATAATAAAGGTAGATCTCTCTTATGAAATACCAAAACCATAGCCCAGATGGAAACGGCATCCTATTGTCACGGGGTTCGGGACAATAGATACAGTGGACAGCTGGAAATTGCTCCTGATCATTAGTTAATAAAAAAAGAGAAACAATTACCTTAATAATTATCTCTCCTATATATATTAATTAATTTCTTTTATTTTTTAACCCAAGCTTCGTCCAGCTTTTCATAATCTATTGGTTTTGCCGGCTCTTGTTTTCTAAGTCTGCCAGATTCGAACCCTCTTACTAATATAGTTTCTATTAAATAGTCCTCATTAACTACAAACGGTTCATATTTCATTTTCAAATCGATATTAAACATATTGGCAGTTGTATTTGACCAAAATGCTTTCCATCCGCTTTTGAGGTTTTTAATTAATTCATAAGTTGTAGTTCCAGTTTGTCTATCTATTAATTTAACTAAGATCTGTCCTTGTTTTCTGGAAAGCTTTTTTAATCGATCTTCAAACTCGTTGCTTAAATAATCTTCAACAATTTTGAAATATCTCTTTTTATCCTTGTTATTTGTAAACTTAGCCATTCCTCGATTTAACGAAGTCAGTCTTTCGGAAGCAATTCTTGCATATGGATATGTAGCATAAACTCTTCTTTGGAGTAATAAAAACTGCTTTTTATCCTCGTCACTCATTTTGTGTTTTTCGATTACTAGTTCAGGAAGCACAATCGTATCGCCAAAAATACTATCGGCTTCTGTCAAGACATAACCCATTGGAATATTATCATTTTTTGGGTCTTGGGCATGAACAGAAAGTGATATCAAAAAACAGAAAAATAAAATTTTATAAAACTTCATGGGGAATTATTTTTAACACAAAATTATACATTAAATATAGAACTATAAAGACAAATATTTAATTTAGCGAAAAATTATTTTATATGAGTACTGAATCAATATTGAATGCATCATCTATTACCTTTTTAGAGAAATACCTGAACAACGCATCCCCTACCGGCTTTGAAAGCGAAGGGCAAAAAATATGGATGGATTATTTAAAACCATACGTAGATACTTTTATTACTGATACCTATGGAACTGCTGTGGGAGTTATTAATCCTGACGCTCCATACAAAGTTGTCATAGAAGGCCATGCTGATGAAATCGCCTGGTATGTTAACTATATTACCGATGATGGATTAGTTTATGTAATACGCAATGGAGGTTCTGATCATCAAATTGCACCATCGAAGCGTGTAAATATCCATACTAAAAACGGAATTGTAAAAGGAGTTTTTGGATGGCCTGCTATTCACACCAGAAATAGAGATAAAGAAGAAAACCCTAAGATTAGTAATATTTTCATTGATTTGGGTTGCGAAACCAAAGAACAAGTCGAAAAATTAGGAGTTCATGTAGGCTGCGTGATTACTTATCCTGATGAGTTTATGATTATGAACGAGAATAAATTTGTTTGTCGAGCTATCGATAATAGAATGGGAGGCTTTATGATTGCTGAAGTTGCTCGTTTATTACATGAAAATAATATAAAATTACCTTTTGGTTTGTATATTACCAATGCAGTTCAGGAAGAAGTTGGCCTTAGAGGTGCGGAAATGATTACGCAAACCATAAAACCAAATGTTGCTATTATTACAGATGTTTGCCACGATTCAACAACACCAATGATTGATAAAAAAATTGAGGGTGATACTAAAATTGGTAAAGGACCAGTTGTTACTTATGCTCCAGCTGTTCAAAACAATCTGAGAGAATTAATTCTGGATACGGCTGTAGAAAAAAACATTCCGTTTCAGCGTCTGGCTTCTTCAAGAGTTACCGGTACAGATACTGATGCTTTTGCTTATAGCAATGGTGGCGTTGCTTCTGCTTTAATTTCGCTTCCGTTGCGATACATGCATACCACAGTCGAAATGGTACATCGTGAAGATGTTGAAAACGTAATCAAATTGATTTATGAAACGTTATTGAAGATTGAAAACAACGAAACCTTCTCGTATTTCAAATAATTGAAGGAATACTAAACATACATTCGGCTATTTGTTTTAATAGCCGAATGTATATTATCAATGCTCTATGAAAATTTTATTACTCGAAGACGATTTTACTTTATCTAAAGAAATCTCAGCATTCTTTAACTCAAAAGAATTCGAGTGTTTTCCTTATTATGACGGAGCATTATTATTAAAAAAATATTTACCCTACGAATATGATTTAGTAGTTCTTGATATCAATGTTCCCGGAAAAAATGGAATAGATGTCTGCAAAGGCATTCGGGAGATTGATAAAAAAACACCTATTTTAATGTTAACTGCGTTTAGCGAAATTGAAGACAAATTAGCTTCTTTTGATAATGGAGCCGATGATTATCTGGTAAAACCTTTTCACTTCGAAGAACTTTTTGCCCGTATTTTATCTTTATTAAGGCGGAAAGAAATTCCTCAGCAAACACAGCAGAAAATTATTGTTCAGGATTTAGAAATACTGGAAGATGAAATGAAAATTTATCGCTCCGGCATTGAAATCAAATTAACTCCTAAAGAATTTAAATTGATTTTGATTTTGGCACATGCCAAAGGGAAAGTAGTATCCAAACAGTTTATAGCCGAAAAACTTTGGGATTATCATATAGAAACCAACCAAAATACAATTGAAGTATATATCAATTTTTTGAGAAAAAAAATCGATAAAGACCACGATATAAAACTTCTTCACACCAAAATTGGTTACGGATATTATCTAAACGATCAGGAATGACCTTAAAAAACAGAATATCACTTTTAGTCAGCTTGCTGTTTACAATCCTTTTTGGACTGGCTTCAACTTTGATATTTGTTTTGTATTCCAATTTTAGAAAAGAAGAATTTCGGGATCGATTAGAAATAAAAGCCCTTTCCAATATCAAACTTCTGGTAAATGTAAAAGAAGTTGATGATCAGCTTTTAAAAATGATTGATCAGAATTCGATTAACAAACTGTATGACGAAAAAACATTAGTATTTGACTCAAACTACAAACTTATTTACAGCAGTATTGACGACGCCAAAATTAACTGGTCAATTAATGACCTGAAATACCTCAAAAAACACAAAACCTTCTTTAAACAACAAGGCAATTATGAAGTGTATGGTGTTTTTTATGATACCAAAGACAGAGATTTTTATGCCTTAATATCAGCAACTGATGATTACGGAAAAAGAAAACTACTTTTTCTTAGATATACCTTAATAGTATCATATATCTTTTTCACCTGTATTTGCTGGGTTTTAACCTCATTTATGGTAAAAAAAGCGATGAATCCTTTAAATATTTTTCATCAAAAAATAAAAAACATAAACGAGAATAATCTCGACACCAGAGTCAGTTTAAAAGACAATAAAAACGAAATTGATTTGATTGCCAACGAATTTAATTTCATGATGGACCGAATCGAGATTTCCTATCAAAAACAAAAAGAATTTACAGCTCACGCTTCGCATGAACTTCGAACTCCACTGTCCAGAATCACTTCTCAAATCGAAAATGTGGTTTCGGATCCTGCAACATCCGATAAAGGGAAGTCTTTTCTGAAAGTAATTTTATCCGACGTAAATCAGCTGACACAGCTGATACATTCCTTATTGATCCTTTCGAAAATCGACAACAAAGATCGCGAAAATAACGAAGTGCATCGAATGGATGAAATTCTGTTTTCGGCCATCGAAAACCTGAACAAGAGCTTTCCGGATTTTGTAATTCATTTTGAAATGGAAGAAAGCGACAGTTTAGATTCCGCTTTGGAAATTAAAGGAAATAAAAATCTTTTAGAAATTGCTTTGGGCAATGTTTTAAAAAATGCCTGTATTTACTCAGATAACAAGCAAGCCAAAGTAAAAATCAGCACCCAAAACAATCATCTTGTCATTTCAGTTTACAATACTGGGGAAACTTTGAATGAAATAGAACAAGAGAATCTTTTTCAGCCATTTATGCGCGGTACAAATGCAAAAGGAACTTCGGGTTTTGGCTTAGGTCTGCGTATCGTACAACGCATACTCACTCTGCATAACTGCACCATCACCTACAGTATTCCAGAAAAAAACAATAATTTATTTCAACTATTTTTTCATTAATACTCATTTTTAAGGTGTTTTTAAGGTAGATCTTAAGGTCTCTTAAAGTCTGATGATAGCATATTTGTATCAAATAAAACCGATACAATGAAAAAGTTATCTGCACTACTATTTCTGATTTTAATAAATCAGGTGAGTTTAGCTCAAAAAACAGTCACTCTACAGGACTGTGAAAGCCAGTTTCTTAAAAACAATCTCTTTTTGCTGGCCTCTCAATATAATATTGATGCTTCAAAAGCACTGACTATTCAAGCCCGAATTTGGGATAACCCGACAATTACAGCACAATTAAACGCTTATAATCCTGAAAGAAATCAATATTTTGATATTGGAAAAGACGGTCAAAAAGCTTTTGGTATTGAACAGCTGATTTATTTAGGCGGAAAAAAACGCAATGAAATAAAACTATTTCAAACCAATGAACAACTGGCCGAACTGCAGTTTAATGATCTTTTAAGAACATTAAAATTGCAATTGCGCAAGAGCTTCTACACGGTTTACTACAACACGAAGAGCCTTGAAACTACCGATGAACAGCTTTCGCACATTGAAGATTTAATCAGCTCCTACTCTATTCAGGCGCAAAAAGGAAATGTACCGCTAAAAGATGTTGTCCGCCTGCAATCCCTATATCTGAATTTTAAAAACGAGCGAATGGAAGTTGTAAATAATAATATTGAAGAGCAAGGCAATTTAAGACTACTGCTTAATTCTACTGAGAATGTGATCCCGGAAGTTTCAAAAGCGGAGTTCAATAAATACCTAAAAACTATTGATTTTAATTTAAAATCATTTGAAGAGGAAGCTATTGCCAACAGACCTGATTATTTAGCTAAACAAAAAGAAATCGAAGCAAATGAACTAAATGTAAAATGGCAAAAATCACTTGCTGTTCCCGATCTTACGCTGGGAGCAAATTACGATCAAAGAAGTGGTGCTTTTGAAAAAGAAGCAAATGTAACCATTGGAATTCCGCTGCCTCTTTGGAACAAAAACAAAGGAAATATCAAATATGCCAAAACCATTCTGGAACAATCTAAAGTTGAAAAGCAAAATTTTGAACTTCAATTACAAACCGAAATTACTTCGGCTTGGAATAAATGGGATGAATCCCGCAAAAACTATACGGTCATAAAACCAACCGTTAATGCAGATTTTGAAGCCGTCTACAATGGAATGCTGACGAATTTCCAAAAAAGAAATGTCAGTTTATTAGAATTCACCGATTTCATGGAAAGCTACAATCAGGCAACTATTCAGGTTAATGAGCTAAAGAAAAAGCTGGCACTTTCTGCCGAAGAATTCAATAGTACAATCAGTAAAGACTTATTTTAAAACTAAATACTAATGAAACATACACTAATTATAGGAATTGCACTTGTAAGTTTAACTGTTACAAGCTGTAAAAAGGAAGCCGAAAATCCTCAGACCAATACTTCCTTTGCTTTAAGCGATACGATGCTAAAAACCACTACAACCGCCATAGCACAAACTCAAAAAGTAAAAAACGAATTGAGTTTTTACGGAAAAATTACGGCCGATAACAACAAAATGATTGACGTGTACCCTCTTGTGGGCGGAAACGTTGTCAAGGTAAATGTCGAACTTGGCGATTATGTAAAAAAAGGACAGGTTTTAGCTACCATAAAAAGCACTGATATTGCCGATTTTGAAAAACAATCGCTCGACGCAAAAAGTGATTTACTGGTTGCCAAAAACAATCTGAAAGTTGCTCAGGAATTATTTGACGGAAAATTAAATTCTGAAAGCGATGTACTTCAGGCAAAATCGGAGGTAGCAAAAGCGCAGTCTCAATTGAGCAAAATTCAGGAGACTTATAAAATCTACAATATCAAAGCGGGATCTATTTATGAAGTGACGGCGCCAATCAGCGGTTTTATTATCCAAAAAAGTATTAATCAGGATATGCTTCTGCGCTCGGACCGTTCAGAAAACATATTCGATATTGCCGAAATCAGCGAAGTTTGGGCCATGGCAAACATCAACGAAATTGATATTAATAAAGTAAAATTAGGAATCGATGCCGATGTAACAACTTTGAGTTATCCCGATAAAATTTTTAAAGGGAAAGTCGATAAAATCTTTAATGTAATCGATCCCGAAACCAAAGCCATGCAGGCAAGAATTAAACTGCAAAATCCAGGATATCTATTGAAACCCGACATGAATGCAAATATTAAACTGTCCTATAACGAAGACAAATCGATGATAGCTATTCCGAGCAATGCCATTGTTTTTGATAAAAGCAAAAACTTTGTAATGATTTTTAAAGACCGTCATAATATAGAAACCAGAGAAGTTGAAGTCTATAGCGTTGTAGGCGACACCACCTATATTTCGAGCGGTTTAAAAGAAAATGAAAAAGTTATTACCAACAATCAGCTATTTATTTATCGCTCTTTAAACGATTAAACCATGAACAAATTCATCAGAAACATTATTGCTTTTTCGCTTAAGAATAAAGCATTTACCTTTTTTTGGGTCGGAATACTGGCTGTTGCAGGATTTCTTTCTTTCAAAAATATGCCAATTGATGCCTTTCCGGATGTCACCAATACTCAAATCATCATTATTACACAGTGGAATGGTAAAAGTGCTGAGGAAGTAGAACGATTTGTAACATCACCGATCGAAATTTCGATGAACTCGGTGCAGAAAAAAACCAGTGTTCGCAGTATTACAATGTTTGGACTATCGGTTATCAAAATTATTTTTGATGACGGTGTCGATGATACTTTTGCCCGCTTGCAGGTTAATAATTTATTAAAAAATGTCTCTCTTCCCGATGATGTCGAACCCGATGTACAGCCTCCTTATGGACCAACTGGGGAAATTTTCAGATATATTGTAAAAAGTAACAGCAGAGACAGCAGAGAATTATTAACCTACCAAAACTGGGTAATCGACAAACAGCTTCGTGCCGTTCCCGGTGTTGCCGATTTGAATGTTTTTGGCGGTCAGACAAAAACGTATGAAGTAGGTGTTGATCCTATTAAATTAGCCAAATACAACATCACTCCTTTGCAGGTTTACAATGCCGTAAATGCCGGAAACTTAAATGTTGGCGGTGATATTATCGAAAAAAACGGTCAGGCCTTTGTTGTTCGAGGTGTAGGGCTCTTAAAATCGATTCCGGATATTGAAAACATTATTGTTGATGATGCCGGAGGAAATCCGATTTTGGTCAAAAATGTAGCCTCGGTTTATGAAAGTTCAATGCCAAGAGTCGGGCAGACAGGAATTGGAAAAAATGATGATGCCGTTGAAGGAATTGTCGTAATGCGCAAGGGCGAAAATGCTCAGGAAACATTGGCTTTAATCAAAGATAAAATCAAAGACTTAAATGAAAATGTTCTTCCAAAAGATATAAAAATTGAAACTTTCTATGATCGTGATAATCTGATGAATTTCACGACCGAAACAGTAATGCATAATTTGTTCGAAGGAATTATTCTGGTTACCTGCGTAGTTTTTCTTTTCATGGCCGACTGGAGAACAACTTTTACGGTTTCAATTGTTATTCCGCTTTCGTTATTGTTTGCTTTTCTGTGTTTGAAACTAATGGGAATGAGCGCCAATCTGCTGAGTTTGGGTGCAGTCGATTTTGGAATCATCATCGACGGCGCTGTAGTCATGGTCGAAGGATTATTTGTCGTATTGGATCATCGGGCGCATCAGCTGGGAATGACAGCATACAACAAAATTGCAAAAGGCAGTCTGATTAAAAAAACGGGAACTGAAATGGGAAAAGCCATTTTCTTTTCTAAATTAATCATCATAACTGCTTTGCTGCCAATATTCGCATTCCAGAAAGTAGAAGGTAAAATGTTTTCGCCCCTCGCCTATACACTTGGCTTTGCATTAATTGGAGCTTTGCTTTTTACTTTAACATTAGTTCCGGTTTTATCGCACATTCTTTTGAATAAAAATGTAAAAGAAAAAAACAATCCGTTTGTAAACTTTTGGGACCGAATAATAAGTAAAGGTTTTGCCTGGACATTTAAACATAAAATAAAAACATTAATTGCTTCGGTTGCGATATTAGTTACCGTTTTCTTTTCGGCAACATTTTTAGGAACGGAGTTTTTACCACAATTAAATGAAGGGGCTTTGTGGGTAACAGCAGAATTGCCAATGAGTACCTCCCTGCCCGAAAGTGTACAGACTGCATCAATAATCCGAAAAGATCTGGAAAGTTTTCCCGAAGTAAAAAAGGTGCTGTCACAAACCGGCCGAAGTAATGACGGAACAGACCCGAACGGATTTGGGTTTATTCAGCTTCAGGTTGATTTAAAACCAAAATCAGACTGGACCCGAAAAATTTCGATGAATGATTTAATTAATGAAATGGATACCAAATTAAAAGTACATCAGGGAATTACTTATAATTATTCACAGCCTGTTATTGATAATGTAGCCGAATCGGTAGCTGGGTTTAAAGCTTCAAATGCGGTAAAAATTTATGGTGACGATTTAGACAAACTAGATGAACTTTCGAATGAAGTTTTAGCAAAAATAAAAAATATCCCTGGTATCAAAGATGCCGGAATTCTTAGAAATGTTGGACAGCCGGAAATCAGTGTAATTTTAGACAGAGAAAAAATGGCCGCTTATGGCGTAACATTAAGCGATGCACAGGCTGTTTTAGAACTGGCTTTTGGAGGAAAAACAGCCACTCAAAAGTATGAAGATGAAAAGAAATTTGATGTAAGAGTTCGTTTCTCCAAAGAATACCGCAAAGATGAAGAAGATTTGGCAGAGCTAAAAGTTCCAACAATCAGTGGTGCCAAAATTCCGCTAAAAGAAATTTGCGACCTTAAAACAGTTACTGGGCCGGCTTTTATTTACAGAGATAATACCAAACGCTTCATTGGGGTAAAATTCTCTGTCCGCGATCGTGATTTAGGAAGTACAATAGCCGAAGCACAACAAAAAGTGGCAGAAATCAAAATGCCGGCTGGCTACACAACAGGATGGACAGGAGAATTTGAAAATCAGGTTCGTGCCAGTGCCCGACTAGCTCAGGTTGTACCGATAAGCTTACTGGGAATATTTGTTTTGTTGTTTATTTTATTCGGAAACATTAAAGATTCTTTGCTTGTTTTAGCAAATGTACCTTTTGCGATCATCGGCGGAATTTTGGCTTTGCATATTACAGGAATGAATTTTGGAATTTCGGCTGGTGTAGGTTTTATTGCTCTTTTGGGAATTTGTATTCAAAATGGAGTAATCCTGATATCAGAATTTCATCATAATCTGAAGGCAAAATTCTCGCTCGAGGAATCGATTTTCATGGGAGTAAAAGCCAGAACAAGAGCTGTAATTATGACCGCTTTAATGGCATCTATAGGTTTGATGCCTGCAGCAATTTCAACAGGAATTGGTTCTGAGTCTCAAAAACCTTTGGCAATCGTGATAATTGGAGGTTTAGTTACCGCAACTATACTAACATTATTAGTTTTCCCGATTATATTCTGGGTATTCAACCGTAAAAAACACGCTAGAATTGAATAATGGTTTTGAAATAAGTTAATTGGTTAAATATTTTTTCGACAAAAGCATCATTTTTTTAATGGTGCTTTTTTTTGTAATCTTTTTAAATATTGTGATTCTTTTTTACATAAAAACATTTTCTTTTAAAGGAATAAAAGAATATCAAAAAACAGAAATAAAATTAATTTTTAAGCCTAATAAAGTTAGCTTTCTGTCGTAAATTTACACATACTTTTTAAACAAAATACTTTCCTCATGGATGTAGAAATACTAGCCCGCATACAATTTGCCTTCACAATCGCCTTTCATTATATCTATCCTCCATTAAGTATCGGCATCGGCTTAATAATGGTAATCATGGAAGGACTTTATCTCAAAACCGGAAATAAAGATTATGAAATCCTGACTCGTTTTTGGATCAAGATATTTGCTATAACTTTTGGAATCGGGGTTGCTACCGGAATTATAATGGAGTTTGAATTTGGAACCAACTGGGCAGTTTATTCGCGTTATGTTGGTGATATTTTTGGAAGTGCATTAGCCGCCGAAGGTTTGTTTGCTTTTGGTCTGGAGAGCACTTTTCTGGGAGTACTGCTTTTTGGATGGAATCGCGTAAAACCTTGGGTACATTTTGTATCGGCATTGGGTGTTTTTTTAGGATCAATGTTTTCTGCGGTTTGGATTGTAGTTGCCAATTCCTGGCAGCAGACGCCTGCAGGTTATCATATTGTTGGAACAGGTTTACATGCCCGGGCTGAAGTGACCGATTTTTGGGCCATGGTTTTCAATCCGTCTAGTGTGGACAGAATTATTCATACTTGGCAGGGGGCAATTTTGGCAGGAGCTTTTTTAGTTTTAAGTGTTCATGCTTATTACATTAGGAAAGGCCGTTATGTCGAAATATCAAAAAAGGCATTCAAAATTTCTTTAGCAGTTGCTGCAATTTTTTCGCTTACCCAATTGATTTCTGGCCACAGCACAGCTGATGGAGTTGCGGTAAATCAGCCTGCAAAACTCGCTGCTATGGAAGGACATTTTGAAAAAGATAAACCTGCCGATTTATATCTTGTTGGCTGGGTTGATAAAGAACAGCAAAAAGTTACCGGAATAGGAATTCCCGGCGGATTGTCTTTCCTTGTACATCAGGATTTTGATGCCCAAATAAAAGGCTTGAATAATTTCCCAGCTGAGGACAGACCGAGCCAGATAAACGCTGTTTTTCAATTCTACCATATTATGGTTGTAATTGGAATGTTTTTAATTGGACTCACATTGTACTCCAGTTTTTTATGGTGGCGTGGCAGATTATTTGAAAAAAAATGGCTTTTGTGGATTTTTTCTTTTTCCGTTATTTTGCCTCAAATAGCCAATCAGGTTGGATGGTTCACTGCCGAAATGGGAAGACAGCCTTGGGTTGTTTACGGGCAGTTAAGAACCAGCAAAGCTTTTTCTCAAGAAGTTTCTTCACAGCAGATTGTTTTTTCTTTGGTTATGTTCACTGTAGTTTATTCATTATTGCTAGCTTTATTTCTATATACTGTAAATAAAAAAATAAAGCACGGCCCTTATGACGAATCAGAAAAAGCAGTAACATTCAAATCCTTTTAATCTTTATAGTTATGGAAACTTTTTTAGGGATTGATTATCCAACATTGTGGTATTTAGTAATAGGATTACTGTTCTCTGGTTATGCAATATTAGAAGGTTTTGATTTTGGCGCCGGTGCCTGGCATTTATTTTTCAGAAAAGATTTAAGCCGCAGAATTGCAATCAATGCAATTGCTCCCGTTTGGGATGCCAATCAGGTCTGGCTCATTATTGGAGGCGGTGCATTATTTGCTGGATTTCCTATAATGTATGCGGCTATGCTGTCAGCAATGTATGTTCCGTTTATGCTTTTTTTGATGCTAAATGTACTTCGTGCTGCTGCCATTAAATTTAGAAGTGTCGAAGAAATGACGTGGTGGAGAAAAAGCTGGGACATAATCTACAGTATTTCCAGCATATCGATTGCTTTCCTGCTGGGTGTTGTTTTAGCTAATATTTTACAGGGATTTGCATTGGGGCCTAATTTCAGTTACCAGGGCGGTGTGTTTTTTTCTTTTTTAAATCCATACGCCATAATGGTTGGTTTTACTACACTATCTATTTTTATGACACAGGGTGCTATTTATCTATTACTGAAAACTGAAGGCAGACTTCACGCCAGACTTACATTTTTACTAAAAAAAGGAATGATATTCTTCATCATCAGTTTTGGAATTACAACTCTTTATACTTTGATTTTTATTCCTGAAGTTACTGCTAATTTCAGAGCCAATCCTATTTATTTTATTGTTCCTGTAATATCATTTTTGGCTGTAGCCAATGTTCCTCGTCTGGTTTCAAAAAAACAATACATGAGGGCATTGATCTTTTCGTCATTGACAATGGCTTTTTTACTGATTCTTGTTGCGCTGCAATTGTATCCGACGCTTTTAATTTCTACAATTGACCCAAAATTTAGCGTAACCATTTACAATGCTGCTTCTTCACAAAAATCTTTAGGGATAATGCTGACTATTGTTGCCATTGGTGCACCGTTATTAGGAGCTTATTTTTTCTTTTTGTACAGAACATTTAACGGGAAAGTAAAACTAGATGACACCAGCTATTAAATTATGCTT
Source organism: Flavobacterium sp. HJJ (assembly GCF_015351475.1). Taxonomy (GTDB): domain Bacteria; phylum Bacteroidota; class Bacteroidia; order Flavobacteriales; family Flavobacteriaceae; genus Flavobacterium; species Flavobacterium marginilacus. Next base: position 50,112 of record NZ_JADKPR010000030.1, on the reverse strand, counting down.
TAATTTCCAAAAAATGAAATACATATACTTATTACTTGCTATATTCAGCATCGTTTTACTTTGGTCAGTCATAAATCCAAAAGAAGGCTTTACCTGTTTCCTTGAAATTATTCCGGCGATAATTGGGATTACCATCTTGGCTTTAACTTTTAAAAAATTTCGTTTTACGAATTTTACTTATACTCTGATTTTAATTCATTGTATTATTCTCTTCATTGGCGGTCATTACACCTATGCTGAAGTTCCTTTTTTTGATTATATCAAAGAGGTATTTCATCAAAGCCGTAATAATTATGATAAAATTGGCCATTTTGCACAAGGTTTTGTGCCTGCAATGATTATTCGGGAACTCTTTATCCGAAAGAAAGTAATTTCAAACCAAAGCTTTTTCAAATTCATAATTGTTTCCATTTGTCTGGCAATCAGTGCTGCTTATGAATGGATTGAGTGGTTTGTTTCAATTGCTTCTGGGGACGGCGGAGATGCTTTCTTGGGAACACAAGGATATGTTTGGGATACACAGTCGGATATGCTGTTTGCTGCAATTGGTGCTGTTACTGCTTTATTATCACTTTCTAAAACACAGGACAGACAGCTCATTACAATGTAACTTCTGTTCACAAAAAAAAGCATCCTTATACTCTTTATAACGGTGCTTTTTTTTATAACCTCACTAAGTTTTACTGCATTTAACATTAATTCATTCCGATAATTTTTTTAGAATTAAATGAATTTATCAATACTGGTATTCTGTTGATTTTTTTAAAGTCTAAATCTCTAACTTCATTATTTTCTTTACTTTCAATAATTAGTTCTAATTCAGCTATTTCATCTTCCATTGTTCTTTCAACAAAAAGTGGACATCTCACATCCGATACCTTACTTTCTATTATTAAATCTGATTGTGCTATTATTTCTTTCATTGATGCTTCAAGAGCTAGAAATTCCGCTTCCTCTGTGTTAGAATTCTCTGTGATCTTATCTCCTTCTGCAATAATCTCATTCACTGTTTTACGATTAAAAGCAATGACTGTTTCAGGATTAAAAACTTCTCCTTCATCCTTTAAAGAAGGTTTTGCTAATTGTGTATCATCATTTTGTTTTTCAATATCATTATCCGACAAAATGATATTTTGAAATAAACTGCTTGATTTATTACCTCTATTTTCTGCATTACAAATATTTGAAAATAAAACTAATACTATTCCTGAAAGTAAAACTGATTTTTTCATGATTATATTTTTTTGATTGATTTAATTTAAATGAGACTCCATCAAGTATGAAGTCTCATTTTTATTTTTTATTATTTTTTTAAAAGCTGAATAGCCTCACTTGCATTTGATAATTCAGCATGTTTCAAAGCAGTGAATCCGTTTTCATCTTTTTCTTTAAGACGAGCACCTTTTTCCAATAAAATTTTGATAATTTCCACTTTATTGTAACGAGCTGCAAACATTAACGGAGTCATGCCATTTGATTTCTCATTTACATTCGCGCCATATTCAATAAACTTCTTCACAGATTCTACATCTCCTTTGCTTATAGCGATACAAAAAGGAGAAACTGTTATTTCATTAAATTCAACACTGTCTTTGAATACTGGAAATGAATTCAAATTTGAAGCCAAAGAAACACTTGAAAAAGCTACTAAAGCTACCCCTAAATAAACGATTGATTTTTTCATAATAATTGATTTTTGATTGATGATTATAATTAAACTTGGATCATATAATAATATCCTATGCAAATATATATCTTTTAAAAGGTATTATGTATTACAAAGTATTAAATATTAACATAAAATTAACACATGAAACGTTTCTATTGATAAAAAAACTGAAGAAATATCTTAATAGAACTATCATACAATTTAATTTTATTAAACCAAGTAATCAATAGACTTAATTTAAAAAGTAATGTTACTGCATTATTCATGAATTAACATTTATTTAATTTTTGGGCAAAAAAAAACTGCTTCATAATTTGAAGCAGTTTTATTGAAAACTTAAGTTTTCTGCTTATTTAAATGATCTTACCATTTACTATTTCATCAACAATTTCGGGATTTAGTAAAGTTGTGGTATCACCAAAATTAGAATAATCGCCTTCAGCAATTTTTCTTAAAATTCTACGCATAATTTTTCCAGATCTTGTTTTTGGCAATCCAGTTACATATTGAATTTTATCTAATTTAGCAATTGGACCAATGTGATCTGCAATATGCTGGTTAATCTCTTTCGACAAGTTATCCCTGTCTCTGTATTCACCAGACTCTTTAAGAATAACATATCCATATAATGCATTTCCTTTAATATCGTGCGGGAATCCAACAATTGCTGATTCAGCAACAGCTGGATGCTCATTAATTGCATCTTCAATTGGTGCAGTACCTAAATTATGTCCTGAAACAATTACAACATCGTCAACACGTCCTGTAATTCTATAATATCCTACTTCGTCACGCAGAGCTCCGTCTCCTGTAAAATATTTACCTGGAAAAGTAGAAAAATAGGTGTCTTTATATCTTTGATGATCTCCCCAAATAGTTCTTGCAATACCTGGCCACGGAAATTTAATACACAAACTGCCTACTACCTGATTACCTTCAATTTCATTGCGTTTGTCATCCATCAGCACTGGCTGAATTCCAGGTAACGGCAATGTAGCATAAGTTGGTTTTGTTGGGGTTGTAAATGCTAACGGAGCAATCATAATTCCGCCCGTTTCAGTCTGCCACCAGGTATCAACTACCGGACAGCGCTTCCCTCCTACGTGGTCATTATACCAATGCCATGCTTCCTCATTAATTGGTTCTCCAACTGAACCAATCACTTTTAATGATTTAAGCGGAAATCTTTGAACATAAGATAAATTTTCTTTTGCCAAAGCACGGATAGCCGTTGGTGCTGTATAAAATTGAGTTACTTTGTGTTTTTCAATTGTTTCCCAAAAACGGCTAAAATCCGGATAAGAAGGAATTCCTTCATAAATTACAGTTGTTGCACCATTCAATAATGGACCGTATAAAATATAGGAGTGACCTGTAATCCAGCCAATATCTGCGGTACACCAAAATATATCATTCTCTTCATAATTGAAGACATTCTTAAAAGTATAAGCAGTATAAACCATATATCCTGCTGTAGTATGAACCATTCCTTTAGGTTTTCCAGTAGATCCTGATGTATACAATATAAACAAAGGATCTTCGGCATCCATAATTTCGGCAACACTATTGTTAATTGCATTATCAAGTAGCGGTGCTAACCATTGGTCACGACCAGCTTTCATCTGAATTTCTGCATTCGTTCTTTTAGCAACTAAAACAGAGGTAACACTAGGACAATTCTGCAAAGCATCGTCAACAATTCCTTTCAGGTCTATGGTTTTATTCCCGCGGTATCCGCCATCAGATGTTATTACCATTTTGCATTGGCTGTCATTTATTCTTGAAGCAACTGCCGATGATGAGAAACCTGCAAAAATAACCGAATGTATAGCACCAATTCTAGCACAAGCTAAAACAGCTACTGCCAGTTCTGGTATCATTGGAAGATAAATACAAACACGGTCACCTTTCGTAATTCCCTGTTCTCTCAAAACGTTAGCCATTTTTGATACACGCTCGTAAAGCTCATTATAGCTTATGTGCAATGCTTCTTCAGAAGGATCATTTGGTTCAAAGATTATTGCCGTTTTATCACCTTTTTTTGCTAAGTGTCTATCAATACAGTTCTTAGTAATGTTAACTTTTGCATCAACAAACCATTTAACTTCGGCATCAGCCATATTAAAATCGACAACTTTGTCCCAGTATTGATACCATGTGAAGTTTTCTTCAGCTATTTTCCCCCAAAACTTTCGAGGCTCGCGTATCGATTTATTATAATGTTTAAAGTATTGTTCTAGACTATCAATTTTAAAATAACTCATCTTTTTAAATTTTTTATAAAAGTATTAAATCTCTTCGGTTTTAAAAACTATTAATTTGTAAAATACACTAAAAAAATAATAAAAAAACGCAGTTCTCCAAATTTTAATGTTTTTTTCATAACGTTTTAGATTTATTACCAAATTTAAAACAAGAAAAGGGCATATCTACAAAGTAAAATGCCCTTTTATTAACAATATTAAATAACAATTTTTTTCTTCTTTATTCAAAAACAAAAAAATCCAAAATAACTAGGATTACTTCACTTAACTTACAGCTCATTTGAAGTTAAGTGAATGTAACTATGCATAAATATCTTTCAATTGTCCAATAAGTGCTTACTAATTCAAAATATTTAAACCTTTATGATATTTTATGCAAATCCCAGCACACCCTCATGGTGTGGTAATCCCTAATTTATTATTTTTATTATACAATTTTTTTCATTGCAGTCATTGATTCTCTCAACCATGCTCCAACTTCTTCAACAGGGTGATTTCTGATAACTGCATTAATTTCAATTAACTCTTTATTATCAACTCCGTTATTTCCGTTATTAAAAGGACGCCCAACTAAATTGCTTGGTGCATTTTTCACGTACTCAGCGATTAATGGCTTACAAGCGTGATCAAATAAATAACAGCCGTACTCAGCAGTATCAGAAATAACGCGGTTCATTTCGAATAATTTCTTTCTTGCAATTGTATTAGCAATAAGCGGTGTTTCGTGTAATGACTCATAGTATGCAGACTCTTCGATAATTCCTGAATCTGTCATTGCTTCAAAAGCTAATTCAACACCAGCTCTTACCATTGCAACCATTAATACTCCGTTATCAAAATATTCCTGCTCAGAAATTTCAACATTTCCAGCTGGAGTTTTTTCGAAATTAGTCTCTCCTGTTGCTGCTCTCCAAGTTAACAAATTAACATCATTGTTTGCCCAGTCTTCCATCATTGTTTTAGAGAAGTGACCTGAGATGATATCATCCATGTGTTTTCTGAATAATGGACGCATAATATCTTTTAATTCTTCAGAAACTTTATATGCTTCAATTTTTGCTGGATTAGACAATCTATCCATCATATTAGTAATACCACCGTATTTCAACGCTTCAGTAATAGTTTCCCATCCGTATTGGATTAATTTAGAAGCATATCCTGCATCTACACCTTCAGCTACCATTTTGTCAAAACACAAGATAGAACCTGTTTGTAATAAACCGCAAAGAATAGTCTGCTCACCCATTAAATCTGATTTTACTTCAGCTACGAAAGAAGAACGCAATACACCTGCTCTGTTTCCTCCAGTTGCAACAGCATAAGCTTTTGCCTGATCTAAACCTAAACCATTAGGATCATTTTCTGGGTGAACCGCAATAAGAGTCGGTACACCAAAACCTCTTTTATATTCTTCACGAACCTCAGATCCAGGGCATTTTGGAGCACACATAATAACTGTTAAGTCTTTACGAATCTGCATCCCTTCTTCAACGATGTTGAAACCGTGAGAGTAAGCCAAAGTAGCTCCTTGTTTCATTAATGGCATTATTGCTGTAACTACAGCAGTGTGCTGTTTGTCTGGCGTAAGGTTACAAACTAAATCAGCTGTTGGAATTAATTCTTCATAAGTTCCAACTTTGAATCCATTATCATTAGCATTTTTAAAAGAAGCTCTCTTTTCAGCAATAGCTTCTGCACGTAATGCATAAGAAATATCTAAACCTGAATCTCTCATGTTAAGACCTTGATTCAAACCTTGAGCTCCACAACCTACAATAACTACTTTTTTTCCTGCTAATGCATCTATTCCATTTGCAAATTCTGATTGATCCATGAATTCGCAAACTCCTAATTGTTCTAATTGTAATCTAAGTGGTAATGAATTGAAATAATTTGCCATTTTTTTTAATATTTAATGAATGTAAAATTTATAATTGAAAATTGTAATCTGCATTCCTCTTATCCAATTGCAGATTGATTTTATTTTTATTTAAATGCTTCCAGTATTGCTGAAATTTCCATTTTTTCTTTCGAAATAGATATTCTTCCTGAACGAACAAACTGCATGATTCCATAAGGTTTCAGTTTTGCGTATAATTCCTCAATTTCAGATCTTTTTCCAGATTTTGAAATCACAAAAAACTCTCTAGATACCGTAACAATTTCAGATTTACTGTCTTTTATGATATTCTGAATCTGTCTTTCGTCAAAAAGCAGACTAGACGCAATCTTGAAGATGGCGCTTTCCAAAAAGATAGTCTCTTCATCAACATGATAGAAAGCTTTAATAACCTCAATTTGTCTCTCTATTTGGCCTACGATGTTTTGTACCCACTTTTCAGTGGTATTTACAACTATCACAAATCTTGAAACATTTTCAATTTCAGATTCAGAAACATTAAGGCTTAATATATTTATATGGCGTTTCAAGAATATACCCGATATCCTGTTTAATAAGCCAACGTTATTTTCTGAGTAAACAGAAATGGTGAACATTTTATTTTCCATAATTTTTTAGCTTAATCTCATGTCAGAAACCGAAGCTCCTGTCGGAATCATTGGGAATACATTATTTTCTTTCTCTACCATAACTTCTAAGAAATAAGAGTCTTTTGAAGCCATCATTTCTGCAACGGCTGCATCCAAATCTTGTCTTTGAGTTACTTTTTTAGATTTAATATGATATCCTTCAGCGATGGCAATGAAATTTGGATTAATCATTTTAGTTGAAGCATAACGATTATCAAAAAACAATTCCTGCCATTGACGTACCATTCCTAAAAACTCATTGTTCAGCACTACTATTTTTACTGGAACCTGTGATTGAAAGATAGTTCCTAACTCCTGAATGTTCATTTGAAAACCGCCGTCTCCAATAATAGCTACAACTTCACGGTCTGGTCTTCCCATTTTGGCACCGATAGCGGCTGGCAAAGCAAACCCCATTGTTCCTAAACCTCCAGAAGTAACATTACTTTTGGTTGAATTGAATTTAGCATAACGGCAGGCAAACATTTGATGCTGACCAACATCTGAAACAATAATTGCATCACCTTTTGAATGCTTATTAATCATTTCCATGGTTTCGCCCATTGAAATTCCTTTTCCATTTGATGGAGAAAGCTCTTCTTTTATAACGGCATCTAATTCAATTTTGTATTTATCTTTGAACTCATTATGCCAAGAATCATGTACTTTCTTGTCAATTAATGGAATCAAAGCTGTCAATGCTTCTTTAACATCGCCCAAAATAGCAATATCTGTTTTTACGTTTTTATCCACTTCTGCAGGATCAATTTCGAAATGAATTACTTTGGCTTGTTTAGCATAAGTTGCCAAATTCCCTGTAACCCTGTCATCAAAACGCATACCTAAAGCAATCAGTACATCACATTCATTAGTCAAAAGATTTGGACCGTAATTACCGTGCATACCTACCATACCTACATTTAAGCGATGATCCGTAGGCAATGCTGAAAGACCTAAAATAGTCCAAGCAGCAGGAATTCCAGATTTTTCTACTAATCTTTTCAATTGTTCTTCTGCCTGACTTAGTATAATCCCCTGACCAAAAATAATGTATGGCTTTTTGGCATTATTAATCAAATCTGCAGCATCTTGTACTTTTTTAAGATCTAATACAGGTTTTGGATGATAACTTCTAATTCCAGTACATTTTTCATAACTAAAATCTAATTCATCAAACTGGGCATTTTTAGTAATATCAATTAAAACTGGACCTGGACGGCCAGATTTAGCAATATAAAACGCCTTGGCAATAATTTCTGGAATTTCATGAGCTTCTGTAATCTGGTAATTCCATTTTGTTACCGGAGTTGAAATTCCGATAATGTCAGTTTCCTGAAAAGCATCAGAACCAAGCAAATGTTTTCCAACCTGCCCTGTAATACAAACTAAAGGCGTTGAATCGATTTGAGCATCTGCTATACCAGTTACTAAATTTGTTGCTCCTGGTCCTGAGGTAGCAATTGCAACCCCAACTTTACCTGTAGCTCTTGCAAAACCTTGTGCTGCGTGAGCTGCACCTTGTTCGTGACGCACCAAAACATGATGCAATTGATCTTGAAATTTATATAATTCATCATAAACCGGCATAATTGCTCCGCCCGGATAACCGTAAACCAAGTCTACACCTTCTGCCAATAAACATCTAATAACGGCTTCTGCCCCTGATATTTTATTATTTTCCATTTTATATTTTTTTAGCTTTTTGCAATTTCTGTTTGCTATAGCCTTTTTTGTCTCTGTTTTATTACCACCAAAGTGGATTTTTATTATTTATCGGTAACACATCCTGTTGATGCGCTTGACACAGATCTTGCATATTTTAAAAGAACACCTTTAGTTGCTTTTAAAGGTGGCTGCACCCAATTGGCACGTCTTTCTGCAAATTCTTCTTCACTAATTTTTAAATCGATGGTATTCTTAACTGCATCAATAGTAATTACATCACCATTTTTAACTAACGCAATTCCTCCGCCATCATAAGCCTCTGGTGTAACGTGGCCAACCACGAATCCATGTGAACCTCCAGAGAATCTGCCATCTGTAATTAAAGCAACACTGCTGCCTAAACCGGCGCCAATAATGGCTGATGTAGGTTTTAGCATTTCAGGCATCCCTGGACCACCTTTTGGTCCACAATACCTAATGACGACTACATTACCAGGTTTTACTAATCCTTTTTCTATACCTGGAATCACTTCGAATTCACTTTCGAAAACGACAGCTATACCTTCAAAATATTCTCCTTCTTTTCCGCTAATTTTAGCAACAGCACCTTCTTCTGCAAGATTACCGTATAAAACTTGGATATTTCCAGTAGATTTTAATGCTTTTTGAATTTCAAATACTACCTCTTGCCCATCTTGCAGATCAGGAACGTTAGCTAAGTTTTCAGCAATTGTTTTTCCAGTCACAGTTAAGCAATCGCCATGAATGAGACCAACTTTCAGTAAATATTTCATTACAGCTGGAACACCACCAACAGCATGCAGATCCTCCATCATATATTTACCGCTTGGTTTCAAGTCAGCAAGTACGGGTGTTCTATCATTTATTGCCTGAAAATCATCTAATGTGATTTCAATATCTACTGAATGAGCCATAGCAATCAAATGCATAACCGCATTCGTTGAACCTCCAAGAACGGCAACAATTGTAATCGCATTTTCAAAAGCCTTACGAGTCATAATATCTCTAGGCTTGATATCTTTTTCCAGCAATATTCGGATGGCTTTTCCAGCATCATCACATTCTTTTCTTTTTTCTTCGCTCAAGGCAGGGTTTGACGAACTGTATGGCAGACTCATTCCCAAAGCTTCAATAGCTGAAGACATGGTATTAGCAGTATACATTCCCCCACAGGCCCCAGGACCAGGACAGGAATTTTTAATCACTCCAGTAAAATCTTCGTCTGAAATTGTATTTTGGAACTTTTTTCCTAATGCCTCAAAAGCAGAAACAATATTTAAACTTTCTCCTTTCCACTTTCCAGAATGAATAGTACCTCCATAAACCATAAGAGCTGGGCGATTTACTCTTCCCATAGCAATTAAGGCACCAGGCATATTTTTGTCACAGCCAGGAATAGCAATCAAACTATCATACCATTGCGCTCCCATAACCGTTTCAATAGAATCGGCAATTACATCACGGGAAACCAATGAATAGCGCATTCCTTCAGTTCCATTTGAAATTCCATCACTTACACCTACAGTATTAAATATCAATCCAACAAGATCAGCATCCCAGACTCCTTTCTTTACATCTTTAGCCAAATCATTCAAGTGCATATTACAAGTATTTCCTTCATATCCCATACTTACAATTCCAACTTGTGCCTTTTTCAAATCCTCCTCAGTCAAGCCGATTCCGTACAGCATAGCCTGAGCCGCTGGCTGCGTTACATCTTGCGTAATTGTCTTGCTGTATTTATTTAATTCCATTCTGTATTAATTAGTGTATTTAATTTTTTATTTAAAAAAAAGCCTCCCAAAATTATTTGGGAGGCTTCACATATTTTTACATATATATCTATACCAATCCCTTTTCATATGTGATAATCACAATGACACTTAATACTAAAAGGACGTTGATAATGTGTTTCATTTTTGTTTTTTTGACTTTGCAAAAGTACAAAACAATTCCAAAATAAAAAACTTTTTTACCAACAAACTAACAGCAATTAGTGATAAAACGCAACCTTTTATGATTTTTATTAATTAAACGATAGTTGACTGTCCTATTTGAACATTATCATTTTTAAAATATAAATCATCTTTACTTAATATGACATTTGAAATAAAATCTCCAACATCATTAGTACCAAATCTTGAATCTGGATTCAGATCAATAGTAACTACTTTATATTCAATAGCTTTTTCAACAGCTTCGTAAACTTTTCTCGCTTCTTTCTGCAGACCAAAATGTTCTAACAGCATTGCAGCAGATAAAATTGAAGCAATCGGGTTAGCAATATTTTTCCCTTTTGCCTGCGGGTAAGAACCGTGTATTGGTTCAAAAAGAGCTTTGCTTTCTCCAACTGATGCAGATGCCATCAAACCTATAGATCCCATAATCGCACAAGCTTCATCTGATAATATATCACCAAATAAATTTTCTGTTAAGATTACGTCATATTGTTTAGGATCAGTAATAATCTGCATCGCAACATTATCAATGTATTGACATTCTAATTTTACATCTGGATACTGCTTAGCAATTTCTTTAACTAATTTTCTCCACAATCTAGATGTTTCCAGCACATTAGCCTTATCAACTAATGTTACTTTTTTTCTTCTGCTCTGAGCCGCTTTAAAAGCCTGGTGTGTAATGCGGTTAATTTCATTTTCTGAGTACTCACATATATCAGAAGCAAAAGTTCCTTCGTCATTTATGACTTTATCGCCATAATACGATCCACCCGTTAATTCTCTGTAAATCACAAAATCAACGTTTTCGATTACTTCTTTTTTTATTGGAGAAGCATCCAGAAGATTTTTAAACGGTCTTATAGGCCGAATATTTGCAAAAAGCCCCAATTCCTGTCTTAACTTCAATAATCCCTGCTCCGGACGTACTTTAGCTTCGGGATTGTTATCATATTTAGGATTTCCAATAGCACCGAACAATACCGCATCTGTGTTCAGACAAAGATTTAAAGTCTGCTCAGGCAAAGGATTTCTGGTCTTTTCTATAGCAACAGCGCCAATTAAAGCATCTTCAAAAATAAATTCATGATCATAGGCAACACTTATAGCATAAAGCGCTTTCTTAGCTTGTAAGATAACCTCTGGACCGACACCATCACCTGAAAGTACTGCTATTTTTAAGTTCATAATTATTTATTTTTAAGTATTATTTCTGCTAAAATTTAATTAACATATATATTGCTGGCTTCAATAATCTGATGAATATCACTATCCAATACTTCTTTTTTAATATCAGCAAATTTTAAAAACTCAATATATACGATATCTAATTGTGTTTTTGTAAGCTCATAACCAACTTTTTTAGCTCTGTATGCCAAAGCTGCTCTTCCGCTTCTTGCAGTAAGAATAATAGACGACTCATTGACACCAACATCCAATGGATCCATGATTTCATAAGTGGCTCTATTTTTAATCACACCGTCCTGATGAATCCCAGAACTGTGAGCAAAAGCATTAGCTCCAACGATTGCTTTATTCGGCTGAACGATCATCCCCATACTTTCAGAAACCAATCGGCTCATTTCGTTCAGTTGCTTACTGTCAATATCTGTATATAAATTCAAATAAGGATGCTGTTTAAAAATCATAACCACTTCTTCAAGTGCTGTATTTCCAGCTCTCTCCCCTATTCCGTTAATAGTACACTCAATTTGGCGGGCACCATTTACAGCTCCTGCAATAGAATTTGCAGTTGCCATTCCCAAATCATTATGACAATGACAAGAAATAGTAACATTATCAATTCCTTTTACATTTTCTTTAAGGTATTTTATTTTTGCACCGTACTCTTCTGGCAGACAATATCCTGTAGTATCCGGGATATTAAGAACTGTAGCTCCAGATTTGATTACTTCTTCACAAACTTTAGCCAAAAATGCATTATCAGTTCTACCTGCATCTTCTGCATAAAACTCTACATCTTCAACATACTTTTTTGCGTGGGCAACAGCGTGTTTTGCTCTGGCAATCACATCCTCTGGCGTAGTCTGCAGTTTATGGATAATATGTGAATCAGAAGTTCCTATTCCTGTATGGATTCTAGGTCTAACTGCATGTTTTAAAGCCTGAGCCGCTACATCAATATCATTTTCTACTGCTCTGGTAAGACCACAGACAGTTGCGTTTTTTACAATTTTACATATCTCTGAAACAGATAAAAAATCACCTGGACTAGAAACAGGAAAACCAGCTTCTATGATGTCTACTCCCATTTCGTCAAGGCGGTTGGCTATAACGAGTTTTTGATTGGTGTCTAATTTACATCCTGGGACCTGTTCACCGTCTCTTAAAGTGGTATCAAAAATTTGGACTTTCTCTCTATTCATTTTAATTTATTTAATGTAATTTCACATCTTAAAACAAAAATAGTTTTCATTTACTCAAAACTAAACCTACTTTTAAGTAAATATACTATTTGTAACGCAAAAAATAACAAATCATTAATCTGATAATCAACAAGTTAAACACTTTTATAATACAATGGCTAACCATCAAAAAGATTTTTTATTTGTATTAATAAAATCCCTTTCCAAATCTGAAAAAAGACAATTTAAAATTTTTGCCAGCCGCTTAGAGACAAGTTCAAACACTAAGTTTATCGAATTATTTAATATTCTGGACAAATCGGAAACATATGATGAAAAACTGATATTAAAGAATGGCTTGATTAAAAAAGTACAGCTGTCGAACCTCAAATCGTACCTGTACAAACAAATTTTGGTGAGCATTCGCTTAAATATTCCCAGTCAAAACATCCGTTATCAGCTTCGCGAACAGATTGACTTTGCAGTAATCCTATATAATAAAGGACTTTACAAGCAAAGTTTAAAAATATTGGATAAAACCAAACAGCAGGCTATCGAAAATGATGAAAAATACATGGCTTTTGAAATTGTTGAATTTGAAAAGCTGATCGAATCACAATACATCACCAGAAGTATTCAAGGACGGGCTGACGAACTGGTTATACAAGCCAAAGAATTGAATTACCGCAATACTATTTCGAGCAAATTATCCAATTTGTCGCTTCAGCTATACGGGACAATGCTTAAAACAGGATATGTAAAAAGCGATGCCGAATACAAGTACATAGATGATTATTTTGTTAAGCACATTGCGCGTTTGGATCAGTCAAAATTTGGTTTTAGAGAAAAATACTGGTTCTACAATGCCAATCTGTGGAGAAGTTTCTTGGTGCAGGATTTCCTTTCCTGTTATAAGTTTGCTACTAAATGGGTGACTCTATTTTATGACAACAAAAATATGATTTTCCTAAATCCGGTTTTTTTTCTAAAAGGAAATCACTATCTGCTTGAATCATTATTCATGCTAAAATACAAAACCAATTTTAAAAAATATTTAAATCTTTTGGAAGAAACCATCAGTGATCCGCGATTCCCTGTCAATGACAATATTGCTTCACTTTCATTCCTATATATTTATAACAACAAATTAAACTATCATATACTGGAAGGAACTTTTGCCGAAAGCGAATATCTCATTCCTGAAATTCTGAAAAAAATTAAAATACACAATGAGCATTTAGACGAGCATCACGAAATGATGTTCTATTACAAAATTGCCAGTATTTATTTTGGAAATGAAAAGTACCAGGAATGTATTGTGTATTTAGAGAAAATCATCAATAACAAAAATCTGTATGTTCGGGAAGATTTAGCATGCTTCGCGCGTTTATTGTGTTTAATCGCTCATTATGAATCAGGTAAAGATTTTAATTTAGAAAGTCAGCTGTTAAGTACTTATAAATTTTTAATCAAAATGAACGATTTACATGAGGTGCAAAAAGAGATTATACGTTTCCTGAAAAACTTAAGCAACTTATATCCAAGTGACATTAAGAAAGAGTTCATCAAAATGAGGGAACGCTTTATTGAATTAGAAAAAAGCACTTATGAAAAACGTGCTTTCCTTTACCTTGATATTATTTCTTGGCTGGAAAGCAAAATTGAGAACCGTAAAATAAGCGACATCATAAAAGAAAAAGCAAAGCTGAGCAACAGGTAAAGAAGCAAAATCATCAAAAAATAAAATCCTTATTTTTACAAAAAAAACATCATATGAATTTTCTAAAAAAGTTTTCTCCTTTTTATAATCTTGCGCTTTTCTACATCGCAGTAAGTTTTGTTTTGCGCATTGTCTTGATATTTCATCCTATAACGCAGACTAATTTTGTTTTTCTGGATACCATGAAAATTTTCTTCATTGGCTTGATTTCAGATGCATTTGTGTTTGTTATAGCTTCTGCTTTTTTATGGCTGTACCTTATTTTTATCTCCAATTCCAAATATTATAAACCTTGGGGTTATATTATTTTTGGAATTTTCATTGCACTGCTGCTTTATATCGCCTCAGGAAAAACAATTCTGAATGAATATGGCGGTGCTCTGCCAAAAATCGGAATGATTTTCGTTGGTCTTAAAACACTGTTATTTGGACTTCTTCTATTTTTACCAAAACACCGAGATAAAATTAGATTTTGGCTGTTCTCATTTGTAATGTTTTTATACGTTGTGCTTATTCTTCAAAATGGCATCAGTGAATACTTTTTCTGGAATGAATTTGGGGTTAAATACAATTTCATCGCTGTAAATTATTTGGTTTACACCAATGAAGTAATCGGAAATATTATGGAATCGTATCCAGTGATTCCTCTGTTTTCAGGATTGTTTTTAATCGCTGGAATTGTGACTTATTTTATTGTCAAAAGAACCAGAAATTATATTGACGAAATTCCATCTTTTACCGATAAATTAAAAGTATCTGCAATTTATCTTGCCTTGTTTGCTTTGGCTTTATTTGCAGTTCCTTCGTTAGCCAAAAAAGAAAACTCTCAAAATGTTTTTACCAATGAACTGCAGGCAAATGGAATGTATCGTTTCTATTTGGCGTTCATGAACAGTGAATTGGATTATTTTAAATTCTACAAAACGCTGCCAGAGAAAGAAGCTTTTGCTTTGTTAGGAAGACAAATTCCGTCCATTTCGGGTGAAACTACTTTACGAACAATTAAAAGTGATGCTGCCGAAACTCCAAAAAATGTAGTTTTAATCACTATAGAAAGTTACAGCGCCGATTTTATGAAAGCATACGGTAACGATCAAAATATCACTCCTTTCTTAGATGATTTAGCATCAAAAAGTTTACTATTTACTAATTTATATGCAGTGGGGAACAGAACTGTCCGCGGTCTTGAAGCGGTAACTTTATGTTTTCCTCCTACTGCCGGCGAAAGTGTAGTCAAAAGAAAAGATAATAAAGACAAATTTTCTACGGGTTCTATTTTTAAACAAAAAGGATATAACGTAAAATACCTTTACGGAGGTGATGCTTTTTTTGATAATATGGAAGACTTTTTTACCGGAAATGGTTATGACATTATAGATAAAAAAACATTCACCCCAGAAGAAATTACTTTTGCTAACATTTGGGGAGTTTGTGACGAAGATATGGCTAATAAAGCCATAAAAACAATGAATACCGAAGCTAAAGAAGGTAAACCTTTCTTTAATCATTGGATGACTGTGAGCAATCACCGTCCATTCACGTATCCAAATGGCAAAATTGACATTCCGGGAGATGCAAAATCCCGTGACGGAGGTGTAAAATATACCGATTATGCTTTGAGAAAATTCTTTGAGATGGCGAGCAGACAGCCTTGGTTCAAAAATACGGTATTTGTAATTCTTGCTGATCACTGTGCATCAAGTGCAGGAAAGACTGAACTTCCTGCTGATAAATACAGAATTCCAGCAATGATTTACAGCCCAGGATTTATTCAGCCACAAAAATATACCAATTTGATGTCGCAGATCGATGTTATGCCTACACTTTTCGGTTTACTGCATTTTAATTACCAAAGTAAATTTTACGGTCAGGACGTTTTAAAACCCGATTATAAACCAAGAGCCTTAATTGCAACGTATCAGGATTTAGGATTAATAAAAGATAATGTTTTAACCATTATTTCTCCGAAACAAGCGGTAAAACAGTTTCAACTGACATTAAAACCAGATCAAAAAACAGCTCCTGAGTTCCAGATTTATTACGATCAGGTTCCTTTGAAAACAGAACGAACTGATCTTGTAAACGAAACGATTTCATACTATCAGACAGCTTCGGATATTTTGAAGAAAAAGAACTATCAAAAGCTGAACTAAACCACTATGGACTGAAAGTCCATAGATTTCA
Organism: Flavobacterium sp. HJJ; assembly: GCF_015351475.1. Lineage (GTDB taxonomy): Bacteria > Bacteroidota > Bacteroidia > Flavobacteriales > Flavobacteriaceae > Flavobacterium > Flavobacterium marginilacus. The sequence goes on along the minus strand of NZ_JADKPR010000030.1, from coordinate 33,736 downwards.
GACTGAAAGTCTCAAGTTTGTATTATGAAAATTAATGAAATTTTGCCACAGATTACAGATAAAAAATGATTTTAAAATCTGTAATCTGTGGCAAAAACTTTTTTAGAAGCTAAAGCGAGATGCACTGAAAGTGAATAGTTTTAAACTCTATTTGAGACCAATAAATCATCAAATTTAAAAACACAAAAAAGCCTGTAAATATTGAGATTACAGGCTTTTTTGTGTTTCTTAATTCGGCTTAAAAATCATTCTCACTTTCCAAACCAAAAAGTTTACCGGTTTTCCAAAGCTTTAAATCACTTTTCAGATTCTTTTTATTGCGCTCTGTCAATTCTTTAGAATCCAGCTCTTCAAGATTTGGTTTTCCTGCATTAACCCAGGCTGTGTACCAAAAATTAGCTGTAGAAACAATTGCTTTGCGCATTTGCTTTTCAACCATCCCATTCAAAGCTGTATGAAGCTGCGTTACATATTCTTTTGAATATATTAAATCGCCATACTTATTTTTTGCAGGATTTCCTTTTTCATCTTTGTCAAATACCTTGTCAGGTGCAAAGCTTGCGCGAAGTGTTCTATCGATCAGCAAAAGTGGTTCAACTTGACTATGCGAATCATTTATCATGTCCCAAGTCGCTTTTTCAATATTATCAATATATTTAGCTTCGCCTGTATAAAAATTATAATCTTTACCAAACATTTCCGGCATACGGGATTCAAACATAGAGTGAATTCCTTTTTGATTGGTAAGCTGTCCATCATGATTCGCAGAAGTATGCAAAGGCATGTTAGCATCGCCAATATAATGAGCCAAATCGCCAGCTATAAACAAAATCTCAGTCTTTCTTTTGTCTTTCATAGCTTTGGTCAGCTTGGTCATCATTTCCTGAATATACCATCCTACAAAACCATTATCATTCAAAAACTTCTCACTGTATTTTTTCTTAGCGTCTTCAAATGAATGCGGAATAGAATCCATAGATCCAAAATTCTCCATATCCATATAATGACGTGGCCCTTCTGCTTTATCACGAAGCGTATATTTGCGTAAATCCGGCACAGTTGATTCCTGAGTTATAAAATCAATATGATTGTAAAAAAATGTCTGCATTGGTTTTGGCAAAGCCATAACCGCAGCGTTATTAATATGTTCGTGACCAAAAATACCCCAAGATAAACTGACAAAAGCAAGACCGATTGCTGAGAAAGTAAGAACTCTTTGTTTTAATTTAAATTTTTTCATTATATTTATTTAATTGAAATACAAAAGTATTTTTTTTAAACATAAATTAAGCATTTTGTGTTTAATTTTATGTTAAGCCAAAGAAAAATAAATTAAAATGTTTAAACATCAAGGCAAAAACAGAACTTCAAAGCATAATTTACGTCTTGCCATACTATTATCTTTCATAGCTGGTATTGTTAATGTAACTGGAGTTTTAGCTGTAAAGACGCTGACAACAAACGTCACGGGACATTTTGCCTATTTTGCAGAAGAAGTTACTAAAAAAGATTATCAAGCTGCTATTGTGTTTTTAATTTATACGCTGTTCTTTTTAGCGGGAGCTTTTACATCTAATTTTTTGGCCGAATTGGTTTCCGAAAAAAAGCAGAATCTTTCCCATCTTCCAGCAATAGCTATCGAATTTATTATTTTGGTCACCTTGGGGCTTTTAGAAATTAGAACTGATTTGAATTTACTTGATGAAAAATGGATTGCTTTTGGTCTGCTTTTTGCAATGGGAATTCAAAATGCATTAGTCACCAAAATTTCAAAATCAACCGTAAGAACAACGCATTTAACTGGACTCTTTACAGATTTAGGCATTGAGCTGTCTCAACTGTTTTTTTACAAAAAACCAGAAGAGCGAAAAGCCTTAAAAACCAGCATTTATTTAAGACTGTCTATTATTTCTTTTTTCTTTCTGGGGTGTTTCTCTGGCGGTTTTATTTACGGATATTTGGCTCTAAAAACATTATTAACCGCAGCAGCTTTTCTATTGATCGCCCTTTATTACGATTACATCCGATTGCATTTTATTGCGATTAAACGAAAGAAAAATCCGTTTTAGAAATACAAAATCACTAATAAAGTTCCAACAGCAATGCTTATCCAAAGTAATACTCCCTGAAGTAAAGGCATCAATCCTACCGATTTCAAGACGGAGCGATTCAAGCCCGCTCCTATCAAAAACAGGGTAACAACAAGTCCTGTTTTGGCAGCCGAAACCAAATGTGGAGCAGCATTCGCAACTGGAGAAAAATAAGTATTGCAAACCATTGCCAAAATAAACAATCCAATAAAATATGGAATTTTCACTTTGCGGGTCTTATTTTTAAAAACAAATGCGGTTATCAAAGTAACTGGAATAATCCACAAAGCTCTGGCTAATTTTACTGTTGTGGCTGCCTGTAGAGCTTCCGCTCCGTATTTATTTGCAGCACCAACCACAGAACTCGTATCATGAATCGCAATTGCGCACCACAAACCAAAATCGTTCTGTGACATTTGCAGCCAATGTCCAATTACTGGAAATGCAAACAACGCAATAGAATTCAGAATAAAAATCACTCCCAACGCAACTGATGTCTGCTTATCATCTGATTTTATAACTGGAGCGATTGCAGCAATGGCGCTTCCGCCGCAGATGGCAGTTCCGCAGGAAATAAGATGAGCCGTTTTCTTCTCTATTCTAAACCATTTACCCAGTAAAGTTCCTAAAACGATAGTTGCTGCAATAGAGCCAACCGTAAAAAAAAAACCTTCTCTTCCTGCTGCGGCTGCACTGTTAATATTCATACCAAATCCCAGTCCCACTACTGAAACCTGCAATAATATAGTCGTTGCCTTATGATTTAAATGCAAAAAAGGATGTCCGGAAAGATTAGCTGCAATTAAACCTAGCAGCAAAGCTATCGGAGGAGAAATAATTGGAAACAAGCAAAGAATTAACAGCAAAACAAAAATAATCTGCTGTACTGTCGGACTGATTTTTAATAAAATTGGGGCATTAAAGCTTTCGGTTTTCATTCTATGTCGCTTTTTTAACAAAACAAAGGTCTCTATAAAAAAGCGGGAACACCAATCGTTAAAAATAATCCACTATAACTTTAGATTATAATAACTCGAAATGTTTTTTATTAATAATTCAGAAAGAGAATCTGATTTTCCCTGTAACGTAATGATATAAAAATAACGTTCAATCGTCAGACCATCAATATCAATTACTTGCAATTCTTTATTTTTTAACTCCTTAGACACAGCATGTATTGACATAAAAGCAACACAATCTGAATTCAGCAGATACGATTTTATACTTTCGGTACTTCCTAACTGCATTTCGATCTGCAGCTGATCAATTTTTATATTGAAAGGTTTTAAAGCATATTCAATAACTTCAAGTGTTCCAGAACCTTGCTCCCGGACAAGAAAACGCAGCGATTTAAGATCAGATGGAGCAATTTCCTTTCTCTTAACCAGCGGATTATTGGAATTACAAACCAAAACCAGCTCATCTCTAATGAACTGCGTGTATTTTATGGACGGATTCTTGGACTGCCCTTCTACAATTCCTATTTCAATTTCTTTGTTCAGCAGAGCGTTTTCAATTTGCTCTGTGTTTCCGTTAAGCAAATTTACTTTGACTGCTTCGAGTTTTTGGTGAAAACGGGCCAAAAGCGGCGAAATAATGTATTGTGCAATTGTTGTGCTGGCACCTAAACGCAGCAGACCTTTTCGCTCATTACTAAAAGTGCTTAAATCAAAATCGATTTCCCTGTAAATTTCAAAGATATTTTTGGTATGCTTCAATAAAGTTTCACCGGCATTTGTCAATGCAATCTTCGAACCGTTTCTTTCAAAAAGCTTGGTTTTGTATTCTTCCTCCAATTCCTGAATGTGCTTGGAAATGGCTGGCTGCGTGATAAATAATTCCGAAGCCGCTTTAGTAAAACTCAATCGGGTTGCTACAGTGAAAAAAACTTTTAGTCTGAAATCCATTATTGTATTATTTATTAGCTGATAGCGATTAGCTGATAGCCATATCAAACTTAATATTTTAATATACTTGTTGCTATCTTATCCGCTCTGGAAGAATAGGCCACAGATTGTACAGATTAAACTGATTGACACCGATTTTTAAATTATTTATAGTGACAAAAATTCCAATTCTCTCCCTTTAGCCCCGATTGCAGTGAAAATCCTTGTATGCCGGGGTTCGGCATACAAGATTGCAACGGAAAGCGGGCCCATATTTACTGAAAATGCCTAATCTTTCTGCTCCAAAAAAGAATCTAAATTGATAATCTTTGAATAATACCTAACAGGTTTTGAAAACCTGTTAGGAGATCGCAATCTGTTTTATTACAAATCAGTTTTTAAAACCGCGCCGCTGCTGGCATTAGTAACCAAACTTCTGTACTGTCCTAACCATCTTGAGGTTAATTCTTTTTTCAAAGGAACAAATACCGCTTTTCTTTTGGCAATTTCTTCATCTGTTAAATTCACAGACAAAATGTATTGGTCAACATCAATATGAATCTCATCACCATCTTTCAACAATCCAATCATACCGCCTTCGGCTGCCTCTGGGCTTACGTGCCCGATACTTGCTCCTCTTGTTGCACCGCTGAATCTTCCATCGGTAATTAAAGCAACTTTGGCTCCTAGTCCCATCCCCATAATCAATGAAGTCGGCGCGAGCATTTCCTGCATTCCCGGACCTCCTTTTGGCCCTTCATATCGAATAACAACAACGTTTCCAGCTCTTACTTTACCGCCTAAAATTCCGTCAATCGCTTGCTGCTGTCCGTCGAAACATACGGCAGTACCGGTGAAAACTCTATCGCCCGTAATTCCGGCAGTTTTAATAACAGCACCCTGTTCTGCAAGATTACCATATAAAATTGCAAGACCGCCCACATTTGAATACGGGTTATCAATGGTGTGAATGATATTGGTGTCTTTGATATATGCGTCTTTGATTTTTTCTAGTACCGTTTCGCCTGTAATTGTAAGGTTATCCAATAAAATATCATCGCCGCGTTTTGTCATTTCTTTCATAACGGCATTAACACCGCCGGCTCTGTTGATGTCTTCCATGTGAACGGTTGACAAACTTGGAGAAATTTTGGCAATATGCGAAACTCTTTTGGAGATGCTGTTGATATCCCCAAGGTTAAAATTAACATCGGCCTCATTGGCAATTGCCAGCATGTGCAAAACCGTATTGGAACTTCCTCCCATCGCCATATCTACCGCAAATGCGTTTCTTACAGCATTTTCATTAAGAATATTTCTAAGTCTGAACTTCTTAGTTTGTGCCTCATCTTTTGCAATTTCACAAATTCTTCTGGCAGCACTTCTGTAAAGTTCTTCACGCTCCTTTGTTAATGCCAGAATCGTTCCGTTTCCAGGAAGCGCAATTCCCATAGCTTCCATAAGCGTATTCATTGAGTTTGCTGTAAACATACCCGAACAGCTTCCGCCGCTAGGACAGGCATTACACTCAATATCTTTCAATTCTTCATCGGTCATTTCTCCTGCTTCGTGCTTTCCAACAGCTTCAAAAGCAGTAGCTAAATCAATCGGCACACCGTCTTTGGTATGTCCTTTTTTCATTGGTCCTCCGCTCACAAAAATTGTCGGAACATCGACTCTTAAAGCCCCCATTATCATACCCGGAACAATTTTATCACAGTTTGGAATTGCAATCATAGCATCCAATTTATGTGCATTCATAACGGTTTCGATAGAGCTTGCAATAAGCTCACGTGAAGGCAATGAAAAAAGCATTCCGTCATGTCCCATCGCAATTCCGTCATCGACACCGATTGTATTAAATTCAAAAGGAACACAGCCGTTTGCTTTAATTTCTTCTTTTATAATTCTTGATACCCTGTCCAGAAAAAAGTGCCCCGGAATAATCTCAATATAGGAATTTGCAACGCCAATAAACGGTTTATCAAAATCTTCATCAACCAATCCAGTTGCTCTAAACAATGATCTATGCGGGGTTCTTTGGTTTCCTTTTTTTACTTCATCACTTCTCATAATTATACTCTCCTAAAATTCTTTTATTATAACTTAATTTATTTTTTCAATTGTATGACTAATCATTTAAACTACAGCATCCCGTTATACTTGCGGACAAACCATTCTGCTGAAAGAAAAACAGCAATCAAAATCAGCATCCATTTCCAGTCAATCAAAGGCGATTTGGTCACAACATCTTTCTGAATCGCTTTGTATTCTTCGTTTTCCAGCAATGTTTTAATTAATGTATCGATTTGATTCGGGTAAAAAGCTGTCCCTTTCGTTTGTGTAGCCAGTTGCTTCAATTTCTGAACATCCGGATTTACAAACTGTTTTTCAATATCGAAATCCAGAATCTCAAAATGCCCTGAATATGATGCTTTTGAATTCAGTTCTTGTACCGAAAAATTATAACTGCCAGCAGCAAGTCCGTCAAGATTTACTTTGAAAGTATTGTTTCCTTTCAAAAAATCAAAATTTTTGGTCTGTTTGGTTTTAACATTTGTTACAGCGATTGTCAAACTCGCTTTATCATCAAAATCATAATTCTTGTTGAAATATTGAGCTGTAATCTCTATAAATTCACCAGTGTTGTAAAAATTTTCGTGATTGACAACCAATGATTTTTTAGCATTCGTAGAAGCCAAATACTGCATAATCTTATTGACAAAAACATCATATTTATCAAAAGACTGGTTATCAACATGGCTTTGCAGACGCCATTTCCAGCTGTTTTCTCCGAATAAATAAGCAGATCTTCTGCCTTGATTTTCCGTAAATGAAAGCAAAGGCGCTTTGGTATCTATATTTCTAATTTTAGCAGAAAGCAAGACATCGACATTTCCATTTGTGCTAATTGAACCATAGCTGTTCTGCAAAGGAGGAAAACTTTCGAAACCAAAATTATCAACTGCAAAAAGATTGAACTTCGAATCAAAACCAGCCAGATAATCTTCTGACTGACCACTCATTTTGAAAACAAAATTGCTTTGTCTTTGGTTCAAAAATGAAAAATCTGTTACTGTTCCTGTTATGATAAACGTATTCAGGCGGGCTTTTTCATTAGCATCAAAAACTGATTTAAAAGCTGTAGTCGGCTGATATAAAATCAAAACATTGTAATCCTGTAAAGACTTTATTTCGTTTGGCTTAACAACAGTTACTTTGTGCTGTGAATTAGATTCAATTGCTCTTTTTAAAGCTCCAATATCTGGATGATTTATTACCGAAACAATGGCTACAGACGTTTTTTGATCCATAACTTCCACAGCAAAATTTTTACTGTTATTGAAGGTGTTTTTTTCACTTTCCTTAGAATCAATTTTCGCTTTATAAATCTGCAGTCCTACTTTCTCGGCAGGCAAAAGCACATTTACAATTGCCGTTTTCTTTGATGGTGAAAAAGAAATATTTTGTTTATGCAGTACCTCATTTCCTTGACTTATACTAAAATTGGCAGTCACATTTTTAGTCCCGGAATACTGCAAAAATACTTCTGCCGGAAATTTATTCTTCAAAAAAGCATATCTATTTACATTCAGCTGATTGATTTTTAAATCCAGAACTTTGGTCGTATCGCCCAAAACCACAGGATACACTTTATTGTTTTCACCAAAACTGTAAACATAATCATTTCCAGAAGTCTGGTTTCCATCAGTAATAATAACCGTTGGATAAAATGCGTTTTTGTAGATACTCTTTAAGTTTTTGGAAACCAAATCTATATTGGTTTGATTTCCTTTAAAATTCAGACTGTCCGACTGCCGAAAATCAGTATCAAAAAGATACGTCTGCACCTCAAATTTTTCCTGAATCGCTTTATTCGAAGTGATTTTTTTAAAAATTTCTACAGCATTTTCGTTCGCTTTTAAAAACGAAACAGAACTTGAATTATCAGCCACAATAGGCAGCGGTGTTTTTATAATTTCCAGTTTACTCGTTGTGATAATTGGATTTATCAGCAACAGCAGAACTAAAAAAACACTTAAAAAACGCAAAAAAGCCAAAAACAAACCAACTTTCGATTTGCTTTTGACTTTGTATATATATTGAAAAAACGACAAACTACCCGCTATTAATAAAGAAAGTAGAAGTAATAGAATCGTGCTTGCTGTCATATTTATTTAGTTTAAGTTTGTTGTTTATAGTTTTTAATTGCAGGACAATAAACAACAAACCATAAAACAATTAACTTTCTAAGTAAGCATACCTCCGCAAACATTCAGTACCTGGCCAGTAATGTAAGCACTCATATCAGATGCTAAAAACAGACAGGCATTGGCAACATCTTCTGTAGAACCGCCTCGTTTCAAAGGAATGCCTTCTCTCCATCCTTTTACAACATCTTCACTTAATTTGGCAGTCATTTCAGTTTCAATGAAACCTGGAGCAATAGCATTGCAGCGAATGTTACGAGAACCCAGCTCCAAAGCTACAGACTTTGTAAAACCAATAGCACCTGCTTTTGAAGCAGCATAATTTGTTTGACCTGCATTTCCAGAAACACCAACAACCGAACTAATATTAATGATAGAACCTGCACGTTGTTTCAAAAACGTTTTTTGAATTGCTTTTGTCATATTGAAAACTGACTTCAAGTTAACATCGATAACTTGATCAAAATCAGCTTCTGACATACGCATTAATAAATTATCTTTTGTAATTCCAGCGTTGTTTATCAAAATATCTACTGTTCCAAATTCAGCCAAAACAGCATCCACAAAAGTCTGCGCTTCATTAAAATCAGCAGCATTGGATTTGTATCCTTTAGCTTTAATTCCCAATGCATTCAATTCGTTTTCTAATGCCTGTGCAGATTCTGCAGATGAACTATAAGTAAAGGCAACATTTGCTCCGTTTTTTGCAAAAACTTCAGCAATTCCTTTTCCAATTCCACGACTTGCGCCAGTAATAATGGCTACTTTTCCTTCTAGTAATTTCATATTTCCGTTAATATTTATTTTTTATTAAGAGCTATTCCTGCTATCCGCTTCAATCTTTTTATTTTTAAAGAAAAAACAAAAAGGATTTCTACTGCTATCAGGGCTAGTTTACAAAGGCCAAATATAACAATAAATTACGGATAGCAAAAAATTGCTGTTTCAATTAATAAGCGGTAATCTGAAGCCTCAATTAAATTTACCTGCCTCTTTTTTAAAATTTTAAAAAAAAATAAAATAAATACAAATATAATTGATACAACAACTATATTTGCGTCAAATAAATTTTATATGAAAAAAAATCCAACCGGAACCGTTCTTTATACCATTGAATTAGCAATAAAAGAGTATAGAAAAATAGCACAGAGAAATATTGGAAAAATTGTAAGTGATATAACTGTTGATCAATGCTTATTGCTAATAATCCTAAATAAAAATCCAGACTATTCTCAAAAAGAATTAGCAAAATTAATTTTTAAAGATAATGCTTCAGTCACCAGAATAATTGAATTGATGGTAAAAAAAGATTACATAACTAGGAAAATCAACGAATTAGATCGAAGAAAATTTAGCCTTGAAATCACCGAAAAAGGAAAAAACACAATAGAATTATTATCACCAATTATACTACAGAACAGAGAAACTGCTCTCGATGGTTTAACACAAGATGAAATAGATTTACTAGACAAAACACTCCATAAAATAATCTTAAACTGTAAAAAATAAAATGGCAAAAATCAATCAATTCCTTAAATCAGCTCAAACTCTACTATTTTTCTTTTTCCCACTATTAATCTTTGCACAAAAAGACGTATCAGCTAATCTTGCAAAATATATGCAGGCGCAGGTTGATGTAAATAATTTTAGCGGAACGGTTCTTGTGTCCAAAAACAGCACCATTTTATTAAAAAAAGCATACGGTTTAGCTGATTATGAGTGGAATATTAAAAACACCATAGACACAAAATTTCAATTGGCTTCGGTAACCAAACAATTTACTGCTACAGCTATTCTTCTACTAGTAGAACAAAAAAAATTATCCCTTGCTGATAAACTAAGCAAGTTTTTTCCCGATTATCCAAAAGCCGACAGTGTTACCATTCATATGTTATTATCGCATACTTCAGGACTGGCTTTAGGCTTTAAAGAATTAGCCTTAAGCACTATTAATGCTGATTCTGCCTATTCTGAAATAAAGAAAATACCTTATGAGTTTTCCCCAGGAACTAAAAGCGCTTACAGCAATATAGGGTATTACTTGTTGGCTAAAATTATAGAAAAAGTTTCAGGCGAAAAGTATGCCGTTTTTTTAAGGAGAAATATATTTGAAAAGGCAGGAATGAAAAATACAGGTATTAGCAATAATGATTCGATAATTTCAAAAAAAGCGAAGATTTATTGCCGAACAGAAAAAGGTTTCATTCATAATCCTTATATCAATTGGACGGTTAACATAGGACATGACGGCGTTTATTCCACCGTTGAAGATTTGGCTTTATGGGACAAAGCGCTGTACGGAACGACAATTTTATCAGCAGAAATGAAAAATCTCATGTTTACTCCCCATAGCGACGAAAATTGGGGATATGGTTTTATAATTAATCCGTTTTACAATCACGGACATCAATTGATTGCTCACGACGGAGGTTTTTTTGGCACAATGACTTCTTTTAACCGATTTACAGATGACAAAATATTTGTGACAGTACTTTCTAACAACGAATCCTTTTCATATATTATTGGCTATGGACTTTCAGCAATTGCATTGCAAAAAGAAGTAGAACTTCCATACAAACATCATCAAATACAAATAGACACTGCAGTATATGATAAATACACAGGCAAGTATGGCAAAATTGAAATACTAAAAATTAACGGTAAACTTTACTATAACGATACCGAAATGGAACTACTGCCTGAGTCCAAAACGAAATTTTTCAGAGCAGACAATAACGACAGGACATTTGAATTTATTCAGGATAAATCTGGTACTTTCAATTCTATACTATTAACTAAAGGAGGAGTTAAAGAAAAAGTGAAGAGAAATATTCCTTAAAAAATAGTGCCTAATTCATCATTTTAATTCTACAGTCCAGTAAAATCATTATTTAATTCAACTGGGATGCCACAATAAAAACAATAGCAAGTAAAGCCAGAAACAGTCCAATAATATTGCGTTTAGTAACTTTTTCCTTAAAAACAAGAATTCCTGCAAGACTGCCAATGACAATAACTCCCATATTCATTCCTGCAAAAACGGTTGATGGATTTTGGGCAAATGCTTTGTGGGCATTAAGATAAAAGAAAATATTTCCGAAGTTGAAAACACCAACTAAACCTCCGAAAATGACACTTTTGAAATCTATTTTTACTTTTTGAAAAAGTATTTCATACCCGTTGAACAGCATCATTATAACAAGTGAAATAAAGAAAAGTACAAATAACGAAGTAGTAAAAGAAAGTGCAGCTGTGAGTGCAATCTGCTTAAACAGAATATCAATTATTCCAAAACCAAGCAGTACAAGGGCCGGATAAATCCATTTGTTTTCCTTGTTATCTGCGGGTTTATCCAAAATGAGCACTATCGCTGGAAAAGCAAACAAAAGCGCTGTCAGTTTGAATCCGCTGAATTGCTCGCCAAAAAAAAGCCAGGCTCCTAAAATAGAAATAATCAGTGATAACCGCTGAGCAGCATCAGTCTTTACGATTCCCATATGTTTTATTGAAGCTGCAAGAAAAAGAAACACCACCGGAAGCAAAACGCCTAACGGAAGCAGAATTTCCCAAGGTGAAGAAGCATCCAAAACAGTTAAATCCGGACTAAAGAAAAAGTAACACAGCGCCAAAGCAAAGACATAATTATAAGCCACAATTTGTGCTGAAGGTACTTTATAGGTTCGGGCAATTTTGAAAATCGCTCCCACTGTCACACTGCAGATCACACTCAGAATAAGAAATAGCATAGTTCCTGTTTTTTGTTTCCGCAAAAATAGTGTTTAAACCTAGAATGAACATTAAATTCAAGTATCAACAATTGCAAATCATAATTATTGCAATTGTTTTTAATCAATTTTATACTATTTTTAATATTATTTAAGTTCTATACAACTAAATTGCACTAAAATAAACTGAAATGGAGAACATAAAAATACTTTGGGTCGATGATGAAATCGATTTGCTCAAACCACATATATTATTTCTGGAGAAAAAAAACTATAGCGTTACTACCTGCAATAACGGCCGTGATGCGGTAGATATTTTTGAAGAAGACAATTTTGACATTGTTTTTCTGGATGAAAATATGCCCGGAATGAGCGGTTTGGACACTCTTTCTGAAATGAAGGAGAAAAAATCATCAATTCCTGTGATTATGATTACCAAGAGCGAGGAAGAACATATAATGGAAGAAGCTATTGGTTCAAAAATTGCCGACTATCTTATCAAACCAGTAAATCCAAACCAGATTTTGCTGAGTTTGAAGAAAAACTTAGACAATTCCAGACTGATTTCGCAGAAAACAACTTTGGATTACCAAAAAGAATTCCGAAAAATTACGATGGAATTGGCTATGGTCAATTCCTATGAAGACTGGGTGGAATTGTACAAAAAACTGCTGTTCTGGGAATTGGAACTCGAAAACATCAATGATCAGGGAATGATCGAAATTCTGGAATCCCAAAAAGCAGAAGCCAATTCACAATTCGGGAAATACATTGAGCGCAATTACGAAGATTGGTTTGCCCCAAAAGCAGACAAACCAGTTCAGTCTCATAATTTATTCAAAGAATTAGTTGTACCGGAAATTCAGAAAAAAGACAAGCCTGTACTTTTCATTGTAATCGATAATCTGCGTTATGATCAATGGAAAGCTTTTGAAAGCGTGGTTGGCAACTATTATAAACTCGAAAAAGAAGTTCCGTATTTCTCCATACTCCCTACTGCTACCCAATATGCCAGAAATGCCATTTTCTCAGGATTACTGCCGCTTGAAATGGAAAAACAGTTTCCGCAGTATTGGAAAAACGATCCTGACGAAGGCGGTAAAAACTTATACGAAGCCGAGTTTCTAACAGCACAAATCAAGCGTCTGAGACTGGACATAAAAGAAGATTATTTTAAAATCACCAATGTCACCGGCGGAAAAAAACTCGCCGAAAGCTTTAAATCATTGAAGGATAACGATCTTGTGACCGTGGTTTATAATTTTGTTGATATGCTTTCACACGCCAAAACCGAAATGGATGTGGTAAAAGAGCTGGCTTCGGATGACAAAGCATACCGTTCTCTTACATTGAGCTGGTTCAAAAACTCTCCATTACTGGAAATCATTCAGCAGGCACAAAAACTGGGATTCAAATTGATTCTGACCACCGATCACGGTACTATCAATGTAAAAAACCCATCAAAAGTAGTAGGTGATAAAAACACCAGTTTAAATCTTCGTTACAAAACAGGACGCAGCCTGACTTACGAACAAAAAGACGTTTATGCCGTAAAAGAACCAAAACTTATCGGTTTACCTGCTATAAATATGAGCAGTTCTTATATTTTTGCAAAAAATGATCTGTTTTTGGCCTATGTAAACAACTACAATCATTATGTGAGTTATTACAAAAATACATATCAGCACGGCGGAATCTCACTGGAAGAAATGATTATTCCTTTCTTGGTTTTTAATCCGAAATAGCGAAAAAAATAACGATTTTCAGTTTTCATAATATTAAGATAATATTGAGAACTGCAATTAATATAAATTTATCAATTAAGAGAAGACCTAACAGGTTTTAAAAACCTGTTAGGTCTAAAAAATCACAATTAATAAAAAAAATGACCATCATATTTTCAATTGAACAGCTTCCAGAAACCGCACAGCAGATTTTAGACCAAAATCCAAATAAAGTAATCCTTTTTAATGGAGAAATGGGTGTTGGAAAAACCACTTTAATCAAACAGCTATGCAAAACACTGGGTGTTCAGGACGCTACCAGCAGTCCCACTTTTTCATTAGTAAATGAATACCAAACCAGCAATAATCAGACAGTATATCATTTTGATTTTTACCGATTGAACAAAGAAACCGAAGCTTTGGATATGGGCGTAGATGATTATCTGTACTCAGGAAACTGGTGTTTTATCGAATGGTCTGAAAAAATTGCTAATTTGATTCCAAAGGAACATACTGTAATAAATATAGAATTACTGCCAACAGGCGAACGTTTATTAGAATTAAACTAGAAAAAATTATGGTATCAGATGCCAATAAAGTCGAGATAATTCCTTTTTCAGCCGAATTAAAAGAACATATCAAAATCTTAAATCTGGAATGGCTTCACAAATACTTCAAAGTGGAGCCAAAAGATGAAAAAGTTTTATCCAATCCTCAAACCGAAATAATAGACAAAGGCGGAATGATTTTCTATGCTCGGTACAATAACAAAATTGTCGGTACAGTTTCTTTGCTGAAAATTGATTACGCAGTATTTGAACTTACTAAAATGGCTGTTTCTGATGGAAATCAAGGATTAGGCATTGGTAAAAAGCTGATGGAACATTGCCTCAATAAAGCAAAAGAAAATGGTATCCAGAAATTAATCCTGTATTCCAATCGAAAATTACTGCCGGCACTCGCTTTATATGAAAGTTTTGATTTCATGGAAATTCCATTGGAAGAAGGTATATACGAAAGGGCTGATATCAAAATGGAAAGAAATTTATTCTAAATCCATACTGCTTGTGTATTTAATTAGGCGTTCCAAATATCATACTTTGAATCTTTTTTGTAAATTGTACCACTAATTACATGAAATCAATGTCTCTAAGTCCATTTACAAAAGAACAATTACTGCCTCAGGAAGAAAAACTGGAAATAGCTAAACACAAAGGCCAGCTTTTTATCGGAATTCCAAAAGAGAATAGTTACCAAGAAAGACGCATCTGCCTTACACCTGATGCCGTGAATTCCCTTACCTATCAAGGACATAGAGTAATGATAGAATCCGGAGCCGGAGTAAGTTCCAGCTATAGTGACAAAGAATACAGTGAAGCTGGTGCGGAAATAACACAGGATACTAAAAAAGTTTTTAGCTGTCCGATGATTTTAAAAGTGGAACCGCCAACAATTGCTGAAATTGAAATGATACAGCCTAAAACAATTATTTTATCTGCCATTCAATTAAAAACCAGAAAAAAATCATATTTCGAAGCTTTATCCCGAAAAAAAATAACAGCCCTTGCTTTTGAATATCTAAAAGACGGCGAAAGCTCCTACCCTGCCGTAAAATCATTAAGCGAAATAGCAGGAACCGCATCCATACTGATTGCTGCGGAATTAATGACTACAGATGAGTTTGGAAAAGGCTTACTATTTGGCAACATTACTGGTGTTGCGCCTACAGAGGTTGTAATAATCGGAGCTGGTACCGCCGGAGAATTTGCTGCCAAAACCGCCATCGGACTTGGAGCCAGCGTAAAAGTTTTTGACAATTCAATAACCAAACTGCGCCGATTACAGAACAACCTGCATCAGCGCATTTTTACATCTACAATTCAGCAGA
Source organism: Flavobacterium sp. HJJ (assembly GCF_015351475.1). GTDB lineage: Bacteria > Bacteroidota > Bacteroidia > Flavobacteriales > Flavobacteriaceae > Flavobacterium > Flavobacterium marginilacus. The sequence goes on along the minus strand of NZ_JADKPR010000030.1, from coordinate 18,212 downwards.
AATCATTACTTAAAGCACTCAGACGCTGCGATGTTGCGATCGGTGCCATGCGCGGATTGGAACGCTGTCCGGTAGTAGTAACAGAAACAATGGTCGAGCACATGAAAAAAGGTGCCGTAATTGTTGATATCAGCATCGACACAGGAGGCTGTTTTGAAACATCTGAAGTGACCACTCACGAAAAACCAACATATATAAAACACAATGTACTGCATTATTGCGTGCCTAATATTCCTTCCCGTTATTCTAAAACAGCATCGCTTTCCATAAGCAATATCATCACACCTTATCTTTTACAGATTGCCGATGACGGTGGTATCGAAAGCGCCATCCGATGTAATTCAGGGTTAAAAAACGGTGTTTACTTATATCACGGAATTCTCACCAACAAAGCAATTGGCGACTGGTTTGATTTACCGGATAACGACATTAATTTAATTGTTTTTTAAACAAACTTTCCCATACCTTTGCGGAAATTAAAATATAAGATGAGCATAAGCTTCAATAGGCTGTTAATGCCAAAAGTAACTATGCAAATTTCATATAACCAATAAAAAACAATAAATATTATATATGAATTTCATACATCGTTTTGCATACTATTTAGTAGGTTTAATTATGGGATTATTTGTGGTCGCTGCAATTTTCAGCGGAAAAGATACCCGCTGCAATTATTTCCCAAACGCCAGGGTTTTAAATGATCTGAGAAACAAACCTTTTCACTATTCTGATAAAGCCTCACTCATTTTATCTCAAAAATGGATTGACACCACCGATATCAAAAACACATTAAAACTTGGAGACGTTGATTTTGACAAAAGCAATATTCCATTCAAAAAAGGAAAACTCTACGTCATAGAAGGCAAAACAAGAAAAAATCAGCAGATTATAATTAAAGTGATTAATTACGAAAACAAAGCGGTTCTCGAAGACATCACTAAAAAATAAGATCACAAACTCTTCTCACGAGGAGCTTTTTTATTGGTCTCAAATAGAGTTTAAAACTATGCACTTTCAGTGCATCTCGCTTTAGCTTCTAAAAAAAATTTACCACAGATTACAGATAAAAAATGATTTTAAAATCTGTGAATCTGTGGCAAAATTTCATCAATTTTCGCAATCCAACCTTGCAGACTTTCAGTCTGCCTAACCAAATCTATGACTTTCAGTCCATAGTGGTTTAGTTTTTTTTTGAGAAAAAAAAAGAACAATATTATTGACACTAAAAAAACCATAATTCAATTAGATGAATTATGGTTTTTCTATAATAACGCAATATTACGATTTGATGTAATTTTATCTTTGTGCTAAATAAGCCAAAACATTTTTCTCAATTCTTTCATTAATACTTGAAATATCAGCTTTTACAAATTTTTCACCGATAATATTTTCATACAATTCAATGTATCTATCTGAAACGGTTTCGATATACTCATCAGTCATATCAGGAATCTGCTGTCCTTCCTGTCCTTGAAATCCATTTTGAATTAACCAGCGTCTCACAAACTCTTTGGACAATTGTTTTTGTTCTTCACCATTTTTCTGTCTTTCCTCATATCCTTCAGAATAAAAATAACGGGAAGAATCCGGAGTATGAATTTCGTCAATCAATACAATCACACCTTCTTTAGTTTTTCCAAATTCATATTTGGTATCAACCAAAATCAAACCACGGCTTGCAGCGATTTCAGTCCCTCTTTGAAACAAAGCACGGGTATATTTTTCTAAAACTAAATAATCTTCTTCCGTAACGATTCCTTTAGCCAAAATATCTTCACGTGAAATATCTTCATCATGAGAACCATTATCTGCTTTAGTAGTCGGAGTTATAATCGGTTCTGGAAATTTATCATTTTCTTTCAGTCCTTCTGCCATTGTTACACCGCAGATTTGTCTTTTGCCTAGAGCGTACTCGCGTGCAGCATGACCTGAAACATAACCTCGAATCACCATTTCTACTTTGAAAGGCTCACATAGATGACCAACAGCTACACTTGGATCCGGCGTTGCAATTAACCAGTTTGGTACAATATCCTGAGTCAATTCCATGAATTTGGTAGCAATCTGATTTAGAATCTGGCCTTTGTAAGGAATTCCTTTTGGCAGAACAACATCAAATGCCGAAAGCCTGTCAGTAGCTATCATTACTAGTAAATCGTCATTGATATTATAAACTTCTCTTACTTTTCCGCGGTAAACTGATTTCTGATTCGGAAAATTAAAATCGGTAGTGGTAATTGTATTGCTCATTAGTAGTGTGTTGTTATTTTTTAGTATGCAAATTTAAAACTAATTAATAGAGAACGCAAGGAAAACCAAAAGTTCTATTTATAGATCAAAAATAAATTCTATGCATTTATTTCTTTAAACTTGGTACCAATATTTTCTAAATTTAAAGACAAATATCTGGCCACTCCGTCTTCATTATTGGTAGAAATCACTTTTAAATGCGGTAATTTATTTTTTAAACTCTGTGGTGCATTCCCCATAATTAAACCGATTCCCGCGGCGTCTAACATTTTTTCATCATTAAAACCATCCCCAAAAGAAACAGCCTCTGCAAAAGTATAGCCTTCTTTCTCCAGAATCCTGCTAATGGCAGCACTTTTGTCTACTGATTTATCCATAAATTCCAAACAGATAGGCAGACTAAAAGCATGACTAAATTCATCTGAATGGGTTTCAAGAATTTTCTCTTTTAAATCTACTAATTTTTGATGATCTTCGTGCGTGAAAAAAATTTTTATTGCATTAAAATCTTCCAGCTCTGCAAAATTAACCACTTGAGGAGGATATGCTAAATCTTTTTGAAAAGCATTTAATTTTTTATTCGTTTTAGAAGTCTGCCAGACAGTTTCCCTAAACAAAACAGTTGTAATTTCGGGGTCAATGTCCAGTGCTAAAACTGATTTTACCGAATCCCCATTCATATCAAGAGAATACAATAATTCTTTTTGAGGCGAATGAATTCTGGCTCCGTTTGATGTTACTAAATAAATTGGAAAATCCAAACTGTCGATGATTGCCATCGCATCAATATGATGGCGCCCAGTGGCAACAATAATTAAATAATTCTGCTTGTGCAGTTCTTGAAAAACAGATTTAGTATACGCTGATATTGTGTGATCTGAGTTGAGTAATGTTCCGTCTAAATCGCTTATTACTACTTTAATTTTTTGTTTTGGCATTTTAATTCAATTTCATTTTAACCGCTGCAAAATTATTGCTTTTCAATAACATACCAAAAAAGTTAGTTTTATATAAAATTCATTTAACTTAATTATATACATCTGTTAACTTTAAAAACAAGATACATTCTTTCCTATATAGAAAAGGAGAAACTCAATTGCGGGCTTCTCCTTTAAATTTTAATTATCTTGTTTTAATTTTAATAATCATTATTTTCGATTTGTTTATAAGCATCAATTACTTTTTTAACCAATCGATGACGTACAATATCCTTATCATCAAGGTAAATAATACCAATACCGTCAATATCTTTTAAAACCAGTAAAGCTTCCTTGAGTCCGGAAATTGTTCGGCGCGGTAAATCTACCTGCCCAGGGTCACCGGTAATCATAAACTTAGCATTTTTACCCATACGCGTCAAAAACATTTTCATCTGCGAATGTGTTGTATTTTGTGCTTCATCCAGAATTACAAAAGCATGATCCAGAGTTCGTCCGCGCATGAAAGCCAAAGGTGCAATTTGAATAATTCCCTTTAAAATATAATCTTCTAATTTTTCGTTGGGAAGCATATCCCGCAGTGCATCATACAAAGGCTGCATGTAAGGGTCCAGTTTTTCTTTCATATCACCAGGAAGAAATCCTAGATTTTCTCCAGCTTCTACAGCAGGTCTGGTCAGAATAATACGCTTGACCTGTTTTTCCTTTAATGCTTTTACAGCCATGGCAACACCTGTATAGGTCTTTCCGGTACCAGCAGGACCAACGGCAAAAACCATATCATTTTTTTCCATGGTATCCACCAGCAGCTGCTGATTGGGAGTCATCGGTTTAATGATTTTTCCGCCTACGCCATGAACCAAAATTTTGTCATGTCCCAAAGCTTTTCTGTCATCCTGATCGTCACTTTGAATAACTCTTTCTATTACATTATCATCTATGGTATTGTATCGTGTAAAATGCAGCATCAGACGCTGAAACCGCTTTTCAAATTCGTCTAAAACATCTTTGTCTCCAAATGCTTTAAGAGTAGTGCCTCTTGCGACAATTTTCAATTTTGGATAATATTTCTTAATTGACTCTAGGTGTGAGTCTTGAGTACCCCAAAAATCTTTTGGAGCAATGTCGATTAGCTCGATGATTCTTTCGTTCAAAATAAGAAGTTTTTAAGTTAAATAATTGAGTTAAATCAATTTCAATATTTACGCTGTAACACTTCTATTACAGTTTTTAATTTCTAAATCGGTAAATAACACTAAAAAACATCTTTTTCTGGAATTTGGGTAATTCCAGTTCTAATTATACGTTAGCTTTTAATTTTTTCAACATTTCTTCATTCAATAGATCAGAAGGCTTAATTGATAAAATTTCACAAAGATTATTATTAAGAAGTAATTCAATATCAGTCTCATTAAATACTTGCTTTTTGTCTTTTTTAACTTTAATTTTTTTGTCTAAATTATCTGACTCAGCCGTTTTTTTATCCGAAATATTTTCTTGACCAAATGAATTAATTGTAGTAAATAAAAGAAATAAAATAAAAATAAACTTTGACATAGATTTTGTTTTAATTCAAATAAAATTGTGTTTAAATAAAGTATAAAATACTTTAGCTTTGCATTTTTCAAATTTAAGAAAAAATAAGTTTCGGTCGCTTCAAAACTCAATAGTTATAAACAATTTTATGTCAATAATTACCCTTACCACTGATTACGGCTTAAAAGACCACTTTGTCGGTGCGCTGAAAGGGAAGATATTATCTGAGTATTCTGACGCCGTAATTATTGACATTTCTCATTACATCGATCCATTTAACACTGTTGAAGCCAGTTATGTTATTTCGGCCTCTTATGACAGTTTTCCAAAAGGCACTGTTCATATTATTGGAGTCGATTCAGAAGCCAACAATGAAAATCAGCATATTGTTATGCAGTGGGACGATCATTTCTTTATTGCATCCGATAATGGAATCTTAAGCATGCTTTCGCAAAAGATCATTCCGCAGAAAATTGCCGCCATTACCGTTCATGACCGTCTGCATAATGAAGCAACCGATCTTGATGTTTTTGTAAAAACAGCCTGCCATATTGCCAAAGGCGGAGCTCTAAGTGCAATTGGCAAAGAAATCACTAGTCTAAAACAAGTAACCGATTTGCAGGTGATTCTCTCCGAAGATGGAAACCAGCTAAAAGGAAACGTAATTTATATAGATCATTTTGGCAATGTGGTGACCAATATTTCTAAAAAGCAGTTTTTAGAATGTTCCAAAGGAAGAGCTTATGAAATTGCCTTCAGGAACCAAACCATCAAAAACATTTTGCCGTATTATTCAGCGATTGCAAATTCGGATAAATATCCTGTAAAGTATTACGAAGGCCAAAAATTAGCCATTTTTAACGAAGCCGGTTTTCTCGAAATTGCCATTTTCAGAAGCAATCCGCTGACAGTGGGGTCTGCGAGTACATTATTAGGCCTTAATTACAGGGATGTGGTTTCGATACAGTTTAAGAATTGAGTTTTAAGATTTTAGAGAAAAGAGTATAGAATATAGATTTTTGAAAGAAGATTAAAAATATCATTTGAAAAAGAAAAAAGAATACAAAAAAACTGCATTCACTAGTAAAAAACGAGTAATATATCAGGCAGTTATTAAATCATAAATCGTTAATCAGCGATCTAAAATCAAAAATCAAATGTTTGTACGAATTGTAAAACTGAGTTTTCACGAGGAAAATATTCCTGCATTTTTGGAAAACTTTGAATTAATGAAAGACCAGATTCGAAATGCTCCCGGAAATCGTTTCCTCGAACTGTATCAGGACAAAGAAAACAAAAGTATTTTCTTTACCTATAGTTATTGGGAAACAGAAGCAGATTTGGAAAACTATCGAAATTCAGAGCTTTTCAATAAAGTTTGGACATTTACGAAAAAATTATTCAATGCAAAACCTGAGGCTTGGAGTGCCGATAAATTAGTAAGCCTGCCGTAACCAGTATACAGATTTTAGATTTCTGTTTCCAGGCTGCAGATTTCAGATTAAAAAACTTAGTATATTTGCGCCTCTTTGTGGCAAATAAACGATTAAACAATAAACGAATTAACATAAAAAATGAAGTCAATCGTATTTCGCGAAATAAAATCCTTCTTTGGTTCACCAATCGGGTATTTAGTAATCGCCTTGTTCTTAATTGGAAACGGCTTATTCCTTTGGGTCTTTGAAAGTGATTATAACATCCTGAACAGCGGTTTTGCCGATTTAACTCCTTTTTTTACTTTGGCACCCTGGATTTTAATTTTCCTGATTCCAGCAGTAACCATGCGCAGTTTTTCGGATGAAAAAAAGCAGGGTACATTAGAATTACTACTCACAAAACCTATCAGCGTTTGGGAAATTGTAAACGGAAAATTCTTGGGAGCATTTTTGCTGATAATAATGGCTATCATCCCAACTTTTATCTATGTTGAAGTAATTTATAATTTGGGGTCGCCCGAAGGAAATATTGACATGGGAAGCACTTTGGGCTCTTATTTTGGTCTGCTGTTTTTAATTGGTGCTTATTCCGCAATCGGAATTTTTACTTCCTCAATATCAGAAAACCAAATTGTATCCTTTATAATAGCCGTTTTTATGTGTTTCTTGTTCTATTTTGGGTTTCAAAGCTTAGCTTCTGTTTTTCCAGATTTCTCTTCATTTATATCTTATTTCGGAATGCAGGATCATTACAAAAGTATGAGCCGGGGCGTTATAGATACTCGAGATGTAATTTATTTCATTAGTATTGCCGTTTTATACCTTTCGTTCACAGTGTTTAATTTAAAATCTATTAAATCCTAATGAAAGCTTTCAATATAAAAAATGCCAAATCATTATTGATCACTATTGCGGCAGTATTCATATTAAACATTATAAGTAATTTCTTTTTTCATCGTTTTGATTTAACGCAGGATCATAGATATACGCTGTCACCAACCACTTTAAAAATCATCAAAGATGTAAAAGCTCCTTTGTCTATAAAAGTATATCTGCAAGGTGAATTACCAGCTGAATTCAAACGTTTACAGCTGGAATCCAAACAGCTTTTGGAAGAATTTCAAGCCTATAATTCTAACATTATTGTCGAATTTGTAGATCCATTGGAGAACAAAGACGAGAGCATGGATAAAATTAAGGAGCTGTATCGAAAAGGATTGACACCAATAAATATCACTGTAGACGACAAAGGAAAACAATCCCAGTCAATGGTTTTTCCATGGGCAATTGCCGTTTATAATAATAAGGAAGTCAATATTCCATTGCTGAAAAACATTATGGGAGCCACTACTACTCAAAAAGTGATTGGATCTGTACAGCATCTTGAATATTCTATTTCGGACGGAATCAATAAAATCTCGAAAGACAAACAAAAGAAAGTCGCTATCATCAAAGGAAACGGTGAACTTCAGGAACGTCATATTGCCAAATTCCTGATGCAGGTACGCGAAAGCTATTTCATTGGTCCGTTTACTTTGGATTCAGTTGCCAAAAATCCGGAAGGAACACTAAAATCACTGCAAAATTATGATCTGGCTGTCATTGCCAAACCAACGGAAGCTTTTACCGATGAAGAAAAATTGGTTTTGGATCAATTTATTATTCACGGAGGAAAAACCCTTTGGCTCGTAGAACAAGTTAATGCCGAAATGGACAGCTTGTACAATCCAACTGGAGCAACATTAGCATTCCCGAAAGACCTGAATCTTAATGATATGTTTTTCAAATACGGCGTACGCATCAATCCAGATTTGGTAAAAGATGAACAGGGAAGCCCGATAAAACTGGCGTCCGGAGAGCAGGGAAGCGCAACGCAATATCAGGATTTCATCTGGAAATTTGCTCCTCAGGTATATCCTGCAAGCAAGCACCCGATTGTAAAGAATCTGGGGGGCATCAAATTTGATTTTGCTAATGCGATGGATACTTTAAAAAACGGTATTAAGAAAACTGTTTTACTGCAGTCGTCCGCTTATTCAAAAAGGATAGGAACTCCTGTGCCAATCAGTCTGAATATGGTTTCTGAGCAGACTTCAACCTCTGACTACCTAAATAAAGGAAATATTCCTATGGCAGTTTTACTGGAAGGAAATTTTCATTCGATGTTTGAAAACCGTGTATTACCTTTTGAAGAAAAATCTTTTGTTACCAAAGCAAAAGAAAGCAAAATGATTGTGGTTTCGGACGGCGACATTATAAAAAATCAATTAGACAAAACAGGACAGCCTGTAGAATTAGGTTATGACCAGCGATCTGGTAATTTGTACGACAACAAAGATTTTATGATGAATTGTGTGAATTATCTGCTGGATGACACCGGACTTATTAACATTCGAAGCAAAGATGTTGACCTGCCTTTGTTGGACAAAGAAAAAGTGTATGAAAACTATACCTTTACCCAGTTCCTAACTATCGGGCTTCCAATCTTAATTTTACTTCTGTTTGGTCTCGGATTTACGTTCCTAAGAAAAAGAAAATACAGTAAATAGATGTTAATAAAAAATTTGGAATACTCGAATAGTTTACAATATATTTGTAAAGCCTATTCTTAATTTTAATTCAGAAAAAGCACACCATTAAAAACAAAACAATACAGATGAAATTTATAGTATCGAGTTCGTACTTATTAAAACAATTACAAGTTTTAGGTAGCGTTATCAACAGTAACAATACTTTGCCAATTTTGGATAACTTTTTATTTGAATTAAATAATAACGAATTAACTGTTTCGGCATCCGATTTGGAAACTACCATGTCCGCCACATTGTCGATCGACTCCAAAAGTAAAGGAAGTGTTGCAGTACCTGCAAAATTATTATTGGAAATCCTTAAAACTTTTCCTGAACAGCCCTTAACTTTCACAGTAGAAGAAAACAGTACTATAGAAATCAGTTCTAACTCTGGAAAATATGCCTTGGCGTATGCACCAGGGGAAGAATTCCCAAAATCTGTAAACTTAGAAGATCCGTCTGTAACGCTTGTTCCTGCTGATGTTTTGGCAACAGCGGTAAGCAAAACCATCTTCGCAGCTGGAAATGACGATTTGCGTCCGGTAATGTCTGGAGTATTTTTCCAGTTTTCTCCAGAAGGTTTGATTTTTGTAGCAACAGATGCTCATAAATTGGTAAAATACGCACGTTCTGATGTAAAAGCATCGCAAGTGGCTGAGTTTATCATGCCAAAGAAACCATTAAACATTTTAAAAAGTATCCTAAGCACATCGGATGCTGAAGTAAAAATAGAATACAACGATTCGAATGCTACTTTCTCTTTCGACAACTACATTTTATTATGTCGTTTAATCGATGGAAAATACCCGAATTATGAAGCGGTTATCCCAAAAGAAAACCCAAACAGATTAATGATGGACCGTTCCCAATTTTTGAGTTCGGTACGTCGTGTTGCTATTTTCTCTAATAAAACAACACACCAGATTCGTTTGAAAGTTGCCGGAGCCGAACTGAATATTTCTGCCGAAGATATTGACTACTCCAACAAAGCAGAAGAAAGATTAACTTGTGATTATCAAGGTGACGATATGCAGATAGGTTTCAACTCCCGTTTCTTAACAGAAATGCTGAACAACCTGCAATCAGACATGATCATGCTTGAAATGTCATTACCAAACAGAGCCGGAATCCTTACTCCTATTGATGGACTGGAAGAAGGCGAAACCGTAACAATGCTTGTAATGCCAGTAATGCTAAACAGCTAGTTACCTCTAAAATACGAAACTAACCAAAACCATTTTTATATTTGAAAAGCCAAAATTCCTAACCAGAATTTTGGTTTTTTGCTTTTAGTCATGGTCATTGCGAGGCACGAAGCAATCGCAACGCATATCCACATTCCAAATGACTGGCTTCACATGCTAATCTGATGAGGCTGCTTCGTTCCTTGCAATGGCTTTGCGACTGAAAAACCGGCAGGAAAAACTAAATAACCCCCATCTTCTGCATTAAAAAAGTGGCGCTTTTGTTTTGACAGATGCCGTCACGGAGTTTATAATCAAAATGGAGTTCATTGCTGCTAATTTCGACTTCAAAACATTTATTAGTTAAAATATCAGGATACTCATTTGTGGTCAAGCAGACTTCTATGTCGTGTGTTGCGATGGCTCCGATTGCTTTTTTAGCAATTACTTTTTTGACCACTTCAATGGTTCCGTTTCGTTTATCATCGGAATTGGTGCCACGCAGAATTTCGTCCAGAAGGACAAAAGCAGGACTTAACTCCAACTCATCCATAATCTGCTTTAAACGCTTAATTTCAGCGAAGAAATAGGATTCGCTGTCGGACAATGAATCTGAAAGACGCATCGAAACTAAAACTGGCATCGGATGCACATTAGCTTCACGTGCGCAGACAGGCGACCCCATCCCTGCAAGCACCATATTGATTCCCAGACTGCGCAGGAAAGTACTTTTACCAGACATATTGGAACCCGTCAAAATCATAAACGACTGCGGATAAAACTGTACATCGTTACCTTTCCTAGTAGCTGGATTCAATAAAGGGTGACTCAAATTTGTGAAATCAATTTTATGATCGTTATTTAATACTGGGTATGCAAAATCGGGATTGTTATAAGAGAGATTAGCCAGACTGTTCAGCATTTCGAACTCCCCTATCACTTCCAGCCATCCCTCAATGACTGCTGCATGCTGTTTTTTCCAAACGATCAGCGATCTCAACACATGAAGATTGAAAAGAAATGTTCCGTTGAACAATAAAGCCGTTACAAAATTCCCAATGGTATCCATATTAGAAAATAATTCGGATAATTTCTTAAGGTGCACGCTTGCTTTCTGATTCTGGAAGTATAATTTTTGCTGTAAAGCAATTAATTTTTCGGACTGAAAGTTTTCATTTTCTATCTTTTGAACCAGTAAACTGTACTGTTTTACTATGACATCAATATTTTCAGCATTGGCAATTTCAATAGTTATTCTTTTGTAAAACCGGCCTAAAAATGACATGTTTAATACAAAGAAAAAAGTCAGATACGACAGGAATACTGGATTGGAAGTAAAAAAATATCCCAGCAGATTACTAAAAAAACCTATTGGAAACAGAAAAGATAAAAGCGTATCCGTTTTTGATAAAGAAGAACTTTCAAATCGGCTCCACTCCAGTAATGCTGAGTAAACTGACTGACTGTCCTTCCCTGCTTTGGCAAAAGCCAAAAACTCCTGACGCCACTCTAATTTTTCTTTTAACTCCTGAACAGCTTTATGATTCTGGATTATTTCACTGTTTGGCAAAAGCGTCAATAATTGTCTCGCTAATGTCTTCTTGCCGATATAAGTTGCGGTTCTGTTTAGGTTTTGGAACAAAGAATGCGCTCCAAATATATCCAGATCATAGGCATACGGATGGTGAAAATCATTGAATTCGGCACCATTTTCAAAAGGGATTGCTTTTCGTTCCAAATAGGCGGTTTCATTTTCGTTAATTTCCACCAGCGCTGTTTTTATCTTTTTTTGAAAAGACAGCTTTGAATGAATCCGCATCAAAATAATAAAACCAGCGAATAGTATAACTGCCATCATGACAAATACTATTTCACTGGTTTTTATGTAATAAAATAAGCTTCCTAAGAAAAGCAGAATACTGATAAGTCTAAAAAAACTTATGCTGTTGTACTTGCTGTTAATTTCCTTTAAATCCTCTGAATGGCTTTGACTATTGGTTTTATAAATTTCCATTGTTTGTTTTAATGATACACAAATGTAGGGAATCAGAAATTCAATGGCAATGGCAGATTTCAAATATCAACAGCAATGACAATGGCAGATTTTAAATTTTCAAATGTTAATGGAAGCCTCTATCGAAATGAAACTTAAATCTGAAATCTAAGATTACAGCTCCTCTTCGTGCAGAGCCAATACCGGCACTACAGAAGTGTTGGACATTTTTTGGGTCAGACTTGGATTGAACAGCTCAGAAAAGAAATTTCGTTTATGGGTGATCATGGCTAAGATATCGATGTTTTTGTGGGATACAAAATCGATAATCGTTTCTTTGACCAAATCACTGTTTACGACTGTAAACGTAATAGGTTCATTTAAGAATTCGGTTTCCCATTCCTTTATTGTTGTGTCCAAAACATCAGATTTGCTGGTTTTGACATACAGACATTTCACTTCGGCATTGGTTTTTTTGGCGATTTTGAGAACTTGCCGCAGCGGCGCTTTGTCTTTGTCTCTAAATCGGGTGGTGAAACCAATGGCTTTGACTTTGTCATATTGCGCTTCAACTGGTATGCTTAGGACCGGTACATCAACGGTTGTAAGCACTGCGCCTGTATTGGATCCTACAAAAAATGATTCCCAGCCTGATGCACCTGAAGTACCCATTACCACAAAATCGACTTTTTCTTCTTTGACAACTTTTTTGATTGCATAAATCAAGTCGCCGTCCATAAGTCTATGGCTTAGTTTTATATTTTCTAAGCCATTTTTCTTGGCCAGTTCCCGAAGTTTGGGAATTTCATTCTTGAACATATCAAATTGTGCCAACTGCAGAGAATCAAATACTGTGTAGTAATTCTCAGGCACAAACTGACTGTCAACTATTGGCAGTTCAAAAGTGTGCAAAAGCAGGAGTTCACCATTTACAATTTTTGCAAATTCCAATGCGTGAATAAAAGCATTATTGGCAACTTCTGAAAAATCGGTGGGCAATAAAATCTTTTTCATTTGTTTATGAATTATAGTTTACTTTTTTTTTAGGAACAATTCTGTTATTTCTATGACTGGCTGTTATTATGCTAAAATTGTTGTTTGCAGACGCCGCGTGAGGGATAGAAGCTGGCTGCCAAAGCAGCGCGGAAAGCCCGACGCAGCTGAGGAAAGGGGCGAATAAACGCTGCTATACTTTAGCCCCTTTGCTCAGCTGGGTCACGCCCAAATAATCATGATTCAGTACTTTTAATGAACGGATAAGAACGGAATATTGATATGAAAGGCCAGCTTTCCAGACAGGCTTACCTGAAAAAGCTTTTCAAAAAATCCTCTATGCCGTACATGGATTGCTGCCATATTTATAGCATTTTGATCGATATACTTGAAAATTGCTCCTTCGATATCATTCTCTATAACAGAATGAAAACTAATGTCTGCATCTCTGAAAATATTCTTGAAATCGGCCTCAAAATCATTGTCCTGAACGGTATGCGGTGTTTTTATGCTGAGACAGTCGATGTGTGCCCGAAATACATTGGCCAGCGCCGCTACTTTTTTCAGAGGCTCAATATCGTCCAGAAGATACCTTGTATTGAATAAAATTTTGGTTATCGGGGTATAAGTGCATTTCTCAGGAATGACCAAAACGGCCGTACTGCATTCGTTCATTATCCGGGTGGCTACTGTACCCAAAAAGACTTCACGCAAGTGGGTAACTCCCTTAGTTCCCATAACGATAAAGTCTATTGGCTCTTCTTTGGAAATCTTCGCGACTTCGTCCACCAGATAGCCCTGAATAAGTACATTGCTTATTTTGATGTGTTCCAAATCATGGGTTTGGGCAATGTTCCGCAGTACAGGCACTTCATCTTTGTAATTTTCGAAATCGCTCAATTCTTCATACTGATAGATTTCATGCAGATAGACTGAAACGTCCAGATAAGCCGGTGAATTCAATTCGTAAACATGAAGCGTAATAATCTCGGCATCTATAGCATCGGCGAGCTTTAGCGCATATATAAAAGCATTTTTTGAAGCTTCTGAAAAATCTGTTGGGAACAATATTTTTTTCATTTTACAGATAATTTACTGATTACCAATAACTAGTATAAATTTACAAAATTTCATACAGATAAAGTATGATAATTATCAATTTGATTTACATAATTTAAAGGCTGGGATATGTTTATTGTTTGTGGTTTATGGTTTGACTTTTAAATTTTCAATGCCTCCGGCTAATCACTAATTTGTTTACTTTTGCATAAATTTTTTGTTATGATCCAAAACGATTCTATAGTTGCCTTAGCCACTCCTTCGGGAGCTGGTGCCATTGCCATAATCCGTATTTCGGGCGAAAATGCCATAGCTATAGGCCATTCGGTTTTTAGATCCATAAAAAACAAAGATCTGACACAGCAAAAATCCCACACACTTCATTTGGGACATATTATTGACGGACAAAAAACACTGGACGAAGTTTTAGTGTCTGTATTCAAAGGACCTAACTCTTATACGGGCGAAAATACCATTGAAATTTCGTGTCATGGTTCAACTTATATTCAGCAGCAAATTATTCAGCTGCTGCTTCGAAAAGGCTGCCGAATGGCCGATGCGGGTGAATTTACATTAAGAGCATTTTTGAATGGGAAATTAGATTTATCTCAAGCTGAAGCTGTAGCGGATTTAATTTCGTCAGATAACGAAGCTTCACATCAGATTGCGATGCAGCAAATGCGCGGTGGTTTTTCTAATGAAATTGCTAAACTGCGCGAAGAATTATTAAATTTTGCTTCTTTAATCGAACTGGAATTGGACTTTGCCGAAGAAGATGTTGAATTTGCCGACAGAACGCAATTTCATGAATTATTGAACCGAATAGAATTTGTACTTAAGCGTTTGATTGATTCGTTTGCCGTTGGTAACGTTATCAAAAACGGCATTCCTGTTGCTATTGTAGGCGAACCCAATGTGGGGAAATCTACACTGCTGAATGCTTTATTAAATGAAGAACGCGCTATTGTTTCGGAAATTGCAGGGACTACACGCGATACTATCGAGGACGAGTTGGTGATTGGCGGCATCGGCTTTCGATTTATAGATACCGCCGGAATACGTGAAACCGCCGATGTGGTGGAAAGCATCGGAATCAAAAAAACTTTTGAGAAAATTGATCAGGCGCAGGTTGTTTTGTATTTAGCTGATGGCCGTCAGCTGTCAGTGAATGAAAAACTGGATAACTTACTTATTGAAATCAACAAAACACAAAATCTGTATCCGCAAAAGCCTATTTTGGTTATCATTAATAAAAAAGACTTACTTTCTAAAGAAATGACAGAAGTAATCGAAGCAAAACTAGCAACCAATAACCAGCAGCCAAAAACCATTTACATTTCTGCTAAAGAACGAATTGGCGTTGATGACTTAAAGAATGAACTGCTTTCTTTTGTTAACACCGGAGCACTTCGGAATAACGAAACAATTGTCACTAATACACGCCATTATGATTCGCTGCTAAAAGCCCTTGACGAAATTCAGAAAGTGAAATTCGGGCTGGAAAGTAATCTTTCCAGTGACCTTATGGCCCTTGACATTAAAGAAGCGCTGTACCAATTTGGGATGATTACGGGTCAGGTTACTAATGATGAATTACTGGGGAATATTTTTGCTAATTTCTGCATCGGAAAATAGGTTTTACAAAACATCCCAAACTAAAACAAAGAATCCCATTTAAAATACTATAAAACAGGATTTAGATTTCTGCTCATATCGTTTTATATGACTGTCGTTACTAATACCAAACAGATCGAATCAGCCTGCTAAGAAACTCCTGAGTTATAAAAGCCGTCTACTACCAACGGCATTCGCTTTTAAAAGTTTCTGACACGAATTATACCATTTAGAAATATAAAATAGTTTTTTTATTTATCCTCACCCCAACCCTCTCCAGAGGAGAGGGAGCCAAAATTGGAATATTTTATATTTCTAAATGGTATTACACTAATCTGCACGAATTAAGATTGCTATTTAATTACACAAAATATTCGAAACTGTAAAAAGCTGTAAAATTTGATTTCAATTTTGATAAGAATTAGTGTTAATTGGTGAAATTCATTTTTTTTAAATGCGAATGCCGTGGTCTACTACTCAATAATACTGATTTATTGCTAAACTACTTTTTCTTTCTTTATACATTCTTCATGCACTATCCATGCCTTTGGGTGGGCTTTACCCAGGAGTATGGTTAGGCAGACTGAAATTCTGCAACGCTGGACTGCGAAAATTGATTAAATTCTGCTACAGATTCACAGATTTAAAATCATTTTTTATCTGTGACTCTGTGGCAAAAACTTTTTTAGAAGCTAAAGCGGGATGCACTGAAAGTGCATCGTTTTAAACTCTATTTGAGACGAATGAAATTTAAACAGGCTCTTAAATTCTTATAATCATTCAGGACAATTAACGAGGTTTTTCTATAGGCAAAAAAAGCTATAATGATCTTTACAGCACTTATTGGCTGTTCCTGAACCCTATGCCTTTGATACTAAATACGATAGTAACACCTTTGCATTATAAATCCGCTTCTAGATGCATCGAAACTGATTTGTAAGGTTTGAAAAAATGTACCGAACATTTTAAACATCAACATTATACTAACAGAAATTATGGCTCAGCAAAAAGGCATTATTAAATTAAAAGGGACTATCGGGGATATTACTTTTTACAAAACTAAAGACGGACACATGGCTCGTGAAAAAGGAGGAATCGATGCAAAACGAATTGCAAATGATCCTGCTTTTCAGCGCACCCGTGAGAATGGTGCTGAATTTGGAAGAGCGGGAAAGGCTGGCAAAGTTTTGAGAACTTCCATACGATCCTTACTTTTAAATACTGCTGACAGCAGAATGGTCAGCCGACTGACGCAGTCTATGATCAAAGTAATTCAGGCTGACAGCACCAGTGAACGCGGGATGCGGAATATTATCGACGGAGAAGCGGAATTGTTAATTGGCTTCGAATTTAATATCAATGGAACATTAGGCACCAGTCTGTTTGCCCCGTATACCGCAGCAATTGACCGTGTCAGTGGTGCAATCACTGTTGATTTCGCTTCTTTTGTACCTGCCAATATGATAGCTGCTCCAGCTGGTACCACTCATTTTAAAATCATATCGGCAGGAACGGAAATAGATTTTGAAGCAGAAACATTTATTGAATCGCATTCGGAGACACTGCCACTGCCATGGGATACACAGCCTACATCAGCTATTTCTCATATTAATATGGTAACCCCTAATAGCGGAAAACCACTTTTTTTAGCCTTAGGAATGGAGTTTTACCAAGAAGTCAACGGCAAAATGTATTCCCTTAAAAATGGAACTTACAACCCATTGGCTCTGGCGGCCGTAAACGGTATATAAGATGGTTTTACTATTGACCAGAACGTATTTTCCAGGAGGTACAAATGGGAAACTTGTCTGCAATGGCAAAATAATCTGTTATACGATTGAATTGCCGTGGAAAGACAACGCAAGCCAGGTTTCCTGCATTCCAGAAGGGGAATATTTTGTATGTAAGCGATACAGCAGAAAATTCAGATGGCATTTAGAAATTATGGATGTTAACAATAGAAATTTAATTTTATTTCATCCCGCTAATGATGCCGTAAAAGAACTGAAGGGCTGTATTGCTCCAGTTACCCAACTTTCGGGTTCAGGAATTGGACTCCAATCCAGACCAGCTTTTCTAAAGCTTAAGAAATTGGTCTATCCAAAACTTGACGAAAAAGAGAGTGTTTTATTACTTGTTCAATCTTAAAAATACCTATTATGAGTATTCTAAAAAGAGCTACTGCTCCCACTCCAAAATTCTTTAAAGTTCTTCGCACTATCGGGCTTGTTCTCGCAACTGCTGGTGTCAGTGTTATTAATGCTCCAATAGCACTGCCACCTGCGCTGATTTCAATTGCCGGCTATCTGACAGCTGCCGGCACTGTATTATCTGCCGTCAGCCAATTGACTACTCACCCTAATTTCGAATCCTGATGCAAGCCAGTAACAGTCCATTGATGGGAACTATCAGTGGTACTTTTCTGAGTATGGTGCCCAATCTGCAGTCGGAAGATGTTTTGAAGACTGTTGTTCTAGCTATTATAGGAGCGGTTGTCAGTTTTGTCATTTCGATACTGCTCAAAAAGCTCGTTCGAAGGAAAAGGAAATGAAAAGAATTTTGAATTTTATAAGCCCATACCTAACGGTCTGGGCTTTTTCATTCAATACTTTTTTTTGCCACTGATTACACAAATTCCC
>NZ_JADKPR010000029.1 GCF_015351475.1 Flavobacterium sp. HJJ | reverse complement strand
GCATTATCTGAAATTTGAATGAAGGTTCTTTTTTCTTTGACTTCTGCCGAAATTGTAATCTCTTTTTTTGAAATTTCTTTCAGCGCAAAAATGCAATTTGTAAAAAGATTAATCAAAACCTGTTCTATCTGCTGTGCATCTATCTGGAGCCAATGATTAAAAGAAACTGTATTTATAACTTCAATTTGTTCCTTTTTGAATAAAGGATTCATAATCTGGAAACTGTTTTCAATCAATTGCTGCAGGCTTACTTTTTTCTTTTTTGGTGAAGGCAGCATAGCCAGTTTTCGATAGCTTTCTACAAATTGCTGTAAATGATCGCTTCGTCTCAGCATTGTGGCAACACTATTTTTCATATCATCCAAATCATCTTCCGAAATGATTTCCTGCTGTACCAAATCTTGTAAATTCTGAGAAAGTGATCGAATTGGAGTGATTGAATTCAGAAGTTCATGAGAAATCACTTTCATCAAATTTATCCATGCTTCTTTTTCTTTTTTCTCAATTACATTCTGAATTGAATCCAGTAAAACAATAAAATAATCCTGATTGTAAATCTCGCTTCTGGAGGTCTGCAAGGCAAAAGTCTGATTATCCTGCTGATTCACACGGATTTCTAATGCTGTTTTTATTTCCTGGAAATTCTGTTCTTCAATTATTGCACATAATGAAGGCAACTGGTTTTTCAGGTATTTCCATTTTGAAACTTTCGGCACATTAAAATGTCTGGAGAAATAATTATTCATTAAAAAGATATCCCAATCATTTTCTTTTTTCTGTAGAATAATAATTCCGCTTTCAATATTGTTTAGAATCGAACGATAAACAATATCTTTTGAAACTCGTTCTTTCTCCTTGGTTTTTAAATTTTCATACAAATGAAATAAATCGGGATAGATGTTATATGACCTGTGTTTTGAATAATCGGCTGTAAAATCATTCTGCAGGATTGAGCTAATTGTTTTGTCATAAATGGAAAACACATTTTTGACATAAAAATGCATTTCTACAATAAGCATGATATCGATAAAAAATATGAATAATGAAGTAAAAATCAAGCGGTTTAGAAAAATAAAAATTGCAAAACCTGTCCCCAAAAGAATAATAATCAATCGAATAAAAATCTGGTTGTATATTTTGAAAGACTGATGCATCAGTTAGTGTTGATATTATATTTTTCTAAACGTCTATATAACGCACCTCTGGAAAGTCCCAATTCATCAGCTGTTTTGCTGATATTGTTATTGTTTTTAAGAAGTGCTCTTTCGACAGTTGCTTTTTCGATTGCTGAAAGCTGGATGTCTTCTGGATTCTCTTCGTAAACCGTTATCTGTTCCAAATCCAGATCTGAAACTGTAATATGATTGTTCTCACAGAGAATCACAGCACGCTCAATTCGGTTTTCCATTTCGCGGATATTACCATTCCACGCGTGTTTTTCTATTTGTTCAATCACTTTTTTATCAAAGATAATTTCGTCACGCTCGTACTTAGTAATCATTTTTTGCAAAAGATATTCGGCTAATGGCACTTTATCTTCGTTGCGTTCCCGTAAAGGAGGCAATACTATTTCCATTGTGTTGATGCGATAGTATAAGTCTTCTCTAAAGTTTTTATCGGCAACTTCCTGTTTTAAATTCAGATTTGTCGCTGTAATAATACGGACATTCAGAGGTCTGGGTTTCGATTCTCCTAATCTGGTAACGGTTTTGGTTTGTATTATCTGCAAAAGTTTGGATTGCAGATGCAACGGAACATTTCCTATTTCGTCTAAAAAAATAGTTCCGTTCTGAGCCATTTCAAAACGTCCTGGAGTATCTGCTTTAGCATCAGTGAAAGCACCTTTAGCATAGCCAAATAATTCGCTTTCGAAGATATTGGAATTTAAAGAACCTAAATCGACATGGATAAAAGGTGCATTTTTCCGCTCGGATTGATTGAAAATATGATAAGCCAAAACAAATTTTCCTGTACCATTTTCGCCCAGAATGAGAACATTCGCATCCGTTTTGGCTACTTTATCAGCTAATGAATAAGCTTTCTTTATCACATCCGAATGGCCAATGAAAAAACTATCAATTGGTTCGGCAGGATTTGATTTTTTCTGTTCTTTTCGGCTTATATCGACTGCCTGTTTTACAACACTGAGTAATTTTTCATTCTCCCAAGGCTTTAAAATATAATCAAAAGCGCCCGCTTTTAGACCTTCAACAGCCGTTTCCACTTTACCAAAAGCAGTCATCAAAATAACAACTGTTTTTGGCGAAAGCGTTTTTATTTCCTTCAGCAAATACAATCCTTCCTTTCCATCTTCAAAACCTATCCGGTAATTCATGTCTAATAAAACGACATCTATAGTATTTTTTGCCAATAATTCGACCACCAATTTTGGATTATTTAGTGTAAAAATGTTTTCAAAATGCTTTTTTAGAAACATTTTGGAGGCAAAAAGAATGTCTTCCTGGTCGTCTATGATTAAAATGGATGCATTTGTTTTTTTCATTATTGTTCGGTTGCGGACAAAAGTTGTCCAATAATGGACAGCTTGAAATTTCTATTTAAAAATAAAACCTTAAAAATAAGCCTTTTGTAAATTTTTATTTTTTTGGCACGATAATCGCCTTATATACAATAAATAAGCAAAAATGGACACCATAATTAAAAGTAAAAATAACAAAAAAAAGTATCTAATAACCGCATTGCCCATTATCTTGATTCTGGGTTATATCGCTTTTGCATCGGCTACCAAAAAAAGAAGCTTGAATGTAAAAAAGGAAGAAATTACGATTAAAACGGTTGAAGATAATTTCTTTGAAGATTTTATGTCTTTTCAGGCCAAAGCGGTTCCTGTAAATTCCATGCTCGTTAATATTATTGAAGGCGGTGCGGTACAGGAAATATTTGTCGAGAATGGCGATATGGTTACCAAAGGGCAATCGCTGGCTAGATTATACAATCCGAATGCAGAATTGGCATACATGCAACAGGAAACGGCTATTATTGAACAGATAAATAATCTGGAGAAAGCCAAATTGGATTTAAGAAATCAGGAGTTGAATTTAGGCAAGGATCTGATCGCGATAGAACATGATTATCTGGATGCGAAAAATTTATTGGACACCAATAAAAATCTTTTTGAACAGGAGATTCTCGCTAAAAGCGAATGGGAAAAGACAAAAGAAAATTATCGCTTTCAGAAAGAACGGATGAATATCATCAAACAAAGTGTGAGCAAGGAAAAGCAGGCAAATCGAATTCAGATTGGACAGCTTAATCAATCGATTGGCATCATGAATAAAAGCCTCGGAATTCTGAGAACCAATAAAAAGAATTTTTTGGTAACAGCGCCAATTTCCGGCAGGCTTTCGTCATTTGAACCGATACTGGGAAAAACCTATGCACAAAACACAAGCATTGGTTTTATTGACGATCAAAAAGGCTATAAATTAGTGGCTGATATCGATGAGTTCTATTTAGACAGAATTTCGGAAAAACAAAAAGGGACTGTTGATTTTGAAAATAAAGCCATAGAAGTTCAAATAACAAAAGTGATTCCTGAGGTGAAAAACGGAAGATTTCAGGTGGAATTGGATTTTGTCTCTAAAGATAAAATGGATTTGAAACAAGGTTTGAGTTTTGGCGTAAAATTAAATTTATCCGAAAAAACAAAAACTACAGTGCTTTCAAAAGGCAGTTTTAATGAAGAAACAAGTGGGAAATGGATATTTGTCGTAAACGGAAATAAAGCCGAAAGAAGAGAAATCAAATTGGGCCGTGAAAATCCATTATATTACGAAGTCTTAGGCGGATTGAAAGCAGGCGAAAAAGTAATAACCTCCTCTTATAAAGACTATAAATTAGCAGAAGTTTTGAATTTAGAATAAGAGTCAAGAGCAAAGAATAAAGAATCAAGAAAATAGAATAAAGAATCAAGGCAAAGATGAAAAGGTGAACCACATAGAAAGATAGAATTAAATAAAGTGAATTAGATTGTTTAAGAAAATACATTTTTACACATAGCACTATGAAAACTATCTTAAGCAAAGCATCTTTTATTTTCTATTTTAATCTATGTCTCTATGTGTTTAAAAGAATAAAACTGCTATAAATAATATATAAAAGAACATCAATCAAAAAACGAACAATAATCATGATTAAAATCAAAAACCTTTCGAAAATTTTTAGAACAGAAGAAATTGAAACCAAAGCATTAAGCGAAGTTTCATTAACCATTAATCAAGGTGATTTTGTTTCTATTATGGGACCTTCGGGAAGTGGAAAATCCACATTATTAAATATTATCGGGTTACTGGACAGTGCTTCGGGAGACAGTTACCAATTGCTGAATCAGGAAATGATCGGGCTGAAAGAGAAAGCTAAATCGAAAGTCAGAAAGGAAAATATTGGTTTTATTTTCCAGAATTTCAATCTAATAGATGAATTATCAGTGTATGACAATATCGAATTGCCTCTGATTTACAACAAAGTTCCTTCATCAGAAAGAAAACAAAAAGTAGAAGCAATTGCCGAAAAACTGAATATTTCGCATCGATTGAAACATTATCCGCAACAGCTTTCTGGAGGACAGCAACAGCGTGTGGCGGTTGCAAGGGCTTTAATCAATGATCCGAAAATTATTCTTGCCGATGAGCCTACAGGAAATCTGGATAGTAAAAACGGAAACGAAGTAATGGAGTTATTAACAGATCTGCATGCCAATGGTGCAACAATCCTAATGGTAACCCACTCGGATTATGATGCATCATTTTCGCAGAAAACAATTTTGATGAAAGACGGAATAGTACTTTCGGAAAAACTTAATCATAGAAATGTTGATGTTTTTAAAGTATAAAAAATGATACTAAAAATCATTGTCACAATCCTTACCGCCTTAATTGTACTATTGAATGAGATAGTTTGTTAAAGCATCAATCAAATCAAAAAATCAAAATCACATGTTAAAAAACTGGACAAACATATTTATCTATCATCTTAAAAATAACAAGCTTTTTACAGCTTTGAATGTTCTGGGATTATCAATCGGAATTGCTGGATTGATTTTCGCAACCCTTTATTGGAATGACGAGCAGAGTTACAACGATTGGAATCCTGAGAAGGATAATGTCTTTCAGGTTTTGACAGACATAGGAGAGGATAGGATCTGGTCAAATGCACCAGTTACGTTCAATCCATTTCTAAAAGACGATCCCAATATTGAGAAAATGATGTACTGTGAAAACTGGTACGAATCACCTCTCTATAAATACAATGGCAAAAAAATAATTATTAAAAAATTATTTAATGCACAAAATAATTTCTTTGATTTTTTTCCTTTTGAATTTGTGCAGGGAAATCCAAAAACGACATTGCAGAACGAAAATAGTATTGCGATGAAACAGGAAACGGCAGCATTATTTTTTGGAACTGAAAATCCTATAGGAAAACAAATTCAATATGAAGATAAAATTCTAACGGTTACAGCAATATATAAAATTACTGGAAATTCATCTATTGCTCCAGATGCGGTCGTAAGTAATATGAAAGAAAGATTAGATCGCGATAAAGACTCTTGGGGACACTTTAATAACGGCTGGTATATAAAATTAAAAGATGCCTCTAAGACAGCCGAGCTTTCTAAAAAGTTAAATGCTATTTATTATCAGAATAAAATAATTAAAGATGCAAAATCCGAAGGAATCAGCCCAAAAGAGTTCGAATCAAAATATGGGCATTTTAATTTTATATTAGAGCCGCTTTCTGTTTCAAGATTGCATAGCCAGGGACAGGGTTCACCCGAGGGAAAGGGCAACTATCAATTTTTATTGATAATGTCAGGATTGTCAGTTTTGATTTTGATTTTATCAATTGTAAATTATATCAATCTGGCAACAGCAAATGCTATCCGCCGAGCCAAAGAAGTAGGTGTCCGAAAAATAGTTGGAGCTTCAAAATCGGATATAATCAGGCAGTTTTTATTTGAAACAATTATTACGGTTCTAATTTCTATTTTATTAGCATTAACTATTGTTGAGTTGTCTTTGCCGTATTATAATGAGTTTTTGGACAAAGAGTTGATCATTTATGGAAACCAGTTTTACGGACAAATTATATTGATTTTTATAATTACAGTAATTTTTGCTGGTGTATTTCCGGCCATCTATGTATCCAATTTTGAAACTTTAAAAGTGCTGAAAGGAAATTTTGGAAGAAATAAAAGCGGAGTGTGGCTTCGAAACGGAATGCTGATTCTGCAGTTTGCCATTGCCTCTTTCTTTATTGTTGGTTCTTATATTGTGTATGAGCAGGTGCGTTATCTGGCTAATAAAAACCTTGGTTTTTCGGGAGAGCAGGTTTTGGATATTGATTATTCAGTATCTCAAAAGGATTTTAATACAAAAGACTATGAAAAAAAAACATTTAATCGCTATACAACCATTAAAAATGAAATTTCAATAATAAATGGAGTAGAACAAGTCGCAACTGGAGCATTCCGATTTGGTGGTGGTAACGACTCCTCTTCGGGTTTTTCTTATAAAGGCATCAGTATTCAAGGTCAAAACATGGCAGTTGATTTTGGAATGCTCGAAATGATGAAAATCGAAATGGCTCAGGGGCGTTATTTTAATCCAAAAATTGCTTCCGATACTATTAATTCGATGATGATCAATGAAGCTGCTTTAAAGATTATGAACGAGAAAAATCCAATTGGCAAAACTGTTGACTGGAATGATCATAAGTTCAAAATTGTAGGCGTTGTAAAAGATTTTAGTCTCTATAGTCCGCAGGGAAAAGTACCGCCAATGGTTTTTTTTCATTTCAAAACAGTGAGTTGGATGATTGGAAATATAAGTGACATTTATGTGAAATTAAAAGCTGAAAACACTGAACAGACTATTGCCGATATTGAAAAGTTCTGGATCAAAAATGTCGATTCCGATTATCCTTTTAAATATGATTTTATTGATAAAAGCTATATGAGAACTTATAAAGCGTA
The DNA here is from genome assembly GCF_015351475.1 of Flavobacterium sp. HJJ. Lineage (GTDB taxonomy): Bacteria > Bacteroidota > Bacteroidia > Flavobacteriales > Flavobacteriaceae > Flavobacterium > Flavobacterium marginilacus. Next base: position 56,624 of record NZ_JADKPR010000029.1, on the reverse strand, counting down.
TGTAAAACAGAAAAATCTTTTTTCTTTATTGAATGTCATCGTAATTGGTATTGCCCTTTTCGGATTATTCGCTTTAGCTTCCTATTCTATCGAAAGACGAATGAAAGAAATTGCCATTCGAAAAACATTGGGTGTCGAAACGGATGTTTTGCTTAAAGAACTTTCAAAGCAATACATCATTTTCAGTGTAATCGGATTTTTAATAACTTTGTTTCCAGCGTATTACCTGCTCAATAAATGGCTGGAAAATTTTTCTTATAGAATTGAAATTTCTATTTATCCATTTTTAATTGGATTTGTAGGCTTGCTGTTTTTAACCCTTTTGGTAGTGCTTTCGAGAGCATATCAGGCAACTAGGATGGATGTTTTGAAATACCTAAAATATGAATAAGAGCCTAATTGTAACGATTATCTTTTTTTTATTTTTTGCTTTAGTAAATGGCCAGGAAAATTCCTGGTCGCTTACTAAATGCATGGAGGTCGCTTTGCAGAATAATATCGAAATCAAAATCAGACAGCTGGAAATAAAAAGAACTCAGAAATCTCAGAATTCTGTTTTGAATCGAATGCTGCCCTTTGTTAGTTTATCTGGAGAACAAAGTTATAATTTCGGTTCAACTATAGATCCTGCATCAAATGGGAGAGTAAGTTCCAATATTCAGAATGATAATTTCTATCTGAATGCACGAACAAATTTGATTGATTTTAGCGCTTTCGCCAATGCCAAAAAAGATAAAATCAATATTGAACTCGCCAAAGCTGATAAAGACGTGATTGAAAACGAATACAAACTGCAGATTTTAGAAAGTTTTTATCAGACACTTTATGCTCAGGAATTAATAAAAATTCAGAAAGAACAGTTCAAGCAGGCGGTTTTTAACCTAGAAAGAGTAACAAAAGAAGTTGCTATTGGGAGCAAACCACAAAGTGATCTGTATGATATGCAGCTGAGCTTTGCAGAAGAGGAAAATAGAAATCTGGAATCGGAACAATTATATGGAATCAAAAAACTGCAATTATTCCAATTGATGAATGCTACAGACATTGTAACTACAGATGTTGTATTAGAAAATGTTTTGAATGAAAACATACCCGGCAAAACTGAAAATATACAATACAGCCCTAAAATAAAACGAGCCGAACTTAAGTATCAAAACAGTTTAAAATCGATAAATGCTGAAAGAGCTAATAATTTACCGATAGTGTCTGCTTACTACGGATATTCGACTTTTTATTATACTGTTTTAAATCGGCCCGCTGGAAATACCGATAGTTTCAGAAATCAATTAGATGACAATACAAACCAGCAAGTGGGAATCCAGATAAATGTTCCTATTTTTAACGGATTTAGGAACAACAAAAAAATAGATGCTTCAAAAATTGAAAGCGAAAAATCAAAACAGCTCATAGAACAGGAAAAACAGGAGTTAGAAAAACAAGTTGCTATTGAAGAACAAAACAGGAACAATTACCTTGAGTTCCAGAAGAAGCTGGATGAAAAGCAAAAATATGCCAGAGCATCTCTAACCACGACGCAGGCCAAATTTACTAATGGAAAAGTGGAAGCAATTTTGTATTCTTCGGTTAAAAATCAATTATTGTCAGCTGAATATGATGTGCTCAAAAATGGACTTCAGCTGCAGTATATTGGATTAAAAATAAATCTGCTGAAATACAATAGTCTGCAGAATTAAAACTGATGATTTTTGTACTGGATTCGTTGTGGTAATTGTCAGCAAATTATCTGCTTTATACTTATTAAAGCCTATGGTATTTTAACTCAAACCTTTGCTGTATTATCATAGGCTTCCATATATCGTTTTCGTAATGTTAAAATAGCATAAGTATCAGAAAATACAGTTGTGTTTTGGATGGAATTATGATGCTACTTTAGCAGTATAAAATAATTACTAATTTAAAACGCAGTATTATGAAAACGATTTTAAAATTAAGTCTGGTAGTATTAGTGACAATGACTGGTATTAATACATACGCAATCAACGATGATTTTTTGCTTAATGTGAAAAAGGGTGAGGGAAAAGAAATTAGTTTTTCGGTAAATGAGATTAAAAAAGCCAATGTGACAATCTATGATCAGTCTCATAACATAATTTATAATGAACTGGTAACGGGAAAAGAAGGAATTGCAAGGGCGTATAATCTTGAGGAATTTCCAGAAGGAGTTTACTTCTTGGAAGTAGAAACTAATCTAAAGAAAGTGGTGCACGAGATTGTGGTTGCGGATAAGACTACTACATTGTCTAGAAAATCACTTACTGAAGTGTATAAAGGTGATTTGAAGATCAAAAATCAAAATGTGGCTGAGGCTAATTAATTAGATTGTGGTTAAGGATAGTTAGGATTTTGAGAAAAGCAGCTCTTTTTGGGCTGTTTTTTTTGTTTGAATATTTCTGGTTTAAACATGAAATGCTGTATTGGATGATTTACAGGAGAAATGAAAATGACATGCCCCGTTTTAGAAAAACAACGCTTTCTATCTTAGTTTTTGATAATAGGGAATATAATGGACAGCCCAACCTTAGAGTATGCAGATTATTTGCCTGATTTTTATAAAAAAAGCCATCAAAACTTAATTTGACGGCCGATTTTATGTTAAATTAATTATTGCTTTATAAGTTTAATTACTTTTATTTGATTGGCTTCGTTGTAAACTTTAATAAAATATAAACCATTATTTAATTCGTTTATATTGTATAGGTATTCTTTAGTGTGTGGTTTGCTGAACGTTTTTATTAATTGTCCAGTTATTGAAAAGATTTGGATTTTGGCAGTATCAGTATTTAATGAAAAGTAATTTGAAGCTGGATTTGGTGAAATGAAAATATCTTTCATGATTTCAAAATCAGTTGTTGCTAAGACAGTTGATTTATTTCCGTAAATCCTAAACTCACCAGGCTGGAGGCTAATAGTGGCATTAACGTCAGTGACAGTGTATGGGGAATTGTCCATTAAATTGAACCATGATCCAGTATATTGAAATCCTGTTGCTACATTTTTGGCAGTTACATCAAAGTTCGCAATTATAAGAACATCTTTAAGGGTCGAGCTTGCTAATGAACTGTTTGTTATTTTAATGTTTGGCGTTAATGTTGTAGCTGATGGAACTGTAGCTGTACCTGAAAAAACCGGCTCGGTTGTTTTTAATGCAATCATTCTTGCCCAATCATAATAGATTTTATTTCTGGAATTATCACTCAGCCAATTGTTAGTCCATTGAGGCTGTGGTTTGGTAGATAATTTACAATCTCCTGCAATTGTTGATGAATTGTCATTTAAGGTTCCGTCGGTACAGGTATAAATTGACGTGTCCCAGCCCAATTCACCAAAATGCCATATCATTTTCGGACCAGGTATTAATAAAGTGACGGCTCCTATGGCCGACATTCTTGATAAAGCGACACTAAGTGTTTTTACATTGTGAGCAGCATTGGCTGTATTTCCGTATTGAATATTTTTATACATTAAACGTTCTTCGTCATGACTTTCGGCATAGCCCATAACTCTGTTTCCTAGAAAACCGCTGTGGTTTGGTCCATACATTCTTGAAATATCATTACTTGAATTGTATCCCATTGATAATTGATTGTAATTATCAGTCATTTTTCCCCACATCATTACACCTTTACTTGGAGTTTCGGTAAAACGGTAATTAGCCCATTCTTTTTCTTCGGTATCAGAGCCTAAATGTTCAAAAATTGTATAGTGAGTTGGATCCAATGACCATGAATAGTCGGCATATTCTTTTAAGATATCTACCCTGTCTTGTTGGTAACTGTTGGTGCAGCTTTCATCAGAAGCCGTGCAGTTTTGTGTAAAACCTTTGGTTAAATCCCAGCGGAAACCATCAATTTTGTATTCTTGTATCCATTGCTTGATGACTCTTTTTACATAGTTTTTTGTTAATGCCGATGAATGATTAAAGTCTTCACCTACACTATAACTGTGTTTTGCAACGGTATTGAAATAAGGATTTTCAGCCGTTGGGGAGCCATAACCGTCACCATCAGGATCATTCATCCACATTCTTACCATTGGATTTCTGCCAAAGGCATGGTTTAAAGCCACATCTAGAATAACTGCAATGCCGTTTTTATGGCATAGGTCTATTAGTTCTTTCAGTTTTGCAGAAGTACCGTAAAATTTATCCAGTGCCATATGAAATGAGGTATTGTAACCCCAGCTTTCATTGCCTTCAAATTCCATGACGGGCATTAATTCGATGGCATTTATTTTTAAATTTTTGAAATAATCAATACGGTCAATTATATTCTGATAATTTCTATTGGCATCAAAATCTCTTACTAACACTTCGGATACTACCAGTTTATCTTTTTCTGGTTTTACAAAATTAGTCGTGAAACTACTCCATGCGTAAGGTGTTTGTCCAGTTTGTAAAACAGTTACCTCTTTATCCTGTCCAGCAGGATATGCAGGTATATTGGGATAGTTTACAGCAGGAATTCCTGAATCATCATAAGGAGATAATACTAACGTAGAATAAGGATCGGCAGTTTTTACAAGAGCCGGAGAATTAGCAATAGGAGTTGATTCTCCCACCCAATACTGGTAAGTGTAATTTGTCCCAGATACCAAACCTGTTAATTCCAGCCAAAATTTTGTGGAGCCGGCTGTTGCGTCTTTTTTCATGGCATATGAATTACCAGGCTGCCAATTATTAAAACTTCCAGCAACATATACAAAATCTTTTAGCGGCGCTTCTAAAACTAAAGTAGCTTTTGTAGCATCAGTTGGGTTGTAGTTTATTCCTTCGGACAAACCAACAGGGATTGTTTCTGAAACTGTATTTGGATTTATGATTACACTGAATTTTTTGGTAATTGTTGTGGTACCTTGTGTTACTTCCAGTTCATAGTTTTGATTTTGAGTAATACTGCTGTGGGTATATGAATAATTTGAAACAGCTGAAGCTGTATTGATACTGGTTCCGTTAGATTTTAGGTTGTAATTTGCAGCACCATTAGTATTACTTGCAGTAATTGACAGACTTCCGCCCGATGCCAAAATAGTAGTACTGTTTTGTGATGGTGAAGTTAGGGTAACTTGGAAAGAGCCTACTTCGGCAAGGATATCCTGCGATTTTTTGTCTCCCGTTCCGTCTTTAGCTTTTATTAGAAAACCAATTTTACCAATATTAGTTGTGTTATAATAGGTAGTTGGGACAAAAGTTTTTGTATAAGTATCATTACCTGCATTATAGGTGAATTTACTTGCCTCATTTGAAGAATCCCAAGAGCCATTAAGAGGAGTGCCTTTTTGAGTTGTATCGTCAATATCAAAAGCCCAGGCCCACATGTAAAGCGCATTTCCGGTTACTCCCCAAGTGCTCTCGTTGATGCTGTTTCCATTAATAGTGATTGTGATAGAAGCTGTTTCATCGAATGAAGCCGGACTTATGGAATAAGTAACGGTCTGCTGCTGAGCTATGCCCACAAAAGATGAAAAAAACAATAATAAGAGTATAAGTTTTTTCATAGTGTTTTATTTAAAATTTAAAAAGGGCTACCTATGAAGATAGCCCTTTTTGAAATGATAACCAGAATTATTGTTTTACTATAGTATAAGTGTAATTTCTTGGCTTACTTAAGTCTAATGTAATTAAGAATTTTCCGGCAGTAGTACCAATATTTGTTCCACCTTCTTCTAATGTGCCATTAGCTCCAGTGTCTCCATAATTAAGATCCCAGTTTCCGTTTGCTCTAAATTTCAAACCATTGTCAGGAGCTGACTGAGCAGTTAAAGTTACAGTAACGGTCCATTTTTTAGTCGCTGGATCATATGTCATTGGAGTATCTGTATCCCATCCTCCAGGAGTTGCATTACCAATAATTCCCCAAGTCGTCTTTAATGCTGTATATGTCAATTTTGTAGGATCAGTATCTGCTTTAATTCTGTAGTAACCAGCTGCAATTGACAAGTTTCCGCCTGTTGTACTGATTGTTCCACCTGTTGTACCAACACCATAATTAGTTCCGCTCCAATCTGCTTGAGAAGACAATTTGAATCCTTGACCATCTTTTGTTCCGTCTTGTGCAGTTGCAAAATAAACATACCCTTCAAAAGCAGTTTTTCCATATCCTTCAGCAATTAATGTTGGAGCAGAAGAATGTGTCCAGTCTGAACCGTAACCACTTGCATTTTGGTATCCACCTGGAACCCATAATTTTGGCGTTTCGGTAGTGTAAGGAGTTACAACGATTCCAACAACATTTGAGTACATAATATTTGTACTTACATTAGATTTTATTCTCACTTCGAAATCACCTGCGACAAATGGAGTTGCGCTTAAAGCCAAAGCTGCGCTGTTTAATTTACTAACAGAAACAGAAACTTGATTTTGAGATTTTACAGTTCCTAATTCTTTAGGAGTTTTAAAGCTATTTCCTTTTTTATCCATTTCAACTGCGTAAGTCACTTCGACATCTCCGCCATAATTTGCAGAATTCCATGTGAAACGTTCTGCTTGAGAATCTGCTGCATCTGGAGATAAAATATATGCTGCACCACTTTGAGGAGCAGTTAAAACTGGAGAATCAACTCCTTCGATAACAGGTCTATCTTGTACATCTTCAACGCTGCACGATACTACAGCTAGTGCTAATAAAGCAATTAATGATTTAGTTATATTTTTCATTTGGTATATTTTTAGTTAATTAGTATCCAGGATTTTGTTTTAAATTTTGATTTGCCCCTAGAGCTCCAGCAGGAATTGGGAATAAATCTCTGTAAGATTGAGTAGAAGTACCTCCAGCCACATTTCCTTTCCATGGCCATAAGTATGAACCTCCACTGAATTTTCCGAAACGGATCAAATCTGTTCTTCTGTGTCCTTCCCAGTGAAGTTCTCTTGCTCTCTCATCTAAGATAAAGTTCAAATTAAGATCAGTTTGAGTAATAATGTTCGCTTTTGCTCTTGTTCTTAATGCATTTACATAAGTAGTTGCAGTTGCCAAGTTTCCACCTGCACCTCTCACGACACACTCTGCATACATTAAATAAGCATCTGCAAGTCTGAAGATTGGAAAATCAGTATCTGCAAAGTTTCCTGCTTTATCTGATCCCTGAACACCATTTATATCAACATTTTTAAATTTTTGAATAGCATAGCCATCTGTGAAACTACCGATGTTTGCAATTTCTTTAGATTGTCCGTTAGTATAAAATTTACCACGAGTATCATTAGTAACAGCGTCAAATTTATTTACAAAAGCTGAAGTTGTTCTAATACCTCCCCAACCTCCGTTGATACCATATTCAGATGCCACCATGCTGCCACCGACTGGAGCATGAACTAAAAATGTTGTTCCTCCATAAGTTTGAGTATGGATTCCGTCAAAAGCAATTGCGAAAATAAACTCTTTTTGTGCACCATTTTTATCATTATCTGCCAAGAATAACTGATTGTAGTTATTATGGATTGAATAACCTGAATTGATTACTTTATCAATCAAAGGAAGCGCTTCGGCATAATGATCTGTACCAATATAAACTTTTGCATTCATGTACAATTTAGCATGCAACATCCAAGCTGCAGCCTGATCAATACGGTAAGCTTCATTTGTTTTTGGTGCTTTCAATAATGGCTCAATAGCAGTAAGCTCTTCATCAATAAATTTATAAATCTCAGCTCTTGAAGCATACGTTGGATAGTAAAATGTAGTTGGAGAATCTTCTGTTACGATAGACCCTGCTCCAAAAGTATCTACTAAATGCCAGTATGTCATTGCTCTTAAAAAACGAGCTTCTGCACGATACGCTTTAATATCTGCTAATAGAGTTGCATCTGTCACTCCTCTTCCTGCTAATTTTGCATCTGTAGTTTGTCTCAAAAACTCATTACAATTTACAATCTGGAAAGAAAAACGTGCAAATGTTGCTGCGATAAACGTATCTGATGATGACCAAGTCTGTGAATGGAAATCTTTGATAGTTCCATCATTCCATGCAATTACAGCTTCATCAGTTGTTAATTCCTGCATCATCCAAAAACCTCTGATGTATTGACTTGTTCCTTCATCAATTCCAGAAATATCAGGACTTCCTGCGGGGCCTTGCTGACCAGTTGTAGCAAAACCTGAATATAATTTACCTAAATTTTGTTTATAAGCGGCCGGATCTTTAAAAAGCTCATCACTTGTTACAAGGTCTCCATTTTCAGGGGGTGTTACATTTAAGTCATCTGTACATGATGAAAAGAACATCGTCATCATAAACAAAGAAATCCCCATTAATTTTATTTGTATCTTTTTCATTTTCTTGTTATTTGAATTAGAAGTTAGCATTTAATCCTAACATGAAAGTAATTGGTCTTGGATAGATATTATTATCGATACCTCCTGAAATCTCAGGATTCAAACCTTCATATTTCGTAATTGTTAAAACATTTTGTGCTGAAGCAGTTAACTTTAACGTTGAAATACCTTTTATTTTTTGATTGAAAGTATATCCAACTGTAACATTATCCAGTTTCACAAAAGATGCATCTTGTACATAGTAATCAGAGTGCAATTGGAAATCGCTTCCTTGTTTAAATCCAGTCTCTAAAAGATTTGCAACGCCATTTGATAAATCATTTTGTCTGATTAGGACATTATTATAGGTGCCATTTCCAGAATCTACGTTATTGTACATGTAGTTACCCCATGAACCTCTCCAATTCATAGAAAAATCCCAACTTTTGTATGTCAAACTTGTATTGAAGCCGTAGAATATATCGGCTGCCGGTTTGTGAAGGCGATACATATCGTCTGCATTTACAAGTCCGTCTTTGTTACGATCTATAAAAACACCGTCTATTGGTTTTCCATCAGCACCATAAGCCTGCTCAAATACATAAAATGAATTTGGTGCATAACCCACTTGGTGGTTTTGTATTGTATTTCCAGTTCCTCCTGAAATATTACCAGCTTCAAGACCTGGTGTATTATCTTGAGTAGTAGTTAATGCCGTAATTTTTGAATCTTGGAAAGTAATATTTCCACCTATTCTCCATTCTAAATTATTTTTTTGAACTGGAATTACTTCACCAGACACCTCAAGTCCTTTGTTTTTAATACTCCCTACGTTATAATCACCTCTATTTGAGAATCCGAAAAAAGCAGGATTCAACGTATTCAACAATAAATGTTCTGTAGTTCTTTGGTAAGCATCTACAGTACCCGTTACTCTATTATTAAAAAGGGCGAAATCAACTCCAGCGTTTATAGTACTTGTCTCTTCCCATCTCAAGTTACTATTATACTGCTGTGGTCTGTAAGTAGTATAAAAGGTGTTTCCCAGTTGGTATTGAGCAGCAATGTTTGAAGCTAAATACAACGGAATAGAAGGATAAACATTTCCTATATTTTGTTGTCCTGTAATACCCCAGCCTCCTCTTAGTTTTAATGAGTTGATGCTTGTTACATCTTTCAAAAATCCTTCTTCATTCAATTTCCATGCAACAGAAACTGCTGGGAAATTTGACCAACGATAATCTTGTGTAAATCGAGAAGTACCATCACGTCTGATAGAAGCAGTTAACAAATATTTATCAGCCACTGTAATATTTGCTCTTCCAAAGAAAGATTGCAAATTAATATGCGTCGGAATCACTACATCAACTGTAGTTGTATTATTTTCAAAATTATAGTTTGATCTGTTTTTATCTTCTCTAAAATCTTGATAAGTGTAACCTCCTGTTACATCAAGCTGCGTATTAATACTCTCAATCTTTTTATTATAGTTTAAATACAAGTCCATTAACTTATTGTTTCTTTTCTCTATATTTTCATAAGAGTTATTGTATCCAGAACCTTTAAGACCAAATAAATAATCTGCATCTGTTCCGCCATAACCTCTACCGCTCATTTGGTCATAACCAAAATTTGCAACTGCTTTTAATTCTGGCAAAAAGTGCATTTTGTAATCCAACTGGACGTTTCCGATACTTCTATTGAAGCTGCCTAAATTATCTTGTTGTTCAATCATTGCCACAGGGTTTTTCCCAGCTAGCTGATTAAATTCTGTTGCAGATGTCATCCATTGGAAATAAGTTCCGTTAGCATTTTTAACAGACTGAGTTGGATCAAAACCGACAGCTGCTCCAACTGCTCCAGTATTACTATAGTTACTTTTAATTACAGATGTATTGTTGTTTACCTGAACTTTTAAGTGTTTATCAAAAAAATCTCCAGTAAGCGAAACCCCTAATGTTGTTCTTTCAAAATTGTCTCTTAACAAAACACCATTTAAATTTGTATAGCCTAGAGAAGCTCTATAGTTTATGTTGTCAGATCCTCCGCTTGCAGAAATGTTTTGATCTGTACCTAAAGCAGTTCTGTAAATTTCATCTTGCCAGTTTGTATTAGCCTGACCCATTGCCGCTATTTGAGATGCACTTCCGTTTGCATTAACAAAATCTCTAAATTGTCCGCTTGATAAAGCATCAACTTTTTGTGTTATTTCTGAAACTTGGAAATTACCATTGTAACTCACCTTGATATCGCCAGATTTTCCTTTTTTGGTTGTAATAATGATTACACCATTGGAAGCTCGTGAACCATAAATTGCAGTTGCAGAAGCATCTTTTAAAACTGAAATCGATTCAATATCATTTTGATTGATTGTTGACAATGGATTCCTTCCTCCTTCTACTCCTCCGTTTGCAACAGGAATACCATCAATTACATATAATGGATCATTGTTGGCACTAAGAGAAGAACCGCTACGGATTCTCACAATTGGGTCAGCACCAGGGGAGCCTCCCCCGTTAATAATCTGTAAACCAGCTACTTTACCTTGCATCATCTGATCCGCAGAGCTTACAGGTCCTTTGTTGAAATCTTTTGTGCCTAAAACGGTTACAGCTCCTGTTGCATCTTTTTTCTTAACAGTTCCGTATCCTACCTGTACTACAACTTCTTTTAATTGGTTTGAATCTTCTTCAAGTTTAATAATTAAAGATTTTTGAGAACCAATAGTAATTGATTTTGTCTGGTACCCCATGTAACTAATGGTTAGTACATCAGTCGGTTTTGCATTTGCAAATTGAAATTTACCATCAAAATCAGTCGAAACACCAGTAGTGCCTCCTTCAATTTTTACATTTACTCCAGGAATTGGCTGACCTGATACATTATCAAGTACCGTTCCTTCAACTTTGTTCTGAGCCATAGCACAAAAAGGAAGCAGGAGTAATAAAAATAACAACTTTTTGTAAATTGTTTTCATACTTTTTGTTTAAATTAATTGTTTTTTTGGTTAAGTTTTGTTTAAGTTTTCTTTACTTCGAATTCCAAAATTATGAATTTATTAACACGTTCAACGCGGCGAAAATTATATCAGCTTACGAAAACGTGATAGTGTTGAAAACTTTGTAAATTATATCAGTTTTTATGTGAATATTTACAATAAATAAAAATTTATGTTACCTTTATTACGAATCGAATAGTACAATCAAGTAATGAGACTTTAATATGAAGAAAAAAATAACGTTAAAGCAAATTGCCAAAGAATTGGATGTTTCTATTTCAACTGTTTCAAAATCACTTAGAAACAGCCCTGAAATTGGTGAAGAAACACGATTAAAAGTTCAGGCTTTTGCTAAGTTTTATCACTATAAACCCAACAATATTGCGCTGAGCCTGAAAAACCGGAAAACCAAAACTATTGGAATTATCATCCCTGAAATTGTACATCATTTTTTCTCAACAGTAATTAATGGTATTGAACAGATAGCTAACGAAAATGGATACAGTGTAGTTATCTGCCTATCCGATGATTCCTTTGATAAAGAAGTGCTCAATATGGAACTTTTGGCCAATGGCAGTATTGATGGCTTTATCATGTCCTTATCTAAAGAGACCCAGTTTAAAGGGGATTTTCATCATATTACCGAAGTGATTAATCAGGGAATGCCAGTGGTCATGTTTGACCGTGTGACGAATGAAGTTCTGTGTGACAAAGTAATTATTGATGACAAACAGGCCGCCTATGAGGCCGTTCAGAGCCTGATCGATAAAGGCCGGAAAAAGATTGCTCTTGTGACAACCGTCGATTATGTAAGTGTTGGTAAATTAAGGACTGATGGATATGTAAAAGCACTGCTGGACAATAATCTGCCTTTTGATGAGCATTTGATTATAAAAATTGAAGATATCGATACCTGCGAAATTATTATTGGCAAGTTACTGGAAGATGAAGCTATCGATGCCGTTTTTGCTGTCAATGAAATTTTTGCCGTTACCTGTATCAAAACGGCTCATAAAATTGGATTGAATGTCCCCAATGATCTTGCAGTAATTGCTTTTACCGATGGAATGATTTCCAAATATTCAACTCCAACGATTACCACTGTAAGTCAAAGTGGCGTAAAAATGGGTAACCGCGCTGCTAAAATAATCATTGACCGGCTGGAATCGGAAGATGAATCGGAGGAAGAAAATTACATTACCGAAGTTATTGAAACCTATCTGGTAGAAAGAGAATCTACCAATTAAAAAAACAGGCAGCATTGCTATGAGAATGAATCCATAAAATTCTGCTGCTGAAAAAACTAATAAAACCAAAATCGAATGGATTGAATCCGTTTGATTTTTTTTTTTGCAATATGTCAATTCTGAAAAGATTTGCAAAGAAAATACGTAAATTATTAATTACTACAACCTTGTAGTAAAAAAAAATGATGATTTTTGAATTTTATTAAATAATTACTAAAAAGATTTTTATACATTTACTCCACGTTTATAACTTTTCTTTTACTTCGAAAATGAGATGAGTTTTTTATAACGATAAATTTCGGATGCTATTTTTTTTGCATTTGATATAATCTTTTAAAAAAAAGATTCAATAAATTATAATGATTTAATGAATTTTTACAAAAGTATAGTTGACTATATAAGTGAATCCTTTTGAGGATATTTTTTAGCTGTACGATGCTGTTGTCCATTACAATTTTTATAAAATGCACTTAATAATTCTAAGCAAATGAATTTAATTTTGCTTTTTTAGAAGAAACCAAAGGCTGGTTTTTTTGAAAGGAAATTTAAAGTGTGATATAAGAATTGATTTGAAGGCATTTGATTTGAACTCAATTTCATTTTGTTATTATTGGTGTTTTTATTAGAAATTATAGTTAATTTTTAATGATAAACATTGTATAACTGTTTGTTTAGTAAATAAATAAAATTTTTAATAATGGGAAAACCAAATTTAAGTTTTTGGCAGATTTGGAATTTAAGTTTTGGATTCTTGGGAGTTCAAATCGGATATTCTTTGCAAAATGGAAACACAAGTAGAATATTAGAAGCACTAGGTGCCGATGTTCACAGCATTGGGTACTTTTGGTTAGCGGCGCCGCTGGCTGGTTTAATTGTACAGCCAATTATTGGTCTTTCAAGCGATAAAACCTGGACCAGATTAGGCCGCCGTATCCCTTTTATATTATTTGGCGCAATTGTATCGGCACTGGCAATGTTTTTTATGCCCAATGCTGAATATTTCACTTATCTGCTGCCGCCTCTGGCTTTTGGAGCTGTGATGCTATTGCTTATGGATACATCATTTAATGTTACCATGCAGCCATTTAGAGCGCTTGTGGGTGATATGGTAAATGATGAACAGCGTAATTTAGGCTATTCACTGCAAAGTGCATTAATTAATTTTGGTGCTGTTTTTGGATCATTATTGCCTTGGATTTTAGTAAAAATAGGATTGTCAAACGTCCCTGCTGCTGGCGAAAAAGTGGCAGAATCCGTAATCTGGTCTTTCTACATTGGAGGAGCAATATTATTAGCAACAGTACTTTGGACAGTATTAAGAACTAAAGAATATGCACCAAAAGAACATGCCGAATATAATAATATTGATTTGAATACTGCTGAAGATAAGCCAAAAGAAAATATTTTCAAGCTGATAGGTAATGCTCCTAAAATATTTTGGCAGCTTGGCATTGTTCAGTTTTTTTCATGGTTTGCCTTGTTTTTAATGTGGGTTTATACCACAAGAGCGATTGCTAATCAAGTTTGGGGACCCGCCGCTCTCGATGCTAAATCAGTCGGATTTAATGAAGCAGGGGACTGGACAGGGGTAATGTTTGCATTTTATAGTGGTGTTGCCGCATTGTTCTCACTTTTAATTCCATCGATTGCCAAATCAATCGGAAGAAAAAAAACCTACAGTTTCTCTTTATTCATGGGAGGATTAGGGCTGATTTCTATGTTTGTAGTCGAAGACAAAAGCATGTTACTGCTTTCTATTTCGGGAGTAGGATTGGCTTGGGCGGCTATCTTGGCCATGCCATATGCAATGCTTTCAGGGTCATTGCCTGCCGAGAAAATGGGGGTATATATGGGATTATTTAATGCCACGATAACGCTGCCACAAATAACAGCAGGATTATTAGGAAGTACTATAATTGTGCTTTTCGGAGGAGAACCAATGGCGATAATTGTAATAGCAGGAATATCTCTGCTGATTGCTGGTTTGGCTGTGTTTTTCGTTAAAGAAAAAGTGCAGGAATAAAATAAAATAATAAGCAGAATAATGGAAAAGAGAAAAGGATTTATTTTTGATTTAGACGGTGTAATTGTTGACACTGCCAAATATCATTTCTTAGCGTGGAAAAAAATCGCAAGCGGATTAGGAATTGATTTCACATTAGAACATAATGAATTATTAAAAGGAGTGAGCCGCGTTCGTTCCTTAGATATCATTTTAGAATTGGGAAACATTCAGGCGTCTCAGGAAGAAAAAGACAAATGGCTGATCCAAAAGAACGAAGATTATCTTTCGTATCTGGTCGATATGAATGAGACTGAAATTCTGCCGGGAGTGATTAAGGTCTTAAAGTTTTTAAAAGCGAATAATCAGCCAATTGCTTTGGGATCAGCCAGTAAAAATGCAAGACCAATTCTTGAAAAAACTGGAGTTCTGCCCTTTTTTGACGTTATAGTTGATGGAAATGATGTGGTGAATGCAAAACCAGATCCCGAAGTTTTCCTTCACGCTGCACGATTATTGAATGTAACCAATGAAGACTCTATAGTTTTTGAAGATTCTGTAGCAGGAATTCAAGCTGCAAACATTGCCAAAATGATTAGTATTGGCATTGGTCACGAAGAAACACTGTATGAAGCACAATACAATTTTAAAGATTTTACCGAAATGAATTCCACTTTTTTGGAATTATTAATTAATAAATAATTAGTCAATCAGAAAATGTGAAAATTGGATAATTCACAAAGAGTTTAATTTTCACATTAACACATTAAAAAAAAAAAATGAATCAAGATTATATAAAACCAGATAATTGGTCTATCATCGAAGAAGGATTTGATAAGGAACAAGTTAAATCTTCCGAAAGTTTATTCAGTATCGGTAACGGTGCTATGGGACAGAGAGCGAATTTTGAAGAAAATTATTCAGGGGAAACTTTTCAGGGAAGTTACATTGCTGGAATTTATTACCCAGACAAAACTAAAGTAGGCTGGTGGAAAAACGGTTATCCAAAATATTTTGCTAAAGTATTGAATGCTCCAAACTGGATTGGAATCAATATTGAAATTAATGGAGAAGACTTTGATTTGAATACCTGTACCGAAGTTTCAAATTACCGTCGTGAATTGAATATGAAAGAGGGCTGGTACAACCGTTCCTTTCAGGCGACACTTAAAAATGGTACTGAAGTATCGGTGAATGTCCGTCGTTTTCTATCTCTGGATTTAGACGAAGCTGGAGTAATCAATTATGAAATCACTCCTTTGAACAAAGACGCCAAAATTATCTATAAACCTTACATCGATGCTGGTGTAACCAATGAAGATGCTAACTGGGAAGAGAAATTCTGGGAACCATTAGACGTTAAAAAATCTGGAAACGAAGCTTTTGTTACAGCACAGACTTTCAAAACGCATTTTAAAGTAACAACCTTTATGCAGAATACCATTTTTGCAAAAGGCGAAAAACAAAATTTATCTCCTACTTCTGTTGATACGACTGCTGATAAAATTTTATTTTATTACGATGTTATTGCTGCAAAAGGAGAAAAATCCGGAATCCAGAAAATTGGAGGTTACACTGTTTCGCTAAATCATACCGATACCGTTTCGGCAGCAGAAAATGTTATTCAAAAAGCTTTAGCAAAAGGATACGATCAATTGTTACAGGATCAGATTGATGCTTGGGCAAAAATCTGGGAAATGTCGGATATCACTATCGATGGCGATGTAAAAGCACAGCAGGGAATCCGATTTAATATTTTCCAATTGAATCAAACCTATTTAGGTAAAGATTCCCGTTTGAATATTGGTCCAAAAGGATTTACAGGCGAAAAATACGGAGGATCTACTTATTGGGACACTGAGGCATATTGTATTCCTTTTTATATGGCCACCAAAGACCAGCAGGTTGCCCGTAATTTATTGACCTACCGTTACAATCAATTGGATAAAGCCATTGAAAATGCTAAAGATAATTTAGGTTTTACTAATGGTGCAGCTTTGTATCCGATGGTTACCATGAATGGTGAAGAATGCCATAACGAATGGGAAATCACTCACGAAGAAATCCATAGAAATGGAGCGATTGCTTTTGCAATTTACAATTACCACCGTTTTACAGGTGATTACTCGTATATTCCAGAGAAAGGATTGGAAGTATTAATTGGTATTGCCCGTTTTTGGCATCAAAGAGCTTCTTTTTCCAAAAACAAAAATCAATACATGATTTTGGGTGTAACTGGTCCAAACGAATACGAAAACAACATCAACAATAATTTCTATACCAATTATATTGCTAAATGGTGTATCGATTATGCTACTGAACAAATTCAAAAAGTTACAGCAGAATATCCTGCAGACCACAAACGCATTCTCGAAAAAGTAAAACTCTCGGATGCTGAGTTACAGGAATGGAATAAAGTTTCGAGCAATATGTATTTTCCAAGATCAGAAGAAATGGGGATTTACCTGCAGCAGGACGGTTTCTTAGACAAAGATTTAGTCCGTGTAAAAGACTTAGACCGTTCACAAAGACCAATTAACCAAAAATGGTCTTGGGACAGAGTTTTGCGTTCGCCTTACATCAAACAGGCTGACGTATTGCAGTGTTTTTACTTCTTCGAAGATCATTTTTCTAAAGAAGAATTGGAACGTAATTTCGATTTCTATGAATCATTTACAGTGCATGAAAGTTCGCTTTCTCCTTGCGTGCATTCGATTCAGGCCGCTTTATTAGACAAAATGGATATGGCTTATGCGTTCTATTTAAGAACTTCTCGTTTGGATCTTGACGATTACAACAAAGAGGTCGAAGAAGGCTGTCACATCACATCTATGGCTGGAACCTGGATGAGCATTGTGGAAGGATTCGGCGGAATGAGAGTGAAAAATGACGCACTTCATTTTTCTCCAAAAATTCCTAAAGAATGGGAAGGCTATTCCTTTAAAATCAATTTTAGAAACCAGATTCTGAAAATTGCAGTGGATCATAAGGAAACTAAATTCACTTTGGAAGGGACAAATGAATTAACTGTTTATGTGAACGGCACAGCAGTTTTGGTTCAGCCAAATCATTAAAATAAATTAGTAAACAAACCCTTTCTTAGTATTACTTCGAAAGGGTTTTAAAATTATAGCAGTAATGAAAAAAGCAATTATTCTCATGTGTCTTATATCAGCATCCGTTTTTGCTCAAATTGACAGAGTTGAGCCCCCGTTTTGGTATGCAGGAATGCATAATCCAGAACTGCAGATTATGTTTTATGGCAAAAATATTGCCGAGAATGAAGTGGCGGTTTCCAATAATATTGTAATTAAAGAAGTAAAGAAAACCGAAAACCCAAATTATCTTTTTGTTACCATCGATACTAAAAATGTGACGGCGCAGGATTTAGTTTTTTCATTTTCGAAAAACAAAAAAGTCGCTTTTACCAAAAAATACAGCCTGAAACAGAGAAGGGAAAATTCGGCTTCAAGAAAAGGTTATGATGCCTCCGATTTGATTTATCTGATAATGTCCGATCGTTTTGCGAATGGAAATCCTAAAAATGACAGCGATAAATCAGTTACTGAAAAAGGAAACCGAGCGCTTCCCGGCGGAAGACACGGCGGTGATATTGCCGGTATGATTCAGCATTTGGATTACATAAAAGAATTGGGAGCAACGGCACTTTGGCCGACACCGCTTTGCGAAGATAATGACAAAGCTTACTCATATCATACTTACGGACAATCGGATGTTTACAAAATTGATCCCCGTTTTGGAACCAATGAAGAGTATGTACAGCTTTCATCTGAGCTGCATAAACGAGACATGAAACTCATTATGGATTATGTAACGAATCATTGGGGAGCCGAACATTGGATGATGAAAGATTTGCCAACGTATGAATGGATTCATCAGTTTCCGGGTTATGCTCAAACCAATTACAGAATGACCACTCAGTTTGATCCGAACGCATCGCAGATTGATGCCAAAATGTGCATGGACGGCTGGTTTGTAAAATCAATGCCCGACTTGAATCAATCAAATCCATTGGTGAATACTTATTTGAAACAAAATGCAATCTGGTGGATTGAGTATGCCAATTTAGATGGCTTCCGCGTAGATACCTATTCGTATTGCGATAAAAAAGGAATCGCCGAATGGACCAAAGCAGTTACCGATGAATACCCAAATTTCAACATCGTTGGGGAAGTCTGGATGCACGATCAGGCGCAGATGGCGTATTGGCAGAAAGACAGTAAAATTGCAGCAATACAGGATTATAATTCGTACCTGCCGTCTGTAATGGATTTCACACTGATGGAAACGATGGCCAATGTTTTCAATCAGGATAATGGAAAATGGAACGAAGGAATGGTCAATATTTATGAAAATTTCACCAACGATTTTCTGTATCCAAACATCAACAGTATTATGATTTTTGCCGAAAATCACGACACAAACCGTTTCAACGAAATTTATCAAAAAGATTTGTCAAAATATAAAATGGCAATGACTTTGCTGGCAACCGTTCGAGGAATTCCACAGATTTATTATGGTTCCGAGATTGGAATGGCAGGAAGTAAAGACAAAGACGGCGATGCTGCCATTCGTCAGGATTTCCCTGGAGGCTGGGCTGGAGACAGTAATAATGCTTTCGCAAAAGAAGGAAGGACGGCCGAGCAACAGCAGTTTTTTGATTTTTCATCAAAATTGTTCAATTGGCGAAAAACCAATGATGCCGTGCATTTCGGGAAAATGAAACACTATATTCCTGAGAATAATGTCTATGTGTATTTCAGGTATACTGATTCCAAATCGGTTATGGTGGTCATCAATAACAATAAGGAGTCTAAAACTTTTGCAACTAACCGTTTTCAGGAGAGTTTGGTGAATTATTCAACTGGAAACGATGTGATTTCAGGAAAATCAATTGATTTGAAAAATGATATTACGATCGAAGGAAAATCGGTTCTGCTTTTGGAATTGAAGTGATTTTTTTAAACCATTAAGTTATTAAGAGTCATTAAGGAAACTAAATGTGAATGATTTTAATTAAAAATTAAAATTATTCAAAGTCACCATTAAGGTATTAAGAATCATTAAGAAAGCTTAATAACCTTAATATCTTAATGGTTCAAAATTTTAGATTAGTTATGAAAAAAATAATTTTATTGCTTTTAATTTCAAGTTTTTCCTTTGCTCAAAACGCAAACAGAAAATTTGAAAGTTATAAAGTAGTCCAAAACATTTTGGAAATAAAAACTTCTGATGGGCAGTATTTCATAAAACCTTATTCGGATAAAATAATTGAAACCACTTTTTTGCCGACAGGCGAAAAATCAAATTCCAATTCGCATGCAGTTGTTTTAACTCCTGAAAAAACGGTTTTTAAAGTAAAGCAAACTCAAAACGAATTGGTGTATTTTTCAAACGGAATTTCGGTTTCTATCGTAAAAAGCCCTTTCCAAATTACCTATTTGTACAAAAACAAAGAGTTGATTTCGGAGAAAAATGGCTATGTAAAAAGAAACACAAATAGTAAAGAACAGCCTCAGGAAACAATAGAATTCAATGTGGATGGAACCGAAGCGCTTTATGGTGCCGGAGCGAGAGCATTGGGTATCAACCGTCGCGGAAACCGTTTGGAATTGTACAACCAAGCCGATTATGGATACGGAACGCATTCGAAGAAAATGAATTTCTCGATTCCGTTAGTAATGTCATCCAAAATTTATGCGGTTCATTTTGATAACGGTGCTATCGGGTGGTTGGATTTGGACAGCAAAAAAGACAATACTTTAGTTTACGAAACTATTTCGGGACGAAAAACCTATCAGGTAATTGCAGGCGATTCTTGGACTGATTTGACTTCAAATTACACGGCTTTGACAGGAAGACAACCTCTTGTTCCTCGTTGGGTTCTGGGGAATTTCTCTAGTAGATTTGGGTATCATTCGCAGGAAGAAGTATCCAAAACCATTGATAAATATTTGAAAGATGAAATCCCTGTGGATGCCATTATTCTTGATTTGTATTGGTTCGGGAAAACGGTTACAGGAACGATGGGTAATTTGGATTGGGACAAAGACAATTTCTCTGATCCAAAGAAAATGATAAACGATTTGAACGGTAAAGGAGTCAAAACCATTTTGATTACTGAGCCTTTTATATTGACGACTTCAAGTAGATGGCAAGATGCTGTCGATAAGAAAGTTTTGGCAACAGATAATGCCGGAAACCCATTTAAATACGATTTCTTTTTCGGGAATACCGGACTTGTAGATGTGTTTAAACCCGAAGGGAAAACTTGGTTTTGGAACATTTATAAAAATCTAATTAATCAAGGAGTTGGCGGTTGGTGGGGCGATTTGGGAGAACCCGAAGTGTTTCCGTCAGCATCATTTACCGCACAGGGAAAAGCAGATGAAGTGCATAATATTTACGGACATACTTGGTCCAAAATGATTAATGATGGCTACGTTAAGGATTTTCCAAATGTGCGTCCATTTATCCTGATGCGTGCCGGATATTCCGGTTCACAGCATTACGGAATGATTCCGTGGTCGGGCGATGTAAGTCGTAGTTGGGAAGGATTACAATCGCAACCTGAAATTGCGTTGCAGATGGGAATGCAGGGAATGGCATATATGCATTCGGATTTGGGAGGATTTGCCGGAGATTATTTCGACAATGAGTTGTATGTTCGTTGGTTGCAGTATGGCGTATTTCAGCCGGTGTATCGTCCGCACGCGCAGGAAGATGTGGCTTCGGAACCTGTTAATAAAGATATTTTGACCAAAGCCAAAGTTAAAAAACAAATTAAGTTGCGTTACCAAATGTTGCCGTACAATTACACTTTGGCTTTTGAAAATAACAACAAAGGTTTGCCATTGATGCGTCCTTTGTTTTTTGAGGAACCAACCAATGACAAGTTATTGAACTCTTGTGATTCCTATTTGTGGGGAAATGATTTTTTGGTGACACCAATTACCAAAGCTGGAGTTACCAACACAACTGTTTATTTCCCAAAAAACAGCAATTGGTATGATTTTTATACGGGTGCAAAACACGAAGGAGGAAATATGGAGAACATTGCTGTTTCGGCAGATAATATTCCGGTGTTTGTCCGAGGAGGCGCTTTTGTCCCGATGATTAAAACAATTCAGAACACGACAAAATATTCGTTGGCTAACTTTGATTTGCATTTTTATTTTGATGAAAAAACAACGTCAAGCTCCGGAAAATTATACAATGATGACGGATTGACTCCAAATGCTTTTGAAAAAGGAGCATACGAAATTTTGAATTTTTCAAGTAACGCTTCCGCAAAAGTTATTACATTGAAAATAACCACAACTGTTGGAAAAGTATTTGCAGGTACTGACAAAAACGTCACTTTATTGGTTCACAACATCAGTTCAAAACCAACGAAAGTTACCGTTAACGGAGCGAATGTGGAGTTTAAAACCAATGCTTCCACGCTTGAAATTCCGGTAGCATTGAAAAAAGGATTAGATAACGAAATCAAAATACAGCTATAAAATGATTAGAAAAACAATACTATCACTGTCGGTTTTGTTGGCAACGACTTTAGTATTTGCACAAGCGAAAAAAAACGCTGTCGCAAAAACCGAGAAAACACCTTTCGTTTGGGAAGGAGCCAATTTATATTTTTTGATGACCGACCGTTTTAACAATGGCGATAAATCGAATGATGTAAATTATAACAGAACTAAAACTGCTGGAAAACTTCGCGGTTTTGAAGGTGGCGACCTTAAAGGAATTATTCAAAAAATAGACGAAGGTTACTTTACAAAATTGGGAATCAACGTGATTTGGTTTACACCTATTGTCGAACAAATTCATGACGGAGTCGATGAAGGAACCGGTTTTAGTTATGGATTTCACGGCTATTGGACAAGGGATTGGACGGCTTTGGATCCTAACTTCGGAACCAAAAAAGATTTGGCCGAATTGGTCAAAAAAGCCCACGCCAAAGGAATCCGAATCATGCTTGATGGGGTAATCAATCATACCGGACCAGTTACGCCTGTCGATACTGTTTGGCCTGAAGATTGGGTTCGCACAGGACCAAATTGCAAATACAGCAATTTTGAAAATACAACGGCTTGTACGTTGGTATCGAATTTACCTGATGTAAAAACCGAAAGCAAAGTTGCCGTTGCACTGCCTCCTTTTTTGGTTGAAAAATGGAAAGCGGAAGGAAGATATGAAAAAGAAGTAGCTTCATTGGACGCTTTTTTCAAAAGAACGGGCTACCCAAGAACTCCAAAATATTACATCATAAAATGGTTGACGGATTACATCACAGAGTTCGGAATTGACGGTTACCGCGCCGATACGGTGAAACATACAGACGAAAGCGTTTGGGCCGATTTCAAAACCCAATGTGATTACGCTTTCGCACAATGGAAAAAAAATAATCCGACGAAAGTTTTGGATAACAACCCGTTTTACACCATTGCCGAAGTCTATAATTACAATATCAGCAACGGAAAACTATTCGATTTTGGGGACAAAAAAGTAGATTATTATGCGAATGGTTTTACGGCTATGATCAATTTTGAGTTCAAAAGTGATGCTCAAAAAGACTATTCTACGCTGTTTTCAAAATATTCTGGCTTACTAAACGGTCAATTGAAAGGCAATAGTGTTCTGAATTATTTGTCTTCTCACGACGATGGTGGGCCTTTTGATGCCAAACGTACCAAAAGCATCGAAAGCGGAACAAAATTATTGTTGACTCCCGGTATTTCACAAATGTATTACGGTGACGAATCCGCTCGATCACTTGTGGTCGAAGGAACTGTAGGCGATGCCACATTGCGTTCTAATATGAATTGGGAAGCCATAAAAACAAATCCCGAAACCCAAAAAGTGTTGTTGCATTGGCAAAAACTAGGTCAGTTCAGAAAGAATCATCCATCGGTTGGAGCCGGCGTGAATATAGAGATTTCGACAAAACCGTATGTTTGTTCACGAACTTTTACCAAAGGGAAATATAAAGACACAGTCGTAATCGGATTGGATTTAGCCAAGGGGAAAAAGGAAATCCCTGTGGGCTCAGCCTTCAAGGAAGGAGCTAAAATTAGGGATGCTTATTCCAGAAAAACAGCAACCGTTTTGAATGGAAAAGTGACTGTTGACAGTGAGTTTGATATTGTTTTGTTGGAATCGATGAAGTAAATTTTACAGATCTAACGGGTTTTTAAAACCTGTTAGGTCTAACTTAAAAATAGCGTTATCATAATTTATTAGTTTTAAATTGCCTCGGGCTTTAGCTCGAGGTTTTTTTTTATTTTAGTAAGATGAAAAAAATGCAAAAAATAGGGCACCGAGGAGCCAAAGGACACGAACCCGAAAACACTTTAATTTCATTTGAAAAAGCAATTGCTATGGGTGCTGACGGAATCGAATTGGATGTGCATCTTAGTATAGACGGCCATTTGATTGTAATCCATGACGAAACCATTGACAGAACAACCAATGGCAAAGGAATTGTAAACCAATTAACATTGCAGGAACTTAAGTCTGTTAAAATTAATGGCGAATATACGATTCCAACATTGGATGAGGTTTTGGATTTGGTTAACCAAAGATGTTTTGTAAATATTGAATTAAAAAATCAGCATACAGCGGAGAAAGTGGTTCAATTGATAGAATATTATATTTCAGAAAAAAACTGGAGAAAAGAACATTTTATAGTTTCCAGTTTCGATTGGAATGCCCTGCAACAAGTCCGTTTTTTAAACAGCGACATCCGAATTGGAGTTTTAACCGAAACCGATATGGATTTGGCCATTTCTTTCGCCCGATTTATGAAAGCCGAAGCCCTACACCCCGATTTTCAATTATTGACAAAGGATTATACCACCAAAATTCAGGAGAAAGGAATCCTTATTTTTCCGTGGACGGTAAATGAAATTGATGATATTCAAAAAATGAAATCGTTAAAAGTGGATGGCATCATCACCGATTTTTTGGATAGGGTTTAAAAATGTTAAACACGAATTATCACTAATTATATGCAAAGTTGAAATATAATTACACAAATTCTAGTTGTTTTTAGAATTCGTGTAATTTTAAAAGAGGTTTTAATTCGTGCCAATTTGTGTAATTCGTGTTTGTTTTTTTTAATGTTTACATTTGCATTTCAATTCTTTTACAAAATAATGATTCAAAATTTTGACATACTCGTTGTTGGCGGTGGCGCTTCCGGTTTTTTCACGGCAATTAATATCGTGGAGAAAAACCCGAAAATGAAAGTTGCCATTTTAGAAAGAGGAGCTGAAGTATTGGCAAAAGTCCGTGTTTCAGGAGGTGGCCGTTGTAATGTGACGCATGCCTGTTTTGAGCCTAATGAGTTGGTCAAATTTTATCCCCGTGGTGAAAAAGAACTGCGAGGGCCATTTCATCAATTTTGTTCGGGTGATACTATTGAATGGTTCGAAAAACACGGAGTAGAGCTGAAAATCGAAGAAGACGGGCGTATGTTTCCAGTTTCGAATTCCTCGCAAACCATAATTGATTGTTTTGTTAAAGCTACCCAAAAGCTTGGAATCAAAGTTTTCACAGGACAAAGTGTGCAGTCCATTTTTAAAAAAGACAATTTTTGGAAAATAGAAACGCAAAATGAAAATTACATTGCTGAAAAATTAGTTCTTGCCACAGGCAGTAATCCTAAAGTTTGGGAAATGCTTCAAAAACAAGGGCACGCGATTGTGAATCCAGTTCCTTCTTTATTCACCTTCAACATAAAAGATCCCCGAATCAAGGAATTACCAGGAGTTTCAGCTCAAGTTACCGTAAAAGTAAAAGACACTAATCTGACTTCAACAGGCCCCTTGTTAATTACACATTGGGGAATGAGCGGTCCGGCAATCTTGAAATTATCGGCTTGGGGAGCGCGGATTTTACATGACAAGAATTATCAGTTTACCATTTACGTGAATTGGCTCAACGATCTTGATGCCGAAGATGCGGAGAAAATCTTAAAAACTACCAAACAGGAACACGCCAAGAAATCGGTTTCCAAGAAATCGGCTGTTGATTTAACCAATCGTCTTTGGGAAAGTTTAGTATTAGCTTCAGGAATTCCTGCCGATACCAAATGGGCTGATTTGTCTAAAACCCAATTGCAAAACTTGGTAAATCAATTAACGAATGGCACTTTTCAGGTAAATGGTAAAAGCACTTTCAAAGAAGAATTCGTAACCGCTGGCGGAATCGATTTAAAAGAAATCAACTTTAAAACCATGGAGAGTAAACTTCACGAAAATCTTTATTTTGCAGGTGAAATAATGAATATCGACGCCATTACCGGAGGATTCAATTTCCAAAATGCTTGGACGAGCGGTTTTATTGTAGCAAATGGCATTTAATAAAGAATTAATTAACAAAAAATTACATCAATTATAAGTTTTTCTTAAATACTATGGGATATATTTACTTTCGATAAACTCTTATAAATGAAAGTAAAGTTACTTATTGCGTTATCCTTGATTGTAAGCCAATTCAGCTTTTCACAAACTGAAAAAATTCTAAAAGGAGTAGTGTCATCAGAGAATTTTTTATTATCAAACGTAGATGTCATTAATAAAACTTCTCAGAAAAGTGTTAAAACCAATGAAAATGGTGAATTTATAATGGCCGTTAAAGCTAATGACAGCCTGCTTTTCTATATTAAAGATTTTCATTTAAAAAGGCTGAAAGTCTCTCAAAAACAGATTGAGCTAAACAATCTTGAAGTTGAAATGCTTAAAAATGCCGAAGAATTAGAAGAAGTGCTAGTAGAAAAAAAACAAAGTATAAAATTAAGCACGGACAAGGCATACGAGCAAAGTAAACTAGATGGATATGCTACAGAAAAGTTTGATAATAGAGAGGGGCATCAGGCTATGAGAGATGGAACTTTTGTTAACGGATTAAATTTTATTACTATTGGCAAAAAGCTTTTACAACTATTCTCAAAAGAAAAAGAACCAGAAAAAGAAACTCCTCCAGAAATTGAATTTGCAGTATTGGCAAAAAACACATGTGATCAAAAATTTTATCTGGAAACTTTAAAATTAAAACCGGAAGAGATTAATCTTTTTCTTCAATTTTGCGATTTAGATCCTAAATCAAAAAAAATAATGGAGCATAACAATGTGCTAAGCATGATGGATTTTCTTTCGGCTAAAAACGTTGAATTTCAGAAGTTAAAAAACTAAATATTTATCTATTCAGCCACCAAATACTTCCATTCAAAATAGTCGCAAAACTTACCCAAAGTAAATATGGAATAAACAAATAACCCGAAATTTTATTGATTTTGGCAAACTGAATATAGGTTTCATAGATCATTAACCAAAGGACAATTATTTCCAGTCCAGCCAGCATCGGGTTTTTAAGTCCAAAAAACAAAAACGACCACAATGCGTTTAAAGCCAGTTGAATGGCAAAAAACTGCAGTGCTTTTTTAACAGCTTCTTTTTCGAAATCAATTCTGTCCCAAACTAATCCTGCCGCAATTCCCATCATAATGTAAAGCATGCTCCACACTGGAGCAAATACCCAATTAGGCGGGTTGAAACTCGGTTTAATCAATGTGGGATACCAAGTCGTAATGGCAGATCGGGTAACAATTCCAGAAAAATAGCCAATAACGAGACAAGTAACAACAATAGATAATATTCGGGTAATCTTATTCATTTTTTTAGCTTTTTGAGAAGTCAAAAATACTTAAAAACTTGTAAGGAATGCAAATAAAGGAATAAACGGTTTCCTCAAAAAAAGTATCTTTGCCGAAAATTACTATTTATGTTTGAAGCTGACGATTTTATTCCATCCAATTATATGAATTCGATTGACCAAGGAAGTTTCTCTTGGAGTGCTCCCAGTAATATTGCATTGGTAAAATATTGGGGGAAAAAAGACAAGCAGATTCCTGCAAATCCGTCAGTTAGTTTTACGCTGAATAACTGCAAAACGATTACAGCTTTGGCTTTCGCCAAAAAACAGAACGACGGCAATTTCTCTTTCGATTTGTTATTTGAAGGAAAACCAAAAGAAGACTTTAAACCAAAAATTCAAAAATTTCTAGAAAGAGTTGAGGTATATCTGCCGTTTCTGAAAGACTATCATTTTACAATTGACACCCAAAATACGTTTCCGCACAGTTCCGGAATTGCTTCATCTGCATCAGGAATGGCGGCTTTGGCGATGAATTTTATGAGTTTAGAGAAAGCTTTAAATCCAGCAATGACCGAAGATTATTTTCTTAGTAAAGCTTCATTTTTGGCACGATTAGGTTCGGGAAGTGCCTGCCGAAGTGTAAAAGGACAAGTAGTAGTTTGGGGAAATCAGGCGAATATAAAAGGAAGCACCGATTTATACGGAGTGGAATATCCGTATGAAATTCATACTGTTTTCAAAGATTTTCAAGACACGATTCTGCTGGTTGATAAAGGCGAAAAACAAGTTTCGAGTACTGTTGGCCACGATTTAATGCACGGTCATCCATTTGCCGAAAGGCGTTTTGCACAGGCACATGAAAATCTAGATAAATTGATTCCTGTCTTTAAAAGTGGAGATTTGGAAGAGTTTATTAAAATTGTAGAAAGCGAAGCCTTGACTTTACATGCGATGATGATGACTTCCCTGCCTTATTTTATTTTAATGAAACCAAATACACTGCAGATTATTAATGCAATCTGGAAATTTAGAAATGAAACCAAAATCCCAGTTTGCTTTACACTTGATGCCGGTGCCAATGTGCATGTTTTGTATCCAAATGATGTGAAAGAAAAAGTGTTGCAATTTATTACAGGAGAATTAGTTGGCTATTGCCAAAATGGTCAGTATCTTTGCGACCAAATTGGTAATGGAGCTTTGCTGGGCTAATATTTTTTTTGTATCTTTAGTTCTTAATGATTGTAATTATGGACTTGAATGCCGAAAAATTAGAATTGATCAGGAAAGTTTTAGAAACTGATGATGTTGCCATTCTGAAAAAAATAAAGGCAGTTTTTGAAGACAAAGAAAAAAAAGTCTGGGAGGAGTTAACTCCCGAACAGCAGGAAGAAATAAACATAGGAATCCAAAATGAAAATCGTGGAGATGTAGTCGATTTTTGAAAGAATGATTTCCAAGTTATAAAATTTTAGAATCATGGACATACAATTTGAAAAATCAGAATTGATGAAAAAGTTGGAAGAGACCAATGATATCTCAATAATTAAAGCAATAAAGAAAATTTTCAAATCGGAAAAGAAAGACTTTTGGGAGGAACTGACTCAAGAACAAAAGGATGAAATTGAAGAAGGAGAAAGACAGATTGAAAGAGGTGAGTTTGTAGATTTTGAAGAATTTATTAAGAAGTATATGCATTAAAAATGAGAGAAATTAAAATTTCAATTAATGCTCAAAAAAAGACAAAAATACTTTTAGAATATCTTGAGGCAAAATGGTCAGAAAGAGTTAGAATTAAATTTGCAAAGAAACTGTATGATTCTTTACAAATAATTAGAGCTAATCCTGAGATCTTTCCTAAATCAGAAACAAATGAAAAGTATCATAAATGCGTTGTTAGCAGACAGACTACGTTGTTTTATACTTTTACTAGTAAACGAATATATATAGTTGCGCTTTTTGACACAAGACAAAACCCGGCAAAAATTAAGAAAATTCAATAAATATCCCTATGAAAGGACCTTTATTTTACTCAAAAATATTACTCTTTGGAGAATACGGAATTATTCGTGATTCCAAGGGGCTGTCAATTCCGTATAATTTTTACAACGGAGCCTTAAAGAAAGATGCTAATCCTTCTGCTGAAGCGATACAGTCAAATGGTCATTTAAAACGCTATGCTGTATATTTAGAGCAATTGCAAAAAGAACAGCCTGATTTGGTTACGTTCGATTTAGAGACTTTAAATAATGACGTTCAGACCGGAATGTATTTTGATTCCAGTATTCCTCAGGGATATGGTGTAGGGAGCAGTGGTGCATTAGTTGCCGCTATTTATGATAAATATGCACAAAATAAAATCACCGTTTTAGAGAATTTAACGCGTGAAAAATTATTGACCTTAAAAACGATTTTTTCCCAGATGGAGAGTTTCTTTCACGGAAAAAGTTCCGGACTTGATCCATTGAACAGTTATTTGAGTATTCCAATTTTGATTAATTCAAAAGATAATATCGAAGCAACAGGAATTCCAACTCAAAGCCTTGACGGAAAAAGAGCTGTATTTTTATTAGACTCAGGAATTGTTGGCGAAACCGCTCCAATGGTAAATATCTTCATGGAAAACCTGAAAGACCAAGGTTTCCGTACAATGCTGAAAAATCAGTTTGTAAAATACACAGACGCTTGTGTAGAAAACTTTCTTGGCGGTGATATCAAATCATTATTTGAAAACACAAAGCAATTGTCCAAAGTCGTGCTTAATAATTTTAAACCAATGATTCCAGAGCAGTTTCATGGAATCTGGCAGGAAGGAATCGACTCAAATGATTATTACTTAAAATTGTGCGGATCTGGAGGAGGCGGTTACATTTTAGGATTTACCGAAGATTTAGAGAAAGCAAAAGTATCATTGAAAGATTTTAAATTGGAAGTTGTTTATCAGTTTTAATATTTTAGGGTAAGAAAAAACAATAAGCGCCGTTATAATTCTAAACAAACTTCATGTTAAGCAGAAAGCATAAACTTTTTATATGGAAAATCATCAGTTTATTCTCTGTCGTTAGAGGTTATAATATTCCCATTATAGCTTTAGCTCAATATTTATCGGCTATTTTTATATTGGCACCAGAGCAGAGAGCTTTGTTCATATTATTGGATTTCCGGCTTTTTATTATAGTACTTTGTTCCAGTTTAGCGATTGCTTCCGGCTACATAATCAATAGTTTTTATGACAGCAAAAAGGATTTAATTAATCGCCCGAATAAATCGCAATTAGATCGTTTGGTGAGCCAAAAAACAAAACTGCAGGTTTATTTTAGTCTTAACCTTTTTGTTGCTTTAATCGCTTTTTTCGTTTCTTTTAGAGCTGTTTTGTTTTACTCGGTTTACATATTTTTAATCTGGTTTTATTCTCATAAAATCAAAAGGTATGCCCTAATTGGCAATTTAATGGCCGCGTTTCTCGCCGTTCTGCCTTTTTTCGGAATTTTATTGTACTACTATTTACAAATGCCATTGTATGAAATCGAAAGCAATACAAGCAAACTCGCTGTTATTCTTTCGCACGGCGCATTCTTGTTTTTATTAATCTTAATCAGAGAAATGATAAAAGATTTAGAAAATTTACAAGGTGATTTTGCCAACAACTATAAAACAATTCCAATAATTTACGGAGAAGAAACTGCCAAAAAAACCATAACCATATTGACATTATTAACGGTAATTCCGGTTTATTTTTTAATCAATATCTATGATGTGGGTTATATGGATATTTACTTTTATTTCGGCTTTATTGTTTTAATTTTTTTCCTGTTATATTTATGGAAATGGCAGACAAAAGCACAGTATATAATGCTTCACAACGTTTTAAAGTTCCTTATTGTTGCTGGAGTTTTTTGCATTGTACTCATAAATCCCAGCGTTCTTTGGCACGGAAAAAAAGTATTGATGACGATTTAGGGATAATAATTTTTTGAAACAGAAAGAATAGGCATTTTCAGGAAACATGGGTTTCCGTTATCCGTTACAATTTTTTGTAGAGACGGGTTTCAAACCCGTCTTTAGAAAGTAAAGATGAATATAAGGCATTTTTGTTAGCATTACATTCTAAGACGCATTAAGTTCTAGTCAAATTTTTAAAAATCATTAAATTAAGCAGTTAACGTTTTCTAATTGTCAAAAATCGTTTCTCAATGATATAAATGCTATCTTTGCACCAAATTATAGAATATTATGAATAATAAGGGAGGCAATAGTAGAGGAAACAATGGAAGATCAAACAGCTCCAGACCAAGTTCCAATAAGCCAAAACCTGCACTGCCAAAAAGGGCTCAGGGGCCAAAAAAAGTAAAAATAAATACCAAAGCAGCCGAAGCTGAGGCTGACAAAGTACAAAAAAAGCCAAATCAAGCGCCAAAGAGACCCAAAGTAAAAGATGAAATTCGTTTGAATAAATACATCTCAAACTCAGGAACCTGCTCAAGACGCGATGCCGATATTTATATTCAGTCAGGAAATGTAAAAGTAAACGGAGTTCCCGTTACCGAAATGGGATATATGGTAAAACCGGGCGATGTAGTAAATTTTGACGGTGTAGTTTTAACTCCGGAGAAAAAAGTATATATTCTATTGAACAAGCCTAAAAATTTCACGACAGCACTGGATGAAGGTCAGGAATACCGAAATGTTTTGGAGCTGATAAAAGGTTCAACAACTTCAAAAGTTGGTCCTATAGGCAGAATGGACAAGAATACGACAGGTTTGTTGGTTTTTACTAACGACACTGATATGATCCGTAAGTTCACATTGCCAAACCAAAAATCATCTAAAATCTATCAGGTTTCTTTAGATAAAAATTTAAAATTTGAAGATTTAGAAAAAATAAATAAAGGACTGGTATTAGAGGGACACCGAGTTACTGTAGACGAAGTGAGTTATATTGAAGGAGAATCCAAAAATGAAATCGGTATTCAGTTAAAATCTTCCAACATAAAAGTAGTTCGCGCTATATTTGAGCATTTTGAATATAATGTTCTTAGAGTTGATCGTGTAGCTTTTGCTGGTTTAACTAAGAAAAATTTACCAAGAGGAAATTGGAGATTACTTACAGACCAAGAAGTTATCAATTTGAAAAACATGTAATTTTCAAAAAATATATTTTCAAATCCCTTTCATTTTATGTGGAAGGGATTTTTTTGTTTATGATAGTATCGAATGCTGAGGTTTTTTTATGTGTTTGAAAGTAAGTTATAGTTTCTTGACTTCAATTACGATAATGTTTTTAAGAAGAAATTAACAATTATGTTCGTAATAATAATTAGTTTTATATATTCTTAAATATAACAAATATGAAAAAAATTACGTTTTTTATAACCATGCTGTTTGTCTCAATAGTATTAGTGAACTGTAAGAATAATGAGGAAAAACAAGATTTTTCATTATTTACCAAAAAATACTTTGATGACAAGAATGCATTAGATCCCTTGGGAGCAACACAAAACGGTCAAAATGAATATAATGACCAGCTGCAGTTTGAAATGACAGAAAGTTTTAGAAAAAAACAACTTGAGTTTTTTAATAAATATGAGTCTGGTTTGAAAAATTTTGATGAAAAACAGCTTTCTGAAGAAGAGAAAACCAGTTATGAAATCATAAAATGGGAAGTTGAAGTTGGAAAAAAACTACTGGAACAGCCCACAAACTTAATGCCGATTCATCAGTTTTGGGGTACTCATTTAACTATGGGACAATTTGCCGGAGGCACAAGCGGACAGCCTTTTAAAACAGAAAAGGATTATACTGATTTCTTAAAAAGAATGGATAAATACAGTACTTGGATTGATTCTGCGCTGGTATATATGAAGAAAGGAATTGAAAAAGGAATAGTTCTGCCAAAAGCATTGACAGTAAAAGTAATTCCGCAGTTTGCTGATATGCCAACTCCAAAGATCGAAGACAACTTGTTTTATTCTTCTATTAAGCTGATGCCTGCCACATTTTCTGAGGAGGTAAAAAAAGATTTAACTGCTAAATACACTGCTGTAATCAATGAAAAACTGATACCGAGGTATAAAAAAATGACAGATTTTCTTAAAAACGAATACTTGCCTGCATCAAGAACTACCAGCGGAATTGGAAGTCTGTCTTTTGGGAAAGATTTATATGCAGTTTATGTAAAACAATGGACGACTACTGAAATGAGTCCGGAAGAGATTCATGAATTAGGGTTAAAAGAGGTAGCCCGCATAAATGCTGAAATGGAAAAGATAAAAAATCAAGTTGGATTTAAAGGAACGCTTCTTGAATTTTTTGAATACGTACGAAACAAACCTGAGTTGAAACCATTTAAAAAACCGGAGGAAGTAATTGCAAATTTTGAAAGGATTTATAGTGTCATAAAACCAAATGTTGACAAATTATTTTCATTACAGCCTAAGACAAAATTTGAAATCAGAAGAACTGAAGTTTTCCGAGAAAAAACTGCCAGTGCTGAGTATATGCAGGGAACAGCAGATGGTTCTCGTCCAGGTATTTTTTATGTTCCCATTCCAGATGTAAAAGAATATAATGTATATGGAGATGAAGATTTATTTCTGCATGAAGCCATTCCAGGGCATCATTTTCAAATTTCATTACAGCAGGAGAATACTGCTCTCCCAGATTTTAGAAAATTCAATTGGTTTGGTGCTTACGGTGAAGGCTGGGCATTATATACTGAGAGCTTGGGCAAGGAATTAGGTTTGTATCAAGATCCTTATCAATATTTTGGGATGCTGGGTAATGAAATGCACAGAGCGGTGCGTTTAGTAGTTGATACAGGACTGCATAGCAAAGGATGGACAAGAGAGCAGGCAATTAAATATTCTCTTCAGAATGAAGCTGAAAGTGAAGCAGGAATTACTGTCGAAATCGAACGTTATATGGCTATTCCTGGACAGGCTTTGTCCTACAAAATAGGTCAGCTTAAAATCTTGGAACTGCGTAAAAGAGCACAAGACAAAATGGGAGCTAAATTTGATATTAAAAAGTTCCATGAAAAAACATTGGAATCTGGTGTAATGCCTTTAGCTTTATTGGAAAAGAAAATAGATTCTTGGATTAATGAATAACAGTAAATAGTAGTTTCAAAAAAAAGGCAGCAATTCTAAAATTGCTGCCTTTTTTTGAGTAAAATTTTGAATTATAATTTAAAAATTTTACTTAGAAAATGAGGTTTTACTTCAGTTTTGATTAAAGTGTCAAAATTATTACTGGCATCTTCATATTGAAAATTAGCATATCCAAGTATAATTCTAATGCCTTCTGGTACAGTGTTTAAAATTAATTTTTTCTCAGTATTTAAATTATCCTGAACGTTTTCTGTTTTCTGCTTTTCATTTTTAAAATGTGACAGAATCAGCATTACGGCAAAATTTAAAACTGCTCCTGCAGTTGCACTTTTAATGCCTACTTCATTAGATATCATTTCTGATATTCTCCCTTTTTTAGTGGAAAAAATCAAATTTAGAGGGGTAAAACCTTCTTTTTCGAATGAGTAGTTCAGTGTTGATAACTTCCCGTTGTCGTATTCTAAGGTTTTATAGAATTCAGTAAGGGTTATACATTCAATGAGATTATCATATAAGGAAGGATTTTCTATTATTTTATCAATACCAATAAGTACAGTACAGATACTGGTATCAATTGATTTTTTTAATAAAATTTCATTCTCTTCATATTTTTTACAAAACATTGAAATTAATGGTGAAGTTATTACGCTTCGTAGTTGATTAAGTAAAATGGGGGTCATATTTTATTTGTTATCAAGCTAATTTTCTATTTGCATTAATTTTAAATAATCGATTAAGTGCGTTTTTTCGTCGATTATCTGATAAATGTATATAAAAAATTATAACAAATAACAAAAAGATTATTTTTTTTTAAAAAAGATAATAAATTAACAGAATAGTTTCTAGTATTTTACTATAGAAAGGCTGTTTTTGTTGTACTGCTGGATTTAGTTTCAGAAATTTTAAGTTAGTAATTCAGCTCGTGTATTCTGAAAAATAATGTGGCATTTTCAAAATGAATTGTTTACAGAAGGAGGTAAAAAAAAAGAGACCATCTTAAAAAGATAGTCTCTTGTGGTACCTCCAGGGATCGAACCAGGGACACATGGATTTTCAGTCCATTGCTCTACCATCTGAGCTAAGGTACCGTGCTGTTGCGGGTGCAAATATAGAACCATTTTTAATTTATCCAAAAGAAATTTTAAAAAAAAATCAATTTGTATCTTCGCATTATTAAATCCATATTATGATTCTAGCAATTGATGTAGGGAATACCAGAATTAAAGCTGCTGTATTTGAGGATTCTATCGTTTTAGAAGGCTTTGTTTTTTTGAAAACTGAGCTTGATGAAAACATTAAAAAAATTTTAAAAGAATATGAAAAAATAACCCATTTGGTCGTTTCTTCGGTTTCGGATATAGAAAAAAAGTCTTTTTTTCAATTTGAAAATCTTGCCGATATTCATTTTGTCTCTCATGATGATCTATTTCCATTTGTAAATCATTATAAAACGCCTCGGACATTAGGAGTAGACAGAATGGTGCTTGCTGCAGGTGCAACGCTTCAGTTTCCAAATCAGAATAGATTGGTAATTGATGCCGGGACCTGTGTGACGTATGATTTTGTAGATGAATCGAATAATTATCTTGGAGGAGCAATTTCGCCTGGATTACAGCTTCGTTACGCTGCATTGCATAATTTTACGGCAAAGCTTCCTTTGTTAGAATTGGAAAACCCAGACCATTTCGTTGGGAAATCTACTTCAGAATCGATACATTCTGGAGTTGTAAACGGATTGGTCTATGAAATAGATGGTTTTATAGATGAATATAAGACATTACATTCAAACTTTATAATAATTTTAACGGGTGGAGATGCAGTTTTTTTGGCTAAACGATTAAAAAATACCATATTTGCCAATTCAAATTTCCTATTAGAGAGTTTGAATCAAATTTTTCAATATAAAATAGAAAATGATTAAAAAAATTATTGTTATTGCATGCTTCTTTTTTTCGCTGCTGGCTAATGCTCAAAGTGGATCTGCGTCTCCTTATTCTTTTTTCGGATTAGGTGAATCCAGGTTTAAAGGGAATCTTGAAAATCGTTCTATGGGAGGACTTAGTATAGAGCAAGACAGTCTTCATATAAATATTTTGAATCCTGCGAGTTTTGCAGCTATAAGGTTCACAGCTTTTACAATTGGAGGAAATTATACATCAACCAAACTGAAAACAGATTCCAAAAGTGATAATGCAAAAAGAACAACTCTTGATTTTTTGGCTGTTGCTTTGCCTTTAGGTAAAATTGGTGTTGGATTCGGATTAATGCCTTACACTTCAGTTGGTTATAATATTGAATCCATTAACTCTGATCCAGATGGCGTAAATAATGTGCTGAAAGGAACTGGCGGTTTGAATAAAGCTTTTTTTTCATTGGGATATACCATTATTCCTAATTTAGTGGTAGGTGGTGATATACAGTATAATTTTGGAAGAATTAACAACTCAAATTTAGAATTTTTAACAGGAGTACTGGTTGGGACTGAAGAAAAAAACAAAGCAGATTTAAAAGGATTTGCGGCTAATTTTGGTGCCATGTATAAGTACAAAATCCATAAAAAAACAAACTTATATACCAGTTTTACATATACTCCTCAGGCAACTTTATCGTCAACAAATACTAGAACAATTTCGACTGTAACTTATAATTCTAATTATGATGTTGCTGTTTATGATGCATTAGATCCAAAAGAGATTAGAACAGATTTAAAGATTCCTGAAAAAACATCTTTTGGTTTTGGAGTTGGAGCAACTAGAAAGTGGCTTTTAGGTGCGCAATTGGTTTTTCAGAATGCTGGAAAATTAACAGATGATTTTAATACAGTAGACAATGTGTCTTATAGTAAATATTCTAGTTATAGTTTAGGAGGTTTTTATGTTCCTAAAAGTAGTATTTATTCAAAATATTTTCAAAAAGTTGTATATAGAGGAGGTTTGAGATATACCAAAACAGGTACAATAATCAAGTCTGAAGAAATTGATGAAAAAGCAGTTAGTTTTGGAATGGGACTGCCTATCATTGGAAGTCTTTCCAATGTTAATGTAGGTTTAGAATATGGACAAAGAGGGACAACTTCTCAAGGACTGGTTCAGGAAAATTACTTCACTCTTTCAATTAGTTTTTCTCTTAATGACAAATGGTTTGGACATAGAAAAATTGATTAATTTTAATCTAAGGAATTCGTTTTTCGATGTTGTTTAAGTAATTGCTATGAGTTTTTTAAATAAAGATATTTCTTTTGTTTTATCACTTTTCATTATTGTAAGTGTTCTTTTTGGTTGTGAAAGTAATTTTAAAGAGGTGCATAATAATGATTATTCTGAGTTTGTTCCAAGCGGTGATGCAGATAATGTGAATTTAAAATATACTGATTCTGGAAAGATAAAATCCATACTCATAAGTCCGAAAATGTTTGATTATTCCAATGTTGATTTTGCTTTTACAGAATTCCCTAAGGGTGTTGATGTGACAATTTATGACAATAAAGGAAAAAAGACATTTATCAGATCTAATTATGCGGTGTCATATAAGGAGACTAATATTATTGATTTGCAGGGAAAAGTAAAAATTACTTCAGAGGCAGGGCAGATACTAGAAACAGAACAATTGTTTTTTGACCAAAAAAATCAATGGTTCTATACAGAGAAAAAATTTAAACTGACTGATGCAGCAAATAGTTCTACTGGTCAGGGAATTGATTTCAGCAAAGACTTTAAAACGATTAATTCGCAAAGGATACAGGGGGAAATTGAATCGAAAGAATAATAAAAAACAAACACATGAATTTTTTAAAATACACATCTTACTTATACTTGGCTTTTGGAATCTATTTTTTATATGAAGGATATACTAAATGGAGTGCAAATGAAAATCCTGTACTGAGTTTTGTTATTGCAGGGCTTGCAGTTTTTATGTTTTTCTTCAGAAGGAAGTTTGCTAAGAAATTTGAAGACAGAAATAATAAACAATCTTAAAATGAAATGGAAATAAGTATCATAATATTGTGCTTAATACTATGTGCTTTTTTTTCAGGAATGGAGATAGCTTTTATATCTTCGAATAAAATTTATCTGGAGTTAGAGAAAAAACAAGATAATTTTCTTTCCAGAATACTTGCCAAATTAACAGAAAAGCCTTCAAAATTCATTGCTGCGATGCTTATAGGCAACAATATAGCATTGGTAGTTTATGGGTTTTTTATGGGCGATTTATTGATGAGATGGCTGCTGTATTTTGACTTGCATTTTTCTGAAGTTATAAGCCTTTTAATTCAAACGGTAATTTCAACTTTAATAGTCTTAATAACGGCAGAATTTCTTCCGAAGGTTTTTTTTCAGATTTATGCCAATTCACTTATTAAGTTTTTTGCCATACCTTCTTACTTCTTTTATAAATTATTCTATTTAGTTTCTGCATTTTTAATTTGGATTTCAGATTTTATTCTGAAAAAATTTTTCAAAACCGATGGAGATCAGGTACAGCTTTATTTCAGTAAAATAGAATTGGGAAATTATATTACCGAACAAATGAGTACGGTTGAGGATGATGAAGAAGTAGATTCGGAAATACAGATTTTTAGAAATGCTCTGGATTTTTCGGGGATAAAAGCAAGGGATGTAATGACACCGCGTACTGAGATTGCAGCCATTGATGTAATGGAATCAATAGACGGGCTGAAAGAATTATTTATAGAAACAGGTTATTCTAAGATGGTTATTTGTCAAAATTCATTAGACGATATTATTGGTTATGTGCATTCATTTGATTTGTTTAAAAAACCTTCCAGTATTAAAGAAATCATAATCCCTGTAGAATTTATTCCAGAAACGATTTATGTAAAAGATGCAATGAATTTATTAACTAAGAAAAGAAAAAGCGTTGCAGTTGTTTTGGATGAGTATGGAGGGACATCGGGAATTCTTACTATTGAAGATATTGTCGAAGAGCTTTTTGGCGAAATAGAAGACGAACATGATCTGGATGAGGAATTGGCCGAAAAAGAGCTGGACAGCAATTCATTTTTATTTTCAGCCCGTTTTGATGTGGAGTATTTAAATCAGACATATAAACTGGCAATTCCTGAGAGCGATTCTTATGGGACCCTCGGGGGATTCATCGTGAATTTCACTAAGGAAATTCCTCAAAAAGGAGATAAAATTACTATAGAAAATTATCAATTTCTTATTGAAGAAGCAACAAATAAGAAGATAGAATTAGTTAAAATGACTATACTGGACTAAGATTTCTTTTTTAATTTAAAAAAAAGCAAAAAAAAAACACTAGTTCTATAATTATTAATCAGATAATTGTATTTTCGCAAACAAAATTTTAAAATAAACAATAATATACAATGGCAGTTTTATCAAAAATCAGACAACATTCCGCGATAATGATTGGAGTTATTGCTCTAGCATTATTCTCATTTATCATACAAGATCTTTTTACAAAAGGGAATTTTGGTAAAAGCTCAAAGGATGTTGGAAGCATCAATGGAAAAGATATCGCATTTGAAGACTTTAGGCTGAAAGTCAGCAATGTCGAAAAAAGCGGGCAGGGAATTTCTGCAACACAAGCATCTGCAAGAGTATGGGATCAAGAAGTGACAATCGCTTTGCTTACTGCTGAATTTGATAAATTAGGATTAAGAGTAGGTGAAAAACATATTTTGGATATTCTTAAAGCAGATCAGAATATTGGAAAAAATCCAATGTTTTTGAATGCTGCAGGTATGTTTGATGTTGCTAAATTTAAAGAATTTTTTAAGTCAAATCCAGAGCAGGCTCAATACTTAAAAGAGAGAGAGAAAGATGCTGAATTGAATGCTAAATTTCAAATTTATAATACTTTAATTAAAGGCGGTATTTATACAACTGAAAGTGAAGGTAAATTCAACTATGAATTGGCTTCTAACAAAGTAAATTTTGACTATGTTGCCGGTTTGTTCTCTACTATAAAAGATAGTGAAGTAAAAGTAACAGATGCTGATATTTTGGATTATATGAAAGCAAGTCCAAAAAAATTCAAGTCTGATGAAACACGTGATATAGAATATGTTTTGATTGAAGATAAAGCTTCTCCAGCAGATATTAGTGAAGTTAAGGCTAAACTTACTTCGTTATTATCAGGAAGTGTGGTTTACAATCAGGCTACTGCTAAAAATGATACTTTGGCTGGTTTCAAAAATGCTAAAAATGCTGCTGAATTTGTAAATTCAAATTCTGATGTTCCTTATGATTCTTCTTATGTTGCCAAAAAAGATTTACCTGCTGTTGATGCTGATAAATTATACAACTTAGCTCCAGGGGAGGTTTATGGACCATATGTTTTTGGAAAATACTATTGCATTTCTAAATCATTAGGAAAAAAATCTGGTGTAAATGCTAAAGCAAGCCACATTCTTATAAGCTATGAAGGAACTCAAGTTCCAAATAAAAAAGAAAAAAGAACTAAAGAAGAAGCTAAAGCTAAAGCAGAAGCTATTTTAGCCCAAGTTACTGCAAACCCTGATAGTTTCATGATGTTGGCATTTACTGCTTCAGATGATTCTTCAGCACAGCAGGGAGGCGATTTAGGATATTTTGGCCAAGGTCAAATGGTAAAACCATTCAATGATTTCGTATTCAACAACGGTATTGGTAAAGTTGGATTAGTAGAAACTCCATTTGGTTTTCATATCATTAAAATTACAGATAAACAAGATGGTGTTCGTTTAGCAACTGTTGCTCAAAAAATTGAAGCCTCAGAAGCTACTTCTGATAAAGTATTCCAGCAGGCAACTAAATTTGAAATGGAAGTTGCTGACAAAGATTTTAATAAAGTTGCAAAAGAAATGGCTCTTACTGTATCTCCAGCAGTTTCAGTAAAAGCAATGGATGAAAGCTTTGGTCCTTTAGGAGCTCAAAGAAATATTGTAAGATGGGCTTTCGAGAAAGACTCTAAAGAAGGAGCTGTTAAAAGATTTGAAGTGGCAAATTTAGGGCACGTAATTGCGAAACTTAAAGCTATCGATAATTCAGGATTAGTTCCGGTTGCACAAGCAAGACCTTATGTGGAATCAATTCTTAAAAACAAGAAAAAAGCTGAAATTCTAAAAGCTAAAATGTCTGGAAGTTCATTGGAGGCAATTGCAAAAGCAACAGGTAGTGCTGTTCAGAAAGCAACTGATGTTACTTTAGAAAATCCAGTTTTACCTGGAGGTGTTGGTCAAGAAGCTAAAGTAGTTGGAAATGCATTTGCTTTGGCTGCTAATAAATTATCTGCTCCAATCGAAGGTGTTACTGGTGTTTATGTTGTGAAAAATATAAGTACTGTTAAAGCTCCAGCTCTAAAAAGCTATGCTGAAAATGTTACTAAATTAAAAGCACAAAGTGCATCAGATGCAAATAGAGTACTGCCTGCATTAAAAGAAGGTGCTGATATAAAAGATAATAGAAAAGATTTTAATTACTAAAAGAAAGTAGTTAATCTTAAAATAAAAAATCCGATACTTATAACTGCGAGTATCGGATTTTTTGTTTTAACCCTATTATTCCCTGCAGATATTTTCCCATATAAAATTGTGGCAAAATGTAATGCAGTTTTTTATTTGATAGCTGTTACCTTTCTTTCCTTTTATAAAATGATATTTTTTTGTGTTTCAGAATTGCATAAAAAATACTGTTTAAAGTTTATTTTGATATATAATCTAAACTATTTGTGTTATTAGAAAAAATACTATTAATTTGCTCTGTTATTTTGAAAGAATTTATATCTATAAAGAATGGTTTTTATAAAATGAGAAATAATTTAACTAATAATGTTTTGTATGTTTAAATTTTTTAGAAAAAAAACTAAAGTGTACTCCAAAATTGAAAATCACATTTTTGGAATAATTACTGAGTTATTGAAACTTAGCGTTACAGATATTAATTGTGACGAATTAGGAGGTAAATATTACTTAAGCAATGAAGAACAGCATTTTAGAGTTACGATATTTAGTAATGATGCAGTTATTAGATTAACAAACACCCGTGATTCAGTAGCTGAGAAATATGACAAAATCTTTGTTGATGATGTTTTAAGAGCTGTAAAAGAAGAAAAGCACCGCAGAATGGAATTAGTGTGTGATTCTATAACTAACAGCATCGAAAAAATGGCTGAGCGTCTGCACAATACACTTATTGAATCGAACGAAAAAGCAGATCATACAATCCAGCTTATACAATCTGGAAAATATAATAAAAGCAAAAAAGTGAATTAGGTCAATGTTTTTATCTGATGATTATGTTGGTTATCTGCCATTAAGCTGCAAAATCATATCGCTGTATTGAATTATTGTCTCATATCCTTTATCCAAAAAGTAAGGTTTAGGATTTTCTTTCGAGACTATCAATGCAAAATCTCCTCCCCAAGCCCCAAGACTTTTAACGGTTCCGGTAAAATCCGGAAATAAAGATTCTTTTACTGTTTTTGTTTCAAGAATAGAGCTTAGTACTTTTTCATGGCTTTCTAGAGCCTGTACAAAAGTGTCTTCGTTTTTTGAATTCAAAACTGTTTCAGTAATCTGATCGATGATTTTTTTTGCTTCCTTTAAATTGTTCTTTTTCTCTTTATACGAAGCTATTGCACTTTTACTGCTTTGCTTTTGATTGAGATAAACAAAGTATAGATTTTTTGAAAAAGCAGGATGGAATTTTACAGTTTCAACAATTGGTTTTTTTTCTTCAAGATGGTATATTATTGGAGAATTATTTTGAGCACAGGCAATATCGTAGCCGCTGCCCCCAAAGCTGTTTTTAAGAAGTGTAAAGGCATCGATGCTGAACCACTGGGCTATGTTGTTTATTAATGTGGAAGAAGTGCCGAGTCCCCATTTTTTTGGAAAATTCAATTGGGTTGTTATGTTGAAGCCCTGAGAATTTAGCAACAGTTCAGGATTGAGTTGGTCTGCTGTTCTTAAAATAGTAATTAATGTATTTTTTATTGATTCATTTTCAAAAGGAGTTTTTGTTAGAATGACAGAAATTGGGATTATATCATCAAACCAGATACTTCCGTCTGAATCATAACTTTTCCATTTGATTTCCTGATTTTCGCCTTTTTCTATAATAAGGTTTTGTCCGAATTTTGTTGGCAGGGCCAATGCTTTTGCACCGTCAAGAACGAGATATTCTCCAGTTATCAAAAGTTTCCCGTTGCTGTAAAATGTTTTTTTCATTTTAAAACAATAATTATTTCCTTAAATTTTCAATAAAATCAACTACTGCACTATGTGATACAACGTGGTGTTTGAAATGTTTTTTAATCAGATGACGCTCTTCATCACTGGCTTCAAACTGGTTGAGAATATTGTTCAAATGCATTTTCATGTGTCCTTCCTGAATTCCGGTTGTAGTTAAGGAACGTAATGCGGCAAAGTTTTGAGCCAGTCCGGCAACTGCAACAATCTGCATCAATTCTTTGGCAGAAGGTTTTTCAAGCATTTCCAGAGATAATTTAACCAAAGGGTGAAGTGAAGTCAGTCCTCCGACAGTTCCTAGTGCCAATGGGATTTCAAGCCAGAAACTGAAGATTCCGTTTTCGATTTTGGCATGAGATAGGCTGGAGTATTGACCATGTTTTGAAGCATAGGCATGTACACCGGCTTCAACTGCTCTGAAATCATTTCCTGTGGCCAGTACAACAGCGTCGATTCCATTCATTATACCTTTATTGTGTGTTACAGCACGAAAAGGTTCTACTTCGGCAATTTGGACTGCCTGTATAAATTTTGCTGCAAAATCATGTGGGTTTTCAATATGTTTTTCGGCGAGATCTTCAATCGGGCAGGAAACTTCAGCTCGTACAATGCAGTTTGGAACATAATTGGAAAGAATACTCATTACTACTTTGATGTTTTTTTCTTCCTCCGAAAATAAGTCATAATTGTGTGCTTCTTCCCGTAATGTCTGGGCAGATTGTTCCAGACAGGAGTTGATGAAATTAGCCCCCATACTGTCAGCCGTTTCAAAAGTAATATGAAGCTGATGATAATTTGGGAGGAGATCGGTTTTGTCTTTTAGAATTATATCCAAAATACCGCCGCCTCTTTTCTGCATGTTTTTGGTTAAATGCTCGGTGGCTTCAAATAATTTGGATTTTAATTGAGCAAAAAATGGAATCAGTTTGGTTTTGTCGCCTTCATAAATAAAATGAACCTGTCCAATTTTCTCGGTGCTGACAACCGTTGCTTTGAACCCGCCTCGTGAAGACCAGAATTTTGCCGCTTTGGAAGCAGCTGCAACAACAGAACTTTCTTCAATTGCCATTGGGATAGTGCTGTACTTTCCATTAATCAGAAAGTTTGGGGCGACTCCCAAAGGAATGTAGAAATTTGAAATCGTATTTTCTATGAATTCATCATGCAGTTTTTGAATTTTTTCGTCCGAATTCCAGTAGTTTTTCAATAATGTGATGGCTTCACCAGG
Organism: Flavobacterium sp. HJJ; assembly: GCF_015351475.1. Taxonomy (GTDB): domain Bacteria; phylum Bacteroidota; class Bacteroidia; order Flavobacteriales; family Flavobacteriaceae; genus Flavobacterium; species Flavobacterium marginilacus. Next base: position 11,875 of record NZ_JADKPR010000029.1, on the reverse strand, counting down.
AGTTGAAAAATAGTTATTGGCAATCCAGTTTATTTTTTCTTCTTTGGATAATTTAGAAAATCCGGCAACAGCGTTGTTCATAGTATAAATTATGGCTTAATGACCACAAAGATACACATTCCGTTTTATTGCTTTTTTTAAAATGATTCTCTATTTTATATTCAGTAAATTTATTTAGAAAAATGATTTTTTGAAATTCAAAACAGTGTATATATTTTGTAATAATAAGTTTTGTTTTGTTGTGAAATTTTAAATACTGCAAAATAAATGGGAAGAATGATTGCAGTTTGTTTAGTTGTTTTGGGATTATTCATAGAAATTGTTAAAAATAATTTTTTATAACATTTAACAGGGGAAAAGTGTTTTATTTATAAAATTTTCACTAAAATTGTCACTTTTATAACTTAAAAGGTATTGTAAGATCTGCATAATATTTAATTGGGATAAATATTGATTTTCTTACCTAAACGGATTATAATGTTGCAAATGAAACAAATTTAACTATATATGATTTCGAATAAAATTACTGTGTTGCTTTTATTTTTGTGTGTTTCGGTTTTTGGACAGCAAAAAATAACCGTCGAGGAAATTTATACAGGTGCTTTTCGTACCAAAGGAATGGATGAACTGCAATCGATGAAAAATACGAATCAATACACGGTATTGAATTCGGACAGAACAACCAGAAGCATGCAGATCGATCTTTATGATTTTGCAACATTAAAAAAAGTGTCTAACCTGATTGATACTAAAAATTTCAAGGAATTGGCTGACGGAATTGACAGCTATACGTTTGATGATTCAGAAAAAAAGATTTTAATTGCCTGTAATTCAAACCAAATTTTCCGCCACTCTTTTACAGCAGATTATTTTTTATATGATATCGCTGGTAAAACCCTGACTAAGCTTTTTGATTTTCAGGTACAGGAGCCGACTTTTTCGCCTGATGGAACTAAAATTGCTTATGCCAAAGAAAATAATTTATATGTTTACGATATAGCTTCGAAAACAAATACAGCAGTTACCACCGATGGAAAAAAGAATGCCGTGATTAATGGAATTACGGATTGGGTTTATGAAGAAGAATTTGCTTTTGTCCGCGCTTTCGATTGGAGCAAAGACAGTAAAAAATTAGCTTATATCCGTTTTGATGAAAGTCAGGTTCCTGAATTTTCAATGTCGATTTTTCAAAAAAGCCTGTACCCTACAATAGAAACATTTAAATATCCTAAAGCAGGTGAAAAAAACTCTTTAGTTTCACTGCATTTATATAATGTTGATTCTAAAGCTTTGCTAAATGTTGATTTAGGAAAATATAATGATTTTTACATTCCTAGAATTGAATGGACAAATGATGCCAATATTCTATCTGCAAAAGTTGTTAATCGTCACCAGGATAATTTAGATTTATTATTTGTTGACGGAACTACAGGAGCTGCCAAAGTTGTTTTTAACGAGACAGAGAAAGGATATATTGATTTTATTGACACAGATAATTTGACTTTTCTGAATGATAACAGTTTTATCTGGACAAGTGAAAAAGATGGTTTTAACCACATTTACCTTTATGATAAAACCGGAAAACTGAAAACTCAAATTACGAAAGGAAACTGGGAGGTTACTTCATACTACGGTTTTGACGAAAAAACAAAAACCATTTTTTATCAGTCTACAGAAAATGGTTCAATCAACCGAGATATTTACCGCATAGGATTAGACGGAAAAAACAAAGTACGTTTATCTAAAAACACTGGAACAAATGCTGCGACTTTCAGCCCTAACTTCCAGTTCTTTATCAATACTTTCTCAAGCGCTTCTCAGCCTATAACTTATACTCTAAACGATTCAAAAACAGGGAAAGAAATTCAGGTTATCGAAAACAATCAGGCCCTTGCTTCAAAATTAGCGGGTTATAATCTGCCGTTAAAAGAGTTTTTTGTTTTAAAAACTGCAAAAGGAAATGAATTGAACGCCTGGATTTTGAAGCCAAAAGATTTTGATGCTTCTAAAAAGTATCCAGTTTTTATGTACCAATATTCTGGACCAGGATCACAGCAGGTAAATAACGACTGGAATTCTGCTGACGATTATTGGTTTCTGTCGCTTACCCAGCAGGGTTACATTGTGGTTTGTGTGGACGGAAGGGGAACCGGTTTTAAAGGTGCCGATTTTAAAAAAGTTACTCAAAAAGAATTAGGGAAATACGAAGTTGAAGATCAGATTGATGCTGCAAAAGTAATCGGAGCTTATCCTTATGCAGATGCCTCAAGAATTGGAATTTTTGGGTGGTCTTATGGTGGTTTTATGGCTTCCAACTGTATTTTTCAGGGAGCCGATGTTTTCAAAATGGCAATAGCGGTAGCTCCGGTAACCAACTGGCGTTTTTATGACAGTATTTACACTGAAAGATACATGCAGACACCGCAGGAGAATGCAAGCGGATATGATAATAACTCACCAATTAATCATGTAAGTAAATTGAAAGGGAAATTTCTTTTGATTCACGGTTCGGGTGATGATAACGTACATGTACAGAATACCATGCAGATGATGGAAGCTTTAATTCAAGCAAATAAGCAATTTGATTCGCAGATATATCCGGATAAAACCCATGGTATATATGGCGGTAAAACAAGAATTCAGCTGTACAATAAAATGACTAACTTTATCAAAGAAAATTTATAACCCAAATCACAAATACCAAAACAAAAATGACCGAAAATCAAACGAAAACAGCACATCCAAAAGGTCTTTGGGTGCTATTTGGAACCGAAATGTGGGAACGTTTTAACTTCTATGGAATGCGGACCCTGCTAACTCTGTTTTTAGTAAATTCTTTATTAATGAAAGAAGAAGATGCTTCTTTAATTTATGGAGGTTTCCTTGGGCTTTGTTATTTAACTCCAATGTTAGGAGGTTTTATTGCAGACCGTTTTTTTGGGAATAGAAACTGTATCATGCTGGGCGGATTATTAATGGCTATAGGACAGTTGTTGTTATTTACAAGTGCAAGTGTTTTTGTTGATAATATCGGTTTGGCTACTGCTATAATGTATTCTGGATTAGGGGTAATCATTTTTGGGAATGGTTTTTTTAAGCCAAATATTTCCAGTATGGTTGGAAGTTTATATCCAAAACAGGAAAAGACTAAATTGGATACAGCTTTTACCATTTTTTATATGGGAATAAACATAGGTGCTTTTTTAGGTCAATTTATATGTCCATTAGTTGGTGATGTTAAAAGCGAAGGTGGTATAAGGGATATTTATGCTTTCAAATGGGGATTTCTTGCAGCAGCGATTGCAATGCTTATAGGAACGCTGGTGTTTTATTTCTTGAAAAACAAATATGTGGTAACACCGGAAGGTAAGCCATTAGGAGGACTTCCGTCTAAAAATGAATCATCTGATTATGAAGAAGGAGAGGCTCAAAGCGCAGTTTTTTCTGCTAAATCATTAATAGTTTCTGCGTTAGCTTTCGTTGGAATGTTCTTTTTGTTTCATTTTTCAGTAGACGGAGATAATGTTGTTAAAACTATTATTTATCCAATTATTTATGCCTGCGGAATCACTTTGGCAGGTTTAATTTTATCGGATAGTTCATTGACGAAAGTTGAAAAAGATAGGATCTGGGTTATTTATATCATTTCATTTTTCATTATATTCTTTTGGGCAGCATTTGAGCAGGCTGGTTCTTCATTAACTTTTATTGCCGATAACCAAACGGACAGAAACTTTTTTGGTTGGCCAATGCCAGCATCAATGGTACAGATTTTTAATGGATTATTTGTTGTTGCATTAGCGGTTCCATTTAGTATGCTTTGGGATAAATTAAGAGCTAAAGATAAAGAACCTATTTCTCCTGTTAAATTAGCTTTGGGGCTATTGATAATTGCGATAAGCTTTTTTATGATTGCTAATCAGGTAAAAGACCTTGGGAACTCTGGATTATTGGCTGTAAAATGGTTGATTTTGCTATATTTATTGAATACCTGTGCCGAGCTTTGTTTATCTCCAATTGGTTTGTCATTGGTCGGTAAATTATCACCTAAACGTTTTTCTTCGTTACTATATGGCGTATTTTTCTTGTCGAATGCATCAGGATATGCACTTGCAGGAACTTTAGGAGCAATATTGCCGGCTACAGGAGACAAATTTGCTAAAGCAAAAGAATTAGGAATTGATTTGCAGGCTGTATTGGATAAAAAAATAACTCTAACAGCAGAACAATTACAATTATTAGACAAAAATCAGATTATGGATCATAACCCGGTTTTTGCTGGTTTTGAAATTCATAATTTATTTGAGTTTTTTATGGTCTTTGTAAGTTTAACTGGGCTTGCAGCACTATTGTTATTTGCATTAACTCCATTTTTGAAAAAAATGATGCATGGTGTCAGATAATTTAACTAAATAAAAAATACAAGAAAAACATCATCTTTGGATTTAGTCTGAAAGATGATGTTTTTTATTTATACACTTAAAATAATTATAATGGAACAGAATTTAAGTATTGAACAAATTCAAAATTTTAAAGGAAAATATCCTAAACAATTATGGTATTTGTTTACTGTAGAAATGTGGGAACGGTTTTGCTTTTATGGAATGCGGGGTGTTTTGACCTTTTTTATGGTTGACCAGCTTTTTCTAAAAGATGATGCTGCGAATCTGCAGTATGGCGCTATTCAGGCATTTGTATATGCTTTTACATTTGTTGGAGGTATTTTTGCGGATAAAGTTTTAGGATTTAAAAAATCTCTGTTTTTTGGAGGTATCGTTATGATTCTGGGAAATCTGCTTATTGCTTTTGCTCCGCAGCAGCTGTTTTATTATGGTTTAGCATTTTCTATAATTGGAACTGGTTTTTTTAAACCTAATATTTCTTCAATGGTTGGAGAACTCTATCATGAAAATGATCATAGAAGAGACGCAGGTTATGGAATGTTCTATGCAGGAATTAACATAGGCGGTTTTTTTGGAGGTATTCTGTGTATTTATTTAGGGAAATATTATTCTTGGCAATTGTGTTTTCTTTCAGCGGCTATTGTTATGATGTTTGGGCTTCTTACTTTTTTGTTTACCAAAAAACATCTTGGTCCAATTGGTAATTCTCCACTGCTGCATTTAGAACCAAATAAAAGAAAATTTAGAGAAATAGCGGTATATATTGGATCGTTATTGAGTATTCCTCTTATTTTTATAATGGTAAAAAATACTGATTATACGGATTATTTCATGTACACAATTGGTGTAATTGCGATTATTTATTTTCTGTACGAAGTCATAAAATTAGGCGATATAAAAGTGCAGAAAAAGATGATTGCAGCATTCACTTTTGTTTTCTTTTATTTAGTGTTTAATGCAATCTATGAGCAGAGCGGAGGTTCGCTGTCACTTTTTGCCAAAGATAATCTAAGTTATAATCTGCTAGGATTCACTGTAGATCCAAATGCGGTAAACAACAGTTCAAATACTTTATTTGTTGTTGTGTTTAGTCCTTTAGTCGGACTGCTTTGGCTTTGGCTGGCCAAAAAGAAAGTTGAGCCTAATACTTTGATTAAATTTGGTATCGGCTTCTTATTTTTATCGGCTTCTTTTTATATTTTTTATTACACTAAATTTTTTGCAGATGTTAACGGAATCACTTCGCTGAACGTGTTTACATTTGCTTATTTGGTAACAACAATCGGCGAATTGTGTTTAGGACCAATTGGAATGTCGATTTTGACTAAGCTTTCGCCAAAAAGACTCTTTGGAATGATGATGGGATTGTGGTTTCTGGCAAGTGCTTTTGGCCAGTTATTTGCAGGGAAATTGGGAGCTGAAATTTCAAAATCAAATACTGGTACAACTTTAATGTCTAAGCTGCAGTCATATACTGATGGTTACTATCAGCTGGCTGTTTATTCGTTAGTGGCAGGGGTTATCCTGATTGTGGTTTCTCCTTTGATTAAAAAATTAATGCAAGATGTAAAATAGCTCATAATTTTGATGCAATATTTGTTTACATTTGAAAAAAAATAATTACCGCAAAATGAAAAAAGTATTTTTAATAACATTGTTTTTAATCGGGGCATTCAAAGTTGGGGCTCAGGAATTAAAATGGTACACGGACGTAAAAGAAGCTGTGCAGGTTTCAAATAATAAGAAAAAACCATTGATGCTGTTTTTTACAGGAAGTGATTGGTGCGGCTGGTGTATCCGTCTGCAGAATGAAGTGCTTAAAACTCCTGAGTTTGGGAAATGGGCTTCAGAAAATGTAGTATTGGTTGAGTTGGATTATCCAAGAAGAACGGTACAATCTGACGAAGTTAAAAAACAGAATAACGAAATGCAGCAGGTATTTGGCATACAAGGATTTCCAACTATAGTTTTTGCCAAAGCAACTCTCAGCAAAGAAGGAAAAATGAATTTTGAAGGTTTGGGAAATACAGGTTATGTAGCCGGTGGTCCTACAGCTTGGCTGGCGGCAGCAGACCCTTTTGTTAAAAATGCTGCTATGGCTCCTGAACCAAAATCGAAATCAAAATCGAAAACCAAAAAAGCATAGATTTTCACGATCAATTAATTTTATAGAATCCCTTTTCGCGTGTTGCGTGAAAAGGGATTTTTTGCTGAGAGCAGGTTATCTGCCATTTCATCAGCACCGATTTGTAATTGGATGCATCGGCTACAACGATTTTGGGTTTTATATTTTTCAGTATTCGTTCAAAATTAATTTTTGGTGATTGTGTGATTATTAAAATATCTGGATTTGCGTTTTTGGGATAAACTTTTGAACTGTCAATTAAAAGTATTTTGTTTCCTTCAAAATAAATCAGGTTTTTCAAAGGATGTTTTTCTTTCAGAGAGCTAAAATTAGCGGTAAGATAAGAAGCCAGTATTTTGCTGTGTGTAATGTTTTTCAAAATACTGTCATTGGCATACAGTGTTGCTTCTGATCCTTTTCTTTCTAAGAGCTGGGTGTTTTTTGAAGTATTCAAAACAATAAATTCAGTTTGGTTTTGTACTTCCCATTTGGTTGTAATTGTGGCTAATTGGAACAATATAATGGAGGTTAATGCCAAAGTTAAATTTTTAAAATGTTTCTGCTGCAGCCAAATAATTACTGTGATAATGACTAAATAACCACTGATTAGTAAAGAAGTGTTTAATGGAATGTCTTTGATAATGAATTGTTCCAATGAAGCAATGCCGTTTATGGTTTTGTCTAGACAGTAAATGCTTATCTCTAATATTTTTGCAGGATAAAAAGGAACCCAATTAAAAGCAGCTAAAATCATAACCAAACATCCCAGCGCCATAATAATATTCAGAAACGGAATTACAATAAGGTTTGTAACAAAGAATAATCCTGGAAATTGATGAAAATAATAAATGCTGAGGGGTAAAGTGCCAATTTGTGCTGCGAATGAAACGGTCAATATGTCCCAAAAGTAGTTTTTGATTTTGTTTTTTGGTCTCCAAAGATCTGCCAATAACGGCTGCAGCCAAACAATAAAAAACAGCGCAATGTAGCTTAACTGAAAGCCTGCGTCAAACAGGAACGAGGGCTGGAATAGCAGAATAAGCAGAACTGAAACGAGCAGCGTGTGATAGATATTGACATTTCTTTTTAAATATTGTCCAATAGCAACAAAGGAAAACATTACTATCGACCGTACTACCGATGGTGCCAGTCCCGCTAAGATGCCAAAAAGAAATAAAACAGCGAGCGAAATAAGCAGTTTTATCAAAGCACCTTTTTTGGTATTCGGAAATGGTTTTAGCAGTGAATAAACAAACAGCAGTATAAATCCAATATGCAGTCCTGAAACCGACAGAATATGCACTGCTCCTGCATATTGATAATCCTGAATAATTTCTGGATCAATGTCCTGCTGCTGCCCCATAATTAATGCTGCAGCAACGTTTAATTCTTTACTGTCGAAGCTGCTTTTTTCTAAATTACAGATAATTCGGGTTCTTAATAGCGCGGTGTAATACCAAATATCCCTGACAGGTTCAGGATTGATTTTTATTTCGGCAGGATCTGCGTAGAGCTGGGCATAAATCTGTTTGTTCTCGAGATACTTTTGGTAGTCAAATTGGTTGGGATTTTTTTGAAAAGTGTTTTTGTTTAATGATGAGTTGATTTTTAATTGGTCACCAATGCTGAAAGAATGAGTCAAGCTGTCTTTCCGGATGTTGATTAATATTCGGCCGGATGCTTTATCGCCGTCAATGCTGTTTACAAGCGCAATATAACGTTCATTAAAAGACGTTTGTTTTAAATTCTCTCTCAGAGTCACTGTGAAAGTGTGGTTTTTATCAAAGATGTTTTTGTAATGGATATAATTATCCTGCTGATTGGAATCGGTGTGGATAGTTTGTGTGGTTACGCCGATTGCAAAAGCTAAAAAATAGACAGCAATACCAAAAAGAAGCTGAAATTTTTTATTTGTTCTGCCTAAATAATAACTCCCGACAAAAGCGATAATAGCTGCGCTAAGAAAAATAAATGCAATCACTGGGATTGGTTTTAAAAGATAGGCAAGAAGGATTCCTGCCACGAAGGCTGCTGTTATTCTTGCCAGCGGAAATTGTAATATTTTCATTATGCCAAAATACAAAATTTTGTAAGAAATGAAGTCTTTTTTTATAACGGTTTTATTTAGGTAATTCCTATATTTGAAAAAAGAATATAAGTAACCGAACTTTCGCTAATCTATCTGATTTTGGATGCATATGTGTGATAAGTTGCGGGTATTTATGAGTTATGGGCAAGCTTAATCACGTATCTTTAAAAAAGAAATTAATCATTTCACAGAAACTCTTTTCATATTAATAATGTTAAAAGCTTAACTGAATGTATTATCTAATTTTAATAGGCACAGTCCTTATTTTAAACTTTCTCATTTATTTGCAGTTAAAAAATAAAGAAAATTTATTAGTGTTACTAGCTTATATTATTGTAATATTCTTTGCTATTGTATTAATTACTAAACTCTATGATTGTTTCTACATAAAAAATATGCCTAGGAGTTATAGCTTTTTTGTTCTACTAAGTTTTAGTTGGGGAATATCTATAATGAATTTAGTTAAAAAAATTAATAACAAAAGAGTTAATATATACAAGCAATTAAATTTAGAAGAATATTTCGGAGAAATCTCTTTTCTGAAAGTTGAAACTATATTTATAACTTTATTTCAGTTATTTTTAATTTTTGCAAAAGTGATTTTTAGCATAGTCTAATTTGCATTAATTTTTAGAACTATTTCAAGTGGAAGGATTGTGATTCAATTCACAAAACTTGACATAAAGCCTGCACATAACAGCTAGTAAGCAATAGTCGGGAATTAGGCTTAATGGAAAAATGGTTTTGTATTTGTAAAATTAGTGTTAATCCGAAAATAATTGCTTTATTTAGTCCGACCATCACCTACTAGCAACACGTTATGCGACACTTTAACTGAAAAGAAAAAAATATCAAACAAAAAAACTACTCACATAATAATGAAAAAATATCTTTTTATCTTGTCAATCTTCCTTTTTTCTAGCCATATAATTTCTCAAGAAATCACTCAAAAAAATATCATTGGAAAGTGGAAAGTTGTTAAAGTTTCAAAGAAGATTGACAATCCGAACTTAAAAGATATTGTTAAAAGTTTTAATTCAGCAATATTTGATTTTAAGGAAAATTTAGATTTTAATCTAACAACAACTGATAATTCAAAGTTGTTTTCAATGATTACAAATATGACTAATAAATCCAAATGGAAATTAAATAAGAATAATTATGTTGTCAATATTGGTAGTCAATCTGATGGCTACAATATTTTAAAAATAATTATAATTGAAGTTAATGGTAAAATAATTTTCCATTTGAGTGAAACAGAACTTGATTTAGAAGTACAAAAAGAGTAAAAAAACGATCGCACAACAGCCACAAGAGATTTGGGCAATTGGCTTAATTTAAAAATAGTCTTGTATTTGGGATGTTTAGGCAAATCCGAAAATAAGACTTAATTTAATCTCAAACCTCGTGTAGCAAGGGAACGTTGGCAGTCAGCAGAGAAAACTGAACGTAATCAAAATAAACTAAAAGTATAAATGAGAATTACAGAAAAATTTATATTACTAATTTGTATAATATTTTCAACTTATTCAAACAGTCAATCTAAAATGATTGTTGGTAATAAACATACAATCTTGGTTGAAATACCAAAAAAATGGATTCAAGCACAAAATGACCAATTGCCTTTTTTTATTAAACCTGACGAAAAAAATGTAAGCGAATTAACTTACATGTATGTTTATGGAATTGATTATGATACTAATCCAAAATTAGACGAATGGATTGATGGAAATAATAAATACCTTATTGAAAACGAGAAAGGAGTAAAAATTGGAAGTTTAGACCTGAAATTTGAAAACATTAAAAAAGATAATTACGTAAATGGAAATTATAAAATAGTAACATACGAATATAAAAATAAACGAAAAGAATGCTTGCTAATTATTGAATGCATAAATACAATTGTCACCGTAGTTTTATCTACAGATAATGATTTGGAATTTAAGAAATATATAAAGTCATTTGAGGAGATTGTAAAATCAACTAAAATTTTAGGAACTACATTGAAAGTTCAAGAATAATCAAAGAAAAAACTGCTGAACTGCCAACACTTGTTACAAGAGATTTAGGCATTTGGCTTAATTTGAAAATGGTCTTGTATTTAGGAAGTTTAGGCAAATCCGAAAATAAGGCTTAATTTAACCCCAAACCTCTTGTAGGAAGGGAACGTTATGGTGTATAGCTCAGCTGACGAAAAACAAAGAATATTTATGTCCGAAAATAAAAAAGTTGACTGCTTCAATCATGGATTAAGAAATCGAGCATTCGTTTGCAAACATTTAATACGTGGTGACGCAAAAGGATTTTGGGAACCGTTTGATTCAGACCCGACAAAACAATATCCCGATGGCGAATTAAATGCCTGGTGTGATGAATGTGACAAAATACTCATGAAAGAAGGTGAATGGAACGAAAAATCTGAAACATTTGCGCAGATACAGCTCATTTGCGACGAATGCTTTTTCCAAATGAAAAAATTAAACAGTGGATCAAGCAATTATAATAATGGTATATAGTTCCGATGCTTAATTGTTGAGAACAAACGTAAACCGCTTTTCGGAAAGCCGAAAGCAGAATTTTTTTGTCGATTTTTTTGATGTTTAATTGAAGTTTGAACTTCAGAATCCGAAGCTAATTGGAGCGGAAATCGAAAGACGGAAAAAGCTTTCTAAAATTGGAAACGATAATTGGAATGGCAAATCGTTCGTGCTCAACATACGTGTCGCTACACACCATAATACACGCTACAAGCAGTTTTGGCATTAGGCTTAATTTGAAAATGGTCTTGTATTTGGGAAATTTAGGTAAATCCGAAAATAAGGCTTAATTTAACCCAAACCTCTTGTAGGAAGGGAACATTAGGCTTTGAAAAACTAAGTCAAAAAGAGAAACTATTCGGATATCTGTCGGAGAAAAAAATCATACAGTGGATTCTCAGAGCCTCTTTTTGAGTTTTTTCACAGACTGACGTTGTGCGACAGCTATAACAAAAGAAACCGCTAAAAAAAAATCGATTTTAGATTTCAGATTTGTTGTAGTTGAAAAGTAAAACTTGAAAAACAGAAATGTGAAAGTTAGAATCGAAAAATCGAAAATTGCAGACAAAATGAAAAAAGAAATCTGATGAAAGAAATTGATAAAATTGCATTAATAAAAATTGAAAATGGTCAAATTTTAAGCACAAAATCAAAAGGGAAAAATAAATATTATATTCCAGGAGGAAAAAGAGAAAATGATGAAACCGACGAGCAAACTTTA
>NZ_JADKPR010000028.1 GCF_015351475.1 Flavobacterium sp. HJJ | reverse complement strand
GATGCTACAAAAAAAATGATTAATGTGTTTTTCTAGAAAACACATTAATCAAGGTTAAACAATTAGAAACATAATAAATAAGCAGAATTCTTGCTATTTATTAAACAATGAGAAAATAGATTTTACCGCTGTGGCAATTATTTCTATTAGCTCGTCAAATTCAGAATTTTCCATATCAAAATGAATAAGGTTAAACAATTATATATTAAATTGATTTGTTTTTTATTTTCATTACAAAGATATTTGCTAAGTATGCATTAGTGGTGCGCAGAAAAAATTATATTTACAGTTACTAAAAAGGACAATTTCATATCTATGGCTTTAACAAAAAATCCCTTAGTTCGTTATAGAATTTTAGATACTTGTTTTAAAAACAGTACTAGGAGTTTTTCTATTGATTTATTAGTTGAAGAAGTAAATAAGCAATTAATCGAATTTAATCGTAATGCTGATGTTGAAGAAATTGAGAAAGATTGCATAAAAAAGCGTCAACTACAATACGATATTGCTTTTATGGAGAGTGAAAAGGGTTATTCGATTCAGTTGGATAATTTATTTGAAGGAAAAAAAAGAATTTATCGCTATACAGACACCAATTATTCCATTCAAAATGCACCATTAAACGACGGAGATATTGAACAAATTCAAACCGCCATTCAAGTACTATCGCAGTTTGAAGGAATGCCTCAGTTTGAAGGAATGCAAGAGATTGTTGCTAAATTAAAGACTGATTTAAAAACAAAGGCAGACGAAAAACCATTTATTGGTTTTGATAGTAGTCAAGATTTAAAAGGAATTGAATATTTCAGTATGCTTTATAATTCTGTACAAAATAAATATCCATTGGAAATTACCTATAAAGATTTTAAAACAAAAGAACCTTATACTTATATTTTTCATCCATACTATCTCAAAGAGTACAATAATCGGTGGTTCGTATTTGGATTACATGCTGAAAGTTTAAAAGCGGACTGGAATGTTGCCATAGACAGGATTGAAAATATTGTACCGGCTCAAGTCCCTTTTATACCCGATGATAATAATGATTGGCAAGAGTATTTTTCAGATATGATAGGGGTAAGTAAGCCTATTGGCGGAAAGATAGAAGAAGTCATCTTACATTTCAATCAACTTACAGGCAGATATATGGAAAACAAGTCCATACACGAAACACAAAAACATAAATGGATTGATGAGAATACACTTGAATTAAAAATTAAAGTGGTTATTAACTATGAATTAGAACGATTAATTTTGAGTTATGGGGAAAGTGTAAAGGTAATTGCACCACCTCAACTATTAGACAAAATAAAGCAAAGGATCCAAGTAGCAATTAACCAATACGAAGTTTAAGCTGCAAAACCTCTTCCCATTTGAGCTAATTCATAGAAATGCTGGAATGCTACATCAACTTTTTGAGAAAAAACTAAACGGTCATAGCTGGTTTCTGGCAATAAATTTCCCAGGACTAATTGAATTTCTCTTTTTACTTTTTCTTGAGTTGCTTTTTCCTTATGCCATTCTTGGATTAGTATTTTATTTTTAGCATCGTATAATTTCTCTAATAAAGATTTGGCTGCCAATCTTACTGATTTTTCTTCTTCTTTGGTTAGTTTTTCTTTTTTTAATAAATCGAAAAGTTCTTGCTCTTCTTCCGTCATTTCATTTTTAGCAGCTCTTTTTTGCTCTTCATTCATCGCTTCAGCCTGCTTAATTAATTCTTCGTAAGCTTCTTCAATAGAAATACTACCGGAGTTGTATTCATCTATAATCTTTTGAAAATTTTCTAAAAATGACCCTCGTGTTTTATTTTGAGCTAACATTTGCTTTAACTTAATCTCAAGCAATTCTCTTAAATCAGCAAACTGAATATTTTTATGCTTTTTATCTGGAAACTCACTTCTTAATAATTCAAAATTTAATTTACTTAAATCGATTTGTTTAGATGAATCTATTTTGTACTCAAAATTTGAAGGATCTTGTAAGTCACCTTTGCCCACAACGCTTGTATCTAGTAATTCTTCTATTTTTTTCTTAGCCCTTTCTACAGCTTCGTCTTGATCTATGTTTCTATCAACAACATCTCTAAGATATTGCAATACATCTCTATTCTTTTTTACAATAGGAAATTCATATACTTCGGGTTTTGCTGAATCATATAATGAAACAATTGTATTTACAAATAATCCTAATTGCTTTCTGTGTTCATCTTTAGCTAAAATAATATTCGCATATTCTTGGAATAATTCTATTTCTTTAAAACCTCTTTCGCCCATTGAAAGAATTTTATCTAAATCGGCACCTAATTCCGTACAAAATAATTTTGCTTCAATAATTGCCTGGTCCAATAAGCATAACAACTCTTCAAATTCCTTTGCAGGATATTCGTCTTCATCATCTTCATTTTTTCTACCTTTAGTTCCTTCTGCATAGGCAGCCAATGCTATTTTAAGATTTCTAAAAACTCCAAAATAATCTATTACTAAACCATTCTTTTTACCTTCAATAACTCGATTTGTTCTTGCAATAGTTTGCATTAACGTATGATTTTGTAACGGTTTATCTAAATACAGCGTTGAAACTGATGGTGCATCAAAACCAGTCATCCACATTGCTGTTACAAAAACGATTCTGTACGTATTATTTGGGTCTTTAAAATAATCTTCGATGTTTCTGCCGTCTTCATCTGGATTGTCTAACAATTGTCTGTGTGTTCTAATATTTAAGCCTGCTTCACTAAATGCTTTTTCTTCTTCTTTATCGCTTCCTTCTTGACTTATTACCACTGCCATTTTGGTTTCTGTCATAAAAGCGATTGCCTTTTCATATCTTGTTTTTAGTTCAGGATTGGTTTCGATTGCTATTTTCTTTCTTAAGTCTTTGATTTCTTCCTTTAGGTGGTATTGTACTTTGTCATACATTTTGACCGCAGTGAATTTATCAATGCTAATTACCATTGCTTTCATTGGTCGTCTTCTGTCTTCTTCATCTAAGACATCTAAACGATATGGAAAATGTTTGACAATATGCTTTGCAATTTCTTCTAATCTGTCGTCTCGTCGGACAACATTTAACATAGTAGAAAACTCTTTGTCTAATTTACTTTTTTGTTCTTCAGTAAGGTTTTCATCTTCGAGAATTTCAGCAGCTTCACCGACCAAATCAGGATTAACTTGTTCTACTCTAGGCACACTTTTTTTGTAGAAAATAGGCACTGTTGCACCATCCTCGATACTTTGTGCAAAATTGTATTCTGAAATATAGGAACCAAACCAATCTTTTGTCAATTCACTTTTCAGTAATGGTGTTCCTGTAAAAGCTATGTATTGCGCATTTGGTAATGCTATACGCATATTTTCTGCCAAGCTCTTGTATTGCGTTCTATGGGCTTCATCAACAATTACAATCCAATCGTTTCTTTCTGTTAGTTGTGGATATGTTTTTCCGCTTTCAATACCGAATTTAAAAATTAGTGTAAAGACATACGCTCTGTTGGATTGGAGATATTCCCGTAGTTTTTCTTTGTCTTTTGGTCTGAAATAATTCTCCTTTTGGTCTTTGGTTTCTACAATTACATCTGTTTCTAGAAAGTTTCTATAAATCTGACTATCTAAATCTTTACGATCTGTTATGACTAAAAAAGACCAATTTCCGGTAACTTTTCGATGGATTTTTTTTGAAAAGAAAATCATTGAATAGGATTTTCCAGAACCTTGTGTGTGCCAAAATATACCTAATTTACCCTTATTTATTTCTTTATTCTGCAAGGCAAGTATAGCATTATTAACACCCAAATATTGGTGATTTTTGGCAATAATTTTCACCTTGTTTTTGTGGAATAACACAAAGTTTTCAAAATAATCTAATAGGCTTTCTTTTCTACAAAGTCCTTCTCCAAATATTTTTAGACTTAAATGCTCTCCTGTTTTTTGACTTTCTATTTCAATTTCCTCTTTTGTAGGTTGGTCGTGCGTTATGGCTGTGTCAGTTAGTTTTAACCAAGAAAAGAAATGATCCCAAGGTGCATTAAAACTACCCACTCTGGTTTGTATTCCGTTGGAAACACACACAAATAAATTGTACCAAAATAATTGTGGAATATCTCGTTTGTAATCTTTAAGGTTTTTATCAAATCCAACTTTTACTTTTTCTGTAGCATTTTTTAATTCAATCATTACCAATGGTAAACCATTGACATATAACAATAAATCAGGTCTTCGTGTAATGTTTTGCGTTTCCTGATATTCGATACTTAATTGAGAAACCAATAAAAAATCATTGGCTGTTTTTTGATTAAAGTCAATAACTTTTACATAATCATTTTCTTCTCTACCCAATTCATTTTTGTATTCAACCTGTACGCCATTTTTAATTAATTCATACAGTTCTTTGTTGGCCATTATAGGTGTAAGTGTAGCTCTACTTTTTGTCAATTCATAAATAGCATGGTCAATACATTCACTAGGTAAATGCTTATTTAGCTTTTCTAAACTATGTCTCAATTGGTCAAGTAATACTACATCTTTGAGTGTTTCTCTACCGATTAGTTTTTTCTCCCAAGCATTGATGTGTGTGTAACCCAATTTTTCTATAAAGAAATTGATATCGGCTTCTTCAATATGTGATTCGTTTAGATATGCCATAGTAATAGTATCTTATGGAAATTATTTTAATAAAGCTTCTTGACAAAAATCAATAGCAATCTCAATTTTGTCTTTTGTTTTTGTTTCTTTTAAAACGTAATGATCTCCTATTTTTTTAAGATTAAATTTTTTAATTAGTAATTCAGATTTTGAATGCTTATCTAAATTGTAAATATCATATCCATCTTCAAAACAATAGATATCTATGTTTTTTGGTATTCTTAAACAACTTAAATCATCGGTGTATCGACCAGAGAATAATTCTAATTTTTTCTCGTGGATTAATCTTTGTTTGATAGTAATTAAATAAGGATTTAAATGATATGATGCTAATGGTTGTTTCCCTGAATTTCCCAAACTATTTATGTTAAAACCAATTGCATCAGTCCAACTAAACAAATTAAATTTATCGTAGTAAATAGAAGTAATCTCGTTGTATTTAATAAAATAATACTGCCAATCTTTTTCAATATGTTTAAAGTTTTTAATCATTTTGTTTAATTTGTCAGATACTGTCTTTTCTGGGAGATTTATATATTCTTCTAAAAAAGAGCTAATAACCGTTTTTATTTTCTTTTGTTCTTCTTTGTCTGTTGTTGCAAGTATTCGATTCCAATAATCTTTTGCACCAAAATACCAAATTTGTCCCAAGCTAGAATAATCGTGTGTAAGTACTGAAAAGTCACCGTGTGTTAATAATGCTCTTACTAATAGTGAATTATTAGTTTCTTTAAGTTCCCAAATTTCATAAAAGGCTGTCACATATTTTTCAATATCAACAGCTTCAATGTCAAAATTATCAGTGATGCCTTCTAAATAATAATGTTCCTCTAGTTTGATAATACTTTCTTCTTCTTGATTGTTTTTAAGAATAGAAGCTATTTTATTTTTTTCTGCATCAATCGCTTCTTTTGTAAATCCTTTTAGTTTGTTTTCTGTAAATAATTGGAATACACTTTTGTTTTGATTTGTTTTGATTAACTGCACAAATTCTTCAATGAATTTAGAATAATCAAAAAAGTTTGGCAACCTTAAATTGGAAGTGTATTCAATCCTTTTTTTTGTGCTTACTTGTCGAATTCTTGAAAGTAAATTTCTTGTTATTCTAATAAAATCCTTTAATTTCTTATCCGGAATTAGCGTATTTGTTTCTATACAAAATTCTAAAACAGCATATAGAAGCACTCTTTGCTTTACATCAAATTGATTGTCAGTGAATGCTCTTAAAAATAAATCGGTACTCTTGTCATCAAACAATTTTACTTTGCCAAGAATATATTCATTATTACAAAAGAGTTCATTAAAAAACGAATCAATAGATTTTACACTTGACAATAAATCAAGTGAATTGAAAAGAAAATCAACATTATTTTTATCAGCATAAACCGTTTTTAATGAATCGAAATTCTTGATAAAATTGTCGTCTTTATTATTCTTATAATGAAGCATTTCTGCGATATAGTAGAAAAAATTTAAAATATTTTCATCTAAACCTTTATCGCTTACTTTTCTGTAATCCCAAAATAAATCAACCCATTTACCATCAATATTAAATGCAAAATATTCTTGATAAGTAACCTTGGCTCCTTTGAAATCAACTTTTTCTTTAAAATAATTAGTTTTATCATTATTTAAAAGTTGAGAGAAAATGGCTTTAAAATTTTCAAAAGGTGTTAATGGTTTTCCTCTTGAATTCATTTTTATGTATAATTCATCGGTTAATTTGAATTCATCAGATTTAATATCAATATAGTCAAATGTTATAAGTTCTTTTAAGGTTAATTTATCCCAAACATTTTCAGAATCAGTTAATGTTGTATGAATTGTTTCCAACATATTGAGCATTGCAATAATTGTTGGATCATTTTTCCAAGAAGTCATAAACCAAGATGAATCTACTATTTCCTCTTTTATGGAATCAATTTTTTCTAAATTTAAAATTGGATTATAGACTAAATTTTCGCAAAATCTTTTTGAAGAAATTCTTGTTTCGTAAGTAAAATTTAAGAGTACTGATTTAACTGTATCGGTATTGTTATCTTTTATTAATTTACCTTCTTTAGAAGCAAAATACCAGTGTAACAACCACAAAGTAGTTAATCTTTGTTGACCATCAAGTGGTATAAAATCGGTTTTACCTTGGCTAGTTTTTTCGGTGTAACCATATACAAAATCTAGGTTAAGCTTTTCAGTTCCTTCATTTAAGATTTTTTGAATTTTTTTAATGAAACTGCTTCTTAACTCTATTTCAGATTCACGACCTTGTGCATAATCTCTTTGAATCAATGGAATTTTGACCAAATTATTTTCTAACAATGTGTATAAAGTATATTTCATTGATTTGTTTTATTTTTTTGCTGCATTTACAAAATAGTCATACGTTTCTTCAAGACTTTTAAGATACCCAGTTCTGTCTTCTTGTCTCCAATAGGCATTGTTTTGCGGATAATCGGTATATGCTTTTAAAAACACATTTCTTGAACTAATTGGAACGTAAAACCCTTTCACTTCTCGCTTTTTAATTTTTTCTCTTTTTACATCAAAAACAGAATTGTTTAATTGGCTATTGGTGTTTTTATCTATTAGACATAAATTATCAATCTGATGCGTATTTTTCTCTGTAATACCAGCTATTTTATTGATTAATGAATAGACATAAGTTACAATTTTATTAAACTCTTCTTTGTCTAAATTATCATCAATTAAAGCTGCATTCATTTTTTTAATTATGCTATCAAACTGAGCATCATTTGTATTGGTCAATGATTTTATATGGTCTTGCAACCAAGATTTTTGTTGCTCTGGTTTTGTTATGTTTTCAGCGTTTTGAGCGTGAATGTGCTCTAAGCTCCACTTTTCATTCTTTTTAGTTTTTTTGTAAAGATTGAAAGGAAATTTGGCTTTTTCTTTTTCCGATTTTAATGTAGCTATTACATTATGCAGAAACAAAATTTTGATAATTAGAGGTTTATCATTTGATTTTTGGTTCTCGTTTTCGTAACACAAATCTTTTAGATTAACATCAATACTGTTTCCACTTGCGTCTTTATGTTTTGAATTAATTTTAATTACGCCTTTGATTTCGCCTTCAAGATAGCTTACGAAAGATTTTTTTGTTCGCACTTTCGATTCTTTAATCAGAGTATCAATAATATTACTTCCTTTTGATTCAATGAGATAACCAATGTAATGATAGAGTTGTCTGTTTTCAAACCATTCTTTGTAGTATTCAAAATATTCAATAACCATTTCCCAAATGTGCTTTACTGCTTCAATTCGTGATTTATTTTCGTTGGTTATTACATCTTGTAAATAGGCAGAAAGTATTAGAAAAGTTGCATGTTTTAATGGTTTAGTTTCAAAATACTTTTTCTCTCTAAAAATCTTATTGGCAATAGCATCAAAAATAAATTCAATGTGTGTAGGTTTTGTATTTTCATCGTTACTCAAAAAATACCAGAACGCTTCTTCTTGCAAGGTATATTCTATCGTGTCCCATTCGGTAGCGATTTCAAACAATTTCATTTTATTGATTTTTAAATCGTCTGGATGGTATTTGTCACTTTGTAATAACAGCGCTTTTATTAATTCGGCATCGGTTAATGCAATTTTACCTACATTTAAACGAATAAAAACATCGATTGGATTTTTTTCTTGCTGTACGTCATACCAAATAAATCGTATGTTTTTATTACCTGGACCGTTATCGTCAAGCAAAATTGGAACTAATTTTATTTTTGCTCCTGGGTGACTTTTAAACCAAGTGTCAATGTATTTGTAACTATTACAAATGTGTTGAAAATCTATGTTTGATTCGTCAATAGTAGTTATGAAAGTTCTATCTCTTAAAAAAACTTCACATTTATCTCTTGTATCGTAGTTTAAAGTAAACAGTTCTTGATTATATCCATTTTCAAATCTTACCGATTCTAAATAAACAAGTATTAAGTACAACGTTGTTAATCGTTGTTGACCATCTAGCACATTGAATTCATTTTCTTTAATTTTTTGAACCACAATAGGCTGCAAACAATAGAATTCGCCATTGTTGGAAGTATTCATAAAATTCCAAATATCATCCAAAAGTTCGGTAACTTCTTGCTCTTCCCATCTATACCCACGCTGGTAATGCGGGATTATGAATTTTTTGCCGAATAAATCTATTAATGGTGTTGTGCTACTCATGCTCTATTTTCTATTTATATTCAGTTCTTTATTCTGCAACCATTCCTAATTCTTCCTCTTTTTCTACCAAATGCTCCACACTCAACTTACCGCTTATTAATCGGGGCAATAACAAATCGCGGGTTTCTTGGAGAAGCTGGTTTTTCTCTTGAAGATTCAATATTAATTCGAAATTATTTTTAATTAAATTGTGAAAGGCTAATAATGTTTTTTCTTCTGGAAGAATTATTTTCATTTTTTCAAATTTACTCTTGTTAACATTTGTCATTGTAGCTCCATTACTTCCTAAGTTATCAAGCAATGGTTTTAAATTATAGGCAAAACAATAAAAATAAAAAGAATACTGTTCTTTATAAAATACGATAGAGTTTATTTGCTGATTTGTTTGACAATCTCTTGAAGATAATGCGTATGCACCTGCACTTCCAATGCAACTTACGATTAAACTATTTTTTTTGATAAATTTATTCTTTTGAGAGTTTGCACCAAAATCTGAAAGAGTTTCATTTGTAGAGATTACATAAGGAAAATCTTTAATATCGGGAGTTTTTACAAATGGGATTGTACCATTATAATATTCTTCATTAAAGGTTGATGGAGTTTTTCCAGTCACTATATCACCAAAAAAATCAAATTCTTTTTCTTCCCAACCTTCCGGCAAACCATCAACAATTTTTGTGTTTTCATAACCTGGAAAACGCAAACGCACAAACCATTCTTTGTAGATTTCTTCTGCCATTTCTTCTAATAGCTTGATGCGTTGTTTGTTGTTTTCAATTAATTCATCGTAAGCAGATAGAATGGAGGCGATTTTATTTTGGATTGAAAGTGGTGGTAAAATCAATGGTAATCTTTTTATCATCTCCAAACTTAAAAAACCTTGAGCAGAACCACTTTTAATATTTTCCACCCATTTTTGTAAATAAGAAGATTTGAAATAATAAAGTAAATAAGATGAATTAACTTCGTTGAAATCTGGTCTAATAATAGCTACACTACTTGAAAGCCCAAATTCATCTGTAGAATTATATAAATAAGCACCACCAATTGAACCAATAATTGAAAAAATCAAATCATTTACTTTTGGTTTTGTTAATGCTTTTGAATTTTCTCTAAAATGCTTTTGATAATCTTTTTCAGATATATATTCAATTTGCTTAAGATTAATCCCTTCTTTATTAAAATTTTTTGATGTTAAATAAGGGATTCCATATTCAACTCTTTGAATACTTGCGTGAGCTCCATCACCAATAATACAAACATTTCCAATAGAGGTTTTGTCAAAATTCATCGACTAATATTTTTTTAGTTGATAAAATTATTTTTTCAATTTCGGAAGCTCTAAAACTCAATTTTTCAAATTCTTTTATATTATTTTTAAATTTCAAATTAAAATCATCATTACTTAAATTTTCATCTTCAATTTCAACCCCAACAAATCTTCCTGCATTCATAGAATAATCTTGCTCATCAGCATATTCTTTTTTATCAGCTACTTTGCATAAACCAACTACATCGGCATACTTGGCTTCTGGGAAACGGCTTTGCAACCAATTTATATTTTCATACCAATAGTCAACTTGTTCTGTACTGTTTTTCCAGATTTGTTGCAGTTCATCTATTAACTTTGCACCATTTAAACCTAGTCCATTCCAGTCTTTATCGCTTTTAACTTTAATTTGTTTGTCAGCCAATGTTAACACTTCTAACAAGTTATCTTTGCTGGTTTTTAGCGATGCCTCAATTTCTTTTAGTTGAGAAGTATAAACAGCTAATTGTTGAGCGTATGAGAGTTGTAGTTCGTTTGTTTGTCCTTCAACTGCACTCAAGGGGTCAGGTAATGACAAATTTGTTAATGTCAATACCTCTATTTTTTGAAGCAAACCACTTGCTATAATCTTTTTAAAAGCTTCGGGTTTGTGCTTGGTTTTACTATCTCTTGTGTAATGCTGTAATTTTATTATCGTTTGTTGTATAATGGTCCAATAGTCGTTAAAAGCCGTTGGCAATTTGCCCATAGCCTCATTAGCTTGGTTGATGTAGTGATTAACTAACTCTAGATAACGCTCATTTTCGCCACGATACAAACGTACAATGGCTGTTAAGTTTTGAATGTGCTCTTCTTTCCATTCGCGGTGTGCACGATCTATTTGATGATACGTGTTTCGAGCATCGATAAAAAGAATTTTGTCTTTTCGGTCTGTATTCACTTTCTGTTTGTCAAAAAACCAAAGTGTTGCCGGTAAGGTTACAGTCAAAAACATATTAGAAGGCATTGAGACCATACAATCTACAATACCACTATCTACAATTTTTTTTCGAATTTCATATTCAGAATTTCCAGCATCAGAAGCCGAGTTTGGCATTACAAAACCAGCTCTTCCTTTTTCATTTAGTGAAGTAGCAAATAAAGAAATCCATAGGTAATTGGCATCGGTAATGCTATCGTTGGTATTTTTACCTTTGTTTTTAGGTAAGCCGTATTTGTAGAAACGCTCATCGTTTTTAACGGTGCTTTCTTTTACTGATTTTACGTTAAAAGGCGGATTAGCCATTACAAAATCAAACTTTCCTAATCCATCATAAGGGTCATTTTCATAGGAGTTGGTTTCGGTAATTTCTCCACGAATGTTGTTGACCATCAAGTTCATCTTTGCCAAACGTGCCGTTTCTCCCATATACTCTTGTCCGTAAACATAAATATCATTCAGGTCGTGATTGGCTTCTTTTACAAAAGTGGCACTTTGTACAAACATACCTCCCGAACCACAAGCCGGATCGTATATTTTACCTGCATAAGGTTCAATAACTTCTACAATAAATCGTACTACCGAAGTTGGGGTAAAAAATTCACCTCCTTTTTGTCCTTCACTCATTGCAAATTCACCCAAGAAGAACTCGTATATTTTACCAAAAATATCTCCAGTGGCATTTTTAGGAATGTCGGAGAATGTTTTTAGTAATTGCGGTAGTATGTCGGCTTTCTTCTTTTCAATATCAAAGTAAGCTTCTTTTGGTAAAACGTCTTTGAACTTGTCGTCTTGGTATTTCTCAATGCCTTCCATTGCTTTTCGCAAAGCTTTAGCCAAACTTTCGTCACCCGGAAGCGTTAGCAAATAATCGTAACGTGCATAGTCTGGCAAATAGAATCCACATTTTGACAATGCTATTGATTCAATTGGTCTTTCTAATCGTGTTCCTTTTTCGGCGTTGAATTCTTTAAGAATTTCTGGCTCGTAGTGGGTGTATTTATTTTCAGCAAATCGTAGAAAAATAAGTCCTAGAACAGGCACGGCATAATCGGCTGCTTTTAGTCCGCCGTAAGCTCGTAGTGAATTAGCTGAATCCCAAAGGTCTTTTTCTAGTTTTTTGAGTTGTTCGTTTGTCATTTTTAATTTTAATTATCTACCTTTTTAAAATTTATTACAAAAAACTCATATTTACTTGTTTTAGGATTTGTATTTTTTGTTGACTTAGTGATTTCTAACTTATCTCCAACATTATACTTACCGTGGATATTGGTATATTGAAAAGTAAAATTATCCATATAGTAATGACTGTCTTCATCTTGCAGTAAAAAACCGATTAATTCGCTTTCAACTATTTCAGCAGTTTCACTTTTAATCCAATTGTTTTTTATTGGATCGGAATCAATATGAGTCTTGACCCAAACAATAATATCTAATAATTGAAATACACAGCTTTTAATTAGATAAGTACTGTTCGCAATTTTTAAATGTTCATCAATTTTCGCTCGATGAGCAGCAGGTTGAGTTATATTAAGAATATTATGCAAACCATCACTTATTACTTTTGGTATTTTAGAAGTTGCATTGAGTGTGAAACCTTTCTCTTGATATCCGCATAAAAACTTGCTGCTCTCTGATAAACTAACACCTCCAGTTACAAAATCCACAGGAAGTAATTCATATTTATGGAAACATTTAAATATATCTTCAACAATTTTACGTACAACAATGAATTGATTATTTAATTCGTCCTGATCTATAATGGATAAAATGTAAAGTATGTTTTCATTAGCTTCTTCTCCTAAGTATTTTTCAGAACAAACTTCAAGTACCTTTTGATAGCGGTGTCTAATTTGTGTGAAAATTTGTTGGTCAGCCATAGCTTTAAGGTCTATAAACAATTGATCATTGTCTCTTGACTTTTTATAAATTTTAACTTCCCCTACTAATTCACTAAAAGTATTGTTATCCACTAAATCGGGTTGACCAGTGAAAATAAAATAAGGAACTACTCTTTTATGATTAAGTTCTTTTATTTTATAAATAGAATTTGTTAGTCCAGTTAATTTGGCAGCCTCATCTTCAGATTCATCGTAAACCTTGGCATCTAAAATTATAGCATCATATTTATATAGATTATTATTTAGTTCTTCCATACCCTTTTTAGAAGTTTTGAAAGGAAAAATATCTATTCCATTTAGATAAGCAAACTCTAACAATCCTTCTTGATCTTCAAATTGATCATCAATCCACAGTACCTTATATCTTTTCATAATTATTCGTTTTCAATATTTAATATCAAATCTATTCTAACAGGGTAATACTCTTCAGGAAAATCATTTACTACAACTTCAGCATCAAAATGTTTCGCAATTTCCGTTACTTTCCATGACCCAAAACCTTTATTAGATGTTTCTCCTGCTTTTTCGCCTTTTAAATAGTAACGTTCCGCCATACCTTTTGGAAAAGGTTTTCCATTATTCAAAAAAGAAATGACAATTTTTTTTAATTCTTCATCAAATCTAAGTTCAATTACAAACTTATATTTCTTTAACGGATCAGTGAATCCATGTCGAATAGCATTTTGAAGAATGTTATTATACAATTCTTCAAAATCAAGTCTAGAAAATTTAATCATTGGCTTAATTAAATCTTCATCATTTGCAAAAGCATTAATATCATCAATAAAAGTAATATCAAAAAGTTCATTATTTACCCCTTTTTCTATACAATACTTAATTAGTTCTGCAGCATCAAGAAACTCTGATTTTTTAAAATTAAAATCATCATTAATATTATCTACAAAATATACAACTTCCTTAAGACTTTCTGAAAGCAGATGAAATCTTTGCGCTACAGTAGTCCCCTTAACAGGATTAATAATGCTTTTGGCATCAAGAATTCCATTATTTTGCTTCATAATAAAGGTCAAAACATCTAGTGATGATTTAACGTTGTTTAAATGCTGCATGATGTTATGCTTTTTCAAGCCTAATTCTTCTAGATGCTCTTTTTTGAATTGATCCATTTTAGATTGCAATTCAACTTCTTTCTTTTTGAACTTTTTAGAAACATCATTTACAAGTTTAACATCTGAAAGTTGTTGTTCATAACTATCTGGAATCTTTATAAGAATTGAAAGCAATCTTTCCTTAGAAATGAATGGCATAACAGTACCAGATCTTTCTACTTCGATCTGTTGTAAAATATAATCCTTTTCAAGTTCAAGCATCAAATACTGATAATTTACTATTTTGTCAATCACTTTACAAGCTAAAATATCATTTGAAGAATAGTAAATTGGAGTCCTATCACTATATAAGAAAACTGTTGATTTTAAAGAGAATCCTCTTAAAGCTAGTAATATAGCTTTTTTTTCAAGTATATTCGATTTTTTAGGAATTTCAATTTCTTCAACTTCTTTAAAAGATGAGGCATAGTAGACAGGATTTTCATTAAGTAAATCTTTTATCTTTACAAACTTTCCTTTTCTGTATGCATACTTATACTTAATTTCAATAGGTTTGATTAAATCACTTAATTTCATTAATTTATAACCTGATTGCAAGTTTAGATTTAAATCTTCTAAAAAATAACGAGCAGGAAATAAATTATAATGATTGTTAATTATCTTATTTACTTCTATATCCTTTTTTATTACACTATCAGAGTTTATAGCTGTAAATATTTTATCTAAATCAAGTTTTCTACTACTATTATATCCCTTTATTAAACATTGACTAGCATCAACAAAAATTGGCAAATTTTCATTTTTACTATTTAGAACTAGTAGGCTAAATGGAATTGAACTATGTCCCAATATACCAGAAGGCAATGAAATCACCATTTCCAGAAAATTATTTTCTACTAAAAATTTTCTAAAATCTACGATATATTCATCATCACTTGTTAAAAAACTATTAAAAGTAGTAATGACAATTTTTCCTTTTTTAGATTTTACCTTTTTTAAACTTTCGCTAATAACAAATAGAGTTTCATCAGTAGAAGTAATAATTTGATTGTTATTATTGTCTTCATCGGCCTTTAGAACAGCAGTAAACCTTAAACGGGGATTGGCAATAATAAAATCAAATTTGCCATTATCATTTGCTAAACTTAAAAACGAATGTGTATTTTCAATATTATTTCGATTTTTAACTTTATTAGCCAAAAGTCGCAGTTTTGAAATCGACCATTTTTTTTTATCTATTTCTTCACCTAAATATATTGTGTTTTTTGGTAAGTTTAATGCAAAAGAACCAAAACCTGAAAAAGGATTATAGATTGATAAACAGTCTTTTTTGGGAAGAAAACTTAGCATTAACTCTACAAGCTCTTTGGGTTGTAAACTTTCTGAAGCTTTATCATTAGAATTTATGATTCTTTCTAATAGTTCATCAAAAAAAACTCCAAAATTAATTTCTTGAACATTAATAGTATTAATAATTGTAATTATTGAGTTAAGTACAATGCCTTCTTCCTTTTTTCCTAAAAACGAAGAAAAATCAAATGAAGAAAACACTCCTTCAAGTGCTGGGTTATCTAGCTCAATTTTATTGAATATTTTAGTCAAATAATCACCATTAAAACTAGCAGGATATAGATGATCTAATTCAATTTGATCAAATCTTTTATTGGCAGTAATAATATTCTGCTTTAGAGAGAAATCATTCTTGTCAAAAATTGTAATTGAATCGTCAAACTTATAAAGATCGCCTTTAAGCGATTCCTCTTTTATAAACCGCAAAAAAACTAAGCTTATGATTACCTCCTCAAATTCGTTTATAGAATATGGGCCTCTAACTTTATTAAGATTAGTCCAAAGATCAATTGCTATTTCGATAGAAGAAGAGTTATTCATAGAAGTCATAAAATTAAATTAACAAGTTATTATTTTTATTACTGCAAAGATATTTTGAATGTGTGCATTAGTGGTGCATAGTAGAAAATAATATCATTTAGCTAATTTCTGCTAAAGTAACAAAACAAATTAAGAAGAAACTGAAAACATGAATTATCTCCTGATTCTTTCCTTTAATTCTATTTCAATTCCGTTATTTTAATGCATAGAAAGCATAATTGAGTTTGCAATTTAAATCAAACGGAATCAAATTAAACACCTACTCATTTGTTTTATTTAAATTTTGGAAATCGTGAATGTTTAACCTAAACGCGTTTGTCTTTTGATTGAGAATTAAATGTTATGAGGTTAAACATTTGTCGTAACCTTGAACGTACCCGGTTACCATAGCAGTTTTCTATCTCCGAAGCTGAGAGATTAGTTGTAATGTGTGTTACCGAACCGTTTTCAACAAATTGTTCGTAGCGACTAATCAAAATTTCGGCCATCACGTTGCAGTCGTTTCCAAAGTGCTTGATTTGTTGTTCGGCTCCCAAGTCATCAAAACAATAGCCGGTTAACCGAATCTGCTGATTGGATTTTTCAGTATATGGACGCAAAGCTTCAAAACCGTATTTGGCAAATTCAAAAGACACAAAGCGTGTAGTTTTAATTTTGTAATCGCATTTGGCATACAAAAATGGTTTTATCAAATGCATTAATGACGTTTTCCCGCATCCAATAGGACCAGAAAGCAAAATTCCTTTGTTGAGGTCTAAACCAAGCCTGAATGCGTTTTCATTATCTCTTATGGCATAGATCAATAATTTGTAGATTGTCGGTTTATCGTCATTGCTGATTTTGAAAGATTGTCCGTAGGTTTGTTTACCATGGTACTCGAGGTATTCAAAACATTTATTCAAATCATAGATTTTTCTATTGTTTACAATTTCAAAAACATCTTGAAGATTATAGTGGTTCTGCATAGTCTTTTGAATTTGAAACGTTGAGATTTTTGGGATTCAAATTGTTTTTTGAATTGGTTGTATTGAATTTTTCTAAATTCAAAATCCAATTTCGTGCGGCGGCCTGCCAGTCTTTCATTTGGGTTTTTCCGCCCACCAACCATCCTTTGCTGCTGTAATAATTGAAATATTTTTCGGCTTCGATTGAGCTTATTTTTTTTTCTTGAAAAAACTGTTTTACGACATCAAGATTTGGAGAACTAAACTCATTTGATTTTTTTTCTTTTTTAATTTCCTTTTTTTCATCTGGTACATATATAGTTTTATTGTTTTCTAATGTTTTATTATTATATATATATACCTGTTCATTATGTTGGCCATTTTTTGGTACGGTTCGTTCAAATTTTGGACTGGTTAATGGTGAAACAAGTTCATTTTTTGGCTCAGTTCGTTCAAAATTTGAACTGGTTAAGGCATTTTTGTCTTTTTTTTGGGGAAGAAGTTCATTTTTTGATTCGGTTTGTTCAAAATTTGAACTGGCTTTTAATTTCAGCAGTCCGTTTTTTGATTCGGTTTGTTCAAAATTTGGACTGGTTATGTCATCGGACAGTATAGACAAATCCGGTAAAATAACTTCTGTACCCTCATACGGATTATAGGAGGGCTTGTAAATAATGTAGTTTCTGTTATGCAACTCTTTCATGCACTTATGGTAAGTGCCTTTGGATTTGATTTTGGAAGCCAACATCATTTCTTCACGTGAAATGATAATTGGATTTTTAAATCGGTTGAGGTTCCATCGTTGGAATAATGCCAGATACAAACTAATATGAGTTGGAGTAATGGTTTTGTCCTGATTGGATTTGTTGAAAAAACCGGTGAGGTGTTTGATGTAGTTCATTTTTTTGTGAATAGTGAAAAGTGAATGGTTATTAGCTATTTCTCCAGCATTTTTTTGATACCATCATATTTATAGTAAATGATCCCGCCGATTCTGTTGTATTGCAGCGTGCCGTTGATACGCAGATTTTGAAGAGTGCCGGGAGAGATTTTGAGCAGTTTACGTACTTCAGAAGATTTCAGCCATTGGGCGGGTTGTTCGACTTCGGTGGCAGATTTGATTTCATTGAGAAGTGCATTGCCAAAATTGAGAAGATCTCTTTTGGTTACTACCTGATGATTTAACAGTTCGATGTTGTCCACTTCAGGGAATAGTTTTTTAGGATGTAAGTTCATTATTATTTCGTTTAAATTATATCCACAAAATAATTTCAAATGATCGAAATAAATTCACAAGTTGTCCCAAGTTGGGTACTATTTTCTATCAAATCGTGCCAAAAAATCAATGTTTACTGGGTAAACTTTTTTTTATAAAATGATAAACATATCATAAGACTATCGATTAATTTTCATAAACAAGATTTTATTTAACGATATGGCGGTTTTACACAAAAAAACCAACCTGTTTCCAAGTTGGTCTTTTTGAAAAAGAAACAAAAATGTGGTATTTGTATTTATGAGTCTACTTAGTGCCTGTTTAAATATTATCCTCGATGAGCTTTTTTTGAAAACTGTCTCCTAAACTTTGAATGAATTTTGAATTGGAAGATTTTCTGTTTTTGATATCCTTATAGGTTCTGTACAAATTGTCTGTAATATCCATATTGAAACACTTTCCTAATACCCTGGCAGCGTCTTTTATTTCTGAATTTCCATTATTGATCACATTTGCAAAATGCAGGGCGTAAACCAATTCAATTAGTTCTGTTTTACTTCCTGTCCATTTCAAATTGGATTGAATATCAAAAATCTTCTTAACTGCTTTATTTTTGGCCTTGTTTTTATATTTGATTTTCTTGATCTTATTTTCAATGTAAAGGATTAGTTCCTCATTGGCCAGAATTGTAGCTATTTTGTAATCATAACAGGTCGAAACTCGTTTGTCAAAACCTATAAGGGAACTATCCGTTTCCAAGATGCACTTTTTAGTTTTTCTAGTAAAATACAAAACATCAAAGCTGGTTGAGAGACCTTTGTAATAGCTGTAAAATTTCGAATCCGCAACTTGGCTTTGAGAAATTTTAAACAATTCGTCTTCGTAAAATTTTAAACTAAGACATTTTCCACTAGGAACATTCGATACTAAACGAATTCGCTCTTTATGAAAGATTAATATAGAAAAAATTCTCGGTTTTATTTCTTTGAAAAATTCAATCTCCTTTTTTTCTTCTCCAAAATCATGCGTTTTTAACCATTGATGCATTTCATCAATTTTAATTTCTGCCCATTTTATAAATTCTTTGGAATCCTTTATACTTCCGCTCTTTTTATTATTTAATAAAGATTTTTTTACTAAGAATTGATTCAGTAATTCATTTCCAAATGAATCCATTTTATAGTGTTTTGGTTAATTGTTAAGCGAAAACACACATTACTAATTACTATTTCCTACTAAATTATGTTAAAATCGACTAATTTGTAATATTTATCGTTAATTAGCATTTTTCTTCCCAATTTTCTGTTTAACATTAAATTTATTTCTTAAAACCATCATATCCTCACTTATCTTTTTATCTAATATTTTAGCGTAGTGCTGCGTAGTCTTTAGATTGGTATGTCCCAACATTTTACTTACTGTTTCGATAGGTACCCCATTTGTTAAGGTGACTGTGGTTGCAAACGTATGTCGAGCGATGTGAAAAGTCAAATCCTTTTTAATATTACAAAGTGTGGCAATTTCTTTCAGATAGGAGTTCATTCTTTGGTTGCTTAAAATAGGCAAGAGCTTGTTTTGATTTAAACACAAAGGGTGATTTTCATATTTCCTGATTATTTCCATGGCCATGGGCAAAAGCGGGATTTTGGATGTGGTTTCTGTTTTTTGACGATTTTTGAATATCCATTTTTCACCATCAATTCCAAATCCAATGTTATCCTGGGATAATTGCTGTACATCAATATAAGCCAAACCGGTAAAACAGCTAAAAATGAAAATGTCCCGCACCACTTCCAAGCGTTCAATATCAAATTCTTTATTGATAATTTCTTCGATTTCCTTTTCATCAAGAAACTCCCGAATCACTTCCTTAACTTTAGATTTATAATTGACAAACGGATCTTTATCCAACCACCCATTGGCCAAACATTGGTTGATTATCTTGTGGAAATTCTTGATGTACTTAACGGCTGTGTTATTAGCACATTTGCGAACACTGCGCAGATAGAATTCGTATTCGGTAATAAAGGCGTGGTCGATCTTTTCAATGGCTATGTCGGTCACATTGTATTTCCAGGATAGAAAGTCTTTTGTGTGTTTCAATGAGGTGACATAACGCTCATAGGTTCCAGCAGCATATTCCAAGCCTATTAGTTCTTTCAGCTTCCTATTGTGTTCTTCGAAGATTGGGATAAGGAGGCGTTCGCGCTCTTTGATGCCCAGAAGTTTGTTTTTAAAATCTTCGACATTGACGTTTTTCGACTCTTTTAATAGTTCGAAATGTATTTCATTAATACGATTTCTAGTAAAATCAAGTAAACTATTTATTGAACGGGCTTCTTCTGAACTACCTTTCATTCTACCTTGATCTTGGGACCATTTAGTAGGGTCGATAAACTTTTTAGTACTATACTCAAGTCTTTTCCCATCTACTGTCAGCCTAACATAAATTGGCAACAGTCCCTTTGTATTGGCTTTAGTGGATTTTGCATAAAAATGCAGAGTGATTTTTTCTTTCATTTTGGTAACCTTTAGATTAAACATTAATTTATCGTAAGGTTTGCCACTAAACAAGATGTTCGAAAATTGGATAAGCAACAGAACTAATCGATTGTCAAAAATTAGATTGACAATAAACTTTTGATGCTTTACAATTTAGCGAGACCCAAATTTCATCAATTACTTAGGGTCTCGATTTAGTCTCTTGAATTTTGAAAAAGAATGAATATTTTGAAAGGTCATAAAAACAAAAAACCTCGAAAACACTATGGTTTTCGAGGTTTTGATACCTTTTGACATTTAAATCAGCAGAGAGGAAGGGATTCGAACCCTCGATACAGTTACCCATATACTAGCTTTCCAGGCTAGCTCCTTCAACCACTCGGACACCTCTCTTTATTTCGGAGTGCAAATAACACTAAAAAAAATGACTTTCGAAAATAAAAATTCAATATTATTGCATTTCTCCTCTCAAAGAAGTTTCAAAAACATTTTTGAAGTCTTCCTGTGGTGTATTCTGCCCCAATAAATACATTAATTTGGTAATCGCAGCTTCGGTAGTAATGTCTTTTCCTGAAATAATTCCTAGTTTTTTCATCGTGGTACTTGTTTCATAATGCCCCATGCTTACGCTTCCTATTGAGCATTGTGTCACATTAACAATATGCAGTCCTCGAGAAACTGCTGTCTGCAAAATTTTCAAAAACCACTCTTCTGTCGGAGCATTTCCCGCTCCATAAGTTTCAAGAACAACTCCTTTTAATCCTTCAACATTTAAAATCGCTGTCAATACCTTTTCATTTATCCCAGGAAACATTTTGATTATCGCTGTATTGCTGTCTAAATGGGTATGCACTTTCAAAGAAGCTTCTTCATTGGCAGGCAACAACAGCTCTGAATTTATTGTTAAGTGAACGCCGGACTCTACTAAAAAAGGATAATTCGGAGAAATAAACGCTCTGAAATGTTCGGCATTTATCTTCGTTGTTCTGTTGCCTCGGTATAATTTATATTCAAAATAAAGACAGACTTCCTTGATTAACGGTCTGCCGTTTTCCTGAAGGGAAGCAATCTGAATCGCCGTAATTAAATTTTCTTTGGCATCGGTGCGCAGATCTCCAATTGGCAGCTGCGATCCTGTAAATATGATAGGCTTAGAAAGATTTTCGAACATAAAACTCAATGCCGAAGCAGAATACGACATGGTATCTGAACCATGAAGCACTACAAAACCATCAAATTTCTCGTAATTATTCTCAATAGTCCGAGCCATTTCTGCCCAATGTTCGGGATTCATATTCGATGAATCTATTGGATTTTCAAAAGAAAAAGCATCTATCTCACAATCCAGTAACTGCAGTTCGGGAATACTATCAAGGAGCTTACTGAAATTAAAAGCTTTGAGAGCTCCTGTTTCAAAATCTTTTCTCATACCGATAGTCCCGCCGGTATAGATTAAAAGAATTTTTGGTCTAGAGTGTAAGTGCATCAACATACTTTAATTTATTGACCACTGGATTCGCATACATATCCAGAAAGCCTTGTTTAGCAATCGGGTGTTCATGGTCAATGCGCAATTCTAAACGTCTCTCAAAAAGCATTTTTTCATTTTCGGTGTATAAATGTGCGAATTGATTCGAATTGTTTAAAATATCATAAGCAATAAAATTGGTAGTCCACAACTTATAATTGCTCAGAACGGAGTCATCAATTATTTGTGCCAATGCCTGTACCTGTTTATTTGAAGTATCGACATTCTTGATAATATCATCAATTTCAGTATCGAGAACATCGCCTAAATGTATGTGTATTCTTTTCTTCTGCCCAATAATACCGCTCAGCAGCGTCTTAAAATCTTCATTTTTTTCTTTGATATAAATCTCATTATTAGCTTCGGCCAGCAATTGCGGCATTTTCAAAGCATCAGTAGGATCGTATTCATAGGAAATAGAAACAGGCACGATTTTAATCTTCTTAAAATAATCCATTATATTAGGTTCATCAGATCCCATTGCAATCATTTTCAGCACACCGGGATTTGTTTCATCATTACCGTCTTTGGTTCTTCCTTCGCGCTGTGCAATCCAAACCGAACGGTTTTCGTGAAGCAGTAACTGCGCCATATATTCGGAAAGTAATTTGGAACTAATTAATAATTCTCTTGGCGATAATCCCCGCTGCACCAAAAAGTTTCTATTTAATTTTGATAATGTTTTCAAAAATGATTTTTTGACCAAATTGTCACCAATAGCTGACGAAGTCATATCCAAACCATATTCAAACAAAGAAGCATTCAGTAATGTTGTATCTAAGACGATATCTCTATGATTGGAAATAAAAAGATAAGCAGTATTTTTTTCTAACTTTTCAAAACCGGAAGTGGTTAAGCCCTCAGAGCTTTTTTCCAGTACCTGCTGCACACCATGATAAATAAAATTGCATTGAAAATCACGAATAGAATGCGTTTTGCGAAGCTGTTCTTTCCAAATTTCGTCATCTTGTCCCGGAAAACAAAAGTTCATTAAAGCCTTCATCATCGGATGATCAATAACTTTTATGATTGCTTCATTTACTTCTGAATCATAAAAAGACCTAATCGCATCAAATTTATTCATTTTTGTATTCTATTTATATTGGACAAAAGAACAAAAAAAATATTAAAGTTAGAGAAAATCAACATTAAATACTGAATACTTTAAAAGAATTATCAGTTGTTGCAGCTGCTATTTCATTTGCCGAAAGGCCATAAATCTGAGCCAGTTTATCAGCAACATTCACTAAATAACTGCTCTCATTACGTTTTCCTCTGTAAGGAATCGGCGCCAAATAAGGTGAATCTGTCTCCAAAACAATATACTGTAAATCAATTTGATGCAGAAACTGGTCAATCTTCCCGTTTTTGAAAGTAACCACACCGCCTATTCCTAATTTCATGTTATACGATATGGCCTGCAGTGCCTGCTCATAAGTCCCGGTAAAACAATGAAAAATGCCGAATAATTCGGGTGATTTTTCTTCTTCCAATATTTCAAAAATTTCATCAAATGCTTCGCGGCAATGAATTACAATGGGAAGTTTATACTGTTTAGCCAGCTGAATCTGTCTTCTGAAAGCGATTTGCTGTTCCGCCAGATGAGTTTTATCCCAATACAGATCAATTCCTATTTCGCCAATGGCGACAAACTTTCTTTTGGCTAATTCGGTTTCAACATGCTGCAGTTCTTCCAGATAATTATCCTTTACATAGGTTGGGTGCAGTCCCATCATCAGGAATACATTATCAGGATAATCGCGCTCCAAATCATACATGCTCTGGGTGCAGGAAGAATCAATTGCTGGCACAAAAAAACGGGTAACACCATTATTAACAGCGCGCTGCATCATTTCGCTTCGGTCCAGATCAAATTCTTCTGAATATAAATGGGTATGAGTATCGGTAAATATTGCTTTTGTTTCCAAGTGTACATTTTAATGCTGCAAAATTACTCGAAAAATAGTGCTTTACCAAAAAAGGAGCTGCACAAAGACTTTCCAGCAAAGATTCACGAAGAAAAAAAAAGATTCGCGAAGATTTTAATCTTGGCGAATCTCTCTAAAACTCTTTGCTAAGCAACTGCTGCTAAACCCTAATCCAGCTCCTCCAGCAAAGCATCAACCTGATCATTGCCTTCATAATCCTCTGGAATGGTAAGCAGTAGTTCTTGACAGGATTTATAGTCTTTTTGTTTTAACTTACTCAAAGCTAAACTCCAGACTGCTTTGCTTTTATAAATAGAATTACCCGATTTCAGCGTATTAAAAACAGCTTCTGCCTCAGGCAGTCTATTCTCCTCAAGTAAAGAAACACCATAAAAATACTGAATCTCAACATTTTTATCGGTTTTCAAAATAGTTTCAAAAAGCGGAATTGCTTTTTTATACTGCTTAGCATTGAATGCATCCTGAGCCAATTTCAAATTATCATTTGCCTCTCCCCTCTCTGTAAAAAAAGCAGTTTCCGGCTGATTATAATCCTCAAAAACAGGATCCGATTTTTGATTCAAAATGAAAACACCCAGCAAAACTGTAACCGAAGCTGCAACAGCATACTGCCATGGCTTAAACTTTATCTTTTTAGATTTATGCTTTTTATGATGGGTTTTTGAGATCTTTTTCAGATTCTCTTTGAAAGCTTCACGCTCATTGGCCTGGCCAAACTTATTTTCCAAATGAAGATGCAGTTCTTTATAGGTTTCAAAAGCCATTGCGAGTTCCGGTTCCTGTTTCAATTGCTCTTCAAAAGCCAATTTATCGGCACCGCTCATTTCACCTTGAAGGTATTCGTCAAATTCCAAAAAGTGTTCTTCGTTCATGACTAGGTATTTTTTATAGATTTAAAACGATTGTTTTCCTGAATGAGCTGTGTCAGCTGGCCAATGCATAGCGATTTCTTTTTGCGGACATAACCATACGTAACAGCCAGTTTTTCGGCTACCAGTTCCATAGACGGGAGCTCAAAACTAAGCTTTATCAGTTCTTGGCATTTCTCCCCCAGTTTTTGAAACATCGCGTCATATAACTGCTGTTTCTCATCAAAATGCTCGGTCTGCAAAACCATCTCATCAGCAGCATCATGTATAGATGGCTGCTCGTCCTTAATTGTTACCCCTTTATTGGAATGTTTTTTCAGTTCGTTGAGCCATTTCCGTTTGCACAGCAAAAAAAAGTAGGCATCAAAGGGACAGGTTAATTGCAATTGCTGTGCTTTGGCCTGATTAAAAAGCAAAATCAGCACTTCCTGAACCACATCCTGTGCCTTATCAGCATCACCCGAATTGTTTTTTATATAGTGAACCACCTTTGGCACAAACTTTTTATAAATAGCATGAATAACCTCCGAATCATTATTCGCAAGTCCTTCAATATATATTTGGTCGGAATGAACAGTTGCAGCAGCCATAAAAAAACTTTTCCCCGAAAATACTAAAAAAAGAAACAAAACCTGCTTTATTCCACTATATATCAAGACCAATAATCATTTGGGCGTAATTAAATTAAAACATTTTTGATTGTAGATTAACGATTCTTGAATTCAGATTTTTACTATGATAAATAAAAAAGATGCTGTTTTTCAAGCACTCCCACATCTGAAATCAAAAATCGTTAATCAGAAATCTTAAATCAAATCATCATTTAATCCTAAGCTTAATAACATTGGCTCTATCTCTTATGCATACCGCAGAACCATTGATTTACTGCTAAAAAATAAAATTTTCAGAAAACAGGGGTAACAATTATAAAACCAAATGGATA
The DNA here is from genome assembly GCF_015351475.1 of Flavobacterium sp. HJJ. Lineage (GTDB taxonomy): Bacteria > Bacteroidota > Bacteroidia > Flavobacteriales > Flavobacteriaceae > Flavobacterium > Flavobacterium marginilacus. The sequence goes on along the minus strand of NZ_JADKPR010000028.1, from coordinate 39,183 downwards.
TAACAGTATAAATCGATAATTAAAACTTTTAAAAACTTTTAGATTATGGAAAACATTAAAAAAATAGGAGCCAGTTTCTTCAGTAAACTTTGGGCATTAATTACACGGTAAAAATCCAATTCTATCCCCCTCTCCTCTGGAGAAGGCTGGGGTGAGAAAAAAAACCAAAAACAAGGGTAACAATATCAGACCTTAATTGATATAAAGCAAAAGAAACTATAATTAACAACCAGAATCACAACAAACTCTTGACTATTTCAAGACAGATTCAAAAAAATTAGAAATCATGAACAGAAATTTAAAATCAATCGCATTTTTATTTTTAACAGCAATCGTAATGACAAGCTGTACAAACGAGGACACTCCAAATACTGAGATCCCAAACATTCCGGCAACAGCTGCCGAATTCAAAGCAGTCCGTACCGAAGCATAGGCAAAACTAAAACAAACTTTTACGATAACAGAATCTACCGGAACAGTAACCCTTACATCTGCCAGCGGCGTAAAACTCATGATCGTCAGAGACAATCTTAGAAAAAACGGATTAGCTTTTACCGGTCCTGTCAGCATCGAATATGTAGAAATATTTGACAAAGGACACATGCTTACAGCAAACAAACCAACAATGGGATTAACAACAGACGGAAAGAAAAATTTATTAATCTCCGGCGGTGAATTTTACATCAAAGCCACGAATGACGGAGTTGCCTTGGAAACCATAGGAACAATGTCTCTTATTGTCCCGACAAGCTTAACAGACGGGTTAAAAACAGGAATGCTGCTTTGGGCAGGTAATCAGGATGACCCGGAAAACTTAGTCTGGAGAAATATTGCAGATCCTGGAACTGCAGGAGGAAAAGGCGGTGTACAGGGAGAAGGGAACAATTATTATGTTACTTTTGGAAACTTTGGCTGGACAAACGTAGATAAATTCTACAGCGATCCAAGACCAAAAACAACTATTCTTGCTGATGCACCTGACGGTTATGACAATACGAACAGTGCTATTTATTTATCTTACGATGGCGAAGGCAAAAACGCACTTGCAAAACTGGACACTTACACCACTGCAGGATTATTCAGCGAACATTACGGACAAATTCCAATTGGACTAGCATGCCACATAATCTTTGCCACCGAAGAAAATGGACAATGGCGCTATGCAGTTAAAGCTGTTACTATATCGGCAAATGCTGTTTATACTTTTACTCTGGCTGAAACTACCGTAGGCACCGAAGCCCAATTAGTAGCTGCAGTCAATGCTATTCAATAAGTTACAGATTCAAATTAATAAGAAAAGTGGTGATTTGCTCACCGCTTTTTTTTACTTTTAAAAATTATTTGAATTATATTTCAAAATACGCAAAAAGCTATACAGACCGACCAAAATAACCAAATATGAACAAATCGCTATTCGTTTTTTTTCTAATTGCATCTTTCACTATGTGCGCTCAGACAAAAGTAAAAGACACCATTACCCGAAGAGCTGTTATTGGATACGATCAAAAAGGAAATTTAGTTAGTTTCAAACCCGAAACACCGCCATTGATTCCTATTGCCGGTGCTCCAAAACCCAGTTATTCCTACTTATGGGAAATGGGCGACGGTCATTACAGTAAAGAAGCCGAACCCAAACATGTCTATAAAAACAAAGGAACTTATACCGCCAGACTTACTGTAACCAATAATTACGACAACGGAAAACCGCCTGCTACACGCCCAAAAAAAGTTGTGGTAAATGACATTGAAGACAGCAGTTACAAAGACATTGCTTCTATTGCACCACAAAATGGATTAGCAATTCAAAAAAACTGTGATCCTATTCCGGATCAGGAAATGCAGGTCATTGTGAGTTATGAAAATCTCGAAAACTATGTAACCAATGGAAAACTCTATCTCTTTTTCAACGAAAAACAATTCAAAAACAATAATTTCGATTTACAGGAAGTGCGTCCTTATGCAGGTGAAAGAATTATAAAAGAAAACAACATCACTGCAGCAGATGATATTGATAATTCGAACCGCTATTTAGTATCCAGCGAAACTTTGGCTTTCGCCAAAAAATATAGAGAAACTACTAATGAAACCGACTTGGATTCAACATTATTAGCAGCCAAAAACAGCTATAAAGATGCTGTCGTTTTAGAAATAGACGAACACAATCCCGGCGAGACCAGAAATGTTTTTTATACTTTCAAAACTACTCCCGAAATGATTAAAGACACGAGTGCTACCATAACCATGCGCTCTATTTATGTTCCCAACCGAAGCTTTAAAAACCATAAAATAAAAAACCTCGAAATGGAAATCGTTACTTCTCATGACCCCAACAAAATGGGTTCCAACGGAAGTTTCATGAATTATAGATTTGTACGTTACAAAAGAGTCAAATTCAAAACGAGTTTTCAAAATAACGGCGAAGGTCCAGCAAGAAAAATACAGCTCGAAACCGATATTCCGGATATGTTTGACAAAAGCACCCTAAAAATCGAAAGCATGTATCCCGAATGTCCTATCTGCCCAAAAGGCGAAGCTCCAGCAATAAGCTGTCTGGATACCATTGTGAGAAGCACTCAGATTTTTTTTGTATTTAGAAACATTTATCTGCCGGGAAGCAGCCAGAAAAACGTAAAGGAAATAGACAGCACCAAAGGATTTGTAAAATACTCCATGAAATTCAACGAAGATTTTCACAAGATAAAAACCAAAAGCAGGACAGCCATCATTTTTGACAAAAACGAACCCATCATAACCAATTATGCCACAACCCGATTCACTCCGGGAATATCCATTGGAGCCAAAGCCGGATACAATATTTACACTAATTTGGAAAATCCAAAAAGTTATTTTGTGGGTGCGACAGTTTCTCCATTCAAATCATACCGTTATTATCTTCAGGCCGAATTTCTAAACAGCATCACTTCTTATGACGGGGCTACGACAGTCAGCCAAAAAATAAATCAGGATACAGGAACTGTGCAGTTAAACCGCATTACATCTTCAGTTGAAAACAAAAACATCAATTGGGAAATACCAATATTGTTTCGGTATAATATTTCTACCTATTTTGGCGTTGGGGCAGGATTTCAAGTCAACATGAATGTTTCGGAGAAGCAGACTCAAAACATAAAAACCGACATCTACGAAGGAACAACGGATAAACTGTTATTACGTACTGTTTATTCAACCGAAACAGCGAGTGATTCATTTACTGAATTAAAATCGGGAGTCTTATTCGATTTCACTGCTGGTTTTGCGCGAATCGGCCCCAGTTTAGGAGCCCGCTATGTTCTCAATTTCGATAATAATTTCAATTATTGTCAGCTGTATGCGATTTGGAAATTTTAATTTTTTACCCAGCCCAAAGGAACAGGATACTTAATTCCTGTTTTTTGTTTTAATTAGTCTGCGAAAACGAACAGAGAAACCAGCATGACAAATAAAATTATTTTCTTTTGCCTCTTTACATCCCTAATGGCATTTGGGCAAAAAAATCACAGTCTGGAAGATCAAACTTATGAAGCTATCGACTATTTTACCGCCAATCCAACTCCGGAAGGAATTGAAAAACTAAGTACTGTCGAAATCAATTTTTGGAAAAATCAAAACAAAAAATCAAAAGACGCACTACTTTCAATCGTAATCCTAGACTGCAGCAAAGCCTATTTCGAAAATAAATTCGGCAAAACTAACGAGGCAATCGCCAGCTATGAAAAAGCCTGGAAAACCTATCAAAATTACAAACTCTCGGATTATGATATTGTAGAATACTGCCTGAAACCGCTGGGAAATCTCTACACTATCATCGGCGACTACGACAATGCCGAAAACACCATCAAACAGTATTATTTTTTGGCCAATGCAAAAAAAAATGAAAACAATAAAATAGCTGCCATTCTCAATTTATCAAATGTTTATCAAAATTCGGGGAGAAATTACCTTGCCATTGATTTACTGGAAAAAACCATTAGAACTGAAAAATTATCCAATATTCAAAAAGGGACTTTACTCAACAATCTAGGGAATAGTTATGTGCTGAGTTATAAAGACCCAAATCCAGCTTTCCCAATCCGAAATGATTTTTTCCAAAATCTTGAAAAACATTATTTGGAAGCAATTAAATTATTAAAAAACGAGAAAGACCAATCGGAAACTTTAGCCAATTGCTACCGTAATTTATCAGCCCTAAATGCGCAGTGGCAAAACTTTGAATTGGCAAATGCATATTTTATAAAAGCCAGAGTCGAATTCGAAAAATCGCCCAATAGCAGCCCCCGAAAAAAAGCTCAATTCTATTTTGACGAAGCCAATATTCTTTTCAAACTTGGAAAACCAAACGAATCAAACTCAGTCATTACAAGTATTTTCAAAATATTGATTCCTGATTATTTGAGTAAAAAAAGTATTCTCCCAAAGAAAAATTCACTTTATGCCGAGTCTATTTTATTGGATGCTTTGGACTTACAAGCTGAAATTTTCAAGATTGAAAACCAACCCAAAAAAGCATTGGAAAGTTACGAACTTGCTTTCCATATAGAAGAACTGTTTCAATCACTTTTGGTTTATGAAAACTCGAAAATCATTAACCAAATCAGGAATCGAAATCGCACAGAAAAATGTATTGCCATTTACAAATCGCTTTTTGAAAAAGAACACAAAACAATTTATCTCGAAAAGGCTTTTCAACTTTCGGAATATACAAAATCAGCCATTTTACAACGAGGAATCAGTAATTCAAAAACGCAGTCAATCGCTGAAAAACAACTTTCCGAACAGCTTCAAAATCAAAACAGCATCATTTTAAAAGAACAGCAAAAAGAAGATCAAGCCGATATTGTCAAAATCAACGAAGCCATCAAAAAACAAAACGAACTGATGCTTTTATTAAAGCAAAGCCAAATAAAAAAAGAAGACAAAGCTGTTCAGGATATCAATTTAGATAATTTGTATGCTAAATTAGAAAAGAATAATGCCGTGATGGCTGAATATTTTTCAGGAGCCGAAAACATGTATTTATTTACCATAGTTGACAAAAAGATTTATCTCAGCTCATTCAGCAATGATGCTCATACATCAGTAAAAATAAAGCAATTCATAGACTTTTTTAATGATCCGAAGAATATTGTAAATAACCCGAAGAATTACAATCACTATGCAAATGCTGCTTATCAATTATTAAAATTACCCAAGAATTCGGCATCCAAAAATCTTATCATTATTCCCGATGGAATTTTAAATTTCCTGCCTTTTGAAGCCTTGATTACACAAGAATCTTCAACAGCCAATTTTGCACAAATGCATTATCTTTTGAACGATTACAACATTGGTTACGAAAATTCGGCGGGATTTTATTTGTCTTTTAACAAAAGAAAAAAACAGCGGGAAGAGACTGTTTTGGGAATTTTTCCAGTTTTCGAAAATACTCCTTATACTTTAAGCTATTCAAAAGACGAAATGCAGTCAATACAAAAGAATTTTAAAGGGAAATACTTTAAAAATGCAGCTGCCTCTTTCGAAAATTTCAAAAGAAACGCCGCTGATTATAGCATTATTCACTTATCCACCCACGCGGCATCAGGAGATATCGAAACGCCGGCAAGTATTAAATTTTACGATCAGGAAATCCTGTATTCCGAACTGTATCATTTGAATATCAATCCTGATTTGGTTGTTTTGAGTGCCTGCGAAACAGGTATTGGAAAACTTTTTAAATCCGAAGGTGCGATGAGTGTCGCTAGAGGATTTCAATTTGCGGGAGCGCAAAACCTGCTATTTTCTTTATGGAAAGTCAATGATTACACCACCTCGATTTTCATGGATTCCTTTTACCAAAACATCAAAAACGGACAATCTTACATTGAAGCTAATGCCAATACCAAACGGGACTTTCTAAAAAACAAAAATATATCAAACGCGAAAAAATCACCGTATTATTGGGCCGCTTTTGTGTATTATGGAAATATCGAAGGCAGACATGAATGCAACTATCTGTTATTTGGACTAGTGATTTGCGCAGTACTAGTCGGAGGGGTTTTATTGTTTAAATTTATTACTAAACGAATTAAAAAAGAAAAACTGAAATTCAAAAACCAATAATCTCCTAACAAATCCTATTTTTACTTTACCGAAAAGCCATTTGCAAAATGAAAAACTTACACGAAAAACTCAAAAAAGCAGACTATAAAAAAGTCAAGTTTAAAGTAACCAAAACCCAGCACCTTTTAATCAAGGCAGAAATTAATGGCGTAAAGGGAAATTTTATACTCGACACGGGCGCTTCCAACAGCTGTGTGGGATTTGAAAGTATTGAATATTTTGCTTTGGAAGCCAAAAATTCCAAAACCAAAGCTTCGGGTGCCGGAGCTACGGGCATGCTAACGCAAATGGCTTCGGGCAACAAACTCAAATTAGCCAAATGGAAAACCAGCAAACTGGATCTCGTGATTTTTGATTTATCACATGTTAACGAAGCTTTGAGCCAATATAAAGTCAAGCCCGTTCACGGCATTATTGGTGCCGATGTCCTGCTGAAAGGCAAAGGAATTATTGATTACTATAATCATTGTTTGTATTTGAAATAGTATAAAAAGTTTTTTATCTATATTTGTTAAACCTAAATTTAACAAACCTATACTTGTGAAAAAAAAATTACTCATTTTAATTGTTTTTATTTCTCTAAATCTATACCCAAAAGACAATTCTTCAGTTTCTACCCCATTATCTTCTGTTTGTGCAATTACTAATAGTTACTGTTATGGCAGCAATAGCGGTTCTTTACACATTGTTGCAATTGGCGGTCAATCGCCTTACACTTATTCTATTAATAATGGTTCATTTCAATCTATCATTTTTGATACTTTTAATTTATCACCAGGGACATATAATATTATTACAAAAGATGCTCTTGGCGCTACCGTTTTTAATTCTGTAGTTGTAACTGAGCCAGCAATTCTAAATGCAGCTGTAACGGTATCAGGACAAAATATAACGGTAAATGCAACTGGGGGAACAGCTCCTTATGCATATTGGTTAACGATCAATGGTTCTTTAGCAGCCAATGCCCAGACCTCTGATACGTTTAGCAATTTAGCTCCAGGAACATATACAGTCAGCGTAAAAGACAGTAATGGCTGCTTAGTTATCATAGAAGATGCTATTATTAAACCTCCTTTGAATGCTACAATAACGATTACCAAACAAATAGATTGTAATAGTAATGCATCATTAATGGCTGCTGCTGCTGGTGGACAAGGTCCTTATGCTTATTCCATAAATGATGGAGCGAAATATCAAGCAGCTAATATTTTTGATAATTTAAGTCCGGGGACATATACTATAACTGTGAAAGACTCCCAAAACACAATCACAAATACAAAACCAATAACTATAACGCCACTTGTACCAGTAAGTGGAGTTGCACTTATTACTAACCCTGTTGATTGTTCTACTAATTCGTCAATAACTGTTGTCGCAACTGCTGGACAAGCTCCATATAATTATTCTTTTGATGGCGGAGCTACTTACACCACTAGCGATACATTTTATAATGTGCCAGCGGGAGATTATGTGTGTTTTGTAAGAGACCAAAATAACTGTGTTTCTCCGGCAATGCTAATTACAGTCGAAAATTACCCAACATTAAAAGCAACTGTTTCGAGCGGAACATTATTATGTGCGAAAGACAAAACATCATTAACCGTTACGGCTGCGGGAGGAAAATCTCCTTATCAATATTCTTTAAATGATAATCCTTACTCATCTAACAATACTTACACTAATGTTGGCTTTGGAAACTATGGATTAACTATAAAGGATGCCAATGATTGTTTAATAAAAGTATCTCATACAGTAATAGAGCCAGAACCAATATTAGCTGATTTTATTATTAATGAACAGACTTTAACAATTAATGGTAAAGGCGGTATTGCTCCTTATCAATTTTCAGTTGATTCTACAGCGTATCAATCTGATAATGTTTTTAATAATTTAAGTGTTGGAAATCACAAGATCTTGATAAAGGATTCAAAAGGCTGCGAATCAAATACTTTTTCTGCAAGTATTAAAGCTTCTCCTCTAACTAATCTTATAACACTCACTAAAAAATTAGATTGTAACAGTAATGCCGAAATTACTATTACCACTTCTGGAGGAATAGCACCATACACCTATTCACTAAATGGTAATCCTTATCAATCGAGCAATATTTTTAGTAATCTTAGTGCAGGCATTTATTATGTAATAGTAAAAGATGCTACAAACACAATCTCTACTACCAACACAATAACAGTAGTTCCACCTATTCCAATTACAGCAAATGCTACAATTACCAAACCAATAGATTGTGTGAGTAATGCTTCAATAAAAATTGATGTATCGGGAGGAAATGGTTCTTATCTATATTCGATGAATGGAGGTTCGTATGGAGTTTCCAACCTTTTTACAAATTTAACATCTGGAACCTATCGTTTTACAGTTAAAGATTCCAGTAATTGTACAGTGCTTACAAATGATATAATCTTAATTCAACCTACTCTATTAACAGCAACTGCCACAAAAACGAATATCACTTGTTCTGGTTCATCAGACGGAATGATATACATCAACACCACTGGCGGACAAGCTCCTTACGAATACTCAATTGGTAATGGTAATGTTTTTCAAAAGTCAAATATTTTTAATGGCTTATCAGCCGGCAGCTACAATGTAACGATTAGAGATTCTCTTGGATGCTTGGCAATGATATTTGTTGATATAATTCAGCCTACATTGCTAAATGCAACAACTATGATCACAAAACCTATAGACTGCTTAAGTAATGCATCCCTAAATGTTACTGCAACAGGAGGCGTTGCACCATATAAATATTCAATAGATGGTGGAATTATATTTGCATCTACTTCTGATTTTTCAAATTTAACGGCCGGGACTTATTCCGTTTACGTAAAAGATTCTAATGGATGTATTGCAAATAATTCTGTATCAATAAAATCGCAATCGCCTTTACTTGTCAACACAACAAAAACTGACATAAGCTGTAAAGGAGCTAATACAGGTTCGGTTACTGTCATTGCAACTGGAGGACAAAGCCCTTACACCTATTCAATTGGCAATACATATCAAACTTCAAATGTTTTTAACGGTTTATCGGCGGGCTTACAAAACATCGTGATTAAAGATGCGCTTGGCTGTTTAGTGTCAACGAACATTATTATAGCAGAACCTGCTACTCCGCTTACAGCAACTGTTGAAACCAAAGATCAAACCATAACAATAAACGGCACAGGTGGAACTGGCATTATCAATTATGCTATTTCTCCAAATTTAGGTGTATTTACAACAAACAATACATTTACAAGTTTAGCACCAGGGATCTATACAACAATAACACAAGATCAAAACGGATGTTACCTATCATTTTCAAATACAATCAATCCTCCAGCCCCTTTAGTAGACAGCAAAAAAGCTATTAATATAAATTTTACAAAAGGTCAAACATTAGCTGATATTAAAATTGATATTCCAAACATTAAATGGTATCTAAAAGAAAGTTCAACGACGAGCAAAACCAGTAAAACTGCCGAAACCGAATTACCATTAACAACAGTTATAGTTGAAGGAACAACCTATTATGCTTCACAAACCATAAACGGAATTGAAAGCAAAGAAAGACTGGCCGTTACAACAAAATTAAGCACTTTAGGAACTAATGATTTTGACATCACAAATTTTGCTTACTACCCTAATCCTGTAAAAAATATTTTAACGTTTTCGAATACATCAACAATAGATGAGGTTTCTCTTATCTCAATAAAAGGAGAAACGATTTTGATAAAGAAAATAAAAGCTTCTCATTCTGAAATTGATTTATCAAATATTTCATCAGGCGTTTATTTCCTAAAAATACAATCAGAAAACAAGCAAAAAACGATGAAAATCATAAAAGAATAATTTTTTTCGGTTTAAATATAAAAAAAGAGATTGTTTCAAATAAGAACTGAAACAATCTCTTTTATTTTTAAACAATAATTACCCTTTATTATCTCCTTTTGAAATAACATATTTTTTCAATGAAAAATACGAAACAATACCGCTAATTATCATCAATACAGCACCTAGAATAAATGGCATTCCTGCAAATTCAAATGGTGAGCCTTTATGCGTAAAATAATAAAAAAGACTTGACATTATTGGTGGTCCAATTATAGTTGCTGCACTCATTAAACTTGCTATTGTTCCCTGAATTTCACCTTGTTCTGTTGGCAAAACATGATTTGTAACTATAGCCCTCAATGATGGTCCAGCAATCCCTGCAAGACAATACGGAATCAAAAAGAGAAACATCATCCAGCTTTCTGAAGCAAAAGCAAACAATAACATTCCGATCGTATACAATGTCATTCCGATATAAATACTTTTTTCGTTTCCTAATTTTCTGCTAGTCCAACGTATAAGCCCACCCTGTACCAGACTTACTAAAACGCCGACAACACCTAGTGAAATTCCGACCATTTTTTCATCCCAGCCAAATTTGTACATTGTGAAATAACTCCAGTTACTTTCGACTGCATGCGATGCAACAAAAATTAAAAACAAAGCAATCAATAATCCGTAAAGAGAAGGGTATTTTTTAAGGTTTAAAAACGCTCCGATTGGGTTAGCTCTTTTCAAATTCACTGGTCTTCTATTTTCTTTGGATAAGGATTCGGGCAGAATAAAATATCCGTACAAGAAATTCAGCATGCACAAAACCGCTGCTGCATAAAACGGAATTCTGGATCCATAATGTCCCAATACACCTCCCAAAACGGGCCCGATTATAAATCCAAGGCCAAAAGCTACACCAATCATACCGAAGTTTTTGGCTCTATTCTCTGGCGTGCTCACATCGGCTATATACGCCGAAGCAGTAGAAATACTTGCACCGGTCAATCCAGCAATTATTCTTCCAACAAACAGCCATGTAATCGTTGGCGCAAATGCCAACAGAATATAATCCAGCGAAAAAGCAAAAAGCGAAATTAGAATTATAGGTCTCCGCCCAAATTTATCACTCAGATTACCTATTAAAGGCGCAAACATAAATTGGGTAATCGCATAGGCAAATGTAAGCCAGCCGCCGTATTTTGCCGCTTCGCTTACATCGCCATGTATTAATTCTTTAATCAGTTTTGGAATAACTGGAATAATGATTCCCCAGCCTGTAATATCGATTAACATTGTGATGAAGATAAAGCCAACTGCGGCTTGTTTTTTGTTTGATGCCATAAATGTGTCTTAATTGGTATAGCAAATAAACAAAAAAACCGTCTCGCTTTTTTAGGAAAATGAGACGGATTCTTTTATTTTAAAAAAACTGCCTGATTACAGTTTCACTGTTTTTGTATTATCATTCAAATCTATTGAATAAATTTCTTTTCCTTTAACTCCATAATTACCGTTTGGATCCAGTACAATCTGGTCATAAACACAAGGAATTGTTTCAGTTTTGGTAAGCAGATTATATACTCCTATTTTACCTTTTTGTTTTACAAGCAAAAGATTATTGTTTTCACCAATAATTTCCTCGTAATTAGACTCCATTACCTGCTGTCCCAGCATATCCAGCAGACCTGCTTTATTATTGTTTTGAAACATTAAATAACTAAACTTTGATTCATCATAATAAGAACCATTTTTATTCAAAAAAGTAACGGGTGAAATATTAGAATAAGCAGCTGCGGAGATCTGCTGTGCATTTTTGTCCAGTAAAACAAATTTCTTGTCTTTCTTTGCGATGAACACAAAATTACTGGAATAGTTGTTGTTCTTGCTCACTACCTTGTCAATGGATTCATATTCACAGGGAGCAATTAATTTACCGAAAGAATCCAGCATCCCAAAAAGACCGTTTTTCTCTACAATAAATGTTTCGTTTTCAATATTGATATTGTCATATTCGCAGGTAACAATTTCATATGGAGTCCCGCTGTTTACCTGTATCAGACCACATTTATTGTTTTTTGTCGTTTTCAGATTATTAGAATAGCTGGTATTAATCTGATCGTATTCAAATGGCAGAGAAATTTTCCCGTTAATTAAGACACAGCCGTATTTACCTTCTTTATTGACAGCCAAAAATGAACCGTCATTGTATGGATAAGTTTTAATATCCTTGTATTCTATTGGCAGAACAATGTTTTCATTTTCATCAATAATCCCCATTTTATCGTTCAGTTTTACAATAAAATTTTTACTGCTGCTAACACTGTTTATCTGAGTGTACCATTTTTTGAATTTTGGTTTATTATCAATAGAAACCAGATTAGATCCTTTTTCATTATCTACTTTAAAATAATTGCTTTTATCAACAGTCTGAATATACTGATACTCACACGGTATTACAAATTTCCCGTTCAAAAGACTATATAGACCTCTTAAATTTGTTTTTTTATCCTGAAGAATAAAATAATTCTCTACACCAGAAATACTGCTGATTTCAGCCCATTTGAACGGAATTAACACTTTATTATTTCTGCTTATCACTCCATAATAACCGTTCTTAGTACGTGCCGAAAAAATATCATTTCCGATGTGATCCAAAGAGTAGTAAATCATCGGGATTTCCCAAATTTCTTTTTCAACATTATAAAGGCCATAATTTTTTCCAATTCCCATCGGAAAAGAACTATTATCGCTTACAGCTGGATATGTTTTTCTTTCGAATAAAGCAGGCAGAAGCACCTGGTCTCTTTTTTTGATACCAAATTTATAATTACTATTGTACTTATCATAAAACCAAATTGTTTCGTCATTTATTTTTTCTGTGGCGTAACGTCCATAATTCCCATCTGAGCGTACTTCCGATATAGACACAGGCGACTCCTCTGCCATGACTGGTGCATCGCTTACGAGCATTACATCAGGCTGTGGATCACCTTTTATCGTTTCGGTTTTAGGTTTGCTTTTCTGTCCTGGCTTTTTCTTTTGCGAAAAGCTGTTTTGAAAAGATAAAACCATTGCTGAAAGCAGTAAAACTTTAATTTGATTTTTCATATTTTGAATTATTTTTTTGAAATGCAAGTATAAAAAAAACCCGCTTAAAAAGCGAGTTTTTTATTGCAAATATAATGTGCTGTAATACTACAATTCTAATGCTTTTTTAGCATTACCGCCCATCAATAATTCTAATGGGTTTTCCAAAGCTTCTTTTACTGCAACCAAGAAACCTACAGACTCACGTCCGTCGATGATTCTGTGGTCATAAGAAAGTGCTACGTACATCATTGGGTGAATTTCTACTTTACCGTTTACGGCGATTGGACGCTCGATAATGTTGTGCATTCCTAAGATTCCAGATTGAGGAGGGTTGATAATTGGTGTCGATAACATACTTCCGAAAACACCACCATTTGTAATTGTGAATGTTCCTCCTGTCATATCGTCAACTGTGATCTGTCCGTCACGAGCTCTCAAAGCCAATCTTTTAATTTCAGCTTCAACACCACGGAAAGTCAAGTTTTCAGCATTACGAACTACAGGAACCATAAGTCCTTTTGGCCCTGAAACTGCAATAGAAATATCAGCGAAATCGAAAGCAATTTTATGATCACCGTCCATCATAGAATTTACATCTGGATATAATTCCAAAGCTCTTGTAACTGCTTTAGTAAAGAAAGACATATATCCTAAACCAAGTCCGCCATGTTTTGCTTTGAAAGCATCTTTGTATTCGTTACGGATCAAGTTGATTGGCGTCATGTTAACTTCGTTGAAAGTAGTTAACATTGCTGTTTCGTTTTTAGCAGCTACTAATCTTTCAGCTACTTTACGACGAAGCATTGATAATTTTGTACGATCCTGACCACGGTTTCCTCCAGTTGGAGTTCCCATTGACGGCACTGCATTTACAGCATCATCTTTAGTTATTCTTCCGCCTTTACCAGTTCCTGAAACTGTTGCTGGAGCAATATTTTTTTCGTCTAATATTTTTTTAGCTGCTGGAGACGGCGTTCCTGCTGCATAAGATGATGCTGGCGCTGGCGCAGCTGCTACTGGAGCAGGAGCCACTGGTGCTGGTGCTGCTTTTGGAGCTTCCGCTGCTGGAGCTGCTACAGGTGCAGAACCTGCTGGTTTTGCTGCATCAGTATCAATAAGACAAACAATTGCCCCAACTGCTACTGTGTCACCTTCTTCTGCTTTTAGCGTGATAACTCCGCTCATTTCAGCTGGCAGTTCAAGTGTCGCTTTATCAGAATCAACCTCAGCAATAGCTTGGTCTTTTTCTACATAATCTCCGTCTTTTACTAACCATGTTGCAATTTCTACTTCTTTGATTGATTCCCCTGGTGATGGGACTTTCATTTCTAAAATCATGTCTTATTATTTTAAATTATGAATTTTATATTCTAAAATATTTTTTGTTTAAAGTTTAATTGGTTTGACATTAAACTTTTAAACTTTTTTTTATCTAAATAAATTTTTATCAAATACCATTCTGATAGCATCGGCGTGGCGTCGTTTTGAACGTGTATAACTTCCTGATGCAGGAGCAGAATATGCTTTCAACGAAGCCAATCTCCATTTAACCAAGTCAAAATTCATCAGCATAAAGCTGTAAGCTCCCATATTTTTAGGTTCTTCCTGTGCCCAAACGTAATCGTCGGCATTTGGATATTTGGCAATGATTTCTTTGATTTGATCAGCTGGGAACGGGAACAATTGCTCGATACGAACAACCGCAACATCTTTTCTTCCGTTATTTTCTCTTTCTGCAGTAATATCGTAGTAGAATTTACCGGTACAGAAAACAAGAGTCTTAACGTCTTTTTTATTTACTGTATTGTCATCAATTGTTTCTTGGAACTCACCTGAAGTGAAATCTTCAACTGGAGATACACATCTTGGATCACGCAGTAAACTCTTAGGTGAGAAAACCACTAGCGGTTTACGGAAATTAGTTTTCATTTGTCTTCTCAACAAGTGGAAGAAGTTCGCTGGAGTTGTACAATCGGCAACATACATATTGTGACGTGCACAAAGTTGTAAATAACGCTCCATACGTGCAGATGAGTGCTCTGCTCCTTGTCCTTCGTATCCGTGAGGCAACAACATTACCAATCCGTTTTGGTTATTCCATTTGTCTTCACCACATGAAATATATTGGTCAATCATAATTTGGGCACCGTTTGAGAAATCCCCAAATTGTGCTTCCCAAATTGTCAAAGCATTCGGGTTGGCCAAAGCATATCCATAATCATAACCTAACACACCATATTCTGACAAGAACGAGTTATAAATATGGAAGTTTCCTTTCTTGTTTTCGACATGATCCAATAAAATTACTTCTTCTTCAGAATCCTCAACTTTTACCACAGCATGACGGTGTGAGAAAGTCCCACGCTCTACGTCCTGCCCTGAAATACGTACATCAAAACCTTCAGTCAATAACGAACCATAAGCCAATGTTTCTGCAGTACCCCAATCGATCGTATTGTTGTCGTATCCAGTCTTTCTATCAGTAACAATTTTTGAAATTTTGTTAATGAATTTTTTATCAGATGGTAAAGTTGATACTGTTTTTATGATAGAATCCAAAGTAGATCTGTCAACCTTTGTATCTACTTTTTTCAGCATCACATCGTCAGAAACCTGCTCGAATCCTTTCCATTCATTCTGCATAAACGGAGTAATGATTGTCAAATCTTTTTTACGGGAAGCTTCTAAGTTTTCTTCAAGATCCTTTTTGTACTCTTTTTCTATTGTATTTACATAGTTAGCATCGATAACTCTTTCTGACAATAGTTTTTCAGCATAAATATCTCTTGGATTTTGGTGTTTTGCAATGATTTTATATAAAACCGGCTGCGTAAAACGAGGTTCATCCCCTTCATTATGACCGTATTTTCTATATCCTAACAAATCGATAAATACGTCACGTCCAAATTCCATTCTGTAATCCAATGCAAAAGACATTGCGTGAACAACAGCCTCGGCATCGTCCGCATTTACGTGCAATACCGGTGAAAGCGTTACTTTGGCAACATCGGTACAATAAGTTGAAGAACGGGCGTCCAAATAGTTAGTTGTAAATCCAACCTGGTTGTTGATTACAACGTGAATAGTTCCGCCTGTTTTATATCCGTCAAGCAATGACATCTGAATGATTTCATAAAGGATACCTTGTCCTGCGATCGCAGCATCACCGTGAACGGCAATTGGAAGTACTTTAGAAAAATCATCAGCAAAATATTTATCTTGTTTTGCTCTTGTAATTCCTTCGATTACTGCGCCTACTGTTTCAAGATGCGAAGGATTTGGAGCTAAATTGATGTTTATTTTTTTACCTGATTTAGTTACTTTATCGGCAGTAAGTCCTAAATGGTATTTTACGTCACCGTCAAAGTATTCCTGATCGTAATCTTTACCGTCAAATTCTCCGAAGATATCTTGAGTCGATTTGCCAAAAATATTTGCCAAAACATTCAAACGACCACGGTGAGCCATTCCCATTACGAACTGCTCCACTCCTTTTTCGGCGGCCTTTTCAATCAAAGCATCAAGAGCAGGAATTACAGATTCTCCTCCTTCTAATGAGAAACGTTTTTGCCCTACGTATTTAGTATGCAGGAAGTTTTCAAAAGAAACAGCTTCATTCAATTTGTTTAATATATTCTTTTTCTCTTCAGCAGTAAAATTTGGCTGGTTATTATTAACTCCTAATTTATCCTGAACCCATTTTACAACACCAGGATTACGGATATACATATACTCAACACCAATATGCTGGCAGTATATCGCCTGAAGACGTGTTATAATATCTTGTAAAGAGCAAGGCGGAACACCAATTGCCTGTGCAGCATCAAAAACAGTTGATAAATCAGCAGCTGATAAACCAAAATTTTCGATATCCAAAGTCGGAGAACTTTTTCTACGGTCACGAACCGGATTTGTTTTTGTGAATAAATGACCACGTGTGCGGTATCCATCAATTAACTTTAAAACATTGAATTCTTTCTGCAGTTTATCTGAAACCAGACTGCAGTCAGCACCTGTTTCCACATATTCAACAATTCGCTGAACCGGATTTTCATCATTATAAGTAGTCATTCCAAAGTCAAAACCTTGAAAGAAACTTCTCCAGCTAGGTTCTACACTATCCGGGTTTTCTAAATATTGATCGTATAATTGAGCAAAAAATTCTGTATGTGCTGCGTTTAAAAATGAAAACCTATCCATAATACTGTTATTGAATATACTTTTGTTAAATAGTCCGGCAAAAATACGATAAACCAATTTATTTAAATCTATTTTTTTACGTACTTTTACGTAAAAATTTGTTAAATAAAGCCAGAAGTATGAAAAAATCAGCCTTTTCCTCCCCCACAAAGTATCTTTTCATCTTTTTTATCTTTCTCTTTTACGAAAACGTAATAGCTCAATACCAGCAAATGCCTACGGCGAGAAGTCCTTTTTGGGAAAAAGTACAATTTGGAGGCGGTTTAGGAGTAAGTTTTGGAAACGGTTATACCGATATTTCAGTTGCACCCAGTGCTATTTATAATGTAAATCCTTATTTGGCGACAGGTATTGGTCTTCAGGCAAGTTATGTTTCTTCTAAAGGATACTACGATTCAGGAGTGTACGGTGTCAGTTTTCTAACTTACATTAATCCGATTCCAGAGATTCAGCTTTCGATAAATCTGAATGAATCTTATGTTAACAACCATTATGACGCTTATTACAGTCAAAAAGCATATACAGACAATTTCTGGAATACGGCTTTATTTCTTGGCGCAGGTTATCGAACCGGAAATGTAACAGTAGGACTTGCTTATAATGTATTGTTTGACGAAAACGACAATGTATATAGCGATGCTCTTATGCCTTTTGTTAGAGCGTATTTTTGATTATTAGAAATAAAATATAAATAGTATCTTTGTAATTGTAATTTAAAAAATAAAAATGGGAGCTTTAGAACTGAAAGACAGTATTTTAAAATCTTTAAATATAGCAGATGAAAACCTTCTCAAAATTGTTAAAAAAACTATTGACAATTATAATGAAGAAGAAATTGTTGCCCATAGTGTTGAAGGAAAACCATTAACCAGAAAACAATACAAGCAAAAAATTTCAGACGCCTTGTTAGATTTCAAGAAAGGAAATCACACTACACAAGAAGATTTAGAAAAAGAAATTGAAAGCTGGTAAATGGACAAAATAAATATAGTTTGGACAGATGATACCAAACAAGAATTAAAAACCATTCAAAATTATTACAGGCAAAAATCTATTCAAAGTTCGAAAAAAATCTTAACCGAGATATTAAAAACTATTAAGGAGATTCGATTTATCGAACAATATCAAGTCGATGAAATTGACACTACTTATCGAAAAATAATTGTAAGACACTATAAAATCATTTACACAATAGAAGCTAAGACATTAATCATAGTGACTATTTTTGATACCAGGCAAAATCCCGACAAGCTTATATTGTAAAATTCGATTATATGCCGAAGATGAAAAACCCATTATACCATCTAATCATTTAAATATTGGAAGAAAAAAGCAATACCACTTAAAATAAAACATTTGTAAAACCTTTATTTACAATATTCTTTTTACTTATACTTATTCCTAAACCAGACTTTCTGCCATTCTCTTTTAAGGATTAAAAAAGAAACCTGTTCTGCAAGAATTACTAAATCACTGCCGTCCAGTTTTTTTATCTGATCTTCTGAAACATCAATAATATAAAGCAGATTCAGATATTCAGCAAATTTGTATTGTATGAGCCGATAGATTTTTTCATGCAGCTGTATTTTTAATTCATCGGGCGAAATACTCAAAGGAAAATCAATTCCTTCATTTGCCAGATTAAAATCCTTATTGAGCTGTTCAATCAATCTCAGGTATAAAGATTCTTTTTGGGCTTCTTCGAATAACAAATCGGTATTTACTGGAGAAATATACATTATTTTAAAATTTCAATATTGCTTACTTGTTGTTTTCGCTTCCAATAATCAACAATTTTAGACAAAAGAACATCGCCTCCTGCATATACGAATACGGCTCCCATGGGAGGATTGGCCACGGGAATTAACCCGAAGATTTTTGGAACCCATTTCCAGCATTGAAAAAATGTCCCAGTCAGTTCAATAAATATAACACAAATGGCAATAAAACAATATAAGTTCTGCCATTTTTTTCTCTTTAAAACCCAAAAGAAAAGAGTTCCCAGAATAAGTGTAAAGACATCTTTCAGAAAGATTCCAACCAACAAAAACAATACTGCGAATCCTGCAGCAAAATATTTTCTCAGCTGATTATCGTTTTTAAATGCCCATTCCGTATGTGCAAAAACATAACCAGAAGCATAAACAATAGCATGCCCAAAAGGAACATATAACGGGATAGCCTCTGTCCTGTAATTATACATTCCAAGTAAGGGACAAAAAATCAATTCCCCTATATAAGATAAAAAAACCATTACAAACATCAGTTTCCTCAAATACGAATCCGAAAACCAAAAGAAAAAAGAATAATAAATCACCACCAAAAGGTTTGTGATCTGGCGTCCGTCAAAATAATGATCATTAAAATAAACGCTGTCAATCCCCAAAGCCAAAATTGTAAACAAAGGAAAACAGACAGCAAAAACCATCTGCTTTCTGATATTATATTTTTCGTCAATGAAAAAAAGGGTATTTACTACGGCATCCATAAATCCTGCATATTAAACTTTCCTTCCCATCAGGTTTTCGCCAAAAGCCTTCAGCACCTCTTTTTTTGAAAAATCGATGTCCATTTTTTCCAAAGTTTCAAATGCCTTAAAAGTATAACTCTCTATCGCTTCCTGAGTCGCTTTTGAAGCACCCGATTCATTAAAAATAGTTTTTGCAGTTTCTATTTTCTCTGCGTTTTCATCTAATTGGAGACTGAATAATTGCTCTAATTCCAAAGCTTTTTCAGGTGTAGAAAATTCTAATGCTTTCAGATACAGATAAGTTTTCTTGTTTTCGATAATATCACCTCCTACTTGTTTGCCAAAAGTTTCCGGATCACCAAAAGCATCCAGATAATCATCCTGCAGTTGGAAAGCTATTCCCAAATTAAGTCCGAAGTTATAGATTAAATCAGCATTTTCCTTTGAAGTATCTGCAATAATTGCGCCCATTTTCATGGCTGCAGCAACTAGAACAGCTGTTTTATATTCAATCATTTTAAGATATTCCGGAATGGTAACATCAGTACGGGTTTCAAAATCTACATCCCATTGCTGTCCTTCACAAACTTCTATAGCCGTTTTACTAAACAGTTTTGCCAGATCCCTAAATACGGCCGGCTCATATTTTTCAAAATATTGGTAAGCCAAAATCAGCATTGCATCTCCGGAAAGTATCCCTGCGTTAAGATTCCATTTTTCGTGAACAGTCTGCTGGCCTCTTCTTAAAGGAGCATCATCCATAATATCATCATGTACCAGCGAAAAATTATGAAAAACTTCAACAGCTGTAGCCGCCGGAAGTGCTTTTGTGTAATCTGCATCAAAAACTTCTGCTGCCATTAAAGTCAGCACCGGACGCATCCGTTTACCGCCAAGCCCTAAAATGTAATCAATTGGTTCGTATAGATTTTTTGGCTCTTTATTGATTTTTTGATTTTCTAAATACTGTAAAAAATGTTCTTGATATTCGTGTATAGGAAGCATAAAATGATTTTCTGATTTGCAAAAGCCCAAAGATACTAATTACAATGTAAATTATTACCGCAAAAAAATGCCTGAATCAGACGTTAAATTTTAAAGAACAAAAATGACGTTCATCAAAATCAAACAACACTCTATGAATTTATTACTATGATTGCCTTGTTATTTGACTTTTTCAAATTTCTCCAGACAAGCTTCATCACAAAGCTTCGAAGTCAAAATAATTGAAACCGCATCGGCAGCATAAGGTCCTGTTGTTTCAAAATCAGAATAAACTGTACTGCAGGTGTATTTGAGAACCAGAATATTTTTGTCTGAAATAGAATATTTTCCGTTTTCACAAGGCGCTCCCGGCTTCATAGATTTGAAAGTTCCATTTTGGTAAAACTCAATTGTATAGCTATTATCCGCTTTTTGCCATTTCGTATCGCTTCCGCCATTACTAAAATAGGTTTCGATAAGTTTCCATTTGCTTGTTATAGTTAAATCTGACTTATTGCTGTCATTATTGGTACAGCTCATAAGAACTCCTAACACTAAAAGTGTAATTATTTTTTTCATTGTTTTAAAAATCTTGGCTTGTTAGTTTTTTAATTTTAAAGATACTTCTAATTTTATTCAATTTGTAGTATTATTTTAACAAAAACCAATACCGTATTACCATATTTACTTCAGGATAAGAACTTTAATAAACTACTTTTAATTACTAAAGATGTAATAAAGGTTCCAGACATCGATGAATTTCATGCCTAAAATAAGTTTCATTTTCTATCTGATTCCTTTCCCCATGAGATTTTTAGAGTCTAGAGCTATAATACAAAAGGCAATTATGAAAGCACAAATCCCCGAAAAACGGAACTATAATTTTTATTTATGGTATCCATCGAAAAAAAACATCGGAAACTTTGTTGGTTTTTAAAGTTTCCTTATTACATTTGCAGAACACAAAGAAACTTTACAAGTATCCAAAGTTTCCAAAACAAAAAAAATAAGGAACAACTTTACTAAAAAATACGAATCATGGAAAATGCATGGGCAATTGATTCAAACGAATCAGACGTTATAATAAAATCTAGACATTCTCTAATTGGCTACCTGCCCGGAAACAAAAACAACTTAAAAGGACATGTTGCCATACAGAACGACGAGGTTGAAGATGCTTCAATAGAATTCTCCCTGAATGTAAATGATAAAAAGAACGTTTCGGCAGAAAAGAATAAAGAAGCAAAATTCACTGATCTTTTTGATGAAGATGAAGCACCGCTGATAAAATTCAAATCGACTTCTTTTCAAAAAATCAACAAGAACATCAATTTCCTGAAAGGTTTTCTGACTATCAAAAACATCACTAAAGTAGTAGAATTTGATACCGAATTTATAGGAATGAAAAACTACAACGGTGTTCAAAAAGCATCTTTCGAAATTACCGGGAACATAAGCCGCAAAGATTTTGGACTTAATTATAATGTCCTTAAACAAAACAAAAGCCTTCCGATAAGCAAAGACATAAAACTCATTGCTAATTTAGAATTCACACATTAAGAATGACCAGTTCTCAACAAAGACAAAAACCAAAACTCATTTAATAACTAACTTTTACTGTACTATTAAAATTTAACTACAATAAGTTATCATAAAAATGAAAGAGAAAATAATATCAAAAGCTACAGAACTCTTTTTAAAACTTGGTTTTAAAAGTGTCACTATGGATGATATTGCTGGAGAAATGTGCATTTCAAAAAAAACGATTTACAAATATTTCTGCAACAAAGAAATCCTTATCGCCGAAAGTACGGAGACGGTTCATAAAACAATTCATGAAAGCATCGACAGTATCACGGTAAAACAATACAATGCAATAAAAGAAAACTTTGAAATCAGAAAAATGTTCAAGGAAATGTTCAAATCTGGAGAAGCTTCACCCGCCTATCAGTTAAAAAAACATTATCCCGATATCTACAACAAAGTAATATCAAGGGAATTAAACGAATGCAGCGAAGCCTTCAAACACAATATTGAAAAAGGAATCCGAGAGGGACTTTATAGAGAAGGTTTAGATGTTAACATCTACGTTAATTTTTATTACACACTTATTTTCAGCATTCATGGCATTACCAGTTCTGAAAAAGAAGCCCAAAGACTGGAGCTGGAAGCTTTAGAATATCATACTAGAGCCATGGCAACACCGAAGGGGATTATCGAACTAGAGAAACAATTACAAAACACTTATATATAAACAATCAATGAAAAGAATAACCCTACTGCTTTTGTGCACAATTGGCCTGACATCCAGTGCACAGGTAAAAACGCTGACCTTAAAAGACGCAATAAATTATGCGCTGCAAAATAAGGCTGATGCCAAAAAAGCGAAATTAGATGTTGAAAACAGTGAATACAAAATTCAGGAAGTCCGTTCCAGAGCCTTACCGCAGATTACTGCAAACGGAAGTTTAACCTATAATCCAATTTTACAGACCAATGTAATTGACGGAGCTGCTTTTGGCGCGCCGGGAACTACAATTCAAGCTTCTTTTGGACAAAAATGGACATCAGGAGCGGGAATTTCGTTAACACAGGCAATATTTGATCAATCTGTTTTTACAGGTTTGAGAGCTGCAAAATCTACTAGAGAATTTTACCAGATAAACGATCAGTTAACAGAAGAACAAGTTATCGAAAGAGTAGCCAACAACTACTATCAGGTATATGTTCAGCGTCAGAAATTGATTTTATTAGACAGTACTTATCTCAACACTACCAAAGTTCGTGACATCGTAAAAGGTCAATTTGACAATGGTCTTGCTAAAAAAATTGATTTTGACCGTATTGTTGTAAAAATGTCAAACATTAGCACACAGCGTCAGCAAATTTTAAATGCAGTACAACTACAGGAAAATGCATTAAAATTTTATATGGGAATGCCAATGGAAACTCAAATTGAGATTCCGCAGACTGAATTTGAAATTACACCAACAGTTTTGATTGAAGCGCCAAATACAGCTAACAGAACCGAATACTTGCTTTTGAAAAAACAAGAAGAATTATTAGTGCTGCAGAAGAAATCTATAGAAGCCGAATATTATCCAACATTATCATTATCAGCCGGGTATAACTATTTAGGCCAAGGACCAGAAGTACCACTTTTTGCTAAGCCTGCAGATGGCGTTTATTGGTCTGATTACTCATCAATTGGATTAAATTTAAGAGTTCCAATTTTTACAGGATTTGGTACTCGCGCTAAAGTAAGACAAGCTGATGTTCAAATTAGATCCCTACAGGAAGACCTCAAAGAAACAAAGCTTTCGCTTGATTTAGATTATAAAAATGCTAATACTCAAATTCAGAATAGCATTGTTACGATACAAAATCAGAAAGAGAACATGATCTTGGCAACAGAAATTCTTAAAAACACAAAAAACAATTACTTACAAGGTTTGGCATCATTAACCGATTTATTAGACTCGGAAAATGCATCAATTGAAGCGCAAAATAACTATACAGCAGCAATTTTAGATTATAAAGTTGCAGAAATAGCATTAATTAAATCAAAAGGACAACTTAAAACACTTATAAACAACTAAAATGAAAAAGACAATACTTACAATAATCGCAATAGCTGCTTCCTTGGGAGCAATTGGTTATGTTTTATCAAAAAACAAGGCAGAAAATAAAGCTAAAACTGATATTGTTGCCGAAAAAAACGCAGCTGTATCTGTAAAAACAGCACAGGTAAAAACAGAAAATGTTTCATTAGATTTTGTAGCAAATGGAAATTTTGCTCCAACACAGGAACTTACTTTCTCTGCTGAAAAATCGGGAAAAGTAATTAAAGTTTTAGTTGACGAAGGAGACTATGTAAATGTTGGACAAACATTGGTAATCGTTAGAAGCGATGTAATTAATGTGAATGCTAATACCGCAAAAGCGGCTTACGACAATGCTAAAAATGATTATGCAAGATATGAAAATGCTTATCAAACCGGCGGTGTTACAAAACAGCAATTGGATCAGGCAAAACTGCAGTTAACAAATGCACAGGCAAACTTAACTCAAGCGAACATCAACGTAGGTGACACGAAAGTAAAAGCACCTATCAAAGGATTCATTAACAAAAGATTTGTTGAACCAGGAACCATTTTAGCAGGAATGCCTCCAACACAAATGTTTGATATTGTGGATGTTTCTAAATTAAAATTAAAAGTGAGCGTGAACGAAAGTCAGGTAGCTGGTTTAAAAATCGGAAATACTGTGCCTGTAACTTCAAGCGTTTTTCCTGATAAATCTGTCACTGGCAAAATTACTTTTATCGCTCCAAAAGCAGATGAAAGCTTAAACTTCCCTGTTGAAATTGAAATCACAAACAATGCTAACAGCAGCATTAAAGCAGGTATGTATGGAACTGCCAACTTTGGAACCAAACAAAAACAAGAATTGAAAGTAGTTCCTAGAAATGCTTTTGTTGGAAGTGTGAGCAGCAATCAGATTTTTGTGGTTGAAAACGGAATCGCTAAACTTAAAAAAGTAACAGCCGGAAGAATTTTAGGTGACCAAGTTGAAATAATTAATGGATTGTCTGACGGTGAAACTGTTATTGTAACAGGTCAAATCAACTTACAGGATGGTAACGCAGTAGAAATTATAAAATAAGCTTTAAGCCGTAAGCTTTACGCTTTAAGCATAACCGATGCGCAAAGCCTATAGCTTACTGCCTACAGCATAAAGCAAAACAAATGAAATTAGCAGAAATATCCATAAAACGCCCTTCGTTAGTAATCGTTCTATTTACGATACTAACTCTTGGAGGACTGTTCAGTTACAGCCAATTGGGCTATGAACTGATCCCAAAATTCGAACAGAATGTTATTACAATTTCTACTATTTATCCTGGAGCTTCTCCAAGTGAGGTAGAAAATACCGTTACCAAAAAAATTGAGGATGGAATCGCCTCTTTGGAAAACATCAAAAAAATTGATTCCAAATCATACGAAAGTTTATCAATCGTATCGGTAACATTGACATCAAATGCAAAAATTGACATTTCGATGAATGATGCACAGCGTAAAGTCAATGCACTGGTGAGTGACTTACCAGATGATGCAGAGACGCCGGCTTTAACCAAATTCTCGTTGAGCGATTTACCAATTATGACTATTGGTGCCAATGGAAAAATGGACGAAGCTACTTTTTATGATTTGATTGATAAAAAGATTGCTCCGGTTTTATCCCGTGTGCAAGGTGTGGCTCAGGTAAATATTATTGGCGGTCAGGAACGTGAAATTCAAGTGAACCTTGACGCAGTAAAAATGCAGGGTTACGGTCTTTCGGTTCCGCAGGTACAGCAAATGATTTTATCTTCGAATCTGGATTTCCCTACCGGTAATATTCAAACCAGAAATCAAAAAATATTAATCCGTTTAGCGGGTAAATACAAAAGTGTTGACGAATTAAGAAACTTGGTTGTTTCTTCTAAAAACGGAATTGAAATCCGTTTACAGGATATTGCTGATGTTCAGGATGCTCAAAAAATCGCAGAAAAAATATCAAGAGTAGATCAAAAAAGCGCGATTATTCTGCAGGTTATCAAACAATCAGATGCGAATGCGGTAGCAGTAAGTGCCGACTTGAAAAAAGCCATTACTAAACTAGAGAACGATTATAAAACATCAGAACTAGCTTTAGAAATTGCAAAAGACAGTACCGATTACACCTTAGAAGCAGCCGATTCTGTAATACATGATTTATTGATCGCTGTAATTCTGGTGGCTTTTGTAATGCTGTTCTTCCTGCACAGTATTCGTAACTCATTAATTGTAATGGTTTCGATTCCTGCTTCGTTAATTGCCACTTTTATCGGAATTTATCTTTTGGGTTATACGTTAAACTTGATGAGTTTATTGGGACTTTCGCTGGTAGTTGGTATTCTGGTCGATGATGCGATTGTAGTTTTGGAAAACATTTACAGGCACATGGAAATGGGCAAAAGCCGAATCCGTGCTTCTTATGATGGTACTGCCGAAATTGGAGGAACTGTAACTTCGATTACATTGGTAATTGTGGTGGTGTTCTTGCCTATTGCCATGAGTTCTGGATTGGTATCAAACATTATTACACAATTCTGTGTTACCGTAATTATATCTACATTATTATCATTATTAGCTTCATTTACTATTATTCCTTGGCTGTCTTCCCGTTTTGGAAAACTGGAACATATTGAAGGTAAAAATATATTTGGAAGAACCATTCTTGGTTTCGAAAGTCTTTTAACACGTTTTACAAACTGGGTTACCGGATTATTAAACTGGTGTCTGGATCATTATGTTAAAACGATTCTTGTTGTTTTAGTTTTATTCTTTAGTTCAACAATGGGATTAGTTGGTGGTGGTTTTATTGGTGGAGAATTCTTTGCTTCGTCAGATAGTGGGGAGTTCTTGGTTCAGATTGAAATGCCAAAAGACGCTTCATTGGAACAATCAAACTTTATGACGCAAAAAGCGGAAGCGTTTTTGAAAAATGAAGAATATGTACACAGCCAGATTACAACAGTAGGTCAGACTTCTGAAGGTATGGGAGCTTCTCAGGCTACTGCTTACAAAGCAGAGATTGATGTAAAAATGATTGATCAGGCAGAACGTTCTGATGATGCTTCTGTATATGCAGCAAAAATTAAACGTAAACTGGAAAAAGTTTTAGTAGGTGCTAAAGTAAAAACAGTTCCGGTTGGTATTTTAGGTACTGCAGAAAATGCAAAATTAGGATTAATCGTAACAGGACCTTCAACCGAAGCTGCTATGGCTTTCGCCAAATTAGCTGAAGCAGAATTACGCAGCATTCCTGGAACAACTGAAATTAAACTGACGGTTGAAGATGGAAATCCTGAAATCAACGTACAGGTGGATCGTGATAAAATGGCAGCATTAGGACTTACACTTCAGACTGTAGGTATGACCATGCAGACTGCTTACAGCGGTAACACTGACGGAAAGTTCAGAGCTGGTGAATACGAATATGACATCAACATCAAATACAATGCCTTTGACAGAAAAAATATTACAGATGTGAGTAATCTGATTTTCGTCAACAGTGCAGGACAGCAGATCAAACTATCACAGTTTGCCACTATTACTGAAGGTTCAGGGCCTAGCCAATTGGAACGCCGTGACAAATCAGCTTCGGTAACGGTACAAGGTCAAAATGTTGGGGTTCCAACAGGAACAATTGTACAGCAATGGCAGGCAAAACTGGACAAACTTAAAAAACCAGTTGGGGTAAGCTATATTTGGGGAGGTGATCAGGAAAACCAAAGTGAAGGTTTTGGTACTTTAGGAATTGCTTTATTGGCGGCTATTATTTTGGTATATCTTGTAATGGTTGGTCTTTATGACAGTTTTATGCACCCGTTTGTGGTATTGTTTGCGATTCCGCTTTCATTTATTGGAGCGATGCTGGCTTTAGCGTTAACGAATAATACACTGAATATATTTACCATTTTGGGTATCATTATGTTAATTGGTCTGGTGTGTAAAAATGCGATCATGCTTGTGGATTACACCAACCAGCGAAGAGCAGCAGGTGAAACCATCAGAAGAGCATTAATCCAAGCGAATCACGCCCGTTTGCGTCCGATCTTGATGACGACAATTGCGATGGTTTTTGGTATGTTCCCAATTGCATTGGCTTCTGGAGCTGGTGCCGAATGGAAAAATGGTCTGGCTTGGGTAATCATCGGAGGATTGATTTCGTCATTATTCTTAACTTTGATTATTGTCCCTGTGATTTATGAAATCATGGAGAAAATCAAGGCTAAATTAACTAAAGACGAAAAAATAGATTACGAAGCTGAAATGACTGCCGATTATGACCACAAAGAATTAAGCGAGGATGGTTTTAATCCAAAGCATACTGTATAATACCTGAATTTAATTGTGATAAAGGAACCGCCAGAAATCTGATTTTTGGCGGTTTCTTGTTTTTTTACGGGAATGGAATTATTATATTTGGAGATTGAATACTCTCAATAACAAGAACATATACAATTTTTGCGTAATACTTAACCGTTATAACATATGGAATTTAAACCCGCAGACTTTTTTATTGGCTTAGTTGATTTTTTCTCCGTCCTTCTACCTGGATTTTGTGTTGTATACATTGTTACTGTCAATACATTTGATCAATATCATAATTTTACAAATCCCTCATGGGTATACTACGCAATAACTTCCTATATCGTTGGACACATACTATACGCCTTTTCTGGTTTGTGGAAAAAAAATCTGAATGACTGGATGATTATTCAGTTTTACAGCAAAAAAGGGCTGCTTAGAAAACTTTTTAAAAACATGCCCGAATCAAGAGGCTTAGCATTAATTGAAGAAGCAGAAAAAATCAAAAACGAATACTTCAAAAATGAAAATTATCGTCAGGATATTAAGTTTTATGATTGGATAAAAATTATTATTTCAAAAGATGACCCGCAATTAATAACAATTACACAGCGGTTAGAAGCGGACTCAAACTTTTTCAGAAGTTTCACAATTGTCAGCATTGTCGCAGCTTACTTTTACTACCAATGCACTCCTATCCTCATTAGTTCTATTTTACTATTTTTCTTTTCATTATGGAGATTTGTTAACCGAAGATTTAACGCGGAAGAATTTGCATCCTTATACATAATTAATAAGTACAAAATAAAATCAGAAAAATAGAATAGTCACCTGCTGATATAGCTTATTATTAACCCGCTTTGGTACTCGTTTGCAAACGAGTACCCAATATCATTTAGTCAAGAGTTTTTTAATTTATTATCCAAAGATAAATCTCGCAAAGCCGCTGAGACGCAAAGGAATCCAATCATAACTTTGCGGCTTCGCGGCTTTGCGAGAAAAAATTTAAACTCAACTTAATGGCATTAAACGAGCATCAGTAAAGTTAAATAACTCCACATATTCAACTAATTTTATCCTAGCTAATTTGCAGTATCAAAAAAAAATCAAAAAAAAAGCCATTTCCGTAAAATATTTATCAAGTTCATTTGTCTACATAAATAGAAGGCTTCTTAAAATGAATTTAAAAAACAAAAAATATATATCATGAAAAGAAAAGGTTTTAAAATAGCAGGAATAGTATTGCTCGTCATTGCAGCAGGTACAGGATTCAGTTTCGCAGTCATGCTGTTATGGAATGCACTTATGCCGAGCATATTTGGATTAGGAATTATTAGTTTTTGGCAGGCATTAGGCTTACTTGTTCTTTCCCGCCTTCTGTTTGGCGGTCACGGACATCACGGAGGTTCTAGATTTAAGGGTATGCGTCATAAAAATGCTATTCGTGAAAAATGGATGAAAATGACTCCCGAAGAACGCAAAGAATTTGTAAACAAACGCAAAGAGCACATGTGGGGCGGAAGATTTGGCCGCAGACATTTCTTTGGAGACAAAGATTTTGATTTCGACTGTACTGACTTCGACAAAAAAGATAATGAGTAATAACCCGCAGCTAGATGTCGGATCGCTGGTAACAGCTTATAGACCTCGTTTGGACGCGTTTATTCGTAAACGCGTTTCAAACAAGGAAGATGCCGAGGACATTCTGCAGGACGTTTTTTACCAGCTGGCAAAAGTAGATACTGCGATGAATCCGATTGAACAGGTAACCGCCTGGCTGTATCGGGTAGCGCGCAATATGATAATCAATAAACAGACAAAGAAGCATGAAGAAGAATTACCTTCCTACCTAAACGACGATGACGAGATCCTCAAAGATATTTCCGAAATGCTTTTCAGCAAGCAGACGTCACCATCTCCCGAAACAGAATACTTACGCTCATTGATGTGGGTTGAACTCGAAAATGCATTATCTGAACTGCCTCTGGAGCAAAGAGAAGTTTTTGAAAAAACCGAATTAGATGGTTTGTCATTCAAAGAAATATCCGAAGAAACCGGCATTTCTGTCAATACATTACTTTCGCGAAAGCGTTATGCTGTTCTGCATTTACGAAAAAGATTGTCCGAATTGTATGAAGAGATCATTTATTCCTAATTCTTCAGATTATTGCCTTAACAGACGGCAGATTATGAATTCGAATACAAATCACAATATAATTATCTAATTTTTAATACAATACAGTTAAAACAATGGAAACTTTATTTGTTTTTAAAGTTTCCATTGCTATATTTGCATTACAAAATTATTACAAAAAACTGAAAACATGGGAAATAAATGGAAAATTGATTCAAATGAATCTGACGTGCTGTTAAAAACAAAACGTTCTTTGATTGATTACATGCCCGGCACCAAAAATAATTTTAAAGGACACGTTGCCATACAGAACAATGAAGTAGAAAACGCTTCGATTGAATTTTCTTTGAAAGCAAACGGCAAAAACAATAACTCCGATTTGAAGTTAATCGACTTTTTTGATTATAACGAAATTCCTGTAATTCAGTTCAAATCAACTTCTTTTGAGAAGATAAACAAAAACATCAATTTCCTGAAAGGACATCTGACTATCAAAAACATTACAAAAGTTATCGAATTAGACACAGAATTTATTGGTTTCAAAAATGATAACGGAATTCGGAAAGCATCATTTGAAATAACCGGAAGCATTAACCGAAAAGATTTTGGTCTTAACTGCAATCCATACTATGCACACGGAAGCTATGCTGTAGGATCAGATATACAGCTTATTGCTAATTTAGAATTCACACATAATTAACCGCTGATTAATTTAACCTCAATCCCACCCAATCTATATTTTAACCAAAACAAGTAACCAAAAACAATGAAAGACAAAATCATATCCAAAGCAAGCGACTTATTTTTAAAACTTGGTTTTAAAAGCGTCACCATGGATGATATTGCCGGTGAAATGTGCATTTCAAAAAAAACGATTTATAAATATTTCTGCAACAAAGAAATATTAATTGAAGAAAGTACCGAAATGGTTCACAAGACCGTTCATGAAGTTATAAATACGATTGTTGCCAAAAATTACAATGCGATTGAGGAAAATTTTGAGATTCGGAAAATGTTCAAAGAAATGTTTCAGATAGCTGACACGTCTCCGCTCTACCAATTAAAAAAACATTACCCAGAGATTTATCAAAAGGTAATCAACCGGGAATTGGATGAATGCAATATGTGCTTTAAACAAAATATCGAAAAAGGAATTGACCAGGAATTATATCGAAAAGATCTGGATGTTGATGTTTATGTCAAATTTTACTACTCATTAATTTTCAGCATCAAAGAAAACACAGTCTCCGAAAGGGAAGCCACAAAACTGGAATTGGAAGCATTAGAATACCACACCCGGGCAATGGCAACCTCAAAAGGAATTGACGAACTTGAAAAACAATTACTTAAAACCAAAATATAATGAAAAAAACATTCATTCTAATGTTAACATTTTTGGGCGCGGGCATATATGCGCAAGACTCGAATAAGAATTATTCCTTTTCATTACAGCAGGCAATTGCTCATGCGATTGAGTACAACTACTCCTCAATCAATTCAGGACGCAGTATTGAAGCCGCAAAGGAAAAAAAATGGGAAACTACAGCCATGGGATTACCTCAGATTAATGCTGGCGTTGATTATACAAACAATTTTGTTTTACAAAAATCTGTCGTTCCTGCCGAATTCTTCGGCGGTAAACCAGGCGAATATGCCGAAGTAGCTTTTGGAACAAAACACTCTATGATAGCGCGTTCCTCAATAAGCCAGCTTCTTTTTGATGGTTCTTATATTGTAGCACTTCAGGCTTCAAAAACCTATTTGACTTACTATCAAAATGCAAAAAAGAAATCTGATATTGAAATCAAGGAAATGGTAATTAACTCTTATGGTAATGTTTTACTGGCCAAAGAAAACATCGCCATTTTGGAAAAAAACATCGCATCTTTAACGAAAACGCTGAACGACACCAGAGCCACTTACAAAAATGGATTGATTGAAGAAGAAAGTGTTGAACAGTTAGAAATTACTTTGGCTTCTTTAGAAAGTACCTTAAACTACAACAATCGTTTATTGGACATTACTTATAAAATGCTGAAAATCAATTTAGGCATTGATATCAATGACCCAATCACACTGACGGATAAGCTGGATATACTGACGGTTCAAAACATTGATGCTTCTTTTTCAAATTCGAACTTTGATGTCAACAATAATATCGATTATAAAATAGCCTCCAATTTTGAAGAGCAGCGAACATTGGAATACAAACTTGAAAGAAGTAAAGCACTGCCTTCGTTGTCTGCCAATTTTAATTTTGGATATACTGCTTATAAAGATCAGTTTGATTTTTTTACCAAAAACCAAAACTGGTTCAATTATTCGAATCTTGGATTAAGTTTAAATGTTCCAATATTCAGCAGCTTAGCTAGAAGCTCCAGAACACAGCAGGCAAAAATTGCTTTGGATCAGGCAAAAACAACTTTAAACGAAACCGAGCAAAAACTGAAACTGCAGTATGCTGCCGCAAAAAGCGAGTACGAATACAGCATCGCCGATTATGAAACTGCCAAAAGCAATCTGAATCTGGCAGAAAGAATCGAGAGAAAACAGCAGATTAAATTCAGTGAAGGGCTTTCGACCAGTTTTGACTTCAATGATGCGCAGCGGCAATTATATACTGCCCAGCAAAAATATCTGCAGACTATGGTCAATATTATCAATAAAAAAGCCAGTTTAGAAAAAATCATCACTCAATAACGACACTATTAAATACAACCAACATGAAAAAAATATTAATATTAACTACACTTTCCATCGTATTGATTTCCTGTAATTCATCAGAGAAAAACCAATCAACCGAAAGCATTATTGCCTCCAAAGACGTGAAAGCAATAACCGCCAAAAAAGCCGAACTACAGCAGCAGCTTACCCAAATCGATGAAGCATTGGCTGCTTTGGACGTGAACAAAGAAGTTGAAGCATTGGTATCTGCAGTAAAGTTGAAAGATACAGTTTTCAACCACTATCTTGAGATTCAGGGAAGCGTTAACACTAATGAAAACGTACTGATTCAGCCAGAATTTCCTGGGAATTTAGTACAGCTGAACGTAAAAGCCGGACAAAAAGTAAGCAAAGGACAGGTTTTAGGACGCACCGATGATGGCGGAATGAGCCAGCAGCTGGCCAGCGCAGAAAACCAATATGCTCTAGCCAAAACCACTTTTGAGCGCCAGAAAAATCTATGGAGCCAAAAAATTGGTTCCGAAATACAATACCTTCAAGCACAGGCACAAATGATTTCGGCACAAAAAGGAGTAGCACAAATCAAAGCACAAATTGCAAAAACAGTCATCAAAGCTCCGTTCTCAGGATCTATTGACGAAGTTTTTGTAGAAAAAGGAGAAGTAGTTGCTGCCAGCCAAAAAGGATTAATGCGAATCGTGAATTTAGGAAATATGTATGTTTCTACTTCAATTCCTGAAACCTATATCGGAAAATTAAAAATTGGCACTGAAGTAGATGTTTACTTAACTTCATTAGGCAAAACCTACAAAGGAAAGGTACGCCAAATAGGGAACTTCATCAATCCAAACAACAGAAGTTTCGGAATCGAAGTCAGCGTTCCAAATCCGGAAAACTTATTACGCCCTAACCAAGTCGCTAAACTAAAAGTGATTGATTATGTAAGCAAAAATGCTGTGGTTGTTCCAACAAATGTAATTCAGCAGGATGGTAAGAAAAACAGTTTTGTTTATACAGTAGCTAATTCTAACGGAAAAACAGGAATTGCCAAAAAAGCAATTGTAAAAACTGGCCAGTCGTCAGACAATGTAACCGAAATTTTAAGCGGTTTGAATGCTGATGCAATAATTGTTACCGAAGGCATGAATACCATTTCGGACGGGATGAAACTTAATTTTTAAAATGATTTTGATTGTAGATTAACGATTTTCGACTGCAGATTGCTGCATCGGTAAAATCTGAAATCTTATGTCTAACTTCTTAGTTAATCACACTATACATCTAAAATCAAAAATCGTTAATCTAAAATCTCAAATTAAATGAGCCATCAAAATAAAGAATTCGGAATATCAAGCTGGGCTGTCGAAAACCGCGTAACAGTCTATATACTGACTCTGCTGATTGTAATTACCGGAGTCATTGCCTATGTTACCATGCCGAGAGAGGATTTTCCGGAAATCATAGAAAACAAGGTTTACATTTCATCTGTTTTCCCAGGAAACTCGGCAGAGGACGTGGAGAAATTAATCATCAAACCGCTTGAAAAGGAAATCAAAAACATCAGCGGTGTAGATAAAATCACATCCAGTTCCTTTCAGGATTACGGAATGATTATCGTTGAGTTTGAAGATAAAGTTACAATCCTTGATGCCAAAACCAAAATTAAGGACAAAGTAGATATCGTAAAAGCAGATACCGACTGGCCAAACCTTGACAACGGAAGCAAAGTAGAACCAAGCGTTTTTGAATTGAACATTTCGGAAGAAGTGCCGATTCTAAACATCAATCTACAGGGAAACTACACCACACAGCAGCTTAAAAAATACGGAGAATTACTTCAGGACGATATTGAAGAAATTCCTGAAGTAAAAAAAGTAGACATTCTGGGTGTTGATGACAAAGAAGTGGAAATTGCTGTTGATATTTTCAAAATGACAGCAGCACAGGTTTCTTTTGATGACATTCAAAGTGCCGTGAAATATGAAAACATGACGCTTTCTGGAGGAAATTTAATTTCGCAGGGATCCAGAAACAACATCCGAATTGTCGGTGAAATCAAAGATCCCAAAGAACTGGAAGACATTATCGTAAAACACAACGGAGGAACCGTTTACCTGAAAGACATTGCGGTAGTCAGTTTCAAAGAAAAAGAAAAAACAACTTATGCTCGTGAGAAAGGAACCGAAGTAGTGATGCTAAACGTGAAGAAACGTTCCAACCAGAATATGATTTCGGCAATCGAACAGGTTAAAGAAAAGATCAAAGTAGCTCAAGCTTCCTATCTGCCTTCCAATCTAAAAATCGAATTAACAAACGACCAATCATCACGCGTTGAACATCAGGTTGATGAACTTTCAAACCATATTATTTTTGGTATCGTACTGGTAATGATAGTACTAATGTTTACAATGGGACTGCGTAACTCCTTGTTTGTAGGAGCAGCAATTCCGCTGTCAATGCTGATGGCGTTTAGTATACTTTCGGCTTTTGGACTAACGCTGAACACGATGGTTCTTTTTGGATTGGTTATGGGACTGGGAATGCTCGTGGACGACGGTATTGTGGTGGTAGACAACGTATTTGCCAACATGAAAAAAGGAATGCCGCGCATTGAGGCTTCAAAAATAGGTATCGGCGAAATCGCGTGGCCGGTAATTTCTTCTACAGCCAC
This sequence comes from Flavobacterium sp. HJJ, assembly GCF_015351475.1. Taxonomy (GTDB): domain Bacteria; phylum Bacteroidota; class Bacteroidia; order Flavobacteriales; family Flavobacteriaceae; genus Flavobacterium; species Flavobacterium marginilacus. The sequence goes on along the minus strand of NZ_JADKPR010000028.1, from coordinate 3,127 downwards.
TACCTTGATGGCCTTTCTTCCTTTTGCCTTATGGCCTGGAACTATGGGTAAATTCATGAAATATTTTCCAATGACACTGACAGTAACACTTACTGCTTCATTATTTGTTGCTATGGTTGTCAATGCTGCTATGACAGGAGGTTCCATGGATATTGAAGACAAAAACGTAACCAAAAAATCAGCAAAAACGTATTCCATAATCTTTACGATAATTGCAGTAATTTTTGTGTTTCTTGGAAACATGTATGATTCAAAATTTGCTAAAGCCATTGGTCACTTGGCTATTATTTCATTAGGGCTTATGTGGCTGTATAAACTGAAACTGTATCAATGGACACAGGATTTTCAGCACAGTTTTTTTCCTAGAATGGAAGACAGATACAAATCCTTTCTGGCTAAAATTTTGACCAAAAGAAGAGCTTGGTATGCCCTAGCCGGAATTATTGGAATGCTGTTTTTCTCTTTTATCCTTTTGGGAATATTCCCTAGAAAAGTGCTATTCTTCCCGGATAATATTCCGAATCAGGTAATCGCCTACATTGAATATCCACAGGGAACTGATATAGAAAAAACCAATAAAGCTACTTTATTTGTGGAAAAACAGGTGATTGCCGTTTTGAATAAATATGTAGATCCAAAAACCAGCAAAAACTATTTAGCCGAATCCATCGTCTCCCAAGTGGGAGTTGGTGCAGGAAATCCAAATGTAGATGCAGGATCGGCTTCGGAAACTCCTTTCAAAGGAAAAGTAACGGTGAATTTCTCCGAGTTCAAATTCAGAAGAGGCATTAATACCGCTGACATTCTGGAAGAAATCAGGGGCAAAGTAAAAGGAATCGCCGGAGCCACGGTAACGGTTGAAAAAGATGCCAACGGACCACCGGCTGGATATCCTATCAGTATACAGCTTACCGGAATCGATTATGACGAAATGCTGAAAGAAGCTGACAAAATGATCACTTTTATCAATTCCAAAAACATTCCTGGAATTGAGCGTTTGAGCATCGATGTAAACAAGGAAAGTCCTGAACTGGAGGTAAAAGTAGATCGCGTGAGCGCAGGAAGTCTGGGTGTTTCGACAGGACAATTGGGTTTCAACCTGCGCCGTTCCGTTTATGGACAGGAAATTTCAACCTACAAAGAAGGCGATGACGATTACAACATCACGATGCGTATGCAGGACGACCAGCGTAAAAACGAAAACATACTGTTCAATCAAGCACTGACTTTCAGAAATCCAGCTAACGGACAAATGATGCAGGTGCCTATTTCGGCGGTTTCCGAAACAGAAAAAACGACCACCTACAACCAAATCAAAAGGAAGAACCAAAAACGAATCATGACGGTTTATTCCAACGTTTTGACCGGTTACAATGGAGACGAAATCACTAAACAGATTGCTGCCGATTTAAAAGGCTATCAATTACCAAAGACGGTTACCTATTCGTTCTCGGGAGTACAGGAAGAACAAGGAAAAAACCAAAGTTTCCTGATGTATGCACTGTTTTTGGCTATGGCCGGAATCACCATCATCATCGTACTTCAGTTTAATTCGGTTTCCAAAACCATAGTTATTCTGTTTACAGTAATTCTTAGTTTCAGCGGGGTATTTTATGGTTATGTTATCGCCAATATGGATTTTGTGATCCTGATGACGATGATGGGAATCATTTCGCTGGCGGGTATCGTGGTGAAGAACGGAATCGTATTAATGGATTTCTTCGTATTATTATTAGACAAAAAAGTAGCTGATAATCATTTACAAAGCCACGACGATTTAACGCTTGAAGAAATCAAGGAAGTAATCATTGAATCTGGTAAATCAAGGCTACGTCCTGTATTACTGACGGCACTTACTGCCGTATTGGGATTGATTCCGCTGGCAATTGGACTGAACTTTGACTTTTTCTCTTTAATAACCGACTTGAATCCGCACATATTTATGGGAGGAGACAACGTTATTTTCTGGGGACCATTGGCCTGGACCATCATTTTCGGATTGACTTACGCAACGGTCTTGACCCTGATTATGGTACCAGTGATGTTCTATCTGGTAAAAAGAACCAAATATTGGTTAAGAGACCGAAGAAAATCAGTAACTGCTGAAGAATAATTTTTAAAAATTTATAATTAAGGCCACCTGAAATTTGAATTTTGGGTGGTTTTTTGTTTTTTAGAATTATTAACTAACAAAATTCCTCAAGACATCAAGAGCTCAATTTAAAAATAAATCTTTACTTTTGAATAGTAAAAACTGTAAGTTATGGATATGACAGCTCAAATAAAGAAAAATCTAATTTCCAGAATTAAAGATTCTAAAGATTTGAACTTTCTAAACGCACTTCAAACTATATTTGACTCATCAGAACAAGCCTTATATCAATTATCTGCCGAAGAACAATCATCGATTGAAACCGGAAGGAGCGAAATCAAAGAGGGAAAATTTCATAATAACGATGAAATAATTTCTGAAATGCGGGAATGGCTAAAAAAGTAATAGTTTGGTCAAAAGTTGCAAAACTTCAGCTTGCAGCTGTATTGGAATGGTAATCCAAATTATAGTTTAAAACTGCTTAAAGAAGTGGAAGACTTACTAAAAACACTTTCTAACTCAGAACTAATTGGAAGACTGACTTCAAATAAATTTACACGTGTAATTCCATTGAAAGTTTATCTTATTTTCTATGAAATAAATGGAGATAGAATCGAGATTGTATCATTTTGGGATAACCGCCAAAATATTGAACACAGAAAAGTAAAATAATTATAAAACGAACCTAGTTTTCTTTCAAGTTAAGTTTGTTTCTTTTTTATAATTCCCGTCTCCTATCAAAGAATAATTTTTTAAACTTTATATAACGAAAACCACCTGAAATCTGATTTCGGGTGTTTTTTTTTATAAGAATGGAATGAGAATGTTTGATCAGCACAAAATGAAACAAATAATCCTTCGGAGCATCCATTTTACTGGGCAGAGGATGAAAATAGGTTATATAAACAAAATTGACAATTTATAAGTTTGTAACTATTATTTTCTATATTTGAAAAAGAACAAAACGTAACAAAACCTGCGACAATCAACCTGATTTAGGGTGTATAAACGAAGGTTTGTTTCGCCTATAAATGA
>NZ_JADKPR010000027.1 GCF_015351475.1 Flavobacterium sp. HJJ | reverse complement strand
TGCTAAATTAGTTGGAGCTTCATTCACATCACTGATGGTAACAGTAAAAACTTTATCAAAAAACAAACCTCCTTGATCTGTAGTTCTTAAGCGAACAGAATAGGATGATTTGGTTTCAAAATCAGGGCTGGCCGTTATTCTTAAATTTGAACCGCTGATATTGAAAGTAGCATTATCTGTACTTCCTGCTCCTGCTTCTAAAGTATAAGTAAAAGTATCCCCTGAATCAATATCTGTAGTGGAGAGTGTGCCTACGGTTGAATTAGCCGTCACATTTTCGTTAATAGTATTAGGCGAAAGAGCAATGTCAGTAGGCGCAGTGTTAGTTGTGACTACAGGTGTTGAAACTGAAATAGAATTTATACTATGATTGGTAGCAGATTGGTTACCTACATATCCGCCAGCACTGATATAAAATCGTACCTCGTCTACATTTTGAAAGGCCGATGTTAAAGTTATTGTTTTTGGAGTATAACCTGAATCAAAACCATCAAAAGTGGTAGAAGCTACTTCATTACCATCTCTATAACCCTTTACCGTATTAGTAAAGGATGAGGTTTCTCCCCAGTTGTAATAGACAAATTGATTGAGACGAAACTCATTGCCATTGGCTGATTTTATTGCCATTCCTTTTGAACCTGCATTGTTTTCATTGGTTAGGCCTGAATAGGATGCGTTGGAACTTCCTATATAAGAATTGTTTTGCCAAGATAATGCGGGGAGTAAAGTACCGTTTGTATTGGAAATATTATATACCTGAATATCAATATCGGATATATCTTGCGAACCACCATCTCCATCAGAAGCAACGTCATCACTAGTAATTGCTGCTGGATTGCTTGAAAATGTTAACGTAGGAGAAGTGTTAAGCAGTACACCTATTTTGAAAATAGGATTTGTTCCAGTAAATTGTGTTCCTCCTGGACTGATGTCGTAAGTTGTTGATTCGCTAGTATTCCAATTTGCAATACTACAAATAGCTGTTAAAAGATTACTTTTTGAAGCCGCTGTTAAAGTGCCTTTATAGGTATTATTGTCACCATGATATCCTCCGTTATTAGGATCTCTATTAAGTGCAATAGCAGTTGATCCAAGAGTAAGAGATGGAGGTAAATACGAATTACCATTGTTGGGCTGAAGTCCAGTTCCAGGTACAAGAAATTGCCCTGCTGGTTGATTTATACCATTAAAAGTGGTACCAAATGTGTTTACCCAGCCAAATACAAATTGACTTACAGATGTAGCGGAACTTCCTTGAAAAATAAACCAGTTATCACCTCCAGCAGGAACTGGACAGCTACCCGGAGCTAGATTATATGTCCAGCCTGTAAAGCTAACAGTGCCTGGTAATCCAGAAACGCTAGGAGTTGTTCCTCCTGTAATTGAAAATTTAGTAACTGTTCCAGCTGGCATAGCAGAAGTTAACGTCCAAGTAATCGAGCCTTCTGCTAAATTAGCTACAGAAGTGGTTCCGAAAGTACCAGTAGCTTCATCATATCCATAATCAGTTATTCTAATAACAGTACCTGCTGAGATAGGAACAAGATTTACGATAGTCATTTCATAAGGGACAACATCGTAATTGGTACCAATAATAGCAATGTCACCCGCCGATAAATTGGTTTGAGCCAATGAGGATGAAAACAAACTTAGAAAACATCCAATGAAAAGTAGTTTTTTTATCATAATTTGTTAATGTATTTATTATCAAATATATTAAAAAAATGGACTATTATTCAATAGTCCATTTTTTTAATTATTTATTATGGTCTAGAAGGATAGATTCCTTGGTAACATATAATATATTGCATAGCTACAAAAGGCGGTACTGTGGGTACTGGTGATGGACCAGACCCCCAAGGAGTGAGTTGTAAACCAGTGGGGTCAAAATTCAAATTATTGTTCACTGTTGAACTAATTCCTGCTAAATTTTGATTTGGTGTGGCATTAGTATACAAATTAGGGTCACTATTACCATTGGTATCAACTGTTTTTCCTAATGCATTATTGGTTGCAGAAGGTGTAGAATCAGCTCCTGGACTTGTACTAGCTTGTAGTACTGTATTTACCGAAATAGTACCAGTCAAATTGGATCCTTGACCTTTTACTATAGTGTGGGTATGAGGAGGCATATTTACTGATGTTATAGTAAATGATTGAGTACCGCCAACTTCACCTAATGTGTATGTTCCTCCAGGATGAACTCCTCCAATATTTGAACATTGTGTTGGAAATGCTCCACGCAAATCAGGTAATTTAAAAGTACTTATCCCATCACCCCCATAGGTAGTTCCTAAGATACTAAATAATGCTGTATTTTGACTAATTGACAATAATTGTCCCTCACAAGTATAGTAGCCCCTAGGAGCAAAATTACCTGCAAAAAGTTTGATGGTTCCCATTAATTCGTCGTCCATGATCTTTTTTTTTATTAGTTAATAGATTGTTTTTAAGTTATTCAAAAATAATTTAAGGAATGAATAACAGATGAGAAAATGACATAGAAAGGAAAATACGTGTCATGAAATATAAATATAGAAGCAAATAAATGTTTTGAAAAAACTTTAAAAACAACGTTATCTTTGCAAAAAAAATAAAGTCAGCATGTCTCACCATCACTTTCTTCTTCACAAACCTTATGGTTATTTAAGTCAGTTTATTTATGAATTAAAGAGAAAGAAAAAACTCTTGGGCGAATTATACAATTTCCCAGCTGGAACTATGGCAATCGGAAGATTGGACGAAGATTCGGAAGGTTTACTTCTATTGACGACTGATGGGAAAATGAGTGAAATCATCCGAAGTAAAAGAGTTGATAAAGAATATTATGTTCAAGTTGATGGAATAATTACTCAGCAAGCTATTGATGAATTAAAAGAAGGTGTCGAAATTGGCTTTAATGGAGGAAAATACAAAACCAAAAAATGTGAAGCGAGGCTCATTACTGAAATTCCAGATTTTGGTCCTCGGGGTAAAAAAATTCGGGACGAGCGTCATGGACCAACTTCCTGGGCTTCCATCACTATAAACGAAGGCAAGTTTCGGCAAGTACGTAAAATGACTTCAGCAGTCGGTTTTCCTACTTTACGTCTGGTACGTGTCCGCATTGGAAACATACATTTAAACAATTTAAAAGCCGGAGAAGCAGTTGAGGTTGACGATTTTAATTTAAATGACAATTTCAGTAACAATGAAAAAAATCAAAAAATCTAATCGTAGCTAACCTCTGCAATTATAAATCGTTAATCAAAAATATTAAATCATAATGCTAAACATCGTTCTAGTAGAACCCGAAATACCTAATAATACCGGAAATATTGGCCGTTTATGCGTAGGCACCGAAAGCCGGCTCCATTTGATCCATCCTTTTGGATTTGTTATCAATGATAAAAACCTCAAGCGCTCCGGACTCGACTATTGGGTGCATTTGGATGTCACCGAATATCAAAATGTAGAAGAATGGATGCAGCAAATACCGGAAAAATCAAGGGTTTTCCTGATGAGTTCCCATGCTACAAAATCCATTTATGACGCAAAATTTCAAGATGGGGATTGGCTGGTTTTTGGAAAGGAAAGTGTTGGTTTAAGTCCTGAATTTATGGTATTGTTCGAAAATCATTTGACGATTCCAATGTCAAATTTGATCAGAAGTTTTAATATCGCCAATTCGGTTGCTTTTGTGGTTGGAGAAGCAAAAAGGCAGATTTCAGTTATCAGATAACACTTGATAAAAGCATAGTTTTTCAGAACAATTCATTGTTGAATATTAGACAATTATGTCTTATTTTTCTTTGCGCCTCTGCGTCTTTGCGAGATTAATTTCACGCAAAGGCGCAGAGGCGCAAAGTTTTTTGTATTTGTAATCCTTTGTAATAGTGAGTAATAGTGTTTTTAAAAGAGAAATTTCATATATTTGAGATAGGCATTTTTCTGTTTTAAATCTTTTTTATGATAGATAACGTTACCCTTCGAAGTACTATTTTTAGACATCTGGACGGTTTGGTGACTGCTCCTGTGGCGTTTTCTTTGCATAAAAAAGGAGTCTTGGCCTATATCTTGGAAAGAAAAGAAATATGCCTCTCCGAACTTTCTTCCAAGTTTAAAACCAACGAAGGTTATCTCAATGTGGCACTGCGAACATTGGCTTCGCAAGGTTTTCTCGATTATTATGTTAATACAAAGACTGATTTGATCGCTTTTCGCATTAATGAAAAAAGTGAAACTGCTTTTTCGCAGTTTCCATTATATAAGGATGTGGCCGATTTGTTGCAGTGTTCAGATGATCTGCGTCCTAAATTATTTGAAGGAGAAATTTTCAGCCGAATGAAATTGATATTTGAAAAATGTCAAAATAATTACGGAATTTCATTTTCCGAAGATGATTTGACCAACGAAATACAACATCAGATTCTCACTCATATTGAAGGTTTTCTTGTCGGGCAAATAACGGTTCATTTGGGAATGAGCGGAATGTTTCATAAATATTTTATGGAAATATCCTTTAGCCCGGAAGAGTTTCATAAATCTCCCGAAAACTTCAAAATTGTACTTAATTTTTTGGCACATTTGGGATGGTTTTCCCGAAAAAACGGAAATTATCAGTTTACCGAAACTGGATTGTTTTTTGCCAAAAGAGCCTCTGCTTATGGTGTTACTGTTTCTTATTTACCTACTTTTCGGAAAATGGACGAATTGATTTTTGGTAATCCCGCTTTCTTAAGAAACGTAGGGGAAGGCGAATATGAGATTCACGTTGACCGCGAAATGAACGTATGGGGGAGCGGTGGTGCGCACGATACTTATTTTAAAGTTGTTGATGAAATTCTTATCAAATTATTCAATTTACCAATTGAGCAACAACCCAAAGGAATTTTGGATATGGGCTGTGGCAACGGTGCTTTTTTGGAGCATGTTTTTGATGTGATTGACCGTCAGACTTTGAGAGGAAAAATGCTTGATAAATACCCTCTGTTTCTAGTCGGAGCCGATTATAATCAGACGGCACTCAAAGTAACACGAGCCAATTTAATCAAAGCCGATATTTGGGCCAAAGTGATTTGGGGAGATATAGGCCGTCCGGATTTACTAGCTGGCGATTTAAAGGAAAATTACAATATCGATCTGAATGATTTGTTGAATGTGAGGACTTTTCTCGACCACAACCGGATTTGGCAAATGCCGAAACAAATTTCGGAGGGAAGAATTAGCAGTTCGACAGGTGCATTTGCAGATAGAGGCGTTCGGATAAGTAATAATTTGGTGGAAGATAATTTATTGGAACACTTCCAAAAATGGTCGCCTTATGTCCATAAATTTGGACTGCTGATGATTGAACTGCATACGACAGCGCCCCATTTAACAGCTTCGAATTTAGGTAAAACTGCAGGAACCGCTTACGATGCCACACACGGTTTTTCGGATCAATATATAGTCGAAATTGATGTACTGCACAAAATTGCGGGCGAAGCAGGATTATTTCCGGATCTCAATTATTTTAAAAAATTCCCCGATTCGGAAATTGCAACGGTGAGCATTAATTTGCTGAAAGGAGTTTAGTTTATGTTTTTAGTTTTTATCAACTATAAACCAAAAACCGATTAAGTGATAACAAATTTACCCTTTTCGTTGTCAAAAATGATATGTTCATCTTTGAATAAAGTATTAAAACTTCCTTTACTGATTAAATTGCAGGGTTCGTCCTGAACAACAGTTTCTGGCGTCATGATAATCATCTCATCACTCAATTGTATAGCCATATCAATGTCGTGCGTCGAAAACAAAATGCATTTCCCTGTTTCGTGGGTTAGTTTTTTTAGGAGTTTGAGCAATGAAACTTTGTGGAGTAAATCTAAGTGAGTAGTGGGTTCGTCTAGAATAATTAAAGGGGTGTCTTGTGCCAATGCTCTTGCTATCAAAACCTTCTGCAATTGCCCATCACTTATTTCAAAATGTCTTTTTTGTGACAAATGTTCGATTTGCGTCAGTTCAATAGATTTTTGAACAATTTGAATATCCGCATCTGATAAAGTGCCAATCCAATTAGTATAAGGCTGTCGTCCCAATGCCACCAATTCAAAAACGGTTAAATTACTTGGAGGCAATTTTTCGGTTAAAACAACGCTTAAATTTTGGGCTAATGCCAAAGTTTCGTAACTGCTTATTTTTTTGTCATTTAATAAAACAGTCCCTTGCAAAGGTTTTTGGATCCCTGTTATAGTGCGCAACAATGTCGATTTTCCAATACCGTTTGCACCAATCAAAGCAATCAGTTTCCCTGCCTGTAAGTTCAGGTTGAGGTTTTTGGCTATGGTTGTAGTTTCCTTCTTGGAGGAATAACCAATGCTTAGGTTTTGAGTGGTGAGGATATTGGTTAGCATAGTTTTAGTTATAGACTTTTTAAAATGGTTTTAAACACATAGGAGACACATAGAATTAATTTAAAATTGAGGATTTTTTAGAAAATCATAATTTTTTCACATAGAAGGTTTCATTAAAATTTCTGTAGCCAAGGTGTTTTAATAGATTGTTAGTGTTTAGGAAGAAGTTTAAAAAAATCGTTCACAAAAGTTTTTTGTCCTTCTTTGAAAATGTTATGACAATTGAAATTTATGATTATTCCTTTAGGAGCTTCTAAAAGTTGCATATAGGTTAGAATTTGAGCCTCAAATATTGAATTCATTTCCAATACAGATTTTAATTCTAAGACTATACAGTTTTCAATAAATAAATCACATCTGAAATTCGTTGTTAATTTTTTTGTTTTATAAATAATTGGAACATTCATCTCTGTGTGAAAATTTATTTTTCTTTGGGATAATTCTTCTATCATACATTGATGATATACACTTTCGAGTAATCCTTTGCCAATAGATTTATGGACTTCGATAGCTGAACCAATAATTTCGTATGTTAATTCATCTAAAAATTTTTGAGTAATCATTTACTATAGTTTATTAATGCAACTTTTTGAGAAATTATTATTAATTACATAGTTATAATTTTTTTTGATGATTTAAAAGAGTTTAAGAAATGTTTTCTTTTTTACACAATTAATCTATGTGAAAAATAATATTATTTCTATTTATTCCTTAAAGATTAACTATAAAATCTATGTGTCTATGTGTTTAAATTATCTAAAATTCCTTTTTCGAACTAACAACCAAATAACAACCGGTGCACCCAATATCGACGTAATAGCATTAATTGGTAACGTAATTTCCATTCCCGGCATTTGCGAAACCACATCGCAAATCAGCATAATTCCGGCTCCAAAAAGCAAAGTGCTCCAAAATAAAACAGTATGGTTACTAGTTTGAAAAACTAATTTGGCAATGTGAGGAACAGCCAATCCGACAAAAGCGATTGGTCCCGCATAAGCCGTTATACTTCCCGCCAAAATTCCCGTTGCAATTATGATAACAAGTCGTGCTCTGTTGAAGTTCAATCCCATACTTTTGGCGTAATTTTCACCCAATAATAATGCATTCAAAGGTTTTATACTAAGTAAACTGAGGAATAAACCAAATAACACACAAATGCTTAAAATGAGAATGGATGTCCATGATAAATTACCGAGATTTCCCAATGACCAAAAAGTAAATTTCTGCAATTGTTCAGCCGAACTAAAATAGGTAAGAACCCCAACAACCGAACTGGTAAAACTGCCAAACATCAGTCCAACAATCAATATTGCCATAGTGTCCCGCAAACGTTGCGAAACCAATAAAACCAATAATAATACAGAAGTACTTCCAAGAGTTGAAGCCAAAACGATTCCGTATGGCGATAATACAATGCCACTCAAAAAAGAAGGCAACATACCTGCGCCTAATATCACAAAAGCAACACCCAAACTAGCACCCGAACTAAGTCCCAAAACATAAGGTCCTGCAAGCGGATTTCGAAACAAAGTCTGCATTAACAATCCACTTATAGATAATCCCATTCCAACCAAAACTGCTGTAATCGCTTTGGGCAAACGATAATTGATGATGATGTATTCCCAAGTCGATTTACTCGCTTGACCGCCTGTCAAACTAGTGTAAACCTCTTTGAAAGGTATCGTAATCGATCCCAAACTGATGTTCACAAAAAACAGGACAATCAACCCTAAAAAAAGGAATGAGAATAAGATTGTATTTCGCTTTTGATTGATCAATTATAATGATTTATATTTAATAAAGAGATATTCGGTTTAGTCTCCCTCTCCTTCGGAGAGGGTTGGGGAGAGGATTAATTTAATTTTGTCGCAAAAGTAAAGACATAATCCGAAAGCAATTCAGGATGAAAAATTTTAATATAGTCTTTTAAAACCAAATCAGGTCGGGCAGGCGACAATTCGTAAAAAACCGTACCTCCGGTAGCTCCCAATTTTCCTTCAAAAGTATAAATATTTTTATTTGCGAAAGCATCAAACTGACCGTAATGCGGGTTGGCTTTTCCTAGTTCAGACAACGATTTGAACGAACCTGTAGCAATCCAAAAGTTAGCCGTTTTGGCTTTGTCCAATATGTTTTCAAACGACAATCCAAGACTTCCGGTGCCTTCGAGGTTTTTCCAAAGATAATCTGCTTTGGCATCTTTCATAAATTGGGCAACCCAACTGCTTCCTCTCGCGACAAACCATTGGTCTTGATACATCGAACCGTATAAAACAGTCGAAGTTGGCTTTTTATCGGCAACCAAAGCTAAAGCATTATTATATTCTTTTACAATGTTTTCAAATAAAGCATCCGCTTCTTTTTCTTTTCCGAATAAAGCTCCGTAAAGTTTCAGCCATTCTGCTTTTCCAAGAGGGGATTGTTCCATCCAATCAGCCTGGATGAGTACTTTTAAACCACTTTTTTGTAAATTTTCAATACTTGGATTGTTGTTGTCAATACCAAAGGTGACAATAAGTTCCGGCGACAATTCAATCAGCTGTTCGATATTGAGTTTTTCGTTTTGTCCCACATTTTTAACGGAACCGGCATCGATTAAGGCTCTTGTTTTTTCTGACGAAATATAATCGGTATGTGGGAAGCCAACCAATGATTTTTCGACACCCAACATTTCCAAAAACGGAATATTTGTGGTCGAAGTCACTACAATAGATTTCAGCGGAACGGAAATTTCAGGGTATTTTTTCAGGCTGTCAGGAACAATTCCGTCTTTTTCTTTTAGAATATAAATAAAATCTTTAACCGCATCCGGCCAAGGATTCGAGACAGTTACCACAGTATAACCGTTGTGTTTGTGAATGGCTAAACTTTTGGCGTATTGAATACTGTTTGGGGTGTTGGCATCATTTTGAACTTCACTTTTTTCATTTTTTTTGCATCCGATAAATGAAAAAAGAACACTGATTAAAAGAACTTTGTAGATTGAAAATCGCATAGACTATTTTTTTCGATGAAGGCAAAGGTATAGTAAATTATAAATTTCTTGTTCAATTTTTACACTAAAAAATTAAGACAAACGCTATCTTTACAAAATGAATGTTATAAAAGAGAAGCATTGTTCGGCCTGTCAAAAGCCCTTTAATTGTGGAGATACTCCTCAAGGTGAAACGTGTTGGTGCAATGATTTTCCGCCTATTTTCAATCCTTTTGATATCGATGATTGTCTTTGTCCGACTTGTTTCAAAAAAGCCTGTTCCGATAAAATAGACGAGTTCGTGGCAACCATAACTCCCGAAACAGCCATTGGAAACAAAGCTTCAAAATTGCCCGAAACCGTAAATATAATTGAGGGAATTGATTATTATTTTGAAGACGGAAACTATGTTTTTAAGCCTTGGTTTCATCTCAAAAGAGGATATTGCTGTAAAAGTGATTGCACGCATTGTCCTTATTAATTGTTAATTATAAATTGTTAGTTGTTAATTATGAGGGATAACATTGTTAAAGACAAAAGCTTTGATTTTGCAATTAGAATTGTCAAACTTTATCAATATTTGAATAATAATAAAAAGGAATTTGTATTATCTAAACAACTTTTGAGATCAGGAACAAGTATTGGAGCTATGATTCGAGAAGCGGAACACGCTGAAAGCAAAAATGATTTCATTCATAAATTTGCAATTGCTCAGAAAGAAGCGAACGAAGTTGTTTATTGGTTGGAGCTTTTAAAAGCAACTGATTATTTAAATGAAAAAGAATTCGAAAACATTTATGACGATGCAATTACAATTCTAAAATTAATCACAAGCATCCTTAAAACTTCCAAAAATCAATTAGTTTCAAAAGAAATTAGGTAGAGATTAGCATTTACAATTTACAATTAATAATTAACCATTCATAAATGATTTACTTAATAACAGGCGGAGAGCGTTCAGGAAAAAGCAGTTATGCCGAGAATTTAGCCAAAGGATTGTCCGAAAAACCAATGTACGTAGCAACCGCCAGAAAGTGGGACGAAGATTTCCAAAAACGTATTGACCGCCATCAAAAAGATCGCGACGGGCGTTGGGTGAATATGGAAAAGGAAAAACATTTGAGCGAAATTGATTTTTCCGGAAAAGTTGCGATTGTGGATTGCGTGACGCTTTGGCTGACCAATTTTTTTGTGGATACAAAGAATGACGTTGCTTTAAGTTTGGAACAAGCGAAAGCCGAATTGGACGCCATTGCAAAACAGGAAGGCGCAACCATCATCATAGTGACCAACGAAATAGGGATGGGAGTCCATGCCGAAACACATATTGGCAGGAAATTCACGGAACTTCAAGGTTGGATGAACCAATACATCGCCCAAAAAGCCGAAACTGTTGTGTTGATGGTTTCTGGAATTCCGGTAAAAATAAAAGGATAGATTTTATAAATTTGGGCGTTACCACAAGGGTCGGGTTGTTCGTTATATCTTTATTGCCGAACCCCAGCAATAAAGGATGTCACTACCATCCCTAACGCAAATACTGCACATAATGACATTAGATGAAATCATAAAATCCCGTAGAGACACTCGCCATTTTACACAAGATGAAGTGCCAGATGAAGTGATCCAAAGAGCATTGCAGGCAGGACATCATGCTCCATCAGTAGGTTTGACAGATGCTACAAGGTATTATCTGATAAAATCGGATGTAATTAAAAAGGAGGTGAAAAAACTGTTTTTGGACTACGATCACAAGGCTTCCAATTTAACCGATGATGAGTTGCAAAAAAAGCAATACCAAGCTTTAAAGCTCGAAGCCATTGAAGAAGCACCGATTGGATTGGTAATTTGTTACGACCGTTCGGTTTTGAATCAGTTTACCATAGGAACTGTCGGAAGCAATGAAGCGATAAAGTTTAGCGCAGTCAGTGCGTCACAAAATATTTGGCTGTCATTGACAGAGCAAGGTTATTCAATGGGTTGGGTTTCGATTTTAAATTATTATCAGTTCAAACAGCTTTTGGGATTGCCTGAACATATTGAACCATTGGGTTATTTTTGCGTAGGGAAACCGGCGACAAATTATGATAACCAACCAATGCTTCAGCAACTGAATTGGAAACAAAAAGCCGAAAAGCCAATTGTTGAGGAGATTTTAGTTTCAACGCCTGAGTCATTGCGAGGAACGAAGCAATCTCACTTCAATTTAGAGCTAATTACTCCAGAAATAAGTGAAGCACTTCAGCAAAAAATAGATAATAAAACCAAACCCACAGATTCACTCGGCGTTTTGGAAATTCTTGCAAAACAAATTGGAACTGTTTTTCAGTCATTGGAACCAAAAATAGTCAAACCTAATATTGTAGTTTTTGCCGGCGATCACGGAATTGCCAATCACGGTGTAAGCGCCTACCCGCAGGATGTTACCCGACAAATGGTGACTAATTTTTTGGAAGGCGGAGCAGGTATCAATGTTTTTTGTAAACAAAATAATATTGGCTTAACTATAGTTGATGCTGGAGTCAATTATGATTTCCCAACAAATGCTAATTTAGTTTCGGCCAAAGTTGGAAAAGGAACACAATCGTTTCTGCATGGTCCGGCAATGAGTGAAACCGAATTGAATTTGTGTTTTGCTAAAGGAAAGGAAATCGTGAATTCGGTTTTTGAAATGGGTTGTAATTGTATCGGTTTTGGCGAAATGGGAATAGGGAATACGTCCACGGCTTCCGTTTTGATGAGTATTCTTTTGGAATTACCGATAGAAGATTGTGTTGGAAAAGGAACCGGCGTTGTTGATGAAAAACTAATTCAAAAACAAGATATCCTGAAAAAAGCTATTGAAAATTATAATGGTTCAAATGATTTAGAAAGTAAATTGGCCTATTTCGGTGGGTTTGAAATTATACAAATGGCAGGAGGAATGCTTCAGGCGAAACAAAATAACATGCTCATTTTGGTGGATGGTTTTATTTGTTCAGTAGCATTTTTAATTGCATACAAAATGAACCTATCGGTGAAAGAAAACGCGATATTCTGTCATTCATCGGCAGAGAAAGGACATCAAAAAATATTGGATTATTTAGATGTTCAGCCCTTGTTGCAGTTGGACTTGCGATTGGGAGAGGGAACGGGTTGTGCCGTGGCGTTTCCGATAATACAGTCGGCTGTTTGTTTTTTGAATGAAATGGCCAGTTTTGAATCTGCCGGTGTCAGCCGTTCGTAAATTTGCGTAGAGACGTTGCAGTGCAACGTCTCCGCCAACATTTTTACACAACGTTTTGCCTAATATTATTATACCGAAATCTGATATACATTGCATGTAGACGTTGCATTGCGTAGAGACGTTGCATTGCAACGTCTCTACCAACAAAAAAATAAAAAAAATGAAAAAACAATTACATATATTTTTCACGGCATTAATGTTTTACACCCGAATTCCGTGTCCCAAAAACATCGATCACAATCCTGAATATTTAAATAAAGCCTCTCGTTATTTTCCGTTGATTGGTTGGATTGTGGGCGGAATTTCTTTTACGGTTTATTATTTATCAGCGATTTTATTTCCCAATGAAATTGCTGTAATTCTTGCAATCATTGGCGGAGTTTTGACAACCGGAGCTTTTCATGAAGATGGTTTTGCCGATGTTTGTGACGGTTTTGGTGGCGGTTGGACAAAAGAGAAAATTCTTTTGATAATGAAAGATAGCGCTATTGGCGCTTATGGGGCTATCGGTTTGGTTTTGTTGTTTTTATTGAAGTTTGAGGCAATTTCGAATGCAATTTCTAAATCAGAAATCGTTAATCTTCAATCTTCAATCTTCAATCTACTCCTTTTTGTTTCCGCCCATTCAGTTAGTCGTTTGTGTGCAATTTCAATAGTATTTACCCACGAATATTCAAGGGAAGACGCTTTGAGCAAGAGCAAACCCATTGCCCAAAATTTCACTTGGAAAGAAGTGGCAGGTGCTTTGTTTTTTGGATTATTACCACTTGTTGCTTTGTCGGTTTTTCAATGGCAATTGTTGTTGGTTTTAATTCCTGTTTTTATCGCTCGTTTTTTTCTTGCCCGTTATTTTCAAAAATGGATTGATGGTTATACCGGAGATTGTTTGGGGGCTACTCAACAAGTATGTGAAGTGATTTTTTACCTTTCAATTATTGCGATATGGAAGTTTATTTAGTCCGTCACACCGAAACGGTTTGTGAGAAAGGAATTTGTTACGGTCAGAGTGATGTTGGGATTCGAGAACCGTACGATGCCGTTTTTGAATCGATTCTGAATCAATTGCCACAGGAAGCGATTTTGTATTCTAGTCCGTTGCAACGCTGTGCTATTTTGGCCAAACATATTCAGCAAAATACTCAAATTGAATCCGTTATCGAAGATTCAAGATTGATGGAAATGCATTTTGGCGATTGGGAACTGCAAAGTTGGGATGCTATTCCCCGTGAAGTTTTGGATCCTTGGATGGAAGATTTTGTCACCGTAAATGTGCCTAACGGAGAATCGTTTGTGGAATTGGATTCAAGGGTTCGGGAATTTTTGGACAATGGCATTTCGAAAATGCACTCTAAACCAATTATCATCGTGGCGCATTCGGGAGTTATTCGAAGCATTTTGTGCAAAATAAACAATCTTCCCCTGCAGGAAGCTTTCAAAACACCATTGGATTATGGTGCTGTAATCAAAGTTGAAATGTAAAACTTGTGTTTTTAATTAGTTGTTAAGCAATTTGTTATGCTTGTTTTCGAATTAAAATGTATCATTAATTTTAGTTTTCGATATTTTTAACTTTATATTTGCACTCGAATTAAGGTTGTGTTTTTGATTTTTTGGAAACACATTAAAAGGGAAGCAAGTGATTGAAGATTGCTGATTAACGATTTTTGATTTCAGGATTTAACATCTGAAATCAAGTATCAAACATCAAAATTCAAAAATCTTGCGCTGTTCCCGCAACTGTAAGCTATCAAGCTTGTTGTTATCTACAAAGCCACTGTTTTAAATTGTAGATTTTAGAATTCAGATTTTAGATTCAATCTAAAATCTAAACTCAAAAATCTGAAATCGAAGATGGGAAGGCAAACAACAAGACGCAAGCCAGGAGACCTGCCTTTTTTCTTAACAAATATCGAACTTTCGGGAAAAAAGGTTCAGAAATTATGACATTAAGAAAACTACTTTTTAGCCTTTTTGCTTTATCGTGCCAATTCGTTTCGGCACAGAATGACTCTATAAACAAGTTAAAAGAGGTTGTTGTTTCTGACGCAAATCTTAAAAAATACTCCAATTCACAGTCGGTTTTAAAACTCAATGATTCCATTATCAATAAAAATGAAGCTTTACTGACTGATTTATTAAATTTTAATTCTACACTTTACTTCAAGGAATACGGGCGCGGAATGCTCTCAACGGTTTCCTTTAGGGGGACAACTTCTTCACAGACTGCCGTAATTTGGAACGGAATCAATATTAATTCGCAAATGAACGGGAGCACTGATTTTAATACCATTTCGGGTTCTGATTATAATTCGGTAACCGTAAAAGCCGGTGGCGGGAGCATACTTTATGGCAGTGGCGCAATTGGCGGAACGGTTCATTTGAACAATGATTTGGGGTTTTATAAACGATTTGACACTAATTTAAAACTGGATTATGGCAGTTTTAATACGATCGGAATTAATTATAAAACCAATATTGCTACTGAAAAATGGAGTGCCCAAATTGGATTTTCAAAAAACAGTTCGACTAATGATTACAAATATTTGAATAAATATACTTGGCAGGGCGAACAACGTTGGAATCAAAATGGGGAATATGACATAATTACCGTGAGCGCCAATTTGGGTTATAAGCTTAATGGCAGAAACATTTTCAAATTATACAGCCAAACGTCAAACACAGACAGAAACACTTCTTTGGTGACGGAATCGGAAATGAAAAGTAAATATGTTAATGGGTTTAACCGTAATTTATTAGAATATGACGGGAATTTTGGCAGGTTTACCACAAATCTAAAAACGGCTTATATTTTTGAAAACTATCAATATTTTGCTGATAATTCTACTAATGACTATACTTACGGAAAAACGGAAAGTCTTATAACCAAAGTCGATTTTGGATATACATTATTTAAATCAACCCAAGTAAATGGAATTTTGGATTACAATAGAACCAATGGTTACGGGACTGGTTTTGGTAATCATATCCGCGAAATTAGTTCAGCGTCATTATTGGTAAAACAGGATTTTTTCGCTAATTGGAAAAATGAATTTGGCATTCGAAAAGAATTTACAAACAATTACGAATCGCCTATTTTGTTCTCTTTGGGATCTTCGTATCAATTTAGCAAACTGTACAATTTTAAATTGAATGTATCCCGAAATTTTAGGATACCAACCTTTAATGATTTGTATTGGGAGCCGGGCGGAAATCCTAATTTGAAGCCAGAGAGTTCCTATCAGGCGGAGATTGGGAACGTGTTCACTTTCAACAATATTTCGCTTACGCAGACTTTCTATTACATCAAAATTAAAGATTTACTGCAATGGGTTCCCGGCAAAAATGGTATTTGGACTCCACAAAATCAAGACAAAGTTAACAGTTATGGTGCTGAAACTTTATTGAGCTGGAAGAAACAATTCGGGAAGAATAATTTCGGAGCCAATGCTTCTTATGCCCACACAGTTTCTGAAGATGTGGCAAACGGAAACCAACTTTTCTTTGTTCCTTTTGATAAAATAACTGCTTCGGTTTCGTATTCAAGAAGTAAAATAACCGCATATTATCAGTTTTTGTACAATGGTTTTGTTTATACAAGAGCCGATAATGATCCGAACGAAATCATAAACGATTACAAGGTTTCCAATCTGGGCATTGATTATGATTTCAAGCTCTTGAATTCTTTTAAACTGGGCTTTCAGGTTTTAAATATTTTCAATGAAAATTATGAAAGTCTGGAAAGCAGACCTATGCCAGGTCGAAATTTCAATATGTATTTAACCTTAAAATTTTAATATTATGAAGATTAGTAAATTACTTTTAATAGCGTTTGGTATTTCGTTATTTGTTTCTTGTTCAAATGACGATGATAACAGCAACGATCCAAAAGGAGTTTATGATAATGGATTTTTTATCCTAAATGAAGGAAGTGAAATATCTGGAAAGGGAACTGTGTCATTTTCCAGCGATGATTTCAGTGTTTTTACAAAAGATGCTTACACTGCAGCAAATGGAAGTGATCTGCTTGGGAAGTTTGCTCAAAATATATTTTTTGATGGTGACAAAGCTTATATTATTGCAGGAGGAGCAAATGTTATAAATGTTGTTAATAGATATACATTCAAGTTAATAGCAAAAATTGATACTGGACTTAAAAATCCAAGATATGGTGTGGTAAAAGATGGTAAAGCGTATGTAACTAATGCCAACACTTATGCAGACTGGGGAGCTTCGGCGGATGCTCTTGGCAACACCGATGATTATGTTGCTGTTATTGACTTGGCAACTAATAAATATGAGTCTAAAATTAATGTAAACGCAACAGCCAACAGAATCATAGAAAAGGATGGTAAATTGTATATCACAGAGCCTTATAACAACGATAAATTATCGATTGTAAATATTGCAGCAAAAACGGTTGAAACTGCAGTAACAATCGGATTAAGTGCTGATACAATGGAGGAGAAAGACGGGGTTCTATATATTTTGAGAGGTCCTTACGGAAGCAGAAGCGAAATTGTAAAAGTGAAATTATCTGATAAAACAACTTCTAAAATTACATTTCCTGAAGCTTTAGACGGAGCAGGATTTTTGGATATATATAATGATAAAATTTATTATACAGTGTATAATTCAGTTTATGGAATAAGCACTACTGCGACAGTGGCTTCAACTACACCGATTGTAACTGTTTCTGCGATTGCTAATTTATATGGTTTTGCTGTTAATAATGATCGTATTTACTTGGCAGACAGTGGTGATTACAAAGCAGACAGTAAAGCTTATATTTATAATTTAACTGGAACTTTACAAAAAGAATTAACTGTCGGAGTAGGACCAAACGGGTTTTATTTTAATAATTAATACATTTTTTGTAATAAAACATAATGCGATTGTGGTTTAATAGTTGTGGTATTCTATTAGATTAATCAACGTATTTGTAATTTTGTTTTTGAATAAAAAAAAAGGCTTTCAGTGATGAAAGCCTTTTTTGATTGAGTTGTTTGTTTTAATCTGAATAGAATTGATAATGTTGTTTATTCATCATTTCTATTAATACTATACTATTCCAAAGATTTTAAAAGCCCAGCCGGGACTTTTTCAACATACATTTGGTTTTGTCCAATAATAGATTTTGCATCTTGAAAATATGGAAATGTCTTTCCTTCTGTTTTCTTAACCATTTTGGCGGTTCCTGTAATTTTTCCAATTGCTGTACTCAGTAAAGGCTCAGAAGCTGTTCCTAGTACACCTAAATTTGCTAAATTTTCTTTTAGAGAATAAGTTGGTGTCAAACCATTAAAATAATCGCCAAAATCATCTGCATTTACTATTTTTAAAACAATAGGCTGCATGGCATAACGATGATTTGGATTTCTGTTTTCTTTGCCAAAAGTAGGAGAGTCATAGACAGTTATAGATCCGACATTCTTGCCAGTTGTAATATCGCCAATTTGAACTACATTGATATATGGTTTTAATCCGTTTATTACCAGTTCACTGGCAGAAGCAGTACTTTTTGTAGTTAAAATATACACTTTGGGAAGATTTAAACTATTCAATGGAGCAGATCCTACAGTGCTTGTAAATAAATTTTTTAAAGCCTCTGGGTCTTCCGATTCAAAATAGGAATTGATTTTGTCATTCCATCTTTGTTTCGAAAACACTTTGCCTGTGAATTGCCCTGTTATCATACTGGCCAAACGTGTAGCTGATTGAATGGATCCTCCGCCGTTATATCTTAAATCCAAAACTAAATCAGTGATGCCTTTTGATTTTAGCGAAGCAAAAGCTTCGTTTAATTGTGTGTCGTAGTTTGGATAAAAACCATTGTACATTAAATATCCTACTTTGTGTCCGCCAGTTTCAATAACATTATTGATTAAAATTGGATTTTCGTTGAGCACCGTTTTTGTCAGGCTTACTGATTTTCCGTTTGGAGTAATGACACCATTATTATAATCAGCTAAGTTGAGAGTGTAGCTTTCAGCATTTAATAATAAACTCTGGTAATTGCTTGTGGTAAGCTGTGTCCCATTGACACCATAAAAAATATCACCGCGTTTTATGTTTTTGGCAGAAGCATCCGAATTGGGTATTATATAGCGGACCCAGCCAAATATTTCAGTAGAGCCGGAAGCTTTAAGATAAAGACCAAAGTCGACACCGTCATTTTTTGTAGTTCCCTGAAGCTGGCCTTCGAGTGTTAAATAATCACTTACTATCCAGCTGAATCGATCGATTGACGGGGCAACTCGAAGAGCATTGAATAAATCTTCGGGTTTTGTATATCCTTTTAAAAAATTATTTAGCTCGGTTTGATTGGCAAATCTATTATCTGCAAGATTAGGGACATCGGCCTGCCATAAATAATACAGGTTAAGGCCTTTCCATATAAAGTCATTAACTTCCAGGCTGGCTGGAGGAGCGACATCATCGTTGTCTTCACAGCTCTGAAAAATAAAAAATGCTAAAAATAATAATAATGTAACTTTGAAAGATGTCTTCATATAGTTTTTGTTGTAGATCTACAACGTAAAAATACTAACTTTAGTTTAATTTATTTTTTTTTTGTAACAAAAAATATAGTGGCTCGTCTTGATTATATAACCAGATTAATAAAATCATATTTATGAACCAAAAGGACTTTGTGCTTTTAATCAATCCGTTTAAGGACAAGCTGTTTCGGCTGGCTAAACGATTGCTGGTGAGCACTGAGGAAGCAGAAGATGCTACTCAGGAAATTTTGGTAAAATTATGGAGTAAAAACGAAAATTTAGATACTTATAATAGTGTCGAGGCGATGGCGATGACCATGACCAAAAATTATTGTCTGGATCAGCTAAAATCAAAACGGGCCGGTAATCTTAAAATTGTGCACAATAATTTTACAGACCGCGAACCGAGTTTGGACAGAAAAGTAGAGGATAATGATAGTTTAAACTGGGTTGAAAAAATCATTAGCCAATTGCCGGAACAGCAGCGGTTAATTATTCAGCTGAGGGATATTGAGCAATGCGAATTTTCGGAAATAGCAAAAATAATAGAGATGAATGAAACTGCCGTAAGAGTGGCACTTTCCAGAGCAAGGAAAACAATTAGAGAATACATGTTAAAAACACACAGTTATGGAGTTCAATAAAATAGAAGCACTTTTGGGAAAGTACTTTGAAGGAGAAACAAGTATTGCCGAAGAGAACGAGTTGAAAAACTATTTTTCTTCACCAAATACTGCGCCTCATTTGGAACAATATAAGCCTTTATTTGGGTATTTTGCAGAAGCAAAAAATGAAAATTTTGAGAAAGTCATACCGCTGATTTCTAAAAAGAAAAAAACAGCATGGCTGTTGGCAGCAGCATCTATTGCAGTTTTGCTGGGAGCAGGAACTTATGCTTATTTTAATGCGGATAAAGAAAAAGTGAATAATGAATTAGGTACTTATGAAAATCCCAAAGAAGCTTTTGAAGCTACCCAAAAAGCATTGGCTATGCTGTCCAATAATGTAAATGCAGGTGTCGAAGGGATGCAGTATATTCAGGTATACGAAGTGACTAAAGATAAGGTGTTTCTTGATTAAAGAGGAAATACTGATGAATTGGTTCTACGTGAGGGATGGCAGTGGAGCTCTCCCGATTTTTTATCGGGAAGGGGGAACGTACAGCCCGACCCGGAGTTTTTACGAAGGGACACGCCCAAAAGATTTTAAAATATAAGCTGAAATAAAATAATGAAAATAAAGCGGGAGTGATTCTAGAGCATTCCGGCCCAAATAGTTGAATTGAATTTTAAAAATAATCATTAAATCAAATAAAATGAAGAAGTTAATAATAATATTAGCAGCAGTATTAGTGTCAAGTCCGTTTTTTGCCCAGACGGCATTCGATAAGTTCGATGGTCAGGAGGAAGTAACCTCAATAGTTGTAAACAAGAAAATGTTTGAACTGATGAGTAAAGTAAAAGTTGATACCTCTGATAAGGAAGCGCAGCAATACATGAACCTGATTAAGAAATTGGATAATTTAAAAGTGTTTACCACTAAAAATTCTAAAGTGGAAGGCGAAATGAAAACAACTGCCGATAAGTATATTAAAACTGCTGGTCTGGAAGAATTAATGCGTATAAATGATAAAGGCAAAAATGTTAAAATTATGGTGAAATCCGGAGCAAAAGACAGTCAGATAAAAGAGCTGCTGATGTTTGTTGAAGGAGGTGCCGGCGATGATACGGTCTTGATGTCGCTGACAGGTGATTTTGATCTGAATGAGATTTCGGTTTTGACAGACAAAATGAGAATTCCCGGCGGAGACGATTTGAAAAAAGCAACTAAAGGCAAAAAGTAAAATGAAACTTGCATTATATATAATTGCATTGTTAAGCAGTCTGCTTTTTGGGAGCTGTAATTCTGAGCCATCTCTGCAAAAATATTTTGTAGAAAACACAGAGAACAAGGATTTCATTGCCCTGGATATCTCATCGGATATTTTGGATGTTAATAAAGCCAAACTGACAGCGGTACAAAGTGAAGCACTGCATTCCTTTGAAAAAATTAATGTTTTGGCTTTCAAATTGAATGATAAGAATAAATCACAGTTCGAGGCAGAACGTGCTAAAGTGAACCAGATTCTAAAGGATCCAAAGTATCAGCAGCTGATGAAGTTTAGTTCAGGAAAGCAGGGCGCTTCTGTTACTTATGTGGGTGATGATGACCATATTAATGAATTTGTGTTTTTTGCCAATAAAAACGATGCAGGTTTTGCAATCGTCAGAGTGTTAGGAAAAGACATGAATCCTACGAATATTATGAATATGATTTCGGTTTTGAAAGAATCAAAAATTGATTTGGAACAGTTAAAGCCATTGCAGGAATTGATTAAGAAATAGGTTTGAATTTAATTTTGAAAAAAGCGTCTCGATATTTGAGACGCTTTTTTTATGTTTTAGAAAATACCGCCCAATCTTCTGGAGTATTTAAGTTTTTTAGAATTGATGAATCGGTTACTGTAATCGTTGTTATTCCTGAAGGATTTGTTTTTTTGATTTCGAAATCCAATCGGCTGTTTTTATCGGCTGGATCCAATCGAAGTAATGGATTCCAAAAGTCAGGATGTAATTTTATGGGATGTCCATTTTTTCCTTCAAAATTGGGAAGCACAATTTGGTTTTGAGTTCCGATTATAGATTGTAATTCGGCTGTATTTAATATTGGAATATCAATAGGATTTATCAATACCGATTTGTTTTTTGGTATTTGCTGTAAAACAGTTTGGAGCGTTGAGAATGACCCCAGTTCTGGACTTTTGTTAATAATCACTCTAATTTTAATCTTTTTATAAAAAACAAACTCCGGCTGTGCTTCATTTAATAAAGGGATTTTGTTTGTGTATTCTTGAGAGTTATATCCTAATCCGATGTAGATTTCTGTTATTGCTGTGTCTGAAATCCGGTTGATTTGTTCCAAAATCCAAT
Organism: Flavobacterium sp. HJJ; assembly: GCF_015351475.1. Taxonomy (GTDB): domain Bacteria; phylum Bacteroidota; class Bacteroidia; order Flavobacteriales; family Flavobacteriaceae; genus Flavobacterium; species Flavobacterium marginilacus. The sequence goes on along the minus strand of NZ_JADKPR010000027.1, from coordinate 43,401 downwards.
AGCTGTTATGGTAGGGAAGCAGTCCTTTTGCGGTTCCCATTCTTTCGGATTTGCCTCCGGCCAATAATACAAATGCGGTATCATTTTTCATAATAAGCTTTGAGTAATTCTGATGCGATGCTAATGGCAATTTCTTTTGGGGAATTACCGCCTAAATCCAATCCGATAGGGCAGTGGACAGGTGAGATTCCTGCTTTAAAATTCAATTCATTTATCAGCATGTTGTTGAATTTGTTTTTCTTGGTTTTGCTGCCAATTAAGCCGATATATTTAGTTTTTTCATGCAGTGCCAAAGCCGTGATTTCAAAATCGAGCCTGTGATCGTGAGTCAATATCACCACATAGCAGTTTGGTCCCCAGTTTACAGTTTGCTTATAAAAATCAAAAGGCGTATCATTGTAATTAACTGAAGCGTCAATTTCGATAGTTTCTTTCCAGTTTTCTCTAGTATCCAGAAGGCTTATAGAAAAAGGAGTGTCTTTTAAAACCTGGCAGATAGCCACGCCGATGTGTCCGGCTCCGAAAATGTATAATTCAGGGGATTGATTCATGGGTTCGATAATTAATTCTACTTTTCCGCCACAGCATTGTTCAAATTCTGGTCCAAGTGTATAAGAGCATTCTAAAATTTTATTTTCCCGAATTGATCGGACTGCTTCATCGATTACCTGAAATTCTAATTTTCCGCCGCCAATGGTTCCAAAAAAATCTTTTTGTGGTGTTACAATCATTCTTGAACCTATTCTGCAGGGAGCTGAACCAAGAATTTTAGTAACAGTAACTAATGCCACAGGCTTTTTTTGGGTTTTAAATTCCTGTAATAGTTCAATCCAGTTGTTCATTAAAATAAATATTCGTTTTAATTTTTTTATATGACTATCGTTAACTAATAGCAAACAGATCGAATTAGCCACAGATTAAAAAGATTTACACAGATTTTTTAAAAAATAGTAATGAAATCTGTGAGAATCTGTGTAATCAGTGGCAAAAAAAATACATGGTATTATTTGCGGACAGTCATTTTTTTTATACTAAATCGTAATCACTTAAAGGTAAATTGTAATATCGTTTTCCTGTTAGTTTAAACACAGCATTGATTATGGCAGGAGCAATTACAGGAACTCCTGGTTCACCTACACCTGTTGGTTTTTCGGTGCTTTCAACAATTTCTACATGTACTTTTGGGGCCTCATTCATACGGATCATTCGGTAGTCGCTGTAGCTGTTTTGTTCAATAGCGCCATCTTTAGCAGTTATTTTTCCGTAATAGGCGATTGACATTCCAAAGACAGCAGCACCTTCCAATTGTGATGTTATGGTGTTTTTATTCACTGCTGTTCCGCAGTCAATAACAGTATATACATTATGAACTTTTATTTTGTCATCTGCCATTGATACTTCGACAACAGAAGCTACGTAGGAATTGAAACTATAATGCACAGCCAAGCCAAAAGCATGACCTTTGGGCAATGGTTTGTTGTAATTGGCATTTTTTGCGGCTAGTTTCAAGACATTTTTTAAACGTGCTGTATCGTATTTTATAGGATCTTTGGTGTCTTCTATACGATCACTCCCTATTAATTTGAGGCGGAATTCTAACGGATCTTGTTTGGTGGCATAAGCTAGTTCATCGGTAAATACATTGATGGAAAATCCGTGAAGAATATTAATTACAGAGCGCATCCAGCCAATTCTCACCATTGCGGGAGCTTGTCCCGATTCGATTTTTAAGTTTTTTATTTCAAAAGGAACATCAGCAGCGCTGGAAGCTTCCCATCCTGCAGGATAATCAGTTCCAGGCCTGAAAGTAGACATGATTGTAGGAAAAGCAGAGCGATGAAGCCAGCCCGTTACATTGCCTTGTGCATCCAGGGATGCTTTCATGTATTGTGCACTTACAGTATGGTAATAGCCATGCTTGATGTCGTCTTCCCGAGACCAGACTACTTGTACAGGAGCATTAATAGTTTTTGAAATTATAGCAGCCTCTACAATATAATCGGGTTTTGATTTTCGGCCAAAACCGCCTCCCAAAAAAGTAACATTTATAGTAACCTTATCGTGAGTCGTGTTCAAGTATGCAGCAACTTCTTCCTGTGCACTTTGCGGAGACTGAGTCGGAGCCCAAACTTCGCATTTGTCTCCCTGAACCCAGGCCACAGCATTAGGAACTTCCATGGGAGCATGTGCCAAATGCGGCAATTGAAAAGTGCTTTCGACAACTTTTGCAGCTTCGCTAAAAGCTTTGTTTACATCTCCAGTTTCTTTTTCGACTTTTCCTTGTTTGTGAACTCTTTCAGTTAATTCGGTCATGTATGCTTCCGAATCATAACTCTCGTTTTTACCGTAATTCCATTGTATTTCCAGCGCCTCTCTTCCTTTAAACGCAGCCCATGTATTGGACGCAATAACTGCAATACCTCCCAAGGGACCAAATGGTTTATCGATTTTTGGAATTTCAATTACATTTTCCACGCCTTTGATTTTCATTGCAGCTGTTTTGTCATAAGATTTGACAGTGCCAAAAGTAACAGGACATCTGGCTATGGCAGCAACTTTCATATTGGGTAAACGTTTGTCTATCCCAAATACAGCGCTTCCGTTTGCAAAATCTTTTACGTCAATACTTTTTAAATTTTTGCCAATGTATTTAAAGTCTTTTGGATCTTTATAAGTAATGTTTGTTGGAACAGGCAGTGTTGTAACTATATCAACTAATTCTCCATAACCTATTTTTTTACCGCTGGAATGAATAATAAAGTGGTTTTGGGCAGTGCATTCGCTTTCTGGAACCTGCCATTTTTTTGCGGCTGCGGTAATAAGCATCATTCGGGTCATTGCACCCATTTTTCGCATGGTGTCATAAAAACCGGTTACACTTCGGGAGCCATCTGTGTTTTGGTCTCCGTATTTTACATCACCAACTGCTTGTTTAACTGAAACTTTACTCCAGTCGGCTTCCATTTCGTCTGCAACTACAGAGGTTAATGAAGTTCGTACGCCGTTACCCATTTCAGAACGGGAAGCAACGATAATAAGACTTCCATCTGAATTTAACTGTACAAATAGATTGGGATTGAATTCTGTAGAATTTCCCGTTTCAGTATCTTTTGAAAATAAATTATAATTGCATCCTAAGATCAAACCGCCTGATGCTAATCCTATGTTTCTGATGAAAACTCTGCGGCTTACATTTTGAATTTCACTCATGACTTACGCTGTTTTTTAAGTTCTACAGTATGTTTGATAGCGCTTTTAATACGCTGGTATGTACCGCAGCGGCATATATTACCGCTCATGGCATCATCAATATCCGTATCAGAAGGGTTTTTGTTAGAATTGAGCAGAGAAGCAGCCGTGATTAATTGTCCCGGCTGGCAATAACCACATTGGGGAACATTGAATTTTTCCCAGGATTTCTGCAGTAATTGTAAATTTTCTGAAGTTCCTTCAATAGTGGTAATATTTTTGCCTACAGCCATCGAAACGGGAGTCAGGCAGGAATAGGATGCAACATTATCTATGAGTACTTTGCAGGCTCCGCATGCGCCTATTCCGCATCCAAATTTGGTGCCAGTCAGTCCAATACTGTCTCTGATAGCCCAAAGCAGAGGCATTTCTGGATCAGCATCAATAGTGTATTTCTTTTTATTTATGAGCAGTGTGACCATTTGGTTTTCAAATTTTGAAATTAAGAAGCTGAAAGTTATGATATTTTTTATTATTTCTAATTTAATTTTCAGAAAGATCTATGGGTAAGAAAATGGCATAAAAAAAACAGCAGCCAATCAGTTAAGAATTAGCTGCTGTTCTTTTGGCAAAGATTTTATACAGACAAGAATGATTAACCTGTCTGAAAGATGTTATTTTTTGATCAATTTATATCTTTCTATACTTTTTGATGAAATTTGGGACAAGCTGTATTTGCCAAACAATCTGTCAAAGTACAGTTTTGATTTTTTAAGATTATTGTTTTCGTAATAATAATTTCCTAATGATTCAAACATTTCGGCAGATTCATAACCTTTATCTACAATTCGTTCGTAAGTTTTCTCGACATCGACGAGTATGTATTTTTGTTTTTTTACAGAATCAAATTTAACAGTTTGAGATTTAGCATTTAAAGAGAAAAAAAATATAAAAGCAATGCTAAAAATGGGGGTTGGACTGTTTTTTAAAGATCTTAAAAATTTTCTCATAAAGTATTCATTTTTCGTTGGAAATATACTTATAAAATACTGTAAATAAGTTGGTTATCTTGATTATTTGCCTTTTTTGGGCAAGGTAATAAAAAAAGTGTTTGAAATAAAAAAAGTAATAGAAAAAATGAGCAGTTTTTTTAATGCTTATTAGTATGTGAGTTCTATTGTACAAAAAAAATAGAGCCTTTTATTTATTAGAAGATTTTTAAACTTTTTAGTAATTGTATTAAATGATTTAAAGAAACTATAAGTTTGAATCAGAATTAACAGGAATCTATTTTTTATCCACACATTGGCTGTAGAATTGCTGAGTGCGTATTTATACCTGTTTGATAATTAGGTGTTTATACTCTGTTTGGGTTTGCTGGACTGTTTTAATTTTAGTCTTGTAATCATAACATCAGCGGAAGCCGAAAAACTGAAAAAATGAGTAGGCAAAAATCAAAATTTAATTAAGATGGATTCAAATTTAAAAAACGCAGAAGTTTTAGAAGCAGCATTAAACAATGTTGCACAAATTACCAACATTCAAATAATCATTGATACGGATAAGATCCAAAATGATTTTCCCAACGGCGGAAGTAAGGATTCTGCAAACCCAACAGGAATAGGACATCAATACCAATATATGGTAGGCTCTAATTTGACAGGAAGTACAGGAAGCGGTACAGCTGACTTAGTGATTAATGCCCTTGTTGGGGATGTCGTTCGATTTAATGCGGTATCTGAGTATGACAATTTCAATAGTGCCGTTATAATGTACAATGTGCAGAAATTTGGCGGTTCAAATGTGTTCGGGGATTTTACATCCAAAGTATTTACTGCGCCAGGAGTTCAGCCGTCTGTAGGCGCGTCTCCTCTTCCTGTTCAGTTTGTAAATACAATGACTTATTGGTTTTATCAGGCTGATGTGATTACGAGCGGAACGGAGCAGTATAATATTAGTTTTGCACTTTATACTTTAGACAGAGCTTCTGCAGCAATGAAGCTGTTTGGCTATTTTGTATGGGATCCAACAATTATAGTTAAAGGGTAATTTGTAAAAAGACAATCAAATTCCTATAAAATAAAAGAATGGCTATCTAGAACATCTGTTTATGATAGCCATTTTGCTGTTTGTCATTTATATTTTGAACCTGATCGGTATAAAAATAATTTGAAAAACAAAAACGCCTGTAAAATAAGGCGTTTTTTGATTTAATGAAGATATAAATGTGACCACGGTGGGATTTGAACCCACACGCCCTTACGAGCACCACCCCCTCAAGATGGCAAGTCTACCGTTTCTCCACGTGGCCTTAAAAAATAAAAGGCCAAGTAATAAATTACTCGACCTTTTGTGACCCGACTGGGGCTCGAACCCAGGACCCCATCATTAAAAGTGATGTGCTCTACCGACTGAGCTATCGAGTCATTGATTCAAGAAACTTATGCTTTGATCACATAATTTGTGACCCGACTGGGGCTCGAACCCAGGACCCCATCATTAAAAGTGATGTGCTCTACCGACTGAGCTATCGAGTCATTTCGTTTCTTGAATGCGGGTGCAAATATAAGGACTTTTTTTCGAAGATTCCAAGCAAAATTATTATAAATTTGTCTTTTTTAAACAAATAATCTTAATGTCTTAATTTGTAAGGTCTTATTCAAATGAAAAAAATTATATTATTGGGTTATATGGGGTGCGGTAAGTCTACAATTGCCCAAAAACTTTCCGGAATGATATCAATTCCATATATCGATCTGGATGAATACATCGAAGAAAAAGCAAAAATGTCCATAAAAGAGATTTTTGATACTCAAGGCGAAATTCATTTTCGAAAATTAGAACATACTTATTTTCTTGAATTATTAAATTCGCCTGATGAAATTATTATTGGTTTAGGAGGAGGTACACCTTGTTATGCTAATAATCATGAATTGTTAATAGGGGATGATGTGGTGTCAATCTATTTAAAAGCATCTATTGAGACACTATTTAACAGATTAGCGGCCAATAGAAGCAAGAGACCGCTTATTGCGGATAAAACGGATGAAGAGATGAAGGAGTTTATAGCCAAGCATCTTTTTGACAGAAGTTTTTATTACAATCACGCACAGCATAAAGTGAATGTTGATAATAAAACTATTGGAGAAACGATAAATGATATTTTAAACCTGTTAGCTTAAACTGGCGTAGCTGTTGCCGTTGCTGTCAAGAACAACGTCAACGTGCTCTAATAGCGAAGTAGAAAGTGATATTCCTTTAAAATCGGCCTTAATCGGGAATTTTTTGTGGTTTCTGTCAACAAGAACAACGGTTTTGAACTTTTTTAAGGGAACGTCTAAAAAATGTTTTACAGCATATATTAATGTGGCTCCAGAGCTCAAAACGTCATCTACCAGTACTAGGCCTTTATTGCTGTATTCTTCTTTGGATAAAGAAGTGGTTATTGGTTTTTCAGGATTTTGTTTGTCGGTATGAACTTCACAAAGCGAAATTTTGATCGTAGAGATTGTACTGAATGCCTGAGCAATTTTTTCTGCAAAAATATAGCCGTTGTCAGTAATTCCAGCAATCACAATTTCTTCTTCCTCAACAAAAGTTTCATAGATTTGGTATGCTATTCTTTTAGTGGTGTGTTCTATCTGCTGATTGGTGAGGATTATATTTTTGCTCATGGCGTATTTTTGTTTTGTTTTTTCAAAGATAAAAAAGTTAGACGAAATTGATATAATTAATTCTGGTTCTAAACAAGAAAATTAGTGGCGAATTTTAATCTGTTTCATCTTCGTCTGGAATGTCGTTTCCAAATTCATCAATATCTCTTCGGTCTTTTTTTGTGGGTCTTCCAGTCCCGGTTTTTCTATAATGCTCTTTCGATAATTTTAATAATTCTAAGTGAGCATAAGCTTCGGCGGGAGTCTCATTTTTTCGATAAATGTCAACAAGTTTGGCGCCAACTCGGTTCTCAGGAATGTCGAGTACAGTAATGATTTGTGTGATCTGATCTTTTCTAAAAGTGATTTTATCAGTAGGGAAAACTTCTTTTGATGGCTTGGCAACAATACCATTTACCGTGATATGGTTTTTTTTGCAGGCTTCGGTAACCATATTTCTGGTTTTGTAATACCGAACGCACCATAAATATTTGTCTATTCTCATGAATTTTCTAAAATCGGAGTTAAATACTTTACAAAAGTAAATCATTAATGTATATTTGTGGCTTAAACTATACCTAAAATAATGAGCAAAATTAAGTTTTATTTTATTTTATTGATTGGAGTTATTGCTGTAATTTCCTGTAATAAGAGTAATGATGATGATATTGTAGTAGAGCCGCCTAGGGATTATACTGCTCAATATACTACAGAAAGTGCTTTAATAGAAACTTATTTAAAAACAAATTATATAACAATAGTAGATGCTCCTGGTTTGCCAACAGATCAAAACGTTACCATTACTCCGATTCCTTCTGGTGGATCACAGCCTTCTATTTATTCCTATCTAAACAGCTCAACTTTTCCAAAGTTATTGTCTAGAGTAGTAAAAGATGATGGTATTACCTATACATTATATTATTTAGTTTTGCGTGAAGGTACTGGGGAAAAGCCTTGTAATGTAGATGATGTTTTTACCTCGTATAATGGGAAATACCTTGCAGAGACAACTGTTGATAACGTCAAAAGTATTACTGCTACACAATTTGAAGAAGTATTATTTCCACAAGCGTATATTGGCTTATATGGTGTTTTTGTTAGAGGGTGGAAAGAAATTTTTCCGCAATTTAAATCTGGTGATGCTGTTTCAAATCCGGATGGTACCGTTAAATATACAAATTTTGGAGCAGGAGTGATGTTTATTCCTTCTGGATTGGCTTATTATAATACAGGAAACGGGACTATACCGGCTTATGCTCCATTAGTATTTAGTTTTAAATTATATAAAATTAAACGTTCTGATTTAGAATACAAAATTGTTAATGGATTACGAGTGTCGGATCCTGATGGTGTGCCATCATATCAAGAAGATATTGACGGAGATGGTTATGTATGGGAAACTTGGGAGTTACCAAGGGATGCTGCAGGTAATCTGATTGATCCAAATCCAGACGATACGGATGGAGATGGAACCCCAGATTTTTTAGATTTTGATGATGATGGTGATGGTTATGCTACAAGAGGAGAAGTTAAAAAAGCAGATGGAACCTATTATGCATTTGAGAATATTCCAGACTGTGATGGGAATATACCTACTGATAAAAAGAAAAAAAGGCATTTAGATAAAGAATGTCATAAAATGAGTCAATAAAAAAAATCCCATTCGTTTTTGAATGGGATTTTTTTTGATTTAGTTTGAAATGTTCTTATTTTAAAAGGAAGTAGAGACTGTGCTTTGCAAATGTGATTGCTTCTTTCTCGTAAAGACTTCACGTACGTCTTTGCGAGGAATGAAGTAATCTGACTAACAATAATCTAGTTGAGTTTGTTTAGGGATGTAATCTAATCTCAAAAAAAAAATCAACCATAAAAAAATCCCATCTCATTTTTACAGCGAGATGGGATTTTATATTTATTGAGAAAAAAGATTACTTTCTTTTGATCACTCTTTCTACAGCTTCAACAATCGCTTGATTGTTCAGTTTGTATTTCTCCATTAATTGTTCAGGAGTTCCAGATTCTCCGAAACTGTCTTTAACAGCAACAAACTCTTGCGGAGTAGGATTGTTTAAAGCTAATACACCAGCAATACTTTCTCCAAGACCTCCAAGATAATTGTGCTCTTCAGCTGTTACAATACATTTAGTTTTAGCCACTGATTTCAAAATAGCTTCTTCGTCCAAAGGTTTAATAGTGTGGATGTTGATTACTTCTGCAGAGATCCCTTTTTCTTCTAATTTCTCAGCAGCAATTAAAGCTTCCCAAACTAAATGTCCTGTAGCAACAATTGTTACATCAGTTCCTTCGTTTAAAAGAATTGCTTTTCCAATGATGAAAGGTTCGTCAGCTGGCATGAAATTAGGTACAACCGGACGTCCAAAACGTAAGTAAGCCGGACCGTGGTGGTCAGCAAGAGCTATAGTAGCAGCTTTTGTCTGATTGTGATCACATGTATTGATTACAGTCATTCCAGGCAGCATTTTCATTAATCCGATGTCTTCAAGGATTTGGTGAGTAGCTCCGTCTTCTCCAAGAGTCAATCCTGCGTGAGAAGCACATATTTTTACGTTCTTGTCTGAATAAGCAACCGACTGACGGATTTGATCATAAACTCTTCCTGTAGAAAAGTTAGCAAAAGTTCCTGTGAAAGGAATTTTTCCGCCAATAGTTAATCCTGCAGCAATTCCAATCATATTTGCTTCAGCAATACCAATTTGAAAAAAACGCTCTGGGTGATTTTTCTTGAAATCATCAAACTTTAATGATCCAATTAAATCTGCACAAAGTGCTACTACATTTTCATTCTTTTGACCTAATTCAGTCATTCCCACTCCAAAACCAGAACGGGTATCTTTACTTCCTGTATTTGTATATTTTTTCATTTTCTTTTTTTGCTATACGCTATAGGCGTTAGGCAATAGGCATAAAGCTTACTGCATAAGGCATAAAGCTTTTTTTAATAATCCGAGTTACCTCCGGTGTTATAGTTTTGTTCTAATGCATTTGCAAGCTGTGCATCATTTGGTGCTTTACCGTGCCAAGCATGGCTGTACATCATATAATCTACACCATTACCCATTTCAGTATGCAATAAAACACAAACAGGTTTTCCTTTTCCGGTTCTTGCTTTTGCTTCATTCATTCCGCCGATGATAGCTTCGATGTCATTTCCTTTGGTAATTTCGATAACTTCCCAGTCAAAAGCTTCAAATTTAGCTTTTAGGCTTCCCATTGCTAGAACTTCGTCAGTAGTACCGTCAATTTGTTTTCCGTTAAGGTCGACAGTTGCTATAAGGTTGTCAACTTTTTTGGCAGAAGCATACATAATTGCTTCCCAGTTTTGACCTTCCTGCAATTCACCGTCACCGTGAAGTGTGTAAATGATATGGTTATCATTGTTTAATTTTTTTGCCTGAGCCGCACCAATTGCAACAGATAATCCTTGTCCTAATGAACCAGAAGCAATACGTACTCCAGGTAAATTGTCATGAGTTGTTGGGTGTCCTTGTAATCTTGAGTTGATTAAACGGAAAGTTGCCAATTCTTCAATCGGGAAATAGCCGCTTCTTGCCAAAACGCTGTAAAATACAGGTGAAATATGACCGTTTGAAAGGAAGAATAAATCTTCTCCAGTTCCGTTCATGTCAAATCCTTCTTTGCGGTCCATAAGGTTTTGATACAAGGCTACTAAAAATTCGGTACATCCTAGAGACCCTCCTGGGTGACCTGAATTAACAGCGTGAACCATTCGAAGAATATCTCTTCTTACTTGGATAGTTAAATCGTTTAATTGTTGTGTGTTAGGCTTCATTTTATATGTAAAAGTTAAACTGGTGCAAAAGTAATTTTTATTTTGCGGGGAGGCAAATGATTTTAAGGGCAATTTTAATCAAAATGTTATTTTAGTGCGGATTTAAAAACATAATTAGGAATAAATTTTAATTATGCAATCTGAATTCTAAAATCTTTTGGGCATGCCATCATCCCGAAAAAATGACTATTTCACTTTGCGGGTATACGCCCTTTTATCGGGATGCTGTCGGGCTATCCATGCTGCTTCGGCAGCTTATTCCTATCCCTCATGCGGACTTATCCAAGAAATTTAGAGGTAAATTATTTCCAGTTTTGTTTATATTTTATGTCTAAGGCTGCTCCATCCGCCGCCGTTATGCACATCGGTGTAGCCATGAGCCTTCAGGATGTTTTTTGCCGAAGCACTCCGCATGCCCGAAGCACAGCAGGTAATAATGGTTTTGTTTTTGTCTTTTAATTGTGATAAACTGTTCTTTAAAACGTCGACCGGGATGTTTACAGCGCCTTTGATGTGGCCTGATGCAAATTCGCTTTTGCTTCTTACGTCAAGGATAACTGCACCTTTTTTTACAAGTTCGGCAAAGTCTGCAGTAGTGCCGAAACCGAATAATTTTTGAAGTATTTTAATCATTTTTTGGATACTATTTGGATTGATAATAATTGACATCTAACCATGAACCGCCATTGTAACAGTCGATTCCTTTTTGTGAAAGATAATGCTGTGCCTGCCCGCTGCGGTTTCCCGAGGCACAGCAGAGTATTAGCGGTGATTCTAAGTTTTGTATTTCTTCCAATCGGTCTTGAATTTCATTCAGTGGAATGTTAATTGAGCCGGCAGCGTGACCGCCACTGTATTCCTGACGAGTGCGTACATCTACAATGCTGCCTTTTTTTTCTTTTATAATGTTCTCTAAAGTCATAGTGCCTGTCTTAAAGTGTATTGTTTTACACTGCAAAATTACAATAGAAGCTGCAGCTGAACAGTAACTTTTGTTACATAATGATTTTATTGCAGCTGATCGGTTTATAAAAGAGTTTCGGCTTTTATTGGTTTATAGTCAAAAAAAACGCAAAGCCAGAAGACTTTGCGAGTATAATTTTAGCAGCAACAAGCCAAATCTATTGCAGCAAGTGTTGGCTATATAGTATTTATTTTTTCTTTCTTAAATAATTTTTTAGCTTCTTTTCTCGCTCGTTTAAAGATACTTTTTCCAAATTTTTCATTTATAAGTTTGTCCATAGTTTCGGAATAACAACTTGAATAATATGTAATTATACAACCTCTATGCTCTAAATTTATAGAATATTTTTTACGTAAATAATCTTTATAAAATACATCAAATCCTATTTCTGATTTTTTTGGTACTACACTTACAAGTAATCCGTATGAATAAGAATTATAAATTCTATTATTAAAATCCTTTTCTGCATCTTTCTCTCCATCTTCACACGTTTTGCTTTTACTCCAAACCAATGAATCTTTTTTTGTGATGTTTTCTTGTGAATGAGTTATTAAACTAATTAAAAAAAATGTGAATATCAAAAGGTTTCTCATAGGTACGATTTGTCATTTCTATTATTACCTCCAGCTTTCCTTTTCAGCAAGAGATTTGGGGGTTAAATTAAGCCTTGTTTTCGGATTTGCCAAAATATTCCAAATACAAGATTATTTTCAAATTAAGCCAAATGCCTAAATCCATTGTAGCTGTTACCACTAGTTCTTTACCATTCTCTAGGAGCAATCAGTTCTTCTACATCAGCATTGAATCCATATGCTTTAGCTATAAAGTCAAAGTCTGTACCAATCGATTCTCTAGCTCCAGTTTCAATTTCGCTGTTGTGTTCAAAGAATTCGTTTTGTAAATCATTTATTTTTGTAGTGGCTTCATGCGTTAACTTATAAAGTTCTTCAAGATTTTTCGGTGATGTTCTTTCAATATCACTGCATAGTTGAATAAGAATTGTTTTCACTTTGTCAACGAGAAATTTTGGAAAATATGAATCAGCATACATATCTTTTAAATAAGCATAATTTTTCATTTTCTCATTTTTTAAATTTTCTTGTTTTACAATTGTGATTTCATTTTTCACTTGCTGACCATTACAAGAAAACAAAATCAGAGAAATTATTACAATAATATGCTTTTTCATCTTTATAAAATTAGTGCTAATGTTTTTTATTACAGTGGGTTTGGGGTTAAATTAAGCCTTATTTTCGAATTTACCTAAATCTCCAAGAAATTGGATTAGGAAAGTTTACTTAGCCTAATCTTAAAGTAAATTATGGATAGCCCAAAAGGTGTAAAGAGCTTTTGGATGATGATTTGCGAACCGCTGATTACGTGATCTTTACGCTCGGTGGTGTGAGAGGCGTACTCCGTCCCTTTAGAGGCGGAGCCGTCTACTCGATTGGCGGTAGTTTTTTTAATTTTCAATTTTTACAGTTATCTTTTTTTCAAAGAGTTTATTGTCTGAAGTTCTACAACTAAATGTAACTTCATAGTTTTCTGGCGTAAATACACTCTCACTTTTTAGTTTTGGGCTAAACTCTAATATTTTTTCATCGTAAAAAATATCATATATTTCTATTTGATTTTTTATTTCCTCAATTTCAAGTAAATTTTGATTTGCACTTATGGTTACATTTTTATATTTAAAAGGATGATTAAATTTCAAGGAATATGTATTTTCCAATAAAGAATTATCATTAATTCTTCCTCTTTTGAAAGCATAACATTTTGCAGATAATCCTAAATCTAAATTTGCAATAAACTTGGTTTTATACCCAATTATAAAAATTATTTCATTTTTTAATATGTTTGTTTCTGTGAAAGTATTATATTCTCTTTCTTTATTTCTCACATCAATTGAAGCTCCATAAAATTCAATATCTGAAATTAAATAATGTTGTGGAGAACAACTTTCACTTAATACAATTATAAGCAGATAAATTCCTATAATTTTAAATACTTTTTTCATTTATGATATCTCTATTTTTTCGGTTTTCAGTGGTAAAATTCTAACCAACGTCCCCTTGCTACAAGAGGTTTGGGGTTAAATTAAGCCTTATTTTCGGATTTGCCTACACATTCCAAATACAAGACCATTTTTAAATTAAGCCAATTGCCCAAATCTCTTGTAGCAAGTGTTAGCGGAAGTCTCTTATTAGCAATTCAATTCTCGGTATTAGTGGAGAATTAAGAGTTCCGGAAAATCGGTCAATTTCTTTACTTTTTGCTAAGTTTAATAATTCGATAGCTTTTTCTTTATTTCCACTATTGTTACTGACTTTTGCTAAAAAAATGATAAAGTGAACCCACGTTATTAATTTTTCATTTATTCCGTATTCTAAATATTTTTTACTCCCTGTTTTTATTTCTTCAATTGTAATATCATTAAAAGGTTTTGGATAATTGTTGAATTTTTGAATAAATGGAATTCCCTGTTCAAATACCAATTCTTTCATATATTCAACAGTTTCTATTGCTTCAATACTATTCTTTCCATAAACAAGCCACGAATTGTTATTTTCTAAAGATAAATTTTTATCAATTATACAATCAGTAATATCAAATTTACTAGGAATTGGTAATGCGTCTAAAGCATTCTCGATAAAATCTAGGTGGATACCAACATTAATTGTTAATTCTCCTCCATATTTATCCTTATGAATGTTTACGACATAAATCCAAGGACTATTTTTCTTGTAAAAATTATTTTTAGAACCTTTAAAACCAAGTTCTTTTAAAAACGGAGTAAAATTATTTTTTAAAATTTCGATAAATTCAATTCCTGATATTTGATTTGAAGTGTTTTTATATTCGCTTCTTTCTTTTTCGGTTAATTCGTTATTGTTCCAAAATCGGATTGGCAAAATTCTTTTCTTCATATCATCATTATTTGCATAAATTCTTAAATTCTATCGTTTTTCGAGAGATTTCCGCTAACGATTTTCGGCTTGGCGATGTGGCGGATTCTTAGCACAAAAGTTCAATAGAATTACTACAGTTGAACCTTGCATAAATGTTTCATAGAAGCACTTCAGCCGCCATATTGCCAAACCGATGTTAGGCACAGTTATTTTTCCTTAATGTATTGCCAATCAAATTTAGTACAAAGTCCAATCCCTTTATGTAAAGTCTGACCTCCGTCATTATTAGGCAGTTCATTAAATATTTCTGGTATCTCACCAATTACTTCAATTAAACAATGTGAATGATGCCCTCTCCATAAGTCTGTGTGAAAATAATTTCTATAATTAAAGGCATACTTAATAACAGTTTTCTGTTCCCAATATCTCGTCAAGTCTCTTATGTCGAATATGATGTCATAAGTTTTAGGAAGGACTATATTCCCGTAACAGTAACTTATTCCAACAGATAAAAGTTTTTCGTTGTCTTTTTCCTTTACAAGATTAGTGTATTCTTGCTTTAATTTTTCAAATTCTGTGTCAGAATGTTTTTCATATTTTTCCCTCTTCAGAAATTCTATAGTAGTGGGATTATGAAAGGGAATTTTATCTTGAACTAAGATATACCTCTCTATTGGTTCAATATCTTGTTCATTGTCCCAACTGATATTTAAATTGTCAAGTTTAAGAAATACAGTTTCAAATACTGTGGTTAGAAAGTTTTTAAGCTCTACAGACTTTTTACAAAATTCATTAAAAAGTATTTCCGTCTTTACAACTGAATTGAATTTTTGGTCAACTATGTCAAAGTAAATGGGCAAAAAGCTATTTAAGAAATCATTTTTGTTTGCTGTCAATTCTATGTCCGAATTCAAATATTTAGCATTAATAAGTTCGTTAACTAACAGTCTGACAAACTGTTTCTTGATTGTCGGATGCCAATATTTTAAACTGTCGAATTTTTCTTGAAGTATCGTCATTTATAATTGTGCCTAACTACTATATAAGCGAAACAAACCTTCGTATATACACCCCTTTTTGGGTAGATTGGCGAATGTTTGGCTTTTCTTAGCTTTTTCCAAATATATTAAAATTTTGTTGTTAGCTGGTTTTTTTCTTACAGTATTTACTTATTTACGATTCATTTCCCTAAACGCTTCGAGCTGGATTTCCATCCTCTGGATCAGAGCGTCTTTCTGAGCCAGTTCCTCTTTCAGGCTTTTTTCAAGTTTGGTTTCAAAACGATAGGGCAGGTATTCGCCCAATTGGGCAATAAAATTGTGTTTCATGATTATGCTCAGTTTCCATAAAATGGCAAACTGCAGGGAGTCTCTTTTGTAATAATCGTTCAATCCGGTTGGCAGTATCTCTAACGCACGAGCTACATCGGCTTTCTTGATTTTGTTCTGGAGAATGTGGTAATGAATAAAATTACCAATTGAGGGATAGGTTTCCCCGAGATCTTTCTTGTATTTGCGGTTATTGGTTGTCATTTTTTCTGTCTTTATCGTTATTGAATTTCTTTTAATGGTGGTAAAACAGGTGTTAATCACTAATACTATTGGTTATAAATACCTTTACTATTAGGGTTAAGCACCAATACTATTAGTGTAAATCACCTATTCTATTGGCTTTAATAACCAATTCTATTGGTGAAAAATACCTGCTCTATTGGCTTTTAACACCTGTTTTATTGGTGCTTAACACCAATAATAGAGGTGTTAAACACCTGTACTGTTATGGTTTAACACCTCTACTATTATGGTTTAACACCTGTTTTTTATAAATTATGACTATTATGGGGCAGGTTGCTGCAGGTGTTTGGTGCAAAAAAATGCCCCTTTTGGATATAAAGAGGCAGTACGTATTTATTGTGAGAACAAAACGCATTAGGGCATAGGCGGTGCCACTGGTGCTGTGGTTACGGCATTGCCGGTATTGCTGGCAAAACGTTTTTTGAGCTGGTCTACAATACTGTCGGCACCTGGTACTCCCGCATCGGCGGCTGCGCCAAAGGTTTTGTATAGTGCCAGAGCCGAAGCATAGGCTTCGCTGCCCGCCAGCATTTTGGTGTCTTCAATTTGCTCACATATCTGGTTGGCTATGCCAGAGAGTTCGTCCAGCTGGGTAAAAAGCGTGAGATCGTTTTTCATATTGGCTACCGATATATAGGGCGGTACCAGTGCCGCGTTGTTTACGCCGGCATTGATGGCATCCTCGGTAAAGGCTTTGTTGTTGACATCGATGGTGTTTAATGTCTTTCTTTCGTCGGCGGTCAAGCCTGTAAGGAAAGGGAGATTGGTCAAAATAGTTTGAAACGCAGCTTTGACTGCTGCTACTTGTGCCGCCGTTGCGGTCACGTTTACCCGATTGTTCTGCAAATTTGCCATATATAGTTTTTTTTGGTTTGTGTAGTAACAGACTACAAAACAAATCTAAATAATTGGCTGTAAGTAAAATAATGTTTTTCTTACTGTTTTTAATGTTTTTTGTTAAAAATCTCAGAAAGTACTGTCATATTTATGTGTAAAATGGTTTTTGCTGTGGCTGTGGGTTGTGAGGGGATAGGAGCCAATCTCATTAAGTTAAGAGTTTCATGCTTGATTTTTTTTATATAACTATCCGCCAAAGCATACTAAATGTTTTTTTGCCACAGATTACACAGATTCTCACAGATTTTACATGCATTTTTTAGAAATCTGTGGCCAATTTTATCGATTGGGTATTAGTCACTGATAGTCTATAACTATTTATGACTATCCGCAAAGCATACTAAATGTTTTTTTGCCACAGATTAAACAGATTCTCACAGATTTTAAAAAAAAAACAGTAATGAAATCTGTGTTAATCTGTGTAATCAGTTGCTAAAAAAATACACGATATTATTTGCGGACAGTCATATAAATAATATTCGATTTTGACAATGACTCCAGAGGAATCGAATGTTTCTCGGTATCGTACAAGCCCGCCGGGGTTGTTGTAACGTATGTTTTTGATTTCTATAAACGTTGAAATCCTCTGGATTTCTCATAACTTAATGACGCCCGCATGATTTTAGAGATAGTTTTTTGGAATTTATGGAGCCGTTTTTCATTCATTTGCAGAAAAATATTTTTTTGATGCGGGTTTTAAATTAACCTATCTTTGCGCCCTGATAAAAAGTCTATATGAAGTTTGATTTACTAAAAACTGATCCGCAGTCTAAAGCCCGTGCGGGAAGTATTACTACAGATCATGGTGTGATTGAAACACCTATTTTTATGCCTGTTGGGACAGCTGCTTCGGTAAAAGGGGTGCACCAAAGGGAACTGAGAGAAGAAATAAACCCGGATATTATTCTTGGGAATACCTATCATTTATACCTGCGTCCGCAGACTGAAATTCTTGAAAAAGCAGGAGGACTGCATAAATTCATGAACTGGGACCGCAATATTCTGACCGATTCTGGAGGATATCAAGTGTATTCACTGTCGGCTAACCGAAAAATTAAGGAAGAAGGAGTAAAGTTTAAATCGCATATTGATGGTTCGTATCATTTTTTTACGCCAGAGAATGTGATGGAAATCCAGCGTACCATTGGAGCCGATATTATCATGGCTTTTGATGAGTGTACGCCTTATCCCTGTGATTACCGCTATGCACAGCGCTCGATGCACATGACGCACCGCTGGCTGGACCGCTGTATCAATCATTTGGAGAAACTGCCGTTTAAGTATGGTTATGAGCAGACTTTTTTCCCAATTGTACAGGGAAGTACTTATAAAGATCTGCGCCGTCAGTCAGCAGAATATATTGCTAATTCGGGTCAGCAGGGAAATGCAATCGGCGGACTTTCGGTAGGAGAACCTGCTGAAGAAATGTATGCAATGACTGAAGTAGTCTGTGAAATTCTTCCCGAAGAGAAACCTCGTTATTTGATGGGTGTTGGAACTCCGATTAATATTTTGGAAAATATCGCACTTGGAATTGATATGTTCGACTGCGTGATGCCTACTCGTAATGCCCGTAACGGAATGCTTTTTACTGCCAACGGAACAATCAATATCAAAAACAAAAAGTGGGAAGCCGATTTCTCTCCGATAGATGAAATGGGGCATACATTTGTGGATACGGAATATTCTAAGGCCTATTTGCGCCATTTGTTTGCCGCTAATGAATATTTGGGAAAACAAATTGCTACGATACACAATCTAGGTTTTTATATGTGGTTAGTCCGCGAGGCTAGAAAACATATCCTAGCAGGTGATTTTAGACCATGGAAAGAGATGATGGTTAAAAATATGGCTCAACGATTATAATTTGGGTTTAATCGGTTAATCGTTTATTTGTTTAACCGAATAATCGAATTAACGATTTCACAATTAAACTTTTATGTTAACAATAATTGACAAATACATTTTAAAAAGATATTTAGCCACTTTTGCGGTTATGCTTCTGCTGTTTGCTCCTATTGGAGTAATTATAGACGTATCGGAGAAAATCAATAAAATGATTGAGAATCAAGTGCCGGTTTTAAAAATCGCCATTTATTACTATCATTTTACTATTTACTTTATGAATAACCTCTTTCCGATATTCTTGTTTATATCTGTTATCTGGTTTACTTCTAAGCTGGCAAATGATACTGAAATTATTGCTATTTTGAGTTCGGGAATTTCATTTACGCGATTTATGCGGCCTTATATTATAGGTGCTTCTATTATATCCATTATCGTTCTGCTGATGGGTTTTTGGGTTATTCCTGTATCGAGTGAAGGCTACAATAATTTCAGGTATACTTACCTGAGGAGTGACGGGAAACAGCTCATGCGGGGTGATAATACCGATGTTTACAGACAAATCAGCGATAATGATTTCATCTATGTAAACAGCTTTAATAATGAGTCTAAAACGGCTTATAATTTTTCGTTGGAACGATTTAAAAAAGAAAAATTAGAATATAAAATTACGGCCAGCAGAATCCAGTGGAATCCAAAAGAAAAGAATTATTCATTATTTGATTATACCAAAAGAACTCTTGGTTCTGAAAATGACGTGATCGAAAAAGCGCCTGAAAAGAAGATGAAATTCAGTTTTGACCTTGAGGATTTGGCACCAGTGGTTTATATTGCAGAGACTTTAAGTTTAGGAGAACTGAATGCGTTTATTGATAAAGAAAAAAAACGCGGTTCTTCTAATATCAACGTTTATCTGGTTGTTTTGTATAAAAAATACAGTGTGCCGGTTTCGGCATTTATATTGACCATTATAGCCGTTTCGGTATCTTCAATGAAGCGCAGAGGCGGTATGGGAGTCAACTTGGCAATAGGAATTGCAGTAGCCTTTTCATTTGTCTTTTTAGATAAAATATTTGGTGTATTGGCAGAGAAATCAAGTTTTTCGCCATTCATAGCGGTTTGGCTGCCTAATATAGTTTTTGGAATATTAGCTGTTTATTTACTACGGAATGCAAAACGATAATTTAAAGAGCTACTTAAATCTGCATTTAATTGTTTTTATTTGGGGGTTTACAGCAATTTTAGGAGCATTAATAACCATTCAGTCCGATTTTTTGGTTTGGTACAGAATGTTTTTTGCTGCTGTTTTTCTAGCTTTTTTTCTTGGCTTAAAGAAAAAATCATTTAAAGTCACACTTAAAGTTTTAAGCAGGTTCACTTTTGTAGGGCTTTTAATTGCCCTGCACTGGATTTTCTTTTTTGAAGCAATAAAAATCTCTACAGTATCCATTACGCTGTCGGTTTTTTCATTAGGAGCATTTTTTGCATCCTTACTGGAACCCTTGTTTTATGGGAGGAAAGTACTCTGGTATGAAGTGTTTTTTGGATTAATCATTATTGCTGGTCTAGGAATGATTATGAAGGTAGAAATTAATTATTTGAACGGAATGCTGCTGGCATTAGTTTCTATTCTGCTGGGAGTAGTATTTACTTTGATGAACGGGAAACTTATTGTGGATCACGATCCGTCGCTGATTTCCTTTTATGAGTTTTTGGCCGGATTTATTTTTATCTCGATTTATTTTTTATTTCGAGGTTCTTTTACGGCAGATTTTTTTATGCTGTCTGCCAAAAACTGGATTCTGATATTGGTTTTAGCATCGGTCTGTACTGCTTACGCCTTTACGGCTTCGATAAGGGTTATGCGCAGATTGACGCCTTATACAGTTATGTTAACCACTAATTTAGAGCCGGTTTACGGTATTGTGCTGGCTTATTTTATCATTGGAGGAAAAGAAAAAATGAGTACAGAATTTTATATTGGAGCAGTTGTAATTGTAATTACGGTGCTTTTGAACGGAGTCATAAAACATTATAGAAAAGAAGATTGATTGTAAGATTTTTTATTGTCGTAAAACCTATTTTTTCTACTTGGTCAAAAAAATAAGTGTATAATGATATTAAATTTTATATTTGCAGTTCCAAATCAAAAAAATAAAAACAATAATAAATACTCAGAAATCCTATGGAATATTTAGATTTTGAGCTTCCTATAAAAGAACTTGAAGAGCAGTTAGACAAATGTGTCGTTATCGGTTTAGAATCGGATGTCGATGTTACTAATACCTGCAAACAGATCAATAAAAAATTAGAGGAAACAAAAAAACAGATTTATAAAAATCTAACAGCTTGGCAACGTGTGCAATTATCGCGGCACCCAAGCCGTCCTTATACGCTGGATCATATTAAAGGGCTTTGCGGAGACACTTTTTTAGAGCTTCATGGAGACAGAGGTTTTAAAGATGATAAAGCGATGATTGGCGGTTTAGGTAAAATAGGCGGACAGTCGTTTATGATTATTGGACAGCAAAAAGGTTTCAACACAAAGACCCGCCAATATAGAAATTTTGGTATGGCTAACCCTGAAGGGTACAGAAAAGCTTTGCGTTTGATGAAAATGGCTGAGAAGTTTGGTATTCCTGTTGTAACTTTGATCGATACTCCTGGTGCTTATCCTGGCCTGGAAGCCGAAGAACGCGGACAGGGAGAAGCCATTGCAAGAAATATTTTTGAAATGGTGCTTTTAAAAGTTCCGGTTATAACGATTATCGTAGGTGAAGGTGCTTCTGGAGGTGCGTTAGGTATTGGTGTTGGAGACCGGGTTTATATGCTGGAAAACACTTGGTATTCTGTTATTTCGCCAGAATCCTGTTCGTCCATTTTATGGAAAAGCTGGGATTATAAAGAGCAGGCTGCAGAAGCTTTAAAATTGACTTCAGCAGATATGAAAAAACAAAAATTAGTTGACGATATCATTCCAGAACCTTTAGGTGGAGCTCATTATGACAGAGAAACTACTTTCACTACAGTAGAGCAGTACATCATGAAAGGGTATAACGAATTGAAAGACTTATCAACAGAAGATTTAATAGCTCAAAGAATGGAGAAATACTGTAAAATGGGCGAGTTTAAAGAGTAAATCACCATTTTTAAGATCTTAATCCGAAGCCTTATAGTTTCGGATTTTTTTTTGGTTATAAACAAAATGTGAGTTTTTATAAACAATAAGCTGTAATAACTCAATTGTGATTTTTTTTTAATTTTAGTTACTTTCGCTACATGGAAAATTTCAAAAATATGAGTCCAGTAAAAGTGGACAAAACAACAATTATAAACTTAGAAAAAGGAAAATTACCACCGCAGGCATTAGATTTGGAAGAGGCTGTGCTTGGCGCTATGATGATTGACAAAAAAGGAGTTGATGATGTAATTGATATTCTGCAGGCAGATGCGTTTTACAAAGATGCTCACAAATATATTTTTGAAGCTATTGTTCAATTGTTTAATGATACGCAGCCAATCGATTTGCTGACTGTATCTGCTCAGCTTAGAAAAAATGCGAAGTTAGATTTAGCCGGAGGCGATTTCTATCTGATTCAGCTTACACAAAAGATTTCGTCATCAGCGCATATTGAATTTCACTCCAGAATTATTCTTCAAAAGTTTATTCAACGAAGTCTGATTCGAATTTCATCTGAAATTATTGAGGCTTCTTATGATGAAACGGCCGATGTGTTTGATTTATTGGATCAAGCCGAATCCAAACTTTACGAAGTTACACAAGGAAATATAAAACGTAGTTCCGAAACGGCTCAAAGTTTAGTATTACAAGCCAAAAAACGTATTGAAGAAATTGCTGGTCAAGAAGGATTGAGCGGTGTAGCGACTGGTTTTCATAAATTAGATAAGCTTACTTCGGGCTGGCAGCCAAGTGATTTAATTATTATTGCTGCGAGACCAGCGATGGGAAAAACGGCCTTTATTTTGTCTATGGCCAGAAATATAGCGATAGATTTTGGGCATCCAGTAGCTTTATTTTCGCTGGAGATGGCGTCGGTACAGCTGATCACCAGGCTGATTTCCTCAGAAACCGGATTGTCTTCTGAGAAGCTGCGTACCGGAAAACTTGAAAAACACGAGTGGGAACAATTGAGTACCAAAGTGAAAAATTTAGAAAAAGCACCTCTTTTTATTGATGATACACCTTCCTTATCTATTTTCGATTTAAGGGCTAAAGCAAGACGTTTAGTGTCTCAGCATGGTATAAAAATCATTATTATTGATTATCTGCAGTTAATGACTGCCGGTGGAAATTCCAAAGGGGGAGGAAACCGTGAACAGGAGATTTCGACTATTTCCCGAAATTTAAAAGCGCTGGCAAAGGAGTTAAATGTTCCTGTAATTGCACTTTCGCAGCTATCGCGTGCGGTTGAGACACGTGGATCGAGTAAAAGACCGTTACTTTCCGACCTTCGTGAATCTGGAGCGATCGAGCAGGATGCGGATATCGTTTCCTTTTTATACCGTCCTGAATATTATAAAATCGATGAATGGGATGATGAAGAAGCATCTTCAACTGCCGGTCAAGGTGAAATTATGATTGCCAAACATAGAAATGGCGGTATCGAAAATGTTCGTTTGAAATTTATTGGTCATTTAGGGCGTTTCGATAATTTAGAAGATTATAGTTCCGGTTATGACGATTTGCCTTCGAGTATGAACCATGACGACAGTTCGTTTATCACTAGAAACCTTCCTTCGGCAAATGATGCTTTTGGAAGTAATTTTAATAATGATGACGATGATGATGGCGATGTTCCTTTTTAAAATGTAACATAAGCTTCATTTTCAAAAATTGAGTAATCAGCTGTAAATTAATTTACAGCTGATTTTTTTTTTGCCTGTCTATCGGCAGTAAAATGTTTCAAAATGTATAAACAGGTAATGATTTCTTATAAAAATAGTTCCTAAGCTTAACGTTTTTTTAATGTGCTGACTTATATGCTGAATTTAATTTTATAAATCAATAGTGTATTATTTACACATTTGAGAATTATAAAATTTATGGATATTTTTTTTAAATAACTGTTTGTAAGTTAGTTGGTTAATAAATAACTGTGTTTTTAAAATTATTTATTAGGAAAATTACTAATTTTGATATAAATTTGATTGACATTTGAAAATAGCAAGCTGAATCAGCTGTTATGCAGGCAGTATATTCTTATTTATTAAGCCAAACCGCTGTAAGGAAGAGTAATTATTTATTAGTTAAATCTAAACAAATATGAGAAAAAGAATGGTATTTCAAAATTTGAACATTTCTCAATGTAAAAATCAGTTATCGGCTGCCGTTCGTTCATTAGAGATGGACAGAAAACGGATTGCACAAGGTCTGCATGATGATTTAGGGTCAAAGCTAAATGTGATTTCTCTAAATTGTCATTTATTAAAAATTCCAAATTTATCTCAAAAGGACATTGAAGAGATTACCAAAAATATTATTGAATATACTTCAAAAGCATTAACGAGTTCAAAAAAAATGACTTACAGCCTGCTTCCGCCGGTTTTAGAAAAATTTGGGCTTCATGCAGGAATTGAAGAATTATGTTCTGAATTAGCAGATGCCGCTGATGTTGATATAGAATATGTAAATAATGTAAAGTTTGATTTTATAGATAATGAAAAACACATTCATGTTTTTAGAATTTTACAGGAGCTTCTTGCTAATTCAATACAGCATGGAAAAGCAAAAGCAATTTTTATTTCTTTTAATGAAACAGATGGAATAAAAACGTGCAGCTATTCAGATAACGGAGTTGGTTTTGATTTGAGTGAGCTGAAGAATCACAAAGGTTTAGGAATGAAAAATGTAGCAGGCAGAGTAGCAGTTCTTGAGGGAAATCTCAAGATTGAATCACAGCTGAATAAAGGGATTTCGGTTATTTTTAATTTTTAAATTATGAATAAAACTATAAAAATAATTCTTGTTGATGATGAAGTGCTTTTTCGAAAAGGTATTTCGTTTTTACTGAGCGGAGAAAAAAATATAGAGGTCCTTTTTGAAGCTTCAAACGGTCTCGAATTGATGGATTTTTTAAAGAGCGGTAATCCAAAGCCTGATATTATAATCATGGATTTAAAAATGCCGTTGCTTAATGGAATTGAAGCCACTAAGATTATCCGAAAAGATTTTCCAGATATAAAAATTATTGCATTAACCAGTTATGATTCGAAATCATTTATAGCCAATATGGTTGATGTAGGAGCAGTTTCTTACTTAGTTAAAAATTCAACGCCGCAGGAATTATTTGCAACCATCAATGAAGTGGCAGGAAAGGGATTTTATTATTCGGATTACGTAATGAATATTATCCAGAAAGATATTATTTCCAATAAAAAATCGAAGTGTAGTTTTGACACCAATTTTATAACTTCCCGGGAGCTCGAAGTTTTACAGCTCATCTGCAAGCAAAAAAGTACAGTAGAAATTGGCGAAAAATTATTCATAAGTCCAAGAACTGTCGAAGGCCACAGAAATAATCTGTTACTAAAAACGGAGTCCAAAAATATTGCAGGATTGGTTGTTTTTGCGATACAGCATAATTTGGTTTCTTTGGATATTTAATAGAATCATGCCAAAAAATATTTTGTATGATTTAAAAGTATACTTTAACTGCTTACAGTTATCTTTGCTTTAAAATCGTTTTAAAATGATGCGCAGAATATTTTCTTTTATATTTATTTTTCTAATAGCGGTATCCTCGAGAGCTTCTTATATTTTGCTGCCAATGGATGAAACTACGCAGCAGAATCACCTCAAAGCTTACGGAATTACTTATTGGTGTCTGGCCAAAAATTATAAAGCCAGCTGGCTGTTAAACTATCGAGGAGGCTCTTTTTTATTGCCCGATGCCGAGGAAATTAGAAAAGAATGCCAGATTCGCGGTGTAAGTTTCGAAGTGCTTTCAGATGGAGAGCAAGCCTCAATCCTGAATGAAATTTCCAGTCCTTCTCAAAACATGGAAACTGTTATTCTGGAAAAAGCGCCCAAAATTGCGGTTTATACGCCAAAAGGGAAACAGCCTTGGGATGATGCAGTAACACTGGTTTTGACTTATGCCGAAATTCCTTTTACACCTATTTATGATGAAGAGGTGCTGAGTGACCAATTATTGCTTTATGACTGGCTGCATCTGCATCACGAAGATTTTACAGGGCAATATGGAAAATTTTATGGAGCATATAAAAATATTCCCTGGTACATTAATCAAAAAAGAGATGCCGAAGATCTGGCAAAAAAATTAGGTTACGAAAAAGTGTCTCAGGAGAAAGGCGCTGTTGCCAAAAAAATTAGGGATTTTGTAATCGGTGGCGGTTTTATGTTTGCAATGTGTTCGGCAACTGATAGTTTTGATATTGCTTTGGCAGCAGATGGAGTTGATATCTGCGAATCAATGTTTGACGGAGATCCGAGTGAGGCTAATTATCAGTCCAAGCTGAATTATGGAAGTACTTTTGCCTTCAAAAATTTTACGCTGGAGCGAAGACCGGAACAATATGAGTTCTCAGATATTGATATGACGCAGAAAAGGAGAATACCAATGGATAAAGACTATTTTACGTTGATGGAATATTCTGCCAAATGGGATTTTATTCCAAGCATGCTGTGCCAAAATCATACGCAGTTAATCAAAGGATTTATGGGGCAGACCACAGCTTTTGATTCTGAATTTGTAAAATCAAATGTTCTGGTAATGGGAACCTGCGAACTCAATGGGGAGGCCAGATATATTCATGGTGAAAAAGGAAAAGGCATGTTTACTTTTTATGGAGGTCATGATCCCGAAGATTTTCAGCACCAAGTGGGCGATCCTGCGACAGTTTTAGATCTGCATCCCAATTCTCCTGGCTACCGATTAATTTTAAATAACGTTTTGTTCCCTGCCGCTCGAAAGAAAAAACAGAAGACGTAGTTTGAGTTCTTAGTGGTTAGTCCTTAGTGAAATAAAAATAATTTGCGAATTTGCGGTAATTTATTAGCTTCTATTGTAAAAGATTATATACGAATTCGTGGCTAAATTTCGTTAGTTCAAAGAGAATTCAAACCAGATAGGGAGATGATCCGATATTTTTCGGGCTTCTTTTAAGGAAATGAATTTTTCATAAAACAAAATCACATCCGACTTTAAATAGTTTATTGAACTCGTTTTGTAAAACACATTGTCATATTCAGAAGCCAGACAATTTGGACCTTTGCATTTTATTTTTAATGATGTTTTTTGATTTTTTAAAATTGGAGCAAAGCCCATTTCCTTCAAAGGCGTAAAAACCGAATTCGACTGTGGGCAGTTAAAATCACCAGCAAACACTAGGTTCAGATTTGGATATTCCTGTGGCAGAAGCTTGAAATATTTAATTTCAGTTTCGGGCTGTTTACTTTTGGTAATGGCATGAAAAGAAGCGATTGTTATCGTTTTTCCTTTGATTTCAAAAGTCGCAAAATATGGCTCACGGTCGATTTCGATATGATAATTGCGTTCCAGCCAAGGTTTTCCTTTTAGTTTTAGGTTGCTGGTTTTCCAAAGAAAAGCATAACGTTCGGTTTTATAGGTACTGCTTGATGTGGGATC
Source organism: Flavobacterium sp. HJJ (assembly GCF_015351475.1). GTDB lineage: Bacteria > Bacteroidota > Bacteroidia > Flavobacteriales > Flavobacteriaceae > Flavobacterium > Flavobacterium marginilacus. Next base: position 15,929 of record NZ_JADKPR010000027.1, on the reverse strand, counting down.
GCTTATACAGTAATCCCATTTTGCTCCTTTTCGGTTGAGTTCATCCGCAAGTCTTGCTACAGCCTGAACACCGCCATTTCCTGCAACGACTTCCTGAATCGTGATGATATCGTAATTTTTTACAATATTGGCAATAAAGGCAATCTCCTGATCAGACTTGGATTTCCCAAAGTTTTCAAGATTCCATGAAAGAAGTTTGGTTTGGGAATAAAAAGAATTGAAAAAAAGAAAGAAGAGAAAACAGAATAATTTGTTCATAGATTTGGAATAATGCCCAAAGATAAAGATTGCCAAAGGATTTTTTAGTCTTCCCAGCCACAAAGAGTTAATCCATTTTGTTGTGCTTGTTTTAGCGGGATTTTTGCAATTTGGTCTTTGCAGGCGTTAAGTCCTCGGCAGGATTCTTTATAGTGGTATTTCTTTGCACCCGCTGAACCACAAATATACACGTTGGTTCCCGTAAATGAATTTGCTGTTACCGTAAAAAGCAATAGGATTGATAGTAGTTTCATTTTTTATATATTGAGAATTATTTAATTTACTTTCAGTTTATAACTGTTTCCTTTTTTATCACGGCCTTTTAATTTGCCATAATCCATCCATTCTACATAAATGTCAGCAGAACTTTTATCTTTATTGATGATCTTTCCTGCTCCATATTTGCCTTTAATATTGATAACTCCTGATACAGAATCTCCTTCCTGATTGACTCCGCTCACTTCATAGTTGTATTCATAATTACCGGATGTTCCTGTTCGATACTCGTATTTGCGTTTTAGATCTTTGTGATAGGTTTTGGCTTCCTCGGGTGTAATCGTCTTGATGTCATCTGGAGTGATAACTTCTTTGAAGAAAGTTTGAGGCTGTATTTTTGGCTGTTCTTTTTTGCAGGCAATCAAGAAACAGAGAAGGAGTATAAAAAGTAGTTTTCTTGTCATAATTTTTTATTTTGAATTTAGAACAGTAACAGTTTAATGACAATAGAAATTATGTTTACTTGAATCAATTAATTATCAAGGAATGCTATCTGTTGAATTGTTAAGTTTTCAAAATGCTTATACTTTATCTTATTATTAATATTTTTTCCATTCAAAACTTTTGAATCCGCTTTCTTTTGCCCATTTTCGCCAAACAGCTTCAAGAATTTCATTGTCTCTCTGCCCTATAGGATATTTATAGGTCTGTAGTTTGTCATTTTTATCTCGTTCTTGTGTTTCGAATACGTGAAGATGTATGTATTGATTTTTACTACTTTTATTAGTTGGTAGATTCAATGAATAATTAGTTTTAAGTGCTTTAGTTATATCAACCTTATGAACTATACAGTAATGTCTAATTTTTTCTATTTCAGAACCACCAAAATAGAATTGACTATTGGCTTTTTTGTCCAGATATTCTAAATAACCATCTGTGAAAACATAAATATGATTCTCGTATTTGGTAAAAGTTGTATCTATATCAATAAAAGAGGTGTCTTTTTTAATAATAGGTTCATTATCAATTTTTTCAATTAGAATGCTTATCAGATCTAATCCCTGATTCCTTGTATTTTTATATGTTTCTTTGACCTTACTTTCAAAGATGTTTATTTGCTGTACCAATCCGTTATTTTTATATTTTCCTGTGGAATTTATAAAACATTGTTTTGTTTCCAAACTTTTAAATCTATCTAAATCAATTGAAGTAATCGTTTTGTCTGAAAAAGGAGAAAAAGAAATTGATGATCTGTCTCCAATTTTTTTACCTGGCTTAACACATTCTGTCTTGAAAAAAATAATTAGTTTATGAATTTCGTCTATGTCTTTTGATGGTTTATTGTCTATGCGACTTGACATGTCCGAAATAATGACAATATTTTGGTATGTTAGATTTTTATTTTTCGGTTCTGAATCACACGAAACGGCTAAAAGTACTGCAGAGCAAAAGATTCCTAAAATTTTCATCTAGTTATTAATTTTTAAATTATTGTTTGTTCTATTTCTCTAACTCTGCTTGCCACTTCATCGGTGGCATAATATTTTGGGAGATGTTCTACAAATCCTGATGTATAAGCAGAAATAACACTATTTAGAATTACGTCAGTAAAAATTTTACCGCTTACTATTTTTGCACTAATGTCGTCGAATATTAGTTTGATTTGTTTCTGTAATTCAGCATACTTACTATCGATTTGGTTTTCACAATTATTAATTTCTGTTTCTAAGTTCAAAATTTTAGAATTGTTATCGTTAATTGCACCTTCCTTTTCTTTAATTCTGTTGGTTAGAGACTCTTTTTCTGTATTTAAGTCTAACATTTCTTTATCTAAAAAATGGATGCTTTTATTTTTTTCAGCATCAATAATATCTCTTTGTGATTTTTGATAAGCATTAATTAAGTAATCAATTAAAAAATGTGTAAGAATTAGAGGAAACATACCAAACGTAAAAATTAAATAAAACTCACCATGTTTTACAACTTCCCAAATTTGCATTGTAGATTTCTGTCCGATTAATAAAGATTTTATTTCGTCAGTATTGATTGCAACCATTGTTGAAACTAAGATGTCAAATATTAATAAACCTACCCAAAACATTATACTATTTAGATATTTGTTTTCGCTGCCAAGAATTTTTAGATTAGATAATAAAACTGGAATAAGAAAGAAAAGAGCAGCTATAAAACCAAATAAAGCTCCTTGCTGTTTAAATATGTTTATAATAGCATTTGCGTCAACAAGTTGTGGAATTCCAGGGTTTATACCAGCTTCTAATGAGGTTCGTATTACATTGCCTTCAAAAAAAACTTTATAAATAGCGGAAGCAAAAAACACAGATAAATAAAAAATAAAAATACCTAATGCGATTAAAATTAAAATAGTGCCAATTGTCCAAAACTTTTTTGTCACGAAAGATTGTTCCAATACTTTTCTTTCAATTTTATTTTTTTCAATTTCTTTATTGACTTGCAATAATCCTTTTTCATTTGTATTTTGATTCCCAGATTCTAAAATAGATTTTTCAGTTTTTAGTTCCGATATTTTATCTTTAATGTGTCGCTTTTCTAATTCATTATTTCTTTTTTCAACAGTTACTTTATCTTGTTTTTCTATTTCTAAATTTGCTTTAGTACTTTCAAATGCATTGGAAATATTAGAAGTTAAAATGTTCTTTTTACTGCTTAGTCCTTCATCGGTTGCATAGGTTTTAATTTCTTCTTTAATATTATTGTACTCAATTCTGAAAATGTCAATATTGCCGTGATTTTCTTTTGAATCTTCATAACCTTTCTTTTTGTATTCTTCTGTATTTATTTGTGCGGCCGAATAAACAAGATTATGTAACTGTTGAGAAAATGAGTCAATGATATTTATTGGAAGAGTCTGTTGAATTTTTGTTTCAGCTATTTGAGTTATTTCATTTACATCTATATTGTTGTCAATGTTATATTTTAGGCGCTCAAATTCAGATAAGAACTGTGAATAAGTTTTGACATCGTCAGAAACTTGAATGTTTTCAACATTGTTATTGCTTGCATTGATGGAATAATTGTATGAACCGTTAATTGAAATTTTATTGTCAATTAGACAAAATTTATGGTGCATTATTCCTCTTGCATCACCTGTTTCGAAAGCATGTACATTTATTCTAGCACCTTTTAGCATTAATTTTACCGTTTCATTTTGAGCATTTGACGAAAGAATAATGTCTATAGTTATATTTCTGTTTTTTGCCTCAATGATTGCCATTGCAATATCTCTGTCAGTGAACCAAGCCATTGCCACATAAATGCATTGTCTGGCACTGTTGATTTCAGAAAGTATTCTGAATTTAATCTCTGTTCCGTTGGTTATAATTTCATTCATTTTTATTCTTTTTCTTCAAAAGGTTAATATAGAGTTGGAGTATATCAATGACATTATTTACGAGTAGATATAATTTTACTCATTTTCATACAGCCCAACAGTCTCTAGAAGCTCTTTTTCAAACAAATAAATATCGTCAATGGTTTGGATTTGCTGGCGTACTTCGTTTTTATCGGCATTGAAAAGACCAATGTATTTTTTGCCACCGTTTAGATGTAATCGGCATAACGGTTTTCGGTTGTTGTCGTCCAGTAAAACCCCAAAATAGGATTGAGTGTCGCGATGAACAATTCTTTGTATGTGAAGTTTCCGTCTCAAAATGGCAACTACAATTCGATAAGCATCCAATTCTTCTTCGCTTGTGATAATTTTACTTTCTTCCGCTTCTTCAATCTGGTCTTTCTCTTGGATAATGACTTCTTTGTTTAATGCAAAATGAAGACGCTCGTTTATTTTTTCACCAATCAATTGCCCGAACGCTTTTTGGACTAATTCTGTAAATTCTTCCATCACTTTTTCGGTTAATCTGCCACTATAGATTTTTGAGGCAAATAACCGTACAAATTCAGGAGAAGGATTTTGAATCTCAGTATCAATCTGTTTTCGGATTTCCTTGATGAATTTTAAAGAGCTGGCATTGTCTAATATTTTATTGACATCAAAATTAGATTTGTGAAACTTGGCAATTTCATTTACAGCACTGTCTTTTAACTGGGAGATGTCAAATTCGAAAAAAGGTTTTTCGTCCATTTTGTTTTTTTCATCCAAATCTGTGAAAAATTGATAATGAATGCCATTGGTCAATAGCGCAAAACGGGTCTTGGTAACATGGAAATAGCGAAATAACTGGGAATTATGAACGGTTAACTTTTCTTTCCAGTTTTTGCATTCAACAATTAAGATTGGTTCATCATTTTGCATAATGGCATAATCTACTTTTTCTCCTTTTTTTAAACCTAAATCGGCAGTGAATTCTGGGACAACTTCGGTTGGATTGAAGGTGTCGTAGCCCAAAATATTAATAAAAGGAAGTACAAAAGCATGTTTGGTAGATTCTTCGGTTTCAATTTTATCCTTTAGCAGATTGATTTTATCGGCCAAAGATTTCAGTTGTATAGGTAGTTCCATAGATTTTATGAATTAAGATAAATCTTCAGTTTCAGCTTTAGGTGCGTCAATTTTTACGCATTCAATGGCGGAATCCCTATCGGTTACGTTTGGGTACATATTGCTGGTTCCAATTATCTGACCGTTGTTTTGAGATTTTAGAACAAAATAGTATTTAAAGTTGTCAGATGTTTTTCTCTCGTAATTTTTATCCGATGGAGCATTTGTTTTGACAGATTCAATTCCGTTTTTACAATTTTGTTTTGTAGTGTACATTTCACTTTTTAAAATAATGGCTTCATCTTTAGACCATAGATTAAAGTAAAATTGATCGTTAGTGCTCTTTTTGATTACAAATTTTGGAAACTTCATGGTTTGTTTTTTATTTGATTATTAATTAGTCAAACTTAAAAACATTGAAATTCAGTTTTTTACGGAAAACCGTAAAGAGGCAAAATATTTTTAAAACTGATTGTGAGTAAAATAAAAAGACCTAACAGGTTTCGAAAACCTGTTAGGTCAAAAGTGAAGAAGTATTATTTAAACCAATCCTAAGTCCTTTGCAATGGCAACAAGATGAGCCGGATTGTTTGCTTTGAAGTATATCTTGAGTTTGTTAAGCCGTTTTTCGATAGTGCTTTTGCTGTTTGGCGTGATGCCGGCTTCCACAAACGCTGTGGCCATATTTTCCTGAGTTACGCCTTTCGAAAGATATTTAATGAGCTGGATGTCATAATTATCAATTTCATTGACGGTCTTGTCCTGAAGAATATAATTCAAATCAGGAGATAAGTATTTCTGCTTATTTTGGCAAGTGACTTCGACAGCTTTTTTGAGTTCGACTATACTGTTTCGGCCTTTCATGACAAAACCATTGATGCCATATTTATCAAACAGTGATTTTATCCGATAGGATTTATCTTCGATAGAAAATACAATGATTTTTATTTCCGGAAATAATTGTTTTACGGCCGATATCAATTCTTCTCCAGAGTTGAGAGTGTTTTCCCTATAATCAGCTTTGAATGACAAATCCGATATTAATAATTCGTAAGGTTCGTTGTCTTTGTAGGCTCTTTTAATTTTCAGCAAAGCGTCATCGCAGTATTTGGAATAGGCAATTTCAGGAATTTCTAAATCTTCCAGCACTTGTACTGCAGCAATATCATTAAAATCAATGTCGTCTGCTATCAAAACTTTTTTGAACATATTCAGTAATTATTTGGGGATTGTTATTTTGACTTTAAAGCCTTTATCAGTTTCTTTGTCAAAAGTAATAGTTCCGTTTATGGTATAAATACGGTTTTCCACATTGGAGAGCCCATTTTTTAAAATTAAAGAATCTTTTACTCCAATTCCATTGTCCGAATAATTGATTTCGATGTATTTTTCATTGGATTCAAAGCCGATAGAAGCAAAAGAACACTGGCTGTGTTTTTTCATATTGACCATTAATTCCTGTAAAACTCTGTAAACCGCAATTTTCTTTTCGGCTTCAATTTTCTGCCAATTGATATCGCCGTTGTCTTTAATGATTATTTGGATTTGATCATTATTATAACCTGACAGCATTTCTTTTAAATCATTCTCAAAATTGGCACCAGTTTCAATTTTACTGTTTTCTCTGGAAATGTTTCTTGTCAGTGCATATATTTTATCGAGATTACCCAGAAGAGTTTCTTTTTTAGCAGGAACTTGCAAATCTTGAGTTTCTGCAAAAGCCATAGTCTGGTACACATCATTGGCTAATTCATCATGCAGTTTTTTAGATATTCGGGTTTCACTTTTATAGACAGCTTCTTGTTGATCTTTTTTGCTTTTGTTTTTTAAATAATAGTATAAAAAAACAGAAGATAGAATCCCCATAAAAATGAAAAAATAGGCAATATAATTTTGGTTTTTCTGTAGTTCCAGTTCTAAAGCATCTTCCGCTTTTTGAGCTTTTAAAACAAGGTTTTCATTTTTTTCTTTGGTCGAATCGTATTTGATTTTTGCAAATTGATTTTTGGCTTTTTGTCTGGCCTTATTAAGACTGTCGTTGATGCGGAGATAGATTGCAGTGTGTTTTTTAGAATCATTTCCATTACTGGTTTGCATTAATAAAGTCAATGATTTTAGACGGTTGTCTACATCATTTATTTTAGTGGCTGTAGCATACGCTTTTTTGGAGTAGTCATATGATAATTTTGGATCTCTGTTTTTATGGAATTCAGATAAATGAATATAACTTTTTGTCAATCCAAAGTTATCTTTGATGAGTTTTCTTATTTTTAATGATTGATTGAGATAGAACAAACTTTTAGTATCATTTAAACGAAAATAAGAGTATCCTAAATTATCTAAGATTCGTGCATAATTTTCCTTGTTTTTCTGCACTTCGCTTTCTCTTGTTAATGGTAATAAAATAGTAATTGCCTGAGGGTATTTATTCTGATCTAAATACACAACTGCGATATTATTTTTAAGGATTGCTTTTGCCAATTTATCTTCAGATAAATTAAAGGCCTTGCTGTAGTAATAAATAGCCCTGTCGTAATCAAAAAGGCTCTCGTAATTAATAGCTAATAAGTTATAAGCATAACATTTATAATACGGATTTGTACTTTTTTGAAAAAACGAAATAGCTTCAGTTGCAGTGGTCTCACTGCTGGAATAATCACCTTGAATTTGTTCAATAGTTGACATTCTAAGCAGGGAGTAAATTATTTTTTCTTGATCTTTGGCCGTATTAGAAGTAGACTTTATTTTATTATAATAGAAAAAGGCACTATCATAGTCTTGACTATTGAAATATTTTTCAGCACGATCAAAAGAGATTTTATAATCAGTATTTGTTGTTTTTTCTTCTGGAACTGTTGAGTTTTTGGTACATGAAAACAGCACCAATAACGATATAAGCGATAAATAAAAATTCGGGAAATGTAACTTTTTTATTATCATTCCCCGAAAATACTCAAATTAATTAAAACTGTAATGATTTTGAAATAATTTACTGAAAATTAATGCTTTGGGGGAGGGAGCGGAGTTTGCCCGCTTTGACCATCTCCGTCAGCATTTATTTGTTGTTTACTTGTTGTTGGAGTAGTCTCCACATCATCATTGGTACAAGAAGCCATTGCCACTGCAGCAATGATATAACACGATATAAGAAATATTCTTTTCATTTTGTTGGATTTAAAAATTTGACATAGGTGTGGCTGTCCGATATTGAAATCGAATTACTGCCTAGATAGGCGAGCCATTAAAAACTCATTGTTTTTTTGCTTGCGGGAAGTGAAGTGTGCTAAAACAGTATAGTATTTTTATACTTCCCGAATAATCGTACTACGCTGTTTAGCAACACTTTTTTGAAACTAGTTTTGTACATTTGTCCGTATCGCGAAAGCGGACAAGAACTAATTCTGAAGCAAAGTAATGTTGTTTCTGCCTAATGATTTCAATGGAATTCCTGTAATTCCAGTAATTCCGATTGTTTCTAATAATTCCAATTAATTCCGATGATGCTTATGAATGAAATTACTTTTGAAGAATATAAAAAGGCTATTAAGAGTCAGTTTGAACAGAAGAAAATTGAAGGGATATATGGGAGCGGTGATATTTCTAATATTACTCCTGCCCAGTTAAGGGATTTGTGTCTGTATATTGCTCAAAGAGGTATGACCAAAGCTGATGAAGCTACATTCAGATTTTTTTTTAATGTTAATGAAAATGAAAAGTTTGAAAGAACAATTGAAAATTTTAATACTGGAAAATTAAAGTCGGTGATTTCATTTTTGAAAGAAGATAAAAAATCAGAGAATAGACCTAGAATTGAATTAGCAGCGGTTATTGTTGATTTTAATCCAAGACCTTTTAAAAGGTTTAGCCAAAACACAGGAGCTATTGAAATAGCTGATGAAAATTTTCCTGAAAATGAGTATGAAGAAGTTGATATTGTTCCAAAGAAGAACATTGAAGTTGTTACAAAAAAGGAAGGAATTATTACAGATAACGGTACGAAGAAAAAAATAATGACTATAGTTATTGTTTTACTGTCTTTGTTTTTTACAGGATATACCGCAAAAAATATTTTTTTTCCTGCAAAACAATGCATGCAGTGGCAGGGAAGTCATTATGAAGAAGTGGATTGTTTGAATGATCCGTCAGGTAATGAAATTATACCTATTGATCTAAGTATAATAAATTTAAAAAAGCTGGATTCTAAAGGGGAACAGGTGTTTTTTAAAAATGGTAAGCCTGTTGTTTGGTATTCTAAAGAGCATGGTAAAATAGAACTTTTTAACCAGCCGGGGCTTCATCCTGAAACAGGAAAAACATTAAAGGAAATTACAAAGTATATTATTAAAGAGCATCACTTAAAAGAGAAGGAGTAATGTATTTGGGATTAGTTGCCTTATCTCTTTTTTAGTATAAAAAAGTTCTTTTTTTTTCGGATAAATGATAAAAATCATGTTAATATCCTATGGTGAAAAGTAAATTTACAATGGAAAAATTAATATGTTTTGTGTTTGATTTTTCGTGTAAACTTATTTCTGATTCAAATTCTAATTATTTTGAAAAATTTATCTAAAGTTCTATTTTTATTGTTTCCTATTTTAATTTTTGGCCAAGGTGCAGCTAAAAAAGAAGTTAAAGAGCAAGTTCAAACTTGGGTTTCTTTAAACACAGTGACAAAATTTGCTGAACACTGGGGAGTTGCTGCAGATGCACACATTCGTGAGAATGGCTTTTTCGAAAGTAATAATTTTTATTTTCTAAGAGGAGGTATTTCTTACATACCCAATTCTGCAGTTTCAATAACAGCGGGCTATGCGCACATGTGGCTGGCACCAACAAAAGAAGGATGGACAACTTATGCAGATGAAAACAGAATTTATCAGCAGGCTCAATTAATTACAAAATTAGGAAATGTCAGCATTCTTCAAAGGCTGAGAAATGAGCAAAGATGGCAGGAAAAAATGATCAATGACGAGCCTTCAGGAGAAAATCGTTTTACGGACAGGGTACGATATTTAGCCAGTTTTACTATTCCGATATTCACTGATAAAAAGATGCCTTCATTGGTTTTATCCGATGAGCTGTTAATCCATTTTGGAAAGGAGGCTGTTTATAATACTTTTGACCAAAACAGGTTTTTTATTGGGATTAAACAAAATATTACTCCAAAATTAAGTTATGATTTGGGTTACATGAACGTATACCAGCAAAAATATTCAGGTTATCAGTATGATATGAACCATACTATCCGATTGTTTTTTTATCTTAACTCAGTTATAAAACACTCTGCACCCAAAGCGCCTGAGCATCATTCAGGAGATGAATAAAACTTCAAAATATAATTGAATTTAAATAAAGTTTTCTTGTGTTTTTTTATTTATGTATTAACTTTAATGCTAATTAATAAGCAATTAATACATTATGAAAGCAACAAGAAAAGAACATGATTTTCTAGGAGAATTGGAAATTCCTGATCATTTATATTATGGTATTCAAACTTTTAGAGCTGTAGATAATTTTAATATTACTGGTATTCCAATTTCTAAAGCTCCTTTATTTATTAAAGCATTAGGATATGTTAAGAAAGCCGCTGCAATGGCTAATCTAGATTGTGGTGCTTTAGATGCTAAAGTTGTTGAAGCAATTTGTTATGCCTGTGATCAGATAATTGCCGGCAAGTTTAATCAGGAATTTGTAAGTGATCTAATTCAGGGTGGTGCCGGAACATCTGTAAATATGAATGCCAATGAAGTAATTGCTAATATTGGTTTGGAATATTTAGGTCATAAAAAAGGGGAGTATAAATATCTCCACCCAAACAATCACGTTAATTGCTCTCAATCAACGAATGATGCTTATCCTTCGGCTTTTAGAATTGCTGTTTATTTAAAAATGGAATTTTTCATCAAGGCTTTAGAAGATTTAGAAGTCTCTTTTACTGCAAAAGGAAATGAGTTTAGTAAAGTTTTAAAGATGGGGCGTACCCAATTGCAAGACGCGGTTCCAATGACTTTGGGGCAGGAATTCCATTCTTATGCAACCACTATTGGAGAAGATATTAGGCAATTACGTATTGCCCAAAGTTTAGTTTTGGAAATTAATATGGGAGCAACTGCTATTGGAACCAAAGTAAATGCTCCAGAAGGTTATCCAGAGATCTGCGTCAATTATTTAGCCAAGGAAATTGGAATTCCCTTAACCTTATCACCAGATTTGATTGAAGCGACGGTAGATACGGGAGCTTATGTGCAGATAATGGGAACCATGAAAAGAACTGCGGTCAAGATTTCTAAAATCTGCAATGATTTGAGATTATTGAGTTCAGGGCCTAGAACCGGATTAAATGAAATTAATCTGCCTCCGCGTCAGCCAGGTTCATCAATTATGCCAGGAAAAGTTAATCCAGTTATTCCTGAGGTTGTCAATCAAACTTGTTTTTATGTGATTGGTCAGGACTTAACAGTGACTATGGCAGCCGAAGCAGGACAATTGCAATTAAATGTAATGGAGCCGGTAATTGCTTTTGCAATGTTTACATCCTTGGATTATTTGACTAAAGCTATCCAGACTTTAATCGAGAAGTGTATTAATGGAATAACTGCAAATGAGCAGCATTGTTATAATATGGTAATGAACAGCATTGGGATTGTTACCCAGCTCAATCCTATTTTGGGATACGAAGAAAGTGCCAGTATAGCAGGGGAGGCGCTTAAAACTGGAAAAAGCGTACATCAAATTGCAGTCATCGAGCGCAAATTAATAACTCAGGATAAATGGGATGAAATTTATTCATTGGATAATTTAATAAATCCTAAATTCATTACTTCATAGTATATATGAACTTTATTTGATAAAAAAAGCCCAATTGTGAGATTGGGCTTTTCTGAATAAGTAAGTAATTCTAAATTGAGTTTATATAACGTTTATTTTACTTTATTAAGTACTGCTTTGAAAGCTTCAGGGTGATTCATCGCTAAATCAGCAAGAACTTTACGGTTCAATTCGATTCCGTTAGCTTTTACTTTACCCATGAATTGAGAATAAGACATTCCTTCCAATCTAGCTCCAGCATTGATACGCTGAATCCATAATGCACGGAAATTTCTTTTATTCGCTTTTCTGTCGCGGTATGCGTAGCACATTGCTTTTTCTACCGCGTTTTTAGCAACTGTCCAAACGTTTTTACGTCTGCCAAAGAAACCTTTGGCTTGCTTCATTATTTTTTTTCTTCTTGCTCTTTTAGCAACTGAATTTACCGATCTTGGCATAATTTTATTGTTTTTTTGTAGCAGGCGTCCTGAATTTAATCAAAGGAACTTATAGCCATACTCCAAGGTTATTAAATTTGTTTTAACCTAAAGAAATCTTTAGTCAAATATCAAAAGTCAAATGTCGAAAGTAATTAACTTTAGACTTTAAGACTTTCTAACTTTGGACTTATTAGATAATTCTTAATTGTTGTTTGATGCTTTTCATATCTGTAGAGTGAACTAGCGCTGAGTGAGTCAAAGCTAATTTACGTTTTTTAGATTTTTTAGTCAAGATGTGACTTTTAAAAGCATGCTTTCTTTTAATCTTACCAGAGCCAGTAACTTTGAAACGTTTTTTGGCGCTAGATTTTGTTTTCATTTTAGGCATTTTTTCCTAGTGTTTTAATTTATTATTACTTACTTATTTTTTAATTGAAAAGCCATTGGGCAATAGTCATTAGTTGTAAAACTTTTAGCTAGTGCCTTTTGCCTAATTACTATTTTTTCTTCTTAGGAGCGATGAACATAATCATTCTTTTCCCTTCAAGAACTGGCATCGCTTCAACTTTTCCGTATTCTTCCAAGTCTGTAGCTAATCTTAATAATAAGATTTGTCCTTGGTCTTTATAGATGATAGAACGTCCTTTAAAGAAAACAAAAGCTTTTAATTTGGATCCTTCTTTCAAGAATTTCTCAGCATTTTTTCGTTTAAATTCGTAATCGTGTTCATCTGTCTGAGGACCAAAACGAATTTCTTTTACTACAATTTGAGTAGACTTTGCTTTAAGTTCTTTTTCGCGTCTCTTCTGTTCGTAAAGGAACTTTTTATAGTCCATTATTTTACATACAGGCGGTTCTGCATTAGGAGAAATTTCAACCAGATCCAATTCCAGCTGGTCGGCTAATTTTAAAGCTTCAGAAGTTTTGTAAACACCTGTTTCTATATTTTCTCCTACAAGACGTACTTCTGGCACACGAATAAGATTATTTATTCTGTGAGCATCTTTCTTTTCTACTCGAGGTTGGTAACCTCTATTGCTTCTTATTGCTATGGCTTTATAATTTTTAAGTTAAACTGTAAATACTTTTAATGTTTTCTTTATTTCTTCGTCAACAATAGCAGTAAATTCTTCTATTGTTGCGCTGATATTTCCTTTTCCTTCCTGACCTTTGCGACGAATAGAAATGGTTCCGTTTTTCTCTTCTTCTTCACCAACAATCAGCATAAATGGGATTTTTTGAATCTCCGCATCTCTGATTTTCTTTCCAATTGTCTCGTTTCGGTTGTCAATTAGGGCGCGAATTTCGTTATTTTCTAGCAGATTTAAAACTTTTTTAGCATAATTTTCATATTTCTCGCTCAAAGACAGGATAATTACCTGCTCCGGCATTAACCAAAGAGGGAAATTTCCTGCAGTATGTTCTAGTAAAATTGCTATGAAACGCTCCATAGATCCAAAAGGTGCTCTATGGATCATTACCGGTCTATGTAATTCATTGTCAGATCCTTTGTAGGTCAATTCAAAACGCTCTGGTAAATTATAATCCACCTGAATTGTTCCTAACTGCCATTGTCTGCCCAAAGCATCTTTTACCATGAAATCAAGCTTAGGGCCATAGAAAGCCGCCTCGCCGTATTCAACTACAGTGTTAAGTCCTTTGTCAGCTGCTGCATTAATGATTGCGTTTTCAGCCTTTTCCCAATTTTCATCCGAACCAATGTATTTATCTCTGTTTTCTTGGTCTCTCAATGAAATCTGAGCTGTAAAGTTTTCAAATCCTAACGAACCAAATACATAAAGTACTAAGTCAATTACTTTTTTAAACTCTTCATCCAATTGTTCTGGAGTACAAAAAATATGCGCATCATCCTGAGTAAACCCGCGTACACGAGTTAAACCATGTAATTCACCGCTTTGTTCGTATCTGTAAACAGTCCCGAATTCAGCATAACGCTTTGGTAAATCTTTGTATGACCAAGGTCTTACATTGTAAATTTCACAATGGTGAGGGCAGTTCATTGGTTTTAATAAAAATTCTTCACCTTCCGCAGGAGTATTGATTGGCTGAAAACTGTCTGCTCCGTATTTAGCATAATGACCAGATGTCACATATAATTCTTTCTGACCAATATGTGGTGTAACAACCTGCTCGTAACCTGCTTTTTTCTGAGCTTTTTTCAAAAACTGCTCAAGGCGGTCTCTCAAAGCAGCTCCTTTTGGCAGCCATAACGGCAAACCTTGACCTACTTTTTGTGAAAAAGCAAATAATTCCAGCTCTTTTCCTAGTTTTCTATGGTCGCGGCGTTTTGCTTCTTCAAGTAATTCTAGATATTCAGTTAAATCTTTTTGTTTTGGAAATGAAGTACCGTAAACGCGTGTCAGCTGTTTGTTTTTCTCGTCACCTCTCCAGTATGCGCCGGCTATACTCATTATTTTCATCGCTTTGATGATTCCTGTATTTGGAATATGGCCTCCGCGGCATAAGTCAGTAAAAGTATCGTGGTCACAAAAAGTGATAGTTCCGTCTTCAAGATTAGTGATCAGCTCAGTTTTGTAAACATTGTCTTTGTACATTTCCAAAGCTTCTGCTTTTGTAACAGGACGCATTTTGAATTCGTGTTTTCCTCTTGAAATTTCAAGAACACGGTCTTCAATTTTCTTAAAATCAGCTTCAGTGATTTTTTGATCACCAAAATCAACGTCGTAATAAAAACCATTTGCAATAGCAGGTCCAAGAGTCAATTGTATTCCAGAATACATCTCTTCAAGTACTTGTGCCATAACGTGCGAAGTTGAATGCCAAAAAGCTTTTTTGCCATCGGCATCATTCCAAGTATATAATGTAAGACTGCCGTCGGTCGTCAGTGGAGTAGATGTTTCAATAGTTGTACCATTAAAAGAAGCTGAAATCACATTTCTGGCAAATCCTTCACTGATGCTTTTTGCAACATCCATCGGAGTTACTCCAGGAGCAAACTCTCTAACTGACCCATCGGGCAAAGTAATCTTAATCATTGTTTTTTATATTTTAAGATTGCAAATATAAAGTATTAACAAAACACATACAATAGGTGTATAAGGTTTGTTGTATATATAAGTATAAAATCAAATTGAGTGGAATGACAAAAGATTATTTCAGAAAATCAGGAGCAATTTCCAGCTGTCCACTGTATCTATTGTCCCGAACCCCGTGACAATAGGATGCCGTTTCCATCTGGGCTATGGTTTTAGTATTTTATAAGAGAGATCTGCTCTTATATATATGTATAGGATAATTAGAAAAGAGACCAATAATAAGTTTGAGACGGATTTCCCGCTTTTGGAGCGTCGCCCACAGGGCTGGGGCGGTTTCTACGAGTTAAATAACATGTTCGATAGCTTAAAATCCTGCTAAAACCGATAAAACTTTCCAAAATCACCTTTCAGAATTCAAAAATCCTCAAAACCTGTGATTCTAACCCTAAGGTTACCAGTGTATTAAAAAATAAACAAAAAATAATCACGAAAAGGCATTGTTTAAACGGAAAAAGGGACTACTTTTGCACCCGCAACAGCGATGACGTTCTAAGAAACACTGACAAGAAAAACAAATCAGACAGAAAAGAAATTTTCAAAAAAAAGATTAAAAAAGCTTGTGAGATTTAAAAGATTAGCTTACTTTTGCACCCCGCAAAACGCGTAACGTTCCTTGATAGACTGAGTAAGAGATGAGAAGAAAGAGAGATGAAA
>NZ_JADKPR010000026.1 GCF_015351475.1 Flavobacterium sp. HJJ | reverse complement strand
TTAGGCTTAATGGAAAGTTGGTTTTGTGTTTTAATGATTTGGCAAATCCGAAGATTGAGCTTAATTTAGTCCCAAACCCGCTGTAGTACCAGAACGTTAGCAGAAATAATAGAAAATATGTGGTCAAAACTGAAAGAATTATTTGCATCTTCACATCCTTTGGATTTAACAATTATTGATGAAACTAATTTGAAATTGGATACTTTAGTTAAATCCTTAATGGAAGAATTAATAACTAAGAATATTTGCTTAAAGCTTGAAGGAAAAAAAGTTGAGATTATTATTCCAAAAGACTTTGGTTCTACAGTTTACAAATATGCAATTGATGAAGAAAAAGCCCATTATGATGCAAACGGATTTTCGACTTCAAACGGCAATTTCAGTATTACGACTGAAAATAATATAATTTGTTTTAAACTTATTATTAACTCTCCCGTTTTTGAGGATTCATTATATCTTAGTACAATAACTCATGAATTCACTCATGCAGTTGATTTTTCAGAATACATAAATAGATATTCAAACCCATTTTTAATGAATTCTTTTATGAAAAATAAAAATTATTATCGAGAATTTTATTTGTGGACTGAATATAACGCAAAAAAGAAAGGGTTATTAAGATACCAAAAAGAACTTGACAAGGATAACTTAAAATTATCTATTACAGTAAATGATTTTATTCATGATGTAGAAAGCGAAATTTATAGTTTGCCAAAACTATATTCTTTAATGCATTTTTTTGCTAGAGTTTTTGTTTGTAATAATCAAGGCTATAAATTTAATATGGACAATTATGTGAGTAATTTTTTAATCTGTAAGTTTGGTTCAAATGTATTTTCAATTCAAACAACCATTGAAAAAATCAAAGACTTCAAAGATTTTGAAAAAAAGAAAGTGATTCTAAAATATTTAATTTTCCCATAATAAATTACTTCTGCTAACACTTGCTACAAGAGATTTGGGCATTTGGCTTAATTAAAAAATGGTCTTGTATTTGTGATGATTTGGCAAATCCGAAAACAAGGCTTAATTTAACCCCAAACCTCTTGTAGCAAGGGAACGTTATATGCCATTTTAAAATAAAACTTATGCAAAAAGAAAGATTAGTGGAATTTGAAAAATTAAAACTTGCTTACATTACTGTAAAAAACTTTCTTGAAAAAGAGGCTGGAGAAAACGTTGAGTCTTTAAAAACCAAAATTGCCGAAGATTTAAGTTTTTATGGTGACGACAATTATTATTTGCTAACCAAGTTCGTGGAAAAGTTCGAATTAGAACATTCTAATTTCAATTATGACGAACGTTTCCATTCAGAAGGTGAAATCGCAAATTCAGAAATAGCACTTTATAACCTTTTAATCCTTTCGGTTTGGCTTCCTCTTAAGACAATTGAATTGCTAAGTTTAAATAACGTAAAAATAAATAAGCCTTCGTTTTACAAACCATCAAGAAAGGTCACCGACATGACATTTAAAGAGTTGTTGACATGGTATATAGAAGGAAAATATACAAACTCAGAAATCAAGTATGTACTAAAAAACGGCATATAATCGAGTAGACGGCTCCGCCCCTAAAGGGACGGAGTGCGCCTCTCACACCACCGTGCATACGGGTCACGTACACGGCGGTTCGCAAAGAGATGGGTTGAGTTCGATGTAAATATCGGTTAAGGATTGATAACCACGCTGTTTTAAGCGTTTCAAAGTGATGGTGGTACTCAAAATCGGGCTCTGTGCAATTGCCCAGCCCCCTTTTCTCGTTCGGCTAAATGCATAGGCATGACATACCACAATGGCTTTATAAATTCGGGCTCTGGATTATTGCAGGAATTTTTACATTGCGGGCAATTGGAGATTTTAATATGTTGGTTTTTTCAAAAAAATCAAGCTGACCAAATTTGGCAAAAATGACACAAAATATTTTTCTCCTTTATGTCTGATAATTGGAATACTGACACTAATTTTAGAATTGATCAAATAAAAAACAGCCAAGATTGGATTCAAAATTCAGATAATCTTATTATCTATCGCAAAAGAAAGTGCTTCGGTAAAATTTTTAACATCAAAAATTTCAAAAATCTTTCTTCGGTAATATTTTATCGTATCGGGTGAAACAAACATTTTTTCGGCAATCTGGTTTATCGTTAATCCTTGGGCATACAAACGAAGTACTTCCAGTTCTTTGTCTTTGAGTTTCGATTTGTCTTTTACAATCCAGACTTCGCTTGATAAATCCAATTCCCAAAAAACTGCCGAGCCTTCTTTGTTTATAATAACATTCCCGGCATTTTTATTATGAGAAACCGACACTAAACACAATGATTTCCAAACTGCCCCTTTTTGATCAAGAAAAAGCGGTGTTAGTTTATGGTTAATGAGAATTGGTTTATTGTATTTCCCTTTTAAATGAAAGTCATACGAAATACTGTATAATTTTCGCTCCTCATTATTTGGCAGTTTATCATAAAAATCAAATCCGGCATTGTTGATTGTGTTCAATAACGCTAAATCCTCTTTGTAAACATTTTTAAAATAAAATTCATACCCCATTTCAAGCACTTCTTCGGATGAATAACCGCATAAAAACAAAGGAGTATCTGAAACATATTCGAATTTCATTTTCTCATAATCGATCACATAAACACTTTGATACGTTATTTTTGCAAAAGATTTTACCACTTCCAAATAATTGCTCAGCTGAAGTCTGTCTTCATCAGTGACTGCTTTTATTTTGTTTCTGTTGAGCAATGAGTGTTTTTCATTTTCCATTTTATAAAAGTAGTAAAAACTACACAAAAGTGTAAAATGAAATTAAAAACGATTCGCTTTTTTTGCTTGGAACTTTCACTTTTTGGCATAAAGAAAAATCTTCATCCGAATCCGATTTAAAATAATTACCTGATAATTAAAAACAAAATGACCTGTAAAAACTGCAATAGCGAAGTAAATCATAACTTTTGTCCAAACTGCGGACAGCCGTCAAAACTAAAAAGAATTGATGCACATTATATTAGCCACGAAATTGAGCACGTTTTACATTTTGACCGCGGTATTTTATTCACCATCAAAGAACTTTTTATAAATCCAGGACAAAATATCAGAAACTATATTTCCGAAAACCGAAGCCGTCTGGTTAAACCGGTTATCTTCATAATTTTAACATCCTTAATTTATACGCTCATAAGCCATTTTTTTCACATTGAAGATGAATATATTAAATACGAAGGTTTAGATAAATCTGCATTTGTCAAAATTTTAGGCTGGCTTCAGGCAAATTATGGATATATGAATATTTTGACTGGCACATTCATTGCAATTTGGCTAAAAGTGTTCTTCAAAAAGTATGGTTATAACTTTTTTGAACTGCTCATAATGTTATGTTTTACAATGGGAATTTCTATGCTGATTTTTGCTGTTTTTGCCATTATTGAAGGCGTTTTTCATTTTAAATTATTGAGCCTCGCAGGAATGATTGGCATGATTTATTTAGTATGGGCAACTGGCAATTTCTTCGAAGAAAATAAGATAACTAATTATTCCAAAGCATTAATCAGTTATTTATTGGGAATGATAACATTCTTTATTCTTACATTAGCAATAGGAATATCAATTGACTTACTAACAAAACATTAAAACCATGGAAAATAAAAAAATACCGTCATTTGCATTTGCCATAGTAGCAATTATTTTAGGATCGGCATTGTTCAAGCATTTTAATTTTGAAGATATGAGTTTTCAAAAACCGCTGTTAGACGCACTATACTTAATAATTTTTGTATTCTCCGTTTACGCTCTGATGAAAAGCCGCAAAAACCGAACTGAGAAATAAAAAATAGTTATAAACAGCAAATCATTGAAACGGATATACTAAATGCGATTGCTTCGTTCCTCGCAAATAACTTACAGAACTCAATAAAAAATTCATTTCAATACCAAATTCTAAATTCCTAATTTCGCCTTCAAATTAAGAAGAGAAAAATGAAGGTCTGTATTGCCGAGAAACCAAGTGTAGCACGCGAAATTGCATCCGTTTTGGGTGCCAATACCAAGCACGATGGCTATTACGAAGGCAATGGTTATGCGGTGACTTACACTTTTGGGCATTTATGCACCTTAAAAGAACCGCATGATTACAAACCCAACTGGAAAAGCTGGGATCTGAACAATCTGCCGATGCTTCCTGAAAAATTCGAAACCAAAGTGGTGCAGAATTCGGGAATCCAAAAACAGTTCAAAATCATAAAAAGTCTGTTTGACAAAGCCGAAGTGGTCATCAACTGCGGGGATGCCGGACAGGAAGGAGAACTCATTCAGCGCTGGGTGATGAACGAAGCGCAATACAAAGGCGAGATACAGCGCCTTTGGATTTCGTCCCTAACCACAGAAGCCATAAAAGAGGGTTTCGAAAACCTGAAACCATCCGCCAATTACGACAATTTATACTATGCTGGATTTTCCAGAGCCATCGGCGACTGGTTATTGGGTATGAATGCTACTCGTTTGTACACAGTAAAACACGGCGGTTACAAACAAGTGCTATCTATCGGACGCGTGCAAACGCCTACACTGGCAATGGTTGTGGATCGTTTTAAGGAGATCGAAAATTTTAAACCACAGCCCTACTGGGAACTGCAGACCTTATACCGAGAAACACTTTTCAGCTATGAAGAAGGCCGTTTTCTAAAAAAGGAAGACGGAGAGATTCTAGCCGAAAAAGTTAAGGAAAGTGATTTCGAAATTGTTTCTGTCGAGAAAAAGAATGGTAACGAATATGCTCCGAAGCTTTTTGATTTAACGGGTTTGCAGGTATACTGCAACCAGAAGTTTGGTTTTTCGGCAGAAGAAACACTCAAGATTGCGCAGACTTTATACGAACAAAAAGTAATTACGTATCCAAGAGTTGACACGACTTTTCTGCCAAATGACATTTACCCAAAAGTACCAGGAATTCTAAAAAATCTGACGAATTACAGTCAATTAACTCAGTCAGTTTTAGAAAAAAAAATAAAAAAATCTCCGAAGGTTTTCAACGACAAAAAAGTAACAGACCACCATGCAATTATTCCAACGGGAGTGCAAAACAATCTGCCGTACAACCAGCAGCAGGTTTATGATATTATTGTGAAGCGTTTTATCGCTGTATTTTATGATGATTGTTTGGTTGCCAATACGACTGTAATTGGAAAAGCGGCCGATGTTACTTTTAAAGCCACCGGAAAAGAAATCTTGAAAAAAGGGTTTCGCGTAGTTTTCGAAGATCCGAATACCAAAGAAAAAGAAGCCGATATATTACCAAGTTTTGCTGTGGGTGAAAAAGGGCCGCACCAGCCATCCTTTCTGCAGAAAGAGACCAAACCGCCCAATCAGTTTACCGAAGCGACTTTACTGCGCGCCATGGAAACAGCAGGCAAACAGATAGATGATGAAGATCTCCGTGAACTGATGAAAGAAAACGGAATTGGCCGTCCGTCAACTCGGGCAAACATTATTGAAACGCTTTTCAAACGCCAGTATATTGTCCGGAACAAAAAACAGGTATTGCCTACTCCAACGGGAATTCAGCTGATTGAAACCATTCAGAATGAATTAATAAAATCGGCAGAACTTACCGGTTCTTGGGAAAAGCAGCTGAAAGATATTGAAAAAGGCGAATTTACCGTTGGTGCATTTATCAAAAACATGAAAAACATGGTCGAAGCTCTGATCTATGAAGTGCGGAGCGAGACGAGACGCGCCAATATTTCACACGCTGCAGCGGTTCAGAAACCAGCTGTAAAAGCCGAAAAAAAGAAAGCGGATGGAATTTTGGCGGAAGCCTGCCCAAAATGCCAGAAAGGAAATATCCTAAAAGGGAAATCGGCCTACGGATGCAGTGAATACAAATCGGGCTGTGATTTTGTGATGCCGTATGTTTTTGAAGGTAAAAAAATTTCCGAAAACCAATATTTACGGTTGGTCCAAAAAGGATCAACTGTAAATATAAAAGGCTTCAAATTGGATTCTGAAACAGTCGAAGGCTTAATCCGCTTTGAAGAAAATTATAAACTTAAATTAGAACCAAAGAAAACAGAACCAAAAGCTAAACCCGCATCCGATTCAGATTCATTGACCTGCCCAAAATGTAAAAAAGGAACTATTCTGAAAGGAAAAACCGCTTATGGCTGTGGTGAATACAAATCCGGCTGTAATTTTAAAGTAACTTTTGACGAAGTCAGAGCAAAACTGAAAGATCAAAAACCGACTAAAGAATTGGTTTATAATATTTTAACGAAAAGTGTTTAGATTTATTTAACCGCAAGGAACGCAAAGGAAGCGCAAGGAACGCAAAGCTTTGCGAACTTAGCGTAATTCTTTGTTCCCTTTGCGGTTTAGAACGCAAACTATTTTTCATAAATTAGCATATCCAAAATAACACCTAAACACTCACAATATGTTTCAAAAAGCAACTCTAACACTTCTTTTATTAGCCATTGTTTCCTGCAAGAACTCAGAAACTACAGAGAAAGACCAAATAAAATCTGCCAATTGGTTATTAGGGAAATGGGAATCCAAAATCGATGAAGGCGATCTTTCAGAAAACTGGAAACAAGTCAATGACAGTACTTTTCAAGGAGAATCATTTTTCATTAAAGGAAAAGACACCTTGCATTTTGAGTCCATAACACTGCAGCAAAAAGGAGAAGAATTATTTTATAACGCCACTGTAAAGGGACAAAACGAAAACAAAGCAGTTCCTTTTAGACTAACGTCGAAAACTGAAAAACAATTGGTTTTTGAAAATCCAAAACACGATTATCCTCAAAAAATCATTTATACACAAATAAGCAAAGACAGTCTTGTTGCTTCCATTTCGGGAGTCCAATTAGGGAAACCAAGCGCAGAAAAATTCGGAATGAAAAAGGCTGAGTCAGAAAAATAACAGTCTTAATTTTACAAAAGAAGAAACCTTACCTCAAAAAGTAAGGTTTTTTTGTTTTATAAACACACGTAAATCACACACTTATCTTTTTTATTTGTAATTAATCTAAATAAACATTGTTAAATTAAGTATAATTTTTACATTTGTGCTGTTATTTTAAATTAATCTAAATAAAAATGAAGAATGTAATTTTAATCTCCACCATTATGCTTTTTTCAATAGCCGGTTATTCCCAGCAAACTGCTAAAGACAGCATAAGTAAGTTAAATGAAGTACACATCACCAACAAGTACAAATACAAAAGAGAAAAAAGCACTACCGTTTCCAAAATGCCTCTAAAGGATATTGAAAACCCACAAGTTTACAACACCGTTACAAGTGAATTATTGAAAGAACAAGTGGTTACAAACCTTAACGATGCTCTTAAAAATGCAACAGGTATTACCCGTCTCTGGGAATCTACAGGCCGTGGTACCGACGGAGCAGAATATTTCAGTATGAGAGGTTTTGCAGTACAGCCTACAATGACAAATGGATTGCCAGCTGTAACAAATGCAACAGTAGATCCTATCAATGTTGATAATATTGAAGTAATGAAAGGACCGTCTGGAACTTTATACGGAAGCAGCTTAATTTCTTACGGCGGGCTGATTAATATTGTAACTAAAAAACCATATGATTTTTTTGGAGGTGAAATAAGTTACACTTCCGGAACTTATGGGCTTGACAGAGTTACGACAGATATAAATGCTCCCCTAGGCCAAGGATTTTCTGTTCGCCTTAATGCCGCTTATCAAAATGAGAATTCATTCCAGGATGCAGGATTCAGTAAATCTTTTTTCTTTGCTCCTTCTTTGAGTTATAAAGTAAATGACAAATTATCATTCTTAGTAAATACTGAATTTTCAAGCAGAAACTCAGCAAATGCTCCAATGGTTTTCTTAAATAGATATGTTCCTCTATCATTCCATTCTATGGATTTGTTCGAACAAAATTATAAAAAATCATATACTTCAAATGATTTAACTATTAGCAACCCATCATTTAATATGCAGACTCAGATGTTCTATAAAATATCTGACCAATGGACTTCGCAAACAGCTTTATCAAGAAGTACAACTAAATCTGAAGGTTATGGTTCTTATCTTTGGGATGGTGGAGATGGAGATCATTTTGGCAGATTCGTTAATGAAGCAAACAGCCAAACCAATACTACTGACATTCAGCAGAACTTTATTGGTGATTTCAAAATCGGTTCTCTAAGAAATCGAATAGTAGTTGGACTGGATTATTTTGGTTCAAAGATCCAAAGTGGAGGTTCTGGCTGGTTAGCCAATGGAGTAGTATCACTTAAAGACCAAACTGACACCGGAGATTTAACTCAAGGCGGTATTGACGGAATACTAAAAGGATCTTTTCAAGGAAATTCAACGGCCGAAACACAAGTTTTAAGTGCTTATGCTTCAGATGTTCTTAATGTAACAGATCGTCTTTCTGCAATGGTAAGTTTAAGAATTGATAATTTTAAATCTACTACTGGAGACGAATCAAATGACCAAACAGCATTGTCTCCTAAACTTGGAATAGTGTATCAGGTAATTGAAGATAAAGTTTCATTATTTGGAAACTATATGAATGGTTTTACTAATGTATTGCCAAAACAGATTACAATTGGCAGTGAAACAAGTGTGAGATCATTTGATCCTGAACATGCCAATCAATTTGAATTTGGATTAAAAACTAATTTATACAAAGACATCATTTCTGCAACAATAAGTTATTATGATATTGATGTAAAAGACAAAGTAATAACTGATCCTGTCACCTTTACTAACTTTATACAAGGCGGAGCCGTATATAGCAAAGGTTTTGAAGTTAGTCTTACTGCTAACCCAACCAAAGGTTTAAACTTAATTGCAGGTTTTAGCAACAACAAAAGTGAGATGACAAATGAAGTGTTTGAAGGCTCAGGATACTTAGACATGAGACCAGAAGAAGCAGGTCCAGAAACATTGATAAATTTTTGGGCAAATTATGCATTCCCTGAAGGCAATTTAAAAGGTTTTGCTCTTGGATTTGGAGGAAACTATGCTAGTGAATATGCAACTCTAAACAGATCTAATATTGGGACATTTGAATTGCCAAGTTATACAGTATTAAATTCTGTACTTTCATACAACACCAGTAAATTTGGTATCTCTTTAAAAGCCAATAATCTTTTAAATGAGAAATATTATTCAGGCTGGTCAACAATAACACCTCAACGTTTAAGAAGTGTATATGCTGGTTTAACTTATAAATTCTAGTATTAGAAATTATCATTGATTTTTAATCAGACTCCTCATTTCGATGGGGAGTTTTTTAACGTTATTGCGAATGAAAAGTAAGTTCAAAAAAACGATCGGAAAACTGCATTTATGGCTCGGACTATCAACGGGTCTCTTGGTATTTATCATTGCTATCACCGGCTGTCTTTATGTGTTTCAGGAAGAAATCACAAATTATCTTCGAAAAGATGCTATTTTTCATAAAGAGCAAAATATAGCTTCCAAAAAAATACTTCCATTAAAAATTCTGGAAGATAAAGTAAATGCATTTACCAAGGAAAAATATCCTGTGCATTGGGCAAATATCCCAATGGATAAAAACAGAAGCTATATTTTTTATTACTACGAACACAATACCGAGGCATGGAATTTCTTTGATGAATATGTAGTATATAAATCTGTTTATATAAATCCTTTCACAGGTCAGATTCTGGGTGTTTACGATGAAACTGCCGATTTTTTCAGTATCATTAAATCATTACATTACAGCTTTTTGCTAAAAGGCGAATGGGGAACCTATGTTACAGGCATACCGACATTGATATTCGTTTTTATGCTTATTTCCGGCATTATTCTTTGGTGGCCAAAGAATAAAAATGCCCGAAAACAGCGTTTTTCTTTTCAATGGAGTAAAGTAAAAAACTGGAAAAGAAAGAATTATGATCTGCACAATATTTTAGGATTTTATGCTTCTTCATTAGCTTTTGTGATAGCATTTACTGGACTATTTTATTCTTTCTTTTTTATCCAAGCCATTCTATATATAACATTTTCCGGCGGAAGTTTAGCCTATCCTGATTTTTCAAATATTAAAACCAGAGCTCCTTTAGAAGCAAGAAATGACTTCACTCTAGACAAAATCGGCAAAAAAGTCGAAGAATTATATCCAGATGCTTTTGCGTACAGTTTGGATTTTAGCCACGAGCACATTGATGATCACGAACATCCAAATTATTCCGTTTTTGTCAAACAATTGTCTTATTCGTATCATGTTAACCACAGTCTGATATTCGATGAAAACTCGGGCGAACTACTTCATGTTCATTCGCATAAAGATAAAAATTTAGGAGAGAAAGCAGTAGCAGCAAATTATGATATTCATGTTGGAGCAATTTTTGGAATTCCTGGAAAAATTTTAGCGTTTATTCTTAGTTTAATCTGCGCTTCACTTCCTATAACTGGATTTTTGATTTGGTGGGGACGAAAGAAAAAGAAAAAAGAAACAAATCCTGTAATTGAATAGTAATTAATACTTTCTGAAATACATCTCAGCATCAAAAAACGCAGTTGAGACTTGAACAATCCAGTTATTACAGACTGGATTTTTTTAGGACAAATTAAATTATTTTTATTAATTCTAAATAAAAATAATTTGCTTGAAATTAATAAAACACAGACTTATGATAAATAACTTTTAATTCTATACATCATGTTTGATTATACCATATTAATATTAGAGAAAGTAAGTTTTGACACTCTGCTCTTTTCAAAGGAATTACAAAAGGCTATCCATACTTTGACGCCTTCAGACATTCAGAAATTAGAAAAATGGTTTTTCGATTATTCTCAGTCACATACAGAATTAGACCAATTCAAAACTTATTTTTTGAATTAAATTTTTTCAGCTAAATAAAAATTAAATAAAATCTAAATTATAATGAACAATTCAAAACTTCGAATAAAACATTTAATTCTTGTAATCTGCTTACTTCTCTTTTCGGCTGTTAGTCTTTTCGCTCAGCAGCATCACGGAAAAATAAATGGACAGATAACCACCTCAGACGGAGAACCAGCTCTCAGTGTAAACATCATTCTTAAAAATTCAAAATACTTTACGATTAGCAATGAAGATGGAACTTTTGAATTTAACAGAGTCAAACCAAATACTTATACTTTACAAGTTTCATTGACAGGTTACGAAACTACTCTGCAAGAAATAACCGTTATCGAAAACCAAACAGCAACCATAAATTTACAATTAAAGGTTTCAAATAAAGAACTGAAAGAGATAGTTATAAACACTAAGAAAGCAAATAAGTTCGCAGATAGAGAAAGCGTTTATGTAGCGCGAATGCCTCTAAAAAATTTAGAAAACTCACAAGTATACAACACCGTGAGTAAAGAATTGATAAAAGAGCAGATAGCAACAGATATGGCACAAGCCCAAAGAAACATACCCGGAGCCATACCTGGTGCAGCGGGAGGCGGGAGTGTTGGTATTGTATCCAGAGGTTTTACTAGTTATCAATCCCTTAGAAACGGCATGAATTCAGCAGCTATTGCACCGGAGGATCCTGTGAATATTGAACGCATTGAAGCTATAAAGGGGCCTGTGGGTACTTTGTTTAGTAATATTTCTACCAGTTTAGGAGGGGTTCTTAACTATGTTACCAAAAAACCATATGAAACTTTTGGAGGCGAGTTATCTTACACAACCGGCAGCTACCAGCTAAACCGCTTAACTGCAGATGTAAATACACCTCTTGATAAAGAAAAAACGCTGTTATTTAGAACGACAGCTTCTTATCAAACAAGAAATGGATATGTTAATGGTGATGGTGCGCTTTGGGCAAACAGCTATTCTTTTTCTCCTAAATTGACTTATAAAGTTAACCCAAATCTTACTTTGGATTTTGATACCGAAATTGTTAGTCAAAAATACAATGCAACTTATGTATACACCATTGGTTCGGGAGTTACTGCAAAAAGTTTAAAAGATTTACTTCCTTATGATAAAAGTTTAAGCAGCAATGGTCTTGCGAATTATAACTTTGTGAATAATATAAATGTTTCGGCAAATTATAAAATTTCCGATTATTGGACTTCTCAAACTAGTTATATGTTTTCTGAAGGGCATTATCCAAAACAATATTTATATTCAGCTGCCACTTTTACAAACAATACTACAGTTAACAGACTGATTGGATTATGGTTACCAGACAACAAATTTGGTCAAATGCAGCTACAGCAGAACTTTACTGGTGATTTTAAAATAGGAACTCTTAGAAACCGCATTGTGGCAGGTATTGACTGGTCACAATACTACTATGGATTAAATCGTCCTGCATCATTGTCAAATGGATATACAGATACAGTAGATACAACCAAACCGATTCCTGAAATTAGCCAAACACAGGTTGAGCAGGCAAATTCATTATTCAAATATAATTTTAGAAGCTCTACATTAGATCAATATAGTGCTTATGTTTCAGATGTATTAAACGTTACCGATAACTTACTGGTAATGGCAAGCTTGAGAGTTACCCGAGCTATAAATAATGGCATATATTCTCAAACAACAGGATTAACGACAGGTAATTATAACCAAACGCAATTATCTCCAAAATTAGGTATTGTTTATCAGGTACTGAAAGACAAAATTTCACTATTTACAAATTACAACAATGGTTTTATAAATGTTGCACCTGCTCCTACCGGACCTAGCGGTGATATAACTGTACTAAAACCTCAACAGGCTAACCAGGCAGAAGGCGGTGTAAAATTTAATTTATTTAACGGAAAATTAAGCAGCACATTAAGCTACTATGACATTCAGGTAACTAATGCTACTTATGCTGATCCAACAAATGTAGCCTATACTATACAAGATGGAACACAGCGCAGTAAAGGATTTGAGGCAGATATAATTGCTAACCCTATTACTGGACTGAATATTGTTGCCGGTTATGGATTTAATGAAAACATCTATACTAAAAACTCAACCGCTCTTCAGGGCAAATTCTCAACATTTGCACCAAAAAACATTGCCAGCCTTTGGATCAGTTATAAAATAATGAACGGTAAATTAAACGGCTTTGGTCTTGGTGCAGGAGGAAATTATGTAAGTGACTCTTGGTACAACACTACTAATACTTTCATATTCAACGGTTACACAGTTGCTAATGCATCTATCTTTTATAGTACAGAAAAAATTACCCTAAACCTTAAACTAAATAATATTACCAACGAAGAGTATTATATCGTAGGAACAGGTACTCCTCAAATGCTGAGAAATATTGCAGTAGGTTTTACATATAAATTGTAAAAACTCTTTTTAGTTTATGCTTAAAAAAACACCTGTTCATTTGGTAGAAACGAAATGACAGAAAGAAAAATATAGATTATAACACTTAAATTATTTTTTAACTATTAACCTATTTATATCTTAATAAATGAAATGTCTAAATTCGAGAATAGCAAAATCTTTATATACTATTAGTTTATTTTTTATTTTAACAACAACATTAATCGCTCAGCAGAATCACGGAAAAATAAAAGGAATCATAACTACCTCAGACGGACAGCCAGCCAGCGATGTAAATGTGGTTCTAAAAGATTCAAAATACTTTACGATTACCAATGAAACGGGTAATTTCGAATTTAACAGAGTAAAAACAGATACTTATACACTGCAGGTTTCGTTAACGGGTTACGAATCTATAGAAAAGGAAATAACTATTACAGAACATGAAACAGCTGCACTTAATTTACAGCTGAAAGTTTCCAACAAAGAATTGCAGGAAGTTACCATCAACAGCAGAAAAAGCAGAGTTTCTAAAAAAACAGATTACGTTGCCAGAATGCCTCTGAAAAATCTGGAAAATCCACAGGTTTATAATCTGATACCCAAAGAACTTTTTCAAGAACAGATAGCTGTTGAT
Organism: Flavobacterium sp. HJJ; assembly: GCF_015351475.1. Lineage (GTDB taxonomy): Bacteria > Bacteroidota > Bacteroidia > Flavobacteriales > Flavobacteriaceae > Flavobacterium > Flavobacterium marginilacus. Next base: position 58,135 of record NZ_JADKPR010000026.1, on the reverse strand, counting down.
ATTGCCGGTGCCATGAGGAATGCGCCTGGTGTAGTACCGCTTAATTATCCTTCGGGAGGATTTGCGCTTATAATGAGAGGTTTTACTGTTGGTATCAATTCCCGAAATGGTATGGAAACATTATCAGGACGCTCTTCTGTAGGCATTGCCAATGTTGAACGCATTGAAGTTCTAAAAGGCCCTTCTGGAACTTTATTCGGGTCTTCGGCATCATCTTTTGGAGGTGTAGTCAATTTGGTTACCAAAAAACCTTTTGAAACTGCGTCAACAGAAATAGCATACACTGGAGGAAGTTTTGGTCTAAATCAGCTTACAGCCGACATAAATACACCGCTTACAAAAGAAAAAAATGTACTTTTTAGACTAAATGTCGGGGTTAATAAAGAAAAAAGCTTTTTGGATTATGGGTTTAATAACAGCCTGTCCTTCACTCCCAGCCTTACTTTTAAAGCAACAGAAAAACTTACTTTTAATGTTGATGCCGAATTATACAATGTTAAAAGTACTAAGCCTTTATACCCAAGTGCAGTAGCTGCATCTGGCATAACAAATCCTGAGGATGTAAAATTGGATTACAAAAAATCACTGGTTCATGAAGATGCTGATGCCAAATCATCTGCTTCAAAAGCATTTGTTCAGGCAGAATATCAGATAGCTGACCATTGGAAATCGACAACTTTATTTTCATATGTAAGCGAAAACGTAGAATACAGTTATCAGGTTCTGCCAACATGGACTTCACCGACAGTTGTTACTGCACGTGCAACAGTTTTTGGACCAATATCAAGTAATTATACCAATATTCAGGAGAATATAAATGGTGAGTTCGAAACCGGAATCCTTAAACATAAATTTTTAGCAGGTTTCAATTACAGATACTATAGCGATACTTTTTCGTCAACGCCAACTTCGGCAGTTATCAGAACAATTGATGTAACTACAAATTTTGCTCCAATCAGAAAAAAAGAAATCGATGCCTTGTTAGGAATTCCAGCAATAAGAGCTGGAAGAAACGAATATACTGCCAGCGGTTATGTTTCGGATGTAATAAGTTATGCTGATAGAATCTCGGTAATGCTGAGCCTTCGTTTAGATAATTTTGACCGAAAAGAAAGCGGTACTACACCGGCGTACAATCAAAATTCATTATCTCCAAAGTTAGGCGTAGTTTACCAAGTAATTAAAAATCAGCTTTCAATATTCGGAAATTATATGAACGGTTTCCAAAACTTAGCACCAGTAAATCAGCCAAACGGTGAGCAGTTAATATTAGATCCTCTTTATGCAAATCAATACGAAGGAGGTATAAAAGCAGAACTTTTCAATAGAAAACTAAGCACCACTGTTAGTTATTATAATATTACAAATGACAATGCTGTAATGAGATATACTGATTTGACATACGAACAAGGCGGAAAACAGGTAAGCAAAGGATATGAATTTGAACTGATTGCAAACCCAATTCCTGGTTTAGATATTATAGCAGGCTATGGATATAATGACAACCGCATTGTAAAATCCACCACTTTTCAAGGCAATAAAGCAGCCGATGCTCCTGAAAATATGGTAAACTTTTGGGCTTCTTATAAATCGCAGAGTATTTTAAAAGGTTTAGGTATTGGTTTTGGTGCCAATTATGTGGATGAAAGTTTCATGGCAACCAGCAATACTTTTTACATTCCGTCATATACCATTTTCAACGGTACCGTTTTTTATGAACAGCCTGCGTGGAGAATCGGAATTAAACTGAATAATCTAACGAATGAAAAATACTGGAGTACTTGGGGAGCACCGCAGGCACCTACAACCTTTTTAGCAAACTTAACATTCAAGTTTTAAACCGATTAAATTTTATAAGACACCTCTATCTTTGGGTATGAGGTGTTTTTAGTTTTAAAATAAAATATGACTATCCGTGACTAATACCAAATCGATAAAATTGGCCACAGATTATAAAGATTAACACAGATTTCTAAAAAATGCATGCAAAATCTGTGAGAATCTTTATAATCAGTGGCAAAAAAACATTTAGTATGTTTTTCGGATAGTCATAAAATAAAAAGCTGTTCATATAAACAATGAAAATTAAAAAAACCATAGGAAAAATACATTTATGGCTGGGTCTGGCTTCAGGTCTTATCGTAATTATTTTAGGCATTACAGGCTGTTTGTATGTTTTTGAAGAAGAATTACGGCCTCTTGTTCACAAACATTATCATGTAGATGAAGTAAAAAAAACACCACTGCCCTTCGGTAAACTGTTAGCAATAGCAGAAACCCAATCTGAAAATCCAATTTCCGGATGCAAAATTTATAACAATAAAGACCGCACCGTTGCTTTTTGGAGTTTTAATAAATTAGAAAATAACAGCATCTGGTACTGGGACGATTACGACAGACTGTACATCTACATAGACCCGTACACAGGAAAGGTTGAAAAGCTAGAAGACTATAATTTTGAGTTTTTTTTCGTGGTTAGAATGCTGCATCAGACTCTGTTCCTAAAGCATGATATTGGTGATATAATTGTAGGCACAGCAACAATTCTGTTTGTAATTTCACTTATAACAGGCCTTATTCTTTGGTGGCCAAAAAACAAAAGCGCAGCTAAACAGCGTTTTTGGTTTCGATGGAAAGATACTACCAAATGGAAACGCAAAAATTATGACCTGCATAATATATTGGGCTATTATATGATGATTTTCGCTTTAATAATTGCGCTTACTGGTTTGGTCTGGGCTTTTGAATGGTATGATTCTGGTCTGCAATGGGCTCTCAACGGAGGCCAAACAATTGAAAAAAGCGAAAAATCAGTATCTGATACTACTCAGGTTAATTCGAAAAACAGCTTTGATAAAATTTATAATAACACTAAACACCTGCACCCAAAAGCTGACAATTACATTCTTTTTATACCTAAAGATTCGGCTGCTGCATTTAATACATTCATTAAATATGAAAACTGCTTTAACAATGCATCAATCGAATACGATCAATATTCTGGAAAAATTCTTAAAACAAATTCATTTGATAACAAAAACACAGGGGAAAAATTTCGATCTATCAATTACGATTTACATGTTGGCAGTATATTAGGATTTCCGGGTAAAATGCTAGCGTTTTTTGCAAGTTTCGTTTCGGCTGGCTTACCAATTACTGGTTTTTTAATTTGGTGGGGACGCAATAAGAAAAAGAAAAAAGATGCTGCTGAACAGGTAAATAAAAATTGCAGCAACAATTAGATCTGAATTCTCCCTCCCGCTGCCAATTATATCTATACCAGTAAACATTAACAGCGATAATTTTATTCAACAAAATTATTCATAATTAATCTAAATAACATTTGTTAAAGGATTATTAATTTTTATATTTGCTATAAAATAATTTTTATTTATTCTAAATAAAAATAAATAACCTATATATACTTTAATCATGAATTATTTAAAATTAAGAATGCCACGATTCTTATATCTAATGAGTTTCTTTTTACTATCAGCAGTAATAGTAAATGCACAGCAAAAAACCGCAGCAATAAAAGGAACTGTAAAAAACAGTCAGGGAAAAGCAGCTGAATTTGCAAATGTAGAATTAAAAGGAACCAGCAAAGGAGCAGTAACTGACGAAAGCGGTGAATACAAAATCGAAAACATTAAACCAGGAAACTATACTATAACCATCACCGGAATTGGCCTAAAAAAGAAAACACAAGATATCGAAATAACAGCCGGTCAAAGAAATTATACTTTTGATTTTGAAGTAGAAGAAAATATCGGTCAGCTGGATGAAATTGTTGTTTCAGGCTTTCGGGAACGTACTTACAGAAACGAGATGTCTGTAGCTTCATCCAAATCTAGTATTCCCCTTAAAGATTTACCTCAATCGGTAAGTTATGTTACCAAAGAACTAATTATAGACAGACAGGCTTTTCGTGTCAATGATGTTCTGAAAAATATCAGCGGGGTAAGCCTTAATAACTTTGAAAACCGCTTTTCCATAAGAGGGATTTCGGGCAACAGCTATCAGTTTATTAATGGATTAAGAGTAAGCGGAAGATCTTTTAATTCATTAAACCTAAACAACCTGGAAAGAGTTGAAGTCATGAAAGGTCCCGCATCTGCGCTGTACGGAAATACTGAACCCGGCGGATCTATAAATAATGTTACCAAAAAAGCACTGTCCGTAAATCGAAATGCTGCCAATGTAAGTGTCGGAAGTTTTCAGACTATTCGTGCCACAACCGATTTAACCGGACCTTTGAACGAATCCAAAAGTATACTGTACCGTATGAATGTAGCGTATCAAAACACGGCAACCTTCAGGGATTTACAGGAAAGAGAAGATGTTTCAATCGCACCGACCATCGCTTTTGTCCCAAGCGAAAAGACCAGAATTGATGTCGATTTTGTTTACAGCATCATAAAAGGAAGAACCGAAAGAGGACAGCCTTTATACGGTCCTTCAACAGATGGAGCGAGCCGTTTATTCACCACTCCTATTTCGCAGAGTATGTCGAGAGCGAGCGATTATTTAAAAGAAAAGACCTTTTATTTATCGGCAATTATGAACCATAAATTCAGCAGCAAGCTTTTATTGAATGTGTCTTATTTAAAGTATAAATTCTTTGAAGACATGGTTGAACACAGAGGCGGTAACGCTTATGCAGTTGATGGTGCAGGAAAAGAAATTCCTTCGCTCTTATTACAAAGTACAACCGAACGCATGCGTAACCGTTATGACGATAATCTTACCGCTTACCTAAATTATGATATCAGTACTGGAAAAATAGAACACAAATTAGTTTTAGGAGCTGATTATATTCAAAGTTTAGTACCCGTTGGCGGTACAAACGGTGTAGCATCAGGTTATAGAAATGCAGCCAATAACGGCTCAATAGCAACTTACAATCCTGCCAAAAAGAATTTGTATCTGCTGGACGCTAATGGAAACCCAGTTCCGAATGTTCCTTTTTATAATTTAGCAAATCCAGATTATTCAGCTGCCAATACTGATAATTATTTCACAACCAGAACCACAACGGCTCCTACAAAATACTTTTCACAGAGTATCTACATTCAAGATCAGATGAAGTGGAACAAACTGCAGCTGCTGTTAGGATTAAGACAAGAATTTTATACAGATTTTACTAATTACACCAAAAGCAATGAAGCCAAAGTGAAACAAGATGCTTTAATTCCTAGAGCTGGGTTAGTGTATAGTGTAATTCCTCAGATCAATATTTACGGAACCTATGTAGAAGGGTTTCAGCCACAAAGCGCAGGAACTATTGGTGCACCAGAAATTTACGGCGGACCATTTGATCCGCTTACCAGTAAAATGTTCGAATTTGGAGCAAAAAGCGATTGGTTTGACAAAAAGTTAGGAGCGAGTATCGCTGTTTACAAAATCAATCAGAATAATATTTTGGTCAATGCCAATGATCCGACAAACACACAATTATTAGAACAAAGAGGTCAGGAAACATCCAAAGGTATTGAAGTTGATATCACTGGAAATATTTTGCCTAACTTATCGATAAATGCAAATTACGCCTATAATGATGCACGCATTACCAAAACTGCTGTTCCCGCCGATATAGACAGATGGAAAGAAGCGGCACCGCATCATCAAGGAGGTTTTTGGGCAAAATACACCATTCTAAAAGGAAGCATCAAAGGATTCGGAGTTGGTTTAGGTTCGAATTTTGCATCAAAACAAAGCACCCGACTGGCTTATTTTATTCTGCCGGGTTATTCACTGATAGATGCTGCATTATATTATCAAATAAAGCAGCTGAAATTTTCCTTAAATCTGAACAATCTCCAAAACAAAGAGTATGTGGTATCACAAGCCAATGCCAATATGGTTGGACCTGGTGCACCTAGAAACTTTATGTTTAATCTTGGATATATGTTCTAAGAGTATTTGGATATAAAACAAAAAATTTAAGTCAATATGACTATTCGTAACTAATACCAAACAGATCGAATTAGCCACAGATTAAAAAGATTTACACAGATTTTCTAAAAAAAATTGTAACGAAATCTGTGAGAATCTGTGTAATCAGTGGCGAAAAAAAATACATAGTATTTTGCGGATAGTTATATAATTCAAAACCAATTTCTAAACACTAAAAATCAATTACAATGAAAAAATTACTATCAAAAATAGCTCTGGGATTTGTTCTTTTATTAGTTCCAATGGCTCTAAATGCTCATAATATCTGGCTTGAAGTAAAAGGATCGGGCAAAATCAATGATAAAGTACATGTGCAGTTATACTTTGGCGAATATGGTCAGGAAGCTCCAGAAAAAGGAGCGAAACTAGACCGTTTAAAAGACATCAAAATATTCCTGATTGATGCTTCCGGAACAAAATCAGAAATTACAATGACACAGACAGAAACGCACTGGCAGGGTTCTTTTGATGCAAAAACCATTGGAACCTATCAGATAATTGGAATAAATGACCAAGGAGAAGTTAGAGATATGTCCAAAAAACATCTAGGTTTTGCACGAAGCATCTCGTATCTAAAAGCTGTTTATACAGTAAAAACTCCTGAAACCAAAGAATATGCTGTTCATCCATTAGATTTAACTGTACAAAAACAGAATGACACTTATTTGCTGACTGCATTTAAAGACGAAAAACAGCAGGGCAATCTGAATATTACAATTATCAATCCGGATGGCTGGGTAAAAACAGTAGAAACAAATGAAAAAGGTCAGGCATCTTTTGTTCCAAACAAAAAGGGGCTCTATCTCATCAATCTGGAATGGATCGACAGCACCAAAGGAGCTTTCAAGGATAAGGCATTTGATAATACTGTCAATAAAACTGTACTCTCGTTGAGAGTTGAATAAACCACTATGGTGTCAGACTTAAAATATACTACGCTAAACCCTATTTATTTGCCACAAATTTCACAAATTAGCACTAATTAATTTGTGAAAATTTGTGCAATTTGTTGCAAAATTTTTAGGAACCGAAAGATAAATACACTAAAGAACATAGTTTTGAACTAAATTTGAGACTAATAAATCTAAAAACTGTACAAAAAACAAAGATTCGGAATCTCATCTGAATCTTTGTTTTTTTTTTGCATCAAATAAAAAAAACAGCTTAATCATAAATTTGAAAATAAATAAAATTTTTAACACAATCTGTTTAAACCTTTCACTGTTTTTTTAATCTAAAAAAGTGCATTTTAAGCCATATTTAAGAGTATAATAATTGGTATTACACTATTTATTTTTAAATTTGTACTATTTTTATTTATTCTAAATAACACCCGATTTAAGTACGAAATAAAGAATCAAACGTAACTACCCTATAACAACAAACAATTATGAAAAAAAATATTTTCATTGCTTTTGCCTTAGTATCTGCATTATTCGTTAGTGCACAGCAGAAAAATATGCTTTTAGAGCAGTCTTTCTGGAAAACATCACCAGATTTAGCGACAGTTCAAGCTGAAATCGCAAAAGGCAGCAGCCCATCTGAATTAAATTCAAGGTCTTTCGACCCAGTAGTTCTCGCTATAAATAATGATGCACCAAACGCTACTATAAAATTCCTTTTGGAACAGCCTGGAAATGAAGTTACAAAAACGACTCATGACAACAGAATATATCTGCATTGGGCTGCAGGTAAAGGGAATCTTGAAATCATAGAATATCTTATTGCCAAAAAAGCAGATGTGAATCTGGAAGACAGCCACAGTTCATTTCCTATCACGGCAGCTGCAAGCAGTGGTGTAACTAATACTGCAGTTTATGAAGCTTTTTTTAAAGCGGGTGTAGAACCTATGAAAAAATACCAGGACGGTGCAAACCTGCTGCTGCTGGCAATTCCTTATGACAAAGACCTTGCACTTTCAGCTTATTTCGCAACCAAGGGAATGTCACTCAAAGATGTAGACAGTAACGGCAATACCGCCTTCAATTATGTAGCCAGAACAGGTAATATTCCTTTCTTAAAAACACTATTGGAAAAAGGAGTAAAACCTACAGACAATGCACTGATTTTTGCTGCTCAGGGCTCGAGAAGAGAAACAAATACAATCGAAGTTTACAAATATTTAGTAGAAGATTTAAAAATCAATCCTAGTGCGACAAGCAAATTTGGGGAAAACGTATTTCATTTTCTTGTCAGCAAACCAAAACAGGCAGATATCATTAACTACTTTTTGGGCAAAGGCGTGAGTATTGCCAAAGCCGATAACGAAGGTAACACTCCTTTGATGGCAGCTGCTGCGTCAAGAGAAACTTCTGCAGCATTGGAACAAATACTGCTGATTGTAAAAACAATAAATTTCCAGAACGGAAATGGAGAATCTGCATTGACAATGGCTATAAAATCAGGAACTCCTGAAACTGTTAGTATGCTTTTGGACAAAGGTGCCGATGTAAAAGTACTGGACAAACAAGGAAATGGTCTGGGTTATTACCTAATTCAATCGTACAGAGCTCCAATGCAGGGAATGGGCGGCCGTCCGGAAGGCGGGAACGCGCCAAAACAAGATCCTTTTACAGCTAAAGCAAAACTGCTTCAGGACAAAGGCTTAAACTTGGCCGCAGCGCAAAATGACGGAAATACGCTTTATCATTTGGCAGTAGCCAAAAATGATTTAGCTTTATTGAAAAAATTAGCCGATTTAAACATCGACATCAATACTAAAAACAAAGACGGATTAACGGCTTTACACCGTGCCGCGATGATTGCCAAAGACGATACCATTTTGAAATACCTGCTTTCTATTGGTGCCAAAAAAGATATCAAAACTGATTTTAAAGAAAGTGTTTTGGACTTGGCAAAAGAAAATGAAACACTGACAAAAAACAAAGCAGATCTATCTTTTTTAAAATAGCAATAAGCATTAATCTTTAGGCCTTAAGCTAAAAATTCATAATTCATAATTCATAATTCATAATTCATAATTCATAATTCATAATTCATAATTCATAATTCATAATTAAATATGAAATCAATACTAAAAATAGCTCTTGCGGGAGCATTCATCTTCCTTTTATCTTTCCAAGCCACAGCGCAGACGAGCAAATACAAATGCATGCTTCAAATGTCTAACTATACAGGTGAAGGGGCTTATATAGTGGTATCTCTTATCAATGCCAAAGGTGAATACGACAAAACGCTTTATGTAATGGGTGATGATAAAAAATGGTACAAAACCCTAAAGGAATGGCATAAATTTTATTCTCAAAAACCAACAGACATCAGTGCCAAAACCGGTGCATCAGTTACAGGCGGCGACCGCAGCATGACAACACTGGAAATTGAAGATTCTAAAATCAATAAAGGATACAAACTTCGTTTCGAAACAGCGGTCGAAGATCAAAAATATTATGTAACCGATCTTGAAATCCCTTTGACTACCGAAGGAATCGCTGATAAAACCGAAGGCAAAGGATATATCCGCTATGTAAGATTGAATAAATTATAATTTTTATCTGCGAAAATCTGCAAAATCTGCGTGCTCTTTTTTTACGCAGATTTTGCAGATTTTTAAACAAAATCCCAATAACACAATTACATCAATGACTCTTTCTTTCTGGCGTTACTCCCACTTGGCCTTGGCGGTGTTTTCTTCGTTGTTTTTACTATTAGCATCCGTAACCGGAACCATACTCGCGGTTGATGCCATTCAGGAAAAAACAGTTTCTTACCGAGCCGAAAATTTTGATACAATAACGCTCGGCGAAACCTTACCGATACTCAAAAAAAACTATCCTGAAATAACCGAAGTAACAGTTGACCACAACCAATTTGTAACTTTAGAAGGGCTAGATCAAAAAGACAATGATGTCAACGCTTACATCGATCCGCGGACAGGAAAAACATTAGGAGAACCCATCAAGAAAAGCGAATTCATTCAATGGATTACAGCTCTTCACCGCTCGTTGTTTCTTCATGAAACGGGGCGTTTTTTCGTAGGGCTTATTTCATTTATATTAGTATTAATTTCCATTTCTGGCTTTGTTCTTATCCTAAAAAGACAAAGAGGCCTGCGCAACTTTTTTTCCAAAATAGTAAAAGAATATTTTGCTCAATATTACCACGTCGTATTAGGACGATTGGCACTGATTCCGATATTGATTATTGCAGTTACAGGAACCTATCTGACATTAGAAAAATTCAATTTTTTCATTCCAAAAACAGATTCCAAAGAACAGCAGGAAACCGTAAAACCAACACCGATTACCAATAAAACTTCAATATTTAAGAGTACACTTTTGGCCGATGTTGAAAAAATAGAGTTCCCTTTTTCAGACGATCCAGAAGAATATTATATCATTACCTTAAAAGACAGAGAAATTGAAGTCAACCAAGTTACCGGTGCCGTTGTAAGCGAAAAACTTTTCCCGACAACTGCGTTTCTATCTAATCTAAGTCTTGACCTGCATACCGGCAGAACCAATGCCATTTGGGCTTTCATCCTTGGACTTGCCAGTTTAAACATATTGTTTTTTATCTACTCTGGTTTTGCAATGACTTTCAAAAGAAGAGCAAGCCGAATCAAAAACAAATTCAAAGCCGAAGAAAGTAAATACATTCTGCTCGTCGGTTCCGAAAACGGAAGCTCCCTACGATTTGCCAATGCAATCCTGAAGCAGTTAACTGATAGCGGAGAAAAAGCACATATTGCAGAGCTTAATAATTACACTATTTACCCAAAAGCCGAGCATTTATTAATTTTCACATCAACCTATGGCTTGGGCGATGCCCCGTCAAATGCTGACAAGTTCGAATCACTTTTGAATAAATACAATCAACAGCAAAAAATTAACTATACCGTAATTGGTTTTGGATCCCAATCATATCCCGATTTTTGCGGTTATGCCAAACAAATTGACCTATTGCTTTCGAATCAGGATTGGGCGCACCGCTACATTGATCTTCAGACAGTAAACGACAAATCGACCGAAGAATTTGTCGAATGGGTAAAACAATGGAATCACAAAACTGGTTTCCAATTGGCAACTACTCCATCTTTGTACAATCATATTCCGAACGATTTAGAGAAATTAATGGTGTTAGAAAAAACTACAGTTTCCGAAAATGAACAAACCTTTTTACTGACATTGCGTGCTGGAACGCGAAGCAGATTTACCTCGGGAGACTTATTGGCGATTTATCCCGCCAATGACAATAGAGAACGTCTCTACTCTATTGGAAACAGCAACGGAAACATCCAATTGGCAGTAAAATTACACCCTTCGGGTTTGGGTTCCGGATTTTTATACAACGCAAAAGCGGGTGATATTATCAAAGCCAGAATAGTTCCTAACCATGCTTTTCATTTTCCTAAAAAAGCCAAAAAAGTGGCTCTTATTTCAAATGGAACCGGAATTGCTCCTTTCTTGGGAATGATTGAACAGAACAAGAAAAAAGCCGAAATCCATTTATATAGCGGTTTCCGCCAAAAAACCGAGATCACTTCCCGTTACGAAGCATTTGCTTCCGAAATGATTCAAAAACAACAATTAAGCAACATCAACTTGGCATTTTCCCGTGAACAGGATCATCATTATGTAATGGATTTAATCAAGAGAGACGAAGAATTTTTTGCTGATTTATTGAATAGCGGAGGCACGATAATGATTTGCGGAGCACTAAAAATGCAGTTTGATGTCGAAAATATACTTGACGCAATTTGTCTGTCAAAAAATAATACAACTCTTTCCAGCTATATAAGCAAAGGTCAGATTTTGACAGATTGTTATTAATTTTTGGAGCAGAAAGATAGGGCATTTTTAGAAACATGGGTCCCGCTCTTCGTTTCAATCTTGTGGGCTGAACCCCAGCCCACAAGGATTTCCACTTCGATCGGGGCTAAAGACAGGCATTTTTGCTTTTTTGGAATTAATTGTTATTCAGTATTTTAGACCTAACAGGTTTTAAAAACCTGTTAGGTCTAAAATTAGGGGTTCGAAAGAATTGAAAACTTTATTTGACTCATTTTTACACAATATTGCCATGAATGACAAACTTTAAGGAAAGAAATACTGAAACAGAGCAATCGAATCAAAGCAGAATACAAAATCATTATGAAAAGAAAATACTTTACAGCACTATTATCACTGTTTTTTCTAATCCAGACCGTCAACAGCCAAGTCCTCCGCAAGAGAGCCACAATGCTTATGGGCGGGCGTTTTGACATTACAATTGTTGCCAAAGATTCATTAACAGCAGAGCAAAGTATTGATGAAGTAATCACTGAAATTTCGAGAATCGAATACCTAATCTCCGACTGGAAACCCAGCACTCAAATATCCGAAGTAAACAGAAATGCCGGAATTCAGCCTGTAAAAGTCGATAAAGAAGTTTTTGAACTGACGAAAAGAGCCATTCATTTCTCAGAAATAACCAATGGCGGTTTTGATATCAGCTTCGCTGCTATGGACAGAATCTGGAAATTCGACGGATCCATGACCAAAATGCCTTCGGCGGAAGCCATTAAAAAATCGGTGGAAAAAGTAGGTTACAAAAATATTATTCTGGACAGCATCAACTCAACCATTTTCCTAAAATTAAAAGGGATGAAAATTGGTTTCGGAGCACTCGGTGAAGGTTATGCCACCAATAAATGCAAGGAAATGATGCTTGCCAAAGGAATCAAGGCAGGAATTGTAAACGGCACCGGCGATATGAGCATATGGGGAAAACAGCCTAACGGAAAACCTTGGAAAATAGGCATTACCAATCCATTTCATCCAGATGAATTATTAGGCGCAATTCCGCTGTCACAAGGTGCGGTTACGACTTCTGGATCTTATGAAAAATTTGTTGTTTTTAACGGCAAACGCTATTCCCACATTATAAATCCGTCAACTGGTTATCCAGTAACCGGTCTCTGCAGTGTTACTGTTGTTGGTCCAAATGCCGAAACCGCCAATGGATTGAGTACTTCCTTGATGATTTTAGGACAAAAGGAAGGTTTGCTTTTACTTAACAAATTCCCTGATTACAGCTGTCTAATGATTACTGATAATGGCAAAGTAGTAAAATCAAAAAATTTCCAAATAAAAAAAATCAAAGCCAAGCTCTAATGTTCCGCTTTTAATTTACTTGGCAAATACCCAAAAACCTTTTTGAAAGCCACTGTAAAATGCTGCGGATTTTTATATCCTAATTCTTCTGAAACTAAAGCGACAGAATACTCTTTTTCGGCTATTAATTGTTTGGCATAATCCATACGAAGTTCCGCCAAATAATGAAAAACCGTAGTATTATAAACAATTTTAAAATATTTCTTCAGCTTAAAATCATTCAATCCAACTTGTGCAGCAATACTCGCAAGCGTGTGCTTTTCTTTGAACTGCTCTTTAAGAATCTTTTCTACTGCAACAATTTTCAGATAATCCTGTGAACTTAAATCTTCACTGATTTTGGTATTCTCTTCTTCATTTATAATAGTAAACAAATACGAAAGTATCTCTACTACTTTTGATTCCAAAAAAGCTTTTTTGATTGCTCCGGTATAATTGCATTGGATGATATCTTCGATTAGGACATACAATTTTGGTGAAATACTTTTACTCGAATCCCACATAGTGTAGGCAGTTTTATTCGTTATGGCATCGGCCAATAAAGGGATGGCAGTTTTTAAATTGGGATAAAATAATTGTTCCAGATAGTCTTCTGTAAAAGTAATTTCTAATGTTTTACGTTTTTTAGTACGATAATTTAAAACGCCTTTTATAACCGGCAGATAAAACAGATTGTAATGTCCATGCGGGATATAAATTCCTCTTTCAGATGGATTTTCAGGACAGTATTCATTATCTCCTTCTATTTCAATATGTAGTTTAACAAAAGAAAAATCATGCTGTATTTCGATAGAATAGGATTCAGTCTGAATTGTTATTTCCCGAATCGTCAAATGAATTCCGTTGAGCATAATATCGGTAATAATTCCGCTGACTCCTTTGTGATTGTAGTCAATTTTCTTCTCGACAAGATGCTCTTTATTGAACTGAATCGGGTCATTTATCACAACCGAGTTCCCTTCAAATATTTCACTTCTCATCTCTGTTTTCATAAAATCCGTTTTGCGTTACTATTAATACTGATTGCGTTAATTATGTTTTCATTAACAAACTACTTTTGCGTAAAATTATTAATTTTTAATTAATCTAAATAACAATAATCATGATTATTATCAAAAAATCATTACTGCCCTTATTCAAAATAATTATTCTGCTTCTTATTCTTGCTTCTACAAATACATTTGCACAGCAAAATATCGGAACAATCAGAGGAACAGTAACTACATCCGACGATAAAGTTGGAGAAGCTGTTACCATTACCATACAGGAATTAAAAAAATCAACAACTTCTGATGCGAATGGAAATTATATTTTTAATAAGGTTCCAACAGGGAAATATCAGCTTCAAATAAATACGGTGCAGCATCAGCCCTCAATCAAGGAAATAATTGTAACTACCAATGAAGTAACAACCGCTGACTTTCAGCTGGAGACTTCATTAAAACAGTTAAATGAAGTTGTTGTAGTTTCGGCTGCTAAGAAATTTGCCGAAAAGAAAAGTGAATATGTGTCAAGACTTCCTATCAGCAATCTTGAAAATCCGCAGGTTTACACCGTTGTTCCAAAAGAACTTTTTCAGGAACAAATCGCAGTTGACTTTAGAAGCGCACTCAGTACAGCTCCCGGATTGAGCAATGTTACTCAAAGTGTGGGTTCAGGAGGTGTTGGATTAAGTTTAAGAATGCGAGGTTTTAGCGGTGCATCGGCGGCAGGTTCTATCCGTAACGGAATGAACACTAACTGGGTAACGATGAGTGATCCGGTTAACTTAGAAAGCATTGAAGTTATCAAAGGGCCGTCAGCTACTTTATTTGGCTCTGCATTAACCACTTATGGCGGACTTGTAAACAGAGTTACCAAAAAACCTTTTGAAGCTACCAGAGTAGAAGTGAGCTACACTACAGGAAGCTGGGCATTAAGCCGTACAACCATTGATTTTAATACGGCTCTTAACGATGATAAAACAATGCTTTTCAGAATAAATGCTGCTTTGGACAACCAAAAAACATGGCAGGATTATGGCAAAAGCAAAACCTTTATCATTGCTCCTTCATTTCAATATAAAGTAAGTGACCGCTTGACTTTTGATTTTGACGTAGAAATGTACAACGGAAGCCGAAATGCCAGCTACATTGGTTTAGGAAATTTAAATCCAGTAACATCTGGATACAAAAGCTTTAATGATTTGAATTTTGATTTTAAAAAATCATACACCACAGACGATTTACAATCCGAAGCTAAAAATACCAATGTTTTTGCGAGAGCAGCTTACAAATTATCGGATCAATGGATTTCACAGACTAATTTTTCTAATGCATTTACAGATAATAAAGCCAATTATTTGTTTCTGCTGATAAATACACCAGCTTCAGCAGCAACAAAGCCTTTGTTACAGCGCAGATTAATGAATATCAACAGTGTTTTCAAAACCAGCCAGCTGCAGCAGAATTTTGTTGGAACTTTCAATATTGGAAACATCAAAAACCGTCTTTTACTTGGATTAGATTATACTTATATCAGCACCAATGACAACAGATGGACGATTAACTCCTATGATGCATCTGCGGGAAATCCTTTGACACCAATAAACGGCAGCGCTCCATTCATCAATATGGAAAAATATAAACAGATGATTGCAACTATGCCGGCTCCAAGTACTGTAAACAATAGAGATCTAAGAACAACAAGCGCTTATGTATCCGATGTTGTGAATTTTACCGATAAATTAATTGGAATGGCGAGTGTCCGCTGGGATCACAACGAAAATAAAATTGCCAATTATAACCAAAATGCAGTTTCACCAAAATTGGGTTTAATTTATCAGATAATAAAAGAGAAAGTTTCTGTTTTCGGAAACTACATGAACGGATTCAGTAATGTTGGAGCGGGCTTAACATCTAATCCTGCAGCACCAATTGAATTCAAACCGGAAGAAGCAAATCAGCTGGAAGGCGGTGTAAAACTGGAATTGTTAAGCGGAAAACTAAACGGAACCCTAAGTTATTATGACATTCAGGTGAAAGACAAAGTACGTACAGACCCTAATAACTCTTTGTATTCTGTACAGGACGGTACGCAGAGAAGCAAAGGTTTTGAAGCCGATTTGATTGCTAATCCGTTTAGAGGTTTCCATATAATTATGGGATATGGATACAATGAAAGCGAATTTACATCTGGATCTTCAAAAGGGAAAACACCATATTCAGCACCAAAAAATGTCGCTAACCTTTGGCTGAGCTACAAAATACTGGACGGAAAAGTAAAAGGATTTGGCTTTGGTTTTGGAGGAAATACGCAAAGTGACAGTTTTGCAAATGATACTAATACATTTACCGTAAACGGGTATACCATAATGGATGCGACAGTTTTCTACGAAAAACCAAAATTCAGAATTGGTTTAAAATTGAATAACATTGCCAACAAAGATTATTGGTCTTCTGATTACTGGGCTACAATGATGCCTACAAGACAATTAGCAGCAAACCTTACCTACAAGTTCTAATTATTTCAATTTTTAAACGAGCTGTCAACCTTATAATTAGGGTTGACAACTTGTTTTATTACGTTTTGCAGTATGACAAATAATCCTCAAAAAAAACAAACAGAAAAAAAATCCAAGCAGAAAAGCAAATGGAGCAGACTCAATCATTGGCTTCATTTATGGTTAGGTCTCAGTTCCGGAATAATCGTATTTATTGTAGCGCTCACAGGAGTCTTATTCATTTATTGTGATGACATTATTGATGGTTTGGCTTATGATTCATTATATGTTTCAGAAGTAAAAGCGCAAAAACTTTCACCTGAAGAAATTCTAAAGGCATTCAAACAGCAGAACCCCGAAAGAAAAGCAAGTTATTACATCATTTACAGAGATCCCGAAAGAACCATCAAACTAGCTTCTTCTACCAAAGAACGGGATTTACAATTTTCATGGATTGATCCTTACACTGGCAAAGTTCTGGATTCTGGCAAAGCTTATGATTTTTTCTATGTTATTGCACATATTCACAGCGGTCACATCCCATTTGGTAAATCCGGTAATCTGATTGTTGAAATTTCAGTTTGGATTTTCCTGATAGAACTTATTACCGGCCTTATTCTTTGGTGGCCAAAAAAATGGAATAAGTCAACCAAAAAACAAAGTTTTGCCATAAAATGGAAAGCCAGCTTCAAGAGATTGAATTATGATTTGCACAATGTTCCCGGCTTTTACAATTTATTGCCAGCTTTACTAATAACCATAACAGGGTTAATTATTGTCAATAAACCATTAGGCAATGCCACTCACAAAATATTGGGAGGAACTCCAAAAGCCTATTCTTTATTTCGCGATATCAAACCGGAATATGACAGCACCAAAACATTTGCTCCGATAAATCCTATCATCCAAAAATTATTTTCGAAAGATGAAAGCATAGAACAAGTCAAATTATCAGTTGCTACAAAAGACAGCATTACCGCTTTATATGCCGTTACCGCCAAAAACATTGGACTGAAAGGTGTCGAAAACGGAAAAACTTTCACTATCAACCGCTATACAGGACAGGAAATGGAAATCCCTGTAAAAGTAATGAACGGTCTTGAAATCGATGACTGGACAATGAATCTTCATATTGGTTTTTGGGCTGGCTGGATTGGAAAAACACTGACTTTATTCATCGGACTAATTTGTACTGCCTTACCCGTTACTGGCTTTATAATCTGGTACGGACGTAATAATAAGTCGAAAGCTGCAAGTCATAAAGTCGAAAGTCAATTATAGTGCTAAAACAGCACCTGACAAACCAATTAAAAAAATCACAATGAAAAAAATATTTTCCTTTCTATTCCTTCTATTTTATTTAACAAATTCATTTTCGCAGGATAGCATAAATATTGGAAGCAAACATCATATTTTTTCCAAAACCTTAAACGAAGAACGCGAATTTTGGATTTATCTCCCACCTGATTACAACAATAAAAAATTTGCGCCTGCAAAGTATCCTGTCGTTTATTTATTAGATGCCGAGAACAATTTCCATTCGTTTACAGGAATTCAGCAGTCATTAGCAAAAGGACCTTATGCTGTGATTCCGCAAATGATTGTCGTAGGAATTACCAATACCAACCGTACACGAGATTTAACGCCGACGGAAGGTAACCGACAGGCTTTTTTTGATAAAGATAAAAAGTTTTTTCAGCAGAGCTGCGGTAATAAAAATTTCATTTCCTTTTTGGAAACTGAACTGCATCCTTACATCGATTCCCATTACAGAACATCTGGCTATAATATATTGAACGGACATTCTTTTGGCGGACTGACAGCTGTAAACATTCTGCTGCATCATACCAAACTGTTCAATGCATACACTATTATAGATCCAAGTCTTTGGTGGGATAATGAAATCATGATCAAAAAAACGGATTCCATTTTCAACAAAAAGGATTTTGAAAACCGCAGTATTTATGTGGCTATGGCCAATAAAATAAGTATCCCGCAGGACACAACAACCGATATGGCAAGAGGAATCAGAAAATTTGAAAAACTATTAACTTCTAAAGACCCTAAAAATCTCCGCTGGGCATTTAAATATTATGAAAACGAGGACCACGGAACGATACCCATTCCGGCTGAATATGACGGTTTGCGGTTTATTTTCAAAGAGCATTTGGTACAGGTAAAAGAAGCAGTTCAAAATCCAGCTTTAGTAGAACAGCAGTTCGCAAAACTTTCGAAACAAACCGGTTTTACATTTTTTCCAACAGAAAGCTATCTGGATTGGATGGGAAACTTTTGTCTTGAAAAAAAGCAAACTGATGCCGCACTGGCTTTTTTTATGATGACAAAAAAGTATTATCCGAACAGCAGTAATGTCTATTTAAGTCTTGGCAAAGCTTATGAAAATAAAGGAGAAAAATCACAAGCCAGACTTTCCTATGAAAAAGCAATACAGTTTTCGCCAAATAACATAGAAGCTAAAAGACTCTTAGAAGTAAAATAAAAATTTGGAAGCCTTTTTTAACAAAAAAACAAAATGAAAAAAATTATCATTAGTCTTTTGAAGGAGGTTTTTTCTCCCTTCAAAAGCTTCAAAATGGCTGATTTCATTCTAAAAAGACTTCAAATAAATTCAAAAATACATAGAAAAATACAATTAAAAAACTGAATTTCAAATAGTTAAAAACTTATTAAAATATTATTAATATTTAGTCTAAATAAGTTGTCACATCTAAATTTAGGTTTTATATTTGCACTGTTATTTTTAATTATTCCAAATAAAAGACATGAAATATATTTTTCTCCCCCTAACGCTCTTAGCATTCTGTCTAAACAGTCAAGCCCAAGACGTTGCAAGTAATTCAAACAGCACAAAAGATAACAGCCTTTACTATTTTGCTTCCGACAGTATAAAATCAGTTAATGATACAGTAAAGAAAAAAGGCCAGCAATTAAAAGAAGTTATAGTAACTGGAAATAAACAGCCAAAACCAGTAACCGCTTTACGTTCTGGATTAAAACCAATGGATACACCTCAAAGTGTACAGGTAATTGGAGGAGAAGTTATCGAACAGCAGCAGGCCATCCGCTTAAGCGAAGTATTAAAAAACGCCAATGGTGTTTATGTAGGTTCTGCACGCGGGGGTGCTCAGGAATCATTTTTCTCAAGAGGATATGACATGACGGCCAACAATATGTTTAAAAATGGCTTCCGCTACAATGCAGGTTCAATCCCTGATGTTTCAGGATTGGATAAAGTTGAGTTTCTTAAAGGCGGCTCTGCTTTATTATACGGAAACGTTGCCCCGGGAGGAATCTTAAACTTAGTAACAAAAACCCCATCTTTCAAAAGTGGCGGAGAAATTTCAATGCAGGCCGGAAGTTATGCTTACTACAAGCCATCTATAGATTTCTATGGTCCTTTAAATAAATTCATAGCTTACAGAATTAATGGTTCTTACGAAAATTCAGAAAGTTATAGAGATGTGGTAAAAAATGAACGTTTTTATGTTAACCCGTCTTTACTTTTTAATGTAAGTGACAAAACCCAAATAACGGTTCAGGGAGATTATCTGGATGCCGATTGGACACCGGACTTTGGAACAGGAGCTATTACAACTACGACAACTTCTACAATTGTTGATGTACCGCGTAATAACTTTTACGGATCACTTTGGTCTACTGGAAAAACAAAATCTTCTAGTGCTTCTGCCTTATTAAACCATGATTTTAACAAAAACTGGAAATTGAATTTCAATTCTTCTTTCCAAAATTATGACAGAACATCAAAATCTACCAACCAATTAACTGGTGTAAAAGCAAACGGTGATTGGGCTAGAGGATTGGTACAAAATAAAAACTTAGAAGAAATACTTGGGGAACAATTAAGTTTACAGGGAACTTTCAATACAGGAAGTATCAAACACCAGTTATTTACAGGTGCTGATTGGGAAAACTCATTTGCTACAGCATATACTTATGCATTTCCATCAACAACTTATGATACTATCAATCTTTATACTTTTGATCCTAGCACTCAAAGAAATGACGAACCAAATGCCAGAGCAACTCAAATAGTAGACACAAAAACTAATCGTTTTGGAGCCTATTTTCAAGATTTGATTTCTGTTACCGAAAAAATTAAAGTACTAGCTGGTCTTCGCTGGTCTTGGCAGGAAGCTGAAGCTACTACTTACAAAGAAACAGCTACAGGTGCAGGAAACCCACAGGATGGAGTTCCTAGTACAGCTCCTAAAAAATTAGATAATGCTTTTTCACCAAAAGTTGGATTAGTATATCAGCCTACAAAAGACATGTCATTATTTGCTAGTTATTCTAACTCGTTTACACCAAATACAGGAACAACTGTAGATGGACAGCCAATTGAGCCTTCAATCATTGACCAATATGAGGCAGGTATCAAAAAAGATTTCTGGAAAGGAGTATTTAGCACAAATGTTACTGTTTATCAGATTACCAATAGCAATTTAGCACAGACAGCCGAATTTGATGCAAATGGAAATCCAAACTCTAACACTAACATCAAAACTTTAAATGGTGAAACTAAAAGTAAAGGTGTAGAAGTAGATATTACAGCCAGACCAATTGAAGGTTTAAGCATCATTGCTGGATATAGTTATAACGACATGCGTTATGTTAAAACATCTGGTTTAAACGGAAGTAACATCGAAGGAGACCGTTTGGTAAGAACTCCTGCAAATACAGCCAATTTAAGTTTCTTCTATACATTGCCAAGCGGTATATTAAAAGGAATGTCATTCGGAGCTATTGGAAACTATATCGGTGACCGTTTAGGAGGCTGGAATGACCAATACGACAGCACTAAACCTGATGGAATAAACCATAGAGAATTCCCTATCGATGCATACACAACTATTGATGTTTCAACTGGTTATACTTGGAAAAAATGGTCTGCATTAGTTAAATTATCAAACATTACAAACGAGCTGAATTATACGGTACACGAAAATTACAGTATAAACCCAATTGCTCCCCGCCAAGTAATGGCAAGTTTAAAATACAAATTTTAAAAAATACTGTTAGTTAAGCTTTTTATTTTTTTTTCAAAACTTTTTCTGTTCCTTTCATCATTTTGAAATACAGAAAAAGTTTTTGTTTTTAAGAATAAGAACTACTTTTACAGGATTCATTTTAAATTTAACTAACAAACCCAAAATAAATATGCCATCTCCAGTTTCAGAATGCCTGTATTGCCAAAACAATGACACTTTAAACCAATTAATGATTAAAATAGGCGATTTAAAAGTATCACAGCTTTTCCTTTTCAAAGAACAATCGTATTCTGGACGATGTAACGTAGTTTATAAAGATCATGGTGTTGAGCTTTATGAGTTAAGCGACGAACAGCGCAATTTATTCTTTGAAGATGTTGCCAATGTTGGAAGAGCAATTGCAAAAGCTTTTAATCCAGACAAAGTTAATTATGGTGCCTATAGCGACACTTTATCCCACCTGCACGTTCACATCGTACCAAAATACAAAGAAGGTTACGCCTTTGGAACGGTATTCGAAATGAACCCACAGAAAACGTATTTAACCGATGCCGAATATACCGAGGTAATCGAAAAAATTAAAGCGAATTTGTAAAACATAAAAAATCCCAATTCTGAAATAGTATCAGAATTGGGATTTTCTTTTAAAGTGGAAAAAGTTTTGTCCAAAATCTGGACAAATTTTTTTTGTATCTTTGTAATTATCAAAAAATAAAACCATGACAACCATAACCATTAATGAGCGTACAAAGGCAGGCAAAGCATTGCTTGAACTGGCAAAATTATTATCGCTTACAAATAAAGGTGTGGAAATAAATGAAGAAAGCACATACGCCCCTGAATTTGTTGAAAAAATAATGAAGGCCGAAAAAAACATAAAAGAGGGAAAAACCAAAACTATTGATCCGAATGATGTATGGGGAAGTTTAGGATTGAAATAACCCAAGAAGCCGAAAAAGATTTGGCTAAACATTTTAAATCCGGCAATAAATCAAACATAAACACTATTCGAAAAATAATACTTGAACTTGAGAACACACCCTATCAAGGAATTGGTAAACCCGAAAAACTAAAACATCAATTTAGTGATTATTGGTCAAGAAGAATAAATCAAAAAGACCGATTGGTTTATAAAGTTGATGAAGATATCGTCACAGTTTATGTAGTTTCAGCAATGGGACATTACTCCGACAAATAAAAAATCCCAATTCCGAAAAATTTCAGAATTGGGATTTTTTTACCTTCTGGATTTAAAATAGTCTGCTAGATTTTCACAACCCGACAAATCACCACTATATTCCGGAAATTGTGTGGCAACCCTTTTTGAATCACTATATACATTCTCTTCTGCATAATCCATCATCCTCAGACAAAGCGCTTTGAATTTTGCTGTTTTGGCATTTTGAAAAGCTAATCTGTAATAGGC
Organism: Flavobacterium sp. HJJ; assembly: GCF_015351475.1. GTDB lineage: Bacteria > Bacteroidota > Bacteroidia > Flavobacteriales > Flavobacteriaceae > Flavobacterium > Flavobacterium marginilacus. Next base: position 35,131 of record NZ_JADKPR010000026.1, on the reverse strand, counting down.
TACTGCCTTGAGTTTATTTCGATATTCTATTTCGTCTATATAGGACTCATTTTCATAGTTTTGGTCAAAATAAGAAGTACTGCTGGAATAACGGCGCATCATCCATGAATTACCATAATCTGACATATTGTAATAACAGTTTGCCAAAAGAAAATAGTAATAATCTCTATCTTTGATTTTCGGATTATTGGCTAGATTAGTGTATTTTATCAAATGTTCAGTGATGGAAAGTTTGGTAACAAAAAACCTTTCTTTATGTTCAATAAAGTTTTCAGTATATTTAAAATCATAAAACGGATTCTGGTCAAAAGTATAATCTTCGCCATAATTCCCTCTTTCCCAAGCATTGTAATTATCTTCCCAGTATCTTTCATCTATTGATTTAAAAGTAATTAAAGCATTACCCAATTGATTTTCCCGAATGTATTTTGTTCCCAACAAATCCTTCAAATAATCTCTATCCTTAAGCAATTTGGCATAAATAGCTTTTTCGAATTGGCTTAAATTTCCTGTTTTCAATTTATTGACAATAGTCTGTAGATCCTTAGCCGAATAAACAAAATCCAAATAGTCAAAATAAGTATAAAACACTTCCAAATTCCCCGAGGTCTGGATGCGGTTGCCTTGCCATTCAACATCGCTAATATCATAACCATTATCAAAATTTGATTCCAATAAGGAGATCAAAGCAATTCCATCAGTAATATTTCCTTTAAATTCCAATTCTCTTCCCAAAGCAAAAATAAAACGCTCGTCTTTTTTGTATTTCAAAATCACATTTTGGATCTCAGGCTTGATAATTGCTTTCCCATTTTCTTGATTCGCCGTAATACAAAGTGCTTTTATTTTTTCAATCTCTTCTAAAGACTTATCGTTTTTAAACTTTTTTTCAAATGAAGCTATTTGTTGTAAACAATCATCATATTTTCGGGTCATAAACAGCAGATTAATTTGAGAAGCTTCCCAAACCAAAGGGTTTTGTATCGCTTTCAAATCAATTGATTCTACAAAATCCAAAACTTCCAGAGCATAGAATCGGTCTTTTTCAGAACGGTCTCTTAATATTTCAGTAGTAATTTTATCATTATCTTCACTCCAATAATCAAATTGCGTTGAAGGCGAATAATTGGAATAATAAGGTGTATAAACCCAATCTTCAATTTTATTTATCTCGCGCAAAAGCAAAAAACCAAGAATCTCTGATTTTGGATTATTTTTATAAATTTCTTTTAGATAATCTAGATTCTTATCTACTTTTTGAACAGAAGCATACGCATAAACATTAGCAATTTCCTCTTTGCTTCTGGCAAGCTTTAAAGCTTCTGAAATTTTAAATCCATCGTGAAAATAATAATAACTAGCGTATGTTTTTTCAGGACTGTCAGCCATTAAGTTAGCTGTATTCAGCATAGATTCACCACCTGATTTTGTAAAATTATAGAAAAACAAACTCCAATAATATAGATAATCTTTTTTGTTTCCATTGAAATTATCCTCAAAAACAGTTTTTATAACATCCGTTTTTCCAGAATAATAAGCCAGTCGCGTCGTCAAAAAAGCATATTTGCGTTTAAAATAGGGATTGTGTTCTTGTTGTGTAATTCTAACTAATTTATCCAGAAAATCACCTCTCTTATTTGTATTCACAGCCTCATTTCTTTCCCAAACATCCTGTTCGAAAAAACCATTAATGATTTCACAGTTCTTTGCTGTTTTCAAATAGGCAATCGCATCTTTTTTATTGTTTTTATAAAGATATTGGATAAAATCATTATTGCATTTGGGGTTAATATCAGTCAGCGTCAAATTGTTATTAAAATCTTCAATAGATTCAATACTAACCTTTCTATTGGCAAAATTATACCAATCCAAAATATTGGCTTCCACACTAGTTTTGTAACTATTTGGATTTAGATCATAATCAAATCCCCATAGATTAGCATTATAGTAAAATGCCTTATAGTGTGAATATTTGAAATATTCGGGTCTTAACAAACAATACCGAATATCCTCACCATAAGGCGAATAACCACATGCGATTCCCTTGTAAAAACTACTTACTAAAAGAACTATAAAAACTAGAAATCTCTTCATTACTGTATTTTTTAAAAGTGCTGTCATCTAAATGGAATAAAGAAATAGTTGCATTGGAATCTAATTCTACATTCTTTTTTATTATCGAAATTGCCTTACTGATTGTTTCTGCACTCACTTCTTCGCATTTTATTTGGTCTCCTTTTTTGAAAAAAGTGTCATATTGATAAGTGCTGTCTTTTGTCACCTCGTACCACAATGGCTTGACTGGTTTTGTAAATCCGGCAATATCTGACGAATTCATATTTAACAATCCCGAAAAACGATTGTTTTCATACCATTGCGTCCAATAAAATACGGGTAAAGCTACATCTAAATGCATAGGATAACTGCGCCTTTCATTTAAATAGGATTCCAATTCGGCAATGTCCAAAATAGAGTTTTTATCTTTTTGGGACAAAGGCTTTATAAGATTATAACACATCAGCATCGCTTTGTCCACAGGCGGAACTCCCATAATATCTGGATATTTATAAGGATAAAGGCGAAGAGTACAGCTGATTTCCTTATTGGATAATTCTTTTATTTTTTTCAGCAAATAGAAATACTTCTCCTTGGTCGATTTAGTCCAATCGCAGTCAATCTGAATTTCCGAATACTCAAAAATGTTTTTATCACTGTAATCTTTATGGTATTTGTCAATCAGAAAAACAATATTATCTGCTAATTTGTCCAGCGATTTTTCAGTATTGTATTGAAATATTTCGTTTTTAATAAAAACTGCAGGTACAATAGTTAACGAATCTAACTTGCGGAATTCATACTCTCTTGGCCTATTTTTTTCATACGGAAAATTGCCCATCGTTTCATTATAATCTACTTCAAAAAATTTGACATAGACTTTTTTGACCTGCAATTTGTTAATTTTCTCAATGGATTCATCATCAAAAGAAGTATTGCTTTTCCAGTAATAAAAAGCTCTTTCAACATTTTCTACTTTATTTTCTTTTTTGGAACAAGACAAAAACAAAACAGAAACAAAGGCAAACAAAACAATTTTTCTCATTAGAAACAGGGATTTTATCAAAGTGTAAAAATCGTACTAAAATTATATAATTTCAAAACACTAAATCAAGAAATAAAACCATTTTTTTGACTGAAAACAAAAAATCCCAATTCTGAAATTGTATCAGAATTGGGATTCATTTTTTAATGATAATTTACTTATTTCAATCCAGCCAGACTCTGCTCAATCGTAGCAATTTTAGAAAGCGCATCAGCTTCTTTTTTGCGTTCGTTTTCGATGATTTCAGGTTTGGCATTGGCTACAAACTTTTCGTTTGACAGCTTCACCTGCACCGATTTCAAGAATCCTTGAATATAAGTTAACTCTTCAGTCAGCTTTGTTATTTCGGCTTCAACATCAATATTTCCGGTAATCGGAATGAAATATTCATTTGATTTCACACGGAAAGACAACGCTCCGTCCACTTTATCCGAAACATATTCCAATGAAGTAATATTCCCCAATTTGGTCACAACCGAATCAAAATAAGCAGAAGCTTTGTCATTGTTTACTACTTTCAATTCAATTGTATCCTTGAACGGAATATTTTTGTCCTTACGAATGGTTCTTATTCCCGAAATCACCTCGATTGAATTTTCAAAATCAGTAATTAATTTGGCATCGAACGGTTTCAATTCTGGCCAAGTTGAAACAATTAAAGCTTCTTCAGGAGTTCTTTCTGCAATATGCTGCCAAATTTCTTCTGTCAAAAATGGCATAAATGGATGTAATAATTTCAAATTATTTTCCAGCATTTCTATTGCTTTCGCAAAAGTAACGCTGTCAATCGGCTGTTGGTAAGCTGGTTTTATCATTTCCAAAAACCAAGAACAGAAATCGTCCCAAACCAATTTGTAAATTCCCATCAAGGCATCAGAAATTCTATATTTTTCGAAATTATCCTCGATTTCCAAAAGTGTCTGCTGTAATTTGGCTTCGTACCATTCAATCGCCACTTTTGAAGATTCCGGCTGTGGAATTGAATCTGAAACTTCCCATCCTTTAATCAATTTGAAAGCATTCCAGATTTTATTTGTGAATCCTTTTCCTTGATTACACAATTCTTCGTCAAACATAATATCATTCCCTGCAGAAGCACTCAAAAGCAATCCAACACGAACTCCATCGGCTCCAAATTTCTCTATTAATTCCAACGGTTCCGGTGAATTCCCTAAAGATTTAGACATTTTACGTCTTTGTTTGTCACGAACCAAACCTGTTAAATACACATTCGAGAATGGTTTTTCTCCTGCATATTCATAACCTGCAATAATCATTCTAGCCACCCAGAAAAACAAAATATCCGGACCCGTTACCAAATCATTGGTTGGATAATAGTATTTATAATCTTCGTTTTCAGGATCCATAATACCGCCAAAAACTGACATTGGCCATAACCAAGAAGAGAACCAAGTGTCGAGAGCATCGGCGTCTTGAGTAAGGTTGTCGGTTGTTAGTTGTTGGTTGTTGGTTCTTTCTTTGGCTAAAACCAAAGCATCTTCTATGGATTCTGCAACTACGAAATCCTCTTTTCCATCTCCATAATAATAAGCAGGAATTTGTTGTCCCCACCACAATTGACGGGAGATATTCCAATCACGGATATTATTTAACCAATGTGCATAAGTGTTGTCAAAACGTTTTGGGTGTAATTTAATATCTCCTGTTTCCAAAACCGATTTAATAGCTGGTTTTACCAAATCATCCATTTTCAAAAACCACTGATCAGACAAACGTGGTTCGATTACCGCTTTTGTTCTTTCAGAAGTTCCTACTTTATTCAAATGTATTTCAGTTTTTGCCAAATCACCATTTGCTTCCAGTTCTTTGGCAATTTCAGTACGAACCACAAAACGATCTTTCCCTTGGTAATGCAATCCAAAACTGTTCAAAGTAGCATCTTCATTGAAAATGTCAATGATTTCAAGATTGTGCTTCTCCCCTAACGTTTTATCATTTACATCATGTGCAGGAGTTACTTTCAAACAGCCTGTTCCAAACTCAACATCTACATATTCATCTTCGATAATTGGAATAACACGACCGCAAATTGGCACAATCGCTTTCTTTCCTTTCAAATGAGTGAAACGTTCGTCATTTGGATTAATGCAAATGGCAGTATCTCCAAAAATAGTTTCCGGACGAGTTGTTGCGACAGTCAAGAAATCTTCTGAACCTTCGATTTTATATTTTAGGAAAAATAATTTCCCCTGTTGTTCTTCGTAAATAACTTCTTCGTCAGATAAAGTGGTTTTGGCTTCCGGATCCCAGTTTACCATTCGGTAACCACGGTAAATCAATCCTTTGTTGTATAAATCCACAAAAGATTTAATTACAGATGCCGACATATCTGGATCCATCGTGAATTTGGTTCTTTCCCAATCGCAGGAACATCCCAATTGTTTCAACTGTTCTAAGATTGTTCCTCCGTATTTATCTGTCCAATCGTAAGCGTGTTTTAAAAACTCCTCACGGGTCAAATCCGATTTATTGATTCCTTCCGATTTTAATTTGGCAACTACTTTTGCCTCTGTTGCAATCGAAGCGTGATCAGTTCCAGGTACCCAGCAAGCATTAAAACCTTTCAAACGTGCTCTTCTAATTAAAACATCTTGAATAGTATTATTAAGCATGTGTCCCATGTGCAATACTCCAGTCACATTGGGAGGCGGAATTACAATAGAATAAGGTATTCTATGGTCTGGCTCCGAATGAAAATAATTATTCTTCATCCAGTAATCATACCATTTATTTTCAATAGTTTTAGCGTCAAATTGTGCAGGAATTGTCATTTTTTATGTGGATTCGTTGAATTGTTGATTCGTTGAATTGTTGATTCGTTTAATCGTGTTTCAAATCAAATTGACGATTAAAACGGTCAAACAAATCAACAGCAAAAGCTTTGGTTTGATTTTTGATGTTATATATAACGGCAAAAGTAAATAATTAAGCACAGTATAAAAAGCGAAATAAAAAATTGTGCATTAATTAATAAGGTAGTACATTTACTATACCTACTAAAAAACCAAAGAAAATGAAAAAAATTACAGCACTTATCGTCCTGCTTTTTATAAGCTATATAGGATTTGCTCAAAATGGTCCTAAGATTGAAATACAGCAATCTAACAACACTATTGATTACGGACAAGTAAATAAGTCTTCCGATAATGGAATCCGGAACTTTACATTTACCAATAACGGCGATGCACCATTAAGCATAACCGGAATCCAGTCTACTGCCAGTTTCACTATACTGTACAAACCTAATCAGCCTATTGCTCCTGGAAAATCAGACAAAATTGAAATAAAATACAATATGGTGCCAGGTCCGATACGCAAAACCATTACACTGGAAACTAATGCCGTAAATTATGACGGTGGCCGTGTTCCTCTCAAAATTAAAGGAGAAGTCCTTACAAACTAGACAACCTATTTACAAAAAAAACGCTTTTAAAAGCGTTTTTTTTTTACAAATCATCTGTCAAATGAAATGAAAATTTAAAAGGCTTACCTTTTCTTTCAACCTCCATATAAAACTTTTTATCCTCTTCCGATTTAAACAATTCATTTAGCTTTTGCAATGAATAATGATAAACCGGCACTTTATTAATCGTAATAATTATATCTCCAGTCTGAAGACCGCTTTTTGCCGCTGGCGAATTTTTTCGAACATTAGCTATTTCATAAATTGGTTTGAGCTCAAATTTATATTTAAAATCATTCGTGATATTTCTTCCCTCACTATTAAAACTGACACTGCCAGACAAAGGCACTGTCTCCAGCTTGACAGTTTCTTTCACCCACTGTATTCCATTGTGTTTTATTTCGATACCGCTTTTATTATAACTAAAAGGTTCGCCAAAACCTGAATTTTTCTTCAAAAAAAGGCTTTCGTTTTTATAATCGAAAACCACCGAAAAACGCTTCAATATTTCTCCCCCAAGCGATCCTGCCCGATCTTTAACCATACGAACATTTTTTATAGAACTAGAATCTGGGAAAGCTACAATTGGTGACTTAAAAATATAATTCCCAAATGAATAACTAGCAACTCTGGCTCTTTTCCCTTCAATTTCACCGCTAAAACCTTTCCCTAAAAAATCATCAAAATTTTTAGACGGGACTTTAATTTCACTCGATAAATTTTGAAAAAGCCATACCGAATCGCTGTTTCCGGTATCCAATAACATTTTAGTCTGAACTTTAGAGTTCTCAATATCAACTGTTCCTACTATATAAGGTTTATATTTTTCAATTGTGATTGACACCCTGTCAAATCTTTTCTCTATTTTTTTCCGATTTGCTTCAAGATTTTTATAAACGATAACTTTTTTATTCGCATAATCAATACGAACCAAATTCTCTCTAAAAAACTGATATCCTATAATTCCATTTACTGGAACGCCTATTTGCGAAGAAAGATTGAAACTCTGGTCGAGAATTACGTAAATAAGCTGTCGGGTTGCTTTAACCCCGTCTAATTCCAGAATATTATTGGTTGTTTTCAATCCTTCAATGGCTTCTTCGCTTCCCAGACCACGCAGACTTATTTTTTCGGAATTAAAAAAACTAACCTCCGGATTATCTTCCAAACTAAAAAGAATAGTTTCCTCAACTCCTGTATCCAAAAGAAAGTTCAGTTCTACTCCATTTACTTTTATAGGTATAAAAACTAAATTATTAATTAAAACTATTGGAACAGTAACTTTCTCAATTCCTTTATCAAATACAAAACCCTCCTGAGCAAAAACAGGCATTATTGTCAGTAATAAAAGAAAAAATACACTTTTTTTCTTCATTTAGTTATATTTCTATATTGTTACCCAATTATACAATAATAATGTATCAAAAACAACAAAATAGACATATTGTTTACAGTTATTATGGAAAATAAATTGCAAATTTGCACCTCAAATTTATAATCATGCCTGAAATTTCAATCAGAGGCCGGAGAATGCCGGAATCGCCAATCCGAAAATTGGCTCCTTATGCTGACCAAGCTAAAAAAAAGGGTCATAAGGTTTATCATTTAAACATTGGACAACCCGATATAAAGAGTCCGGAAGTTGCAATCAATGCTATTAAAAATATAGATTTAGCTATCATCGAGTACGGTCCTTCAGCCGGATACGAAAGCTACCGAAAAAAACTGGCCAAATTTTACACTAAACAAGATGTAAAAGTTGGTTACGAAGATATAATGATAACAACAGGAGGTTCTGAAGCACTTTTATTCGCTCTTGGAAGTATCATGGATCCAGGAGATGAAGTTATCATTCCTGAGCCTTTTTATGCCAATTACAGTGCCTTTTCGGAAGAGTCAAGCGCAAAAGTGGTTCCTGTAATTTCGAATATCGAAAGCGGATTTACACTGCCAACGATTGAAGAATTTGAAAAAGCGATTACGCCAAAATCAAAAGCAATCTTAATCTGTAACCCAAATAACCCAACAGGCTATTTATATTCGGAATCCGAAATTAAACAGCTGGGAGAATTGGTTAAAAAACACGATTTATTTTTGATTGCCGACGAAGTGTATCGTGAATTTATCTATGATGAAAGAGATCACCACTTTTCGGTAATGAACCTGAAAGGAATCGAGCAGAATGTGATCATGATTGATTCTGTTTCCAAAAGATACAGCATGTGCGGCGCACGTATTGGCTGTATGGTTACTAAGAACAGAGAAGTTATCGCTGCCGCTATGAAATTTGCACAGGCTCGTTTATGCCCCCCTACAATCGAACAAATCGCCTGCGAAGCCGCTATTGACACGCCTCAAAGTTATTTTGATGAAGTAATCGTTGAATACAAGGAACGAAGAGATATTTTAATCAGCGAATTGAACAAAATAGACGGCGTAATCGTTAAGACTCCGAAAGCTTCTTTTTACTGTATTGCGCAGCTGCCTATTGATAATGCAGATGATTTTGCACAATGGCTTTTGGAAAAATACGAACTGAACGGTGAAACAGTAATGATTGCTCCTGCTGCAGGATTTTATTCAACTCCGGGCGTTGGTTTGAATCAGGTTCGTATCGCTTATGTTTTGAAAAAAGAAGATTTGATTAATGCTGTTCAGATTTTGAAAGAGGCGATTGCTGTTTACAATTCGAAATAGAAAAAAATTCTAAAATATTTAAAAAAGCAATATCAGTAACGGTATTGCTTTTTTGTTTTGTAATAAACAGGTTTTACCGCAAATTCGCAAATTATTTACGTAAGATTGTCATTCCGTAGGACACCAGCGAGACCAAATTGGCGAAGCAATCTCACGCGACGTGAGTAACCAACCTGAGATTCCTACGGAATGACAAGATTGCGGAATATTGGAATGGTAAAACGCAATTAATGGATAAAGTTTAGCTTTTCGTCAGAGACCTAACAGGTTTTAAAAACCTGTTAGGTCTGAATCACAGAATGTTATTTCAGTTCTTGATTTTTATTTCTGATGAAACAAAAATGTTGTTATTTAGCCCTGATTGCAGTGGAAATCCTTGTGGGCTGGGGTTCAGCCCACAAGATTGTAACGAAAAGCGGGAGGAATGCTTCTATAAATGCAAAATGTTCTGCTCCTAAAGACAATAATAAACGGCTGTTTATTGATAGAATTAAAAGCCGAAATTGATAGAATTAAAAGCCGAAATTGATAGAAAATGTTTCCTTTTTATTAATTATCTTTACCCCTCAAAAATAGACAATCATAATAACAGTACCTTTTAATGATAAACAACGAAGAATTTCAAGACGAAATAGGAAACAATCATATTAGTACAAATGCTAAAAACCCTGTAAGAGACGATGCTTTTGCGATTACAGATGACGAAAAGATTGAAAAAATAAAAAAAGACGTCGAAAATATCCTTTTGACGCTGGGAATGGATTTAACGGACGACAGCCTTAAAGGAACTCCAAATCGTGTTGCCAAAATGTTTGTAAAAGAAATTTTTGGAGGATTGAATCCTGATAAAAAACCAAAAGCTTCGACTTTTGAGAACAACTACAAATACGGCGAAATGCTGGTTGAAAAAAACATTACGCTTTACTCTACCTGCGAACATCATTTATTACCAATTATCGGAAGAGCACATGTGGCTTACATTTCGAGCGGAAGGGTTATTGGTCTTTCAAAAATGAACCGAATCGTAGAACATTATGCTAAGAGACCTCAAGTTCAGGAACGTTTGACAATGCAGATTGTTCAGGAGCTTCAGCAGGCCTTAGGGACTGAAGATGTTGCCTGCGTTATTGATGCGAAACACCTTTGCGTGAATTCTAGAGGAATCAAAGATATCGAAAGCAGTACGGTAACTTCTGAATTTGGTGGAAAATTCAAAGATCCGCAAACAAAAAGAGAGTTTTTGGATTATATTAAATTGGAAACTAAATTTTAAATATTGTTTAATCGTTTAATTTGTTTAATTGTTAAATCGGATTAAAGTATGTATATTTTTTCATTCGAGAAGCTTGAAGTTTGGCAAAATTCCAAAGAATTTGTTTTGACAATTTACAAACTGACTAACAATTTTCCATCCAGTGAAATTTATGGCATTACGTCTCAAATAAAAAGAAGTTCGTCATCTATTGCAACTAACATAGCTGAAGGAACTTCCAGAAACACAAATAAAGATAAAGCTCACTTCCTGACAATTTCATATTCTTCAGCAACAGAAACATTAAATCATTTAATAATTTCAAAAGACCTTAATTATATTACCGAAGAAGAATATTTACTTTGTAGAGAAAAACTTGAAAAAATTTGCAATCAAATTAATAGCTTAAAAAAATACTACCTCTCACAAGGGGGAAAAATTTAATCGTTGAATTGTTTTTCAGATCAGCAATTCAACGATTAAACAATTAAACAATTTAACGATTAAACAATAAACGGAATAAACCCATGCCATTATACAAAAACCAAACCTTAAAAATATACAATTCTCTTTCGGGAGAAAAAGAAACATTTACGCCAATCAACGAAGGAAATGTGGGGATGTATGTATGCGGGCCTACAGTTTACAGCAATGTGCATCTTGGGAATGTGAGAACTTTTATGTCTTTTGACGTAATCTTTAGATACTTACAGCATTTGGATTATAAAGTACGCTATGTTCGAAACATTACTGATGTTGGACATATTGTAGACGATGTAGATGAAGGCGAGGACAAAATTGCCAAAAAAGCGCGTTTGGAACAATTGGAACCGATGGAAGTGGTTCAGAGATATACTGTAGATTTTCATGATATCCTGAATGCTTTTAACTTTTTACCTCCAAGTATCGAACCAACAGCAACCGGACATATTATCGAGCAAATCGAAATCATAAAAACCATTATCGATAAAGGAATTGGCTATGTGGCCAATGGATCAGTTTATTTTGATGTGGTTAAATTCAATGAAACTAACAATTACGGTGTATTAAGCGGTCGAAACATCGAAGACATGCTTGCCAATACCCGTGATCTTGACGGACAGTCGGACAAAAGAAACCCGCAGGATTTTGCACTTTGGAAAAAAGCCGAACCACAGCATATCATGCGCTGGCCTTCGCCTTGGAGCGACGGTTTTCCAGGCTGGCATTTGGAATGTACAGCAATGAGCACCAAATACCTTGGAAACCATTTTGATATTCACGGTGGCGGAATGGATTTGAAATTCCCGCATCATGAGTGCGAAATTGCACAAAACGAAGCCTGCACAGGTCATACTCCCGTAAATTACTGGATGCATGCCAATATGCTGACTTTGAACGGTAAAAAAATGGCAAAATCAACTGGAAATAATATTCTGCCGGGAGAAATTCTAACTGGCGACAATGCTTTTTTAAGCAAAGCATTTTCGGCATCAGTTACCCGATTCTTTATGATGCAGGCACATTACCGTAGCATTCTTGATTTCTCTGACGAAGCTATTATCGCTGCTGAAAAAGGATATAAAAGGCTGATGGACGCGATGGAAACTTTGAAAGGCATTTCGGCAAAAGAAACCAGCTCACTAGATATTTTTGGCTGGAAACAATTGTGCTACGATGCGATGAATGATGATTTCAATACTCCGATTCTTATTGCGCATTTATTTGAAGGCGTTCGTTTTATTAATTTACTGAAAGACGAAAAAGAAATTTTAAATCCAGCAGATTTGAAACTATTTACCATAACGATGCAGGCTTTTGTATTTGATGTTTTGGGATTGGAAGAAGAAAAATCAAATGGTAATACCGATAAATTAGAAGGTGTCGTGAACATGCTTATCGGCATGCGTAAACAAGCAAGAGACAATAAAGATTTTGCGATGTCTGACCAAATCCGTGATCAATTAATAACATTAGGTATTCAGCTGAAAGACGGAAAGGAAGGAACAACTTTTAGTATAAATTGATTTTAGATTGTTGATTAACAATTTTTGACTTCAAAAAATCATGAAATTTCTAACAGCTCCTTTTATTTTACTCGTTCGGTTTTATCAGGGAGCCATCTCGCCTTTCACCCCTGCATCTTGCAGATTTGAACCAACTTGTTCAAGTTATATGATTCAGGCCTTGCAGATTCACGGATTATTTTATGGAGGCTGTTTGGGTATAAGAAGAATATTGAGATGTCATCCTTGGGGCGGAAAAGGTTATGATCCGGTGCCATCCTCTCCCCAGCCTTCTCCAAAGGAGAAGGAGAAAGAAAACAAAGAATGTAAGCATAATCATTAAAAATAAAAATCTTACCTTTTTGTTAACACATCGATTTAAATGAAAGTAATATTTTCACAAAAAAAATAAAAAATAAATGACACACGCTTTAAACATTATCTGGAATCCTTCTGAAGGTATTGACTTAGGTTTTTTCATTATTCGCTATTACAGTCTGATGTTTGTAATCGCTTTTGGATTGGGCTGGTATATCATGAAACATATTTTTGAAAGAGAGAATATTTCCATCGATAAATTAGATTCTTTATTTGTTTGGACAGTGTTAGCTACTTTGGTCGGTGCGCGTTTGGGACACGTTTTCTTTTACGACTGGGAATATTACCGCAACAATTTAGCCGAAATAATATTACCTTTCCGTTTCACTCCCAAATTTCAATTTACGGGATATCAAGGGCTGGCAAGTCACGGAGCTACCATTTCAATTATCGCGGCGATGTATTTTTTCAGCAAAAAAGTACTCCACAAACCTGTTTTATGGATATTAGACAGAGTGGTTATTCCTTGTGCCAGCGGTGCTATTTTTGTAAGATTAGGAAATTTTTTCAATTCTGAAATCGTAGGTAAAGAAACTACATCTGCATTTGGAGTTCGTTTTGTTAGAGACCAATTTAGTCCAAGAGAGGCAGTCAATGCAACCCAGCTTCCAACACCAAAAGATGCCTACGACGCTATTGCTACTAATCCTCAATTTGCAAATTTACTTCAACAGGTTCCCGCAAAGCATCCGGCGCAGTTATATGAGGCATTCTGTTATATCTTTGTATTTGCCGCATTATTTTTCCTTTATTGGAAAACAGATGCAAGAAAAAAATCAGGATTTTTATTTGGATTATTTTTAGTTCTTTTATTCACGGTACGTATTGTAGTCGAATCGGTAAAAGAGAGCCAGGGAGGCTTTGAAAGCGATTTAGGAAACGTATTATCAACAGGACAATGGCTGAGTATTCCGTTTATACTAGTTGGATTGTATTTTGTATTTACTGCAAAAAAGACGAATGAAATATAAATCACGTTCAATAATAATTTATAAACAGCCACTGAAAATTCAGTGGCTGTTTTTTTATGGCTATACTAATTTTGAAGTGCTATAAACTGTCATTTCCCCATCTAAATACAGATCAGAAACCTCACTAAATTTTACGAAATATAATTGTTTCATATGCAGATCCAATCCTTCTTTATTTTCCCAAATCTCATGAAAAATAAAAACATTAGGATTTTCTATATTTTGATGCAGATCATATTGTAGACAGGCAGCTTCTTTTCTGGAATTCTCTACCAAATTCAGTAAAATTGTTTTCAATTCTTCTCTCTTTTCAGATTTACTTTTAATAATTACCGTCAAATTTATTTCCATAATTAGTTCAAAAAAACTTCCGTTAAATGATTTCTATACATCTCTAAATCGCTGTTTAAATTAGCTCCTTTCATGACATCATGGAAATGTAAGCTTTCCAATGGCTCCATTCCTGTAAAAGTATTCATTCTGTGGAAACCAAATAATACTCCATCATCAACGCTTGTTTCTCCAAAGAATTCTCCTGGCAGTGTAAAAGCTTCCTTCGGCGCATTCCAAGATGAAGTTACCATGTATTTTCTGCCATGCAGCAGTCCTCCTGTTCCGTAATTGACTGCAGGATTTTTAGAGGAACGCCCATCACTTTTGTAAATACCATTATCATGACCTTCGGTGAAAACAACATCTATATATTTCTTGAAAGCATGTGGCAATTGAAACCACCAAATCGGCGTATGATAAATGATAACATCTGCCCAGACAAATTTTTCTACTTCTTGAGCAGGATCATATTCATCGTTTACATCTGTACTTCTTACTTCAAAATCTTTATTATTTAGAAAAAATTCTGCAGTTGCATTTGCAATTGTCCGATTAAATTTTCCACCTGAATGGCCAAATTTCTGACCTCCGTTTATTATAAATATCTTTTTCATTTTTATTAGATTTAATTCGATGAAACAAATTTACGGCACTAATAAGTATTATTAAAATAACATAATTCATACCTTTGTATCATAATTATAATAACTGCATGAAATGGTAAATCTAGAATGGTATCGAACTTTCAAATATGTTTACAAAACAGGAACCTTAACTGGCGCGGCAGAAGCATTATTTATTTCACAGCCAGGAGTCAGTCTGCATTTGAGTTCGCTTGAAAGCTATGTCGGTTATAAACTATTTGACAGAACCAGCCGAAAAATGGTTCCAACCGAAAAAGGAAAAGTACTTTACAACTTTATAACCGATGCACTTTGCAAACTGGAAGAAGCCGAAAAAAATTTCCAGCGAAGTACTGAAAAAAACACCCCGACTATCAGCATCGGAATGTGTTTTGAAACTTTTCAAATTACGTTAGAACCTTATTTAACAACCTTTCCGTTTAATGTGATTATTCAATTTGGGGAATATCCGGAAATGATTGAAAACCTCGACAAAGGTATTTTGGACTTAATCATCACGCCGCAGATGATTTCTAAAAATGCTATCGAGTATCAGGCTTTCTCATCGGAAACCATAATTCTAATTGCAGGCAGTGAAACTGATTCGAATGATTTTGATATTTTAAAAAAACAAAATGATCCCATAAAAATCGAAGAATGGCTAAAAATGCAAAGATGGTATGGCACTACAGGAGATATGGAGCATTTAAGACGTTTTTGGCAGCTTAATTTCAACAAACATGCCGATTTCAGACCAAATTACATTGTTCCAAATTTAAA
The DNA here is from genome assembly GCF_015351475.1 of Flavobacterium sp. HJJ. GTDB lineage: Bacteria > Bacteroidota > Bacteroidia > Flavobacteriales > Flavobacteriaceae > Flavobacterium > Flavobacterium marginilacus. The sequence continues at coordinate 19,588 of NZ_JADKPR010000026.1, read as the reverse complement.
CTCCATAGTACGCTGTTTAAGCAACAGTAACGGACTGGCGGTAATTCCAGATTTCTTATGTAAGTCAGAATTAGTAAGCGGAAAAATAAAACTTCTATGGGAAGGCAAAACTCCTTTAAAAAACACACTCTACTTTGCCAGCAAAAAGAAAACTATTTATACAAATGAAATACAATTGATAAAAGATACTTTTACAAAAATAATGTAGGCGCTTTTATCAAAAAGACAGCGTATAAACTTTTCAGTAATGAGCAAAAAAAAGATTCAGTTTTCACTGAATCTTTTTTTATAATTAATCTTTAGTGTTTTATTATGCCTGCTGATGTTTCACTTCTACATCATGTTTCTCATCCTTAGAAATGGTATCAACCAAAACAGGAGTAGCAATAAATAATGAAGAATATGTACCAATGATAATACCGATAAGCATTGCAAAGATAAATCCTCTGATAGACTCTCCACCAAAAATAAACATAATCAGCAATACAAAAATCATTGTTAATGAAGTATTGATTGTTCTAGACATTGTAGAGTTAATCGATTTGTTAACGATTTCTCCAAAAGTTCCTTTTGTTTTACCATCCAAGAATTCACGTACCCTGTCGTATACAATTACAGTATCATTCATCGAGTAACCAATAACTGTCAGGATAGCAGCGATAAAGTGCTGATCAATTTCCATTCCGAAAGGCATGTATTTCCAAAGTAATGAATAAACTCCTAATACAAAGATAACGTCATGCGCAACAGCAGCGATAGCTCCTAAACTATATTGCCATTTTCTGAAACTGATTACTAAATATAAACCTACAATAAGCATTGCTCCTAAAACAGCCCAGTAAGCATTTGTTTTAATATCTTCTGCAACTGTTGGTCCAACTTTTGAAGCTTGTACAATACCTAATTTTTTACCATCAAAAGTCTTTACAAATTTATCATAAGTCATATCAGCAGCATAATGTTTTTTCAAAGTCTGGTACAACATTTTGTTCACCTCTTCGTCAACTGCACTGCCTGTTTCCTGAATTTTATATTTGGTTGTGATTTTTAACTGATCGTCTTTACCAAATATTTTAGCTTCGGCACTGCCAAATACAGCGGTTAACTCAGCTTTAACCTCTTCAGGCTCCATAGATTTAGCAAAACGAACTTGGAAAGTTCTTCCTCCTACGAAATCCACGCCTTGATCAAAACCATGTGTAGCAATCGATACAATGCTAACAATAGTAACAATAATAGAGAAAAGATAAGTCCATTTTTTGATTCCCAAGAAATCAAAGTGGAAATTAGTAAAGAAGTTTTTCGAGAAATTAGTCACGAAAGACAAATCGTTTTTACCTGCAATATTTTTATCAATAAAAATTCTGGCAATAAAAATAGAAGTAAATAAAGAGGTAATAATACCAATTAATAAAGTAGTAGCAAATCCTTTGATTGGTCCAGACCCAAAGATGAATAACACGGCTCCAGTCAAAATGTGGGTTACGTTTGCATCAACGATAGAGCGCATAGCTCCAGTCCAACTGTAAGAAGCTTTCACTGCTTCGTCTAAAGTTTTCCCGGCCCTTAATTCTTCTTTTGCTCTTTCATATATAATGATATTCGCATCCACCGCAGTACCCATTGTTAAAACGATACCCGCAATACCAGGCAATGTAAGCACAGCACCCAAGCTTGATAAAATACCAAACATAAATAATAAGTTGACTGCCAAAGCAATATTTGCATACCAGCCTGCTTTACCATAATAGATAATCATCCAAAGAGATACTAATAACAATCCAATAACTGCAGAATTAGTACCATTATCAATAGCCTCCTGACCTAAGGATGGTCCTACCACTTCAGATTGGATAATTTCAGCTGCTGCCGGTAATTTACCAGCTCTTAATACATTCGCTAAATCTTTAGTTTCTGTAACATCAAAATTTCCAGAAATCTCAGATCTTCCCCCAGCAATTGGTCCGCTGGAAACACCTGGAGCAGAATATACAATATCATCAAGAACGATAGCGATATTACTTTTTTGAGTATATGCTTTTCCTGTTAATTCTTCCCATTCTTTTGCACCAGTGTTGCTCATCTGCATAGAAACCGCTGGTTTTCCTAATTGGTCAAATGTATCGCTGGCATCTGTTACAACTCCGCCGCCCATTGAGGCAACGTTATCCCTATTACCTTTTAAAGCATATAATTCAACAGCTTCAACCTCTTTTTCTTTTGCATCTTTAATAGTAGTTGGTTTTCCCCAAACAAATTTTGCATAACGCTGATCACCGGCTAACAAAATTCTGATATCAGCTCTTTTAAAATAAGAATTAATTACAGCAGTATCTTTTGGAGAGAAAAGACCTAAAACCGGTCCTCCGCCTTGAGCAATAATTTTATCTATAATAGGATTATTTCCTTTTTTAGCAGCGGTAGAATCTTTTGCATCAGTCAATAAAGCACTTAATGAATCTTTTGCAACAGTTTTAGTTTGAGTTTTAGCAACTTCAGTTTTCTTCAAAGCCTCATTAGCTGCCATGATGAAATTACCAATTTCTTCAATTTTATATGTTTCCCAAAACTCTAATTGAGCTGTACTCTGTAATAATTTTTTAATTCTGTCAATATCTTTAGCACCTGGAAGCTCTACAAGAATTCTTCCTGACTCACCTAATTTTTGAATATTTGGCTGTGTAACACCAAACTTGTCTATACGCTCTCTTAATACTTTAAAAGCACTTTCAACAGACTCATCAACTTTTCTTTTGATTACTTTTTGAACCTGAGCATCTGACATTTGAAAAGTAACACCGCCGTCACCCTGCAGACTTCTGTTTGCAAAAATTTCTGGAGATGCTAATTTTACAGAACCTTTAGAATTCGCTTCAAAAGCTTCAAAGAAGGCATCTATATAGGTCTGATTTCCTTGTTGATTTTTAGTAGCATCCGCCAAAGATTTATTAAAAACTGGATTTTTCGAATTATTTGATAATCCTTTCAAAATGTCTTTAACAGAAATCTGAAGAGTTACGTTGATTCCCCCTTCTAAGTCAAGACCTTTATTGATTTGTTTATCTTTTACCTCATTGAATGTAAAATCAGTAAAACCTAAGCTAAACACTTTTTCTTTACCAATTGAATCCAAATATTTTACTTCTTTTTCCGGGTTTCCGCCAGCAAAAGTTTTTGCATCACTTTTAACTTTACTCGAGACAAAAGTGAAAGAAAGTTGGTAAATACTTACCAATGCAAATAGAATTGCGAAAAATTTAATAAGTCCTTTATTCTGCATTACTACTAAAAATTAATTATTTTTATTTATTATTTTTTGCTTTAAACCCTATAAAATAAGCCATTACGTCATTTTTGAAAAACAAAAAAGAGATTCACGATTTATATCATTTTTTTTAAACCGAGCAAATATATAATTAACGGAAAGATTAACCAATTAATTTATTAATTAAAATCAAAAAAAAGACTGCAAAATTGCAGTCTTCTTTTTTTCCTATGAAAATTATTATACCAAAACTGATTTCAAATCAGCATTCATGTTTCTAACTGCCTCAGCACTTTTAGCAAAAGCTACTTTCTCAGCATCATTCAATTCGATATCAACAATTTGCTCTACACCGTTTTTACCTATAATACAAGGTACTCCAATACAAATATCATTTTGACCATATTCTCCTTCTACAAGAACAGAACAAGCAATCATTTTCTTTTGATCATTCAAAATACTGTCAACCAAATAAGCAACAGAAGCTCCTGGAGCATACCAAGCCGAAGTTCCTAATAAACCCGTAAGCGTTGCTCCGCCAACCATAGTAGCTGCAGCAACTTTATCTAATTCTTCCTGAGATAAAAACTGAGATACCGGTATACCATTATAAGCAGCCAATCTTGTCAAAGGAATCATCGTAGTATCTCCGTGTCCCCCAATAACCATTGCCGAAATATCATTAGACGGTTTGTCCAATGCTTTAGATAAATAATATCTAAAACGGGAGCTGTCTAAAGCACCGCCCATTCCGATAATTCTGTTTTTTGGCAAACCTGTGGATTTCAATGTCAAATATGTCATTGTATCCATCGGATTAGAAACTACAACTACAATACAATTTGGTGAATGAGCCAATACATTCTCTGCAACAGTTTTAACAATTCCTGCATTAATTCCGATTAATTCTTCTCTAGTCATTCCAGGTTTTCTTGGAATTCCCGAAGTAATCACAACCACATCACTATTAGCTGTTTTAGAATAATCATTGGTAACCCCAGAAACATTGGTATTAAAACCAGTGTTTGTAGCACATTGCATGATATCCATAGCTTTACCCTCGGCAAAACCCTCTCTGATATCCAATAACACTACTTCACTTGCAATTCCTCTATAAGAAATTGAATCTGCACAGGATGCTCCCACATTCCCTGCTCCTACAATGGTAACTTTCATTTTTATTTGTTTTTTTATTAATTTCAAATCAAAAAACGAAAAATACAGCTCATTCTAAAAACTACGCATCGATATTTGCGTAAACTGCATTTTTCTCGATAAACTCTCTCCTTGGAGGCACTTCATCACCCATTAACATAGAAAAAACTCTGTCTGCTTCAACCAAACTGTCTATCGTAACCTGTCTCAGTGTTCTGAAATTCGGATCCATTGTAGTTTCCCACAATTGCTCCGCGTTCATCTCTCCAAGACCTTTATATCTTTGTATAGCAGCACTGCCGCCCATTCTTTCGTTCGCCTGATCGCGCTGTACATCTGTCCAGGCATATTCTTTCTTCGTTCCTTTTTTAACTAAATATAAAGGAGGAGCGGCAATATATACGTGTCCTTCTTCAATCAATTCCTTCATAAAACGGAAGAAGAATGTCAAAATCAAAGTTGAAATGTGGCTGCCATCGACATCGGCATCACACATGATAATCACTTTATGGTAACGTAATTTTGAAATATTCAAAGCTTTACTATCTTCTTCTGTCCCAACAGTTACTCCAAGTGCCGTGAAAATATTTCGAATTTCTTCGTTTTCAAAAACTTTGTGATGCATCGCTTTTTCAACGTTCAAAATCTTACCACGCAATGGCAGAATAGCCTGAAAAGCACGGTCACGACCTTGCTTAGCCGTTCCGCCTGCCGAATCTCCCTCGACAAGATACACCTCACATTTTGCAGGATCCTGCTCAGAACAATCTGATAATTTCCCTGGAAGTCCACCGCCGCCCATTACAGTTTTACGCTGTACCATCTCACGCGCTTTCTTAGCCGCATGACGGGCCTGCGCAGCCAAAATTACTTTTTGAACAATAATTCGGGCATCATTTGGATTTTCTTCCAGATAATTTTCAATCATTTCACTCACCGCCTGACTCACCGGAGAAACCACTTCCCGGTTTCCAAGTTTCGTTTTGGTTTGCCCCTCAAATTGAGGCTCGGCAACTTTTACCGAAATAATCGCAGTAAGACCTTCACGGAAATCATCTCCGGAAATATCGAACTTTAATTTATCCAGCATCCCTGATGAATCCGCATATTTCTTCAATGATCTTGTAAGACCAGTCCTAAAACCCTGCAGGTGTGTTCCTCCCTCGTGCGTATTGATGTTATTTACATAAGAGAAAATGTTTTCTCCATAACTGGTATTATAAATCAAAGCCACTTCAACAGGAATCTCTCCCTTTTCGTGATCCATAGAAATCACATGAGCAATAATCGGCTCACGGTTTCCGTCTAAATATCTGATGTATTCTTTTAAACCTTCTGTAGAGTGAAATGTTTCAGAAACGAAGTTACCCTCTTTATCTTTTTCTCTTTTATCCGTAAAAACAATAGTGATTCCTTTATTCAGGAAAGCCAGCTCACGCATACGGGCCGAAAGCGTATCGTATGAAAACTCTGTTGTCTGCGTAAAAATAATCGGGTCAGGGTAAAAAGTCTGCTGCGTACCTCTTTTATCAGTTTCACCGATTTGTTTTACCGGATACATTGCCTTTCCTCTTTCGTATTCCTGCTCATAGATCTTGCCATCTCTAAAAACAGTCGATTTCATATGAACCGAAAGCGCGTTTACGCAGGAAACCCCAACTCCGTGAAGCCCTCCGGAAACTTTATAAGAATCCTTATCAAATTTACCTCCCGCACCAATTTTAGTCATTACAACCTCAAGTGCAGAAACCCCTTCTTTTTTATGTAAATCTACCGGAATACCACGGCCGTTATCTTCAACTGTAATAGAACCATCTTCATTGATATCAACACGGATTGAATCGCAATGTCCTCCCATTGCCTCATCAATAGAGTTATCTACTACTTCATAAACTAAATGATGTAACCCTCTTACACCTACATCTCCAATGTACATCGATGGACGCATTCTCACGTGCTCCATTCCCTCTAAAGCTTGGATACTGTCTGCTGAATAATTGCCCTTCTTAATTTCTTCGCTCATATAATTTAATCTAAAAAATGTGTTTTTCGTCTAACAACAAATATAAGAAACCATAAAGGATTTAATGGTTAAAATCACATATTAAGTTGTTAAGTTATTAACAAAAAGACGAAAATATCTGTTTAAATTCCAGTATCAACAAAAAAATCAGATTCAATTACAAAAATCAAACCCAAAATGCAATTTCTGCCCAACAGCCTAAGTCTGATTATTCTTTTTTGAAGCAGAACATTGTACTTTCTTACAAGAATCCTCCCGCTATTCACTTCAATCTTGTGGACTAAACCCCAGTCCACAAGGATTTTCGTTTCTATCGGGGCTAAAAATCAACATTTTTGCTTTTTTTCCAGTAAATGTAGCTGTCTAAATCAGACCTGACAGGTTTTAAAAACCTGTCAGGTCTCAAGCCATAAAAAAAGGGTTTGTATTTTTCAATACAAACCCTTTTAAAAAAATATATAGATTAAAAACTATCTAATAATTCTAACATTCATTTCTTCCACTTTTTTATCCGAAAGCAGTGTTGGTGCTCCAAATAATAAGTCGTCGCTGGTTCCGGTTTTCGGGAAAGCCATAACTTCTCTAATAGACGTCTTTTTCTCCAAAATCATCATTAAACGATCGATACCCCAAGCGATTCCTCCGTGTGGCGGTGCACCGTACTGAAATGCTTTATACATGGTTCCAACACTTTTGATCATTTCTTCTTTGTTGTACCCCATATTTCTATAAGTTGCTTCCAAAATTTCCGATTTGTGTGCACGAACTGACCCTCCACCAATTTCGTAGCCGTTCAGAATTAAATCATACTGCTGTGCGATAATCGTTCCTATTTCGCTGTCATCACCTTTCATATGTTTTTCCAAATCATAAACAGCCGGCATAGAGAACGGATTGTGTGTAAATGTCCATCTTCCTTCGTCAGTTCTTTCAAACATTGGGAAATCAACCACCCAGGCCGGACGCAATTCCTTTGGATTAATCAAATGTAACATTTTACCCATTTCCTGACGAACAGCATCCAACGCTTTATTCGCCGTTGCATAATCTGCCGCCGAGAAGAATACAATATCACCTACTTCAGCATTGGTCGCTTTTATGATTCCGGCTGCAATATCTTCACCCAAGAACTTAATAATCGGCGACTGCAATTCTTCTTCGTTTACAATAATATAAGCCAAACCTCCCAAACCGTGCTGTTGTGCAATCGCTGTAAGGTTTTCGATCTGCCCCTTAGACATACGCTTATTCCCTTGTTCTTTGGCCGAAACCTTGATACATTTTACAATTCCGCCTTCTTCAATTGGTTTACTGAATACTTGGAAAGTAGTATCTTTTACAATATCGGTAATATCCTGCATTTTTAAACCGTAACGCAAATCAGGCCGATCACAGCCGTAGAAATCCATTGCTTCTTTATAGGTAATCACTTCAAATGGTTTCAAAACCCATTTATTTCCGTATATCTTTTTAACTACTTCATTAAACATTTTAGTGTTCAAATCGATAATCTGCTGCATACTTGCGTAGGCCATTTCAATATCCAATTGCGTAAATTCCGGCTGACGATCTCCACGGGAATCTTCGTCTCTGAAGCAGCGTGCTACTTGGAAATATTTCTCATAACCGCTTACCATCAGCATCTGTTTGAACTGCTGAGGCGCTTGTGGCAGCGTATAAAACGCTCCAGCCTGCTTACGCGAAGGGACAATAAATTCACGTGCTCCTTCATCGGTTCCTGCGCTCAAAATTGGCGTTTCGATTTCCAAGAATTCTTCTTCATCAAGAATATCTCGCAATAACTTGATTACTTTATGACGATTCACGATCGCTCTTCTTACCTCATCATTTCTGTGATCCAAAAACTTGTATTGAAAACGAACTGTTTCATTTGTTTTTGCCGCTCTTTTTATTTCAAAAGGCAATGTTTTAGACAAGTTCAAAATCTCCAATACCGAAGTTTCTAATTCAATTTTACCTGTACGCAATCCTGCATTGTAGTCGTCTTCATTACGTCCAACCACTTTACCGGTTACAGAAATCACCGATTCCGGTTTTAATTTCACCAGCTCGTCAATATTGGGAAACGATTCTCTACTAATACGAACCTGAAAAATTTCATAACTTGAATCACGCAAATCAATGAACATCAATTCACCGTGATCACGAACACTCGCCACCCATCCGGACAACATCACTTCCTGACTGATGCTCTCTTCTGATAATTGCGAGATTTTATGCGTTCTGTAGGTGTCTTTTATTATAATTGGAATTTCAGGCAAAACCTCTTCCTGAATTCCTTTCGATTCTGAATTTGATATGGATGATGGTAAGGACAAGTCGCGACTTGTCCCTGCTGTATCCACGGACAAATCGCGATTTGTCCCTGCAGATAATTTATCTAAAATAATCTGGCGGATTACTTTTCCGTTTGCTCCTTTTCCAATAATCCCTAAAACTTTACCAACCAAAATACCTGCTTTTCCTTGATCTCCTGCAGCAATATCTTTGGCAACAGCCTCATTTTCTGCAATTACTTTAGCAATAACTTCCTGAATTTTATCTTCGGAAATCGTGTTTTCTTCAAAGTATTTGTTGTAATCAAAAGTTCGATCTTTTAAATAACCAGTAATCGCATTTTGGACTAAAACCGCTGTAATTTTTTCAGCTTTAAATAATTTAAAAATATCGGTTAACTGAGCAACACTATGAATTTCAGCATACTCTTCAGCCTTTATATTATTAGCTAAAGTTTTAGCAACAAACGAAGGATCTTTAATTTCGTTATTTATCTCTACAAATGTTTTGGAACGTATCGCATCTGCAGTGAAAAATTTAGCATCCTGTGGCAGTACGCCTCCATTTATCAGAATCGATTCAACTGCAAAAGGCAAAGCAGTTGTATCTACTTTAATCGCTTCAATTTCGGCTTTAATGTTTACAAAAGGTAAATCTGGTTCCGAAATAAAACGGTAATCCGCTTCAAATTCTTTTTTACGCATTGTTTTAGTCTGCTTCAAATCAGCATCCCAAAGCACCGTCGTTTGATCAGGTCGAAACTCTTTGTTTTCTATAAAATAATTGAATTGTTTTTCTACTTCTTCTTTCAAAGCTTCCACCATAAACTTAAACGAGTTCAAGTTTTTGATTTCGGTTCTTGGATTCAAATCATAACTGTGTTTTTTTCGCAAAGACACAGAAACATCCGATTTGAACTCTCCTTTTTCAAGGTTAGCTTCAGAGATTCCTAAATTCTGAACAATACGCTGAATATATTGAGCATAAGTTGAAGCGTCTTCAATATTTCTAATACAAGGTTCCGTGACAATTTCAATCAACGGAACTCCTGCTTTGTTAAAATCGACTAACGAAATCTTTTTTTCGTGCATCAATTTGGCTGCATCTTCCTCGATATGAACCTGAGTTAAATTTACCGTAAACTGCGTACCGTCATTTCGATAGCAGGAAACGTGTCCGTCAGGGATTATCGGATTGTGAAACTGCGTAATCTGAATGTTTTTTGGGTTATCCGGATACTCGTAATGTTTTCTGTCCCAAGAAATAATTTCATTACTAAAAGACGAATCAACCGCTTTTCCAAAATAAATGGCTTTTGTAACCGCTTCTTTATTTACGGCAGGCAGAACCCCCATTTGTCCAGTACAAACCGAACATATATTTTGGTTAGGTGTTTCAATTTCTTGATTTGGACAAGAACAAAACAACTTGGTTTTGGTATTCAATCGAACGTGAGTTTCCAGTCCGATTACCAATTCTAAATCGTGGGCTTTTAAAGCCGATGTTAATTGTTCCAATTCCATTATATTGTATCTTTTAAGAAGTTAGCAAACTGCATCACTAATTCGTCATTATTTTTTGCTGCGGTAATCTGCAGTCCTGTAGTTGTTCCTTGTGGCACTGTTAAAGTTGGTAATTGTCCTAAACTAAAACCAACCGTATAAGCATCCGACAAATACATTGCATGCGGATCCTTTAAACTGTCTCCTATTTTTGGAGGCGTACTTGGTGTAACTGGCGATAGAATGATATCAACTTCTTCAAAATCTTTACTGAAGTTCTCCGAAATCTGATCTCTCAAAGCCAGTCCTTTCAAATAGATTTCATCTGAAAAACCTTGAGACAATACTTGGTTTCCACCTACGATTCTGCGTTTTGTCTCTTCTGAAAAGTTCTCTGAACGTGTTACTGCATAGCTGTCAATCAAATTATCACCTTCGATACGGTTTCCATAATTTGTTCCGTCCAAACGGGATAAATTCGAAGCTGTTTCGGCCATTGCCAAAGTATAATAAGTTGAAACCAAAATATCAGTTTTAAAGAAATCCAATTCTTTTACGGCGATTCCTTTAGCTTTTATCTTTTCAATACTTGCTAAAAAATCTGCTTTTATTTGAGAATCGATTGCTTCACTTTCGATAAAGTTTTTAAAATAACCAACCGTTTTCACAGTTGAAGCCGCGATTGCTTCTTCACTAATTTCGTTTGAAGCAATAGAAGTTTGATCTTTTGGATCTTTTCCGCTCATTACATTCAGCACGATTCGGATGTCTTCAATTGATTTTGCTAATGGTCCAACGCAATCCGTAGAAGATGCATAAGCCATCAAACCGTATCTTGAAACTCTACCGTAAGTTGGTTTCAAACCATAAATATGATTGTAACCGGCAGGCTGACGAACAGAACCTCCAGTATCACCGCCAATTGAGAAAACAGTATATTCTTTGGCAACGTTCACGGCAGAACCTCCGCTTGAACCTCCCGCAACCAAAGCCGGATCAACGGCATTTTTTACAGCACCGAAAATAGTATTTTCACTAGATGATCCGTGACCAAAACTGTCGCAGTTTTCTTTAACCAATGGAATTGCTCCTGCATCCAATAATTTCTGAATGGCAGTAGCAGTGTATGGTGATTTATAATTTTTCAGCAAATCAGAACTTGCTGTAGTGTAAGTTCCCTGTACCATAAACACATCTTTGATCCCAAAAGGAATTCCTTCCAAAAGACCAATTGTTTCTCCGTTGGCAATTTTAGCATCAACTTTAGAAGCTAATTCCAAAGCCAAAGTATCCAAAACAGAGTTTACAGAGTTGTATGTATTTTGTTTAAGTAAGTCTAATTTTTCCTGTACAAGAGCCGTACAGTTTATCTGTTTTGACACCAATTGCTGGTGTATTTTTTTTATCTGAGAATCCATTTTATCCTTCTATAACTTTTGCAACCACTAAAAAACCATTTTTCTTGTTCGGGAAATTTTCTAAAATAATCTGTTTCTCAATAGCCGAACTCTCTATCACAACATCTTCTCTTAAATTATTTACTGACACACAATTACGATTGACATTATTTAAGGAATTATCATTTGATGAATTTGCATTTTTAATCACATCAAATAATTTGTTCACGCTCTCCGAAGGCTGTGCTCCCTTAATACTCGACAAGATGTCGACTGTCATTATTTTACTCATAATTTTACGTAGTTTTAAAGTCAAACTTTTAAGCACGCGAAATTACAAAAAGTTTTTTTAGGGATTTCTATTTTTTAATGAATTGAACGGTTTTCTGTGAAAGAACACATCGATTTAACATTATGTTTAATTTTGTTATAATATATGATGGTGTTGTGAAAGATTTCAAACAAAAAAGCAAAATATTAAAGAAACATATAAAAATTTGCGAATTCTCGGTTATTATTTTTCACCGCAAATTGCTTTGACTATTCGCTATCACTCGGATCGCAAATTATAATTTTAAACAACTGAGATTTAAAGCTGATTTTATTCAACACTCTCAATCAAATACTTCGTCCCATTAATTTCAAAAGTAAAACCAACGGTATTTCCCATTAACTTATTTCCCAGCGGAGATTGCGGAGAAAGTGCAATGACATTAATTCCTTCAATATTGATTTTTGGCAAAGCCAAAGACAGATACAAATAAATTCCGTTGGCTTTGACCAAACTTCCGACGATAATGGTTTTGGCAATTGTAGTTGGGTCAATTTTGTCCAGAACGCTTTTTTGAGCCAAAACTTCTTTCAGTTTGTGATTGATTTTTTCCTGCTCAATGTGCATCATAGACAAAGCGGTTTCATGTTTATCGCCTGCAGAACCTTTGGCATCGTTCTTTGAATCTTCGGTTAACCCTGAAATCATGTCGCGGAAAGCATCGATTCTATCCTGAACTAATTGTGAATAATATTGGTGTATTTTTTGTTTGAAAGTCATTATGGAAAAGTTGCTGAGTTGCTGAGTCACTAAGTTACTAAGACTCTGAATTACGAAGATGCTAAGTTATTAAATCTATTAATATTATAACCCTTGAAAAAACTTAGAAGCTTAGCGTCTTAGTAACTCAGAAACTTAGTCCTTAAAAATCAAATTTATAATTCCCTCCAACCATCAACTGAAAGCCCTGAACTTGATAATTTAGCCATTTTTGATAGTCATTATTCAAAATATTATTGGCTTTCAAAAAGGCAGTAAATCTGTCATTATGTTTGTATCGCACATTGGCATTCAAATCAAAATAACCATCAAGTGTAATTGGGCTTGGAGCAGTAACATAAACAATATCGGTATTCAGCTGATAATCTTTACGCTCGCCAACATAAAACAAATTTACGCCTGCAAACCATTTATTAGTAATCATAAAATCTGCTTTACCATTCAATTGAAGTTCTGGTAAATCCCATGCTTCCTGCTCTGATTTTTTCGTATAACTGCTCACTGTTACATCAGCTTCAACGGTTACACCTTTGGCTAAATCCGCTTTTATTTCGCCATAAAAACGCATTGTTGTCAAATCATCATACACTACTTTAAATGAGTTTCCGAATCCATAATTAGCGTTCGTATTCTTTTCGGTATAATCATTACTTCTAAACAATGCTTTATTTTCATCATGTATATAGGATGCTTTTACGTCATAACTCACAGTACTCGCCAATTTTCCCTTTAACCCAGCCTGAATATCAAACAGCTCATTCGTTGGTTTAATATTCAATGCAGGCGAAACATAAGGGTTATCATCTACAAAATCTTTATAGTTGTTCTGCTGTAAATTACCAATTGCATTCGCGTAAAATATCATCAAATCACTCACTACATTATACGAAGCTTTAACTGACGGATAAACATAAAACTTACTGCTGGTGTTATCTTTCCCCGCACTATATACTAAGCCTGCACCGATATCAATCGTCCAATCATCTCTTTTCATTACGAAACTCGGTACTATTCCTAAATTAGTAAAGCCATATTTAATATCGGCAGTATTAGTTCCCGAATAATCCTTCTTAAAACTTCCGTCAATATAATCAACAAAAATCTTTGTTTTTATGGCTTCGTCCATAACGTCAAATTTAAAAGTCGGAGCCAGCAAAAAACGATTCTCGGCTGAACTAAAATCATCTGTAAAATGTGTAAAATCAATAGTCACATCATTTAGAATTCCATTTTCAAAAGCCATGGAACCGCCTGCAGTTAATGTATTATAAGATTGTTGCGGTTTTATGCCATAAATCAGAGCCATATCTGCCGGCGGTGTCAAAGTACTTCCGAAATTAGCAGGTAATCCATACCAATTGTAAATCTGATTTTGATATCCTGCTTTTATATTCCATGTCATATCTTGTTCATTAGAACCATACATCAAATCAATTTTGGTATCATAATAGAAATTGTCAAGAAGCACATCTTTAATATCTCCCTGAGATGAATTATGGCGAAACATTCCGCTTACATATTCATTATTATTAAGGTCTTCATTTACGTATAATTCTGCATTCAAACGTCCATAATTTCCAATACCGAGCGTTGCATAATTCTTAAACAAACGTTCCTGTTTTCCTTTTTCCACACCTTGCGCATTTCCTTTGGCAGGAGCAAATGTCGAAGCAACCGGAAAAGGCAGAATCGAATAATTTACGTTTTCTTTTTTAGCATTTTCATCAGTATTAATGCTGGCTGGAACTTCTTTTACCTTGAAAGCATCCGAAATTGTAGGCGTATATGGTTTTACCACATTCACGACTTCTGTGCCAATATTATCCTTTTTATCCTGAGCAAATGAAAATTGAGTAAGCAGTAAAAGGAAAAGTCCCACCCAAAACCTCCCCCCAGCCCCCTCCGAAGGAGGGGGAGTTAAAGACGTTGATAACTTATTTATGAATGTTTTTATATTTTTGATTATCATCTTTTATCTATTTTCTATTCTCTAATTTCTAAAATCTAACCTTTAATTGATGAATTCGTTTTGGCTTCCTCGGTTTTTATTTTATTCAGTTCTGTTTTTGCTTCTTCAACCACATCCGAATAGTCGGTGAAATTTTCGATTACATTGTCCAAAACATAAGTTGCCTGATAACTGTCTTTCAAGCCATAGTAATTTTTTGCCATCAAGATCAAACCTTTGGCTCCATAATAACGGTAACTCGAATAATTTTTGGCTAATTTTTGAATCGCAGTATTCGAAAGTTCAAATTTCCCGTCTTTGTTTTTAAAATAAGCGTCATAATACAATGCTTCTGCAGATAATTCTCCTTTGCTTACGGTCATTAATTTTGCGTAAGCGGTTTTGGCTTTCGCTTCATCACCTGTCTGCATTGCTGAACGTGCCACAATAATCTGAGCGTCGCTTTTTACATTTTCTTCCGCTTTTGGATTAGCCAGAACTTTATCAGCATATACAACTGAATTTGTATAATTCTTGGTTTCGTAATAACACTTCATCAAGTTCGCCTGCGCAAAAGTTTTATTCTGCGGAAAATCGGCTTCATTTTCAATACGGGTCAAAACAGAAATAGTTTTGTCGCAATTTTTAGCTTTCAAAAAAATCTGCGCCAATCGCACCAAAGACTGTTCGGTGTATTCGCATCGTGGCTGACTGATTACATATTCATAATTAGGAATCGATTTGCTCTCTGAACCTTCAGTAAAATACAGCTGTGCCAACTGAAAATTAGCCTGCAGAATATGAACTCCATTCGGGAACTTAGCCACATAATTGCTAAAACCTGAAATAGCCTGCTTCGTATTTCCTTGTTCCAATTGTTTTTGCGAAGCTTCAAAAGAATCATTATCTAATTCCAAATCAGTCACAGCAACAAAATCCAAAGTACGTACCCAAGAAGCATATTCATCCACTTTTCCGTTATCGACATAAATCAAGCGGGCTGTAGCAACGGCTTCGTAGGCTTCGGGAGTTTTAGGGAAATCGGAAGCCACTTTTTTAAATTTAGCAATAGCCAGGTCATCTTTATCCGAATTATAATAAATCAATCCCTGACGCAAAATAGATTTTGACGTGTAAGAACTGCTTTTAAAACCTGCAATTAACTTATCATAAGCTTTAATCGCTAAGTCCTGTTTGTTCTCTGCCACATACGTATTTCCAAGTTCAAATAAAACATCGTCCTGATAATCTGATTTTGGATATAATGTCAAAAACGCATTCAGTTCTTCGATCTTTTTACTGTTTTTCAAAAGGAAACCATAGCAAAGCGCTTTCTGGAAATAGGCATAATCAGCATCTACACTTTTAGATTCAATTACCTTAATGTAGGCATCCAAAGCCACCTGATATTTAGTCGTTACAAATCGGCAGTCGGCCAATCGCAGATACGAATCATTCAGACGAAATTTATCTGCCTTGTTGTTTTCTATTTGTTTTTGGAAAAAATCACCTGCGGTATCATATTCTTTCAATTTGAAATTGGCGTAGGCAATATTGTAATTAATGTTTTTGAACTCAGCCGTTTCTTTCGCTTTTGGCAAATCCACAAACTGCTGATAACTTGCTAAAGCGTCTTTGAAATTTTCCAAATTATATTCGGATTCGGCTTTCCAGAAAGTGGTACGGGCGGTAATTACAGCATCTTTTTGTTCTTTCAATCCTTTTTCGAACATTGCAATAGAACCAAAATAATCACTATTAGTATACAATTCCAATCCTCTGTAAAAAGCTACTTTTTGGTAAACTGCTCTATTTTCGGAAGTTTTATTTTTTTCTAATAAAACCAATGCTTCCTTATAGTTTTTGGACGAAATATAAGAGTCAATCAATAATTTTTCTATCAGATTATTATTAGGATTCGTTGGATATTTAGTCATAAAAGCCAGCAAAACTTCGGGAACAGTCTGGTAGGAATTACCAATTTCGTAGCTCAGTTTGGCATAATTAAAACTCGCATCTTCCTGCAGTTTTAAATTGAAATTCATTTCCGAGGCATTCTTGAAAGCATTCAAAGCCTGTTGCTTTTTCCCAGATTCCAAATAACTTTCTCCTAAATGATAATAGGCATTCTGCGCTATGAAATCATTCCCATCAATAATTTTATTGAATTGCGAAACGGCATTTTCATAATCTTTCTGCACATAATACGCATATCCCAACTGATAGAAATCGGTGTTGTTCCATTTTCCATTTTTACCTTTATAACCCACCAAATAAGGAATTGCCTTATCATATTGTTTTAAGTTAAAATAGCTTTCGCCGATAATTTTATTCAATTCTGATTTTTCCTCGGGAGTTGATTTTGACATTGCTTTAATACCCAAATCAATAGCTTTTTGAAACTCTCCAGCCTTGAAACTCATATCTGATTTGTAGTAAGATAATTTCTCGGCATATTTTTCATTGCCCGAAACCTGATCAAACTGCTTGTTGGCTTCCGCATAATCATCAGATTCATACGCCATGAAACCCATATAATATTTACTTTGTGTGCCATATTCATCGGAATCGGTTACTCTGCTGAAATAACTTTTTGCTTTTTTTGGATTTTTGGCATCAAAATAAGTATATCCTTTTTGGAAATTGAATTTGTTTTTTTCACTGTCCTTCAAAACACTTTCATCCACTCTTTCAAACCAGTGCATCGCTTCTTTATATTCTTTATGGTCGAAATAGTAATAGGCAACATCGATAAAAGCCTGATTTTGTTTTCGGCTTGACGGGTATTCTTCCACAAAACGATTAATAAGTTCTTCGGCATTATCCTGATCGGTACGAATGGCACAATTGGCAATATAGTAAGCACAATCAGACTGTAATCCTTCGGTCGTAGCTTTCTCTTTTACCTGTTTAAAAATAATTTGTGCCGACGCATACTGCTGATCTTCATACAATGAAACCGCTTTGTCGAAGTCTTTTAATGAGTATGTATAAACGGTCGATTGCTGAGAAAACAGAGAGGTTATTGGAACAAAAAAAAGGAATGAAAAAAGCCTGATAGGTATACGCATTGTTGTTTTATTTAGTCAATCAAAGATATTTAATTCTGATTTTATAACGGAAGCCGAGACGTTTTTATTATAAATTATTTTTCCTCACCCCCGACTCCTCTCCAAAGGAGAGGGGAGCTAAACGCAAATCTGAATTTGCTTTCTTTGAAATTTGTTTTTTTGAGTTTTGAGTTTTGTCATTTGATTTTTGTTTTTTGAAATTTGATTTTTTACTTTTACCCAATAAACAAATTCTATCATGGCTCAATCGGTACTGTCTTTAAAAAACGTAAACATATATCAAGAAGGGAAAACTATTTTATCTGATGTTAATTTAGAAGTTACTCACGGCGAATTTATCTACATCATCGGGAAAACAGGTTCTGGAAAAAGCAGTTTATTAAAAACACTATATGCTGATTTGCCATTAACTGAAGGCGAAGGCAAGATTGTAGAATTTGATTTGGCAACTTTAAAAGAAGAAGATATTCCGTTTTTGAGGAGAAAGTTTGGAATTGTTTTTCAGGATTTCAAATTACTGCCAGACCGTACTGTACAAGACAATATGCTTTTTGTTTTGAAAGCAACAGGCTGGACTGACAAGGCAGAAATGGACGCTAAAATCGAAGAAGTATTAGCAAAAGTAAATATGAAAGATTTTGCAAATAAAATGCCACATCAATTATCTGGCGGTGAGCAGCAGCGTGTTGCCATTGCAAGAGCTTTATTAAATGATCCGGAATTTATTCTTGCCGATGAACCAACAGGAAACCTTGACCCGCAAACCAGCATCGAAGTCCTTGAAGTTTTAAGACAAATCAATGCCTTAGGCAAAACAGTCATCATGGCTACTCACGATTATGCTTTGCTGATGAAATACCCATACAAAACCTTAAAATGTGAGGACGCGACTATTTTTGAAGTAGTTCAAAGAACGGTATAATGATTTCTATTCTTATTCCGGTTTACAATTACAATGCTTTACCATTAGTTTTGGAATTACATAAGCAGTGTTCAGAATGTAATTTGGAATATGAAATAATCTGTCAGGATGATGCTTCCAATGTTTTTTTAGCTGAAAACAACGAAATAAATTCCTTAGATAACTGTTGTTTTTCTTCTAATGAAACAAATTTAGGAAGAGGAAAAAACATCAACAAGATGTCACGGAAATCAAAGTATAGCTGGCAGCTTATTTTAGACTGCGATACTTTTCCCCAAAGTACCGATTTTATAAAAAATTATCTTTTAGAAGTTCAGAAAAGCAGCAATCCAATTATTTTTGGCGGAATACTTTACGAGCAAAATAAACCAAAAAAAGACCATCTATTGCGTTGGATTTATGGTCATAAAAGAGAATCACTTTCTGTAGAAAAAAGAAAAAAAAAACCTAACAGCAGGGCATTATCTTCTAATCTACTGCTGAAAAAAAAGCTTTTTTCACAATATCCTTTTGATGAAAATATCACACAATACGGCTACGAAGATTTATGCTTTATGACAACATTGGAAGCAAACAATATTAAAGTAACCCATATAGAAAATCCTGTTTTTCATTTAAATTTAGAGACCTCGAATCTGTTTTTGAATAAAACAAAAACTGCTCTTGAAAACTTAGTTTATATTGTTAATTTCAAAAAAATAGATTTAAAAGACAGCAAAATCATTACTGTGTATTCTTTACTGAAAAAACTAAAACTGATACACTTTACTGCATATTTCTTTAATTTATTTGAAGATAAAATTACTGCCCAATTAATTTCAGACAAACCTTCTTTATTGCTATTTGACCTGTATAAACTGGGGCATTTCTGCAGACTACAAACCAAACACTAAACCACTATGGACTGAAAATCCATAGATTTGGTTAGGCAGAATGAAAGTCTCCTATGGATTGCT
>NZ_JADKPR010000025.1 GCF_015351475.1 Flavobacterium sp. HJJ | reverse complement strand
GTTGTAATTACAGAGCCAGCATCATTATCAGCTACGGCTTCTGTAACGCCATTTGGCTGTTCAATTACTAATGGACCTCAAGATGCAGTGATTACTATTAATGCAGTAGGAGGTACAACTCCGTACAGTTACAGTTTTGATGATGGCTTCACTTTCCAAACAAGTGCGTCATTAACTGTTAATAGTCCACAGACTATAAAATATGTAATTGTTGATGCTCATGGCTGTAGAGTAAATGGCTCTAAAGATGTATTACCATACACTCCACCAACGGATATGGACATAACAGCATCAGCTGTTTATTGCAATGCGCCGTCTGCTACTGTTACAATAAATTCTGTAACAGGAGGTGTAGCTTTATATACATACAATATTGACGGAGGTGCTTACCAAGCTTCAAATGTATTTAACAACTTACTTCCAAAAATATATGTCTTTGGAGTTAAGGATGCAAATGGCTGTAGTACTACTAAAGCTTTTGAAGTAAAAGAGGCTTCTGCAATTACTGCTTCAGGACAATTATTGAGTAATGTATTATGTAACGGTGGAGCTACCGGATCGGCTGCTTTCTCTGTTGCTAATTATATAACACCTGCTAACTATACTGTTATTTTAACGCCAAATAATGGAGTTAAATCTCAAAGTGGTGATGTTATTACTTATACTGATTTACCTGCAGGTTCTTATACGTTTGCTGTTACAGATAATACATCAGGATGTATGGCTACAGTAGCTAACTTCATCATTGATGATGTTTTAGCATTAGATTTTACAAGTACAGCTTCTAATATTAATTGTAACACTGATACAGCTACAATTTCAGTAACAGCCACAGGTGGTAAAGCTCCATATAAATATGCGGTGGCTAGAGCAACTGATCCAGTTCCTGGATTAGCAAGTTTTATTACGAATGATCAATTAGTCGTAGATACTAACAATGGTAACGATAAGGATTGGATTGTTTATGTAAGAGATGCAAATGGCTGTCCAATAAATAAACCACAGTCGATTGTTTTGGATGCGACTCCAACTATAACTTCAGCTATTGCTACACAATGTCCAAGTGCAACAGGTACTTATGATATTACAGTAACAGCGACAGGATTTAATACTGCTTTAAAATACAGTGTTGATGGGGTTAGTTTCCAAACGAGCAATATCATTACAGTAAATACTGCTGGAAACTATAATATTACAGTAAAAGATGCTAATGGATGTATTTCTGCCATTACTCCAGTAACTATTTATGATCCGTTAATCTTAACGCCGGCAATAACTTATTTACCAAATTGTGGTGATGGCGTAATAGCAGTTCAAACTACTGGTGGTACAGGTAATTATATTTATAATATTGATAATGGACCATTTGGAGCAGCAACTCCTTTCGCAGCTGTTGCAGCAGGAAATCATATAATAGGTGTTCGTGATACTACTACTTTGTGTGAGGTATTTGTACCAATTACTGTGATTAAAGCAACACAAATTACAGGTTTTGATGCTATCCCTAGTCCAGTTACTTGTAAAGGAGGAAATGATGGTAGTATTATTGCAGTTATGGATACTCCAGCTGCTGGAGTAAATGATAATCCAGTGTATACGTATACTTTATCAGGTACTGAAAATCGTGCTTCACAAGTTTCACCTCTATTCACAGGATTAGCTGGTGGTTCGTATACGGTTACAGTTACTTCTGGAAGAGGCTGTTCTGAATCAGTTACTATTGTTGTACCAGAACCTGGAATTATTAATGTACCAGCTCCAGTTGTAACTGAGTTTGGCTGTACAACAGGTAATGGAACCAATTATGCTTCTATTTCAGTAGGATTGCCAACAGGAGGTTCTAATGTTTTCACAATTTATGAATTTATAAAAAATGGTAATCCTATTCCAGTTCAGAGAGGAAATAATCCAGTTTATATTGAATCTGATTTATTGGGAAGTGTTTATAATTATGTGATCAATGTATATGACAGCAAAGGATGTGTAGGTACTACTACGGCAGTAATCAAACCATTTATTGGTATCGATTTTGCAGCTCCTTCTGGAGTAACTGTAATCAAACCTATAACATGTATCAGTAACGAAGATATTCAGGTTAATGTAACGACTACTGGCGGAACACCAGCTTCGTTAAATTATACTATTGAAGGAACAGCTACAAATGCAGCAGCTTATCCGTCTCAAACGAATACTTCTGGTCAATTTACTAATTTAACAGTTGGCAGTTATACTATTACGGTTAGTAATCCTGTAACAGGATGTAGTTTGAAAACAGTTCATTATGTAAATGAACCAAATACATTTGATCTTGTTGCAAGCAATGTTAAAAATGTGACTTGCTATGGAACTTCTACAGGAAGTGTTGATTTGACTTATGTTGATAACCAGTTAGTTCCTTCTAATGACGCAGGTGCATTTAGATATACTATTACAGGTCCAACAGGCACTAGCCTTCCGATAACAACTTCGGGTGCTGCAATCAGTATTCCAAATTTACCAGCGGGAGTTTATATCGTTAAGGCAACTTTAGCAGCTGCTCCAACTTGTGAGGTTGAAACAACTTTCACAATTGCACAGCCGGCTTCAATATTGACAATTTCTGAAACGCATACTCCAATTACTTGTGATCCAGGTAACGACGGAACGATTTCAGTAAGTGCAGATGGCGGATGGTCAAGTGATTATCTATATGAGTTGGTTGGCCCTGTAAGTGTGGCGTATTCAGCTCAAAGTGATTTCAAAGATTTGACTGATGGACTTTATACCGTGAATGTTAAAGACATTAATGGCTGTATTGCAACAACTACTGTACAGTTGAGTAATCCAAAACCTATAATTGTTACGGCAAGTGCTGTGGCAAGCGTATTATCGTGTAATGGAGATTCAACAGGAGAAATTGTTGTTAATCCTCCAACAGGCGGTCAAGGAAGTAATTATTCTTACATCTTGAATTATATTTCTGCTAATCCAGTTATTTCTTCTGCGCCACAGTCAAGCCCTATTTTCTCAGGTCTTAGAGCTGGAACGTATTCAGTAACAGTTGTTGATGGACTTGGTTGTACTTCACAGCCAACCGCCAATATCGTATTAACTGATCCAGCTAAAGTTGAAGCAGTATTAGTATTGGCAAGTGGTAAAACTTGTCAAAATGATGCTACAGTTACTTTGAGCGCAACTGGCGGTAAAGGACCATATGAGTATAGTTCTGATATCAATTTCGCAACAACATTAGGCACATTCGCATCATCGAAAACGTTTAGTGTTGGATTAGGGGATCATCAGTATTATGTTAGAGATGCTAATGGATGTGTTGGTTTTATTTCGAACAATGTTAACATAGCTCAAATAACTCCTTTATCTCTTACTTTAGATTTGAGTAATGCAGTAGTTATGTGTAATGGTTCTTCTACAGCAGTTATCGATGCATCTGCTTTAGGTGGTTTAGGTAATTATGGATTCACATTGTTAGATAATGCAAATAATGTAATTAGACCTCTTCAGGCAACTGGTTATTTCGAAAATCTTCCTAAAGGTGACTATATAGTTCGTGTAGATAGCGGTGATTGTCAGTTGGAGAAAGCGGCAGCTATTACTGAGCCAAAAACGGCAGTAACTGCTACGTATGCTGTTACTCCTATTACTTGTAATGGTTACGATGATGGTAAAATTGTAATTAACGCTTCTGGTGGAACTGGAAATATTACATATGCAATTTCGCCTAATATGAATCAATTCTTTGAAACCAATACATTTAATAATTTGAAATCAGGTTTCTATGATATAGTTGTTCAGGATCAAAATGGATGTTTCATTGTACTTGATGATATTGAAATTAAAGAGCCACCAGCTATTATTGCGAATGTAGTTCTAGGATCGATTAAACAATCTGTTTGTTCTGATTTTGATGAAGGTGCTTTTACTATTACAATCGCTGGAGGAGTTGGACCATATAGTACGAGTATCGATAATGAAGATGGACCGTATGTTCAGGGTCAATTATCATTTAATAAGTTATCAGGCGGTAATCATACTGTTTATATCAAAGATGCAAATACTTGTACATACCCATTAGTGATTCCGTTAAATCCTTCAGTTACTTTGGATCCATCTGCTGCTGTTTCTTATGACTGTGTGAACGATTTACCAGCCAATAAAGTTATTGTGACTATTGATCCAAGTAATAAGCCGGCAGATGTTGTATATTCATTGGATAGTAACTCTGCAACACAGACAAGTAATGTGTTTACAAATCTTGCTTCTGGTGATCATTTTATAATGGTTCATCATAAAAACGGCTGCGTAGATGCTACTCCAGTTTTCCATATCAATCAAGTTGATCCTTTGGGAATGACTTTAGATCTTGGAAGATTAAATGAAATTGTAGCTACAGTAACTGGCGGTTCTGGAGTGTATCATTATTCTGTAAATGGAGAGGATATAGGATCAAGTAATAAATACGTTTATTATCATACTGGCGACTATACGTTTACTGTAACAGACAGTAATGGCTGTTCATTAAGTATAACAAAACATTTTGAATTCGTTGATATAGAAATTCCAAATGTCTTTACGCCAAACGGTAATGGTCCAAATCCTACTTGGAAACCGAACAAAACGGAAAACTATCCAGACCTTAAGTTTGTTGTATATGACCGTTATGGACGTGAAGTTGGGCATTTTGGAGCAGGAGAATCTTGGGATGGTAAATACAAAGGGGCTGAATTGCCAATGGGTGATTACTGGTATGTATTGAAACTACGAAATTCTAAAGATGACCGTGAATTTATTGGACACTTTACTTTATACAGATAAGAACAATAGGATGTGAAAAGTTGTCTTAGAATAAAAAAAATGAAAATGAAAAAAATGAAAAAGATCTTAATCAGTATTTTGCTTTTGACTGTAGCCAGCAGCTACAGTCAAGAGTTAAATGTTCCCGTAGCGACTCAGTACTTAGCAGATAATCCATATGTACTTTCACCTACTTATGCAGGAATCGGCGATAATTTTAGAATTAACATGAATGGTTATAAACAATGGGTAGGAGTTGAAGATGCTCCTCAGAGTCAGGCACTGTATGCTGATTTTAGGATTTTAGATCAATCAGGTTTGGGATTAAGTATCTACAATGACTCCAACGGTTATACTAAACAGGCGGGTGGTAAACTGACATTTGCTCATCATATTATTTTAGGTTATTATTCCAAAGAATATCTTTCATTTGGTATATCATACCTTTATAATTCATTTAGGCTTAATACTGAGAAATTTCAAGGTATTACTGATAATCGAGCTAACAACAACAACAATTTTGAGGTTGGTCTGCTATATCGAAATAAAGGATTTTATTTAAGTGCTACAGCCACTAATATTTTGAAGAAAAACCTAAACTTTGATATCGCTTATGAGCCAAATTTACTTACAAATTATCAGTTGTATGGCGGTTATGTGATGGATATTGGTGACAGAACCGAATTAGAACCTTCAGCTTTTTATCAGTATTATCAAAGTGACGGCCGTTCGGTAACGGATTTGAATTTCAAATACAGAAAGTTTAACCGATATGAAGATTACTATTGGGTAGGTGCTTCTTATCGTTTCTTGAATGATCAGATTGGGAAACCATTAGCAATCGGACCTATTGTCGGATTTTTAAAAGGGTATATTTCTGTTGGTTATTCGTATCAAATTACATTAAATGATTTAGCTGCTTATAATTCGGGAACACATTCTTTAACGATTGGATTTAGATTCCTTCAGGGATTAAGTAACTGTCCTTGTACTCAAAGTCCGGTTCACGATTAATAAGCGGTTATATAAAATTAAAAGTTCCTATCGATTCTTGTACATAGAATCCATAGGAGCTTTTTTTTACTGCGAAGTTTGAATATGTATAAGGTGTTTTATTTTTAGCAATTTGTCAAATAGGTTGTGTTTATTTTGTATTTACATCGATTTCGTTAGTAATTTCATATTTTTTTTAGAATTATAAAATTTAATACTTATTTAAAAGTTATATCTTTGCTTTTCTTTCAAAAAACAATTAAAAAAAGAACCATGAAGACTTTAAATAATTTTGATTTCAATAATAAAAAGGCAATAATAAGAGTTGATTTTAATGTTCCTTTAGATGAAAATTTTAATGTAACAGATACTACCCGTATCGAAGCAGCAAAACCAACAATAGACTATATTTTATCTAATGGCGGAAGCGTTATTTTGATGTCGCACCTTGGTAGACCAAAAGGAGTTCAGGATAAATATTCGTTAAAACATATTCTAAAAACGACTTCAGATATTTTAGGAGTTACAGTTCAGTTTGCTTCAAACTGTGTTGGGGCAGAAGCTCAAGAGGCTGCTAAAAACTTGAAACCAGGAGAAGTATTGTTATTAGAAAATTTACGTTTTCATGATGAAGAAGAGGCAGGAGATGTTGCATTTGCTAAAGAATTAGCTTCATTAGGTGATATCTATGTAAATGATGCTTTTGGTACAGCACACAGAGCACACGCTTCAACTACAATTATTGCACAGTTTTTTGCTGATAATAAATGTTTTGGAACGTTATTGGCTAAAGAAATCGAAAGCTTAAATAAAGTTTTGAAAAACAGTGAAAAACCAGTTACAGCTGTACTTGGTGGCTCTAAAGTTTCTTCTAAAATTACAGTTATCGAAAACATTCTTGACAAAGTTGATCACATGATTATTGGCGGCGGAATGACATTTACTTTCATAAAAGCTCAGGGCGGAAATGTAGGTGATTCTATCTGTGAACTTGATAAATTGGATTTAGCTCTTGAAATTTTAAGATTGGCTAAAGAAAAAGGAGTTCAGATTCATATACCTGTTGATGTAGTTGCTGCTAATGACTTTTCGAATACTGCAGATACTCAAGTGGTTGATGTAAGAGAAATTCCTGACGGATGGCAAGGTCTTGATGCAGGTCCAAAATCATTGGCAAACTTCGAAAAAGTAATCTTAGAGTCTAAAACAATTCTTTGGAATGGACCTTTAGGAGTTTTTGAAATGGAGACTTTTGCAAAAGGAACTATTGCATTAGGAAATTATATTGCGGCTTCTACTCAAAACGGAGCATTCTCTCTTGTAGGAGGTGGTGATTCTGTAGCAGCAGTAAAACAATTCGGTTTTGAAGAAAAAATGAGTTATGTTTCTACTGGAGGAGGAGCAATGCTGGAAATGCTTGAAGGCAGAACACTTCCTGGAATCGCAGCTATATTAGACTAAATATTTTGCTATAACAGAAATGTTAACTTTTTAAAGTTAATTATATTCTTAAAAATAATTAAAACCTTAAGATGCTTTTGTAGTATTTTAAGGTTTTCTTTTATCTGCTGTTTTGAATCAGCTGTTATCTAAGAAGCTATTTGCTCAGAATAAAAACCACAGACTTTTCTGAAGATTGCTTTTTTTATAAAATTGACAATTTTGTTTTTTTTGAAATTAATCCCTCACAATTCATCAAAAAATAACCGAAATGTGCTTTTTTTATGTATATTTAACAGATTTTAAGATTCTTAATTAGAAAATACATTCTATGTTTGCAGAAGTTTATTTGTAATCGTTTGAATAATAGCAAATTAAAATACTGTTATGACAATAAAAAATACCACCCTTTCATTTTTCTTAATGCTTACAGCTTCTGTATTTTCTCAGAGTAATCTGGGGAATTCTGGAATAGAAAACAATCCAAAACAAGTTACCTTTTTAGATTCCATTAAAAATTCTTTCGTAAAATATGACCGTACTATAAAAACAGACAGTTTATGGATGAACCAGATAGGTAATTCTCTCGATATTTATAATGATTTAGCTGCTGAAATAAATACTGTTAACGTTGATAAAGATATAGATGCAGAACTTCCGACTGAATTGCTGAAACAAAGACTTGCAGTGATGGATGCTAAATCTCCATTTAACATAGAATACAATCAGGGGTTAGAGAATTTAATTAAGTCATTTCTCAAAAATAGAAAAAAGGCTTTCGCCAACCAAATGGCAGTCGCCCAATATTATTTTCCAATTTTCGAAGAGGCTCTGGCCAAACAAAATGTTCCTTTAGAAATCAAATACTTAGCAGTTGTAGAATCGGCATTAAATCCGAAGGCAGTATCAAGAGTCGGTGCAACAGGATTGTGGCAGTTTATGTATAATACTGGTAAACAATATAATTTAAACATTGATTCTTATATTGACGAACGTTCAGATCCTTTGAAAGCTTCAGCCGCTGCGGCACAATATATGACCAATATGTTTGCTATTTTCAATGACTGGGATTTGGTTTTAGCTTCTTATAATTCAGGACCCGGAAATGTAACTAAGGCAATCAGGCGTTCAGGCGGACAGCAGAATTTTTGGAACATCAAAAAACATTTACCGCAGGAAACCCAAGGGTATGTTCCCGCTTTTCTTGCTACAATGTACATTTATGAATATCATAAAGAGCATGGCATAAATCCTAAAAAAGCTTTGGTGAGGCATTTTGCAACGGATACTGTAATGGTTAAAAAGGAAATGTCTTTTGCTCAGATTTCAAATCTGCTGGATATTCCAATTGAACAGCTGCAGGCATTAAATCCATCATACAAACGAAATGTGATTCCTAACTATGCCGGCACTAGTCATTATTTGACACTGCCTTCCTGCAAAGTGGGGGTTTTTACTTCAAATGAAGATAAAATTTATGCTTATGTTCAATATGAAATGGACAAAAGAGAAAAAATTAATCAAGGCAGGAAAGCTGCTTTTATCAAAGATTCTACTGCTTTAGCTTCATCTGACAGCAAAATAAAATATTACAAAGTTAAAAAGGGTGATAATTTAAGCGAAATAGCCAAAAATAATAATGTAGCTGTTTCTGATTTGAAAAAGTGGAATCACATTAAAGGAAATGCAGTCGCTTCTGGAAAGTCTTTAAAAATTATCATTGAAAAGGATATAGATACTAATACAGCTTTGGCATCCAATATTGATAAAAATAAAGCAATTATTGTAAAAGACAATACGAATGCAGCAATAGCCGAATCTAAAACAGCAGTTGATAAAAAGGACTCACTGGCTGCTGGTGCTACTAATTTTTATGTAGTTCAAAAAGGGGATAATTTAAACACTATCGCAAAAAAATACAATACTACAGTTGCCGAAATTAAAGAGTGGAATCATTTAAGTTCTACAAATTTAAAATTAGGTTCTTCTATTCAAGTAAGCAATGCTGCTGCTGAAACCAATGAAGCTGTTGCCGTAACAGCTGCTTCCGAATTGAGAGATATTAGATATGAAGTTCAGAAAGGTGATAATCTTGGAAGTATTGCCAAAAAATTTGGTTCGTCAGTTGTTGATTTAAAAAACTGGAACGGTCTTCACTCGAATAATTTAGCTCTTGGCAATGTTTTAATTGTTGCTAAAAATGAAGTGGTTATAAATACGAATAATGCTACTGCAGATTCATTTAAGAAAAAAGAAATGTCTTCTTCTTTAAAAAATGATGAAATCAATTATTTAGTGCAAAAAGGAGATTCTTTATTTAGTATTTCAAAAAAATATCCTGGAGTTACAGTATCTGATTTAAAAAAATGGAACAATATTTCTGGCGATGATTTAAAACCGGGTATGGGTTTAAAAATAAAAGGATAGACTTCGTTTAAAATTTTACTTTAATGTTTAAAAATTTCACTTTTGCTTTTGCACTTGTTCTGCTGTTAAATTCGTGTGCTGTTCAAGATAAAAATTTCTCAGAGAATGACTGGTATGCTTTTACTAAAACAAGCAGCCAAAGGATTAAAGCTTCAGATGTCTATGAGTTTGCTGACGGAATGATTCGTATGCATGGAGATAAAATTGGTTATCTGATGACCAATAAAAGTTATAAAAACTTTGAGCTGGCTTTAGAATTCAGATGGAATATTGAAGAAAAATTTAATAAAAGCAAAGCCAAAAAAAATAGTGGTGTAATGTATAACATCCCAATAGATTACCCTGATAATATATGGCCAAAAGGAATTCAATTTCAAATGAAAGAGAATACTACCGGCGACTTCATTTTTTTGGACAATATAACCGCAGTAGTAAACGGGAAATTAGTTGAAGCCGGAGCTAGTGTTACTTCGCCTAAATTCAGCGATAATGAAAAACCTTACGGAGAATGGAATCAGGTTTTGATTCGCTCATTCAACGGAAAAATCACCCAATATTTGAATGGAAAATTAGTAAACCAATGTATGGAAGCTTCGTCCAAAGAAGGTAAAATTTCTTTGAATTATGAAGGTTCGCCTATCGATTTTAAAAATATTCGATTAAAAAATATTTCTAAAGAAGAAAACTAAATTTTTCGAAAGGCTTTTTTTATTTTTGATAATTAATTGCCCTATCAATGAATAAAAACCTTTTTCTGTTTTTTTATTTTCTTACGTTTTTGTTCTTTTCCTGCAAAAAGCAAGATGACGATGTGCCAAGAAAATCGACTGGTAAAATCAATACAATTTCGGTGGTTATTGATGATCAGCTGTGGAATGGCATTATTGGTGACAGCATTCGAAATAAATTTGCAAGTCCAGTAGAAGGTTTATCTACCGAAGAACCCCAATTTGATATTAACCAGTATCCTATCAATGTGATGGAAGGTTTTGTGACCAAAAGCAGAACGATTATTGTCATTAAGCAGGGGGAAGAGAATAACTTTACCATTAAAAAAAATCAGTACGCCGCTCCTCAGAATGTCATACACATTACCGGCAAAACCCTTTCGGATTTATTGAGCATTATAGAGAAAAGATCACCGCAGATTATTAAAATCATTCAAGATGGCGAAATAAAGGCACATCAGCTTTTGTTAAATGATTCTTTAGTGGATCCGACAGCAATTCAACAGCAGTTTAATCTTTCATTAAAAATACCCAAAAAGTATTCTTATGTCCTTAAGAATAAGAGTTTTGTTTGGCTTAAAAGTGAATTTCCGAGCGGAAGCACCAGTTTGCTGATTACGCAGCTGCCTATTGACATCATTAATTCAGAGGACAATGTGCTTCATAAAGCTATAAAAGTGCACGATTCCATAGGTGATTTGTATATAAGAGGCAAAGATCCGGCTTCTAGTCTGTATATAGATAAATCATACCCTCTTTATCTGTCTCAGATTACCCTTGACGGAAAACCAGCTTATGAAACTAAAGGAACATGGAGGTTAAAAGACAGTTTTATGTTTGGTGCGTTTGTAAATTATCTGATAATTGATTCAAAAAATAACAGAATCATTTACCTAGACGGATTTTGTTATGTCCCTTCACGGGAAAGACGAGATTATATGCATGAATTGGAATCAATCATTAAAGGCGTCAAGATAAATTCATTTTTATTTTCAGAGAGATACTCAAAGAAAAGCATCAAAATAGATTGAAGATTTTTGATTAACGATTTTTGATTTCAGATGGAATTAACTATTAAATCAACTAAATAGATATTTGCCAACACCAAATCTAAAATCAAAAATCGTTAATCTTCATTCAAAAATCTCTTAATTTAATTACATCGAGTGTAATCCTTTGTGCATCTCAGCGAAATAGCTTTTCAATCCCATAATCCATGATTTGTGAAAATTTGCGTAATTTGTGGTTGATTTTTTTCTCAACTTAAAAATAAATATTTCCCCATGTCTATAGAATGGAAAATAAAGCCCTTTGAGGCATTAACTGTAACCGAGTTGTATGATATACTCCAATTGCGAAGCAGGATCTTTGTAGTGGAGCAGAACTGCGTCTATTTGGATATTGATGGCAAAGACAAACTAGCTCTGCATCTTTTCGGAATTTATGAAGATAAAATTGTTGCACACGCTAGGCTTTTCAAATCAGGAATTACTTTTGATAACGCTTCTATTGGAAGAGTTGTAGTTGATCGGGATTACAGAGACCGAAAATGGGGGCATGATTTGATGCAAAATGCAATTGCAGGTATTTTGGAACATTTTGGTGAAAGCCAAATCACCATTGGAGCTCAATTGTATCTGAAGAAATTCTATGAAAATCATGGTTTTGTACAGTCAAGCGAAATGTATCTCGAAGATGATATTCCGCATATAGAAATGATTAAGAGCTGATTTAATTTATATTCGAATTAATCCACAACCATGATTTTTGACTTAAAACCAATAGAAGATTCAATATTGATGACACTGCCTGAGCGACAGTATAAATTTGTATTGATTTTTTGCAAGGCGGGTGAAGTTAAAATTGAAATCGACAATCAGCTTTATGAAATTAACGAGGGTCATTTTTTGACTATTACTCCAAAACAATATTATCAGTTTATAGAAATTAACAATTGTAAAGGCAGTATTTTAGAATTTACTTATGACTTCTTCTGTAAAGATGAAAAGGCTGTTGAACTCATTTACCATAACGGGTTATACTGTCATTTTGGATTAAACGAACTCATTAAAATATCTGATGAAAACAGTTTAAAAAGGGTTACGGATTATTATGATTCATTGAAAAGTGAATTAATCAACAAACCATTTGAATACGAAACAAGTCTGCATTCCATTTTGAAACTGCTGATTATTGAAGTAAGCAGATGCAAGATTACGCAGCAGGAAAGACCGCTTTATAAACCAGATGCTTTGTTTCTGCAGTTTTTAAATTTGATTAGAGACAGCTTTGAAAAACGCCTCACTGTAAAAGAGTATGCTCAATTACTCCATATTTCGGAACAAAAACTGAATGAGCTTACTAAGAAAAACACCAACGAAACGACTCAGCAGCTCATCAATGATTTAATTATTCTGGAAGCTAAACGTTTATTTAATTATGAAAACCTGAATGTAAAACAAGTTGCTTTTAAGTTAGGGTTTGACGACAGCCATTATTTTTCGAGGTTTTTCAAAAAACAGACTGACACTCGTGCAAAAGATCATTTGCGTTCTCTCTTGACTGAATCGTAAAGTCCACCATTTTTAAAGTTTTGTCCATTTTTTACCGAAAGCCATCCTCATAGTTTTGTATTATAATTTAAATCAAACAAAAATGCAGACACAAAGAATTGACATCAACACAGTAACGCCTGGCGCTTACCAATCACTTATTCAATTGGACAAATATGTTACCGAAACAAATCTGCCAAAATCACTGTACCATCTTATCAAAGTAAGAGCCTCATTAATCAATGGCTGTGCTTTATGCATACAGTCACATAGCAATGACGCGCTGGCAGGCGGTGAAACGTCCAAGAGACTTTTGGCTTTGAATGCCTGGGCAGATTCTCCTTATTTTACTAACGAAGAAAGAGCTGTTTTAACCTTGACGGATGAAACTACACTTATTTCAGAAAACGGAGTTTCAAACGAAACTTTTAACGAAGCAGTTCAAATTTTGGGAGAAGAGAAAGTATCGCATGCGATTATGGCCATTGCCTGTATTAATGCTTGGAACAGAATAGGAAGAGCCACTTTATTAATTCCACAATAATAAAATGATTGAAATTAAAACAGCAATTACTGATCAAGACATAGCTTTCTGCTGGGAGGCTATGTCCCTTTTGCGCCCCATGCTGAAAGAGAATGAATTTGTAAATCAAATTAAGGAAATGCAAAAAGAAGGCTATACACTTCTATATATTTCCGATGATGATAAGGCCGTTTCATTAGCGGGTTACCGATTTTGGACGATGCTGTATTGTGGCAAACTGTTATACATAGACGATCTTTCGACTCTCGAAAAATATAGAGGCAAAGGATATGCATCGGTATTACTTAATCATATTTATGGCATTGCCAAAGAACATAATTGTAAATCGGTACAACTGGACAGCGGTCCCGCGAGAACTGATGCGCACAAACTTTACTTCAAAGAAAATTTTACTATTTTCGCATATCACTTTAATAAACAGTTATGAAACAAGAGAAAATAATTGAATGGTTTTTGAGAATTTCACTAAGTGCAGGATTTTTATCAGCTACTGCAGACCGTTTCGGGTTATGGAATAAAGAATTGTCTGCTTGGGGAAATTGGGAAGCTTTTGCAAAATATACAAATACACTGTTACCGTTTCTGAATTATAACTTAGCTTCTATTGCTGGCGGAATAGCTACTTTTTTGGAAATCGCTTTTGCAATTGCGCTGCTGACTAATTTCAAAAGTGAGCTGATTGCCAAATGTAGCGGCGTTTTACTGCTTTTTTTTGGGTTATCTATGGTAATAGCTGTCAATTGTAAGGCACCGCTTGACTATTCTGTTTTTACTGCTTCAGCGGGGGCATTTGCGTTAAGCGTTCTCATAAAAAAGAATTCTCAAAATAGTATTGTTTAATTGTGGATAGAGAGATACAGTTTCATTCAGGCTGACAGTGATAATTGATGTTTTTTGCTGTCATTTACGATCGTTGCAGGTTTTAAAAAAACGAAAGCCCCACTTGATGCGCGAGGCTTTTATATTATTTGTCGTTTTTAGGCAAAAAAATTTAATTAACAGTAATTAGGCTGACATCAAAAATCAAAACTGAACCGCCTGGAATACCATTATAATTGTAGCTGCCATAACCTAAATGTGCAGGTACCAAAAGAATACCGCTTCCGCCTTCTTTAAAATAGGTAAGTCCTTCAGTCCAGCCCTTTATTACCTGCTGCAGGTTAAATGAAATCCCAGTGTTATTTTGATCAAAAATAATTTTGTTTGTAAAATAACCTTTGTAAGTCACTTTCACGGTTGAAGTAGAGGTAGGCTGTTTTCCTGTCCCCGCTTCGTTAATTACATAATACAAGCCAGAATCTGATCTTTTTGCATCCAGTTTGTTATCTGCAATATATGCTTTAATTTCTGCTTCATTTTGAGCAGTATAATCTATTGCCGCAGGCAATTCATTGTCGTTGTTGGTACAAGATATAAAAAGTACTGCTATAATCGCCAAAATTGAGTATTTCATAAGTTTTTTAATTATTGTTGGTCACAAATATACTTTTTTGAGTTCATATTAGTAATAAGATTTTCTAAAAAAAATCCAAACAGGCATCCATTTCATTATGTGTTTTTTGGATAGGATGTCAATTTGAATCCAATTGTAAATGGTGGAAAATCAATACTATATTTCTTTTTGAGCACAGATTGCGGCGAATTGCTTCGCCAGTTCGGCTTTCAGCCTCATATACAAGACCAATCTTACTAAAAACATCAAATCTTTCTGCTTCCAAAAAAGTTGAAATCACAATATTCCGCTAAATATCAAGTGAAAATACTAAAAATTCACTAATTTTGCGCCCGATTTCGAACCAACGCTATCGGAATCAACATATATTTCTCAACTTAAACTGTTTATAGCATGCAACTGTACAACACCTTAAGCGCAGAAGAAAGAGCCATCATGATCGATGATGCCGGTAAACAACGACTAACGTTGTCTTTCTATGCGTATGCCAAAATTCAAGATCCTAAACAATTTCGCGACGATTTATTTGTAGCCTGGAATGCACTCGATGCTTTGGGCCGAATTTATGTTGCCAACGAAGGCATCAATGCCCAAATGAGTATTCCTGCCGAAAATCTGGAGGCTTTTAGAGCGACTCTGGAAGTCTATGATTTCATGAAAGGCATTCGTTTAAATGAGGCTGTTGAGCATGATGATCATTCCTTTTTGAAACTGACCATCAAAGTTCGTCACAAAATTGTTGCTGACGGTTTGAACGACGATACTTTTGATGTAACCAATATAGGCGTTCACCTGAAAGCCAAAGAATTCAACGAAATACTTGAAGATCCAAACACGATTGTGGTGGATTTTAGAAATCACTACGAAAGTGAAGTGGGGCATTTTAAAAACGCCATCACTCCTGATGTGGAAACATTCAGAGAGAGTCTGCCAATAATCAATGAACAGCTTCAAAACCACAAAGAAGATAAAAACCTGGTAATGTACTGCACCGGAGGTATTCGTTGTGAAAAAGCAAGTGCATATTTCAAACACCAAGGTTTTAAAAATGTTTTTCAATTAGAAGGCGGAATCATCAACTATGCAAAACAACTGAAAGAAGAAGGTCTTGAAAGCAAATTCATTGGTAAAAACTTCGTGTTTGATAATCGTCTAGGTGAAAGAATTACCGATGATATTATTTCGCAATGCCACCAATGCGGGAAACCTTGCGACAACCACACCAATTGTGAAAACGACGGCTGTCATTTATTGTTTATCCAATGTGACGAATGCAAAAGTGCGATGGAAAACTGCTGTTCTACTGAATGTCTTGATATTATTCACCTGCCATTGGTGGATCAGGTGCGATTGAGAACTGGGCAACAGGTTGGAAACAAAGTTTTCAGAAAAGGAAAATCGGAGAACCTAAGATTCAAACATTCGGGTGACTTACCAAATACAGCTTTGGCTCCTGCAGAAAAAACTGTCGATATTCGTCAAAAAGTAAAAGTAAAAAAAGTGCTTCTTGGCAAAGCGGAACATTTTTACGTGAAAGCGAGCGTTGGTCAATTTACTATTGAAAACCACGAACTAAACAGTGGTGACAAAATTTTAATCTCTGGCCCGACAACAGGTAATGAGGAATTAGTTTTAGACAAAATTATCGTAAACGGAGCTGCAACTCCAACGGCTAAAATTGGCGATAAAGTGACTTTTGAAGTTCCTTTCAGAATTAGATTATCGGATAAAATATACAAAATTTTAGAATAGTTTATCATGACAGCAACAAACAAAATTGAACTCATGGCTCCCGCTGGGAACTTTGAGTCGCTTCAGGCTGGATTAGATAATGGCGCTGATTCTGTTTATTTCGGAGTAGAACAATTGAACATGCGTGCCCGTGCCACGGTAAATTTTACGATGGACGATTTACCCGAAATCGCCCGCCGTTGCGAAGCCCAAAATGTTAGAAGTTATTTAACGTTGAATACTATTATTTACGATCACGACTTATCGGTTGTCAAAACATTATTGAACAAAGCCAAAGAAGCCAATATCACTGCGGTGATAGCCTCTGACCAAGCAGTCATTGCAATGGCAAGAGGAATTGGAATGGAAGTTCATATTTCGACACAGTTGAATATCACCAATATCGAAACCATCAAATTCTACAGTCTTTTTGCCGATACGATGGTTTTGAGCCGTGAATTGAGTCTGCGACAAGTAAAAAAAATCACGGAACAAATCGAAAAAGAACAAATCAAAGGGCCAAACGGTAAACTTGTTGAAATCGAAATTTTCGGTCACGGTGCTTTGTGTATGGCCGTTTCGGGGAAATGCTATTTGAGTTTGCATTCGCACAACTCATCGGCAAACCGTGGTGCCTGCAAACAAAATTGCCGTAAAAAATATACCGTTATCGATCAGGAAACGGGTTTTGAAATCGAGTTGGACAACGAATACATGATGTCTCCAAAAGATTTATGTACATTGGATTTTCTGGATCAGGTAATCGATTCGGGCATTCAAGTATTGAAAATTGAAGGCCGAGGCCGTGCTCCGGAATATGTTGCTACCGTAATAAAAACCTACCGTGAAGCAATTGACAGTTATTTCGAAGGTACTTTTACCAAAGAAAAAATAGCAGTTTGGATGGAAGATTTGAACACTGTTTATAACCGTGGTTTTTGGTCAGGTTATTATCTTGGTCAGGAATTAGGTGAATGGAGCGATGTTTCGGGATCGATGGCGACACAGAAAAAAGTCTATGTGGGGAAAGGAACCCATTTTTTCCCAAAAGCGGCAATTGGACAATTCAAAATCGAAGCTTACGACATAAAAATCGGTGATAAAATATTGGTAACAGGTCCAAGCACCGGAGCGCAGGAAATGGTTATTGAAGAAATGTTTGTGAATGACACTACAGCAGAGAAAGCAACGAAAGGTGACGACTGTACTTTGAAACTTCCTTTCAGAATCCGAATGTCCGACAAATTATATAAAATCGTAGAAACCTAATGGTCATTGTTACGCTACAAAGGGACAAATGTATTGGCTGCAATTATTGCGTAGAAATGGCACCAGTTCAATTTCGAATGTCCAAAAAAGACGGAAAATCGGTGTTGATTAAAAGCGTGAATGCTAAAGGTTTTTTCACTTTGAAATCACCCGACCACACGATAGTTGAAAGTTGTGAGCTGGCAGCCAAAGCTTGTCCGGTGAAAATTATTACGTTGAAAGAGACTTAGAAATTCGTAAAAAAACTACTTTTTTATTTTGCTATCTTTACATTTGTTCCAATTCAAATCCAATGATTTTAGAATAACATTGACAAATAGTTATGAGTGAAGATCTAAAAAAGTTTATTTTATATACCGCGCCAAACGGAGAAATTCGTGTTGATGTACTGCTTCAAAATGAATCGGTGTGGTTGACTCAAAAAGCAATAGCAGAGTTGTTTGGCGTTAAAGTTCCAGCTATAAGTAAACATTTTAAGAATATTTTTGAAGAAGGAGAATTGGTAGAATCTTCAGTTATTTCCAAAATGGAAACAACTGCTTCTGATAATAAAAATTACATTACAAGTTATTATAATCTCGATGCTATAATTTCAGTTGGATACCGAGTAAACTCTACAAAAGCAACCCAATTTAGAATTTGGGCAACTCAAACTTTAAAAGACTATATTATAAAAGGTTTTGTATTAGATGACAATCGTTTAAAACAAGGTCAGGTTATTTTTGGAAAGGATTATTTTAAAGAATTACTTCAAAGAGTTCGTTCTATCCGGGCGAGCGAAAGAAGAATTTACCAGCAGGTAACCGATATTTTTGCCGAATGCAGTATTGATTATGACAACAATTCAGAGATCACTAAAAACTTCTATGCAACAGTTCAGAACAAATTTCATTTTGCCATAACCGGCAAAACTGCTGCCGAAATAATATTTAATACTGCCGACGCCCAAAAGGAAAATATGGGACTGACTACCTGGAAAAACAGTCCAAACGGAAGGGTTTTAAAATCGGATGCGGTGATTGCAAAAAACTATTTACAGGAAAAAGAAATTAAACAGCTGGAACGAACAGTAACAGGTTATTTTGATTACATTGAAGGATTGATAGAAAGAGAAAATACTTTTACAATGGAACAATTAGCAACAAGTGTTAATAAATTTCTCGACTTTAACGACTATAAAGTTTTGGAAGGAAAAGGGAAAATTTCTAAAATTCAGGCTGATAAAAAAGCAATTGCCACTTATGAAGTCTTCAATAAAACACAAAAAATAATTTCTGATTTTGATAAGGAAATAAAAAAACTCAAATCATAATACCATTAATTTCTTAATTCCGCCTTCAGCTTTTCAGCAAAACTTTACATTTTTTTTGGCATTTTTACCCCTTGCGACTTAAACCAAAAAAATACTATCTTTACAGATTAAATCTTTTAAGAACTTAAATTGCTTTTATAGCAATACTACATATAGCATTATGGCATGTACAAGTTGTTCAACTTCTGATGGCGGCGCACCAAAGGGTTGTAAAAATAATGGGACTTGCGGCACCGACAGCTGCAACAAATTAACGGTTTTTGACTGGCTTTCGAACATGAGTTTACCCAATGGAGAAGCTCCTTTTGACTGTGTGGAAGTCCGTTTTAAAAACGGCAGAAAAGAATTTTACCGAAATACCGAGAATTTAACATTAAGCATGGGGGATATAGTGGCAACTGTTGCTTCGCCTGGACATGACATTGGAATTGTAACCCTTACAGGAGAATTGGTAAGAATTCAAATGAAGAAAAAAGGGGTGAATCCTGCCGGTAATGATGTTGCTAAAATTTATCGCAAAGCATCTCAAAAAGATATCGATATTTGGACTGTAGCCCGAAACAAGGAAGAGCCGATGAAGGTTCGTGCCCGTGAATTGGCCATTGCCCAAAAACTGGAAATGAAAATTTCGGATATTGAATTTCAAGGTGACGGCTCTAAAGCGACTTTCTATTATACTGCCAATGACAGAGTCGATTTCAGACTTTTAATCAAAGATTTTGCTAAAGAATTCAGCACCAGAGTTGAGATGAAACAAGTAGGTTTCCGTCAGGAAGCAGCTCGTTTAGGCGGAATCGGTTCCTGCGGAAGAGAATTATGCTGTTCTACTTGGCTGACTGATTTTAGAAGTGTGAACACATCAGCTGCACGTTATCAGCAATTGTCTTTAAATCCTCAGAAACTTGCGGGTCAATGCGGTAAACTGAAATGCTGTCTTAATTACGAACTGGACACTTACATGGATGCCTTAAAGGATTTTCCTGAATTTGATACCAAATTAATTACTGAAAAGGGAGATGCCATTTGCCAGAAACAAGACATTTTCAAAGGTTTAATGTGGTTTGCTTACACTAATAATTTTGCTAACTGGCATGTTCTAAAAATTGAACAGGTAAAAGAAATTATTGCTGAGAACAAACTAAAAAACAAAGTTTCTTCGTTAGAAGATTATGCGGTTGAAGTTGTTTCTGAGCCAGAACAGAATTTTAATAACGCAATGGGTCAGGAAAGTTTAACACGTTTTGACCAGCCGAAAAGAAAGAAAAAACCAAACAAAAAACCAAGAGCTGCGGGTGAAAAAATGATAGTACCAAACAATGGTAATAATGCAAACAATCAAAATAAGCCTGCAATTCAGAAAAATAATCCCCAAAATAATACAAAATCAGGCATTGACCAGAAAGAGAATCCAGTCAGAGAAAATCAGAACGGAAATAACGCCAATAGAAACCGCAAGAAAAACAACCGCAAAAAACCAAACGGTAATCGTCCGGCTGGTGCTGAGAATAAATCAGAAGAGCCTAGAAAACCAATAATTATTAAAAAAAATGAGAATAAAGAATAGTCTTTTACTGATTTTCGCTGCAGTGCTTCTTTTTTCATGTGATAAAAAAAGAGTTTTTGATGAGTATAAATCTGTAGGAAGTGCTTGGAACAAAGACAGTATTGTTACTTTTGATCTGCCTGTTTTGGATTCTACAAAAAGATACAATTTATTTGTAAATTTAAGAGATAACAACAATTATAAATACAGCAATTTGTTTCTTATTGTTTCTTTGGAAAGTCCTAATGGATATACCAAAGTTGATACTTTAGAATACCAAATGGCAGCACCTGACGGGACACTGCTAGGAGATGGTTTTACAGATCTTAAAGAGAGCAAATTATATTACAAAGAGAATGTCCGTTTTAGAGGTAAGTACAAGGTGCATATTAAACAAGCGGTCAGAGAAAACGGAAAAGTGCCTGGCGTAGCTTTTTTGGACGGGATTACCGAAGTTGGTTTTAGAATAGAAAATAAAGATTAGAACACGATTATGGCTATCAAAAAAAATAACCCTCAGACAAAAAACATCAATAAAGATGTGAAATATTATTCCAGAAAATTTTGGAAAATTTACTTCTACGGACTGGGAATTATTGCTTTATTCTTCCTTTTTGCTTCATGGGGTCTTTTTGGATCTATGCCTTCGTTTGAAGATTTAGAAAATCCAGATTCTAATTTAGCAACCGAAATTATTTCTTCTGACGGAGTTGTTTTAGGTAAATACTTTAAGCAGAACCGTTCACAATTAAAATATTCGGACTTGCCAAAAAGTCTAGTTGACGCGTTAGTCGCTACCGAAGACGCACGTTTTTACGAACATTCAGGTATAGACGGAAGGGGAACATTAAGAGCTATCGCAAGTTTAGGAACAAGCGGAGGAGCGAGTACTTTGACGCAGCAGTTAGCAAAACAGTTATTTCACGGAGAAGGATCGAAATTTTTACCTTTCCGTATTGTACAGAAAATGAAAGAATGGATTATTGCCATTCGACTGGAAAGACAATATACTAAAAACGAAATCATTGCAATGTACTGCAATGTGTATGATTTTGGAAATTATTCTGTAGGCGTAAGCTCAGCTGCCAAAACGTATTTTTCTAAAGAGCCAAAAGATTTAACTACCGACGAATCAGCTATTTTAGTAGGTATGTTCAAAAACTCAGGACTTTATAATCCGGTTAAAAATCCAGTTGGTGTAAAAAACAGAAGAAATGTGGTGCTTTCTCAAATGGAAAAGGCAAAACTCATTACTGAAGATCAAAAACACCAATTGCAGAGCCTGCCTATCACATTACATTTCAAATTAGAAAGCCATAGAGAAGGTACAGCAACTTACTTTAGAGAATACCTTCGTGAATACATGAAAAAATGGGTAGAAGAAAATAAAAAACCTGATGGTTCTGACTATGATATTTACAAAGACGGTTTAAAAATTTACACTACAATAGACTCCAGAATGCAGGCTTATGCCGAAGAAGCCGTTTCGGCGCACATGGCTAATATGCAGGAAGAATTTTTTATTCAGTCCAAAACCAATAAAAATGCGCCTTTTGTTAATATTTCTGATGCAGAAACCGATCGCATCATTAATCAAGCAATGAAATCATCTCACAGATGGGCTGTTTTAAAGGAACAGGACAAAAGTGACGAAGAAATCATTAAAACCTTTGGCGAAAAAACCAAAATGACGGTTTTCACTTGGAAAGGAGAAAGAGATACTATCATGACTCCAATGGATTCCATCCGCTATTACAAGCACTTTCTGCAGGCTGGAGTAATGTCTATGGAGCCACAAACAGGTAATATTAAAGTTTGGGTTGGTGGAATTAATTACAAATATTTTCAATACGATCACGTAGGACAAGGAGCCAGACAAGTAGGATCTACGTTCAAGCCTTTTGTATATGCAACTGCAATCGAGCAATTGAATATGTCTCCTTGTGACTCTATACTCGATGGTCCGTTTATGATACGCAAAGGACGTCATCATGTAACCGAAGATTGGGAACCAAGAAACTCTGATAACAATTACCGTGGAATGGTAACTTTAAAACAGGCACTAGCCTACTCCATCAATACAGTATCGGCAAAATTAATTGACAAAGTAAGTCCAGAAGCTGTAGTTGAATTAACTCATAAATTAGGAGTAAAATCAGATATTATCAATCAGCCGTCCATTGCTTTGGGAGCTGTTGAGATTACTGTTGAAGATATGGTAGCAGCCTTCAGTACATTTGCTAATCAAGGAGTTTACACCAAACCGCAGTTCTTAACTAAAATAGAGAACAAAAGCGGCGAAGTTATCTACGAACCAATACCGGAATCCCACGATGTTTTGAACAAAGACATTGCATTTGCCATTATTAAACTGCTAGAGGGTGTAACTGAGAGCGGTTCTGGAGCAAGATTGAGAACTCAAGGAGGAGGAAGCGGAGACAACCGATGGACAGGTTATCCGTATATGTTTAAAAACCCTATTGCAGGAAAAACTGGAACTTCTCAAAATCAGTCTGATGGCTGGTTTATGGGAATGGTACCAAACCTTGTAACGGGTGTTTGGGTAGGCTGTGAAGACCGTTCGGCACATTTCAAGAGTCTAACTTACGGCCAGGGAGCTGCAATGGCTTTGCCTATCTGGGGGTATTTCATGAACAAATGCTACAAGGATGAAAATTTAAAAATTTCCAAAGAATCTTTTGAAAGACCAGCCAATCTTTCTATCAAAGTAGATTGTTACACACCGCGACACACCGTTGTGCAAGACTCAACTGCAACTCCAGAACAGGATACAGAGGAGTTCGCATTATAAAAAGCCTTATCCTATCCATTAGGACGTGACACCGCTAGAACAAGGAGCCCAATATAGCAAAACGCTTATTCGGCTCCTTTTTCTATTGCTGTCAGGCTATCCGTGCTGCTTCGGCAGCTAGCTCCTATTCCCTCACCAAAAAAAACAGAAATCAAAAAAAAGAAAGCGGAACAAATATGATTATTTTACTACATTTGATTGCTAAAATCATTTTTATAAATTAATTACGAAATCGATATAGTAATAAAAAAATTATCATGATTAATAAAAAAGTAAATACTGTTCAGGAAGCACTGCAGGGAATTGAAAACGGAATGACACTGATGCTTGGCGGCTTCGGACTGTGTGGCATTCCAGAAAATTCCATCGCCGAATTGGTTCAAAAAGAAACTAAAAATTTAACCTGCATCTCTAATAATGCTGGAGTAGACGATTTTGGTCTTGGTCTGCTTCTGCAAAAAAAACAAATCAAGAAAATGATTTCTTCCTATGTAGGCGAAAATGCCGAGTTCGAGCGCCAGATGCTTTCTGGCGAACTTGAAGTGGATCTCATTCCTCAGGGAACTTTGGCTGAAAGATGCCGTGCTGCTCAGGCTGGAATTCCAGCTTTTTTTACACCGGCTGGTTATGGAACTGAAGTCGCCGAGGGAAAAGAAATTCGTGAGTTCAATGGTAAAATGCATATTATGGAACACGCTTTCAAAGCCGATTTTGCAATCATAAAAGCATGGAAAGGTGATACCGCAGGAAACCTCATCTTTAAAGGAACAGCCAGAAATTTCAATCCAGCAATGGCAGGAGCTGCCAAAATCACCGTCGCCGAAGTAGAAGAACTAGTCGATGCAGGAACTTTAGATCCAAATCAAATTCATATCCCAGGGATTTTAGTGCAGCGTATTTTTCAAGGCGAAAAATATGAGAAAAGGATAGAACAGCGAACAGTAAGAGCTAGATAATAAAACACATTATCTAATTTTCTAATTAACACATTAACAAATGGCATTAGATAAAATAGGAATTGCAAAACGAATTGCACAGGAATTGAAAGACCGTTATTTCGTGAATCTTGGAATAGGTATTCCGACTTTGGTGGCAAATTATATCCCAAAAGGAATTGATGTCGAATTTCAAAGCGAAAATGGTGTTCTCGGCATGGGGCCGTTCCCTTTTGAAGGAGATGAAGATGCTGATATTATCAATGCGGGAAAACAAACAATTACCACTTTACCCGGAGCTTCCTTCTTTGATTCCGCCACCAGTTTTGGAATGATCCGCGGAAAGCATGTTGATTTAACTATTCTAGGTGCCATGGAGGTTTCAGAGAACGGCGATATTGCCAACTGGAAAATCCCAGGCAAAATGGTTAAAGGAATGGGAGGAGCGATGGATTTAGTTGCTTCGGCTGAAAATATTATTGTAGCAATGATGCATGTCAACAAAGCAGGAGAATCCAAAATATTAAAAAAATGCACCCTGCCATTAACAGGCGTAGGCTGTGTAAAAAAAGTAGTAACCGAATTGGCTGTT
This sequence comes from Flavobacterium sp. HJJ, assembly GCF_015351475.1. Classification (GTDB taxonomy): domain Bacteria; phylum Bacteroidota; class Bacteroidia; order Flavobacteriales; family Flavobacteriaceae; genus Flavobacterium; species Flavobacterium marginilacus. The sequence continues at coordinate 47,442 of NZ_JADKPR010000025.1, read as the reverse complement.
TTAGAAATCACATCCCAAGGATTTAAACTGCTTGAACGTGCTCCAGGAGTTACAGTCGAACATATTGTCGCCTCGACTGAAGCCAGCTTGATTGTAGAAGGTGATATTCCGGAAATGATAATTAATTAACATTTTCAGTAAAAAAGAATTCTTATAAATTGTTTTTATGACAGAACTTATAAAAGAGGATTCGTTTATAATCGCTTGGAATACTGGATTTTTTGTGTTTTAGTCTATAAATTAGCATATAATTTGGATACAGGTGATGGTATCACGTATGGTGCTGGATTCGATTTTCCTCAAAAATCAACTTCTGTAGAACTTAAATACTTAAGACTTGATACCTTTATGGCAACTCGACAGAGTTGCTTTTTTTGTTTATGCAGTTTCTCTGAAAGTAACCGCAGTAATTCTCATTTCTATCGCAATAATTTTATTCGAAAGGTTAATAATCATACTTTTGAGAAATTAATCTGATTATGAAAAAAAATATCTCCTTTTATGTAATGCACTTTTGTCTGTGCTTCATATTTCTGTTTTTGCCGTATGCTTTTACAGCTTCCGGGAGTATTTTTAGTCTGCCAAAACTGGCAAGCAATCCGCATGACAGAATTTATTTTTTTATTTATTTCTTATTACTGCTTTTCTTCTATTTCAATTATTATGTTTTAATTCCAAAGGTTTATTTCAACGAAAAACAAATTCGGTATGCAGTAATTTTGGTGTTGTTTCTATTGTTTTTTCTTTGGATTTCTACAGTTTTTGATACTCCTGACCGCAATTTCCTTGATTTTAGATCTGGTAAATCATTTCCCTCAGGAGAAATGCATCCGCCAAAACCAGGTGAATTTAAACATCCAAATGGTTTATTTCCGAATAAATTTACTCACCCTGAGTCAAACGCCAAAGCGCATTTTGGAGGACCTCCAACACAGTACAGCCATACTATTTTAGTTTACTTGATTGGTGTTGTTTCCAGTTTATTCATTGCCATAAAAATCCGTCTTCAAAAGGTAGAAGAAGATAAAATGAAATCGGAACTGTCATTTTTGAAAGCACAGATAAATCCGCATTTCTTATTTAATACCTTGAACAGTATTTATTCATTGGCCATAAAAAAAGACGATAAAACTGCCGATGCTGTGGTACAGTTATCCGAATTGATGCGGTATATCATTACAAATGCTAATGATGATGTTATCGCATTAGACAAAGAAATTAATTACATCAATAATTATATACAATTGCAAAAGACCCGTCTGGGAAATACTGTGACTGTTGATTATACAATGGAAGGAAATCTATTTGGTAAGGCTGTTACACCGCTTATTTTAATTTCATTTATTGAAAATGCTTTCAAACATGGTGTAAATCCAAATGAAGATTCTGTAATTTGTATCCGGATTAACATTGTTGGCGAGTATCTGACTCTATTTGTTTCTAATAACAAGGTACAGTCTAAACAAACCGATAGCGGCATTGGACTGCAGAATACAATTGAAAGACTCACACATTTGTATCCCAATAATCATGTTTTGGTAATTGATGATAATTCAAAAACATATCAAGTAACTTTAACTTTAAAAGTAGGATGATAAAAGCGATTGCTCTTGATGACGAACCGCCTGCACTTGAGGTTTTGCAAAATTTTTGTGGTAAAATTGATTTTATCGATTTAGAAAAAACATTTACAAAATCAGAGGATGCTCTCAAATATCTGAAAAAATACCCTGTTGATTTATTGTTTTTGGATATTAACATGCCTGCTATTTCTGGTATTGATTTCTATAAAAAACTGCCTAGAAAAACAATGGTGATATTCACTACCGCTTATTCAGAATATGCTGTAGAAGGATTTACATTGAGTGCTACTGATTATCTGCTGAAACCTATTTCATTTGTACGTTTTGAGCAGGCTGTTGAAAAAGCATACTCCCAATGGAAATCACAAAATCAGAGTTCAGAACAGCAGTATCTTTTTATCCGTGCGGATTACAGTCTGATAAAAATTCTGCTTTCGGATATTTTATTTATAGAAGGACTGGATGATTATCTCAAAATTCATATTCAAAACCAAAAAACAATTGTCGCCAGAATGACCATGAAAGCATTGCTGCAAAAACTGCCAGAGTCTGAATTTATTAGAGTACACCGTTCTTTTATTGTTTCCATCTCTAAAATAGAAAAAGTGAGAAGCAAAATAATCTACATAAACGACGAAGAAATTCCAGTAAGTGCGAGTTATGAGGTTACCTTTTTTGCCTTGCTCAATCAACAGTAATTTAGCATTTGCTGTTAAAAAAGGATACTATTATCTTATTTACCTCTTAAAATCATGACATTACCTCATAAATTTTAGTGCATTTAAGTGTTTAAATACTTTTACAGCAGTAACCTTAAAATTGTATTTAGTATGGAAAGAAAAGATTTTTTAAGAGGATTAGGTTTAGCAGGATTGGGGTCTTTGGGCATTGTTCCAATAATTAACGCATGCAGTAAAGATGATGATGCGGTTTCTGCTTCATCCGATACAACTCAGGCAACAGATACAGGAGGAAGTTCTTCTACTGGAAGCTGTTCTGTTACCGCATCAGAAACAGCAGGTCCGTTTCCAACCAAATCACCTTCTTCATTAGTCACAGCAAATATTGTTAGTGATAGAACAGGAGTTGGATTCACCATCAATATCACTATCAAAAACACCAATGCCAGCTGTGCAGCATTGGCTGGAGCAATTGTCGATATTTGGCATTGCGACAAAGACGGTTATTATTCTGAATATGGAGGAACTACAATGCAGTCTGCCGACTTTACAAGTGTTCATTTCTTAAGAGGCAGACAAACAACCAATGCTAATGGGCTAGTAAGTTTCAAATCTATTTTTCCAGGCTGGTACACCAGTAGGGCTACTCACATTCACGTACATATTTACAACGCTTCGGGAACTTCGTTACTGGTTACTCAAATTGCTTTTCCAGAAGGCTCAGGAAGTGCTGTGGCATTGGTCAACGCATCTACCGCCAATGGATATACAAAAGGATTATCGGGTTATACCTATAATGCTTCAGACAATGTGTTTTCTGACAGTGTTGCCAACGAAATGTCGACAATTACAGGAAGTGTTGCCGATGGTTTTGTGTTGACGCATACGATAAACGTTGCCGGTTAATCACTTATAGAAAAATGATCAAGCAAACTCCAGCCCAAATTTTTAAATCCGATTTACGAGGTATTTCTAAATCGGATGCTTTTCAAAGGCTGTCGGTTTTCAATTTTGAGACGTATCATGATTGGTCCAGAAAACCGTTTGGTACTTTGAAAGTTTTAAATGAAGTGCTATTAGAACCTTCGAAAAAAACATTCACATTCATTGATATTGATACAGAGGTAATTCTTCTGCCTTTGTTTGGCGGCATTGATTATAAAGACAACACGGGTAATGAGGATTTTATCAGAATTGAACAAATAAAGCACATTTCGGCACAAAAAGGAATGTCCTTTGAGGTTTCTAATCCCTATGCATCAGAAACTGTGAGTTATTTGGAAATTTGGTTTTCGGCTAAATCAGCTGGTTTTTGTTTAAATGCCGATAGAATTGATTTTGATTTTTCAGAAAGGAATAAAATGAATCTCCTTTTTGAGTTTGCAGACACTATGGGTTTCATCGGTATTTATGATGGAAGAAAAGAAGGATTTTATACGTTGAAAAATAATTTGAACGGCCTATTTGTTTTTGTAATCAGTGGTGCATTTGAAGTTGAAAACAGATTACTGCAGGCAAAAGATGGTTTGAGTCTTAAAAAAATAGAAACTGTTGAATGGGAAGCTCTCTCAGAGAATGCAGTTTTGTTATTGTTTGAAGTGCCAATAGAAAATTTATAAACCATTATGGATAAAGCTAAAATACGATTGGCTTACCGGATTGAGATTGACAGCAGTTCGGTATTTCTTTGGGATAAATATGTATGGGAAGATACGTTCAAAGAATATTTGATGCAAAACCAGCAATTTAACTCGAAAGAAAATCCCAAAAACACTTTTAGAGAATTATTGTCGGAAAATGAAAAAGCAGTACAGCTGCATTATTTGGTTGGCATTGCTGCAGAGGGTTATGTTAAACAGTTAAAAGGTAATCTTCACCGCATCACTGATGTGTTAGGAAATAACTATTTACCTTTTGTGAATTATCAGTTGGATATTATCAATACAGACATTACTGATCCGTCAAAACACAAAATCGGTATTACTTTCTATTCCCCTTTTTTAACATTAATAGGTATTGTTGAAGGCAATTATTTGGTTTCAAAAAATTGTGAGTCCGTCAATGGACTGGAAACTTTGATGTTTCCTGTTCAGCCACATTTGTCGATTTGTTATTATGAAAAAAATAATCCTTTATAAATTAATTAGTTTTAAATTGTTTGAATAGCATTATTTAAACAATTTAAAATAATCCTTTTTTATTTTTTTAGAAATATTTTGATACATAACATTAAATAATTAATTGATATTTTAAGAAAAAAAAATGAACTATGTTCTTAATCCTTATGGGTTTATATTGTTTTTAATATCTAAAAATATAATTTTAATCTCTTTTTGTTATTAATAAATCAACTAATTCCCAAAATAAGCATTTATTCCTTATTTAACATTTGTTTAATATTTATATTTTATTGTATATACAACTATTGCAAATATTATACTTTATTTTTGCATATAACAATTTTAAAAAAAATACCACCATGTCAGATTTTTTAAAACAATTTGGAGAAGAAGTAAAAAAAAATATTCCTGGATACATAGCAGTAGCAGTATCTGAAATTAAAAGCGGTATCTCTTATTACAGCGATACTTCAGTACCAAGTTTTGATCCAGAATTAGCTTCAGCATTTAATCTTGAAGTTGTAAAAGCGAAACTAAACGCAATTAGTGCTTTAGGATTAAACGAATCTATCGATGATATCATGATTACGCTAACGAATCAAATACACATCATTGATATTTCAGCAAACAACGAATATTTTATTTATCTAGCAGTTGATTCATCTAAAGCAAATTTAGGTATGACCAAAGCGCTATTGAATAAATACAAAAAAGAAATTGCAGAAAAATTGTAAAAGCTGTTTTTATAAAATTATCTTCAAAAGTTTTACCACCTAAAATCAAAAAAAATACTACTAAATAAATATTTTTTTGATAATTATTAGAAAAACTTATAGCGAGTTGTTAATTGTAACAGCTCGCTATTTTTTGATTTTTATATTCAACTTATTTCTCTCATTTAGTTATGTCTTTTTAACTATTTGAACCCAAACACTAATATAAAACAGCTGGTTAAATTTATCCTCACCTCAGTCTTCTCTATAGTCGAAAGACTACAGATTTTATTATTATATATTTTCGTTTGGTATGAGATAATTTTTCATACAGCATTCCTAATAAATATGCTGTTTAGGAATAAATTTCATTACATGAATATAATACTCGATTTTTTGGAAAATTTTTTTGAATAAAGAAAACCATTAATCTATTTAATACGTATATAATTTTAACGCAACACAGTTCTTAATGGATATTGGAGAAATAGAAGAAATTAAATCTAGCGATTTTCATACAGTAGTTGATATAATTTATGAATCTAAATTAATTGATGAACAATTGCTTGATTTAGAAAACGCAATAGTATCTATAAAACACAAGTTAGATAGAAATAAAGCTAAGATTTTTGTAAAAAAACAAAATGGAATTCCTATCGCATTCCTGGTTTTGCATTATAAAGTAAATGTATTATCTGCAATAAAATACAATTGGCATATATCGTATTTATATGTTAAACCTGAATTTAGAAGAAAACATATAGCAAAAGAAATTATGATGAAATGTATTGACTATGCTAGACGGACTAAAGTAGATCATATCTCTTTAAATACGGATATCGAAAATTATCCTGCACATCAACTATATGAAAGTTTCGGCTTTAATCGCATGAATTTTATTTCAAATTATTATTATTATGAGATAAAAATGAATCCATAATCTTCAATTTTAGATACAATTTATTAGATACAGTTAAAAAAATATTTTCCCAAATTATTACGCAATGATAAAAAAATTACTTTCCAATTATTTGCAGCATTTTAGAGATTTTTCTTTAGAAGTTAAGATTTTAGCAATAGCAACTTTTATTAATAGATGTGGTGCAATGGTTGTACCGTTTTTGTCTAAATACATGTTAGAAGAACTCCATTTTACCTATAGCCAAATTGGCTGGGTGATGGTTTTTTTTGGAGTTGGATCTTTTATAGGAACTTGGATCAGCGGAAAATTGTCTGATAAAATAGGTTTTTATAAGGTGATGATTTTTAGTTTATTTACTACTGGAATTCTCTTTATCCTTTTGCAGTTTTTAACTACTTTTTATAGTTTTTGCTTCGGAGTTTTACTTTTAACGACTGTATCAGACATGTATAGACCCGCCATGTTAGTTTCATTAGACACTTATGCTACTAAAGAGAATAGAACAAGAGCATTATCTTTAGTGCGTTCTGCGGTTAATCTAGGTTTTATGTTTGGCCCTGTTATTGGCGGAATAATAATCACTGTTTTAGATTATAATTTTCTTTTTTATATAGATGGTTTAACCTGTATGCTAAGCATTTTAATATTTTACATCTATATTAAAGAAAAGAAATTACCTTATAAATTAAAAGTTTTTAAACATCTAAAAGATACTAGTTCCGTTTTTGATGATAAACCATTTTTAATTCATCTTTTAGTAACACTGATAACAGGCATTTTGTTTTTTCAAATATTTACCACCTTATCTCTATACTATAAAGAAGTTTTTAATTTTTCAAGTTTCCAAGGAGCTTTGTTTTTGGCATTGAATGGTGTTTTAATTTTACTTTTTGAGCTGCCAATTGTAAAATATGTTGAAACAAATAATATCAACAAACTAATGGTCGTTAGTTATGGTGTTTTAGCAATGTCTTTAGCGTATTTGTTTCTGTTGATTGAAGGAAATGTTTTCACACTAATTCTGATGATGCTGTTAATGACAGTAGGTATGATGTTTACTTTTCCGTTTGCAAACTCCTTTGTTAAAAAAAGATCTTTAAAAAAACACGAAGGCAAATTCATGGCAGTATTTACCATGAGTTATAGTATCGCTCAGATAATAAGCACAAAAACAGGAATGGAAATTATTGGAAATTATGGTTATAAAGCAAATTGGATTTTCTTGTCTGCTCTTGGTTTAATTGGTTTTGTTATTGCTTATCGTTTAGTTTATATCGTAAAAAAGGAAAAAGAAATCTTAAAGGGAAAAATTGTACAATCTCTTTTTGCTGATTCTAAATGATTAGGTATAATTTATTAAAACAAAAACCGCCAGAAATTGGCGGTTTTTGAAATATTTTAGATTCTATTTACTACCGAAAACACGACTAAAAAGAGATTTTTTTTCTTTGTTTTCTTTTTCGGCTGTAACTTCACTTTTGGGATCGTCTTTTAACCCTTGCGATTCATCAATAGCTTTTGTTGGTTTACTTAGAGTCTCATTTTTGTCATTTTCTATTGATAATTCAAGTTTTAAAATACCATTAGCTTCTAATAAACCTGTATTATTCTCTTTGGCATAATTTAATGATTCAATAAATGCTTTTGCATTACTTTGTTCAAAAAAATCATCTATATCTTTTTTTACAATCAAATTCCCATTGTAATCATTCAGTAATTCGACAACTTTTTCTAAAGGAATATAAATACCTGATGAAGGTGTATCAGTAGTTAGACTATTTAAAAAGGTAAAATTGCCAGCTTTTTCTAAAATCTCTTCCCAAGGTTTTGTATATTCTTTAAAATACTCTTTTTGCTCTATCAATCTAGAAAATGAAACATTTACAATAAACGATTGCCTAAAATAATTTTGAATTGTAGCTATAAAAAAACCATGCGTGCTATCAAAAACAGCATTAGAATCTGTTTTTACCGCTTGTTTCATCGTTTTGATGTACTTTTTCAAAGACTCATCATTCATTTTTTCAGCACGAGCTGTTTTTATCATTGAATAATTTACATCATCAGAAATTAAAGAAAAATCCATATTGTAATACCAATTATGAATTTCTTTCTCAGATATAGGATGGTAACTAATGACAGTTTTCATGTTTTATTTTAGTCAAATTTAAAATTTTAGACCGTTATTGATTTTTTTAGGTTAAAAATATTACAAATTCGAGAAGAAATCATTCCCTTTATCATCAGTAATAATAAAAGCAGGAAAATCTTTGATCGTGATTTTACGAACCGCTTCCATTCCTAATTCCTCAAAATCAACAACCTCAACCGAAAGGATATTTTCTTTGGCCAAAATCGCTGCAGGCCCTCCGATAGAACCTAAATAGAATCCTCCGTACGTTTTGCAGGCATTCATTACGTCTTTGGTTCTGTTTCCTTTGGCAAGCATCACCATGCTTCCTCCGTTCTTTTGGAACTCTTCTACATACACATCCATACGGCCTGCAGTTGTTGGTCCAAAACTTCCCGAAGCCATTCCTTCCGGAGTTTTTGCAGGACCTGCGTAATAGATTGGGTGGTTTTTAAAGTATTCTGGCATTGGTTTACCGGCATCCAGTAATTCTTTAATTTTGGCGTGAGCAATATCACGGGCAACGATTAAAGTTCCGTTTAATTTCAATCGGGTTTTGATTGGGTACTGTGATAATTTTTTAAGGATATCGGCCATTGGCTGGTTCAAGTCAATTTCTACGGCTTCTTCCAAATGTGGTGGTGTTTCTGGCAATAATCGTTTTGGATTTACTTCCAATTGCTCTACAAAAATACCGTCTTTGGTAATTTTACCTTTAATATTTCTATCCGCCGAACAGGAAACGCCCAATCCAACCGGACAGGAAGCAGCGTGGCGCGGTAAACGGATGACACGTACATCATGCGTAAAGTATTTTCCGCCAAACTGTGCTCCAATCGCACTTTGCTGACAGATTAACTGTACTCTTTTTTCCCATTCTAAATCACGGAAAGCCTGACCGGCCATGTTTCCGGATGTTGGTAAATTATCAAAATAACCTGCAGATGCTTTTTTCACTGCAGCTAAATTCGCTTCGGCAGAAGTTCCTCCAATCACTAAAGCCAAGTGATACGGCGGACAGGCCGAAGTTCCCAAATCCATTATTTTCGCACGAATGAAAGCATCCAGTGATTTTTCGTTTAGTAACGATTTTGTCTGTTGGTACAAATACGTTTTATTAGCCGATCCTCCGCCTTTTGCCAAAAACAAAAATTCATACGAAGCTCCTTTTTTAGCATAAATATCAATCTGTGCCGGAAGATTCGAACCTGAATTTTTTTCTTCAAACATTGAAATTGGCACAATCTGCGAATAACGAAGATTACGCTCCTGATACGTATTAAAAATCCCTCTAGATAGCCATTCTGCATCATCGGCTCCCGTATATACATTTTCGCCTTTTTTGGCCATTACAATCGCTGTTCCGGTGTCCTGGCACGAAGGTAATTCACCGTCGATGGCAACAACTGCATTCTGTAATAAATTATAAGCCACAAAACGGTCGTTGTCTGTCGCTTCCGGATCGTCAAGAATGGCTCTTAATTTTTCCAAATGCGAAGTACGAAGCATAAATGAAACGTCTTTCAGTGCTTCCTCAGCTAAAAGTTCCAATCCTTTTGGGTCCACAGTTAGTATTTCTCTGTCCCCAAGCTGTTCTGTTTTTACAAAATCAGAAGTGATTTTACGGTATTGGGTATCGTCTTTTAAAATAGGATAAGGATCCTGGTATATAAAGTCCATAGTTTGTTTGTTTTTTTAAGAACGCCAAATATAAGAATTGTTCAAGGATTCTTAACTGATTTATATCACGTTCGGTAAAGAAATTATTAAAAAAATAAGAGTGATTGTCTGTTTTTAGAAGCAGAAGATTTTGCATTTCCTAGCAAGTTCAGTCCCGCTCTTCGTTGCAATCTCTTGTACTGAACCCCAGTACAAGAGGATTTCCATTTCGATCGGGGCTAAAGATGAAAATTTAACTTTTCATAATGATTTACATTAGGTAACGGTATTTGGTTTTAAATCCGTGATAATCCGTTTTATCAGTGCCATCCGTGGCTAATTAAATCGTTCGCTAGATAAACTTTTTTTGTAATTTTACTGAAAAGCTATTTCATTAAAATTAGTAAACGCTTGCATAATAGCTAAATAGCGATAATGAAAAATACGAACCTAAATAAATAATCTAAAAAGAATGGGAACTAAAAAAGAGCTGTTACAAGAAAAAAGTACCGAATTGCTTCAAATATTAAAAACCCGTTTTGAAAAACATTCAGACCGACACAAAGGTCTTGAATGGGAAAACATACAAGCAATATTAGAAGCCGATCCTGAAAAATTATGGTCTCTTAATGAAATGGAAGCAACAGGCGGAGAGCCAGACGTAGTGGGTTATGACAGTAAAACCGGCGAATATATTTTTGTCGATTGTTCTGTAGAAAGTCCTTCCGGCCGAAGAAGCTACTGCTATGACCGTGAAGCGCTTGACAAAAGAAAAGAAAACAAACCTAAAGACACCGCTATCGACGCAGCATCAGCAATGGGCATTGAACTCTTGTCCGAAGATCAATATCGTGACTTGCAAAAACTGGGAAAGTTTGACAATAAAACCTCCAGCTGGATTGTAACACCAGCTGATATCAGAAAACTTGGCGGAGCCCTTTTCTGCGATTTTAGATATGGAACGGTATTCGTATATCACAATGGTGCCGATTCCTATTATGCCGCAAGAGGATTTAGAGGTTCGCTAAGAGTTTAAATTTTCAAAATCGAATTATACTCAGCGGTGGTATTCAAAATAGTAACAGCTTTTTTAATTTCAGGATTGTTTTTGATGTAATAATCATAAAGTCCTTCCTGATATTGATAGCGTTTGATGATTTCGTCCAGCAGCAATCCTTTGATTTCCTTTTGATTTTTATCCAATAAAGCATTCTCCGATTTTTGAAGCGCAGTAAGAAGCTGCTGGTATTCTATCGTAATAGCTTCATCCAGTTTTTCTTTTTTGGCGGCAGCCAAAGTGTTTTTCAAAGCGATTTCGGTTTCAGTATCAAAATTGAATTTTTGTGCTTTTAAATATTGTTTGAAATCGGCATAATCAGCATCAGTGATTACTGGGATTTTAGTTCCTAGATTTGGATTTTTGTAATAATATTTGGTTGCATAATCAAAAATACCGTCATTTTTTAATAAGGCATTGGCAATCGGGCTTGTTTTGGTTTCTTCCATTTCGATGTCCGGCAAAATGCCGCCGCCATCATAAACCGTTCTTCCTTTTCGGGTTTTAAAAGCGTTATAATTTTTGGAATCCGTTCGGGTAGCAACACCATTTTTGTCTTTATGAGCATAATCCAAAGCTTGAATACATCTGCCGGAAGGGGTGTAATAGCGGGAAATTGTAACTTTGAGCTGCGTTCCATACGTTAACTCAACCGGTCGTTGCACCAGTCCTTTTCCAAAACTGCGGCTTCCCAAAACTACAGCTCGATCTAAATCCTGTAGCGCTCCCGAAACAATTTCAGAAGCAGAGGCGCTTCGGCCGTTTACTAAAATCACTAAAGGAATTGTCGTATCCACAGGTTCCTGTGAGGTTTTATAAGTGTTGTTGTGTTTTTCAATTTTAGATTTGGTAGTAACTATTATTTCATTTCTAGGTACAAAAAGATTACAGATGTTTACTGCTTCGTTCAGTAATCCTCCAGGATTTCCTCTTAAATCCAAAACGATTCTTTCGGCTCCTTGTCTTTTTAATTGTTCTAGTGCGTCTCTAGTTTCATTTGAAGCTTTTCTGTTGAAGTGAGCCAATACGATGTAACCTGTTTTGTCATCAATTTTGGCAAAATAGGGAACCGATTTGATTTCGACTTCATCCAATACAATTACAGCCGAATAGGGTTTTCCCTGACGGATGTATTTAACGTCAATTTTTGTGTTTTTCGATCCTTTAAAAAGCTGTGAAGCATCGTCTTTAAAATCGGCCAAAGGCGTATCGCCAATCTGAATGATTTCGTCACCAGCTTTGAGTCCTGCTTTGTCGGCTGGGAAATTTTTATACGGTTCTTTTAGAATCAGTTTATCATTTTCGCGAGTGATTAATGCACCAATTCCGGTATATTCACCGGTATTATTGATTTTAAATTTAAGCACTTCCTGCTCATTAAAATATACGGTATAAGGATCAAGAGAACTCAGCATCCCTTTAACGGCGTTGTTCATCAGCTCGGCGGGAGTTGTTTCGTCGACATAATTTTTGTTCAATTCTTTGAACAGCGTCGTGAAAATTTCCAATTGTTTGGCAATCTCAAAATAGTCGTCTTTGAAACTTACCCCCACAAACAAAAATGCGGATGCAATAACTGGAATAATGAATTTTTTTTGGAAAAATTTCGTTTTCATGTTCAATGGGATTGATTTTATTGCACTAAAATAATAATTAAATAGAACAATGGTCTTATTTTATTGACCTCAAATGTAATTTTGTTTTTTGCTTCAAATGAATAAACAAAAAAAATTACCGCAAATTCGCAAATTTTTAAAAGATACGATTTGAAATAATTTGCGAATTTGCGGTTAAAATACGTTAGCCAAACAATGTAGATTTTAATTTGATAACTAATGTTATTATTGGTTTTTTTCTGAATTTAAATCTGTCTGCTTGATCTCCAGTGCAAATTTTTCAAACAATTGGACTGTTTTTGTATTGATTTCTTCAAAAGTCAAACGGTCCTTGCATTGGTAAAAAAGCATAAAAGAATACGGCTGATCCAGATTGTCCAAAAGTAAATGTTTGTTGAGTCTGTAAGTTTCCCGCAGTACTCTTTTGAAATAATTACGGTCTACTGCTTTTTTGAAATATTTTTTAGAAACCGAAACACCTATTTTTATTTTTTCGCCTTCGCCAAAAGTTCCTGTATTATAAACCAACCGCAACGGATATTTAGCCACCGATTTTCCTTCGGTAAATAACAGCCCGATGGTGATTTTGCTTTTTAGTTTTTCGTTTTTTGGATAAGTGAAGTTCATTCTATTTTGAAAAAAGGCAAATGTTTGGCATCAAAGGTACAATTAAACACTAGATGACATAATTGTTCCGGTTTAAAATTGAGTAATTAGGAAGGGATTTATTATTTTTGAGTATAATTTTATTGTAATGAAGAATGTTTTATTATACCTCATAACATCAATATATTATTCGGTTTATTTTGTAGTGATGTGTGTTATGCAGCCTATAGAATGGCTTGCTTTTAAAATTTTTGGGAATCTTGGACTGCTGACAGTCTTTAATTTATAGCGTTTATCAGTTTAAAATGCAATCATATTTTAGGAACCCGTTTTTCTTTTGAGAACATAGATTATATTTCAAAAAATTTTGCAGTTATTTTTGTAGCCAATCATCAGAGTCTGTTAGACATCGCTGGAATTATCTGGTATCTGCGAAAGTATAATTGTCTTTTTGTTACCAAAAAAGAACTGGCAAAAGGGATTCCGAGTGTTTCTTATTTTCTGCGCAATGCAAAATATGTACTTATTGACAGAAGCAATCCAAAGCAGGCTATTCCGCAGATAAAATCATTGGCGGAATATATTGAAAAAGAAAATTATTCAGCAGTCATTTTTCCCGAAGGAACCCGAAGCAAAGACGGAAAACCAAAAGAATTTGCCGAGAGCGGACTTAAAATTTTATGCAAATACGCTCCTTCAGCTTACATTGTTCCAATAACTATTAATGATTCCTGGAAAGTATATCGATACGGTTATTTTCCGTTGAGTTTTGGAAATCATATTAAATTTACGGTTCATAAACCGCTAAAAGTGGGTGATTTTTCATTTGATGAAATAAAGAAAAAGACTGAAGATGCTATTGTTTAGGGTATAAAGATTTAAAAATCTGTTTAGTATCGGCTTTTATTTTTATTTAAGATCGAATTAAAGCCTCAATGAAAATCCAGCTGTTTTGGGAAAAGACTATAAGTAAAGTATAATTTACTACTTTTGCACTAAATTTAATAGTATGCAGAAGTTAATTTCGTATCCCTTATCTTTTATTGTTTTAATATTGGTATTGCTGACTTTGGTGGTATTTCACCCAATTCAATGGATTTGTCTGAACATATTTGGTTATCAGGCGCATAAAAAAAGTGTCGATTATCTCAATTTTGTACTGCTGAAAATTGTTATACTTCTAGGAACAACTTTTACTTTTGAAAACAGGGAAAGCATCCCGAAAGGAGTGCCTATTATTTTTGTAGCCAATCATCAGAGTTTGTACGACATTATTATGTCGATTTGGTATCTGAGAAGATTTCATCCAAAATTTGTAAGTAAAAAAGAATTGGCAAAAGGAATTCCAAGTGTTTCCTATAATCTGAGACACGGCGGATCAGTAGTTATAGACAGGAAAAACCCAAAACAAGCGATACCAGAGATCAAAAAAATAGCTGAGTATATAGAAAAGCATACTCGCTCAGCAGTCATTTTCCCAGAAGGAACCCGCAGTAAAGACGGTAAGCCAAAGGAATTTGCAGAAACAGGTTTAAAAATATTATGCAAAAATGCGCCATCGGCATATATAGTTCCCATAAGTATCAATAATTCATGGAAACTCGTAAAATATGGAACTTTCCCCTATGGTTTGGGAAATCATATTACCTTTGTAGTGCACGAAGCATTTGCAGTAAAAGATTTTGAGTTTAAAGAGATCATGGAAAAAACCGAGTCGGCAATTGTAAACGGAATAAAAATTTAATAATTATATATAATGTCTATAAAAAACATTCGTCTGGAAGTAATGCAGTTTCTGGAAAACAAGGTTGACAGTTTTGTGGATCAATACCTAATACCTGTAGAAAAGATTTGGCAGCCTTCTGACTTTTTGCCCAACTCCGAAAGCGATAATTTCCTTGAAGAAGTAAAAGAACTTAGAGAAATTTCCAAAGATCTTCCTTATGATTTTTGGGTCGCTATGGTTGGAGATATGATTACCGAAGAAGCACTGCCAACTTACGAAAACTGGCTGATGGAAGTAGAAGGAGTTGATAATGAAGGCAGAAACGGCTGGTCAAAATGGGTTCGTGAATGGACTGGAGAAGAGAACCGTCACGGTGACTTATTGAATAAATACCTGTATTTGTCAGGCCGTGTGAACATGCGCGAAATCGAAATGACTACTCAGCATTTAATTAACGATGGTTTTGATATTGGAACTGGAAGAGATCCATATAAAAATTTCGTTTACACTAGTTTTCAGGAGTTAGCGACTTATATTTCTCATAACCGTGTGTCGCAATTGGCCAAAAGTTATGGAGATAAGAAATTATCCAAAATGTGCAAGATGATTGCTGGTGACGAAATGCGCCACCACCATGCGTATAGCCATTTTGTTACCGAAATTTTTAAAGTAGATCCAAGCGAAATGATGCTGGCTTTTCAATACATGATGAAGCAAAAAATCGTTATGCCTGCTCACTTCCTGAGAGAATCTGGAGAGAAAATTAGCTCTGCATTTGTACATTTTTCTGACTCAGCACAGCGAATTGGTGTTTACACCGCAAGTGATTATGTTGATATTATGCAGAAATTAATCGAAAAGTGGGAAATCGACAAAATTGGAAGTTTAACTGATGAAGCCGAAAAAGCCCGTGATTACTTAATGAAACTGCCAGCAAGAATGGCTAAAATTTCTGAAAGATTAGTAATCCCGACAGAATCATTTCAATTTAAATGGGTAGAACCCGCAAGATTGTAGATTGCAGATTTTTGATTAACGATTTAAAATTTGAAATTGCTGATTTTTGAGGTTTATACTTTAAAAGTCAGCTTTTTTTATAAATGCGGACAGCTATGAGTAATCCCGATTTAATAAATAAAACGATTCTTTTTGTAAAAGAAAAATTAGAAAATGCCGAAGGAGGTCATGATTGGTTTCATATTCAGCGCGTGTATAAAAATGCGCTGTTAATTGCCAGCGGTGAAACCTGCGATGAAACAGTCGTTAAACTTGGCGCATTGCTCCATGATATTGCCGACAGTAAATTTCATGGCGGTGATGAAACTGTTGGGCCAAAAGCTGCTCGTGAGTTTTTAGAAAAAGAAGGTGCTTCAGAAGATACAATCAAACATATTGTCCAGATTATAGATAACATCTCTTTTAAGGGCGGAAATAACGAAAAGACATTCTCGTCTATCGAGCTGGATATCGTTCAGGATGCGGATCGTTTGGATGCAATTGGAGCCATTGGAATTGCCAGAGCTTTCAACTACGGCGGATTCAAGAACAGAGCGATGTATAATCCTCAAATTTCCCCTAATTTGAGTATGACCAAAGAAGAATACAAAAACAGTCAGGCACCGACAATTAATCATTTCTATGAAAAGCTGTTATTGCTAAAAGACAAAATGAATACCCAGACAGGTAAAGAAATTGCCCAAAAAAGACATGAATATATGCAGGGATTTTTGTCGCAGTTTTACGCAGAATGGGATGGGGAATTGTAGATGTTAGAATGCAGAATTAAAAATGTCTAAAAATGAAAATATCTTTTGATCTTGATGACACATTAATTTCTAAGACCAAATTTCCATTGGAAAAAGATACTTTTTTTCATCAATTTTTTAGTTTTGAAAGAATTCGTTTAGGAACAATTGATTTATTTAAAAAGCTGAAATCTGAAAATCATGAGATTTATATTTACACTACATCTTTCAGAAGTGTGAGTAAAATTCGGCTGATGTTTTTTATTTATGGAATTTCAGTTGATGGCATAATTAACCAGCAGAAGCATATAAAAGTTTTAGGCGAAAAAAGCAAAACCATTTCAAAACTGCCTTCAAAATTTGGAATAGATATTCACGTAGATGACTCAAAAGGAGTTGAAATGGAAGGTGAAAGACATGACTTTAAAACTATAATAATTTCAGATAATGATAAAAATTGGACGAATTTTATTTTAAAAAACATTAGAATGCAAGCTATTAATATCTAATCAGTAAATGGCATTTTTATCAATTTTAGTGTTGACTGCAATCTAAATTCTGCCAACTGAATACTGAACACTACCCTCTAAATTCCCTTCTCTTTCATCTCCAGAATCACATCCGAAGCATTTTTAAAAGTCGGTGCCAGCTCAGTAATTGTTCCTGTTCTTTTTTTATTGAGTTTAAAAGTAATATCATTTTCTGTGGTGAATAATATTGCCGACAAAAATGGATTATTCATAAAGGGAGCCAGTACAAAAAAAGCTTCTTCCAGCGAATGAAAGCTCTCTGTTTCTTCAGTCTTGTATCGGGCAATAATCGAAAGCTTGAACTCGTCATTTTCCAATAAAACAGGACGAACATAAATATTTTTCAAATCGGTATCACCAATGGTTTTGGCCAAAGTTAATTTGGCAAAGGTTTTATCAGCAATGCTTTCTTTTACTTTTTCCCAAAATTCGGCAAATACAGGCTGGAAGGACATATCTATTCGTTTTTATTTTTTATAATGAAAGCACAAAATTAAGTTATGTCTTTATGATTCTCACTTTTTTAAAGCAAATAATCCCAAAAAATTCTTTTAGGATTATTTGAAAAATATAATAATATGATATTACAATATCAAAAAAATATAATAATTTGATATTTGAGGCGACTAACGTAAACTGTGCACTAATTACTAAACACTGCCAGCTTTTTAATTATTTTCCTTTAAAAACGGGCTTTCTTTTCTCTAAAAATGCCTTTGTTCCTTCATTGAAATCTTCAGTTCCGAAACAGCGCCCGAAGTTTTTTATCTCCGTTTCGTATCCGTTTTTGCCTTCAGTAAAATTAGCATTGACAGCTTTTATCGCTCTGCCGATAGCAAAAGGAGAATTATTCATGATTTTTTGCGCTATAGAAGCAGCAAATTCAATTAATTCAGCTTGAGGAACTACGTGATTTACTAACCCATACTGTTTGGCTTCATCGGCAGTAATCATCCCGGCAGTCATTATCATTTCCATCGCACGGCCTTTGCCCACTAACTGCGGTAAACGCTGTGTTCCTCCATAACCGGGAATAACACCAAGTGAAACTTCCGGCAGTCCCATTTTTGCATTGTCCGAAGCTACTCGGATATGACAAGCCATGGCCAGTTCTAATCCGCCTCCCAAGGCAAAACCATTCACCGCAGCAATGACAGGAGTTTTTAAATTTTCTATATAATTAAAAAGCAGTTCTTGTCCCTGAAAAGCCAGCTGAGCTCCTTCTTCTATAGTGAAATGTGCAAATTCTGAAATATCGGCACCGGCAACAAATGCTTTATCTCCGCTTCCGGTGAGTATGATAACTTGAATTTCCTTGTTTTTCCCCAATACTTTAATGGCTTTATGCAAGTCATTTATAGTTGCGATATTCAACGCATTTAATTTGGCCGGTCTATTGATTACAACAGTTGCAATGCTGTTTTCGATTGTGATTGAAAGATTCTCGTAGTTCATTTTTTTGTAGTTAAGAGTTTATGATGGGCAGAATTACCGTAAAAATGGTTCCTCTTCCGTATTTAGTTTCAAATGTTATTGTTCCGCTGTAGTTTTCGATGATGTTTTTTATAATTCCGAGGCCAAGACCCATTCCGCTGTTTTTGGTAGTGAATTTGGGTTCAAAAATATTGTCAATATGTTCTGGATTTATGCCTGTTCCGTTATCTTTTATAACAATGATAACCTGATTATTTTCTTTCTTAATGCTGACCAATATCATTTTGGTCTCCTGATCACAAGGGATGGCCTGAATGGCATTTTTAACCAAATTTGTAATGATTCGAATGAGCTGTGTACGGTCAATTTTTGAAATAATCTCTTTTTCAGCGCATTCAAAAACAATATAATCTTCATGAAAGATATCCAAAGTCAGCTCTACCACTTCGACCACATTCAGCAGTTCGTTTTGCTGGGCAGGCATAGACGCAAAATCTGAAAAGGCAGATGCTACCGAGCTCATCGTATCAATCTGCTGAATTAGCGATTCGGAAAAATCATTTAGTTTTTGTCTGATATTTGGTTCTTCCGGATTGAATTTTCGCTGAAAGCTTTGAATCGTAAGGCGCATAGGGGTTAGCGGATTCTTGATTTCGTGAGCAACTTGTTTCGCCATTTCTCTCCAAGCCAGATCGCGTTCGTTCTGCGCAAGAACTATGGCATTTCTTTCCAGTTCTTCGGTCATTCTGTTGTAGGCGATTAATAGCATGTTGATTTCTTTAATCTTTGCCGAAAACGGAATTTTTTCATTCTTCTGATTCAAGCTAGTTTCTCGTAATTTTTCAGCAAAATCGTAAATCGGCTTGGTGATAAATGATGATAATATGTAAGCCAATCCAAAGGCAATTGCAATCATCAGCGAATAAACCTGCACCAAACGGATTAAAAAGCTGTTTAGTTCTTTTTCATAATAGCCGTCATCTGGAATATTTGGCAGTTTTAAAATTGCAATGGGTTTGAACTTCTTGTTTTTTATCAAACTATACGAAGATCTGTACTTGATTCCATTAACGGTTTTAACTTCAAGAAATCTTTTGTCGATGGAAGAATTAACCAGCCGAAGGATGAATTTTGATACTGTTGGTGAATATTTTTCTACCGAAAATGATTCTTTGGATGATTTAATCAGGTTTCCGTTTAGAGAATAAATCTGTATTTCAGCATTTTGAATATCTGATATTTCGTGGATTTTGTCCTTAAAAATTATCTTGATATTGTCATCAGTCAGCGGGTAGTCTGTTGTTGAAAGCATGTAGTCAATATGCTTTTTTACATACATTTCCATGCCTTCTATTCGCCTTTGATTGTACTTTTTGGCGACATTTTTATACTGAATAATGGAAATGGTTATGAGTAAAAGAGAGGTAGCAATGATTAGTATAACCATCGAAATGAAGATTCTAAAACGTAATGAAATTAACGGAATCTTTGCTTTAAACATGATTATGAATTGTTTTTCTCTCTGATTTTTTTATAAAATTTAAAGCCTAACATAATGGTAATCGAGAATACAAAAATTCCAATTACACCGTAAATCCAGTTTACTGCATTTTTTAATATGACCAAAAATACTACTGCAAATAATATAATCGTCGCTATTTCATTCCACAAACGCATAAAATTGGTGGTGTATTTCACTTCGTTTCTTTGTAATTGACTGAAAATCTGCTGGCATTTTAAATGATATAAATATAGCACAAAAACAAAGCCAAGTTTCACATGCATCCAAGGCATTTGGAGCCAGGCATTTCCCATTGGTGTAAAAAACAGCATCCAAAATGCAAAAACACTAGCCAAAACAGCACTTGGCCAAGTAATAATGTACCACAATCGATAGGTCATTAATTTGTACTGTTTCTGCAGAATTTCTTTTTCCGGCGAAGGTTTATTATTGGCTTCAATTTGGTAAACAAACAATCGGACGATATAAAAAAGACCGGCAAACCAAGTGATTACAAAGATGAGGTGCAGGGATTTTAGGTAGTTATAATATTCCATTTATGTCTTTTTTCTTTACTCTTTGCTCTATTTTCTATTTCGCCCACTCATTAATCCAATTTCCAACCGTCTCACACCATTCGTCATCATCATTCAAACAAGGAATCGCCAAGAAATTTTCACCGCCTTTGGCTTCAAAATCCTCTTTGGCGCGCATTGCAATTTCTTCAAGAGTTTCAAGACAATCCGAAACAAATGCCGGAGTTACAACGGCAAGATTTTTAATTCCTTTTTCGGGCATTTTGTCAATTTCGACATCAGTATAAGGCTCTAGCCATTTATCTCCCGCCAATCTTGACTGAAAAGTCAGGCTGTATTTGTCTTCGGGAAGATTTAGTAATTTAACGACTTGTCTGGTAGTTTCGTAACATTGATGACGGTAACAAAAATCATGTGCAGGCGATGGCGTATTGCAACAAGAGCCATCAATTTTGCAGTGCGATTTGGTCACATCTGTTTTGCGGATGTGACGCTCCGGAATTCCATGATACGAAAACAATAAATGATCGTATTCAAATCCGGATAAATGCTTCTGAATCGAATCGGCTAAGTTTTTTATATAATCAGGTTTGTTGTAAAACGCAGGAACATCGGTAAATTTCATATTTGGAAATTTCTTCTTGCGGATTTCTTCGGCTTTGATCAAAATAGTCAGAGTCGAAGCCATAGCATACTGCGGATATAAAGGAAAAAGCAATACCTCATCAACACCTTTATCGTGTAATTCCTGCAGTCCTTTTTCAATATTCATCGAGCCGTAACGCATTGCTAATGCTACAGGAACATCCACTAAAGGCTGTACTTTTTTATGCATTCTTTCGGAAAGAACTACTAACGGTGAACCTTCGTCCCACCATATTTTCTGATAAGCATGAGCCGATTCTTCCGGACGTTTTCTTAAAATAATCCCACGAACCAATAAAGCACGAAATAAATAAGGAACGTCAATAACATATTTATCCATTAAAAATTCGTCTAAATACGGTTTTACATCTTTTGTCTGCGGACTTTCTGGTGAACCTAAATTTACTAATAATACGCCTTTCATTTTTTTTGTCTATTTTTTGCCAAAAGTATATAAAGGTACTTTTGGGGGATATGATAAATGTTATTTTTTAGTTATGATTTGATGTTCAAAATCGATTGTTTTTACACATTCGAATTAATCGACATCAGGTATTTTTTGGGAGTAGTACCAAATTTTTTCTTGAAGGCCGCAATAAAATGGCTTCCGGTGCTGTAACCAATTTTCAGTCCCACTTCGTTAACATTATAAGAACCGCTGTCCAGCAATTGACGGGCGTAATCCATTTTGTAATCAAAAAGATAGCCATAAACGGTGTCGCCATAGATTTGCTTGAAACCCATTTTGAGTTTTTTTAGCGTTAAGCCAATTTCGTCTGCTAATTCCTGCAGTCCTGGAGGTTCAGCCATATTAGCGATGATGATTTCTTTGGCTTTTTTAATTTTATAGACGTTTTCTTCATCAATCAAAAACGGACATTGTTCTGCATTCGGATCTTCGGAACGATTGAAATACAAGCTTAACAATTCGTAACCTTTGCCTTTGTAATATAAATTCTTGATGGAAGGATTCAGATTATAATGAAACAATTGGCTCAACACAATTGCCATAGAAGGACTGATATCTCCCTCTTTATAATATTTTTTATCTTTGTTTTCTTCGCTCAAAAAAGGAATATGTCCGGCATCATTCGAAAATAACCTGTGGAATTTTTGAATCGAAATTAAAATGGAGATTACCCAAGTATTAGGTGCTAATTCCAGATTAAGCGGTAATTCTTTTTGCGGATTGTAGAACAGATAAGACTTCTCTTCGTTCAAATCCAACACGTAGCTCCCTTGATTAAAGTTGAATTTGGCCTTTCCCTTTAATCCAAAATGAAATTGAATCAGCCCACTGCTGACCTCATGCTGTGCATGAAAGGAAACATCAGAATCATTTTGAAAACGAAGTAGGGTAAAATCCTCTTCAATTGTTATAATATCTTGTGAACTCATAACGATATTTTTTATGTAAAAAAATGACTTTTTTCGAAAACTTTTATTTAGAATGACTCTAAATAAAATTCAATATAACCCTTGATAACACTGCAAAAATAGCAGTTTTTCTTAAAAAACAACGAATTAAATTCAAAAAAGCATACAGCGACACAAAAAGAACTTTTAGCGTTATTTTTATAAAAACGATAGTAATAGTTTTGTAATACTTTATATGAAAGTGAATATATGGAAAATCATAACGTTTCGAAGCATCAGTTTTTTTACTCCATCGGATTGAGCTACAAAAAAGCCGATGCAGAAACAAGAGGCAAATTTAGCCTCGATACTGTAGCAAAAACACGTTTGCTGGAACAGGCAAAAAACGAAGGAATCCAGAGTTTGTTCGTGACTTCTACCTGCAACAGAACCGAAATTTACGGGCATGCCGAACACCCTTATCAATTAATCAAATTACTTTGCGAGAACAGCAACGGAACAGTTGAGGATTTTCAAAAAGTAGCGTATGTTTATAAAAGCCAAGAAGCGATTTCGCATTTATTCCGAGTTGGAACCGGTTTGGACAGTCAGATTCTGGGTGATTTTGAAATCATCAGCCAAATCCGAAATGGTTTTGCGGAAGCCAGAGCAATGGGTTTGTCTAATGCTTTTTTGGAACGATTAGTCAATGCGGTAATCCAGTCTAGCAAAAAAATCAAAAATGAAACCGAAATCAGTTCGGGCGCTACTTCGGTGTCTTTTGCTTCGGTTCAGTATATTATCAAAAATGTTCCGGACATTGGAAACAAAAACATTTTACTTTTCGGAACAGGGAAAATCGGAAGAAATACCTGTGAGAATTTAGTAAAACACACCAAAAACGAGCACATTACCTTAATCAACAGAACCAAAGACAAAGCCGAGAAATTGGCCGGAAAACTGAATCTGATTGTTAAGGATTATTCCGAACTGCATATCGAACTTCAAAAAGCGGATGTAGTTGTGGTAGCTACGGGAGCCCAAAACCCGACTATCGACAAAGCCATTCTAAATTTGAAAAAACCGTTACTGATTCTGGATTTATCGATTCCAAAAAACGTTAACGAAAACGTCAAAGATCTTGAAGGCGTGACTTTGATTCACATGGATCATTTGTCGCAGATGACTGACGAGACGTTGGAAAACAGAAAAGCCCATATCCCAGCTGCTGAGGCTATTATTGAAGAAATAAAGGAGGAATTTGTCGCCTGGACAAAGATTAGAAAGTTTGCTCCAACGATTAACGCCCTGAAAGAGAAGCTGAACACAATCAAAAATTCAGAATTGGACTTTCAAAGCAAAAAAATCTCCAACTTCAACGAAGAACAAGCCGAAATCATCAGTTCAAGAATCATCCAAAAAATCACGACCCATTTTGCCAACCATCTTAAAAATGAAGATACTATGGTAGATGAGAGCATCGATTGGATTCAAAAAGTTTTTCAAATAGAAACGGTTACTAAATAGTTTAACCAATTTAATTAAAAAATTGAACCATTAAGATATTAAGAAAATTAAGTTTTGATGGCTAAAAAATGAACCATTAAGGGATTAAGATAAATTAAGTTTGTATTTATAAAAGTAGACTTAATAACCTTAATATCTTAATGGTAAAAAAACAAAAAATGGCTGAAAAAACAATCAGAATTGGAACACGCGATAGTGAATTAGCGCTTTGGCAAGCTCACACAGTAGAAAAAAAACTAAACGATTTAGGGTATAAAACTGAAATCATTGCCGTAAAATCGGAAGGTGATATTATTCTTGACAAACCGCTGTACGAATTGGGAATCACAGGAATTTTCACCAAAACATTAGATATTGCAATGATTAACGGTCAAGTTGATATTGCCGTGCATTCGATGAAAGACGTTCCAACAGCTTTGCCAATCGGAATTGTACAATCGGCAGTTTTGCAAAGAGCCAATACTTTGGATATTTTGGTTCATAAAGGGAATCTTGATTTTCTGGAAACTAGCGGAACTATTGCCACAGGAAGTCTGCGTCGTCAGGCAATGTGGCTTAATAAATATCCCAATCATACTGTAGTTGATTTGCGTGGAAACGTAAATACTAGAATGCAAAAATTAAAAGATAACGACTGGAACGGAGCTGTCTTCGCAGCTGCAGGTCTGGAAAGAATCAACTTAAAACCGACTGATTTTATAGATTTGGATTGGATGATTCCTGCTCCTGCTCAGGGTGCGATGGTAGTTGTGGCTATGGCCAATGATGAATTTGTTCTGGATGCGGTTTCTCAGCTGAATGATGTCGAAACGGAAGTCTGCACACACATTGAAAGACAATTTCTGAAAATTCTTGAAGGTGGCTGTACCGCGCCAATTGGAGCATTGGCAACTTATTCTGAATTAGAAGATACTTTTACTTTTAAAGGAATTTTATTGTCTATTGATGGAAAACAGAAGTTGGAAATCGAAAAAACAGTAGATGTCAGCGAATGGAAAAAATTAGGTTTCAATTGTGCCAAAGAGATTTTGGATAATGGCGGAGCCAAATTGATGGAAACCATAAAAGCAACTTTGAAAAAATAATTCGGTTTCCCAAATTATGAAAATACTATCAACCAAAATACTTGCCGATTATCAAAAGAAGCCTCTAACTGATGCGGGTTTTGAGCTAATTGAAAATGATTTTATTACTGTCAAAACCAAATCTTTTGATTTAAAAAACATAAATGAAAGTTTGATTTTCAGCAGTCAAAATGCAGTAGAAAGCATTTTACAGCATCCTGATTTAGAAAAATTAAAAGCTAAAAAAGTGTATTGTGTTGGTTTGAAAACCAAAAATTTACTGACTGATAATGGTTTTGAAGTTGTAGCTTATACGGGTTACGCTTCTGATTTAGCCGAAATCATCACTTTGATTTACAAATCAGAAACTTTTACTTTTTTTAGCGGAAACCTTCGAAAAGACACATTGCCAAATGCGTTGAAAGAAGCTGAAGTAGTTTTTAACGAAATCAACGTTTACGAAACGACTTTAACACCTCATAAAATAAAAAATTCTGTAGATGCTATTTTGTTTTTCAGTCCTTCAGGAATTGAGAGTTTTCTAAAAGAGAATATAATCAAAAAAGAAATGTGCTTTTGCATCGGCGAAACCACCGCATCAGCATTGGAGAATAAAACAAAAAACATCATCATCGCAGACCAGCCAACTATAGAAAATGTGATTGAGGATGTGATCGAAGAATATAAATAGCAATACGCTTTTGGTAATAAGCCATAAGCAAGAAAATTAGACAAACAAAAAATGCTTAAAGCCTAATGCTTAAAGCCTAACGCAAGAAAACAATGATTAAGAACGACCTATTTTTAAAAGCATTAAAAGGAGAAACAGTACAACGCCCGCCGGTTTGGATGATGCGTCAGGCTGGAAGATATTTGCCAGAGTTTAGAGCTTTGCGCGACAAATATGATTTTTTCACCCGTTGTGAAACTCCTGAATTGGCTGCCGAAATCACAGTACAGCCTATCCGAATAATTGGTCCAGATGCTGCAATATTGTTTTCGGATATTTTGGTTGTGCCAAGAGCGATGGGAATTCACGTAGAATTGAAAGACAATTTGGGTCCAATTATTCCAAATCCAATTCGCACGATGGAACAAGTTAATCAAGTTTATGTTCCAGATGTAAATGAAACTTTGGGTTATGTTTTTGATGCGGTTAAATTGACCAAAGAAATGCTGAATGATGAGGTGCCTTTGATTGGTTTCGCAGGTTCGCCTTGGACAATTTTCTGTTATGCTGTTGAAGGAAAAGGTTCAAAAAGTTTTGATACCGCCAAAGGATTCTGTTTTTCAAACCCAGTAGCAGCGCATACTTTATTGCAAAAAATCACGGATACCACTATTTTATATTTAAAGGAAAAAGTAAAATCAGGAGTAAATGCCGTTCAGATTTTTGATTCTTGGGGAGGAATGCTTTCTCCGGTTGATTATCAGGAATTCTCTTGGAAATATATTAACCAGATCGTTGATGCTTTGGCTGAAGTGACTCCAGTTATTGTTTTCGGAAAAGGATGCTGGTTTGCCCTAAACGATATGGGAAAAAGTAAAGCTTCGGCACTTGGTGTAGATTGGACATGTTCAGCTAGAAATGCCCGTTATTTATCAGGTGGCAATATTACTTTACAAGGTAATTTTGATCCGTCAAGATTGCTTTCGCCAATTCCGACTATCAAGAAAATGGTACACGAAATGATTAACGAATTCGGAAAAGACAAATACATCGTAAACCTTGGCCATGGAATTTTACCAAATATTCCTGTAGATCATGCCAAAGCGTTTATTGATGCGGTGAAGGAATACGGTCAATAGTTGACGGTTGTTAGTTGATAGTTGTTGGGAATCTCATTACGACTATCAACTAACAACTAATAACCAACAACCAATAAAAAAATGTTAAACAAAGGCTTAAGAGACAAAGAAAGTACCCGCATTGACAATGTGCTAAAAAAACTAATGTCATTGGTTTATGTGCCTAAGTTTTGGAATTTGGAAGACTTACTTTATCTCGAAAATGACTTGAAAGACTTGGCGATGAATATTGAAAGTCTCAAGAATTTTAAGGAAGAAGAATTGGTTGTTCACTTACAGCGCCTTAATCTGGATTGGAATCAGTTGGAATTATTTGCTGATTTTTTGGTGGCGTTTTCCAAAGACAATCAATTTGATTTTTCACAAAAAGCAATTGCCATTTACAATTATATCCAACAGGAAAGCAAGACCTTTTCGGTTGGAATTTTTAATAAAATTATTGCTTCGAAATTAAATTAAAAATTAACTAGATTTATAATTATAAACTAAAAAAGGGAAACTTTATGAGAAAATTTGTTGTTTTTTTCGTTATTCTTCCTTTGTTGATAGCTTGTGAAGGAAATAGAGTAGGCACGGGAATTATTATAGATAAAACAACGAATAAACCTGTTGATAGTGTAAAATATTTTCATATTGAAAGAGATCCATACATTTTATATACCGATTCAACAGGAAAGTATTATGTAGAAGGACCTTTTGGTGGATGTATGCGAGATTGTTTGGATTTTGAGGCAGAATTTTCTAAGAAAGGATATAAAACTATTAAACTCATAAATCCTGATGGGGATATTTATTTAGAGCAAGAATAAATGAAAAACAAATTTTATCAATACATACAAAACCTTCAAGACCAAATTGTAACAGGATTAGAAGCTGTTGATGGTCAGGCCAAATTCAAAGAAGACCTTTGGGAACGCCCGGAAGGCGGAGGAGGAAGAACCCGCGTGATTGAAAACGGAGCCGTTTTCGAAAAAGGCGGTGTAAATATCTCAGCTGTTCATGGTAAATTACCAGACAGTATGCAAAAATTATTCAACGTAGGCGAAGCCGATTTTTTTGCCTGTGGACTGAGTTTGGTTTTGCATCCAAAAAACCCTATGGTGTCAACGGTTCATGCGAACTGGCGATATTTCGAAATGTATGATGATAACGGAAATGTAATCCAGCAATGGTTTGGCGGCGGACAGGATTTAACGCCCTATTATCTGTTTGAAGAAGATGCAAAACACTTTCATCAAACGTGTAAAACTGCTTGCGACAAACACAATCCGGAGTTTTATCCAAAATACAAAAAGCAATGCGATGTTTATTTTTGGAATGCACATCGCAACGAAGCCAGAGGAATTGGAGGTTTATTCTTTGATTATTGCAAAGCTACTGACGAAATGAGTATGGAAAATTGGTTTAACTTTGTAACTGAAGTTGGTAATAGTTTCTTAGAAGCTTACATTCCGATAGTAGAAAGAAGAAAAAATTTACCATATTCACCAGAACAAAAAACCTGGCAGGAAATCCGAAGAGGCCGATATGTAGAGTTCAATTTGGTGCACGACAAAGGCACATTATTCGGCTTAAAAACCAACGGAAGAATTGAAAGTATTTTAATGTCTTTACCCCCTCATGTGCAGTGGGTGTACGATCATCATCCGGAAGCGGAAAGCGTAGAAGAAAAATTAATTAAGGTATTAGAATCACCAGTTAATTGGGTTTAGATTTAAGAATGAAGATTAACGATTTTTGATTTAAGATATAAATCCAAAGCACAAATAATTTTCTTCAATCTAAAATAAATCTAAAATCATAAATCAACAATCTAAAATCACAAATCATATGTTCCCATTACACAGAGGCAGAAGATTACGCGTAAACGAATCAATCCGTTCATTAGTTCGTGAAACCACATTAAGCCCATCCGATTTTATGTTCCCGATGTTCATTGCCGAAGGCGAAAACGTAAAGGTTGAAATACCGTCAATGCCAGGAATTTTTCGACGTTCGATAGATTTGACGGTGGAAGAAGTAAAAGAATTATTTACTTTGGGTATTCGTGCAGTCAATATTTACGTAAAAGTAAGCGAAGATTTAAAAGACAACACAGGTAAAGAAGCCTGGAATCCAAACGGATTGATGCAACAGGCAATTCGTGCGATCAAAACGGCTTGTCCGGAAATGATTGTAATGCCAGATGTGGCTTTAGATCCATATTCTATTTACGGTCACGACGGAATCATTAGCAATGGCGATGTCGAAAATGATGCTACGAACGATGCTCTGGTAAGAATGGCCGTTTCGCACGCCCAAGCCGGAGCCGATTTTGTAGCTCCTTCCGATATGATGGACGGACGCGTATTACGCTTGCGTGAAGGATTAGATAAGGCAGGTTTCTACAATGTTGGAATTATGAGTTACTCGGCTAAGTATGCATCTGCATTTTACGGGCCTTTCCGTGATGCATTGGATAGTGCGCCTAGGGAAGCTGATGTTGTGGTTCCAAAAGACAAAAAAACGTACCAAATGGACTATGCGAACCGAATCGAAGCTGTCAAAGAAGCGCTTTGGGATGTTGAAGAAGGTGCTGATATGGTTATGGTAAAACCTGGAATCGCTTATTTGGATATCGTTCGTGAAGTTAAAAACGCCGTGAATGTTCCAGTAACGGTTTTTCACGTATCGGGCGAATATGCAATGATCAAAGCCGCCGCCGAAAGAGGATGGCTGGATAATGACAAAATCATGATGGAGCAGTTAATGTGTATCAAAAGAGCAGGAGCAAGCTTGATTTCGACTTATTTTGCCAAGGAAGCTGCCATCCTTTTAAACAAATAAAAAATGAAGAAATTAGTATTCTTATTATCCTTTTTGACTTTTCTTTCTTGTAAAAAAGAAAGTCAGGAACCTTTTGGAAAACCTACAGAAACAACAACAGAAGTTAAATCTCCCGAAGCATTAGGAAAAGAAATTTTCGAAGGGAAAGGAAATTGTATCTCTTGCCATCAAGTGGGTCAAAAAGTGATTGGGCCAAGTATTCAGGACATTGCCAAAATCTACAAAGACAAAAACGGCAATCTTGTCAATTTTCTAAAAGGTGAAAGTGAAGCTATCGTTGACCCTGCTCAATTTCCTGTTATGCAGGCTAATTTGGCAATTACCAAAAATTTTACTGATGAAGAATTAAAAGCGGTTGAAGCTTATATCAATTCGAATCTAAAATAATTTCAACCTGAGTTTTTTGGATGATCAGGAGCTAATCCAGCTGTCCACTATATCTTATGGCGAACCCCGCATAAAAGGCAATTGTGAAAACAATTGAACCATCTTGGCTAGTGAATACCAAAATAACAAAACCATCCCTGAAAATGAGATGGTTTTGTGTTTTTTAACATTCGCGCGCTTATGACTGATTAGTCACTTAATGTTTGAAAGTCTATTTAATCCCTCCAAAAGCCCCAAAACAGGCATTTTTATGCAAAATTTCTACGCTTGAAAAACCGACTTTCTTCATTAATTCCAATTGATAGGTCATTGATCTTGGTGTATCTTCAATCTCAATGTAATCAAAGACTTTTTGCTGGTATTCCTGACCTCCGTGCTGTGTCAAATAATCAGCATATCTTTCCCACACCATTTGGTTTACTCCTTCATGATCCTGAACTAACAAATCTGAAATCATCAGACAGCCTCCAGGCGATAAACTGTTGTATAATTTCTGGAAAACAAACTCCCAATCGGAGTCTTCTCTTAAATGATGCAGAACGGCTCCAGCCAAAATGATATCAAAATGGTTTCTTGGCAATTCTATATCTCGGATATCGCCTTGTATTGTTTCTACTTTCCCCGTTGTTGCTGCTAAAACACGTTCCTGTGCCTTGTCTAACATATTTTGGCTTAAATCAATCAAAACAGAGTTCAAATTGGGTATTTTCGAAAGCATTTTCAAAGTATAATTCCCTGCTCCGCATCCAATATCAAGAACATTTACTGCTTTTGGCTTTATTGCTTTTGACGCTGAGGTTAAAAGTTCCAATGATATTTGGGCATCCATTGTTGCCACCTGGCCTGTTTCTAAATTTGCAAAACGTTCGACATCGTTGTCAAATCGCTTCTTGATTTCATTTACTGTTGATTTTTTCATAGCTGTAAGTTTTACTTTTTTCGTCCCACAAATCGTATTACCGATCCTTTTCCATTGTGAAATTCTCCCTCGTTAAGTTCAATTTCTATTTCTGTCAATTCTTCAAAATCATAATCTGGAAAATCAGACTGTATTTCTTCGATGGAGAATAGCGATTCAATATCTTTTGGACCGCCAACTTTCGCATCTTTTTGAACATATTCCAGATGTTTTTTGCTGAAAGCTTCAAAAATTACAACACCCTCTTTTCGCAGATACGTATCCAAAATCCTGTGATATTGTGATTTAATGTTCGCAGGAAAATGAGCATAAATAAGAGCTATTGCATCAAATTGACCTGTTTCATAATTCATTGTCTCTAATTCGCCAATTTCATAACTGATTTTTACATTATTGGAATCGGCAAGTTGTAATGCTTTCCTTTTTCCCTCCGAACTGATGTCGAATGCAAAAACGTTCCAGCCTTTTTTGGCTGCATACACAGCATTGCGCCCTTCTCCTTCAGCTGGAAAAAGAATGGTTCCGGATTTTAGTTTATCTAATTCATTTTTCAGGTATTTATTAGGTTCCTTTCCGTATGCAAACTGTTCGCTGCTGTATCTTTCGTTCCATCGGTCTTTCCAAATTTCTTCCATGATTGTTTTCTTTTGTTTTACAAACCTATTATTTTTATATATGACTTAAAAATACTTATTTTGTCAATAATTAATACTTAATAGGTATTTATGAAACTCCGTCATATTAAATATTTCCTGAAACTAGCCGAAGAACTCAGTTTTGTTCGGGCTGCCGAAAAATTATTTATTTCACAGCCGCCGTTGAGCCGGCAGATCAAGGAATTGGAAACCGAAATCGGCGCGCAGCTCTTTGAGCGAAATAACAAACGGGTCATTCTCACCGAAGCTGGTAAATTCTATGAAAAAGAAATGAGCGGAGTATTGAAAAACATAGAACGCATCAATATTCAAACCAAAAGAATAAGCGAGAATCAAAGCGGTGAGTTTCGGATTGCCTATGTGAGCTCCACTTTCTCGGGAGATATTTCTAAGCTGCTGCAGTTTTTGTCCGAAAAATATCCTTTTGTCAATTTTCGGTTATATGAAGTGCCAACGGTTAAGCAGATTGCAGCTCTGGAAGACGGGAAAATTGACTTGGGAATCATTCGGGCACCTCTTTATTCGTCCAAAATTGACTCTCAATTGTGGTTTAAGGACAGTTTTTCTATTGTTTTTAACCGCAATAAATACAGTATTACCGCTGAGGAGGAACTCGAAAAGCTGAAAGAAGCGACTTTTGTGTTTTTTAATAAAGATTACGCGCCGTACTTTTATGATGTTTTACTGCAGATTTGTGCGCAATATGGTTTTGAACCAAAAGTGGTGCATGAATCCAATAATATTTCGTCGATCATCCAGTTAGTCAAAAATGGTTTGGGCATTTCGATTGTGCCTACAAATGTGGTTAAAAATTATAATGATCCTGATTTAGGTTTTGTAGAACTCAAGAAAATTAACCTTTTCACCGATATTTTATTGGCAACACCTAAAAATCAAAATTCAGAAATAGGTCAAAGGGCAATTGCTTTTTTATTGACATAAAATTTATCTACATTTATGCCTAAATCAAATTTAAAGTTGCAAAAAATATTAAAATAATGAAAAAAAGTAACCTACTACTTATTATAATATTTGTGACTTTCAATTATGGGTATAGTCAAGAAATTAATTTGGATACGATACGAATAACTAATCAGATTAAAGTTTCCAAAAAAATTTCTAAAGACTACATAAAGAATGTTGTTGATAGCGAAGAAATAATTCAGTATAATTATCAAAACAAACAACTTACTTCAATAATAACAACTTCACCAGCTGGTGATGTGATTGAAAAAGAAACAGTTAAATATCAAGATAACAAATTGAATGAGATTCATTATGAATATTTTAAATATAAAGATATTGAAGCTTCAGCGTTTACATTTAGTTTTGAATATACTAATGACTTAATTACAAAATTAATAGAGACTGAAAACGGCATACAAACGGAGGAACATTACACTTATAATAAATTAAATCAGCTTAAAGAAGTCCGAATTGTAAAAGATAAAAAAGTATTAGAAACGAGAAAATGTAAGTATAACAAAAAAGGGCATTTGGTTAAAGTAATCTATATTGTAAACAATTATTCTTATAGTGATAGTTATAAATCCTATGATACCAAAAAAAATAGCTATGAATTAATTTTTCCTAAACCCTACTTAAAATTAATAAATTCGGAACGAAACAATGTTTTAGAAGAAAATATAAAAGGTGATAATTTTACCTATGATTACGAATATAATTCTGATGACTATCCTGTAAAAATAATTGAAAAAAAGGATAACGAAATAGTAAATATTACCACAATCGAATATCAGTAAAGGAATTATTTAAAATAAATACGATTTTAATTTATGCAAATTGTCACCATAAAAACTCCTTTAGGAATTGCTAAAATTATAGGCAATGAAAATGGTATTTCTGAAATTTCTGTTTTGGATGAAGGAGCAGTTTCTTCAACAATTCCTAAAGTTTTACAAGAAGCTGTTACTCAACTCAACGATTATTTCGAAGGCAAAAGAATAGATTTCGACTTTAAACTCAATCCAAAAGGAACCGAATTCCAACAAAAAGTATGGAAAGCCTTATTGGAAATTCCATACGGAAAAACCAGAACGTATCTGGAACAATCCAAAATTTTAGGAGACGTAAAAGCGATTCGTGCCGTGGCTTCCGCAAATGGAAAAAACCCGCTCTGGATTGTAGTCCCATGTCACAGGGTAATTGGAACTGACGGTTCGCTTACAGGTTATGCAGGTGGATTATGGCGAAAAAAATGGCTTTTGGAGCACGAAAATCCAACTACTCAACAAAGTTTATTTTAGGTTAGACTTTTAGATTATAAGATAATTAGACTATCTTAGATTTTTACTATTGCAGATTTTAGTCTACAAATCTAAGTTGTCTAATGAAAGTCTAAAAAATGATCGAAAAAATTAATCTCAACAACATCCTTTTTCTAGATATCGAAACTGTACCGGAAACTGAAAATTTCAATACTTTGGATTCCGAAATGCAGGTTTTGTACGAACAAAAAACCCAATACCAGCGAAAAGATGATTTTACTGCAGAAGAATTCTATGACCGAGCTGGAATCTGGGCTGAGTTTGGAAAGATTATCTGTATCTCTGTTGGTTTTTTTGTTATTAAAGGGGATATCCGGAATTTCAGGGTAACTTCTTTTTTTGGCGATGAGCCGAAACTTTTGAAAGACTTCAATAACCTGCTGAATAATCACTTCAACGGACCACAGCATATTTTGTGCGGTCATAATGCCAAAGAATTTGATATTCCGTTTCTGGCACGCCGAATGATCATCAATCAGATTCCAATTCCCGATAAGCTGAATTTATTTGGCAAAAAGCCTTGGGAGATTCCGCATTTAGATACTTTGGAATTGTGGAAATTTGGCGATTACAAACATTTTACGTCTTTAAAATTAATGTGTAAAGTCCTCGGAATTCCTTCTCCCAAAGGTGATATCGACGGCAGTCAGGTAGGGCATGTTTTTTATGTTGAAAAAGACATTGACCGAATAGTCACTTACTGCGAAAAGGACACAATTGCTGTCGCACAGATCTTTCTCCGCCTTCGAAGAGAAGATTTATTGATCGAAGAGGAAATTATTCACGTGTAATTTTTGTTTTAAATGACCCATCACGAAATTGCAAATTATCGGCTTGCTTCTCAAAATCTTTTAAAAACAAATGACAAGTCAGCTCAGGATATAGTACGTCATTTAGGTGCAGTACAGGCGCAGGATTATGCTATGGCAAAATGGGCAGTTGGTTCTAGAGGCAGCGCGACTGAAAAAGAAGTTGAAGAAGCGGTTAATTCAGGTAAAATTATACGGACACACATTCTTCGTCCAACGTGGCATTTTGTTTCTGCTGATGATATTTACTGGATGCTCGATATTTCAGGACCAGTGGTTAAACGTCTTTTTGCTTCGATGGCCAGACAGCACGGTTATGATGATAAGAAACTGGATCAGGTTAACTCGGCTATCGAAAAACTTTTGGCTGGAAATAATCATCTAACTCGGGATGAAATCATGCAGGAGCTTAATATTCAAAAGGCTTCGGGTGACTTATCTCCCGTTATTATTATGATGAATGCAGAACTGGATGGTTTGGTTTGTAACGGCAGGATGAAAGGCAAAAAAATCACCTATGCACTGCTTGAAGAACGCGTTCCAAAACCCAAATCAGCTTTGACCAAAGAAGAGGCGTTAGCTAAATTAGCAAAGCGGTATTTTGAAAGCCACGGACCGGCGACTCTGCTTGATTTTTCGTGGTGGTCTGGTTTTTCGAAGACTGTTGCAAAGCTGGCGATTAATTTAATTGAATCAGAACTGAATTCGGTTGAAATAGATAATCAGAAATACTGGTTTGGAATAAATATGCCGAATGCGGATAACTTTCGTGAGAGCGTACATTTTCTGCCGGCTTTTGATGAGATTTTGATTTCGTACAAAAATAGGGAAGCTTCCATACCATTGGAACATCAATCAAAAGCATTTACGAACAATGGCATTTTTAAACCTATTATTCTCGAAAACGGAAAAGTCATTGGAGACTGGAAACGAACCTTCAAAAAAGATCATGTAAAAATCGAAACACAGTTTTTTTCTCCGATTGATGACACTAATAAAGCAATTCTTTTTGAAGCGGTAAAACCTTTTGAAGATTATCTGGAAACCAAAATTAGTATTGAATAAATTGATTCCGCTCTTTAAGAGAAGGTAAAAATTACTAATGTCACTATTTTCCAAAAAAGATATATTCTAACTCAAAGTACTGTGTTTTCTAGAAAAATTATTTTGACTGAGCGGTCAGTTTTTAATTTTAGCAGTTTTTTATCTAAATCCATCTTCATTTATGAAGAGTTTAATAGACAATAAGATTTAAAAAATAATATCAATGACAAAATTCAATGACAGTTTCAATAATTGAGTTTTATTATTGATTTTTGCAATTGTCATTGCCATTGATTTTGCCTTTCTCATTGCGATTGATTTATTATATTTACAAAAAATATAAATTATGGTATTAAGCAGATTCTGGTTAGTTATTTTTATTTCATCGATTGTCTTTATTGTTGTCAGTCTGTTTACTGCCAATACGTATACCATAGATTATGTTTTGAACGGAAAAAAAGACGATCCTGTTTTAATTTCTGAAAAATATATTGAACAGGTTCCTGCTTTTATCAGAGACAGTATCAAGAAAGCAACGGATCAGACGATGATTATCAATCGTGATACGCTGAATGCTGATACGACTTATGTTTATAAAAACAAAACCGTAAAAATCTTCAGCGGAGTTCAAAAATCAGACGGTCTACTGCCAACGTGTAAGAGTACTTTACTTGATCTAATTTTGCCGCTTATTGCTTATCTGGCCTTCTTCTGCGGACTGATGGAACTTTTAATTATTTCCGGCGCTTCCGGGAAACTGGCAAAATTATTGAGTCCAG
The DNA here is from genome assembly GCF_015351475.1 of Flavobacterium sp. HJJ. Lineage (GTDB taxonomy): Bacteria > Bacteroidota > Bacteroidia > Flavobacteriales > Flavobacteriaceae > Flavobacterium > Flavobacterium marginilacus. The sequence continues at coordinate 10,774 of NZ_JADKPR010000025.1, read as the reverse complement.
TGTTTGTAAAAGTGTTTCCTAGTATCCCAAAAGATCATCCGTCTATTTCGTATATGACATTGAACTTTGCTGCTAATTTCTTGGGATTGGACTCCGCCGCAACGCCTTTTGGACTAAAGGCGATGGAAAGCCTGCAGGAAATAAATCCCGAAAAAGATCGTGCGAGCGATGCACAGATTATGTTTATGTGTCTCCACGCTTCAGGATTGACATTAATTGCGACTTCAATCATTGGTTATCGCGCGGCAGCAAATGCCACGAACCCAGCCGATGTGATGTTGCCTTGCATTATCACTTCGTTTATTGGTACGATTGCCGCATTCCTTATTGTTGGAATCAGACAGAAAATAAATTTCAAAAGTGCTTCTCTGGTTGTGGTACTGATGGGATTAATCGCTGCAATTGTTGGTTTGCTGATGTATGTAAACCACTTGGATTTAATCGGGAAAAATTACTTTACCTCTAATCTTTCGGCTTTAATCTTAGTGGGAATTATTGCTTTTACTTTGGTATTTTCATTTATAAAAGAGAAGAAATTTACAGAAGCGAAAACCACCGTTTTTGAAGCTTTTGTTTCAGGAGCAAATAATGGGATTAAAACCGGAGTTACTATTTTTCCTTATGTTTTAGGAATGCTGGTAGCGATTTCATTGTTTAGAAACAGCGGTTTATTTGAAATTATCAGTGATTGGATTGCTTTTGCTTTTTCGAATATGGGCGTAAGCAAAGAAATCACCGATGCCCTGCCGGTAGCTTTGCTCAGACCATTTAGTTCAGCAGGTTCAAGAGGATTTCTGATTGATTCGATGAATACTTTTGGCGCCGATTCCATGACTGGCAGATTAAGCAGTATTTTTCAGTGCAGTGCCGAAAGTACTTTTTATGTAATTGCCGTTTATTTTGGTTCGGTAAATATCAAAAATACCCGTTACGCTTTGGGTACAATGCTTCTGGTGGATGTGGTTTGTGTGATTACGGCTATTTTTGTCGCCAGCTGGTTTTTTTGATTAAAAATAATGGAATATTTATAAATACATTTTCTTTGGAATATTAATTTATTTTTCATTCTTTTGAACGCTTTACAAATCTTTAATAAAATTAAAAAATGTCAAAATACACAAAATACATCGCTATAGGCTTACTTATCTTATTCTTAGTTACTAGTTTATTAAGTTAAATTTTCTGTTATTATTAAAAAAACAAAAGCTACAGGTTGAACATAACCTGTAGCTTTTTTGCTTTATAACATTTTAAAGACGTTAATTTTTTTAGGAGCAGAAACATTAGGTACTTTTATAAACATTCCTCCCGCTTTCCATTGCAATCTTTTGTAGAGACGGGTTTGAAACCCGTCTCTACAAAAGGATTTCCACTTCGATCGGGGCTATAAATCAGCATTTGTGCTTTTTAGAAGAATCCAGAATAACCGTTGAAACATTAATTTTCATTATTCAAACAATGTAGATTATGCCTAACAATTCTCTGTGCTGTATTATTGTTTATGACTATCATTAACTAATACCTAACAGATCGAATTAGCCACTGATTACAAAGATTTTTTAAAAAAATAGTAATGAAATCTGTGAGAATCTTTGTAATCAGCGGCGAAAAAAAGAACATGGTATTATTTGCGGACAGTCAAATTATTGTTTTGTATAGCAACAACTACCAAATCATCCACCGAAACTGAACGGCTGATGTGTCCCAAAAGCTCTTCTAGGCCCTCAGCGCGAAGACTGTCGCGGACTTCGGCGCGTGCTTCGGCAATTTTTAGTGAAATATCCATGGTTTTCAAATCCATAAAGAGATTCTTTAAGAATCGGGCTCCCGAAATATCAATGCGGGGAGAAGAATTGAGATCTAAAATTACCGTTTTTAAGTTACTGGCTTCACTGTAGATTTTTTCCCAAATACATTCCTTGATGTATTCGGTATTAAAATAGAATATTGATGATTCCACCCTTACAATCAGTATTCCTTCGAGGTTTTCATTGTCAGGATGCCTTTCAATATCAGTGTAGCGTTTAGTGCCGGGAATTCTGCCAAGAAAAGCTACTGTTGGTTTTGAAGTTGCTTTTATCAGCAGCAGTAAAGTTACTATGGCTGCAAGCAGAACGCCCGTCAGGATTCCCCAAATAAGCACACCAATAAACGCAATCATCGCTACGCCAAATTCCTGTTTGTTTATTCGGTAAAGATGCTGTATTTCTTTAAAATCAAAAAGGCCTCTAATAGCCGCCAATACGATAGATGCTAAAATCACCGTTGGCAAATTTTGAAGATAACCTGTTAAAAACAACAGACAGAACGCAATTGTTATTGAAGCAAATACCAGTGACAAAGGAGTTCTGGCACCAGCAGTATCATTTACTGCCGACTGTGATAATCCGCCGGCAACAGGATATCCCTGTCCAAAGGCAACAGCTGCATTAGCAATTCCAAGTGCCAGTAACTCCTGACGGGGATCGATGACATATCCGTTTTTTTGTGCCAATGTTCTCGCTGCCGAAACACTTTCGATATAAGACAATAAAAAGCAGGCCATAGCGAGAGGCAGTACACCATCGACATCTTTGATTTGAAGTGTAGGCACATTAAATTCCGGCAGACCCGTGGGGATGGCACCAACAGTATTAAATCCATGAATTCCTAATGTCGTAGTCGAAATAAGTATTATCGATAAAATGACTATCAGAATTGCTACAGGACGGCCTGGAGCCATTTTTTCGCCAAGAATAAGAATGATAATTGCAGCTATTCCAAAAATAAAGACAGCAGTATTCATGTACGGCAATTGGCTGAAAAGAGTGACTATTCGGTCAATAAAATTATCACCACCGCCTTTTACACCAAATAATTTTGGGAGCTGTGTCAGACCTATGGTTATGGCTGCTCCGGCTTTGAAACCAACCAAAACAGTTTCGCTTATGAAATTGATGATACCGCTCAGCCGCAGTAGATATGCGGCTATTGCCATTACTGCAAATACGAGCGCGGTGAGCGAAGCAATATCAGCCCATCGCTGGATATCTCCGTGTGCCATCTTGGCTATGGTTGTGCCAATCAATAATGAAATTGCCGATGTTGGCCCAATAGCAAGCTGTCTGCTGGTTCCCAGCAGGGCATAAAATAAACCGCCAATAAGGTAACCATAAATTCCATATTGCGGAGGCAGTCCCGCGAGTGTGGCATAGGCAAGTGACACAGGAATACCATACGCGGCAAGCGTGATTCCAGAAATAAAATCGCTTTTTAGAATTTTGGCATTATATTCTTTAATCCAGACCGCCGGAGGAAAAAGTTTAGAGGCTATACTAGTCATTCTCGTCCAATAATGCTTGCTTAACGGCATTCAATTCGGCTATTTTTTCTGCACTAACTTTTGGGTATTCCAAATCCATTTCTTCCAGTGCTGTGATAATTGCCGATGCTATTGCAATACGGGCATAGGATTTGTTGTCGGCAGGGATTACATACCATGGAGATTTTTTAGTGGAAGTGTTTTTTATCAGTTCCTGATAAGCGTGCATATAATCGTCCCAATAGCCTCTTTCTTTGGCATCGGAGGTACTGAATTTCCAATTTTTGTCCGGATCGTCTACTCGTTCTATAAATCTTTTTTTCTGTTCTTTTTTGGAAACATTCAGAAAAAATTTTAGAACTATTGTTCCGTTTCTGGTCAGGTATTTTTCGAAGTTTCGAATGTCATGGAAGCGTTCGTCCCAAATATCTTTGGTGACCAGTTTTTCGGGGATTTTTTGGCTTTTCAAAATTTGTTCATGTACGCGCACTACAAGTACTTCCTCATAATACGAACGGTTGAATATCCCGATGCGGCCTCGTTCCGGCAAATGTTTTTGGCACCGCCATAAAAAATCATGATCCAAATCCTCGGAACTCGGCGCTTTAAAAGAAAAAACCTGACATCCCTGCGGATTCACCCCAGACATTACATGCTTGATGGCCCCGTCTTTGCCCGCGGCATCCATTGCCTGAAAAACAAGAAGCAAAGACCATTTATCTTGGGCATACAGCACTTCCTGCATGGCTGCCAAGGCATCAACTCCCATTTGCAGGGTTTGGTTTACCAATGGTTTTCCTTCTTCTCCCAGATTGAAACTGGCTTTGGTTTCATAATCTTTTAATTTGAAATTGTCACCATCGCCTACACAATACTGCTTGGAGAATTTTTTTGCCCGCTGTATTAATTCTTTTTTACTCAAAGAGTTAAAGTCAATTAGATTTTCTTCAAAGTCATTAGGTTCTTTTTTATTCGATTTTGACATAATCCCGAAATTTAATATTACTGAAAAGGCTGTTAGTTGTCTGTAAAAAGAAAAGAATCTTTTTTGTACCAAAAAATTTAATGAATTATTAATGAACTAATTTAATGAAAAAATAATTACAGGTATTGTTTTTAATAATGAATTACTCCGAGGCAGAGCCTTAAGAAATTCAACTGATTAATTGCGATTTGTCAATAGTGCTTTTAATCTGCGATAATTTTTTGTATGCTGGGTAATCAAAGGGCAGCTGCGAACACTTTGTATTAATTCTAAAAAGTGATTATAAGAAACTGTATTTGGAAACTCATTTTGCATAGTCCTGATAGGTATGGAAACGAAAAAAAAAATCCAGCAATTGCCGGATTTTTTAAATAGTATAATTTATTTATGCTTAGCAGAATTCGTTGAAAGCATCTTTTAAGTTTTCTGCAATAGTTTCTGCAGGACGTCCTTCAATATGGTGACGCTCCAGCATGTGAACCAATTCACCATTTTTGAACAAAGCAATACTTGGAGATGATGGAGGAAAAGGGAACATGTGCTCTCTTGCGGCATTTACTGCATCTTTATCAACACCAGCAAAAACGGTGATTAAATGATCTGGTTTTTTTGAGCCTTCTAAACTCATAATTGCTCCCGGACGTGCATTTCTTGCTGCACAGCCACAAACAGAATTTACTACTACAAATGTGGTGCCTTCTGATTTAATTGCATTATTAACTTCGTCAGCACTATGTAAATCTTGAAAACCAGCAGTTGTCAATTCAGCCTGCATTGGTCTTACCATTTCTTCTGGATACATATTTTTTATTTTAAGTTTAACTTTTAGAACTGCAAAGTTACAAAGTTTCAAATCAAGATAGGGGTTTGAATTATAAAGTTTTGTTATAGTTTTATAAGATGTTTTGTGCTGATTTTGAGAACTTTTTTTAAAAAGGAATTATTTGGTCTTTTCCAGAATAGCGACTAATTCTTTGGTATTCAAAAAAGAGTGCTTTTGAAATACAACGGAATAATCATCCTGCAGAATAGTAAACGCTGGATAAACTACTTGGGAATCAATTTCGGCCAAGGCAGTGGCGAGTTCGTGAATTCCAGTATTCGGACCTTTTGGCTTGAATTTGAAAGTATGATTATTGAATTGAATATCATTCCTGCTTTCGGCATCCAACGAAATGAAATAGAAATTTGAGTTTAAAAGCTGAATGATTTCGGGGTTCTTGAAAGTGGAGTTTTCCATCATTCTGCAGTAATTACACCAAGAGGTATGAATGAAAACTACAATTGGTTTGGGTTTTTCCTTGGATAATTTTTCGATTTCTTCGAAAGTATGGATTTTCAACTGGGCAAAACCAGATGGCATTGTACAGAAGAAAATTAATAATATGTAAAGTACTTTTTTCATTTAAAACAAATTATAACGAAGCCCAAAGAAACCTCTGATTCCTTGATTCGAGCCGTAAACATAAGTAGTGTCGAATGTTAAACCATAGGGATTATTGGGAGTTACCAATACTTTTCCGTTAGAATCGTATTGTACATTTTTATCAAAGGGATCTTCTGTTCTGGAAATCAGGAACGGATTATTTTGCTTAGGAGTAAAGTTAAGCAGGTTTTTGATTCCGGCGTACAACTCAAAATTTTTCCATCCGGCATAGGTAAACTGTATGTTTTGTAAGCTGTACCAAGGAGAGTCAGGGCTTCTGGGATCAGTGTCGCTTAATAATGGCAGTTTCATTGGGCTGTAACAGTTTCCGGTGTAATCAATGGAGAGCTTTATCGGATTAATTTTGTACGAAATGCTCCAGGTTGCCGTGAAATTTTCGGTCAAATAAGGCCTTGTTTTGATTCCGTTTTCTACATTGGAAACATCCATATACGTTGCGCCTAAAATGAATTTCAATCCGTTGGTAAAATTGATGTCCGCATTACAGCTGATTCCCTGGCTCAATGCATATCCGTCAATATTATGGTAAATGATTTTGTTTGGATCGGTTTCATAATCCGATACAATTTTGTTGCTGAAACGGGTGTAAAAGGCGGTGGTTTCAATCCCTAAAAATGTTCCGTTTGGAAAGTATATTTTTTTGATGTAATTCAAATTGGCATTAACAGATTTTTCCGGATCTAAATCTTCGGTAATTACCACCTCGCGTGATCCTGTGAGGGCGGCGTGATCTTCGGTAAATAAATTGACTACTCTAAAACCGGTTCCGGCATTGAAACGCACAATATTGTTATCATTAATCTTTAATTTATAAGCAAAGCGCGGGGTAAAAATGTTTCCATGAATGGAGTTGTAATCGTATCGTATGCCAAGCAGTATTTTGTGTTTCTCGCTGAAAGAGATTTCATCCTGAAGAAAAATCCCTGGAAGCCATGTTTTTTCGGGATTGTTTTCACTTAAAATTGCTGTCGCCGCTGTGTTGTCATCATAATAAGTATAACGTGAAGCGATTCCGGCAAGTAAATCACTATTTTGGATTTTCTTGTCCCAAGTCAGCTGCAGAAAACCAATTTTTTGATTCGCAATATAGGAAGTCGTTCCATAACGGCTGTCCTGAAAATGCATCGTTCCCGAAAAGGAAAGCATTAGTTTTTCGGTTGCAGGTAATTGATAACTTCCTAAAAGTTCGCCTCGTTTGGTGTAAATGCTTTCGCCGTAAATTTCATCACCGCCGCGGTATTTTTTCTCCCAGCGGACATCGCCTCCCCAGCGGTCTTCATACATTCCTCGGACAGCAACAGTAAATAATCTGTTCTGCGTACGGCTAAAATTCCATTTGTTAAAAACCGAAATTCTATTCTGTGCTGTTACATCGGTAAATCCATCGTTATCATTGTCAATAGTCTGTCCGTAATTGTAATAATTGATTCCTAACAGGGATGAGGTTTTTTCTTTAATATTAAATTTCATTCCTAAATCGGCATTAGTTTCCAGCCAAGCCGTTGTAAATACATCGGCAGAAAACTGCGGAGCATTATTTGGGTTTTTGGTAATAATGTTGATCAATCCGCCCACGGCTTCACTTCCATACAGAGAAGAAGCTGGACCTTTTACGATTTCGATTCTTTCGACCAATGAATTTGGAATTCCTGATAATCCATAAACTGTGGACAAACTGCTGACAATAGGCATTCCATCAATCATTACCGATGTATAAGGGCCTTCCAGTCCGTTGATGTGGATGTCACCCGTATTGCAGACGCCGCAGTTGAGCTGTGGCCGGACTCCGTTTACATTCTGCAGGGCTTCATAAATACTTGGAGTTGGGTTTTTCTTGAAGAAAACTGGAGTGAATACTTCGACAGGAACTGCGCTTTCGAGTCTTTTTATGGGTTTTAAAGTTCCTGAAACTACGACTTCGTTGAGTTCGTTTTCATCTGGGTGCAGCTGAAAATCAAGCTGAACTGGTTCCTGCATTTTGATGGACAAGTTTCTTCTCTGTGTTTTATATCCAGTGGCAGTTACTTGTATTTTATAATCACCTTTTGGAATATTTTGAAAGGTATAAATGCCTTGATTGTCTGTTTCTGTTGAGTATTGAGTTCCGTTTATTTCGATGAGAGCTTTTTCAATTGGATTGGTTTTATGCATTATCACTCCTGTTATTAATATTTTTTCCTGTGAATAGGAAGAAGAGAGTATAAGTGTTGTGATGAATAAAAATATTTTTTTCATTTTGTTAAAATTAAATTTTAGACAAAGCTAAAAAAATAATTTTATTGGTGTAAAGTTATTTTTATATATTTGTTTATTAAAAGATTAAAAATGTCCAAGTCTCTTGAAGAAGTACACCAATCGGTGTCAACCCAGAATAAAAAAACAGTTTTCAAAAAAATATTGGCCTTTTTTGGTCCGGCCTATTTAGTAAGCGTTGGATACATGGACCCCGGTAACTGGGCGACCGATATTGCTGGCGGAAGCCAGTTTGGATATTCCTTATTGTGGGTTTTACTGATGAGTAATTTAATGGCATTGCTTTTGCAAAGTTTAAGTGCACGTCTCGGAATTGTAACTCAGCGCGATTTGGCACAAGCCTCCAGGGAAACTTATTCTCCTTTTATCAACTATATACTTTATTTTTTGGCTGAAATTGCCATTGCAGCCTGTGATCTGGCAGAAGTTTTGGGGATGGCGATCGGGATTAATTTATTATTTGGGATTCCGCTGATAGAAGCAGTATTGATTACAGTTCTGGATACTTTTCTGCTGCTTTTTCTGATCAATAAAGGAATACGGAAAATGGAAGCTTTTATCATTGCATTGGTAATGATTATAGGATTGTCATTTATATTCGAAATGGTATTTGCCCAGCCCGAAATAGATAAGGTGCTTTATGGATTGATTCCTTCGCTGCCAAATGAATCGGCGCTTTATATTGCAATTGGTATTATTGGAGCAACGGTAATGCCTCATAATCTGTATCTGCATTCGTCATTGGTACAGACCCGAAAATTCAGCCGTACCGATGCAGGAATCAAGCAGGCCTTGAAATACAATTTCATTGATTCTACTATCGCTTTGAATCTGGCATTTTTTGTAAATGCAGCTATTTTAATTTTGGCTGCAGCCACTTTTTACAAACATGGAATGCATGAAGTTGCCGAAATTCAGGATGCTTATCGTTTTCTGCAGCCTTTGCTGGGAACAAAATGGGCACCTGTTTTGTTTGCCGTTGCCTTGATTGCTGCCGGGCAGAGTTCTACGGTAACAGGAACATTGGCTGGACAGATTGTTATGGAAGGCTATCTTAATTTAAGAATCCAGCCTTGGGTGCGCCGTATTTTGACCCGTTTGATTGCGATTGTGCCCGCGGTAGTGGTTATTTTGATTTATGGTGAAAGCGTTACAGGAAAACTTTTGGTGCTGAGTCAGGTTATTTTGAGTCTTCAGCTGGGCTTTGCGATTATACCGCTGATTCATTTTGTGAGTGATAAGTCCAAAATGAAGGGATTTCATATTGGTAAACTGACTCAAATCACAGCTTGGTTAATTGCAGTGATAATTGTTTCGCTTAATGCCAAATTGGTTTTTTCTGAAATTCAAGGCTGGCTGGAAACCTCAGATAATCCGGCTGTTCTTTGGTTTACTGTTGTTCCTTTGGCTTTTAGCTTTTTGATTTTATTGCTTTATATTGTCATAAAGCCTTTCTTTTCTAAAGCTAGACTGAATATCGAAAATCATTCACCACATAATATGAATTTGAAATTTGAAGAATTTCCAGTTCAGGATAATAAGAATATAGCTATTACCGTTGACTTTTCTTTTGCCGATGAAAATGCGCTTAACTATGCTTTCAAGATGGGTGGCAAAGATGCAAAATATACTTTGATTCATGTGGTTGAATCGGTTGGGGCGATGATGTACGGCAAACAGATTGACGATCATGAAACGACCATAGACGAAACCTTACTGCTAGAATACAAATCTATGTTCCGCGAAAAAGGTTTTCAGGTAAAAACGCTGTTAGGTTTTGGGAAACCAACCAAAGTTATTCCGAAGCTTGTTAATAAAGGAACTTTTGATATTTTGATTATGGGTACTCATGGACATACAGGGGTGAAGGATTTGCTTTTTGGAACCACTGTTGACCGTTTGAGACATAAAATAGTAATACCTTTGCTGATTGTAAAAAAATAAAAAGAATTAAGATTTTGGAATAATAATTTTTAAATCATCAATCAAAATGACTTTCTCCGAAGAAAATTACTTAAAATCAATATACCATCTTACCGCTAATTTTGATAGTGAAGTAAGTACCAATGCCATTGCTGAAATGATGGAAACCAAAGCCTCTTCAGTAACAGATATGCTTAAGAAACTGGCCGAAAAAGATTTGGTGAATTATAAAAAATACCAAGGAGTTTCATTAACCGAAAATGGAAAGCTTGCGGCCAAAATGATTGTGCGGAAACATCGTTTATGGGAAGTTTTTTTGGTTGAAAAGCTAAATTTTTCCTGGGATGAAGTGCATGACATAGCTGAACAGCTAGAACATATTAAATCAGAACAGCTCATTAATAAGCTTGATGATTTTCTGGGAAATCCAACAGAAGATCCGCACGGTGACCCAATCCCTGATGCACAGGGAAGAATTATAGCCATTGAAAAACAACTGTTGTCTGAATTATTGTCTAATCAAACAGGGATATGTGTAGGGGTAAAGGACAATTCCTCTGATTTCTTGAAATATCTCGACAAACAGCAGATAGGATTAGGAACTAAAATTGAAGTTCTTGCCAAGGAAACCTTTGATTTATCATTGAAAATTAAAATCAATGATACCGAACTGGTGATTTCGAATAAAATAGCAAGCAATCTCTTTGTAAAAATGCTTTAGATTTAAAATTCTCCTTTTCCGAATTTATAATTTAGTAAAGGAACTAGTTTAAACTTAAAGCTGAATTCTCTCTTTGTTTTATTTGGATTAAAAACTTGATATTCAGTATTTAATTGTTTTGTCAATACAAAAAGACAAATTTTA
>NZ_JADKPR010000024.1 GCF_015351475.1 Flavobacterium sp. HJJ | reverse complement strand
GCCACTGACTGCACAGATTCCCACAGATTTCTTTAAATACCATGTGCTTTTTTTGATGGGAAGGGCTTTACAGTGGAAAGAGGCTCTACTGTTATCCAATAATGAGCGGCTGTACCTGTTCTAATTTTAGTCCTGTGTATAAACAGAATTCTTCGATGCTTATAAACTGATGTTCATTTTTATTCAACTTCTTTTTGATTTCAATAAGAAGCAACCTTGAATATTTATAACTTTTACCAGTAATTATCTGAATGTCCTTTGGATAAATACATACTCTTTTCTGATCTATTTTCATTGATTACGCATAGTTAGTTCTTTTCATAAAAAAAGAAGTTCTGTCTTTTTTTCTTTGACAAAATTGAATGCTTTATTTCATTTTCTTTCCCTATGCGTTTCGTAGTTACGATGAAATTTAACATTTTCCTCCCCCCCAGCCCCTCTCCCAATGTCATTAAGTTAAGAGTTAAATACCTAACAGGTTAAAAAAACCTTTTAGGAAATGCCCATCCTAACAGTTTTTTTTTAACTAAACCACTCTGCACTGAAAGTGCAGAGGTTTGTTTTGACGAGAGACTGAAAGTCTCTCCATTTTAAAAACTTATTTAAAAATATTATCAAAAGTCAAAGATTAGATTTTTTCGCATTACTAAAGTACTGCAATAAATTGCAGGGTTTTAAACCCCGGTCTGAGACCAATAAATGACCACCCCGCCCGTTGGGCACCCCGCCAGAGGAGGGGAATTTTATTTATAAATGAGAGTTTAGTGTTATCGGACAGGCATTTAAATCCATACAAAAATGCAGTACATGTGATTTTGAATGTATCACTTTACTGCATTTTGATTTTCGTAGTTACGAAAAGGTTACGAGTTTTTAGACTTCCTCTTCTTTATTGATTTTTTGTTTGAGGTTGAACGTTAACTCTTCTAAAAACTTAGTTTTACTACTTTTTCTGCTTTTAATTTCGGTGTAGGTTTTGTATATGTTATCTAATTTGATATTAAAAAAATCTTCAAAAGATGCTGTTATAGTATTGATGTCAGCTGCACCATTATTAAGAGAGCCATTGGAGTATAAAGCATAGATTAACTCTGTAATTGCAGTTTTGGGAGCTGTCCATACCAATACTTTGTGTTTCTTTTCTTCGAACATCATTTCATTTCCTGCATTGAGTTTTTGCATTGCTTCACGGATGTAGTGAATAAACCTGTTCATTGCTTTTACTTTAGCCCAAAGCATGTCATGTGAAGTTGAGAATTCAGGATATTGATAATAATCAGTCATTGGTGTAAATGGAAAATTTTTCCGATGATTTCTAGTAAAAAATTGATGATCCAAATAGGTATATCCCTGTTCCATGTAATGGACAAAATCTACGTTGCGGTAAAAGAATTTATTTATTTTCCTCATTTCTTTTTCCAGAAACTCAATCTGATATGATTTCCCTGTTTTAGGTTTTCGCAATTCACAAGACCGAACTTCTGTAAAATAGATTAGGTAGCTCATAGGCAATAACTTGATTTTTTTGAAAAAATCAATTTCTAACGGAATGGTTTCAAAATCATTCTGATCTACTTTTTCTTTTAAAATAGATAAAGTTTTGTTGCATAAATCTATACCCTCACTCGCTTTTTTAAGATGGTTTTCTTCGGCATTAATAATCAATTTGAGTTTTTCATCAAATTCTTCGATATTACTTTTAAACATTTTAATTGTTTTAGGTTATCCTCGCCCCCAGCCCCTCTCCGAGTTGCTTCATTCTTCGCAATGACAGAGGGGAGTTAAGACTTAAAAGATGAACGTTATTAATAAATTTGATATACTTTTAATAATTTGAACGTGTTTTGAAATCATTTTGCAGTGTACCCATCAATTCCATTGAAAAATTATCTCGTGCTTGAATGTAGGCTACTTTTGGAGTTATAACTGCTCCCATTTTTTTCTTTTCGAAAGTTGCAGAGAAGCCAAAATCAATTTTCTTATAGTTGAGTTCCCTAGCTCTCTTTATTGTCTGATACAGCAACTGTCTGTAACTATTAAATTTTAGTGAATAGGCATAATCCATTCCAATCAAGGCGGGTACATATGTGTGTTCCATATTTTTGTAGCAGAACATCACTCCTACTGCTTGTTTCGTGGTTTCTTCTTTTTCATCAGCCTTTAAAAATAAAACTATGAATTCCCAATTCGGATTATTTATCATTTTGATGAATATGTCTATTGGATAAGTAAAAGTGTTTATAGCATGATTATTATTTTTTACATTTTGATATAAGCGATAACAGTGTTCCATTTCGGCAGTTGTTAGTTGATTTTTTATTACTACATGAAAAGCTTTTTCGTACGGTACTACCTCTTCTAAAAAATGACGTTTTGAGCGAGTGGAAAGTGAATTGGAAAACTCCTCCACTGCATTCCATTCTAAGTTTTGTATGCTGCAGGCCTCAGGCATGTTTATCTTTAAGAATCCTTGATTGTGAAAAATTGCATTCAACATTGTGTTTTCTTCAAAATCTCGAAGTACCAGCATGTCTGCATTTAGTTCCTGGTATATTATTTCAACTTTTTCCAGTAAAAGTGCTATGGCTTCTTTTGCTGATGGATGAGATTCATTGATATAACAATGATTTCCTTCTGTGAATAAGCATCCCATAGCCAGTACTTTTGAAGTCAGGTGTAAAGGGTTTTGTTTTCTTGTTTCTTCCAACTGCAGCGATATTGATTCTGGGGCAAGCATATCATCTTTCCAAAGATCATAAGTTAAAAAAGTGGCTAGAACAGGTATATTATTTTCATCTTTAATTATATAATACTGAAAACTCCAGTCATTTTCGGGGCTATTTTTGTTTGAAAAAGCATCTTCTAAAAACTGCAGCCCTTCCCAATCAAATGTGCTTTGTTTACCGAGCAGTGCATTCCAAGCGTTCTTGTCAATATTATTTATTGTTGTTTCATACTGAACTTGTAAAGATGATTTTCTGATTGATTCTTCTTGAAAATATTCATCTTCTTTTATTCCAAATGCCTTGTGTATTTTATATAAGCTATTTTCAGTTTCTTCAAGTACCATCGGTAAGTGCTTTTCCATTGCTTCTACCAATGCTTTTATTTCTTCTTTTTGGTTGTGTCTGGAAAGTGTGATTCGAATCCCAGTGTTTTTTACTGGAACTGCTGGATATATTGCAGGATTTACAAAAAAGCCTTCCTGGAATAAATTCTGTACCAACTTATAGGTTGTTAATGGCATGGCTGTACCTAGAAAGAATACAGGTGAGTCGTTTTGTACTATTATCGGCAGATTCGTTTTAGAAAGCAATTCATTACAATAGTCAATTTTTTCTTTGAGTTCTTTCTGTAAAAGCTGGATTTCAGATGAGAGGTGGATATCTGCTGATGCAATTCCAGCAGCTACTGCCGCAGGTTCCAGCTGGGCAGAAAAAGTAAGCGGTCCTCCAAATATTTTAATTTTTTCTCTTATACGTTCATTGGAACATAGAAATACTGCACCACTTGCACCAAATGTCTTGCTGAGTGTGCCCATAATCATTACATTATCTGGCAGTTCTTTTAGAACACTTACTACATAACCTGTTCCATTTTTACCTTTCCAGCTCATGCCATGAACATCATCAAAGTACAAATGCAATTGTGGATACTTTTTACTTAATTCCATGAGTTCAAGAATAGGAGCATAATCACCAAACATAGAGTAAACCCCGTCTGCCATGTACCAAATTTTATTACATTTTGAAGCAAGTTTTTTGATTTGATGTTCCAGCATTTCAAGATTACTGTGCCTAATCATTTCAACAGGAATCCCTCTTAATTTTAATGTCTGACAGGCATTCTGCACGCTCCAATGGACTTGATGATCCAGAATTACACCATCTTCATCTCTTACTATTGTTGGAATAACAGCTATATGTCCTAGTGTGCTATTTTTGGTTATTATCGGAGGAATACCATACATTAACTCGATTTTGGTTTCCAATTCTGCATACAAAGGATTGGAAATATATGATTTTGATAATGGAAATTGAGTGCCATATTTCCGAATTGCTTCGATACTGGCTTCTTTGAGTCTATCATCTTGTTCCAGACCCAAATAACCAGTAGTTCCAAAGTGGAACATTTCCCTCCCTTTTATTTGAATTGTCCGTCCAGATAAAGCTGTGTTTTCTGCATAAAGATGGAGCACTCCTTCGTTTTTTGCTCCGGTAAAAATTTCATCGACTGTATCAATGAAATTGTTGTGTTTGATTTTTGCCATTTTGTTAGTTCTTTTTTGTTTTTTTTTAAATAGATTTCTAAAAGTCATTATAAAAAATGAAAGTTATTTCATCCAATTCTTTAAAACTCCCAAATTGACAAGTCAAATTCCCGAATTGACAAGAAATACTACAAAATGCAACAAATAATCCCAAATTAGCAACTACTCTAACACTAATTGTTTCTATTTTTGTTAAAATTATAACACATTAAAAACGTAAAACATGATTGCAGCACATGATTTTTATGAAAATGAGTATGCGCGATTTTGGATTGCGGATAAAATTCTCTTTTTTGAATATAAACCCAATACGGTTATCGATCTGAAGGTGGCTACAAGTGTTGTAACCGATAGAATTCATTTTCAAAATGGGAGGCCTTTTCCCGTTTTGTGTGATATACGTGGTATTATCTCAACAGAGAAAGCAGGAAGAGATTATTTAGCTCAATCCGGCTCCATATTGACACTAGCCGTGGGACTTATTATGGATGAAAAAGTATCGCTGACAATTAGTGATTTTTATGTAAAAATCAACAAGCCCACTGTACCCACAAAAATCTTCACTAAACAAGAAGAAGCATTGACTTATTTGAAGGAGTTTATTTAGGAAGAGCAGATCAGAGAGGAAAGATATCATTAGCGTTATTATGGAGAGACCGCATAACAAAGAGCGAATTGTTACTATGCATCAAATGTTGTTTGAGATGGCGCGTGGCAATTTTAATTGCCGTATACCTTTAAGTTCCTATGATGACGAATTGGAAACACTTGTCGTTTTGATTAATATGGTTGCCGAAGAAATGAAAGAATCGATTTTTCAAGTCGGCTACTTTAATACTCATAGGACACATCAATTTATAGCTCAAAACTCTTTTATTTTGGATGCCTCTTTCTCTATTAAAAGTTTTACTCCTGAAGTCATTTCTTTTTTAGGTTATTCAGAATCTGAGCTGATAGGCCAACCTATAGCAGGCATTATTACAGAGACTTCTTTGGAACAACTGCAAAAAGTACTTAATGACGGTATTGCATTACCAATAACTATTGCTTTAGATTTTTTACCTAAAGAACATTTGCCAGTTTCTGTTTCCTGCAGTATTGGAAATCTAATTAATCGTTCGGAAATTATATTAAATCTTGTTACTCCTGTTCGCCAAGATTTCTACAATCCTTTGGCTTACGAGAATGAAAATGAGAAACATAGTAAAACCAGAAAGGCAGATGCACTTTTGATACAGAAACTTTATGATTATATTTTAGCTCATCTTGAAGAACCGCTTCCATCACTAAAAGTTCTTTCATCTACATTTGGCACTAATGAACATAAATTAAAAGATGGTTTTCGTCATTTTTTTAAGACCAGTATTTACCAGTTTTATAATGATGAGCGTTTGAAAAGGGCTTACTTTATGATTGAGATCACAGGGATTCCTTTGAAAAATATTTCGGTTATGAATGGTTTTAATAATTATCCCACCTTTTCAAAGTCCTTTAAAAAACGTTTTGGCTTTTCGCCAAACGAAATGAAGCGTAATGAAGCTGATTTTAGTTCTATGCTGGAAGATTAAAGAAGATTTTTTCTTTTGCCTTGATGCAAAAGAAACAAAAAATCAAGCCTAGAATATTTTTACACCAAAAATCATCGAACGGATTTCCCTATCGCGACCCAGCCGCTCGTGTTTCACACTCGACTCTCGGGTCACTCCCCACCGCCAGCGCGCAAATCCTTATCGTGATTTTAGGCGTAAAAATATAAGGGCGGAAAAGGACGTTTTCATAAGTTGATTTCTGTAATTATTCATGAATATTCTATTACAAGTGGAATTTGCTCCTGCTATTATTTAATCATAATCCGTTTTGGATAAGTATTGCTCCCAATAAGACAAGCGTTATTGTTTTGAAATTCAGAATTTTACTTTGTGGCACTAAAATCTATGAAGCTATGAGAATGAATACCAAAATACACAATCCACTTTTAGAGTTTATTTGCTTACTCTATATTCTGCTTTTTGTTTATGCAGCCGTTAGTAAATTATTGGATTTTGAAAATTTTCAAATACAGCTGGGGCAGTCTCCACTGCTAAGTGCCTACACAGGCTTCATTTCCTATTCGCTTTTGGCTGTGGAATTTACAATCGTCCTGATGCTCGCAATCCCAAAAACACGCTTTATCGGTCTCGTGGCTTCTTTTACGCTTATGGTAATGTTCACACTCTATATCATTGTAATTCTCAATTATTCTTCTTTTGTTCCCTGTTCCTGCGGGGGAATACTCGAACAAATGGGCTGGAAACAGCATTTGATTTTCAATATCGGCTGCACTCTTATAGCGGGAACTGTCGTTTTGATGGGGACAACAAATATAAAACGCACAGCCGTACTGCTGGCAGTTCTTGCTATTTCAAGTACAATTATTGTCACCACTTTATATTTTGCTTCAGAAAATGCAATGCACCGCGAAAATCCGTTCATCCGCCGTTTTATTCAGGGGTCGGCAGCTAAGATAGGCGAAACCGGTTTAAAGAGCAATTCTCACTATTTCGCAGGCATAAATGGCAGTACCCTTTATTTTGGCGATAATCTGGCACCGTTGCACATTGCGGTATACGATACCTCTTTACAAACAAAACGCCATTATAAAATTCAATTGGAAAGGGAAGACTTTCCGTTTCGTTCCGTTCAGGTCCGCATTACACCTCCTTATTTTTATTTGATGGATGGTACTGTTCCTGTTATTTACAAAGGAAACGTCCGCGATTGGAAAGCAAAATTGCTGATGCACAGCAACAATTATTATTTTTCAAAAGCCGAAATAATCAGTCCTGACAAAATCGTATTCCGTGCACAGGAATTACAATCACGAGACAACATACTTGGAACCTTTGACTTCTCGGATTCCCTGCAGGTACAGTATGCCCCTAACCTGCTTCAGAAACAGGCTGACGGCTTCTTTGACACCGATGGCATGATGCAATATGATACTCAATTACAGAAGTTTATTTACGTCTATTATTACAGAAACCAGTTCATAGCGGCAAATAAAAACCTCCAGCTCAGTAATCGGGGACATACCATTGATACTACAGCGCATGCCAATCTCAAAGTGGTTTTTATAAAAGAGACAAGAGAACGAAAACTTGCTTCCATTCCGGCAACTGTCAATCAGCTTATTACTGTTTCGGGGAATTTGCTCTTTGTCAATTCCAAGATTATCGGCCGCTATGAATCAAAAAAAATGTGGAAAAAGGCTTCCATTGTGGATGTCTATAACCTACAGCATAACACTTATGTTTCAAGTTTTTATATCTATAACAGTGGAAATAAAAAAGTACAGTCAATCTTAGTATCTGGAAACACTTTGTATGCCATCATCGGTCACACTATTCACAAATACCGCTTAAGTAAAAAGTTATTCAATATTCACAAACCACCCAATCAGATCAGGGCATCCGCTTTTAAAACTTTTAAATTCAATATACCCAAAGTATCAAAAATGGCACACAGATGACACAGATTTAACGGATTTTGCGCAGACTCCAACTAAATCTTAAACGATTTATTTAAAAAAATACCTTCTAATCTGTTTTATCCTTGGAATCGGTGGCTAATTTAACTGTTTTACAAAATGACAAAGCACTATTTATTTTTTAAAAACGAAATACCCTGCCTATCAGATACACTATAACACCTTAAGAACTATACATACAGCTTTCTCTCCTTCGCTTCACTAGTCCGCTGCCACTCGGGATGAGATAAGCATACAATTTACTGGCCAGTAACAGGACTGAGACTGAAAACCTGTAAAAAAGAGTAAGTCAAATTATTATTATAAATTCTAGTATTATGAAAACAATTGTAAAAGTGATTTTGCCTGTATTGGTATTCACATTGGCGAGTGCTGCAGCGGTCAGCACCCATGAATCAAAAATCAACGATTCAAAAAAAACAGTATTAATTACTGCCTACATCCAGAATCCGTCACCGCAAAGCTGTGAATCCGTTGCAGTAAACTGTTCTACCGTTAACACACAACAGGCTTGTATGACCAGTGAGGCAACGCCAAGACAGGCTTTCGACAAAGACGAAGCAAATGCCTGTAATGTAAACTTGTACAAAATAGTTGAGTAACTCATTCAATTGTAATATGCAGTTTCCAAGGCTGGGAACTGCATATTATTTCCTTATCAACTACAAAACAATTCCGATTATGGTCACAACCACTAACTTTAAACTTTAACTTTTAAACTTTAACTTTTAAACTTTAACTTTTAAACCTGAGTTCTATTATTATTTAAACTATAAAATAATGATTATCATAAGTTTAAAATAAAATCAATTGCGTCTGGCTTTAGCCAGATGTTAAAATATACAAAATGAATAAGGCTTTAGAGCCTATTTAAGTTTTATTTATTGGCTCTCTTATGACGTTTTTTGGCTACAACTTCGTTAAATTTTTATACAATAGCTCTGCTATTTTATAAAAATTTGCCTAGTTTCACTCAAAAATCATCTAATAATAAATCTCAAAAATAAAATTTAAACAGGCTCTTAGCCGAAACTTACTTAAAATTTGGCTAAAGCCACGGCTTTTGCTTTTAAAAGCTACTGACACGAATTACACTAATCTGCACGAATTAAGATTGCTGTTTAATTACACAAAATATTCGAAACTGTAAAAAGCTGTAAAATTTGATTTCAATTTTGATAAGAATTAGTGTTAATTGGTGAAATTCGTGTTTATCTTTTTTTAAATGCGAATGCCGTAGGCTAAAGCCTATTTATATCTTCCTTTAAAATGGGCTAAAGCCCATTTCTATTCCTTTTTTTACTAAAACAATAATCGAACTCAGGTTTCTAAATATTTAAACTTTTAAACTCTTAAACCACCTACCTCTCCCCATCACTCTTCATCCACTCCTTTTTAACTTCTCCCTGCAAATAGTACCCCAGCCAATCCTTTATTTTATGCGTCAGATCCTCCTGATTTTTTGGGCTGTTTAAAACATGGCCCTCACTTGGGTACAGCAGCATGACCTGCTCCTTTTGCAGACGCCGCAGTGCAGCATAAAAAGCAGCCGCCTGTCTGGGCTGGACATTTGTGTCTTGTCTGCCAGCCCAAGTCAGCAAAGGAGTGGTAATAGTGCCCGCATTAAAAAGCGGTGAATTGCGATAGTAGGCTTCTTGATTTTCGAAAAAACTGACTCCCATTCGGTATTGCTGATTTTCATACCGCCAGCCATCTGGGGTATTGTCATCCGAATTTATCGTGAAATAGTGCCCAATAGTATCCGAAACACCCGAACCGCTTATGGCCGTGGCAAACATATCCGTCTGCGTGATGATAAAATTGGTTTCATAGCCGCCGAACGAATGTCCCATCAATCCAATTCTTCCTGCATCGGCTATTCCCATATCAATAACTTTAGCGGCGGCCTTCGTCACGCAGTCCACAGCCGAAAATCCTGTATTGCCTTTCTCATAGGCTATATCGGCAAGCAGTACGGCATAGCCATCAACGGTCAGATTCGTGGTAGTAAACCCAATGCTATTATGCAGTGTCGGGTTCACGTAGCTGTTGATGTCACGTGATACGGTTTCATAAATATATACCACCATCGGATACCGCTTGGAAGGATCATAACCCGCAGGATAAAACAAAGCCCCATTCAGCGGTCTGCCTTTGCTGTCGGTATAATGGATCATTTCCGATTTTCCCCATTGATATAATGCCTGCTGCGGATTGCTTTGGGCTAAAATTACTGCCGGCTCTTTTATACTTTTCTGAAACATCAGGCAGGGCGGATGGTCAAATCGCTGTGTCATATAGATAAAAGCTTCACTCTCTTTGGCCTTTTGCAGTTTAGTTACAGCACTGTTCTCCATCACAATGGGCGCTGCTGTTTTATTAGGTTCCAGCATATAATATCCTACAGCACCGCCATATAAATCAAGTGCGGTGAGCAGCACTTTTTTGGAAAGATCATAACAGTGAATGCCTCTTCCTCTGTAATTCATTTCCTGCTGATCTGAAACAGCCGAAGCGTCAAAACGAAAACGAAACTGCTTTTCCCTGCCGTGCGTGAGCCGTCTGCGCTGCAGACCATCAGCAGAAACAGCCCAAATGTCGTTATAGTCATAATACAAAGCCCACTGATGGTCAGCTGTCCAGCCAGGCTGTCCCCAAACCTTCAATTCGTTTCCCGGATCATTTTCCCTGTTATCCCAAGACACACCCAATCCCTTAGTGCCATTGGTATGGGTTTTCAGCTGGATGTCATAGACCCACCAATTGCTTTCTTTATAATAATTGATATAGCGGCCATCCGGCGAGATTCCCATTTGTTCACTGAATCCCGACTGCTGCTTCAGAAACGGTTCCCGCCTGCCCGTTTCAAGTGCAAGCAAATCGTAATCCAGATCGGCAAACCATTTCTTTTTAGGCTCATGCTGCCAAAGGGAAGCCACAAGAGCATAATCCTGCTTCCCACTCAGCATCACCCATGTCTGGGCCGCTGTGCTGATCTGCCGCACTACATTGCGCTCTGGATACCATACTGCAAGATATGCTGGATGCTTTACCGTGGCAGACAGCTGTTGCTTTGGATAGATCATTTTATCATTCGCATGCCAGACCTCAACGGCATCATGCAGCATAGTATTTTCTTTCTCGATCGCTGCGGTTATTCCAAAAAACACTTTTTCGCCGTCCCTGGATAAGGTCAGTTCTACGTTTTGGTCGGGGCTTATTTCCATCGAAGCAGGAAAAACAGGATCCGTACTTTTTAAAACATCCAGCCTTTTCGAGCTGCTATCATAATGATACAATACCGTCCTGCCCTCACTAACGCCAAAGAAAACAACGGCTTTTCCTTTATGCTGCCATTGCAGCACCTTAAAGGTTTGTGAGGTTGGAGCTACTATCGAATGTCCGGCATATCTCCGTTCCAAAACCAGATATCCTGCCATTCCTATGCCATTTGCTGCTACTGCATACACCAGCGCGGTAGCAGTATCATTCCAGCGAAATTCTGTTACATTGGCAATCACATCAATTACCTGTCCGTCCTTTCGAACCACCAGCTGGCTTCCCTGACTTTTTTCCAGCGTGACAAGATAATGCCCATCTGCCGAAAAATCATACCGCTCTACAGCAGGAATCCTTTTTTCTTCTCTGGTTTTCAGATCAAACAATACTAGAACCTCTTTCTTTTGGCAGGCAAAAGTCCTTTCTCCGTTGAACTTGCCCGTACCCGCTCCCGCAAAAAAATACCGCTGATGCGTCTGCGTATTCAATACAAACAAAGTGTCTGTATCCGGCTCATAGGACATCCGATAACTCGCCCATTCTCCTTTTGACGAAATCTGCTCTGCTCCCATCGTTCCCCAAAGCCCGTAGTCAGCTTCAGTCAGCCGTTTTTGGGTCAGCCCCTGCCCCATTGCGGGACAGGAAACTAATCCAATAGACATAATGGCTATAATACCATATACAGCCAGCACAAAAGAACGCAGCATTAATAACCCGGATTTTGTGTCAGCTTGGGATTCGCCAGCAGTTCCTTCTCTGGTATCGGCCATACCCCATCGGTGCTGTTCCATCCCGGTTTTACGGCCGGCAGCACTGTATCAAGAAGCCCGTTTCGCTTGAGGTCAAAAAAACGATGTCCATATTCGGTAAACAATTCAAATCGTCGTTCCTGAATAACGGCCGCTGCAATTTCATCAGCTGTAATCGCTGTCGTATTGGGCAATCCTGCCGTATTCCTAATTACGTTCAGGTCTTCTTTTGCTCCTATAAGGTCGCCTTGCCGGGCGCGGGCTTCTGCCCTGATAAGGTATTGCTCGGCAAGCCTAAAAATAATCGAATATTCCACCGAGGTGCCGGTAGTGCTTTTCTGCTTGTATTTATAGGCATGGTACCAAGTGTTCTTTCCGTCAGTTACTGCACCAATCCAGTGTGTTTTTCTAAGGTCATTATTAGCAAACGACTGAAACAGCTCTGGCCGCAATCCTGCAAAAGACGGAGGGACGCTCTTAAAGATAAACAGCGCTCCTTCATCGGTATTATTCCCTGCCGTTTTGGGCATAAATTGCCAGATAGTAGCCTTGCATTCCTTCAAAAAGGTTTTGTCTATATTATTTTCCCAGACATAGATGGGGCTGTTCAAAACCGCAGAAGCCGCATTCGAAGACGCTGCCCAATCCCCTTTATACAGATACACTCTCGCCAATAAAGCAATCGCAGTATAATGGTTAGGCCTCACCCTGTCTGCCGACAAATAGTTTTCGGGCAGTACCGCAGCAGCCTGATCCAAATCATCAATAACCGAGTCATAAACCTTGGCAGCAGGCATGCGCTCCACCGTGCTGTTGACTTCATAGTCGGGTGCAGTCACATACGGTACAGCACCGTATAAATTCGTCAGATAAAAATGCATCAGCGCCCTTACAAATAAAGCCTCGCCGATAAACTGTTTTTTATCGGCTGCCGAAAGTGCCACTGCGTTTTGACAGCCAGCAATAACAGCATTGGCACAATAAATAATCTGATAGCTTTCATTCCACAATTGGGAAACTGCTGCCGTATTTGCCAGCAGCGTATTATTAAAAACAAACAGGCTGTTTTCATTGCTAGCCCCATAATAATAAAGTTCATCCGCATATAAGCCTAAACTGGAAGCCGAACCTGTACTGCTTCCCGTCAGCATGCCACTGTCCCGCAGTTTAGCATAAACATCCGCCAAGGCAGCACTGGCCGTATTCGTATCTTCGAAAACAACGTTTCCCGTGAGCTGCGAATCAGGAATCGCAACATCCACAAAATTATCACATCCTCCAAAAGGAAAGAATGCCATACATAGCAATATAGGTTTTATATAATTTTTCATAATTAAAAATATTTTGATTAAACAGTTCTAATAAAAATAGCAAGAGGTAATACCATGTGTTTTTTTCGCCACTGATTACACAGATTCTTACAGATTTCTTTAAATACCATGTGTTTTTTTTTTGCCACTGATTACACAGATTCCCTCAGATTTCTTTAAATACCATGTGTGTGTTTTTCGCCACTGATTACACAGATTCCTACAGATTTCTTTAAATACCATGTGTGTGTTTTCGCCACTGACTGCACAGATTCCTACAGATTTCTTTAAATATCATGTGTTTTTTTTTGCCACTGATTACACAGATTCCCACAGATTTCTTTAAATACCATGTGTGTTTTTCGCCACTGACTGCACAGATTCTCACAGATTTCTTTAAATATCATGTGTTTTTTTCACCACTGATTACACAGATTCCTACAGATTTCTTTAAATACCATGTGTTTTTTTGCCACTGACTGCACAGATTTCTTTAAATACTATGTGTGTTTTTTTCGCCACTGATTACACAGATTCCCACAGATTTCTTTAAATACCATGTGTTTTTTTGCCATTGACTGCACAGATTCTCACAGATTCCTTTAAATATCATGTGTTTTTTTCGCCACTGACTGCACAGATTCTCACAGATTTCTTTAAATACCATGTGTGTGTTTTTTGCCACTGACTGCACAGATTCCCACAGATTTCTTTAAATATCATGTGTTTTTTTCGCCACTGATTACACAGACTCACACAGATTTCTTTAAATACCATGTGTGTTTTTTCGCCACTGATTACACAGATTCCCACAGATTTCTTTAAATACCATGTGTTTTTTTCGCCACTGACTGCACAGATTCCTACAGATTTCTTTAAATACCATGTGTTTTTTTTTGCCACTGATTACACAGATTCCCACAGATTTTATTACTGTTTTTTTTAAAAGTCTGTTTAATTTTTTTTTCATCTGTGGCTAATTCGACTTGTTTGGTATTAGTTAAGGAGAGTCATATTTAGAAATATTAAATAGGCGGTTTTATTTATCTTCCCCCCAGCCCTCTCCAGGCTGCTTCATTCTTCGCAATGACAGAGGGAGCAAAGAGTGGATTATTTTATATTTCTAAATTGTATTAAAATCAGATTAAAAACTCAGCTTCACCCCTATTGCATTTACTTTCAGCGGCGGCAGATAGCTGCTAAACGACTTAAACTCCGGGTCGCCATTAGAATACTTGCTAAAAGTCCATAGATTCTGCCCCTGCCAATACAATTGACAACGGAGCTTCTGACTGGCTTTCAGCGGCAGATCATAGGTCAGCGAAATATTTTTTAGCCTGATATACGAAGCATCTTCTACAGCGCCGTCACTCGCTGCATAACGAAAATACGCCGTAACCGCATTACTGTTCTTCCCTGCCGTATAAGGCTGTTGTGCCGCAGGATCACCCACGCTTTCCAATTGGTTCTGCATGCCTCCGGGAACCCCTGGCTGCGGTGAGAAAGCCTGCTGTTTTACAAACTGAAACAGAAAATCCAATTGTGCGTTCTTGTACTTAAAATGGTTCTCCAGCCCTCCAAAATAAGGAGGAGTCAAGTTCGCCAGTGTTTGTTTGTCTCCCAGAGAAGTGGTGAGCCCGTCGCCGTTCCTATCCATAAACTGATAAATGCCAGTAGTGGGATTCATCCCCGTATATTGGAAAACTTTGGTAATGCTTGTAGGTTCTCCCACCACATAGGTATTGGCATTGGTGGAACTGGCAAGTCCCGGATACGATAACAGCTTATTGCGGTTAAACGAAATAGTAAAAGTACTGCTCCACTCAAAATGTTCTTGGATTACGTTACTAGTCCGAAGCGTAAACTCCAGTCCGCTGTTTTGCACCGTAGCGTCAAGATTCCCGTATAGCGAACTGAAACCTGTGGTTCCAGGCAGTGGTACCCCGACCAGCTGATTTGATGAACGGTTGCGGTAATAGGCTGTAGTCAGAAAAATGCGGTCATTCAAAAATCCCGTTTCCAGTGCCGCTTCAAACTTTTGGCTGCTCTCCCATCCAAATTCGGGATTGAACAAACGGGCAGGCTGCAATCCCACAATCCCTTGATAATTGTTTCCGGTCGAAACATAGGTGTCCAGAAACTGATAGTCTCCTATCTGGTCATTGCCTGTACTCCCATAACTGGTACGCAGTTTTCCAAAACTAATCACGGTATTGTCTTTCAAAAAAGCTTCGTTCGAAAACAGCCATGCCGCTCCAACTGCCCCAAAAACCGCAAACTGCTTCCCTGGACCAAAACGGCTTGAACCGTCACGGCGTGCTGTCAGATTAACAATATAACGGGTATCCCAATTATAGTTCAGGCGGGCAAAAAGGGCTTGATATTTATAAATAGTGGCATCATCCAGACGAATGTTTTTTGTGATTGCCGATGACAGATCATGGATCAGGCTGTTGCTGGAAAATCCGATTCCTGTCAGGTAAAGGCGTTCGGTACGCTGCTTTTGAAAAGTGCTGCCCAGCAATACTTCAAATTGGCCTTTACCAATCCCAGCTGTATACTGAAGCTGCGGTTCCACAATCCATGAACTGCGGGTTGTCAGGTTTGTGGTAATGCTCGAAGTCTTGCTGTTTAGTCCAAAAGAAGGGTTGTACATCGTATAGGGCTGCGTACGGCTCTCGTTGTTGTTCAGATCCGTAAAGCCAAAACTGCTTTTAAATTCCAGATTGGGAGCCAAACGATAGGACAGCACCGCATTGGCAACAAGATCATTGATGCGGGATTCAAATTCCGACTCCAGTCCTGCCAAAGGATTCGTCCAGGTGTTGTTTTCCCAATTCAGATTGCCGCTGGCATCATACAGCGCAGGAGCATTGGGAGCAAGCGTTCGGGATACGGGAGTTAAATCGACCGAAGGCTGGTTATTGTTCTGCGAAGTATAGCTCCCCGAAAAAGTCATCCTAAAACGCTCGTCCTGCGAGCGGTGATTCATGCTGAAATGTGCCGATCCCCTATTGTATTTAAAATCACCCGGAAAAACGGTCGTCTCAGTACGGTAATTCCCGCTCAGCAGGTATTGGGTCTGCGCACTGCCCCCAGACACAGACGCCTGCAGATTATAAATAGCGGCAGTCCCGCCCAGCAGCTCGTCCTGCCAGTCGGTATTGCGCTCCTTGCTCCATGTTCCGTTAACATCATAGGCGGTGGCGGGATACACCGTCACGCCGTCATTGGCAAAAGCCTGCTGGCGCATCGCTAGATACTGTTCCGTATTCATCAGTTTGGGCAATTTGGTCACCGTGCCAAAACTGCTGGAGGAATTAATAGTAAAACGGGGCTCCCCTGCTTTCCCTTTTTTGGTGGTCACCAGCACTACCCCATTGGCACCGCGGGAGCCATAGATAGCAGTGGCATCAGCATCTTTCAGTACCTCAATGCTTTCTATGTCCTGTGGATTTATCGAATTCAGCGGACTGGTCATACTAGGCGCAGTACCTGAAGTCGCAGCAGAACCAATAGTTTCCGACGAGTACGGCACGCCATCTATAATATACAGCGGCTGGTTCCCATCGGCACGCAGGCTGTTCTGCCCCCGAATCTTTATCGTAAAAGAACCGCCCGGCGAACCGCTGTCCTGCACGATATCGACTCCTGCCATCCGGCCCTGCATCGTGGCCAGCACATTGGCCACAGGCTGTTTTTCGATATCCCTGGCAGTAATACGGGCGATGCTTCCTGTACGCTCGCTTTCCTTTACTGAGTAATAGCCTGCATTGATCTTTACTTCCTGCAACGTGGTGGCGTCCTGCTGTAAATTAACGTTTATCACTGATTGTCCGTGCACTGAAATGATTACCGTTTTGTATCCCACAAACGAAAACACCAGCGTATCCTGCGCGGATGCAGTAATGCTGTATCTGCCATCATAATCTGAGACGGTGGCGGTTTTGGATTTGTTTTTTATTGCGATGCTTACGCCTGACATTGGATTAGTGCCCTCTTTGACAGTTCCCTGAATCTGGGATTGCTGCGTATTCGGTTTGGTCTGCCGGAGAAAATTATTGGCTTGAATGGGTGAAAAGAACAGTATACTACCCGCTACAATCAGGTAATAAAAAGCCTTGCCCCCCTTGTAAAATGAAAAAATTTTCATAGTATTGGGTTGGTTTAATGAAACGTTGGTTTTGTTTGGCTATTGGTTCTCTATACTAGTTTGGCGACGAGGTAGAGAGCCATTTTTGTTTTGTATTAAAGCCTGTGCCGTAACTAATTCAAAATAAAAATAGCACAGGCATTAAGTAAAGTTCAATTGGTTTTTAAGTCATAGGCAAGCTGTTGTTAGTGGTTTAGATTAGTTAATCATTAACTGCGAGACTATGAAAAAGATGAAGAAGATTGGCTCGAAATCAGGCTGGAGTTGAGCCAATAAAAAAAGGCGCAGAACTCAGCTTACTGCTCTTGAGGTACTGGTATACCGTTGCAACAATAAGTGAGCCCACGCCAATGACGTGAGCATCTTACTTATCATCTCGTTGCAAAATTACCAGTTTTCAAGAGCGAGATTCAAAGCGAATGCTTCAGATTATTTTATTTGAAGTATCGCAAATATATGTATTTAATGACAAATATAACATATTATTTCTATTTGCATACTATCGTGTGCGATTAAATTATTATTATTCTATTCTTTTGTCAATATGGCATTAAATACTAAAATTAGTAAACAATCAGAAAAACCTAAGAAAATTAAAATTTTCGTAGTAGATCAGTATGTTTGTAATTTTATTAAAACAGAATGGATGAAAGATTTAAAGTCATTCCGAGAATGGGGTCGCCAACATAGTGTGCATGAAGCAGTAGCCCGTAAAATTAATCAAAAAGAAGGTTATAATATTCCAGTTTCTACATTAAAAACCATTTGTTTTTATAAACAGATTACAATGTATAATTTTTTTAAGCTAGTAGAAGAAAAATACGGCGATGCCCAAGATAAATTTTATTACATAGAAAAATGAAAGATGCCAGCTTGGTATCTTTTTTTTTAAATGTTATTTTTGAAATGTAATCTAAATCTTGTTTTAAATAAATTCACTACTTTTGAATAAATGGAAAATATAGCGTTTTTAAAATATGATTTATGAAAATAATAATAAGCTCAATTGCCATTATACTATTTAGTATTTCACAGAACAACGATAAAGAAGTGTATATATGTGTTAGTAGCACAGCCACTAAATATCATCTTACTAAAACCTGCAAAGGTTTAGATGAATGTACTCACACGATAAAAAAAGTTACTTTAAAGCAGGCTAACGAACTTGGTTATAAAAACCTTTGTGGATGGGAGAAGAAGTTTAATTAATTTTTTTGTATTAAAATAAAGATGTTTAATATAAATGAATGGTATGAAATAATTGGACTTGTTTTAATTTGGCTTTTAGGTCTTTCTAAGAGGGGAATTTTATGAGTTATTGAGAGATAGAAATTACAGTAATAGAAATAGGAAGAAATGAAAAGATGCTGTGATGGTGTCTTTTTTTTTTAAAAGAAATATATCCCGTCCTTCATGAACTGCAAAAAAAAGCAATATAAAAAGTGAATAAATGTTCAACCTCATCGCTTTTGATAGAGAAACATAAAATAAGCCTTGAATTAGAATAATTGAAGAATCCAAAATAAATAAAATAATATTTTGGATTAATAATGAAAATCCAAAGAAATTTCTTCAGCACTAGTCCATAAATTGGATAGGTTATTCATTTTAAAATAATTAGTTTTACAATTCAAATAAATTGATGAAATTAGAATGAGAATAATACACAAAATAGACGAATTTTTAAACATTATATTTCCAGAAATAAATGATAATAACCATATAATTAAGGTTCTAGAAAATTATTATTCTTACGGTGACTTAAAGCCAAAGGTTAAAATTGAAAATGGATATGTAATTGTTGATATAGATATTATTTCAATTACATCTCAAGAATTTGATTTTAAAAAAGCAATATCTTTTTGTGAAAAAGGAAAATTTGCCGACGCTAAGCCACTATTAGAAAATTTAATTAAGCAAAATCCAACAAATTCAGAATGTCACAGGATTATTGGCCAAATATATTCTGATGAAGGAAACCAAGATGAGGCAATAAATTCACTTATAGATGCATTAAGGTGGGACTCTAAAAATTCATATGCATTGGTGATGATGGGGAATATATTTGCAAAATTCAAAAACGATATTGATACTGCAATGAAATATTATGACCAGGCATTAATTGCAAAACCGGATGATAATATTACAATCAATAATATTGGTGCTAATTTGCTTCAACAGAATAAATTTGGAGAAGCTAAAAAATATTTCTACAAGGCTTTGAGTTTGGATGAAAAATACCCAAATACTCATTATGCACTTGCATTAATTGCAGATGAAGAAGGAGATTTAAATGTAGCATTTAATAGTTTTATTCAAACTGCTAAATGTTCGAAGAAAAACGATTTCTTTTACAATAAAGGAATAGAAGGCGCATATCAAGTTGCAAACAATATTTTAAAAGAGAACTACGGAGAAAATATTTTTAGAAATTATCGGGTGTATCTTGAACATAAAGGAGGTGTTGAAATAGATTTTGTTATAGATGAATTAATTCCTACTCCAGCTAAAATGGAATTTGCCGAAAATTATGATAGGGAAAAACACACAATCAAATATAAAAATACAGGTTCTGCCTATGTACACTTAATAATGCATGAATTAGTGCATTTAGATTTTGTTTTAGACGCCCAGATAGAAGAAAACAATTTATTATTTACTTCGACCCAACAGCATAAAAATGTATTTTTAAAAAGTATAGAACCATCTCTGAATAAATTAAAACAAAGAGGTGTTTCTAATGAAAGTATTAATTCCTATAGCTCTAGTCTTTTTGATGGAGTTAACTCGCAAATATTCAATGCTCCAATAGACCTTTTCATTGAAGACTTTTTATATAATGAGTATCAAGACTTAAGACCTTATCAATTTGTTTCTTTACTGAAGTTGGTTCAAGATGGGATAAAGGCGGTTACAGACAGACAAGTTCTCGAACTGACTCCTAAGGATGTAGTGTCAAAAACTAAAATTTATAATCTAGTTGGGGCTTTTCAAATAAAAGATTTATACGCTATTGATTTCATAAGTGAATATAATGCGACCAAAATAGAGTTAGATACAGCTAATAAATTCTATCAGGAATATCTCGAATACAAAGCAGATAGAAAACCTGCTGAAGAATATGAATTGGTTCAACATTGGGCTGATGATTTAAAATTAGGCAATTACTTTGAACTTGTAGGCGAAAAGCAATATAGAAAAAGAAAAAATATTGATGATTTTATAGGAGATCTAGAAAAGGACCCATTTGGGGTAAACGAAAATGACCCTGTCAATGAAAAGGAAATGAAAACTTTTCTCGAAAATCAAGAAGATCTAGGTTTAAATATGGCTGTTGTAATGTTTATGGTTGGTGCCTTAGAGTTTTTTGAAAGAAAATCAGAAGATGAGATTAAAAAAATTGCATTTGAAATAGCAATGCAAGGCACGCAAGGGTATGACCCAAATATTAAAAATTATAAATTAAGTTCGATACCTAATAAAACTTTCTCAGGATATCAAATATTAGCTTATTATTATGTTAGTTGGTCAATTGGAATACCAGAGATGTTGTCTCAGTTACAGCTTCCTTTTGATGAAGAGTATAAATTAGCAACTACAATGTATAAATCCAAATAGTATGAGTGAGTTTGGCGAAATAATTAAGGTTCTAACAAAGTTTAGAGATGAAAGAGATTGGGAACAATTTCATAATCCTAAAGATTTAGCAATAGCATTAAGCATAGAATCAAATGAGTTGTTGGAACAATTTCTATGGAAGAATTATGAAGATGCAAACAGGGAAAAATTAAAAGAAGAACTTGCCGATGTCTTTGCTTATGCATTTCTTCTGGCTGATAAACTTGAATTAGATGTTAAAGAAATTGTATTTGAAAAAATAGCAAAAAACGCTGAAAAATACCCCGTTGATAAAGCAAAAGGGACATCGAAAAAATATAATGAATTATGATAGATCCTTTATTTGGTAGTACCTTGTTAATTTCGAAGTATACTTTTTCTAAAAACACCATTCATGAAATTTCTAATAATAAGTTTGTAAAGAGCCAATGGCCATTAATCTATATCATTAGTAGTGATAAAATAAAAGAGGCATATGTTGGCGAATCTACGAATGCATTAAAGCGGATGCTTAATCATTTGACAAACGAAGAAAGATTAAAATTGTCCACTTTACATCTAATAACTTCAGATAAATTTAACAAATCAGCAACGCTAGATATTGAAAATAATTTGATAAAATACATATCTGCAGATGGGAAATATATTTTACAAAACGGCAATGCCGGATTAACTCTTCACAATTATTACCAAAAAGATTTATATTTTGAAATTTTCAAAACTATATGGGTAGAATTAAGAAAAGAAAATTTGAATATCAATGTGCTAAAAAAAATAGATAATTCAGACTTATTTAAATACTCCCCATACAAATCGTTATCATCAGATCAATATGATGCAGTTACCAAATTATTGCAAATTTTAATCTATGACGAACCTTGTAGGACGTTTGTAAAAGGAAGCGCTGGAACAGGAAAAACTATTTTAGCAATTTATCTAATTAAATTATTAAAAACAGATTATCGAAATTATGATATAAGTGAAGACGAATTATCAAGTAGTGAGGATTTTAAATTAATATCCACAATTAAAGATAAATTCTTAAATCCATCAATTGCTCTTGTCATACCTATGACATCATTAAGAAAAACACTAAAAACTGTTTTTAGAAGTATTAAGGGATTAAGTCCTAATATGGTTATAGGACCGTCCGATGTTTTAAAACAAAAATATGATATATTAATTGTAGACGAAGCTCATAGATTAAAAAGAAAAAGGAATATTGTTAACTATGATAGCTTTAATAAAAACAATGCTAAACTTGGTTTAGACGAAAATGGAACAGAATTAGACTGGATATTACTACAAAGCAAAAATCAAATATTTTTTTATGACGATGCTCAATCAGTAAAACCATCAGACATACCAAAAGAGGTTTTTGATGAATTAAGGGTTCATTCATATAACATCGAATTAGTTTCTCAAATGAGAGTAATAGGAGGTAGTGATTATATTAATTATGTGGATAATCTGCTAAATTGTAGAGTTGATATTTTAGTCGAAAAATTTCAAATGGATGGGTATGAGTTTAAGATATTTGATTCTTTGAAAAGTATGGTTGATGAAATATCCATTAAAGAAAAAGAGTTTGGTTTAAGTAGAATGGTTGCAGGTTTTTCATGGGATTGGATATCAAAAAATGACAAAAGCAAATTTGATATAAAAATTGATGGTGTAGAATTGCAATGGAATTATGTGACTGAGGATTGGTTAAATTCAGAAAATTCAGAAAACGAAGTAGGATGTATCCATACAACACAAGGATATGATTTAAATTATATTGGTGTTATTTTTGGCTATGAAATAGATTATGATCCAATTACCAAAAAAATAATTGTCATCAAGGAAAATTATAAAGATAAAAATGGTAAAAATGGCGTACATGATTTTGAGGTGCTTCATCAATATATAGTCAATATTTATAAAACTTTAATGTATAGAGGAATAAAAGGAACATTCGTTTATGTATGCAATGAAAACCTTAGAAACTATATGAAGGAGCATATTATTTTGCATTAACTTTTACTGTTACATAAAGATGAAACAATTATAATTCAACTATAGAGTTAAATCATTTCTTAAAAATTGAACTATAAAACATATCCAAAGATAATTTCTAATACAAAAAGTGGGAGAAATTGTAACGTGCATTGCTTCAAATTCAGAAGTGTCTCATATTCAACAGTCACTAGCCAAATCACTGACCCTTAATGAGTGTCATTGTCAACATCGAAAGTAATTACGGCACCTCTAAAATTAAATTTGCACTAACTCACTATGTTGACAATGGAAGATACGCCAGGACAAGTTGCCTTCATTATACCAACCAACATCACGGATTTTATTACTGTCAAACCAAGCTATAAGAAGTGTCCGCTGCTGCGCTATGCAAAGCCTCACGGCTTTGATTTTTTTAAAGTTCCTATAAATCGGAAATGTGATAAAAGTCTCCTGACTCATGAACATCTCAGCTCGCACTCATACCCAAATATTTGTGATAATAAAAAACCTCGTTTAAAAACAAATTAAACGAGGTTTTAAACAGGAAAACAAACTTTATAATATTGTATTTGTTTTTATGACTTAAAGGAGGTGTTCAAGATTGCCGCCAATCTAATACCCGCTTTTTGGATTTGAGCTTGAATAATTACTGCACTAGCACGTACATAATCATCCTTTACTTTTGCTCCTCTCATATTGTAAACAGAATCAAGTAAACTTCGAGATTCTTTAGACCAGGCAATAACGTCAATAGTTTGCAGTTTATTCATTGCTGCTGGAGAAAATTTATTGGCTTCCAAACAGTCTTTTAGGGTTATGCTTCTGTCATATATAATACCAGAATCCCAAAATGAGTGAAGGTTTGTACCTTGCCCCTTATAATTTATCTGTACCGTATTACCTCCTTTATCAGAGCCGTATCCAATATGCAAGGGTTGATGTAAGTCACCAACTAAATGAAAAACAATTAGTATTTTGGTTTTTATCTCTTGCTTGGTGAAGTTTTTATTGTTTTGCAATTCTTTAATAGTTTGATTTAAAATGTAAATAATATTGCTTCCAGATCTTTCAAAAACTTCGGCTCCTTTATCAATGTTTACATAATGATAAGGTTTCATATAATCATAACTGTGATCATCCTTGATATCATCCATCCACGTGGCAGCATCTTCAATACTCATCCCATCAAGATAACCCAAAACGATTTTTTTAGTGTTTTTGTCCAAATAATTAAAAGCTACTTCAGCAACTAGAGCGTGTCCCTTTTTACCCCACGCTAAAGTTTTAATTGGCAATACTAAAATAATGCATAGAGCAGGAAATAAAATGTACTTTTTCATAGCAATGATTATTGATAAATTTAAGATAGAACAAATGTACGTTTTTTTTTATTTTTGATAATATGGGAAACCGTAAAGAAAAAATGGAAATGGTTTATAAGTTTTGAATTTGGCTTCGCCTTAATCCTATACCTTCCAAAAGATGCTTTGTGGCATCTTTTTTTTGTTTTATGACAAATACTTCTCAAATCGAGAGTAGAAGTTGTTAATTCGGTAGATTACCAAATATTGCTATTTATAAATGATCATTTTCTCGGACAAGTGTCCAAATTGGCTGAAAAAAAATATAGAGCAGTAAAGATTTGTCTAGAACGTCAGTCTTGGAAAAAGCTACTTTAAATTTAGAAAGTATTCGGAGGGCTACCTAAGAAAAATCTCAAATATGAGATTCTCAAGAGGTAAATTTGAGTTTGTTCAAAGCCTGGCGTTATGTGCTATTATAGCGAAACACTACACCAAACAACTGATGCTATTTACTACTTATTATTGTAAGTAATAATTTATATATTTAACAATTAATACTCTAATAAATGAAACTTATTTTTAAAGGAAGTCAATCCAACATTAAATATGCTGTTGACAAAGCAAATGAAATTTTAAGTAATCCTGCATTTTGGAGCCAAGTAGAGAAGTTACCACAGTTTGACAACACTAAATTGACATCAGCCCAAATAGCTGATATTCTTAGAAAGGCAAACCAAGATATTCAAATAAAAACTTATTGGAGTTTTAATCCATTTCGACCACTAACTTGTGTTAATGTAACAACGGTAAGTGCCACCTTGATAAAAATTAATACCCGTTGTTTTAGTAATGATTTAAAAACAGCGGTTAATACTTTGGTTCACGAAAGCACTCAGCCAGCCGATTTTTTAGATGGAAAATGGGAGTTTACGCACATGGACAATACTAATGAAGGTGAAGAAGATAATACTGCACCTTGGGTGATTGGTGAATTAGCCGAAAAATTTGTTTAACTTTTAAATAATATAAAAATGTCAAAAATATCAGATTTCTGGAATAGACTGGTCCATTCACCAGCAGTAACTCCTCCATCATTTCAAATTCCAAAGGAAAGAATTGTTGATTTTGAATTTGATTCCACTCCTTTCAAAGCAAACGAAGCATACTTTGAAATTAGAATTGCCGAACAATTTTTAAAAGACAAACGTGAATATTGGAATGAATACAACCCATTAACTGTTGTATTGACGGAATTTATTTACAATAAAAAACGTGACAATTTTCCTTTCGTTATTGGACCAAGTTTACTAAATGGCATTGGTCAACTTGAAGGAGATGAAAGAATAAGGTATAAAAATACAAGAGTTGTCGGCCCAACTCCATACATAGGTGACGACATAACCTTATTTTTGGGTTTGTTTAGAGTAAAAACAAAAGATTGGGCTAAACAAGCATTAGGACTTTTAGAAACTGTTGCGAAAGTTTTTGACAGCACAAAATTGACAAGCTATGTAAATATTTCTGGACCACTAACAGATGGAATTGAAAGTTTTTTTGATATGGGTGACCAGATGCAATTTCGCTTAGGTCAGAGAAATTCTTTCGCTGATCCAAGAACAAACCCAACTAACAGTTTCGTTCCTGGTTATTATATTATTATTAGGGCTGACCAGACATCAATTAACTCAAGTAAATTTTGGATTAAAGACGAGCAACTATATTTTGGAGACAACAAAAGCAATTTAAAAATTTATTCTGACAATGATTATTTGCTTTATAAAATTGTAAAATCTGACACAAGAAATGATTATACAACTTTTAGTTTTCACCAACTTTTTGAAGAAGCCCAAAATCATATTTGGCAAAATAATTTACCAAAAGCAAAAGAAACCTTTCAATCTGTTTTACTAGATGTTAGAAGATGTGCAGACTTAATAGTACCTCAAATAAAACAACTTACAGCATTTTATTCGACTAAATTTGAAGAAGAAAGGAAGGCTTATGAAGCATCTGTAAATCCACTTGTTGATGCAGTAGAAGTAACTGCCACAAAAAATATTTTCGCTAACATATTAAACGGTGAGACAGATACGAAATTCGATACTAAAGCATTAGGCTTTATTAAAATTGGTGACGAGATATTTAATAAAAGTTTTGCTTCTAGACTTAGTATTGACAAACCTATTCACATCGACAACAATTTAATTAAATCAACACTTTTATCTGACCTATACAATAAACCAGAACTTCTTAAAATTAACCCCGACATTTTATCAGCGACTGCATCAACAATTACTATGATTACTCGAGATGAAGCATAAGAATAGCTACTCCTACAAGAAATTGGAGGTTAAGTACTCCGCAGACACATTTGTGGTGAAAACCGCCAACTTCTTGTAGCTGTTAAACGTCAGGCTGTGAAAAAACCTCCTCAAATTTAAAAAGTATTCGAAGGGGTAC
The DNA here is from genome assembly GCF_015351475.1 of Flavobacterium sp. HJJ. Classification (GTDB taxonomy): domain Bacteria; phylum Bacteroidota; class Bacteroidia; order Flavobacteriales; family Flavobacteriaceae; genus Flavobacterium; species Flavobacterium marginilacus. The sequence continues at coordinate 52,897 of NZ_JADKPR010000024.1, read as the reverse complement.
CAAAGAAAAAAATCAAATATGAGATTCTCAAGAAGCTGATTTTAGTTTTTTCACAGACTGACATTAGTGGTAATTTTGGCTGACACTGGAAAACATGAACAAATGGTAAAAATAGACAGCCAAAAAAATTGTTGTAAAAATTTAAAACGAACTCATAGATTTGACTAAAATGAAAAAATATCTTTTTACAATATTGATTGCCGTGATAACTTCAACAGTATCATTCGGACAACAAACAGGTGAAGTATATCAATTTCCTGACGGCTCATATTGTGCTGCAATCAAGTCAGACATTTTTCAATATTATGCTGCACGACAGGAATATGATAATTGGTGTTGGGCAGCTTGTATTCAAATGGTTTTAAACTATCAAGGTATTAAAGTAAGTCAAGACAACATTGTGATAAAAGCATTTGGACAGCTTGTAAATAGAGGTGCTGATTGCTATGTAATGACAAATGCTGCAAATGGTTGGAATTATAATGGAACTACTTTAGAAGCTTGGCAAGAGAGTTCACCATCTGCAAGCGATTTGATTAATGCTTTAGCATACAAATACCCAGTTGTAATAGGACTTAATATGCCTGGACAAAATATGGGTCATGCTTATGTACTTACTGCAATCTATTACACAAGAAATTCCAACGGAACAAAAATCCCATATAAAGTTACTCTAAGAGACCCGTGGCCAACAAACCCATCAAAAAAGGAATTAAGCTGGAGTGATTTTACAAGTAGAATAAATTGCATCGTTCATGTAACTCATTAAATCAAAATATAAATGAAAAAAGCAATCTTCACTATCGCACTGCTATTCTTTTTAAGTATTCTTAAAACAAATGGACAAATCTACAGTCAGGGTTATGCTGGCTATGCAGGGCTAGGTATCATATACTATCCCAATGGCTACTATCAAGGACAAGTTTATAATGGTTATGCCAATGGAACTGGGACGTTTTATTGGGCTGATGGCTCATTCTATTACGGTAGTTTCAATGCAGGATTTTATAATGGGGCAGGTGTTTTGATGTCAAGATATTACGGCTACATTAGTGGTTGTTGGTATGGCGGAGCTTTTATGGGAGCTTGTCAAAACGTTTACAATCCTTATAATCAAAGTAAAGTTGAAAATCTCGTATCACAAGTTCAACAAGACAAGCCGGCTAACACGACTACTAATAATTATCAATCGTACGACCCTGACGGTTATATGGTAACGCAAATTGACCCGAATACCCAAATGGGAAAGACTGTTCTTGGCAAATATAAGTAAAACTACCGCTAACAGCTTGGCGGGATTGGGTTTTTAGGCTGAATTTAAAGATGGTTTTGTATTTGGGATGATTTACTTCGTATTCGCTATCGGGTAGCAAATCCGAATAATGGGCTTAATTAAGTACCAAACCCACTGTAGTATAGGAAACGTTAGAGGCTATGAGACTGCCCCCTACGTAAATTTCAAACATATTTAAAACATGAAAAATAATTCAACAGATATTACAAACTGGGTGTCAGAAGAACTTACTACAAGATCATTTAGTCTAGAAAAAGACATTTTTGAATTTGGAATTGATCACTTCATGAAAGATGGAATTATAAAAGATATTCCGTTTATGGGTATTATAACTTCTTTTTACAATATTGGAAGTTCAATTTTGGCTCGCCGTAACGTAAAGAAAATCATCACTTTCTTTCAAGAATTTAATAGTGGAGAAATTGACGATACGAAGTTTAATCAATTTTTGTACAAATTTAATTCTGACAATAAATATAGAGATGAAATTGTTGAAACTATATTAGTATTAAACGAAAGGTTTTTACAAATTGAAAAGTCTAAAATTTTAGCAAATCTTGTTTTAGCTCATATCAATGATAATTTATCTTGGGCTGAATTTTCGGATTTATCATATATATTAGACAACATTCATCCAAAATGCTTTTTCCTCTTAAAAGAAATGTCTAATCAACCGTATTGGCGAAGCACAATTATCCAAAGTCCGCCAGATGAAGCACTAATAATTGCTTCCGGCATTGGTCTTCGAGAAGGTTCTAACTTTGTAATAGTTGAATTAGGTCAAAAATTATATAAATTTGGTATAGGGCCTTCGAATATTTAATGCGCAGGCAATAACAACTGTAAGAGGCAAGACAAACACACAAATGGCTAAATCAAAAAAAGATAAATTGAAAACAGCAATATTTTTAGGTGCAGGTGCTTCGGCTGCCGAAGGAGCACCAATCCAAACAAATTTGTTTAAGGACTATTTCAATCTAATTCGGACTCGTAGCAGATATGCCACACCTGAACACGAACGAGAATTAGCAACTTTTTTTGCTTTAATGTTCGACATTAATGTTGATAATGGCAATCTTGATAATGCACTATTTCCAACTTTTGAAGAAGCTCTTGGTGTCCTTGATTTAGCTGACTTAAAGAATGAATCATTTAAGGACTTCACAAACATAAATTTTGAGAGTAATAGCGGACGAATAAAGTTTTTAAGATTGTATTTGGTTTATTTAATGGCTGACATAATTGATAATAGTTTAAGAACAAGTAAAAATATTCATAGGAAGCTTATTAGAAAACTCAAATCAAATGGAGACTTAGCAAACACAATATTTTTAACTACCAACTATGACATTTTATGCGACAACGCAATACTTGACCTTTACCCAAACGACAAGGTGGACTATGGTGTTGACTTTGTGAATTTTCGAGAAGGCACTTTTGAAAGACCTGATTTAGGGAGTATAAAACTGCTTAAATTACACGGCTCTTTGAATTGGCTATATTGTCCGACTTGTAACAACCTTAGAATTACGCCATATGAAAAAGGTGTTTACACTTTAATGGTTAACCCTTCTTCTTCATATTGTCAAAAATGCCAAACCGTATACTCTCCAATAATAGTTCCACCAACATTTTATAAAGACTTGTCAAAAGTATTTTTAAGTCAAGTGTGGAATAGAGCCGAAAATGAATTGTCGGAAGTTGACCATTTAATTTTTTGTGGCTACTCTTTTCCTGATGCAGACATTCACATAAAATATTTGATAAAGAGAATTCAAAAGAACAGAAGAAATCCTCAATCTTTAAAAATTACTGTGATAAACAATCATAAAGGAAAGAAAACTGAAATTAAGAATGAAGAAAAATTACGATTCCAAAGGTTTTTAGGACATAATGTAAACTATACAGATTTTGGTTTTGAAGAATTCGCAAGTGACCCGAAAATTGTAATGTAATGATCCCAAGTACGACTTTAAAATAGAATGGCAACAGATTTGGGCAATTGGCTTAATGGGAAGCCGGTTTTTTTATTTGTGATGATTTGGCAAATCAGAATAATGGGCTTAATTTAGTCCCAAACCCGCCGTACTAGTAACGTTAGCTGTTTAGCCAACAATTCAAAAAATTAAATAGCGTAATAATGATAGAAGAAATAATTTTTACATTACAATTAATTCAAATAGATTTTTTTACAGCTTTTGGGTTATTTACTTTCCTATACTTTATTACCTCAATATTTATTAAAAAACCTATTATCAAAAACATTGATGAAGAATCTAATCGCTTTATTTCCTTTGTTGGAATACTCTATTTACTATTGTGGATTATCGGAATATTTGCTGAATTAAATATCCTGAGCCAAGACGACAAAGCCGAACTTTTAAACAGAATGTTTGGGAAATATTGGTTTGGATTTTGGATTCAACCTTTACTTTGGGTATTAATTACCCAATTGTTACGATTCAACACTATTAGAAGAAATATTTTTCTGCGAATATTATTTAGTATTTTATTGATGATATCAATAGAAAGAATGATTATAATAATTACAGCGTTTCATCGAGATTACCTCCCAAGTTCTTGGACAATGTATAATGAAACTGGAATTTACCCTTCGAATTTGGTACTCTCATTATTTTTAAAAATCATTGTGTTTTTAGTTTTCGTCGGACTATTTTATTCAATTAATAATAAATTAAAAAGTTTAAAACTACGCAGAGAAAAATAAATACTGCTAAAAGCTTCAACGGATTTACTTCGTCCGTTCGGCTTACAGCCTCGGGTGGGGGCATTGGCTTAATGGGAAGTTGGCTTTGTATTTGGGATGATTTACTTCGTATTCGCTATCGTAGCAAATCCAAATAATGAGCTTAATTAAGTACCAAACCCGCTGTACTACCAGAATGTTATCTGAAATACCTTGAATCGCTGAATCTTTAATTGAATAAAAATACCAGGAAACAATAACTTAGATTGGAAAAAATACGAGGAGATTACTAAATATATCTATGAAACTTTAGGTAAAGAATCGGGTGTAAAAATAAAAGGTTATGGCAATAATTGTAAAGTAAATGGAAAATCTGGCATAAGTCATCAAATTGATGTTTTAACGACACATTCCGATGGAATTCATACCTATAAAACTGCTATCGAGTGTAAATACTGGAAAGAAAAGATCAATAAGGACATTGTAATGAAAGTTTCATCAATTATTGAGGATGCTGACATAAGCAAAGGAGTCATAGTGACAAAGAGTGGTTTTACAAAAGATGGTCTGGAATATGCAAAATTTAAAAATATTGGCCTTGTTGAATTAAGAGAATCAACCGACAAAGACCATGAATCTGCCCCAAAGGAAATCGAGATTGCAACTTTGCCAATTAATTTAAACATCACAGCTACTCGTCCGAAACTTTTACAAATCAATCTTGGCAATAATCGCTACTTAGACGTACAAGATGAATTTGATCTGTTCAACTATTTTATTTTACTAAAAGATGGAAAACGCGTTCCCTTTTATGATTATGTAACTGATTTTCGTTTAAATATAGCAGATCAAAAGGAGATGAATATTGAAATAACAAAAAGCTATAAACTACCGAAAAGTCATCTTTTTAGACGAGGCATAAGTGAAAGCATTCCATTTGAAGAGGTTACTATTACAGGGAAATTAACTCAAAATGATTATCACAAGAATTTAGAATTTACCCTAGTCGATAAAGTGTGGTTACTAATGAAATCTATTTTTGACGAGCGAACATTTTCTTTTTCGGAAAATGGATTAATTATAGAACATAAAAAAATATAACTTTAAAATGACTCATGGAAGTTTTTAATCTAGTAAATAGAATAAATAGCGTTTGCCATTATTTGCCAGAGAAGAGATATAAAGCATTATAAAGCTATGAATTAAGATAGAAATTAGCTTATTATAGTTCCTTCCCAAACTATGCCTAAAAGAGTATTATATGCTGGTGTAACAATGCAATATTCATAAAATTTGAAATTATTGTCATTTTCCCAGTTTTTGGGACAGTGTCTATTTTAAGATTATTACTGATTTGAATTTTCCATTTGAGCAATAATTTTGTTTACTTCCGCTTCTGTCGATTTGAGCTTAGTTTGACAAAAAGTGATTAGATCCGATGCTCTTTTTACCTTAATGGCAAGTATATCAACAGAAATTGTTTCGTTTTCGATCTCAGAAGCAATTAGAGCCAGTTCTTTATAAGCCTCTTCATAAGTTAGTTTTATCTTTTCCATTGTAGAATGTTTTTTGTTTAACGGTTGTTTTAATAATTGTATCGGAAAGCATAATATCAATATCGCTTCCAATTTTTATGTCGCAGGGATTGCTCGTTATTTTATTATTGACCTTAACAATTGCATATCCCTTTTTCAAAATGTTTTCAGGAGCCATCATCTTGATCATTGAAATATAGTGCCCTAAATCGCCTCTTTTGCTTTTTTGATATTGACTGCTGAATGTTTTTAAATTACTGATTGTATTTTTTATGTCATTAATCCTATTGTATAGAATAATTTTAGGCTTTGCGAGAATTTGCGACGAAGTGTGGACAAGATTTCTCCTGTGATTAAATAATATAGATTTCGAATTGTTTATCGCAACTTGATTAATCGAAACAATTTCATCCTTCTTATGAGCAAGGATGTTTCTCGCATTATTTACAATTGAGCTATTAAGCCATCCTAATAATTGAAAATTAACCAAAAATATTTGCTGTGATTTAATTAAAATAGACTTTTGAAATGATAACATGTTTTGTTCAAAATTCCTATTGTGCGCTATAATAAATTCTGCTGCCTTAGTTGGCGTTTTGGTCTGTGTATGGGCCATTAAATCAACTATTGTAATGTTTTTTTGATGTCCGATGCCGGTAATAATCGGTATTGGAAATTTAGCTACAGCTCTTCCTATCTGATAATCATCAAAAATAAGAAAATCTGTCTGGGCACCGCCCCCTCTTGTTATGACAATTGCATCATAATCTATTTTAGAATTATAAATTTCAATTAATTTATCTAAAAATAATTTTGAGTTACTCTCTCCCTGGACAATGGTGTGGTAATCATCAATGAAAAATTTATAACCAAAATTATTGACTTCTAAAGTATGCTTAAAATCTTCACCGCTTGCAGAATTTACAGAGGATAATAATGCTATTTTTTGTATGACACTTTTTAATTTGAGCTGACTATTTCTCGTTTGATAATATTCTCCAGTTTTTTTGATGAATTCATTTTCGAGGACTAATCTCTGGAGCGTCTGATTTCTTTTCTGCTCTAAAAGACCAAGCGTAAAGCTGGTGTCAATATCAATTACATTAACCGAAAGACCATACAAAGGATGGTATTCAACTGACACCTGAACAAGAACATTTATATTATTTGTGAATTTCTGTCCAGTGTTCTTTTCAAAATCTGAAATCCTCATCGAGCCATTACCCCAAGCCTTTCCAGCAATTTTTGCAATTATATTATTAGAATTATTGTCCTTTTCAACTAAATCAAAATTATGATATTTTTTATCTGCCTTATAGGAATGATTAGTGACATCAGCAACTATCCAATATTTAACAGTACTGAATTTATTTTTAATAGTCTCTAAAATAATACCATTAAGCTCGGAGAGTTTTATGTGATTTGCTGTTTCCAAATATTTTAAAAATATGCCTGATTAATCAAAAAATTTCACTCGCTTTTTTAAGATGATAACTACTGCAGTATGTAAACTTACAAAAGTAAAATAACACAGCATATAGTAACCAGTATTTAAAGAATTCCTGCTTAAAAATGATTGCTTTTTATTTATGTGAAAAGAATGAATGTTCTGCAAATCTATAAATCGGCTATCCTTATATCTTGAGGCTACCCTTTATTTCTGAGATATCGCGTTTTAATTCCAACAGCATTTTTTCAACGCTTACGGGTTCTGAAATTCTAGGCAGCCTGTCGCTTCGCCCAATACTGCATTCGTATTCCCAAATCTCCAATACATCAGAAGTCTTAACTTCATAGCTGGGGTAAAGCCGATTGTCGGATTCCAGAACAAACGTGTTCTTTTTGTTTTTGTTCAAACGCTTATAAACCATCCCCTCATTTTTAGTGATGAATATGTAGGTCTTGCCATCAAGCACTTCGCCTAATGATTCCACATAACGGCCAATGATGATGGAACCGTCCTGATGCGGTGGCATTGAGTCTCCCTCCACCGGAAATCCTCTGTGCTTGCCAAGTCCTAAAAAAGGAAGGGAAATCTGCTGCAGGCTCTCAATATATTCGGGATCGGCATAACCGTTTAAGTATCCAGCCTTTACTTTTTGGGTTACTACTTCAATGAAATTCTCTCCTTCCCTATCTACCATAATGGGAAGCACCAATCGGTTGTTTTCCAATTTCAGCAGGTCTTCGGTGTCAATTTTACGCACATCCACAGACAATAATAAATCAATACTGATATGGTAATAATGCGCTATTTTCTTCAAAATATCGTATGGAGCCTCCGATGTGCCATCTTCATACTTAACATACCTGCCCCTTGTAATGCATAGGCACTCGGCAAGTTTCTCCTGCGATATCTTATGCCTTGTTCGAAGCGTTCTGATATTGTCTGAAAATAAGGACATAATAATTTTGTTACAATTTGTAACAACAAATATATTAAAAAATGTTACAATTTATACTAATTTTGTTTCTCTAAAACAAAGAAAAATGACACGGGCAATTGTGCATATTGATATGAATACCTTTTTTGTATCCTGTGAAAGGCTGACAAACTCTGAATTGAACGGAATACCACTGATTATTGGCGGTGGCGAAAGAGGTGTTGTCGCTTCCTGCTCTTACGAAGCCAGAAAATTTGGAGTGCGTTCGGCTATGCCAATTGCTATGGCTACGAGGCTTTGCCCTCAAGCAAAAGTAATGAAAGGCGATATGGAACTGTATTCTAAATTATCGCATACCATTACAGAAATCATTCAGGAAAATGCACCGGTTGTCGAGAAAGCCAGCATTGATGAGTTTTATCTTGACATTACTGGAATGGACAAATTTTATGGCAGCTACAAGTGGACTGATGAGCTTGCAAAAACCATTACAAAAGAAACAGGCCTGCCCCTGACCTTTGCACTGTCTGTCAATAAAACCGTTTCTAAAATTGGAACAGGCGAAGGAAAGCAAAAACAGAATCTGGAAATACCAGAACATTTAGTGCAGTCCTTTTTAAATCCATTATCAATTCAAAAAATACCGATGGTTGGCGACAAAACGTTCCAGCTGCTATCTAGAATAGGCATCCGCACTATTCAGACCCTCTCACAAATGCCCGCTGAAGTGCTACAGCAGATGATAGGAAAAAATGGCACAGAACTATGGAAAAAAGCCAATGGCATAGACAACAATCCAGTAGAGCCCTACACCGAAAGAAAGTCCATATCAACAGAGCATACGTTCACGCAGGATACAATCGACATCCCAAAACTTAAACGAATACTGTTGGGCATGGTCGAAAAACTGGCTTTTCAGTTACGGTCAGAGCAGTGGCTTACATCAACGGTCGTTATTAAAATACGATATGCCAATTTTGACACCGAGACCAAGCAATGCCGTGTGCAGTATACTTCTGCCGACCATATACTGACAAATACGGTTACGGACCTGTTTGACAAACTCTACCAGCGCCGCATGCGACTGCGACTGATTGGAATACGTTTCAGCGGACTCGTCCGCGGTACGTACCAGATCAACCTTTTTGAAGATACTGAAGAAATGCTGTCTTTGTATCAGGCTATGGATAAAATGAAAAGCCGTTACGGTTTTGATGCAGTAATGCGCTGCGCAGGGGCTTCTTTTAAACCCAATACCAAAGATGAAATTTTAAAACGTAAATACTAAAGTCTTTAACACAAACCCTGCCCATGTACCTCAACTGTCATTCTTTTCACTCATTACGCTATGGCACCATTCCCCTTGAGGAACTCATTGGGCAGGCAGTCACTTGTGAGGTAAAAACTATGGCACTTACCGATGTCAATACTGTGACAGGAATTTATGATTTTATAAAGGGATGTGCTGCTGCAGCTATTAAACCCGTTGTTGGCATTGAGTTTCGCTGCATGCATCAATTACGGTACATCGGTCTGGCTAAAAATGCCAATGGACTTGCCGAAATGAACCGTTTTTTGACTACCCACAATTTCAGTGGAGTGCCCTTGCCTATTATTGCTCCCGAATTTAATGATGTGTTTGTCATGTATTCGTTGGAACAGGCTCCCGCAACGCTTCGGGAAAACGAGTATATTGGAATTCGTCCAGAAGAACTCCCTAAACTTTTTCTATTGGAATGGAAAAGCAAAATTTCAAAAATGATTATTCTCCAGCCTGTAACCTTTAGGACAAAAAGAGAATTTAATCTTCATAAGATTCTGCGGGCTATAGATACTAACCGCATTCTTTCCAAACTCACTTCTTCAGATTACTGCAAAACTTCTGAAGTAATGCTGCCTTTAGAATCTCTTTTGGAAGCCTATAAAGAATATCCGCAAATCATTTCCAATACGCAAACAGTAATGGATTTGTGTGATTTTACATTTGAATTCAATACCCCTAGAAATAAAAAGTTCTATACTAACAATCAGGAAAGCGATTTAGCATTATTAACTACTCTGGCCTGTCAGGGACTTTTATGGCGATATGGAAAAGACAATAGTCTGGCAAAAGCACGTGTTGAGAAAGAACTTAAAGTGATTGACCAACTCCAATTCAGCGGTTATTTTTTAATTACTTGGGATATTATCCGTTACAGCAACAGCAGGGGTTTTATGCACATCGGCCGTGGCAGCGGTGCAAACAGCATCATTGCCTACTGCCTAGGCATTACCGATATCTGTCCGTTAGAACTGGATTTATATTTTGAGCGCTTTTTGAATCTCAACCGCAAGAGTCCGCCTGATTTCGACATTGATTGGAGCTGGAAAGAACGCGACGTAATTTTAGAATACATCTTCAACCGTTACGGTCGTGACCATGTCGCTTTTTGTGGTACTAATGTCGAATTTAAATACCGTTCCATTTTTCGAGAAGTGGGTAAAGTCTTTGGACTGCCCAAAGAAGAATTAGATATGCTGGCTAAAAATCCAATAAAATTACACCAGACAAACAACATTGTAAAACTCGTTCAGGAATATGGAATGTTACTGGAGAAGTACCCTAATCAGCGCAGTATGCATTCCTGCGGAATTATAATCTCCGAAGAACCTATTACCAATTTCACCCCATTGGAAATGCCTCCCAAAGGATTTCCTATTGTACTCTTTGATATGCATATTGCCGAAGACATCGGCTTCGAAAAATTTGACATACTGAGCCAGCGTGGTATTGGGCATATTGATGACAGCGTAAAACTCATAGAGAAAAACAGAGGAATCCGAGTGAATATCCGCGACACTTGCCTCTCCAAGGATGAAGCTTCAGCCAACAGCTATTTAGCACAAGGCAGGACCATTGGTTGTTTTTATATTGAAAGCCCAGCTATGCGGGGATTACTGCGCCGTCTGAATTGCGATAATTACAAAACACTAGTTGCCGCTTCATCAATCATACGCCCTGGCGTGGCACAGTCAGGTATGATGAAGGAATACATTTTTCGCCACAATCATCCCGACAGATTCGAGTACTTTCATGAAGTATTCAAAGAACAGCTGGGTGAAACCTACGGCATTATGGTTTATCAGGAAGATGTCATTAAGATTGCTTTGCATTATGGCGGACTTCCCGCAGCTGACGGCGACATACTGCGCCGTGCCATGAGCGGTAAAGGCCGTTCAAAAGAGGCACTGCAGAAAGTCAAAGACAATTTCTTTGCCAGCTGTCTGCAAAAAGGACATCCTTTGAAGCTGAGCGAAGAAATATACAGACAGATTGAATCCTTTGCTGGCTATTCCTTCTGTAAAGCACATTCCGCATCTTATGCAGTTGAAAGTTATCAAAGCTTATACCTAAAAGTACATTATCCTGTCGAATTCATGGTGGCTGTCATTAATAACCAAGGCGGTTTTTATCGGACAGAAGTCTATGTACACGAAGCGCGGATGGCTGGAGGCTCCATTCATAATCCCTGCGTGAACAAAAGTGAGTATGAAACTACGCTCTATGGTACTGAAGTCTATTTAGGTTTCATGCATTTGGAAAGTCTTCAATATAAAATGGCTTCATTCATAATCTCGGACCGCAATAAAAATGGTGAATTTCGGTCTCTGGAAGATTTCATTAACCGAGTCCCAATAGGTATTGAAGGAATTAAAATATTAATTTTTATAGGCGCTTTCCGCTTTACCGGCAAGACCAAAAACCAGCTACTGATTATCGCCAGTCTGCTGATGAATAATTACAAACCCGAAAACAGAAATTTACTACTACAGGAACCGGTTAAAGAATACAAACTCCCTACTCTGGAGCGTTCTTCGTTTGAAGACGCTTTTGATGAAATTGAACTGCTGAGTTTCCCTGTATCCTGTACCCCTTTTGATCTGTTGCAGACCAAGAACCGTGGCGATATTATGGCAAAAGACCTTCACCTCCTTCACAAAAAACAAGTCCGCATGCTCGCCTATCTTATATCCCGAAAACAGGTACCAACCAAAAGAGGAACGATGTACTTTGGGACTTGGATTGATTATGAAGGTTCTTATTTTGACACAGCCCACTTCCCCGACTCTCTGGTTCATTATCCTTTCTTGGGCGGTGGCTGTTATCTACTCTTAGGTACTGTTGAAGTAGATTATCACTTCCCTACAATCACCATAACCAAAATGGCAAAAATGCCTTTCATTCCTGATCCGAGATATAAAGATTCTAAAGATCAGTTCAAAACGCAAAATCAAATTAGGGAAGATATCAGCAGCACTCATCGTGAACCATATCCGCAGGAACATGAGATTAACATTCCTAGACATAGAATCGAACTGAACGAAAAAAAAATAGACATATGAACTATAAGAGCCTGTTTACGTTTTATTTATTGGCTCTCTTATGACGATTTTTGGCTACAACTTCGTTAAATTTTTATACAATAGCTCTGCTATTTTATAAAAATCTGCCTAGTTTCACTCAAAAATCATCTAATAATAAATCTCAAAAATAAAATTTAAACAGGCTCTTAAACAGTACTATTTTTAATAACAAATCATGAATATATACCAAGCTAAAAATACCACTACCCTGTCTCTATTAAATGAAAAACCTTTCCATCTTGAAAGAGAAATACAAACGTTGTTTGAGCAAAACCTATTTCAAATTACAGGGTTGGAAATGGTAAAAAGTGAATTTAGTATTAAAGGCAAACGTATTGATACATTAGCTTATGATAGTCAATCGAATGCTTTTATAATTATAGAATACAAGAGAGATAAAAACGTTAGTGTGGTTGACCAAGGTTTTACCTATTTGAGTTTGTTGCTAGAAAATAAAGCAGATTTTGTATTGTGCTATAATGAAACTTTAAATAAATCTTTGCATAGCAATACAATAGACTGGTCGCAAACAAGAGTAGTTTTCGTGTCTCCCAGTTTCACAGAAAACCAACGATTAGCAACTAACTTCAAAGACATTGCAATCGAACTTTGGGAAATAAAACGCTATGAAAATGATTTGATAAGTATTAATCCAATTAAGAAAACGAAATCAGCCGAAAGTATAAAACCTTTGACTCAAAAAAATAGTGTTATCCAATCGGTAACTGATGAGATTAAAGTTTATACAGAGGAGGATCATTTAAATGGCTCTTCTGAAGAAATTATTGCATTATATGAAAATTTTAAAAATGCTATTTTGATTCTGGCAGATGATATTGAAATAGTTCCTAAAAAGCTATACATAGCTTTTAAAAAGAATAAAAATATTGCTGACATTGTTATCTTAAAAAAAGGAATCAAAATTTTTATTAACCTTAAAAAAAGGCAGCTTGACGATCCTAAAGGAATAATGAAAGATGTTTCTGAAACGGGACATTGGGGTAATGGCGATTATGAAACAATTGTAAATAATACTATGAATATTGAGTATATTATGAGTTTGGTAAAACAAGCCATAATGTAAGAGTACCTGCCTTCTAAGCAGGCGGTCGAAGGTTCAAATCCTTCTGCGTTTACAAAATAAGGCAATGATTAGTAACTTATGTGCACATGTTAATGGGATTGCTTCGTTCCTCGCAATGACAAGACAATGAACCCGCTAGTCCGACCATAAGTAATACGGGGCTAGCGATGCCTCTGCTCGTGCCCATTCCAATAAGCAAGCAAAGCATATAAAAACAAAGAAGCAACTCATTACTGAGCTGCTTTTTGTTTTTATATTACGAATGTGATTTAATATGCATAAATATCATCAAGATCATGAATAACAAACTCGGGTTTATGTACTTTATCTATAGGATTGTCAAAAAGTAAAAACGCTGGAATATTTAATGGTTTTATGTATTCTAATTCTTTTACGTTTTTTAAATGGACTTCTCTAATTTCCATCAATAATCTGCCTAATGCATTTTTTCCTTTTAAAGTTTCTGCATTAATTGGCATTGCACCCCAAGTAGGATCTTTTGCAGAGAATTCTACAATTATATTATTTCCAGTACTCAAAAGTAATTCGGAGAACTTTTCAAAATTTTGAATCAGTTTTGTTTGCAAACACCAGCGCATGACATCAAATTTTATTCTGACGTATTTACCATTCTTACCTCATATTCCGATTTAGAAAATTACCTATCGCCTTTTATGGATGTATGGCAAGGTGGTGCACAAGACCAATTACAAGGTCAGATAGCATCGGCAAAAATTCCTTTGTCAAGAATGATTAGTCCGCAGTTGTATTGGGTTATGACAGGAGACGATTTTTCATTAGATATCAACAACCTGCTCTCTAATTTTCTTTGCAATTACTGTCTGACATCCCATAGCATCAATGGTTATAATGCTGTTTTTAATACAAATCAAATCCAGTAATCTTGGGATTGCAACGATTTCATTTTCCTTTCCAGTGACAGTTTCTTCACCCAGACTCATTCTGTTTTTTGTGCAAAATGCCGTAAGAATATGCAAAGGATAGCTCTCTTTAGTAAGGAATCCTTTGATAGTTTTTCCGTCAATGGCAATTATCCTAGTGTCTTAATCTGCAAGTGATTCTGTAAAAGCTATTAGGCATTTTGCAAATTCCTTGGGATTTAATCTGCTATAAAATTCACCTAAAGTATCATGTGAAGGCCTGCCGTATTTGTAAGGATAAAATTGACGAAGCCAATCTAACCGCTAATCACAGTCGAAAGCGTGAGAAAAATGATTTCCTCTAAGCTGTATTTATATTTCCTTTGGTGGTTCTTCTGGGATCTTTCAAAGTAGTAAAGATTTCTTTGAAAAGTAAATTTTCTAATTTAGTGTAGCTGCTAGAGGTCATTTTTTTTAATGGCAGACCCACTACCATTACAGTACAAACATAAGACTTTTTAATAGCTTATTAAAATTTTTAAAAGCGAATGCCCTGGAGCCTATTAAAAAAGGGGATGCTTTACTAAGCCCCCCTTTTACTGTTATCGAATTTCCAGCTATGGCATAAAGCTGAACCCGACAACCAACCAACTAATTGTAACAACCTCAAAGATGCAGTCTAAAAAAAACTACTCTTTGTGAACTTTTCTCAAAACAAAGACTGATATATTTATCAATTTTAATCTTATAATTTACTCTGTCAGCACCAGGATCAAAATAATTATTTAGTATAGGGCCAATAAAAATAACATTTCAAGATGCCTCTATGATAGGGTCTTTAAAATCAGAGTGAATTAGCTAAAGAAGGAGATATGCTATAAACGTCAGTAACATGCTAATTAGCCCAATTATGCACCCATAAATTTATTGTTCATATTCATATTAAATAGCTACAATCCACTTATTATCCAAATAAATCGTTAAATTCATTAAATAGATTTTACTTCAATAACACTACCTTTTCAGCTCTTTTATAAATCCCTTTATTTTTTATTGTTGACCAACTTCAAGTAATGACTTCATCATTTGCTCATAAAACAAAACCATAGTCACTAATTTTTCTTTATCTGCAAAAGGAAGCATATTTTTTAAGAAACTTATGCTATTTTCTAAATATGCCTCTGTTGCTTCATCTTCTATTTCCAATATCCTTCTATTATCTACACTGTCAGGAATACCTAAATCTATGATCGTTACCCCTGGTTTGGTTGCCAAAGCAATACGAGGCATTTTTTTTATTACAACTTTCAGATGCTCTATATATAAATCTACCAAAGCTCCTTTGGACATTTCTCCGAGAACTTTATCGGTATGATAAGTACGTATTTCAGCACTTGTGCTGATTATACTTTTTGGCAAATTAACTTTTACTTCTGTGGACGCTTCAGAATCATCATTATCTTTTCCTGATTTTAGATCAATCCCGTTAGGAAGAATTTGTGCAGTACCAAATTGCTGCGCATTAACGCTGCAAAACATTAGAAGAAAAAAAAACATAAGAGTAACGTTTTTCATAATTTATTTTAGTTTAGGGGTTAATTATTACTTTAATTCATTTGATTAAAATCTATTACTGTAAAACAAGATTTAAACTCATCTTAAGATCAAAACATTTTAATTAAGAAACCTTTGTTATTGATGCTTAATTCATAAAATGATTTCAATTTTTAATACATTGTGCCGGTTTTAAAACAACAAGTTATTTCTTGACGCTTCCTTTTTTAAATACTTTAATTGTTTCTCAAGTTCCAAAACTCCCTTGGCAGTAGCAATTGCTCTAATGTGATACTCCATTGCTTGAATCTCAAGTTTGTCTATTACTGTTTGAGAAGTATTATTTTTGTCCAAATTAAAAACCAGTGTAGAGTAAAAAAACTTACAATATTCATAAGTAAGATCGCATTTATATAGTCCCTGCTTTATTCCCTTATCGATATTTTGCCTGAAAATTTTTTGAAATTCATACATCTCTTTTTCAATTATACCAGTATAAACTTCGCTATAACAACTTTTCAATTCATTAACAATGCAAGAACTACTTGCACTAAACATTTGTTTGAATATTTTTTGAATCTGAAAATTTTCCTCAATCGCATTATAATTCTTTCTCAATACAGAATTAAACTTATCATTCAGCGATGTATGAATAATTTCTATGCTCTCACTTACAAGTAATTCTTTGTTCTCAAAATATTTGTATAGTGTTTTTTTTGAAACACCCGTATTCTTAGCTATATCTTCCATAGTTACTGTTTTAAAACCACGTTTTAAGAAAAGTTCCGCAGCGTGTAATATTATTTTTCTTTTCATTCTCCATAAGTACCTTTCAGGTATCCGCATTTTCTAATAATCTAAAACATTCCATCTGCTGATTAAAAACCTTCGCAATTACTCTATTGGAACCTATACTCTACAAAATACATGTGATATTGAAGTACTTTAATAAAATCTTTAACCGTATAAGATTCTTCAGTTCCCTGTAAGTCGCAATGATGCTTTGCTGCCATTTTATTTTATCTGCATCTGTCACTTTTTCAAAAGCTGCTTTTGCGTTCCGAGTTTCTGCATAAATATTTTGCATGCCAGGCCTTTTAAATAAATATTCCAAAAGCGTCAAACTCATTTAAATTAAAAAGTAATACTTTAGAACTATCTACCATTTCATAAGATAAATATGTTGCAAAGCAGTCACAATTTCCAGTTACACTAACTTATTTAACATCAGCTAACTGTACTGGCTCATTAAGTTTATATTTTCTTCACGTTTGTTTCATTTTTTCTTCCTTTTGAATTAATTAAATACTTGTAGCACCAAAACCACCATCAACATGAAGAACAATACCAGTAACGAAAGTTGACATATTACTGCACAAGAACAATAATGCACCATCTAAATCCTCTGGCACACCAAATCTTCCCATTGGTGTATGTTCAATAATTTTTTCTCCTCTTGGTGTTAAATTTCCCTCCGGTGTCAACAGTAAAGCTCTGTTTTGTTCTCCAATAAAGAAACCTGGCGCAATTGCGTTAACACGAATTCCGTCACCATATTTACTAGCTAGTTCAACCGCCATCCATTTAGTAAAATTATCAATAGCCGCTTTAGATGCTGAATAACCCACGACTCTAGAAAGCGGTCTTTGCGCCGAAGCTGAAGAAATATTAATAATGATTCCCGATTTTTGCTTTGAAAAGATTTCTGAAAACACTTGACTTGGTAGCATAGTACCAATAATATTCAAATCCAGAACTTTTTGCAAATGGGGCAACTGCATATCATAAATAGCCTGATCTGGTCCAATAGTGGCTCCTGGCATGTTTCCACCAGCAGCATTAATTAGAATATCTAACCTCCGATGTTTATCAATAATAAAATTGCTAACCGCTTCTAGCTCTTCTTTATTTAACACGTTGGCTTTGACAGCAAAAGCTTTACCCCCATCCTTTTTAATGATATTAACCGCAGCTTCAGCACCTTCAATTGTTAAATCCATAATCCCAACAACAACACCATATTGCCCCAATATTCTAGCCATTCCAGCTCCCAGAACTCCTGCTCCTCCTGTTATTAAAGCCACTTTCCCATTTAATTCTGCTAATTCATTTTCTTTCATCTGTTCCTTTTAATGTTTTTAATTCTTTTAACACTCACACTTCGGAATCATTCAAACTGACAATAAGTTACTTTATCAGTCCTTTCATTTTTTTGCATATAAATGCTGCTGCAGATTTTGGCGCTAATCGATAATATAGATCAACAAACTTTGAATCGAGACCCACAAATATGCGATATCGATTGCGCTCCATCCCATCCACAATAATTTTAGCGGCCTTTGAAGGCAATGTTAGAATTCTCTCTTCCGCTTTAGATATTGGTTTTTCCTCCACAGAAAGGCCTGAATTCCCCATTATATTTGTACGAATAGCACCTGGAAATACTACAGAAACCCTAACATTTGTATTAGAAAGTTCTGAATTTAAACCTTCTGTCAATAATTTTACAGCTGCTTTAGTTGCTCCGTAAATAGTTTGACCTGGTACTGGAAGAAAACCTCCCATACTTGAAATATTAACTATATGTCCCTCAGGACGAGTTAAAAGATGAGGCAAAAACGACTTTGTTACATATAGGGTTCCATATAAATTTACCTGTATTACTCGCTCTATCTCAGAATAACTCAAATCATTAAGTTTTACAAAAGGTTGAATAATTCCGGCATTATTAATTATACCATCAACATAACCATAATGAGCAATTGCATCTACTGTCAATGCCTCAACATCATTCTTGTTCGTTATATCTACAACAAACGTTTTTAATGAATAACCTAACTTTTCAGCTATAATCGCAGTTTCCTCCAATGCCGACTTATTTCGATCTATTGCAATTACCTTTGCTTTCTTTGAAAGTAGATGAAGAACTAATTCTCTTCCTATTCCATTTCCTCCACCTGTTACTAAAATTACTTTGTCTTGAACTTTCATATTTCTCTAATTATAACTTTTATATTAAACTGATTTTTTTCAACATTAACTGATCTATTTTTAGTACCAATACATATGTTCTTGAATATTTTTCCCGTTTTGAAAAGAAATTCTCTTACGCTATTATTATTTCAACTATACTTTTTTTACAATGCTTTTGTCACATAACTCTACAAGTAAACCAACATCATTTTTGCAAAGTATTATTCCGGATAAGGCAATAGATTACCGCCTGGATTATAATCATTATCCAAGGGAGAAAACAAAAAATAATCTCTATTGATTTTTAACTATATAAGACTAAACGAGTATCCTTCTTTTATCAAGTTATCTTTTAAAATCTATTTAACTGTAATAGTTTTTGTTCCTTTAGTTATTCCCGATTCGTTAAATGCGTCGATACTGAAAAAATAAACAATATCTTTATTCAAGCCTGTGAGTTCAATTGAATCACAACCATACATCATATAAGATGAATAAAGTTTTTCTTTATTTATACCATAATTTAGGACATAGCCGGTAGCAGATTTATTTTGTGTCCATTTTACAATGGCCTTACGAGAATCTTCTGTTCGGGTAACCTCTAAACCATTGACTTCTAAAGGAGCTTTACCGTTTTTAAGCCCAAAAATTCTAAAATCGTATATTGAGAATTTCCCATCAGGAACCTTCACATTTTCAATCTTTATATATTTTGCTTTTAATGGTTTTGCTAATTCTAGGTATTCATGACAAGCATCTTTTGTGTTGTTGCTTTTATCAACGACTACTTTCCATATTTTTTTGTCATTAGAAGCTAAAATTCGGTAGCAATATGGAAGATCAACTTTGCTGTCACTTCTTATCTCAGAATCGTTATCAGCAAAATTTAATTGAATAGCTTTTATTGTTACATCACCATCCAATTCAATACTCAGCCATTCTCCTCTATTTCCTGTATTAGCTGACCACCAAGTTCTGATATCTTCATCAAAGGCATTTGCAATTGGAAACGTTTCTATAGAGGAAGACGCAGAAGCTTTTTTATTATAAGACAATAACATCCATCCTTTAAAAAGGCTTTCTTTTTCGAAATTAATTTTCCTATCGGGCATTATGGTAGGATAATCACCAAATGCAGTAAAAGTTCGTAGTACTCCATCCCTATCAAAACAAGCCGGAAAAAGCCCTATACGCCTTTCAATATAATTACGTTTACCAATCAACAATGTCGCCGTATGCCAGTAATTCCCATATTTGTCCTGAAAGGTTGAACCATGCCCAGCTCCGCCTACAAATCCACCTGGCTTATAACAAAAAGGACTGTACAATTCGTACTTAAAAGGTCCCAGTGGAGCGTCCGAAGTATAAACACCATCTGCATATGTTTTTTCTTCAGTCGCTGGTCCTGCATATTGCAAGTAATATTTATGGTTATATTTTGTCATCCAGGCACCTTCATTAAAACCATTCTTTTCTTTTTGGTTTGTATCCAGAACAGCTTCCCAACCATGCTCAGCTATATTGTGAGGAATAACACTTATCGGCTCTCCTATCGGCTGTAGTTTATCATTTAGTTGAACTCCTAATATTGGTTTGATATCAGAAGAACCCGAGTAAAAGAAAACTTTGCCATCATCATCCTTGAAAAAATGGGGATCTGAATACGTTAAAGGAAATAGTGTCTCTAAAGGTTTCCAAGAATCTTCAAAAAGATTCGTGCTATAATAAATATGTTCTTTTTTCTTGATAGATGTAGTGTAAAAAATCGTATCATTTTTGATTAAAACATCAGGAGCATATCTTTCAATGGGTAAGCTTTTAATGGGAATATAATTCCAATTAAGCATATCATCCGAATACCAATATCCTCCCGAATGAGAAGCAAACAAAAAATATTTCCCTTTGTATTGTGTTATCATCGGATCCGCAGCTTCCCTGTATGCCTTTAGCCCCCTAGGTTGAAAACGATAATTTATATCCATCGGATTACAGAAAGTGTTTTGCCTTTTAGTATCCTCTACAGTTTCCTGTGCGATACCTTTAACCAAACTACTACAGCCAATTAAGCATAGCATTAGCAATTTTTTTTTCATAACTAATAATTTTTTTTTATCCTTTCTGCTCTATGGTTCTACCAAAATTAATAGTTATAAACTTTTATTTTAAAAATTTTCACTTCCCCGGGTTTGATGATAGCTCCTCCTAAGGCTGTTTCGTCACCGTTTAAGCTATGACTTCTCATTTTCCCTTTTTCGAATGTAATTTCATCTACTGAAATGTAATCACTAAATGCTGTATTGGTTTTAGAACCGCTTACAGTAACTTGGATTCCTCCTACTCCTCCTGCAACAAGGAATTCATCCTTATTCAATTTTATAACTACTAAGCCCGCCGGGCTTCTGTCTTCTTCTCCAGCAATACCAAATCTACCACCCGTTTTCTTAAATAATCCAGCAGAAGAAAATCGAGACATGTAAACCGCAAAATCACCCATTTCGACACTGGTATCTGTATCGCCTTCCCCAAGATATAAACCAGTCAAGTTTGCAGTTCCGCGATATTTACTGATCTCAGATGAAATATTTTTCAAACAATCATAAACTTTTTTCAAAGAAACATCTTTTAAATCTGCGGTATTGAACAGACCATTTCCGTCAATACCAAAGGGAGCATAACCTATAGCATGATATTTACCAAAAGCGTAAAGAGCTCTAGCAGAACCTCCTAAATCCGGAGTTGTTTCAGGTATGAAAAGAGGATTTTGAGACAATGAAAATTCTTTACAAACCCAGTCAAATTCTTCTACTGCGTAGATATCTGCAGCGATTAAATCAATAGCAGGTGCGGCGGCTCTCCAAATATCAAGCACTTGTGGTAATGGCCCGCCCGAAGGGTATCGCCCTGGATTAGTCGATTTTGGTTGCTTAATCCATCCATTAGCAAACATTGGTAAAGCATATTGTTCTTTTCCCTTTTGGGCTATTTTTCCAATATATTTCGCTAAATTCCATGCCATGAAAATTTCTTCGGTATAAAAACTATAATTATTTTTCCAATCTTCGCCTTTGTATTTTTCTCCTTTTCCAAAAACTTCCTCCCAAGTTCCATTCATTTTAGAACCATTAGCCTCCCATACTTTCAATAAGCCAGGATACAAAGAACTTTTGTTCTTTGCTAAATAAGCCATTAATTCCTGCGGAACTTGTCCTTCAAAAGCTTTTGTAGCTGTTTGGCTGTAATCCCTTGGAGAACCCAGAATTCCGACTTCATTTTGCACTTGCATCATTATCACTGTTTGCTCTTTGCTATCTACTTTTTTGATATGATTCATTAAAGCTGAAAATGCTTTAGCATCTGCAGTAAGAGAATTTTCGCTAAAAGTTGAAAGCGTATTTAAGGATCTTCCCCCTTGGGATTCCATCAATGGATATTTTGCTGTATTTCTCTTTATCCATTCCGGCACATAAGTAGATTTTGCATTTTTCCAGGTGCCAAACCACAATACCACAAGTTTAAGTTTTTCTTTTCTGGCACCAACAATCATACTATCTACTAAGGTAAAATCAAATTTACCCTCAACTGGTTCTATAAGTTCCCAAGAAACGGGAGCAATCACAGTATTAAGATTGTTGTTTTTTAATTGTTTCCAAATAGGTCGCATATAATGTGCGCTTCCTGCACTTGAGTTATGTAGCTCTCCCGAAAGCATTAAAAAAGGTTTACCATTTACTATAAAATTTGTCTTTCCATTAATCTTCTCCAGACGAGGTAAAATTTGTTTTTGCGCTAATAAATTAGTAGCAATGGATAATGTTAAAATGTATAATATCTTTTTCATGTTGAATTAATTACGATTTTAAATATTTGTTTAGGAATTCAGCACTACGCTGAAATGATTTAATGGGTGAATTATCTACCCAATTTCTATGAGTTTCAAGAATTACAGCCTCAACACCATTTCGTTTTGCTGTTTCAATTAATGCATTCAGATTGATGTTTCCATCTCCCAACTCCATACTATCTGATTTCAGAATTGATCCCTTTTTGCCTTTTATCCGAATTCCTCTATCATTAACGTGCCAAAGCTTCATTCTGCTGCCAAGGACATCCATAAGTTGTGCAGCATCACAGCCAGCATCGATGGCCCAGTAGGAATCAAATTCAAAATTCACATACTGTGGATCTGTCTTTTCTAATAAAATTTGATAGGCAGTCTCACCTGATTCCACGCGACGAAACTCACAATTATGATTATGATAAAGAAGATTTATCCCTCCTTCATTCAATAATTTCCCAGCCTTGTTTAATTTTTCTGCTAATTCACAAACCGATTTATAATCCGAATAATCATAGCGAAACATTCCGGTAATCACAATATAATTAGCTCCATAGGCCTTTGCTTCTTCAATCCTTTTTTGCGGATTCTTCAGAATTTCTCCCAAATCTTCATGAATGCTAATAACTTTTAAACCTGAATCAGCAATCAATTTTTTCCAATCGAATCTTCCGCTTCTTCCAATTGGCATCCCTGCAAACCATGTTATAAGTGGAACAATCAATGGCATCTTTCGAATCATAAAGCCATTTAGCTCGATAGCGGTATAACCAGCATCTTTGACTGCTTGTAAAGTAAATCGAGCTTGTTTTTCATTTCCAATTACCGGTCGTAATTGAAACTGTTGAATTGCTTGTACTACCATTTTACTTCAAATTGATGAGAACCGGAACCAACTTCCTTCTCTGAAGTAGCTGAGGAAGAACCTCCTCCAATTACTACTTCTGTCAAATTCATTGAATTGGGCAAAATAATTTTAGCCGTTGTATTTGCCGGTACTTTAACTTTCAACGTTGCTTTATGGTCTGAAATTATTTTCCATTCTGAAGTAATCTCTCCATATACCGAATTGTATCTTCCCTTGGCATCTGTAATTTTTCCGGTAGTGTCGATTGTTGGACTAATTATAGTTTTTTTAAAGCCAGGAGCAGTTGGATCTGCATTTATACCCGCCATTGATCTGTAAACCCATTCTACTACAGATCCAAAAGCATAATGATTGTATGAATTCATTGTAGGGTCGCTTTTATCACTGTTCCAACGTTCCCACCAAGTAGTTGCTCCATTTTTTACCATATAACCCCAAGATGGATACGTCTCATTCAATAAAAGACGATAAGCCACATCTGCTCTGCCATTTTCAGAAAGAGCAAAAAGTAAATATGGTGTTCCTAAGAATCCTGTAGTCAAATGACCATCATGTGCCTCAATAGATTGCACCAATTTGTCTGTAACTACTTTCTGTAAAGATTCAGGTACCATACCGGTATGCAATGCAATTACATATGATGTCTGGCTACCAGTTCCAACTTTTCCATCTGCCGCAATAAATTGTTTTTGAAAAGCCGCTTTTATTTTATCTGCCAATTCAAGATATTTCTTTGCCTCCTCATTTCTATTTGTTGTGGTAGCCATTTGAGCCATCATTTTGGCTGTCATTCCCCAAAGTCCCGTGCTTATAAGATCATTATTCGTTGTTCCGTCGGGTGCTAACCAATCTCCTAGATATCCACCCGGGCGAATGTACTGATTGCTTTTTGCTGCAACGTAATCCATATAGCGTACCATGGCATTCCAATTTTCTTCTATAAGTCCTTTGTCTCCATATTGCATCCATGAATTCCAAGGAACGATTACACCTGCGTCTTCCCAGCCCGGAGAACCACTTTTTCTATTGTTTTTTGGAACAGCAGGAGCTGTATTTGTAAAACCACCCTCAACAGTTTGTTCATCAACTATATCTTTTAACCATTTATGGGTAAATGCAGCAATATCAAAATTATAAGTCCCTGTTCTCCAAAATACCTGACCATCTCCCGTGTAACCCATTCTTTCATCTCTTTGAGGGCAATCAGTAGGTACACTGATAAAATTACTTCGTTGTCCCCAAATGCCTAAGGAATACATTTTATTGATTAAAGGATTTGATGTTTCTACTACACCTGTAACATCTTCTACAGAACTAATTACTTCTGCGACAATATTATCATTAGTTAATTGACCTGGATAACCACTCACTTCAATATATCTGAACCCATGAAAAGTAAAATGCGGTGTAAAAACTTCATCTACTTTACCTTTTAAAACGTAATTATCTGTGGCTGTAGCATTACGTAAATTGTCTACATAAATACTGTCTTTGTTGCTTAACTTTTCAGCAAATCGCATTCTTACTACTGTCCCTGATGAGCCTTTAACTTTTAATTGAAGCCATCCAACTAAATTTTGCCCCATATCAATAATCCAATTACCTGAAGGTGTTTTGTGTATTGCTACAGGCTTTACTTTCATCGTAACCTTAACAGGATTATTTACTTGTGCAGATAAGAAATTGTTGTTACCCTTTTCTTCTTTGACTGTATTCCAGTTTTTATCATTAAATCCAACTTTATTCCATCCTGACTGCTCAAAACGTGCATCATAGAACTCACCGGCATAAATCTCAGATAACAATATTGGAGAGGCATCCGCTTTCCAAGTTTGGTCGGTTATTATTTTTTCAGTCGTTCCATCAGTATATTTGAGATGAATTTCGGCAAATAACTTATTGGCAGCTGGGCCATATAAATCATATTCCCCGTTCCAGCCCATAGGGCTTCCAAACCAACCATCACCCAACAATGAACCAATGGCATTTTGCCCCTTCTTCAATAAAGAAGCTATATCATAAGTTTGATAAGTGATACGTGAATTGTAATTGGTAAATTCTGGAGTTAATACTGCATTACTAACGCGTTGTCCATTCACATACACGCAATAACTCCCTAAAGCAGAAACATAAAGTCGTGCTGATGCTATATCTTTTTTTACATTTAATTCTTTGCGGAACATCGATGCAGACTCCACAAGTGGTCCTGGATCCAGTCCAAAATTCGGATCATTTAATTCACCTACCACCTTAGGTAATTTCCATTCAGAGTTATTATCATTTCTGGCCAACCATTTGCCGTCAGAAGTTTTGAATTTAGTAATAGTCCCCTTTGCATCCACAACTTTAAATAAGGCTGCAAACGTTGCATAATTACCAGCCAACGCCTTGCCAGTAGAAGGTGAAAACGAAGAAGTTCTAACAGCTGAAACCTTCACGTCTATGTTATTTTCACCTTTATGGAGGTATCCTAAAATTTCCTGACGTTCAAATGTTTGCCATGCTTTCGTTTTAGCCACTACTAATTTACCATTAACAAACAACTGATAATCACCACGTACTACTGTTTGTAAGCTGGCTATTTTTGGCAACTCATTAAAATTGACCTTTAATCTAAACCATGCTTTCGTTTTAGAAGGAACATCCAGAGCATCCTGATCGGACAACCAAACCCAACATACGTTTTCCCTATCGGAAATAGTCTTTTTATCAGTAAATGAAATCCATTTTGCTGTCCATTCCGAATTATTTAATATTCCCATTTCCCAAAAAGCAGCCGCTGACCACAACGAGACCTTGCCCTTGTTATCCCATACCCTGACTGCCCAATAGTATCTTTTTTGGGATTTCATTTTTGGTCCTGCATAAGGTATTGATACTGATTCACCATCCAAGATTTTTCCACTGTTCCAAACATCACATTCTTTTTCAGTTAAATGCTTAGGACTCGTAGCAACAATAATCTGATAAGCTGTTTGTAACCAATTTTCTTCCGAGGCATTTGTTTGCCATGATAAATTTGGATGTGAATTCCCAATTCCAATAGGGTTGACCAAATAATTGCATCTTAATTTTGCTGGCACAGTAGAATTTGATCCTCTTACCTGCAATAAGCTCAACAATATAAAAAATGCCATTAAAGTGTTTTTAAAAATTAAGCGCATAATCATTTAATTTAAGTGTTATTAGTGTCATAAAAAGATTAATTGGGGGAAATAGCAAAAGCCAAAGTAGCTACATCTTTATTCAACAGTGATAGTCCGGGTTTTACCATTCCAATATGATCAAATCCATCCAATTTATAAATCTTGGTCTTCTGATGACCTACCAATTTCATCATTCGCCACAACAAAGCATTTTCTTCATATCTACCCAAAAGTTCTTTTTCGGCATCTCCAGTAATCAAAACAATGGGCGGAGCATTCACTCGTACATGATATAATGGAGCAAATTCATCAATAATTAATTGCTTATTGGGTATTCCGTACTCTCGCCTTATCGTAAAATGTGTAACCACCTGGCCGCTCAAAGCAATTAGACCTGCAATACTGTCTGCATCTACATTATATTTGTTCAGATATTTTTTATCAAGTGTTACCATTAATCCGAGATATGCACCTGCAGAATGTCCTGACACAAAAATAAGTTTCTTATTTCCTCCAAATTCTTCAATATGTTTAAAAACCCAAGCAACTGCTGCTGCTGCATCCTCAATACATACCGTTGCTTTTACTTTAGGAGATAATCTGTATTCTATACCAACAACTGCATAACCTTTGTCTTTCAACTCATCGGGAATTTCCAGTTTACCACCTGTCAGACTACCACCATGTATCCATATAACGGTTGTAAAATTTTTTTTATCTGTCGGGTAATAGATATCAAGTTTACATTGCGACTTTTTATAGGTGTCATCGAGACTTGCACTATCTTCGTAATAATTAATATCTTTCTTAATTTCATATTTATACTGTACATTATCAATATTGTGGTTTGAATCAATTCCTGAAAAGGCACATAAGAAAAAAACAATGCTAAATAATGCTAAAACAGATTTGAGTGATTTACTTTTTATCATGATTTTAAGTAATTTAAATAAATTGATTATCCTTTTTTTATTTAATTTATTTTTTCCATACAAAAGAAGCTTGCATTACATCTTCTGAATTTGTACCTATATACACTGACTATGAATTGGTATAGTAAGAAGGAACAAAAAAGAAAGGCAGATACTATATATAAATTTGTTTTTCATTTTAAATGCAAAAATTTACAACCATTACTTAAAGTCTAGTTAGCTTAATGCCACTTATTATAGCTTGCCCTACCACTGGAATAAAATCAATTCGAACTCCCTTCCCATCTTTTACTTCAACTGAATAGGTTTTGATTAGCGCTGTCAGCATACTCGAATGTTCAAACAAATCAAATGATTTCGCAATTTCCTTCCCGTTGATATTTATATCAAAAATTCTCTTCCCAGCTTCATATTGCTCCAGCTCGCAAAATTGCAAATCTATTTCATAGCGGCCGTCAGGAACGTCAAACTTATAGGCCTTCATCCCTAACCGAGCTGTTTGAAAAAGAGGGGCAATATTTGTTGCCTTTATAGTTTGAGGAACATTCAAATTACTTCTTACTGTGCTATTTAAGTCAAGTCCAATCAATCCCCAGCTTCCTTCTCGATAAACTTGATCAGGTTGATAAATTACACGGTTATCAGGATCAGTAAAAAAACATTTGGATCCCGCATTGACAGCAACGACAAGATCTTTGTCTTTACTTGTACGCAAATCGGAAGGAAGAACTTTGAAATTAACTTCAAATGCATCCTTGTGAGTTCCTGAAATTACTTCAAGTAAATTTACGCCATCTTCAAAAGGTACATCATAAATCGCTGTAAAATCAATTATTTTTTGCTTACCAACTGATTTACCGTTTACAAACAGTTCTACCTCAGGCAAATTAGAAAACACCTTAACTTGCTGTTTGACAAAATTTTCGTTTGGTGCTGCCGTAGTTCCGATACGATCTGCCCAATTTCTAGATGCAATATAAAGTACTGGTTTTTTTGTCAATGCAGCTTGCATGAAATAATAAATATCTTTCGGCTGGCGATCATATTGAACAAGCCCTTTATTATTAATTCCTGGCATCGATTCTCCTCGTTTGGAAACTCCAAAATCAATAAAATTCCAAACTGATGATCCAATTACAAATGGTCTTTCAAGTATTTGCTTAAGATATGAAGAATGAAACAATTGCTGATATTCCATACTAAAATCATAGCTTTCTGGGCTTAAACTGTGAAGGCGTGTATCTGAACCACTACCGTACTCACTTATAATCAAGGGACGATTTGGGTATTTGGCATTTTCATCATCTAGAAATTTACCAAAATCTGCAAGTGTCGCTCTGTACCATCCTTCATAACGATTCCATCCAACAACATTGGGTAAATCACCGAGTCCTTTTTTGTTGTAAACTGGACTGGCATGAAATGCTAATACCGTAAGTCTGTTAGCGTCTTCTTTATGACAAATTGCTTCCAATTCTTTATGCAATTCTCCAAGCTCATCAGAATATCCACCTATTAATACCTCATTAGAGTATCCCCAAAAGACAACACAAGGATGATTATAATGTTGTCTGATCATCTCGGTTAGATTAATACGGCAATTTTCAAAAAACTCTTTTGTAGGCGTAATAGCATTCACGATTGGAATTTCTTCCCAAGCTATTAATCCTAGTTTATCACATGCTTCCAAAACAGAAGGATCTTGAGGATAATGCGAAATTCTAATATAATTAGCCCCCATATCTTTTATAAGTTTTATATCATATCTATTCAAATCATTACTTAATGCATTGCCTAGTCCTTTATAATCTTGATGTCTACATGCACCAATTAATTTTAAAGGTTTCCCGTTAAGCATAAATCCATTTTTTGTATCAGCGCTAAACCATCGAAATCCTAATGGATTTCCCACTTCATCAAGTACTTCACCCGTTTTTTCATTAATCACTTGAGTTGTTACCCTATATAAATATGGCGAATCTGGTGACCATAATTGTGGAGCTTTAATTATATCAGATAGTGCTGTAAAAGATATATTCTTTCCTGGTTCTGTTTTTAACTTGATAGTCGTTTCATTAACTGTTTTTCCATCAGCATCAACTATTGCATTTTTTATTTTTACCGATAAAACTTTAAGTCCTTCGTTTTTTACTTCCCCTCGGATTTTAACCCTAGCAGCATCATTACTTACTTCTGGAGTTTCTATAAATACTCCATTTGATCCATAATTGTCACTACGAAAATGTACTTGGTTATATTCTTCGAGATAGACATCTCGATAAATACCTCCCCAGAAATTAAAATCTGCACTAAATGCTGCAGGAGCAATAGATGGATTTAGCGTATTATCCACTTTTACAGCAATTTGATTAACCGCTTTATTTCCTTTATTCAAATACGATGTAATATCGAACCTGAAAGCCGAATATCCTCCTTGATGCCTTCCTACTTCCTTGCCATTTACAAACAAGTGAATATCTTGTAAAGCACCTTCAAAAAAAATGCAGTACTTTTTATTTTCAAGTATTGTGGCTATCAATTTCTTTCTATACCAACCAATTCCCTGGTAATAATTATTAGTTTTCAAAGCGTCGTCTGCATTCCATGTGTGTGGTAAATTAACAACTTTCCAATCCGTGTCATTAAAAGAAGGATCAGACGCCAAATTAATATCACTCCTTTCAAAGCGCCAAAATTCATTAATTGTTTCAATCTTTTGTTGAGCATTTGCTGCAATAGCTATGCTAAACAAAAACATTATAAATATTATTTTTTTCATAAATATTTTTCTTATTAGTTAGTTTCAAGCTATCTTTTTTATTTACAGAAGCTTTTATAACGATAGTCCCTTTTGTAATCCCAACTTCATTAAAAGTATCAATTGTGAAATAGTAGTCTTGTAAAGAGTTAAGGCTATCAATGGCTAATGATTCCGAACCCAATACCTGATAATTTTGATATAATTTGTCAGGTGACATCCCATAGCTAATATTGTAACCAGTTACTTTGTCATTTTTCTTCCAATTCAATGTTACATTATAGGCATCAACAGTATCTCTAACAGCAGAAAAAGACTCTACGGGCTTTGCTTTTTTTGTGTTGCCTTTTCCAAATACACGTAAATCAGAAATTGCAAATTTGCCGTCAGGAACATGGTAATTTGTTAATCGTATGTAACGAGCAGATACCGGTGCCTGCAATTCCACATAGTCATGAGGAATATCAGTTCTATTATTACTTTTATCTACGAGTGTTTTCCAATTTATTTTATCATTAGAATACTCTAATAAATATTGATAATAAATGATTCTGATCTACCTGTTACCAATGTGGCTTCATCATAATAATTTATATGAATGCTGCTTACTTTACATTTATCTAGTAAGTCAATTAATAACCACTCGCCCTTATCACTCCAATAATCCTAAATATTTTCGTTAGTAGCATAATTCTTTGAATGCCCTTCTATCTGGGATGAAACTTCTATTGGCTTATTACAGGAAAGCAACATTGCAGAAGGTTGATAATCTTCAGGGGACTTTATTTTTCTATTTGGCATTTCATGTGGAAAATCCCCAAATCCTGTGTAGGTATAAAACACTCCATCTTTGTCAAAAAATGCTGGAAACATTCCAATTCTTCTTTCAAATCTATGTTTCAATCCTACCAACATGGTAACAATATGCCATGTATTACCATGTTTATCTTGAAAAGTACTACTATGGCCTGCAGAGCACACAAAACCTTCAGGTTTATAGGAGAACGGATTATTATCGGCTAATTCAAAAGGTCCTAGAGGTTTATCACCTACATACAATCCATCATTATAACTTTTGTACTGAGTTCCCGGCGAAGCATACTGCAAAAAATATTTTCCATTATGTTTTGTTATCCAAGCACCTTCCAAAAATGGTCTTTTCTGTTCCGTATTGTAATTCCCTGTTCTTTCCCACCCATTTAATTTAGGATTGGTATTGCAAAGATTTTTTTCATCTCCAATAGTATTGAAGGTATTTGGATCAATTTCAATACCACGAATCGGCTTTGAGTTTGTTAACCCGTGATATAAATACAATCGACCATCATCGTCCAGAAACAAACAGGGATCACCAGCATAAATATCCATAGAATCTTTTGCAATTTCCCACTGCCCTATTAGTGGATCCACTGCTTTATAGATTCGGCGATCAAGTGCCATAAAATATAAAACATTGTTCATTACCAAAGCTGTTGGTGCATAGTCTTCCAATGGAAGCTGAGTACTAGTGACAAACGACCATTTCAAAAGATTATCTGAAACCCAATATCCTCCCGATTTGGATGCAAATAAATAGTATTTACCTTTAAACAGAACCATTGTAGGGTCTGCAGCCTCTCGACGAGAGGGCAAATCCGGTTGAAATTTGTAACTCAAATTTATTGGATTACAAAAAGTAGACTGATCAAATTTAATTTGAGCTTTACTATGGATCGAAATAAAGATAAATGAAATAAAAAGAGCTTTTTTTATATTAATTTTCTTCATTATTGAATCTTTTGAAACAAACATTATGAAACTACATAATCAAAGTTATAGTTGATTTACCAGAAAAAATTAGATTAAAACTTCTAGGAATTAGAAAACAAAAGTCCTCACAGAACTGTAACTAAGCTCCGTGTATTACCTTTAAGAAGGGCAGCATTTGAAGCTGCCCCCTAAAATCTGAATGTACTTTTTAAGAGAGTTTTATCCCTGAACCCTTGTAGCTGTAGTATCAAACATATCCATTGTACTTCCAGACAAATGATTGTCATCTACTTTTTCTAAATAAATATATACATCATATCCATTTGCTTTGAAGTATACCGTAACCGATTTTTCTTTTTCATCTACTCTTGAAAAAGGACTGTCACCTCCTGTGTTGGCAATTGAGCTTAATGAACCTGTAAGTTTCCCCTCTTCATTTCTCTTCAAAATAATTACAGATTTGCCATCCCCTCCTGGAGTTCCAACTGTTAGACATTCCCATTTACCTACGAAGAAGTCAACTTTTTTCTCTTGTGCTTTTACTGTAACTGATACCAAAATAAGTAAAGCTGTAGCGAAAATCATTTTAATTGTTTTCATAATAATTAGTGTTTTAAATTAATTAAGGTTTTCATTCTTATTGCGCTCACAATACATTTAAGTCATGTGAGCGCTTAAATAAGAATTTGATTGTTTAGAATTTATATTGTAAAGTTAACTCAAATGTTCTTGGACGAATACCACTAGCCACGATCGTACGATCAGTAAAAGGAGTTGCATCAGTAATTTGGTCAGCACCTTGTATTTTACCTTTCACTCCTTCTTGATTTAAGAAGTTAGTTACTTGGAATTTCAAATTGATGTCACGACTTAAACGATAATCAACACCTCCAAAATTTTCCCACCATCCATCATAGTAAAATACGTTAGTAGGGTTACCATACTGTTTTCCAAAATAGCGCAAGCTTGTCCAAAGCCTAATACCGTTCTTGAATGAGTAACTTGGATCAATCTCCATCAATACCCCAGACAATTCTGGAATATATTTATCGCTATAATCATATGTTGTTCCATATGCTGAATAAGTATAATTCTTGTATTTAGGTGCTTGCAAAGTAAATAAATAGTGAAGATCGAAATTTTTAAATGGAGTAGTCATAATATCAGTTGTCCATCCTACAGTACTCAAATCATAAATAATCGGATCGAAAGTTGTTCTTTCAGCTGCATTGGCCGGATTGGTTACAGTCTGGCTTGTTCTTATATTGTCTTTTGTAATGTACGTCAATTTTGAAACTAGCTGCATTTTATTTGCAATATTGTAAAAAATTCCACCACCAAAGTTGGTTACATTAGTTTTAAACTCTTTAGGAGCAGTTTGCATTGGTTTTGCTCCAGGAGTACTTGGATCAGCAATTGGGTTACCATTTGCATCTCTGTAAGGGTAATCCCAATAACGTTCATTCCACGAGTTATAAGTAGCATCTCCTACTAAACCAAACTGGCTAGAAATTTTGTAAACAAAATTAAATGAACCTACAGTATTCAAACGATTTTTGAAATCATGACTAACTAATGGTCTGTCTTTTAGAAAATCATTAATATAAGGATTCGAATGATCTTTGATAGTCTGGTTCTCCAAACGCAATCCCACTCCTACATCCAATCTTTTCCCAATTTTGAAATCATCAGTACCGTAAACAGCAAACTTAATATATTGATCATTCGTAGAACTGCCGTACCCACCTGCTGATGCAGGCATTAACCCATGATCGTTGGTAACTTTTACCGTCATGTTATAGGCTGGAACAAAAGAATATAAATCTAAAAGTTGAGGATTTGGTTCAACCGTCTGGAAATACAAACCAGAGTTAGAATTAAATTGTCTATGAGTATAGAGTTGATTTAGCCCAAAACGAAAATCATGTACACCGATCTTCTTAGTCAACTCTACCCTGCTAAATACAGAATTGTTTTTTGATTGCGGAATCATTTGTGAAGAAACCATCTGTGCTGAACCCGTATAAGCATTTGAAGTACCTTGATATTTAAAACTCCATTTGCTGGCAGCCGCTCTATCTGGATCATATACTCCCAAAGTCAAAGGAAATGTTATTGCCAAAGGATTATTCACATCTTGATACATTGTAGAATAAGTCATTTTCCAACCACTCGCAAAATTATGCTCCCCATTTAAATAAAGAGTATGAGAATCTGTCCGAGAGAATTCACTACTATTTAAATCTGCGTATGCAGCGACACCAGTATTATAGTTATAGTATGGTATCATCCCTGATCCAAGAATATAGGAATCTGTTCCTAATTTAAAATTATCTAGCGGTGTTGTTTTACCATTCCCATTATAAGTAAGTGGACTGTAATTTGTAGTTACGGACTGACTGTTTATTGTTTTAAAAAGTAAACGTACATTTCCATTTTTGTATTTTTTTTGAATTCCAAATTTAAGCATGGTTGTATTGTCATTCCATGGTGTAAATTCATAATTAGTACCGTTTCCTCTATCAAAATTCTTATAAGCATCTATCATATAACCCCAACCTTTTTTACCTAAAGGGCCTGTTAAAGTTAAATCATATCTAGAAGACCCAAATGAATTCACATATACTGAACCATATCCTTTTAATGAGGTACTAGCGTCTCTGTCAAAGCTTTTTACAGCATAACCAACTTTACCGGTTGTAATTGCACTTTCTGCAAAGGACATAAGTCCCATTTTTGACAAACTGTTATCCATTCTCCATGAAGTAGTAGGAAGCGTTGGATAAAAGTAATATACCACAGGAAGTCCATTCTCTAATATAACTACATCCCCTGTAAAAGGAAGACCAATATTTACATTTCGTGGGCCGATATTACTTTCGGCGTTCAACATCACATTTCTATTTTTCTCTTCCTTTTTATTAACAACAAGTGAATCTGAAATATGCTGACTTTTCTTTTTATCTGATTCTTGCGCCTTTAATCCTCCTACTACTGAAAATATGGATAATGCACACAATAATAAATGTTTCGTTTTCATAATATTAAATTGTAATCCTAGTTAAACACTTTTTTTTTAAAATCTATGCCTATATAAAAGACATCGAGTAACTTTTTTCGTCCGTTGGTCATGGGAACATTTCTTTTCATAATTTTAATTTTTTGAATTTGTTAATGTTAGTTAAGATTAACTGTCACCAGTTTTTCATTTCTTCTTGGACAAACTTAACACACAATTAACATCGAAATAGTTTCGATACATTTTCCCGATAAAAAAAGACATTCGTTAAAATTGGGAAAATCGTACGCTTAACTCGGGGAGCTTTATTTACAAGCCCTTAGAAGTGTTTTTTTTCTAAAACTGACATCAGGCTGACAAAAAATTATTTTCTTTTTAACAAATAAAAAAGCACGAAAATTATTGATACAAAAAAAATAACACATAAAAAAAACATTATATTTATTTTTACATCCAATATAATCAATTAAAATCATTTTTTTAACCTTAAAATACTCCGTTATTGATTGAAACAATTAAAAACAATAAATATCTCCTCAAATCAGATATTAAACTTCAAATTTATTAGACAATAAAGCCTCATGAATAAACCTAAAATAACTAACAAAACTAAAAATTCATTAATTTAAATCATTGCTAATAAAAAAATATTAGAACTTCAGCACTAACCAGATTTTAAATCTTTAAATAGAACCTTACTACACCTGAAACATTTAACATTCCGTAGAAACCATAAAATAATGGCCAAAAAAAAAGCAGTAAGTTTAATACTTACTGCTAAATCAATCATTTACAATCATTCAATCCTAATCTCCCATTAATAAATCACCTATCACCATTTTTTTTTAAATTCACTAGGCGTTTGATTTGTATATTTTTTAAAAAAATTATTAAA
Organism: Flavobacterium sp. HJJ; assembly: GCF_015351475.1. Lineage (GTDB taxonomy): Bacteria > Bacteroidota > Bacteroidia > Flavobacteriales > Flavobacteriaceae > Flavobacterium > Flavobacterium marginilacus. The sequence goes on along the minus strand of NZ_JADKPR010000024.1, from coordinate 16,879 downwards.
AGCTGTTTTTGAATTGAAACCGCACTCATAAGCTATTGCAATAATAGACCAATTGCTATATTCTTTCTTTTTTAGTAATTTTTTTGCATGCTCGACTCTATATTCATTTACAAAAACATAAAAACTTTTGCCAAGATATTCATTTAAAACCTCTGATAACCGATGCTTAGAAATTGATGTTTGCGATGCCAACTTTGCAATAGATAGCTCACTATCTTTCCATATAGCCGAATCATCCATGAATTTTATAAGATTTTCAATATAATTCTTAGCATCATCACTCTTCAAACCTGATTTTATATATTTACCGCTTGAAAACTCTTCTGTTTCATCATCATCTTCTAACTCTGGCTCATGTATGGTTGATAATTGTTTCTGTTGAAAGCCCCAAATACTTATCACATATACATGAAACAGCTCTACAATGTGCCTAAAAATATAAACTTTAGCATCAATTCGACCCTGTTCATACAAAGCACTACTCACGATCACCAAAATAATTAAAATTACAAAAAGGACTATCATAATGATCAGCCAGTCCAAACTATTTTTAAAGGAACTGTAAGAATAATTATGAACGATCTGTTTTTTAAACTGCAAAACAATACTAACAGAAGATATTGAATAATAAGTAACAAGCAAAATAAAAATCCAACCATAGATCATTCGTAACCACTCATATTTATCGTAAAAAAATTGATCGGAAATAGATTTGTTTTCAGGAAGTAACTTTAAAATAAAAAATATAATAATCAGCAAAATAGATGGTAACGCATGATAATAGTCCTTAGGATTGAACTTACTCAAATCCTTCGTTATATATTTTGCATACAAGAAAAATAAAGGTCCACAAAACATTCTAAGGCTGAGCGACAAAAACCAACGACGCGAAGGTATAATATGACAGTACTGAAGAATGTCAAGTCCAAAAATCAAGGCATAAACCAATAGCAATGCGCACAAAATTATATATGCAATTTTAACTGGCCTTTTAGTCATAATCATTGATACTGCAAACAATGATTGTGATAATCCTATAGATAATAATATAATATCCATAATTACGTATAGTTAACAACTTCTATTTTTAAAATACATTTACTAATTCTCATAAATTTCTTCATATATTCAAAAAAAAGGTTTTGGCAATTTTAAATAAAAAGTATTAAATAAAAAAAAATAAATTATAAATAATATATCTTTAAAATTTGAGACAATCTTATTCAAAATACTCGCTATAAACCATTGCAATTCATAAGAATCATAACCTATTAAAGGTAAAATTAATATTGGTATTTAACAATAATCTTTAAAAAAGCAAAACAGGACATAACTCCTTATTTATAAAAATAGGAAATATGTCCTGAATGCCATTTCATCAATTGAACGTGAGTTATTAAACTCAACTGTTCATAAGATGCTAAACATCAAAAATCTTTGTGGATCTATGAAATTATTGAATGATGAAAAGAATCTACTACTCATTGAAATTCCTAATAAATAAGAGTAACCATCACCGATAGTTTCTTGTTTAAAAGAATCTTACAATCATCAAATTTTGGAATTGACCAGATTTTTTCAAGATTTGTAAATCCATAACCTTCAGTTGGAATACCAATCATATTAGTATTGCATTTTTTATCATCATTCTCATCATGATATAAAGCAATTGCATATTCTCCTTCAGGTAAATCCTTAATAACATATTTCCCTTTTGTACCCAGATTTTTAAAATCCAAAATCCTATACTCTTTACCTATTTTTGTAAATACGGTTTTGTTTTTACTGTCATATACTGAAACATGAATACTCCCTTTCGAATTTTTTACATTAGGAACTTTAATTGTCAAATCATATGTCTGGGCAAACCCCACACTAAATAGTCCAAAAAAAAGAATTGTTAATACTATTTTCATTTTTACTTTTTTTAATTAATAAAATATCTGTTCTACAATAAGCGATTCTAAAATGACAGTTTATATACCTCCTAAAAAGGAAATACTAAACCCCAACAATTTCCTGCTCTTCATCAATCACCTCTTTCTTTTTCGAAAACCATCCGTTGACTTTAACTCTCATACTTTCGATAATCATATACATAGCAGGAACCAAAACTAAAGTAAGTAGTAAAGAACTGGTCAATCCTCCAATAATTACCCATGCCATACCTTTTTTAACCTCTGCTCCGGCACCGCTTGCCAAAGCAATTGGCAACATTCCCGTAATCATGGCAATCGTAGTCATCAATATCGGACGCAAACGTTCCTTACCTGCTTCAATTAATGCTTCTTTAACTGGTAAGCCCTCGCTTTTCAGCTGATTCGTAAAATCTACAATCAAGATTCCATTTTTTGCTACAAGACCAAGAAGCATAATTAATCCGACTATTGCAAAAATGGATAAAGTTTCCATACTTAAAGCCAATGCTAAAAGAGCTCCAATAATTGCCACAGGTATAGAAAATAGGACAACAAATGGATAAACGACACTCTCATATAGAGCCACCATAATTAAATAAACAAGTAGAATACCAAGCAACATAGCGAAACCTAGGCTCCCGAAAGCTTCTTTTTGATTTTTGGCATCACCTAAATATTCAATACTAACTCCTTTAGGCATCGAAACGTGCTCTAATTTCTTCTGAATATCTTCCACAATCGTACCACTTGGTCGCCCAACCGCAGCCGACGTAACTTTAATGGTATTCAACTTATCAGTTCTCTCAAGAACTGCCTGTCCCAATATTTCCTTAACTTCCGCTATTTGGTCTAATCGAACAACAGCCCCCCTGCTGTTTTTAATAGTCAGCTTTCTAACGCTTTCTATATTCAATCGATCCCCTTTTTCAAGAGTTAAATTAATTGGGTATTCTTCACCATTATCTTTATACTTCGTCTCATCGTTTCCTCTAAAAGCCAACTGTACCGCATTTCCAACTTCAGGTATGGTTAGACCATACTGCGACACACGTTCTCTGCTTAGGTCAATAGAAATTTCAGATTTAGGACTCTTTGTGCTGAACTCCACATAATCTGTTCCAGGAGTAGCTACTACTACATCATGCAGCAACCTTGCCCCCTTCCAGATAGAATCCATGTCGGTTCCCTTTACAGCAATTTGAATAGGAAGCGAAATTGTTCCAGCTATAGTGGTAGGGAGGATACTAATTTTCAATCCAGGTATTTTGGCAGCTTCATCCCTAATTTTTGAACCAAAATCTTCGGTAGAAATGCTTCTGTTTTCTTTATCCACCAGTACTACCGCCAATTCTGCCACATTACTAGTATTGGAATTACCCCCAGTAGTACCACTCTGCAATCCCACATTGGTAAAAACATTTACTACCTCTGGATAAGACAACAATAATTTCTCTAATTGCTTTACATTTTGGTTGGTTTGATACAAAGGAGTCTGAACGGATGTCTCTACCTGAATTGTAAATTCACCACGATCTCCATTACTAGAGAACGAAGTACCTATAAAACCTTTCCCTAGTAAAGTAAAAGACCCAATCATAAGTACAAATATCCCTCCTAAGACCCATCGTTTATGACTTAAAGTCCACTCTAAAATATGGCCATAAGTTACTTTGAGCTGATCCATGAAGTGCTCAAAGCTTAAACTCAATCTTCCCCAAAGTGAATTTTTACTCAAAACTTCTAATTTTCCCCATTTTGAAACAAGTAATGGAGTTAATGTAAAAGATACAAATAAGCTCATTAAAGTTGAAAATACGACTACAAGAGCAAATTCTCTTAGGATATTCCCAATTAAACCACCTGAAAATGAAAGTGGAACAAAAACTACGACATCGACCAAAGTAATTGCCATTGCAGTAAACCCAATTTCATTTCGTCCTTCAAGTGAGGCTTTAACCTTTTCTTTACCCATTTCCATATGACGATAAATATTTTCAAGAACCACTATACTATCATCAACAAGAATACCAACAACAAGTGAAAGCCCCATTAATGTCATAAGATTCAATGAAAATCCAAACAAGTACATTAAAGCAAATGTCGGAATCATAGCCGAAGGAATGGCAACCAAAACAAACAATGAACTTCGCATACTATGCAAAAACAACAACATCACCCCACCTACAATTAAAATTGCCAAAAAAAGATCATGCATTACCGCATCAGCCGAAGCTAAAGTATAAACAGATTGATCTGCCGCAATTATATAATTAAAATTTTCACCAGCATACTGCTTTTTAATGACTTCAAGCTTCTGTTTTACGCTCTGACTTACTTCTACAGCGTTTGCATCCGCCTGCTTGGTTATTTGAATTCCGATTCCAGATTTTCCATTAATTCGGTTAATAGTAGTTGGTTCGGTTTGCGAATCGGTAATAATCGCAATATCCTTCAGTAATATACGGCTTCCATCAGTATTTTCCTTTATAATCAGATTACGCATATCTTCTAATTTAGAAGTTTTGGCATCTAGCCTTATCGAAAAACGACTGCTACTTGACTCAACACTTCCAGCTGGATATGAAGTATTACTATTGGCAATAATTTGATTTACCTGATTTGACGAAACCCCATAACTTTCAAGCTTATCATTATCAAGCGTTATTTGAATCTCACGCTCGTTACCACCAATAAGCGTAACTTGTCCTACACCGGCCACATTTTGCAGAAGCGGTCTTATTTTGGTATCTACAAGATTATAAAGGCCCGGTTCACTCAAATTACTCGTAGCACTAATACGAAGTATAGGCATCTCATCAGTACTAAATTTTCGAACCAAAGGATCATCTGCATTCGATGGCAAATTCCCCTTAATCTCGTTTACTTTTCTTTCGGCATCTCTTTGCGCCTTATTCATTTCGAATCCTGATTTGAGTTCGATAGTAACTACTGAAACACCTTCCTGCGATATGGAAGAAACCGAGCTAACACCTTCAATAGTTGAAACAGCCTCCTCAACAGGTTTGGTAATACTGTTTTGAACTTCATCCGATGAAGCACCTCTATATACAGTTTGAACTGAAATCACATTGGCTTCAAATTTAGGAAGTAAATTATAATCCAGCTGATTATAGCTGATCCAGCCAAAAAGGATCATCGTAACAAAGATTACGGTAATCAATAGCGGTCGTTTTATTGATAATTCTGTTATTGACATTTTTCTCTATTTATAATTTAGTTCTCCACAGCACTCAAAAATTGTAAGTTTTATAGTCTTATTTATTGACATTTCTTTTTTCTATTTTAGAATTATCACTAAGGTTAATTTGACCGCTCACAACAACTTCTTCACCTTGACGCAGCCCACTTAATACCTCCACATTCTCTCCAAACTCCCTTCCAACGGTAATTTTACGAACTGTAGCCCTATCTCCATTTACAACATAAACAAAAGGGTTCTTTGTTCCTTCAACAAGTGTATTTTTAGGAATTAACAAAACAGAAGCTTCGCTGCCAAAATCGAAACTCACTTTAATATAAGTTCCTGCTTTTAGTACTGCTGATTGATTATTCACAACCAATTCCACACGATAGTTATGATTTTCATCGCTTACCGGTGATATAAAATTCACTTTTCCATTAAAACTTTTTCCACTGAGGGCCTCTGCAGTAATAACCGCCGGCTGATTAAGATGAAGCTTGTATACATCTTTTTCATTCACAAAAACCACTGCTTTTAAATTATAAACATCTACAACTGTCGCAACTGTAGTCCCCGGACTTGTATACTCACCTACTTCTCCTGTTTTAGTTACAATAATCCCTGTAATTGGAGCTTTTATTTTGGCATCTCCAATCTGCTGATTGAGTTGTGATAATTTAAAACGGGCACTCTCCATTGTTCGTTGTGCATCTTTAACGCTCTGACCTGTTCCGGCATTACCTTCATAAAGCTCCTTATTTAACTGATAATCTAATTTTGCTTTGTTAAAAGCATCTTTCGCATCATTTAAATTTATCTGTTGTTGACGTGTATCAATGGCACCAATAACCTGACCTGCAACTACCTTCAAACCTAAAGAAATATTTAGGCTGGCAAGTGTACCTGATGATGCAGCTGTAATATTTGCCTTTTTTGAAGGCTCCAAAGTTGCAGGTACTTCTAAGTTTCGTTTAACAGTTTGTTGTTCCAGTTTTATTACAGAAACCGCAACAGGAATATTACTTCTGTCGACACTTACATTTTTCTTGTCGATTGCTTCTTTATTTTTACTTAATACATAACCTATTGTTGTAAAAAACACAAGTATGATTGATATAGTTATAATTTTCTTTTTCATAATAACATAATTATAATTGATTAACAAAATTTCTAATAGTTCCTTTCGCCCTTTCGTATATTAGACGGTTAGTAACCAAATTAAACAATGAGTTCATATACTTTGATTCTGCCTGCCTATAAGTAAAATCGGTGTCTAACAAATCCGACATTTGAGCAACACCTTTACTATACTGGAATTTATTGGTCTCGTAAATACTCTTTGCTAAATCCATATTTGTTTTATTTGAATTTAGCTTAGTGATATCCTCGGCAAGTTGCTTACTTGCATTTTCAAACTTGATCTCAAAATCAATTACACCCTGATTTAAATCCTGTTTAGCGTTATCAAGTTCCAAACGGCTAACCTGTATTTGTGCATTACGGTGTCCTCCACTAAATACTGGAATATTTACCTTCAGCCCCAGACTAGAAAAATCCTTCCATCGGTCAAAAACTTTATCTAATTCATTCCCAAATGCCTGCTCTCCATATCTTGCATAACCATTTACAGTAGGGAGATACGCCGCTTTCTTACGCTTTAAATCAATTTCTTGCAAAACAATATTCTGCTCCTGCAATTTATAACCAATGAGATCCCTAACACTTAAATTTTCAGTTTGAAATTCCAAGTATTTTTTAAAATCCAAGTTTTCATCTATACTGAATTTGTCTTCGAGTGGAAGTGCCATAGCGTTTCGCAGTGTATTATATGCGACATCAATATCTAAGTCTATCTGCTTTAAATCTGCTCTAACATCATTAAGATGTACAACAACCCTATCAACATCTACCTTTTTTTCGGCTCCTTTATCAAAACGAAGTGTAGATATTCTAAGCAACTCGTTATATTGAGTCTCGTTTGCCACAAGAAGTTTTTTCTGTTCCTTTAGAACAAGAATCTGAAAAAAAGCTGCCGCTGTATTATAAGTTAGATCTTCATTATTTTTATCACGATTAAGCTCTGCAATTAATTTTGCAGGAACACCAGCTTTGATACCGTAAATCAATGCTTGATCATATATAGTCTGATCCAATTGTAAAGTAGCCATACCTGTGTACTTATTTCCAAACTGCACCTCTACATCATTAGGGCTTCCCAACATTACTCCTGGAAATACAGTCGTTTGCCTCTTTATATTATAATCAAATGCGAATGAACCATTAATTTGAGGCAAGTATCCCGATAATGCATCTTTATTCTGGTTTACTGCAATTCCGATTTTGTTGTTATAAATTACGGCACTACTGTGATTCGATAAACTGGAATTAATAGCATCCTTTAAACTTACTGTCTTTTGTGCATGTGATGACACACCTGAGAGACAGCACAGAAGGAGTATCATACAATTCTTCAATTTCATAGTTTTTATTGTTATATTAATTATAGTTAGTTCTTAACAAAAAGAACCAATTGAACAAAAAAATTTTCTCTTTATTTTTCTGGTCTTCTTTAAAATCAAATCCAATTAGTTCTTAACTAAAAGAACCAATAGGGCAAAAAAATTATTTCTTCCTACTTTCCCATTTTTTTACCAAAATAGGTAGTTCCATACTCATAAAATCTAGAAAACCAACAACCTCTTTCAGATTATCGTTAAATTCTTTTGTTTCTTTTGGTCTCAACTCTATCACCTCTTTTAATAAATTATTAAAAACAACTAGATTATGCAAAGTTTTCCCCATTCCATCAGTCAATGACTCAACTTTACAACGAAAATATCTTTTACGCTCCCCAGGCTTTGTTATATAATCAACCCTTTGAGTTCCAATCATCAAATTAAGAGCATTACTGGCAGCACTTTTACTAATGTTTAAATTCTCGTATATTTCTTCAAATGTTAATTCATTGCGATCAGCTACCATTAACAAAGCATAAATTCTTGCGGCAGCAGGCTGCAAATCTGATTTCTCATAGTAAATACCTAGATCTTCTACTAATTTAAGTTGCTTGTCTGATAATTTTAACATCATAATACAGTTTTAAGTTGCAAATATATAAAAGGTTTTTTTAGTTCTCAAACAAAAGAACTAAAATTTCACAATGATCCGCGAAAAACTATATCAAAGGGATTTTCAACTTGCTCTTTCGAAGAATTCAACACTAAGCGTGCTGCAGTCTTTCCCATTTCAATAAAGTCAGTTGAAATAGTAGTCAATCCATTCATTATAAACTTCTTCAATGGGGTTTCATTATAAGATATCACGCCAACTTCTGCACCCACTGTCAAATTTTGGTCAAGAATTTTATCAAGAACTCTAACCAAATCCTCTTCCAATAAATTAATAAATACTTCTCCCCTATTGACAGGTTCCAAATTAATGTCCTTAATTATTTTGTAATCAAAATCAAACGAACAACAAAATTTTTTAAACCCTTTGGCAATTTCTTCTGGAAGATAACTAACCTCAGGAAAAATTAATTTTAAAGTATGATATTTCCTTAGAGGTTTTAATGCTTTCATCAGTGATGTATAAATATCTTTTTCAAAATTCTCATAAACAGCAGCATAACTACCCGAAATACCTTCAATCTTCTTGCCTACAATTATTAATTTCTCCTTTGGTATATTTTCAATTAGTTTTTGATACTCTCCCGATTTGTCAATAAAGTGTGGGATTATAACGTAGTGAGAATAATCTCCTTTTTTCTGGTTTAATAATTTTTCAAATAGACTGAAATCATTATTGTAAATAAACAAACTAATCGAAGCTTTATCCTGCAAGGTTTCAATAAAAGAATCATAAATTATTTTTTTATGAGAACTGAGTTTGTTGAACATTAAAAAAATTCTTATATCTTGTAGAACATTTGTTGAGGCAATAAAACTCCCTTTCCCTGGAAAGGCACCTAAAACCCCTATTTTTTTTAGATGATTATATCCTTTTTCAATTGTTAATCTCGAAATTCCATATTCGAAACTTAATTCATTAATTGAAGGCATTAAGTCTCCTTTTTTTAATTCACCTTGTTTAATCAAATTCAGCACAGAATTAACTAACTGCAAATATTTAGGTATTGACGAAAATTCATCAATGAGTAAACTTTCAATTTTATGTTTCTTTTTCATAATTTATTAAATCTCTATATGCAGGGAAAATAATTCTAATTCTGGAGATTAAAATTGTTCTATTGAATGGAGGACCCCATTTCACAATCTTTTTAATGGAAAACTAAGAAGGTATTTTTTGCAAAATAAAAGAATCTAAAAAGTCCAACTGTCCTGTAGAATGTTAAAAAAAAATATAATAGTGAAGAATAAAGTGGGAAAAACGGTAGGACTAAACACCTAATCCCAATTTTAATTAACCTGTACAAATTAACAACCAACAAATTCAAAAATGCTCTACTTATAGTAAACGTAATTTCAGTAATCTACCTTTCCATTATTTGAAGTACCTTCAATTGTCCACAAAAAATTTAAGGCTGTTTTTCCATCGATCCCCAACTGGACATCCAAATCAAATTTACGATGCCAAGAAAAGACATACCCTATTTGTAGTACGCCAATTTCTTCACATCATCCTTAAAACATTTTGAAATTTGTCCCGTCTTTGTCACCAGAAAAAAGCTTCATAAAAGCTTTTTTTATTTCACATATTTTCATTGAGATTTTATATTCTTTTCGTGCACGAGCTAAACGCACGCGACAGTTGGGGGTGGAGGAAAGAATTTGTTATCAAACTTACTTTGGCAATTTCTCTTCTTTTTGCTCCTTTATCTTGGGAGTTCCAAAATAAAAATACAAGCTGCGTTTAATTGGCTCATTAATATGATTTAATTCACTATTAGGACCTAATTTTTTGACATCCCCATCATTTATTCCCATTTTTGATCCTACAGCAGGAATCGCATCAAGAAAAGAAATATCGCCAGTAGGCAGCTGTGGATGTGGCTTGTTACCATTGATTCCATAAAAATCAAATAATCGCACAAAAAGGTCTTTATCGGTTGAAGCGACTGTAAACTTACCTTCCAATGTACTTAATTCCATCCAGACAATTTCGGAAAAATAACCTTTAAATTCTGGGTAAATCCATGGTGAACTGCCGGTCTGCGTAGCGTTATTTTGGTTTTGATAAACATCAAAAGTAACGCCCTGCAGGCGATTTTTCCAAACACGACCAGGTCCCTTACCTAACCATTTTGCTCCAATAACCAAGCCTTGGGGATAACTAAAACTAATTCCAGCAAAAGGGTATACCCCATTCAGTGTGTATTCATAATCCATTTCTAACCAACCTGTAGGCTGCATTTTCCAGCGTACATACTTCAAATCTCCTGAATAAGAAGCTTCAATCACATAAGCATCTGCTTCTTTAAAATGCTTTAAACCTGAAAAAGTTGAAGTACCACTTACCATCACCGGACCTTTTCCAAAAGACAATGCTGCCCCATTCTCATTTTTTAAACTTGCTAATTCACCGGTTTCTTTGCTGAAACTAACAGAAATAGCATTGGCTGAAAGGGTTATAGCAACATCTGTTTCTTTAATAGATACCGTTTTTGACATTTCGGCCTTTAACATCCCTTCCAATAGATCTGCGTTGGATTTTATTTTCCAAACCCAACGGTAAATTTCATTTTTATCTGCACCGATAGCTTTTAAAGCCAGAGCATCGCTGTTTTCCCAATCGGCCGGAAGGCTTAATTTCAACGTACCTTTAGTTACGGGTGCAATATTTGACCCAACAAAAGTTCCTTGTTTTATAATTGTATGACCAGTCTCATCTTCCTGTTTCCCATTGAAATTAATCAATTCCCACTGAAAAGTACATTGGTTCAAATTAGTAAAATGATAACGGTTTTCTACCGGAATTTCGCCTTTAAAACCTTCTGGCAAATCTTTAAATGTAATATGTATCGGCGAATAAATTTCGCGAATAGCATCAAAGCTCCGTTCTTTTTCCCTGTGGGGACCAACAATTCCATCAGCAGCATTATTTCCATTCACATCAATGAAATTATTGAGATCTGTTCGCACAATACCTTCATCTGCAAAATCCCAGATAAAACCTCCTGCACCTTTTTTGGAGTTCCAATGCAATTCCCACATATCAGCCAATCCTGCTCCCGCTCCTCCGTCTTGCATGGCGTGCAAAAATTCCGTTGGCATATAGATATTGGTATCTTTGACAATTTCTTGGGTACTGTAGTAGCCTTCGTAATGATTGCAGTCAATTCCGTTAATTGCATTTCCGGGTTTGTGGTGTGCATGGATAACTGTGCGATTTGACAAATCATATTTGGCAAAATCATCATCAAAATCAAAGTTATGCCCGCCCTCATTACCATTACTCCAAAAAAATATCGATGGGTGATTGGCATCCCGAATTACCATTTCTTTGACAAGAGGCTCACCTGCCTTGGTTGAGTACGCCTTTTGCCAGCCTGCCAATTCGTCAATAACATAAAGCCCTAGCGAATCACAAACTCTCAAAAAGTTTTCATCCGGAGGATAATGTGAACAACGCACCGCATTCATATTCATTTCCTTAATCAACTTCACATCAATCAAATCGGCTTCGGGATAAGTTGCACGCCCATATTCAGGCCAGAAGACATGACGGTTTACCCCTTTAATTTTTATTTTAGTCCCATTAAGATAAATACCATCTTCTTTTCTAACTTCAATAGTTCTAAAACCGAACTTATCCGATGTTTCGTATAATACATCAGCATTTTTCTTTAAAGAAACTTTTACACTGTAAAGATTAGGACTTTCAGCAGACCACAGTAAAGGTTTCTTAATCGAGGTTTTAACATTCACTACAGAATCATTTTCTGAAGTTGTAGCAGTTGCTTTGCCTATCACTTTGCCTTTTGAATCTATAATTTCGGCAATGATATCTCGCCCAACAGTTTTAGTATTCAAATGAACATTCATACTAAAAGAACCATCAGCTTTAGCGTCAATAGAAGTCCATGAGATATTTTCTTTTGGCAAAGCTTCAAGATAAACAGGTCTAAAAATCCCTCCAAAAATCCAGTAATCCGCTAAACGTTCGGCACCATTTACTGATTTGTCTGCCGACATTTTGCTTACCAAAACTTCAAGCTCGTTCTTTTGTCCAAATTTTAGTTTGTCTCCAATATTATATTTAAAACGATAAAATGCACCCTGATGTACTTTACCGGCAAGATCGCCATTGATTTTTACTTCGGTATCTGTCATGGATCCTTCAAAAACAATATATACGTCTTTGTTTTTCCAATCAGCAGTTACATTAAACTGGTATTTATAAAAACCTTTTTCATCATGATAGCGAAAGTTTTTACCATTAGTTACATTGTCCCGACCATAATTATAACCGCCAAAACCTTGTTGTTCCCAATGTCCCGGTACCTCAATAGAAGTCCAAACCCCACTTTTTCTGCCAGCCGTGGCCCAGAAGTCCCAAGTTTTTGTATGCTTTACATCGGTTCCTGAAAGATATTGTATTTCCTTTTTTACAGGCGATTGTACTTGCCCATCCATTGCCGAAAAACAACATAAGGATAAGGCATATAATATGTTTTTAAAATTCATCTTTTATAATTAGTAGCTGGGTTATTTTGTTTTCGGAGTCTCAGAAAAATTTACAACCTGACCATCCATCTTTACATTTTTCATGTCCATATTTTTAACGTGATTGATTTTAAATGGCTGTTTTACTCCTTTAAAATTACAATTCACTATTTTCAAGTTAGTCACAGGAGATTCCTTGTAGGCATCCACAAAAACTGCATATTCACCACCATTTTCCACATTTAGGTTCTCCACCCAAATATTGCGGATGGTAGGAATGAATTTCCCCGGATCTTCGTAAAACATATTGAAATGAATGGCAGATTCGCCATAGCTTCCCACCGTAATATCTTTCAGGAAAATATTCTCTATAGTTCCCCCTCTTGATGATGAGGTTTTAACCCGTAATACTCTGTCAAGATTTTTGCTGTCCATTTTACAATTAACGGCATAAATATTTTTAGCTCCTCCCGCAATTTCACTGCCAATGACGATGCCTCCATGGCCATTTTTCATCTCACAGCCTTCAATGATATGATTTTCGGCAGGTTTTTTATTATCCCTACCATCCTCATCTCGACCTGATTTGATGGCAATACAATCGTCACCTGTATTTAAATAACAATCTTTGATGAGTACATTTTTGCATGCATCAGGATCAATGCCATCGGTATTTGGTCCTTCAGAATCAATTTTAACCTTTTCAATAGTTATGTTTTCACACATTACAGGGCTTACAAACCACATAGGCGAATCGATTAACGTAACTCCCGAAATCAATAGATTTTTGCAATTGTAAGGCTGAATCATATAAGGTCTTAGATAATGACCGTCTCCAAAGATTCTTTTTTGGGGATCTACCTTGTCACGCATCATAACGTGGAGGCTGTCTCTAGCTATTAATTGGTTTGGTGCCCCTTTTTTCCAACCATATTGCGCTCTTCCTTTCCATGGCCACCAATGTATTTTATCGGCATTTCCGTTTATGATGCCTTTGCCGGTTATGGCAATATTTTTTTCATTTAAGGCATAAATTTGGGGGGAATAATTCATGCAATCCATCCCTTCCCAACGGGTCAAAACAAGAGGATAATCTTTGGTATCTCTTGAAAAAACAATAGTAGCGCCGTCTTTTAAATGAAGATTGACATTGCTCTTTAAATAAATAGGTCCTGTAAGGAATTCCCCTGAAGGAACAATTACTCTACCGCCTCCATTAGCATTACAAGCTTCAATGGCTTTTTTTAATGCTCTCGTGTTTTTGGTTACTCCATCGGCTTTAGCGCCAAAATCGGTAATATCATAATCTTTGTCTTTAAAAACAGGAGCTTTAATCAATTTGCGAATTCGCTGCATTTCTTTTAAAGGCTGGCTTGAAGATGTCCATGCTTTTGGCTCTTCTTTGGTTGTTAATGCTAAAAACAATATAGCCAGAACAACTAGAGGGAATTTTACTGTAAATGCTTGTTTTAGGTTCATATAAATATATTTTTATTGCTGTTTGATATCAATTCTATTTAAAGCTAATCCTAATTACCATCTGGTTTTACTACCTCTTTGAGAGGACTTAAAGGCCAGTAAAACGATTCAAAAGTTCCTGGCTTTGCAGGATCTATTTCAGGTATATCGTCAAGAATGGAAAGTGCTAATTTCAATTGGCTGTCCCTTATTCCTTTTACAACTAATTTTGCGATTTCATAAGCGCCATAAGGTCTGAAGTGCGTATTATCTGCGAGCGGTTTGTCTTTTCCAGGAAACATATTTGCAGGATAATGTACAAATGCATTAATAGACTCTTTTGGACCCAAAGCCTCATACATTATTTTGGACATCGCATTCAAATCAATAAGAGCCACATTTTGCTCTTTAGCCGTCCCCCTTACTGCTTCCGGATAATCTCCTAAAGTTGCAACAATTTTACCATTTTCGTCAAACTTTCTTCTTTGTACTGGTGTTACCAAAACCGGAATTCCCCCTCTTTGCTTTATTTCAGCAATAACAATCTCAAGATACTTTTTGTAATTTTTAAATGCACCAGCATCTTTGCCTTTTTGTTTTTGATCATTGTGTCCAAATTCTATAAAAACGTAATCTCCGGCTTTTAATAAACTATACACTTTATCCAATCGATGCTGGGCAATAGAACTGCTAATTGTTTCACCCGATTCAGCATAATTAGCGACCGCAACCTGACCCGGTTTAAAAAATGCAGGTATCATTTGACCCCACGAGGCCCATGGCTCATTTGACTGGTCGACTACCGTAGAGTCTCCCGTAAGAAAGAGAGTGGTAACTTTATTATTTTCAGGACAAATTTCGACAACGTTAATTTTAGGGCTTAAACCATTAAATTCTAAAGTAATTTTATCATCCCACATCAGGTTTTCATATTCACGGGGTTTTAAGTTTACTTTATCATATTTTCCACCGCGAATAACACTGTCCCGAATATGAACTGTAAATTCAACTGTCTTGTGTTTTCCATTATCGGTTTGAATTCTGTTGACCATCATTCGGTGGCTTTCAGTTCTGACAACTAAATCTGCTCTTGCAAAATCATCTCCTAATACCACTTTAACATGATAATTTCCTTCCGGAATTTTTACAGAAAAATAAAAAGGTTTATCAGAAGTGAGATAACCATCTGTCGAAGGATTTTTTCCGACTTTTTTATTTTCAGTAGCTGAAGTTTCTAAATCTATTCCATAACCTTTTTCATCTGTATATTTTGTTTCTGACAATATTTTAATGTAGCCTGCTTCGGTTTTACCAGATCCAAAATCGAACTTAAAAGTGGTTGCTTTGTTACTCCTGTCTTTTTTTTGCGCTAACGCTAAATTCAAAAAAAGTAATGCTGTAATAAAAAATAAAAATGAATGTTTTATCATTTAATTCCGTTTAAAATGTTGGTTATTAATCTTGATACTGAAATCAATAATTCTGCTAGTACCTTTTATAAATACAAGGATTGGCAGATGCTTTTTGATTCAATACGAAATTAGAATAATCTCCCTTTTTAAAACAGGCTAAATGATTCTAAAAACCTACCAAATGATACATTTTTAATTGACCAACAAACCATATTTACTGATTTTAAATACATTACAAGAACAAGATCATGATACTACCCAAAAAACTCTATGAATATACCGAGATTTTATCAAAGGGTAGTCTTTCCCTGCTGACTGTATTTTTTTGGTGTTAAACCAAATTGTTTTTGGAATACTCTACTAAAGCTGGTAGAGTCAGAATAGCCTATCTGAAAGGCTATTTCAGCAACTGAAAATTTTTCTTCCAAAAGCATTTCGGCTGCTTTATTTAAACGGATTGTAGTAATAAATTCCTGTGCAGACTGATTGGTTAATGCCTTAATTTTTCGATAAAGTTGTGTACGTCCTAAGAACATTTCGGACGCAAGCCATTCCACATCAAAATTTTCATTAGCAAAATTAGCTTCGATTAGACTTGTAGCCCTAGTTAAAAAAGCTTTATCTGCCGCATTGGTTCCTAAAACGAGCGGATTGAAACCTGTTGTTTTATTAAACAATTCACGAAGTTTTTGTCGTGATTCGATTAAATTTTTAATTCGAATCTGCAATAAAACGGAACTGAATGGTTTCGAAATATAGGCATCAGCACCAGTTTCATACCCTTCTTTTTGAGATTGTTCCGACTGTTGGGCTGTAAGCAATAGTACAGGAATGTGACTGGTTCTCTCATTCGTTTTTAGTTTTCGGCATAGATCCAGCCCATTCAATTCAGGCATCATAATATCACTAATAATTAAATCAGGAATAGTATCGATAGCCATTTCTAAACCTTTCAGCCCATTTTCAGCTTCAAAGACCTTATAATTTTCACTTAAATTCATCCTAATATAATTTCGAATTTCGTCATTGTCTTCCACCACCAAAACAATAGGAACATCTGATTGTAATTTGTATTTCGAATTCTCCAAAATAACTTTCTGAGTTGTATCTATTGGAGATTCTGAATTGCTTCTGGATTCTAAATTTTCATTTGCAAAAGTAAGATTAGATAATTTTACCGTAAAACAGGTTTCTTTATTAGGTTCACTACTCACTTTAATAGTTCCTTTATGGAGTGTTACCAATTCTTTGGTAAGTGATAAA
>NZ_JADKPR010000023.1 GCF_015351475.1 Flavobacterium sp. HJJ | reverse complement strand
TTGCAGTCGCATTATAGTTGCCTGAAGAAAATCCCTAGAGTCAAAATCGTTTTGAAACTCTGTCCAATCTACATCAGGGCTGCTCAAATTGGGCTGACTGGTTCTGTAATCCTTTACCTTGTTAACAATTAGCTTATTCAGCTCATTGATACTCCCGTATTTTTGGCGTTCCTCTGCGTTGAGATTCTTAATTCTAGGAATCAATGAAGCTTCAAGGGCTGTCAAACTAGAGTTTACCTATGTTTTTTCTGCGGGCAGGTAATGGTTGTTGTTTAAATTCTCAAATGGCATAATTTAGGTTTTTATTTGTTAAAATGATTAATTATTTCCAAATGTAAAAAATATAAACCGCAAATAACATCACCAAAAACCATGATTTTTAAGCAATTACAAAAACTCCCATTGTCTGCCCTGATCGAGCCGATATCCTCGTATCTCATCTTTTGGAACGAGAGGAGATATAAAGGCAAGGGCGGGAATCAATATCTCCTAATAAAGCCAATTGTTTTGCTCCTTATTGTTTTCAAAATTTAGCTGAGAATTGTCATTAAAAATTTTAAAGATTTCGGCTTTTGTAATTTATCTTTGTGGCACTTATAATTGCCTCATTAAAGTCCCGAATCCAAAATGAAACGAGAACACTACATCCCTTTTGACAAGGAATTCCTGCTCGAAGAGCAGCTTGCGGAATATGCCGGAGACGAAAAACAGGCCGAAGATTTCAAAAAGCTGTTTGACATCATTGAGCATTATTTTCACTACGAAGCCTTTAACCTGATTCGGAACATAAAAAAGAATTACGCTTTTTTTGATCCAGACCTTCCTCCAAAAGAACGGGAAACATTTAAGGAGAAAAGCGATTTTTCAGTTTTTAAAGAGTCATTACATAAAGTTTTGGAATTAAGCAATTATTCCAGAGTCAGTCAGGAAACTCTGGACAAAGCTTTTCAGGATTCCGATTTGATAGGACTGAAACTGGACATTGATCTGGACGTTTATAAAGATTACGAAATATATGTCAGAGGCCAGCATACTGCCAAAGAAAAGATAACTAAATACTTTTTCTGGAAGAAAAAAATCGAAGTCGAATATTATGACCGCGTGATGATTTACCTCAAATATCACGATGCGGATTATTATAAAAAGAATAAGCTCAAGAAGGGGGAAAAATTAATAGAACCCAGAACCGTCGTTTTGAAGATTTTCAAACGCGTTCCCAAAAACGATCTCGAAACAATTTTCCCAAATGCCATTCCCAAAATGTCGCTGACCGACAAACTGCTGTTATGGGTTCCAGGTATTGTCGGGGGAATCTCGCTGTTGAGTGCCAAAGTGATTCCGGCTTTGATTAATATGCAGGCGGCTTATCAATCCGGTGAAACGATTGATCTTTTGAACAGCAAAACATCGTTGAACCAAGGCTTGATTGCTCTTGGAATTTTAGGTGCTTACTTATTCCGCCAATACAATAACTTCGTGAACAAGAAAATAAAGTATTCCAAGATGCTTTCTGACAGTCTTTATTTCAAAAACCTAGGGAATAACAGCGGGGCATTTTATTCTTTACTGAATTCTTCGGAAGAAGAAGTATTAAAAGAAACCATCCTTGCCTATTCATTCTTGAACAAAAGCAAAACTTCATTGACTGAAGAGGAACTGGATCAGCAAATTGAATCTTGGTTTAAGACAAAGCACAGTACCGATCTTGATTTTGATGTTACTGAGGCTTTACAGAAACTAAAAAACAGCGGACTTGGATTTGAAACCAACGGTAAGTGGAATGTAATTCCGCTGGACAAGGCACTCATTAGAATGGATGAGATTTGGGATGGGGTTTTCGATTATAGCGAATTGACAGCTTAACCCTAAGCATAAAAAAAAGGAGAAAGCTTTTAGTAGTTTTCTCCTTTTTTTATAAAACTTACAAACTACTCGGCAGTAACCGGATCAATTATTTCAGTAACCAGACTTATTTTATTAGCTGGAAAGCCACCTTTATCAGCATGTTCCCGAATCATTTCTTCATTCGGGGCAATATATACACAATAAATTTTGTCGTCAGTCACATAACTGTGCTTCCACTGTATTTCCGGCCCCATTTTTCGTAACACATCACAGGATGCATTCGAAATAGCTTTTAACTGCTCCGGCGTTAAATCCCCGGCATTGGGAATCTCCCTTTCAATAACATACTTTGGCATACTAATTAAATTAAAAAGTTAGAATAAAATAATTTATAGAAAACCTCTTTGAATCCATTTTAAAAAAACAAACGGAACTAAAGCGGTTTATACAGAAAGGGGCAGTACAGACAATTGCTTTTTAAACATACAAGCACTACATCAGTCAAAATCGGCTGATACAGTAACCCATAAAAGCCGATTTCTAAACAAACACAAACGTTATGATTCAGTCCATACGCAAATAGATATTTAAACTAACTGACTCTCTATTTTACCCTGAATCACAGCCTGTGTTCTATATTAAAGGTACGATAAATACCGGTACCAAATTCGGGCTTAACAAACTTATAACACTGAAAATCAATGACAAAAAAAAAAAAAAAAAAAAAGGAGGAAACCATAACGGCTTTCCCCCTTTTTCTTAAATTAACTATGTAAAATTATCTAGTTTGAAGTCGCAAAGGCATCTTGTCTCCAATTTTTAACTTTTGCTACTTTATTATTGGAAAAATCCACTTCGCAAAGACTGTTTTTATCATTATTCTGAGACCAGAAAAACCATTTACCAGTTTTTACTCCCGCAACGTATTCGCCAGAGGCAATTTTGTCACCCGCTTCGTTGTAAGAAACCCAAATTCCTTCCAATTTACCATTTTCAAAATATCCTTCTTGCTGCACTTGTCCATTTTCATAAAAATAAGTAGCTTTAAGTTTTTTACCAAATGGCTCTAAAACAGGTTTTGCATCTTGGGCAAAAATTGCACCAGAAAATAATACCGCTGCCAAAATCATTATCTTTTTCATATCGTTAGTTTTTAATTGTTTGTACCTTACTTGTATCAAAATTAGAAACAAATTTCACATTAAAAAAACATTTTGGTAACAATTTCATAACACAGACAAAAGCTTAACATTGGAATTCAAACAACATGTATTTTACTTACAAAATATTACTTTTTTGAAGCGATTTAAAAAAATTGCTGCACTTTTTTGGAGCAGGAACATCTTGCATTTTTGAAAGTTCCCTCCAGCCTTCCACTGTATCTATTGTGCCGAACCCCGGCACAATAGGATGCCGTTTCAGTCTGGGCTAAAATACAGCATTTTTACTTTTTTAAAATTAACCGCTGTTGTCCATAATAAGGACTAACTGGTTATAAAAACTTTTTAGGCATTAACTGTAAATTTAACAAAACAAATAATAAATACAATTTGATATAAAATTCATAATTAGTCCTAAATTTGCACTCGTGCTAAAAAGCAAAAACTAAAATTTATATCATCTACGGAAGTCATAATTGCGGCATTTGAAATTAAAAGGAGGAAGCCCAGCGGGCTTCGGGTATAATAATCTAAATAACACTTGTAAATAAAAATATAATGTACAGAAGTCATACATGCGGAGAGTTAAACGCCTCACATATCAATACCGAAGTTACGCTTGCCGGTTGGGTTCAAAAATCAAGAGATAAAGGATTTATGAATTGGGTAGATTTACGTGACCGATACGGAATTACACAATTGATTTTTGACGAAAGCCGTACCGTAAAAGAAGTTTTTGAAGCTGCCAAAACTCTTGGGCGCGAATACGTGATCCAGATAAAAGGAACCGTTATTGAGCGTGAAGCCAAAAACAAAAATATTCCAACAGGAGAAATAGAGATTTTAGTTTCTGAACTAAATATTTTAAATACTGCTTTGACACCGCCATTTACCATCGAAGATGAAACTGACGGTGGTGAAGACATCCGAATGAAATACCGTTACCTTGACATTCGAAGAAATCCAGTAAAAAACAGCTTGCTTTTCCGTCACAAAGTGGCAATGGAAGTACGTAAATACCTTTCGGATTTGGATTTCTGCGAAGTAGAAACTCCTTATTTAATTAAATCAACGCCGGAAGGCGCAAGGGATTTCGTTGTTCCGTCAAGAATGAACGAAGGACAATTCTATGCTTTGCCACAATCACCACAGACTTTCAAACAATTATTGATGGTGGGCGGAATGGATAAATATTTCCAAATCGTGAAATGTTTCCGTGACGAAGATCTGCGTGCAGACCGTCAGCCGGAGTTTACACAAATCGACTGCGAAATGGCATTTGTAGAGCAGGAAGACATTTTAAATATTTTTGAAGGATTGACTCGTCATTTGCTAAAAGAACTAAAAGGAATTGAAGTTGATAAATTTCCTCGCATCACTTATGAATATGCGATGAAAACTTATGGAAATGACAAACCAGACATTCGTTTCGGAATGAAATTCGGGGAATTGAACGAATTTGCACAGCACAAAGAATTCCCGGTTTTCAACTCAGCTGAATTGGTAGTGGGAATTGCCGTTCCGGGAGCAGGAAATTATACCCGTAAAGAAATTGACGCCTTAATTGACTGGGTAAAACGCCCGCAGGTAGGCGCAAGCGGAATGGTTTACGTAAAATGCAATGATGACGGAACATTTAAATCATCAGTAGATAAATTCTACGATCAGGAAGATTTAGCCAATTGGGCAAAAACAACTAAAGCAAAACCAGGTGACATGATTTTTGTACTTTCTGGACCAGCCGATAAAACAAGAGCACAGTTGAGCGCTTTGCGTATGGAATTAGCTGCTCGTCTTGGATTGAGAAATCCAGCCGAGTTTGCACCGCTTTGGGTTGTCGATTTTCCATTGTTAGAATTTGATGAAGAAAACGGACGTTACCACGCGATGCACCATCCATTTACTTCCCCAAAACCGGAAGATATGCATTTACTGGAAACCAATCCTGGAAAAGTACGTGCCAATGCCTACGATATGGTTTTGAACGGAAACGAAATTGGCGGAGGATCAATCCGTATTCACGACAAAGCAACACAGCAGTTGATGTTTAAATATTTAGGCTTTACAGAGGAAGAGGCCAAAGCACAATTTGGATTCTTAATGGATGCCTTTCAATTTGGAGCTCCGCCTCACGGAGGCTTAGCTTTTGGTTTGGACCGTCTTGTTGCGATTCTGGGCGGACAAGAAACCATCCGTGATTTTATTGCTTTCCCAAAAAACAATTCAGGAAGGGATGTTATGATTGACGCTCCATCCATTATTGATGAATCTCAGTTAAAAGAACTTTCAATAAAATTAGACTTAGAATAGCTGTAAAGAGCATGAAAAAGATTTTTTTACTGCTTTTTGCAATAAACCTATATGCACAGAGCCCAAAACAGGTTTTGTATTCATTTTACGATTGGAAATATCCAAAAATAAAAATCGAAAGCAGCACAATTAGTATTGCCATAGAAGATTCATCAGGCAATAGTATAATTGACAATCAAATATCTGCATATGCAGTAAAAAATCTTAATTTCAGAAATTTAGAAATAGTTTCACCTGGAAAAAGCAACTATTTAATAGATATTCAACCTATAAGCACGAATCTCGCAACAGCTGTAGAAAAAAATACTATTGGAAATGAAATTAGCTATACCGGGAATATTATTTTTGATGCAAAACTAAATTTCACCATAAAACGAAATAATGAAATCATTTACACTAAAGATTTCAATTATTCTCAAACCGTTTCAAGTGTAAGCGCTTACAACAACTATAGCATAAAAACAGAGGAAATTGCAAAAAGCCAAGCACAGCTATTACTTAAAAACTCTAGTGTAACAATTTCTCAAAATTGCCGCGATATCTATAGTAATATTGTTTTATATAATTTTTTCAAAGAAATTAAAGAAACCATTGATTTCAGCAGAATTGAAGAGAACCTTCCTTTATACAAATTCAAAGATGATGATTTTGAACAAATCAATAAATCTGTTGATGCTTTTGAGTTTACCAGAAAATTAGAAGACACTGAAGAAAACTATCTTAAGATAAAAAATCTTCTTCAAGAGAGTATTCAATTTTGGGAAAATGAAGTTTCCAAATATGATGTCAATAATAAAAAAACAAAAAAAATTTATTGGGCATTAATGGCCAATATTTCAATCAGTTACTACGCTTTAGGTGAGAATGTAAAAGCACTCGAATTTAAAGACAAAGCATTACTGGCAGATTATAACAAATCCTATCGGTATTTAACCGAAATGCCTGAGAAAAGAAAACAAGAACTGGCGTTTATATTGAATTCAGAAGGCAAACCCTTTATCAATTTTGCAAATAACAATTTTTCAAAAAAACAGAATTTCGACGCTATATATTTTGCCAATGGCAAAGGAAAATTGATTATTAACAGCAATGTTTCTGATGAAGAAATCGCTATTAAAAAAAATCGTGTTCAAGTTATTTATAATGTTTTGGCATGCTCCAAATTTTATGATTTCCTGATAAATATTGTAAATGATTTTAATGAGAAAGAAGAAGAGAAAAGTTTGTTTTTTAAAAATACCGATGATTACTTTTTAAAATTAACAAAGCGTTACAATGATTTAAGCAAAGAATTACTTGTTGCCGATTTGAAAAATTTTAACATGGATGAGAAACAAGCTATTTTAAAAGCATCTAATAACATCTATTATTTAACCAACGTTCTTTACGACCGCTTAAACCAATCGTCAACCGAGATTAAAGAAGCCGGAAAAGAAAAACACAGCACAGATTTTGATAAAACTTTTAGGCTTATAATCCGAATAAAAGATCTCTTGGCAAATTACGAAGGTAAAACCAAAAAACATGACCTTCAAGCCTTAGCCAATATGGTTTTTATTAGTCAAAATAAAATCCTTATGGATCTCCCTTACATGGGCTTATTGGCAGATGAACTTTCGACCGAGGGATACAGCGAATACACAAAACAAACAAAAGTTTATCAGAGTCTCTTTAAGCAATATAAAAAAACATTGAATTCCTTTTTTGCGAGTGACATTTTAAAAGACTTACACGAAAAAGAAAGAATAAAATTTAATGACATTATGTATTCTTTTTATATGCCTTTATCAAAAGAAAAAATCGAAAATATAAACACTAAATTTAAAAATAAATATAATAGCGAATCTATAGTAAGACTCTTAATGCTGTATTCTAAATAATTATGAAAATCTTTTTACCGATTTCATTTCTTTTTATTTTATATGGCTGTGTTTATGTGCCACAGGCAACTGTAAAAAAAGATATTTATTCAAAACAAGATGCCGATAATCAAGAAAGGGAGTTTAATCTACAGGTCAAAACAGTAAGTTTCTCTGATAAAAACAAATACAATGAAATTGAAATTGAATATGAACTGAAAAACAATTCTAAGCTATACATTTTTGATAAAAAATTAAAGAACTATACATTATTTTTTATCCTAAAGATGAAAGATGGCCGGGAAATTGCAAAAGAAAAAAAAATTTGGTCAATTATTCCCCCAAATACAGCCATAATAGAAAAAGAAAATATTTATGTATCTGATTATCTTGTTCAATCCTGCACAACAAGGATTTATACGACATATAGATAAAAGGACACCACTAAAAAATATTTTCGCAGCAATTAACAAATCTCAATTCAAACAATTAGGTAAAAACACTTGAATATCAATATTTTTACAAAAAAAATAATATCATATTGATTTTCGTATTATATTAAAGATTACATTTGCGATATTATAAATTATTATTACTATTACAATGCGTACAGGTACAGTTAAATTTTTCAATGAATCTAAAGGTTACGGATTCATTACAGACGAAGAAACAGGAAAAGACATTTTTGTTCATGCATCAGGAATCAGCGCGGAAGAACTACGCGAAGGTGACAGAGTTAGCTATGAAGAAGAAGAAGGAAGAAAAGGTAAAGTTGCGGCTAAAGTAGCAGTACTTTAGTATTAAAATAGCTTACTGTTTTATTGCAAAAACGTCTAAAAAACGTTCCGATTTAATCGGAACGTTTTTTTTTGTCCGTATACTAAAAACAGCACTTAAAAGCGTTATTTATAATCAATAAAAATTAGGACCGCATTAAGTTAATGTTTCTACTAAATATGATACAAAATTTGTGTTTTAGTTACACTAAAGCTATCTTTGTAACTTAATATAAAGCAAAAATTGATAATTATGCAATCTGAACAAATAAACTATATCCCAATCTTTATGCAGCTTGTTTTAGCTGTAGGATTTGTTGTAGGCATGATCATTATTTCAGGAAAATTAGGACCAAAAAGGCTCTCTGAAAATAAAGACAAAAACTTCGAATGCGGTATCGAATCAGTTGGAAACGCAAGAATCCCTTTTTCAGTAAAATACTTCATCGTAGCCATTTTATTTGTACTTTTCGATGTAGAGGTAATATTTCTATACCCTTGGGCTGTGAATTTCAAAGACTTAGGCATCGAAGGGATGATAAAAATGATTATCTTTATGTTACTTCTTTTAGTCGGCTTCTTCTATATCATCAAAAAGAAAGCTCTAGAGTGGGAATAAATTAAAAATTCAGGTTTTTGGATTTTAGACTTTAGATTATGCCAACTAAGAAAATTTAAAACTAGAATTTAAAATTTAGATTTTTTTTAAAATATAAAATATTGATTTTATTTATATGCTTCATTAGAATCAAAAATTTAAAATCTAAAATCAAAATTAAAATGAGTGATTCAAAAGTAAATATGGTTGCCCCGCCAGAAGGTGTTACTGGAGAAGGGTTCTTTGCTACAAAACTGAATGATGTTGTGGGATTAGCACGTGCAAATTCTCTTTGGCCTTTGCCTTTTGCTACTTCTTGCTGCGGTATCGAATTCATGGCAACAATGGCTTCACATTATGATTTGGCACGTTTTGGTTCTGAAAGGGTAAGTTTTTCTCCTCGTCAAGCCGATATGCTTTTAGTAATGGGAACAATCTCAAAAAAAATGGCACCAATTCTGCGTCAAGTATATGAACAAATGGCCGAACCTAAATGGGTAATTGCCGTTGGTGCCTGCGCTACATCTGGAGGAATTTTTGACACTTACTCTGTATTGCAGGGAATCGACAAAGTAATTCCAGTAGACGTTTATGTCCCTGGCTGTCCTCCTCGTCCGGAACAAATTGTAGATGGTGTTATGCAGCTTCAGGAATTAGTTAAAAACGAATCTGTAAGAAGAAGAAGTTCACCTGAGTACAAAGAATTATTGGCATCTTATAACATTCAATAAAAAATGGCATTAGAGACAACAGAAATTCAAGAGAGGTTAATGGAAAATTTTGGATCAAAAGTTTCAAACTTTGAACAAGCAAAAGATATTTTCACTTTTGAAGCAGATTCGGACATCAATACAGCCGTTATCTTATTTTTAAAAAATGATCCAACTTTACGTTTTCATTTTTTAACCGATTTATGCGGCATACATTATCCTGATAACGAAGAAAACAGACAGTTTGCTGTCGTTTACCACTTACACAATTGGTACGAAAACAAACGCATCAGAATTAAATCTTTCCTAAACGGTTCCAATCCAGAAATTAAAAGCATATCAAACATTTTTCTGTCTGCCAATTGGATGGAAAGAGAAACGTATGATTTCTTTGGAATAAACTTTATCGGGCATCCTCAATTGAAACGTATTCTGAATATGGATGAAATGATTTCTTTTCCAATGCGTAAAGAATTCCCAATGGAAGACAGCGGAAGAACAGATAAGGATGACAGATATTTTGGAAGAACAACAACCAATCAGCCGATAGTAAAATAAATATAATTTTTCACATTAGATAAATGTCAGAACTATTATTACCACCAGAGCATCGCTATGCTAAAATAATCAAAGAGCGACACAATGAAGACGGAAGCGAGCTTTCCATTCTGAATTTAGGCCCTACTCACCCAGCTACACACGGTATTTTTCAAAATATTCTGTTGATGGATGGTGAAAGAATTCTTGAAGCTGAACCAACAATAGGTTACATTCATAGAGCATTCGAAAAAATTGCCGAAAATCGTCCTTTTTATCAAATCACACCTCTAACAGATCGTATGAATTATTGTTCGTCTCCTATCAACAATATGGGATGGTGGATGACAATTGAGAAAACCTTAGGAATTGAAGTGCCAAAACGAGCACAATATCTTCGTGTTATTGTAATGGAGTTGGCAAGAATCTCAGATCACCTGATTTGTAATTCGATTCTTGGAGTTGACACTGGTGCTTATACTGGTTTTCTATATGTAATGCAGTTTAGAGAGAAAATCTACGAAATCTACGAAGAAATCTGCGGAGCACGTCTGACAACTAATATGGGAAGAATGGGCGGTTTTGAAAGAGACTGGTCTCCAGAAGCTTTTAGAAAACTAGATGCTTTTTTAGAAGAATTCCCAGCAGTATGGAAAGAATTTGAAAATCTATTTGTTAGAAACCGAATTTTCATTGACAGAACTGTTAATGTAGGAGCGATAAGTGCTGAAAAAGCTTTGGCTTATGGATTTACCGGACCAAATTTACGTGCTGCAGGAGTAGATTATGATGTACGTGTAGCACAGCCATACAGCTCTTATGATGATTTTGATTTCATCGTTCCAGTAGGAAAATCGGGAGATACTTATGACCGTTTTTGTGTCAGAAATGCTGAAGTTTGGGAAAGTTTAAGCATTATCCGTCAGGCTTTGGAAAAAATGCCGGAAGGAAATGAATACCATGCTGATGTTCCTGAATATTATCTTCCTCCAAAAGAAGATGTTTACAATAGTATGGAATCCTTGATTTACCACTTCAAAATTGTGATGGGAGAAATTCCTGTTCCAGTTGGTGAAGTCTATCATCCAGTAGAAGGAGCAAATGGTGAAGTAGGATTCTATTTAGTAACCGACGGAAGCAGAACTCCTTATAGATTGCACTTTAGAAGACCTTGCTTTATTTTCTACCAAGCTTATCCAGAAATGATTAAAGGTTCAATGTTATCTGATGCAATTGTTATTTTATCAAGTTTAAATGTTATTGCAGGAGAATTAGACGCATAAAAAAATTAAGATTGCAGAATGTAGATTGCAGATTGCAGATTAAAAATCTAAAGTCTAAAATCTAAAATCTAAAATTAAAAATGGAAAGAACACATTACAAACAAGAAATAAATATGACCGAAGCATTGATGTCCCGCATCAATGAATTAATCAGTCATTATCCAGAAGATAAACGAAAATCAGCTTTACTTCCCGTTTTACATGAAGTTCAGGACGCTCACGATAATTGGCTGAGTATTGAATTACAGGATAAAGTTGCCGAAATTCTACTAATAAAACCAATCGAAGTGTATGAAGTAGTAACTTTTTACACGATGTTTAACCAAAGACCAATTGGCAAATACATGTTTGAATTTTGCCAGACTTCACCTTGCTGTTTAAACGGAGTTGAGGATTTAATGGATTACACCTGTGAAAAATTAGGCGTTGGAATTGGAGAAACAACCGCTGACGGTCTTTTTGAAGTAAGAGGAGTAGAATGTCTGGGTGCTTGTGGTTATGCTCCAATGATGCAATTGGGTGATTTTTACAAAGAACATTTGACAAAAGAAAAAGTAGATCAGTTAATTGCTGACTGCAAAGACGATAAAATAATATTACACGATAAATAAAAAGTGGAAAACAATCATTTAACTTATTTCAAAATCGAAAATTTCAAGAAGTTTGACTCTCTTGAGGTAAACGATATTGGACAATTTAATTTGATTGTTGGCGATAATAATGTTGGAAAGACTTGTTTGTTGGAGGCTTTGTTGTTTGATGAAAAAGGAGAAGTATTAATTTCTAATTTTCATATGGGCTTAAGCAAAAGAGGAATGGATTTCAAAGCTGTCAAAATCCCATATGATATAGATGGTAGAATTGTTTTTGACTATGAATTCCCTCAAGGTCATTATTTCACTTGGGTAGAACAAAATAAGAATCAAGCTATTCGTTTTACATTTCACACACTTTTAGAAAAAAACAAATCAGTTTCAATATCTCCGATTAGTATTGGTGGTAATAAACAATTAGACAAATCGTCTGAATTAAAAGTAACATTTACTAACCATGTAGTATTGATTAATGATAAAACTTTTAACATCTATAATTACGATGAGAATATCCTAGACTTTCCCATGATAAGTTTTAATGATTCTCCTCTAGAAGAAGAAACAATAAAACTTTATGAAAGTTTGAAGACCAAAAATGATAAAAAAAATTTAATCGAAGTACTAAAAATAATAGATAGAAGATTAGTTGGGATAGATTTTAGAGAAAATTTTGAAGATTTAAAATCCGTTTTTTTAATCAGTTATGAAGATAAAGAAGAGTATTTCCCATTAAACACATTGGGAGATGGTTTCAAAAGAATATTTTATATCGTTTTGAAAATGTTATCCTTAAAAGGAAAAAGAATTTTAATCGATGAAATTGAAATAGGCATTCATTATTCCAAAATGAAAGATTTTTGGGTAAACATAATGAAGGTTTGTAAAGAGTTAGATGTACAATTATTTGCAACGACACATAGTCAAGAATGTACAGAAACATATATTGAGGCATCAAACTTGTTGAATTATAATAATGAAATTAGATTAGTAAAGCTAGAAGAAAGCACCAATAAAGATAAAATTTATGCTTCAACTTTTACATACAACCAAATTAGTGCAGGATTAGATTCTAATGTTGAATTAAGGGGTTAATGAAAGAGTACGGTTTAAATAAAATATTTGTTGAAGGTAAAAGCGATAAACTGTTTATTGATTTTTTGCTTAAATCCTTTTTTAAAATTGAAGATTCAAGTATCGTAATTGATGTAAAAGGGAAAGACAAATTAATAGATCAGCCGTTATTAGCTGATATTAAAAGAAAAGAAGAAAAAGCAAAAAATATAATTATTTTTGACACCGATTCAACAAAAATTAATGGAGGCAGGGAACAAAGAATAAAAGATTTAAATAATGTTGAAATTGAGTTAGGCGTAAAATTTGAAATATACTTATTGCCATTTAATGACGAGCGAGAAGGAATTTTAGAGGATTTATTAAACATTTGCGTTAAAAATGATTTTAGCTTTTTTGATAAGTGTTGGAAAGTAATGTTAAATTGTATAGATGATTCAAAAACTGAAAACTTAAATATTCCAGCACAAAAAGCATTTTTATATTCAAAAATTGATTTGTTTAAAAAATACAGAAGTACGAATTGGGATTATAAAGGTTCTACAGTTTATGATTATTCGGATAAAAATATTTGGGAGATAAACCCTGATGAAAATATAGAATTAAAAAAATTATTAGATTTCATAGATAAAAATCTATTTAATAATTAAATAAATTATGTCACAAAAAATATTATTAGACAAAATCAATATTCCAGGCATTAAAACCTACGAAGTATATCGTGCTAACGGCGGTTATGCTTCTGTAGAAAAAGCCTTAAAAACCTTAACGCCGGATGAAGTAGTTGAAGAAGTAAAAACTTCGGGATTGCGCGGTCGTGGTGGTGCTGGTTTCCCAGCAGGTATGAAATGGAGTTTTATTGACAAAAAATCAGGAAAACCAAGACATTTGGTTTGCAATGCTGATGAATCTGAACCAGGAACATTCAAGGATCGTTATTTGATGGAATATATTCCTCATTTATTGATCGAGGGAATGATTACTTCCAGTTATGCATTGGGCGCAAACCGTTCCTATATCTACATTCGTGGGGAATATATGTGGGTTTATAAAATATTAGAAAGAGCCATCGCCGAAGCTAAAGCAGCAGGCTGGTTAGGAAAAAATATATTGGGTTCTGGATTTGATTTAGAATTACATGTCCAAATCGGTGGCGGAGCCTACATCTGTGGTGAAGAAACTGCTTTGATTGAATCATTAGAAGGAAAAAGAGGAAATCCTCGTATCAAACCGCCATTCCCAGCTGTTTCTGGGCTTTGGGCTAACCCAACAGTTGTAAATAACGTAGAAACTATTGCAGCAGTGCCTTGGATTGTAAACAATTCGGGAGCAGATTATGCAAAAATTGGTATCGGAAGATCTACAGGAACCAAATTAATTTCAGCTTCGGGACATATTAAGAATCCTGGTGTTTATGAAATTGAATTAGGATTAAGTGTTTACGAATTCATGAATTCCGACGAATATCTTGGCGGAATGAGTTCTGACCGTCCTTTGAAAGCTTTTGTACCCGGAGGAAGTTCTGTTCCGGTATTACCAGCACATTTAATTTACAAAACTGCCGCAGGCGAAGATCGTTTGATGACATACGAATCCTTAAGCGACGGTGGTTTTGCCACTGGATCAATGCTGGGTTCCGGAGGATTTATCGTATATAATGATACTTCTTGTATCGTTCGTAATACCTGGAATTTCTCCCGTTTTTACCACCACGAAAGCTGTGGACAGTGCACGCCCTGCAGAGAAGGAACAGGCTGGATGGAAAAAGTATTGCATAGAATTGAAAATGGACACGGTCGCGAAGAAGATATCGAGTTACTATGGAGTATTCAAAGTAAAATAGAAGGAAATACAATCTGTCCACTTGGAGACGCAGCAGCCTGGCCGGTAGCAGCGGCTATTCGTCACTTTAGAGATGAATTTGAATACCATGTTCGTTTCCCTGAAAAAATAAAAAACAGAGACCATTTTGTTGATGAACCTTTTGAAAAAGTAAAGCATTTGGTAGCAAAACAAACAGTATAAAAAGTTGATGGTTGTTGGTTGATAGTTGATGGAATTCCAGAAACAAACAACCAACAACCATCAACTAACAACTAATAATATGAAAGTAACCATAGACGGTCAAGAAATTGAAGTAGAAGCAGGAACAACGATTCTGCAGGCTGCGCGCATGATTGGAGGCGATGTTGTTCCGCCAGCAATGTGCTATTATTCTAAACTAAAAGGGAGCGGCGGTAAATGCCGATGCTGTTTAGTCGATGTAACCAAAGGAAGTGATGCTGACCCAAGGCCAATGCCAAAACTAATGGCATCTTGTGTTACAGGCTGTCAGGACGGAATGGAAATCGCCAGTAAAGCATCCCCAAGAGTTCAGGAAGCAAGAAAATCGGTAACAGAATTTTTGTTGATTAACCATCCGCTTGACTGCCCTATCTGTGACCAGGCTGGAGAATGTGATCTTCAGAATTTAAGCTTCGAACACGGAAAATCAGCATCGCGTTATATTGAAGAAAAAAGAACTTTTGAACCAGAAGATATTGGTCCAAATATTCAATTACACATGAACCGCTGTATTTTATGTCAAAGATGTGTACAAGTTGCCGATCAATTGACAGACAATCGTGTTCATGGCGTAATGGATCGTGGTGATCATGCAAACATCTCTACTTGTATTTCAAAAGCCATAACAAATGAATTTTCTGGAAACATGATTGATGTATGTCCCGTTGGTGCTTTGACTGATAAAACGTTTAGATTTAAATCAAGAGTTTGGTTCAACAAACCTTATAATGCACACAGAGAATGTACCACTCCAGGATGCTGCGGAAAAACTACCGTTTGGATGTTTGGAAATGAAATTCAGCGTGTGACTGGCCGTAAAGATGAATTCCACGAAGTAGAAGAATTCATTTGTAACACTTGCCGTTTTGACAAAAAGGAGGTTTCTGACTGGGTGATTGAAGGACCACGCGAGTTTGAAAAAGATTCAGTTATTAATCAAAATAACTATACACGTCCGTTGGAGAAAGTAGAAATCGCTACTGAGAAAAATATTCTTTTGGGCAGAGACCAAGACCGTAAAAAGATAAGTATGGCTTCAAATCCATTGGACATTAACACTCAAAACTCTTAAAAATGGATAGTACATTTGTTATAGAAAAAGGTGTATTTATAGTAGTAATTTTTGCTCTTACTATGCTTATGGCTATGTATTCTACATGGGCTGAACGTAAAGTAGCTGCCTTTCTGCAGGATAGAGTTGGTCCAAACCGTGCAGGATGGGGAGGATTATTGCAGCCGCTTGCTGATGGAGGTAAATTATTTGCAAAAGAAGAATTTTTTCCAAATACTCCTAATAGATTTTTATTTGTAGTAGGGCCAGCAATTGCAATGAGTACTGCCTTGATGACAAGTGCTGTTATTCCTTGGGGAGATAAATTACACTTGTTTGGAAGAGATATTTTATTGCAGGCAACTGACGTTAATATTGCTGTCTTATATGTTTTTGGAGTAGTTTCTCTTGGTGTTTATGGTATAATGATTGGAGGATGGGCTTCGAATAATAAGTTCTCTTTGATGGGAGCTATCAGAGCGGCATCACAAATGGTTTCTTATGAAGTAGCAATGGGATTATCAATAATCGCTTTGACTATGATGACAGGAACTTTAAGCCTGAAAGAAATCTCAATACAGCAATCAGAATGGCACTGGAATGTTTTGTATCAGCCATTGACTTTTCTGATTTTCCTGATTTGTTCTTTTGCTGAATTAAACAGAACTCCTTTCGACTTAGCGGAATGTGAATCGGAATTAATTGGAGGATATCATACAGAATATTCTTCAATGAAAATGGGATTCTATTTATTTGCCGAATATGCAAATATGTTTGTTTCCTCTACTATCATGGCAGTCTTATTTTTTGGCGGATACAATTATCCTGGAATGGGATGGGCTGTAGAGAATTTAGGAGTAAATATTGCCAACGTAATTGGAATGGCTGTTTTGTTTGCAAAGATATGCGGATTTATTTTCTTCATTATGTGGATTAGATGGACGATACCAAGATTTAGATATGACCAATTAATGCATCTGGGATGGAGAATTCTTATTCCGCTTGCGATTGCAAATATTATGATAACCGGAGTTGTTATTTTGAGAAGTGAAATAGCTGTTTATTTAGGATTTTAATTTTTTTTAATAACCTATTTGGTTCCAATTTACGAATCGGTTAAAACATAACATATCGTATTTTATGACACCTAAATAAATTATAACTATTGATTTTTGTAGATTAAACTTATGGATGAAATAGGAATTCCAAGTGAAATTATAACTAATAAGATTTATTTTATTAGAAATCAAAAAGTAATGCTGGATAGTGATTTAGCAGAACTTTACGCTATTGAAACAAAACAACTAAAGCGTCAGGTTAGAAGAAATTTAGAGCGATTTCCAGATGATTTTATGTTTGAGCTTTCGGCTGTAGAGTTTGAAATCTTGAGGAGCCAAATTGGCACCTCAAGTTGGGGAGGAAACAGATTAGCACCAATGGCTTTTACAGAACAAGGTGTTGCAATGCTTTCGAGTGTTTTAAATAGTCCAACAGCAATAAAAGTTAATATTCAAATAATTCGTGTTTTTACAAAAATTACAAAAGATTTGTCAGACAATTTGAATATAAAATTAGAAATTGAGGATATCAAAAATAAATTATCTCATCAAAGTAAAAACATTGAATTGGTTTTTAATTATTTAGATGAACTAATTGACAAACAAGAAAATAAAATTGAAAGAAATAAAATTGGATATAAAAACTAAATTGATTAATTCACAAATGCCCTAGCCCTGATAGCAGTGGAAATCCTTTTATTTTTTTCCTTTAAAAACATAAAAGATTGCAACGGATAGCAGGATTAGCTCCAAAATAAAAATAAAAAATAAAAAATGTCAATAGAAACTATATCCTTATCGGGAAGAAAAAAAGTGGTCTCCAACAAGGAAATGACTTTTTTGGAACGCATGTATCTGATTGCGATTGTAAAAGGTTTAGCCATTACGATAAAACACTTTTTTAGAAAAAAAGCAACAATTCAATATCCTGAGCAGGTTCGTGTAATGAGTCCTGTATATCGTGGTCAGCACATGCTGAAACGCGATGAACAAGGGCGTGAGAACTGTACCGCTTGCGGATTATGTGCTTTGTCTTGTCCTGCTGAAGCTATCACGATGAAAGCCGGAGAGCGTAAAGCAGATGAAAAACATTTGTACAGAGAAGAAAAATATGCTGAGATATATGAAATCAATATGTTAAGATGTATTTTTTGCGGACTTTGCGAGGAAGCTTGTCCAAAGGATGCAATTTATTTGACTATTTCTAAAGAATTGGTTCCTGCCAATTATGACAGAGAAGATTTCATTTTCGGAAAAGACAAACTGGTTATGCCACTTGAAATGGCTTTGAAAAACACTCAACTAAAAAACGCTAACTAATGTCAACAGTACTTATTTTATTTTGCGTATTGTCTGCAATCACATTGCTAACAGCATTTTTAACCATTTTTAGCAGAAATCCAATACACAGCGCTATCTATTTAGTGATTTGTTTTTTCTCTATTGCAGGACATTATTTACTGCTGAATGCCCAGTTTTTGGCCATTGTACATATCATAGTTTATTCGGGAGCGATAATGATTTTACTGCTCTTTACGATAATGCTTATGAATCTTAATGAAGCTGATGAAGTTCACAAGCCGAGGTTCACAAGGTTGGGAGCTATTGTTTCCTTTTGTTTGGTGTGTCTGGTTTTGATAAAAATCTTTATTAATTCGAAACCAATCGTAGAGTATGATTATACTGGCGAAGATTACCAGTCGATAAAAGTACTTGGAAAAGCATTGCTGAATGAGTATATGGTGCCATTCGAATTTGCTTCTATCTTATTATTAGTAGCGATGATTGGAACTGTGTTATTGTCTAAAAAAGAAAAATTAGAAAAATAATGAATAATATTTTAACTCAAATTGGTATAGAGAACTATATCTTCCTGTGTGTAACACTTTTTTGTATCGGGATTTTTGGGGTTTTGTATAGACGAAATGCAATCATTGTGTTCATGTCTATCGAAATCATGCTGAATGCTGTTAACTTATTGTTTGTGGCTTTCTCTACTTACCACCAAGACACACAAGGACAAGTATTCGTATTTTTCTCCATGGCAGTAGCAGCTGCAGAAGTTGCGGTAGGACTCGCCATATTGGTTTCAATATTTAGAAATATTGGATCAATCAGCATCGATAATTTAAAAAACTTAAAAGGATAAATGGCAATGGATACCAATTTAGCTTTAGTCTTACTGTTAACTCCTTTTTTAGGGTTTTTAATTAATGTTTTCTTTGGAAAATCGTTAGGAAAATCGGTTTCCGGAGCCATCGGAACGCTTTCTGTAGTGATTTCGTTTATTGTTGCAGTTTCGTTTTTTCTTCAGATTAGCCAAACCAAACAAGCAATAAATATTCAATTATTTGACTGGATTCAAATCAGCAAATTCAATGTGAGTTTTGGATTTTTGCTGGATCAGTTATCTGTTTTGTGGTTATTGTTTGTAACTGGAATCGGTTCTCTGATTCATTTATACTCTATCAGCTATATGCATGATGACGAAAAAATGCATTCTTTCTTTGCATACTTAAATCTCTTTATCTTTTTCATGATTACCCTTGTAGTTGGAAGCAACTTATTGGTAATGTTCATTGGCTGGGAAGGAGTTGGACTTTGTTCTTACTTATTGATTGGATTTTGGTATAAAAACCAAAGTTATAATGATGCTGCCAAAAAAGCATTTATCATGAACCGTATTGGGGATTTAGGATTATTAATTGGGATATTTATATTAGGAAGTTTATTCTCTACTTTGGATTTTGCATCATTACAAACAGCTATCGCTGGCGCTAAGGGTGTTGATACACTTTGGTTAAGCATTGCTGCTTTAGCATTGTTTATCGGAGCCTGCGGGAAATCGGCTCAGATTCCTTTATATACCTGGTTACCTGATGCGATGGCAGGACCAACGCCGGTTTCGGCTTTGATTCACGCTGCAACAATGGTTACTGCTGGTATTTTTATGGTATCCAGAATGCATTTCTTATTTGATTTAACACACGAAATACAAACCATTATTGCCGTAATTGGAGGAGTAACTTCATTGGTTGCTGCAACGATCGGTTTGGTTCAAAATGATATTAAAAAAGTACTTGCCTACTCTACCGTTTCTCAATTGGGATTAATGTTTTTAGCTTTAGGTTTTGGTGCTTATGAAGTAGCGATATTCCACGTAATCACTCACGCTTTCTTTAAAGCTTGTTTATTCTTAGGATCTGGATCGGTAATTCACGGATTACATGGAGAACAGGATATGCGTAAAATGGGCGGATTGAAAAAAGCGATGCCAATTACTTTTTGGACCATGCTTATTTCTTCGTTAGCGATTTCCGGCGTTCCTGTATTTTCAGGTTTCTTTTCTAAAGATGAAATTTTGATGACCGCTTTCCACCATAACATTCCGCTTTGGGTTGTTGGATCGGTTGCATCGATAATGACCGCTTTCTATATGTTCCGATTGATGTTCCTGACTTTCTTAAACGACTTTAGAGGAACGGAAGAGCAAAAACATCATTTACACGAAAGTCCGGCTTTAATAACATTTCCTTTAATTGTATTGGCAATTTTGGCTGCTGTCGGAGGATTAATCAGTTTACCTGGCAATAGCTGGCTGAACGAATACCTATCTCCTCTTTTCGCGAAAGCGGGAACAGAAGAACATGTATTGGGAACTACTGAATACATGTTGATGGCAATTGCCGTTGTCGGAGGATTTATTGGAATTGGGATTGCTTACGCTAAATACATCAAACAAAATGCTGTTCCAAGCGAAGATGCCGAAATCACAGGTGTTTCAAAAGTACTGTATAACAAATACTATATTGATGAACTGTACGATTCATTGTTTGTTGCACCAATAAACAGTTTGTCTAAAATCTTCAGAGATTATGTTGAAACAGGAATTTCTTCAGCAGTCTTTGGATTAGGAAAAACTGCCAGCGAACTTAGTTACCAAGGTAAAAAATTACAGAATGGAAGTGTTGGACTATACCTATTTGCTTTTGTTTTAGGCATGTGTGCCATTATTTCTTATTTATTTTTAGCTCAATAATTATAATACTATGAACGTAACTCTAATATTAATCATCCTTTTAGCTGGCGCATTTGCAACTTATTTAGCTGGCGACAAGCTGGCTTCAAAAGTGGCATTGTTTTTTGGAATAGCGGCTGCGGGTTGCTCTATAGTTTTGTTGAATCATTTTAATTTAGGAGAAAACATTAGCTACAGCAGCCAATGGATTACATTACCTAAAGTTTCATTTGCATTACAAGCTGATGGGTTGTCATTGGCAATGGTTATATTGACAACTATTTTGACTGCAATTATAATTTTATCGTCATTTGGTAACGATTTCAAAAATGCAAAATCGATTTATTCACTTATATTGTTTATGTCATTTGCAATGACAGGAACTTTCCTGGCAAGTGACGGTCTTTTATACTACATCTTTTGGGAATTATCATTAATCCCTATTTACTTTATCGCTTTGATTTGGGGTAATGGCGATGCCGAAGAGCGCAAAAAAGCAGTGGTTAAATTCTTTATCTATACACTTGCAGGTTCATTATTCATGCTTATTGCTTTCGTTTATATGTATCAAAAAGCGGGAAGCTTCCTGATTGAGGATTTATATAAATTAAAATTAGATGTAAACGAACAAAAATGGATTTTTACAGCTTTCTTCTTGGCATATGCTATTAAGATTCCGTTGATTCCTTTTCATACCTGGCAGGCAAATGTATATCAAAAAGCTCCGACTCTTGGAACGATGCTTTTATCAGGTATTATGCTGAAAATGGGATTGTACAGCCTTATCCGCTGGCAGCTGCCTTTGTCTCCATTAGCAGCTAAAGAATACATGTACATCTTCATTGGAGTTGGTATTGCAGGAGTAATTTATGGTTCAATTGTAGCATTGAGACAAAAAGACTTAAAAAAATTATTAGCTTATTCTTCCCTTGCTCACGTTGGATTAATTGCAGCAGCAACATATGCTTTAAATCTTGATGGTTTTAGAGGTGCCGTTTTACAAATGATTGCTCACGGTTTTGTAGTGGTTGGATTGTTTTTTGCAGCTGAAATCATTTTCAGAAGATATGAGACAAGATTAATTGCAGATTTGGGCGGTATTCGTGCTCAATCTCCAAAATTCACTTCGCTGTTTTTGATTTTGGTGTTAGCATCTGTTGCTTTACCAACTACATTTAACTTTATTGGAGAGTTTACCGTTTTATACAGCCTTTCGCAAATAAATATTGGGTTTGCCATTTTGGGCGGAACCACAATTATTTTAGGAGCTTATTATATGCTTAAAATGTTTCAGCACGTAATGCTTGGAGAAACCAATGCAAAACCTTTTGCCGATGTAACTTTATCTGAAGGTTTGACATTGGTAATTATAATTGCTGTATTGTTTTTCTTTGGATTATATCCAAAACCAATCAACGATTTGATAACGCCAAGTCTTGAAACTATTTTAAACACTATTAATAAATACAATTAAGTAAAAAGCATAATATAAATGACAACATTAATAGCTATAGTAGGATTAGGTATTTTAAGCCTTGTATTTGAAATCTTTGATTTTAGAAAAGCAATTATTCCGGTAACAATTATCGGACTGTTAGCCATTCTGGGACTTACCGTGTCCGAATTTAATTCTCCTGCAAGTTACTATAACAATATGATTGTGGTGAGTAAATTTTCGGTTTCATTTTCGAGTTTATTTATTGTATTGACAATCTTTTTAATAGCATTGAGCCATAATTTTTATGATAATCACCAAAGCAAACTTTCTGATTATATTGCAATAAAAATATTCCTTTTAGCCGGAGCAGTTTCCATGGTTTCGTTTGGTAATCTCGCGATGTTCTTTTTAGGAATCGAAATATTATCTATTTCTCTTTATATTCTTGCAGCAAGCAACAGAGTAAACATAAAAAGTAATGAAGCTGGTATGAAATACTTCCTGATGGGATCTTTTGCTTCTGGAATTATTTTATTCGGAATCTGTATGATTTATGGCGCAATGGGTTCATTTGACATTATCGAAATTAGCGATATGTCACAATCAGCTGAGCTTCCTATTTGGTTTCCAATCGGTATTGTTTTAGTTACAATCGGAATGTTATTTAAAATTGCAGCTGTTCCTTTTCACTTTTGGGCTCCTGACGTTTATGAAGGTTCACCAGCTTTGACAACAGCTTTAATGAGTACTTTGGCAAAAGTTGTAGCAATTGCAACACTTTATAAACTATTATCAGCAATGAATGCCGATATTAATTATTCGTTCCAAATAGTTGTAGTAATCATTTCTATAGCTTCTATGACTGTTGGAAATATCATGGCTTTGAGACAGGTAAATGTAAAACGTATGCTGGCTTTTTCAGGTATTTCGCATGCAGGATTTATGCTGATGGCATTATTGAGTTTATCTACTTCTGCAGGAAGTCTACTGTATTACACTTCGGCTTACGCATTATCAGGTATTGCTGCTTTCAGCGTTATATTATACGTCTGCAAAAACAGAGAAAACGAAGATATCGTAAACTTCCACGGCTTAGGAAAAACAAACCCTCTATTGGCAGCTATTTTAACAGCATCTCTTCTTTCTATGGCGGGTATACCAATATTTGCAGGTTTCTTTGCCAAATTGGTTTTGTTCAGCCAAACAATTCAGGCAGGTTATTTAGTAGTGGTTATATTTGCTGTAATCAACTCGATTATTAGTGTTGGCTACTACTTTAAATTGATATTAGCAATGTATACAAAAGAACCGAATGAAACCCGCACAGCAAAACCATTCTTGATTTACGCGGTTGCAGTGCTTGCTATTCTTCTAAACATAATTATTGGATTATTCCCTTCATTGGTTTTAGATTTATTGGCATAAAACCATTCAAGTTTAATAATAAGGCCGGCTAAATTTTAAAATTTAGCCGGCCTATTATTTATAAAAAAAGCCAGCAATTGTTAATTGATGGCTATTCTCCCTAATCAAATTATACTCAAAACTTATAAACTAATTTCAACTCAAAAAACTTTCAACATTTTAAATCATAAAAAACATTCTCTTATTAACCTTTACGAATTTACCGAATAAACAGCTTCTGTTTTCACGTATTTATACCTGATTTAACACTATAGCCTTCAAAAATGAATGACTTTGGAAGATTATAATTAATTCCAAATAGCATTCCTCAAAGAATTTAAAAAAGGCCTTGATATATCAAATATAATCGCTAAATTACGATATGAAATAAATGGAGTTATGGGAACTACTAAACACTTAGATTTCGATCAGGAAACAAATGCAATCGCAGAAATCTGCAAAGCATTGGGGCATCCAACGCGTATGCAGATAATGACTTTGCTCTGGAATAAAAACCACAGGACCTGTGGCGAAATTGTCTCACAAATTCCCTTAGCACAATCGACCATTTCCAAACATTTATTAGAATTAAAAAAAGCTGATCTATTAAAAGTAAAAAATGTCGGTAAAAAAACCATTTATTCCATTGAAGTAGAAAAAATACAAATTCTTAAAAAGTATTTAACCAATTATTTATCGAACAAATTACTTTCAAAAGAAGCAGAAACTGCAATACTTCCTCCAGCTCCAAAAAATAATAAAAGAGACAAACTATATTTAAAGGATTACAACTACCAATTTCCAAAGAAAAAAAGTAATTCAGACGAAAGCAATATTGAGTAGAATTATAATAAAAACTTAAATAATAAAAGTTCGAAATTCAATTTCTTTAATTTTGCACTTTAAAATATTTGGCAAAGCCAATAAAATAAACAAAAATGGAAAATCAATTAAAAATACAAATCTGGTCCGATGTAATGTGCCCGTTTTGTTATATAGGCAAAAGAAAAATAGAAGAAGCATTAACACAATTTGAAAATAAAGATTCAGTCGAAATAGAATGGAAAAGTTTTGAATTGGATCCGTCATTTAAAGCTACTCCTAATGAAAGCATTGCAGACCATCTCGCTGAAAAATACGGCAGAGACAGAGATTGGGCTGAATCAATGCTGGAAAACACAACTCAAACTGCTAAAAGTAACGGGCTGGATTTTCATTTTGAAAAATCGATTTTGGCCAATTCATTAAACGCACACCGATTAATTCATTTAGGAAAAAAGCACAATCTAGCCAATGAGTTAGAAGAACTGCTGTTCAAAGCTTATTTCACAGAAGGAAAAAACGTAAATGATTGGAATACACTGCAGGAAATTGGTCAGAATGCGAGATTGCCTATTGACGAAATCAAACAGCTTATAGATAATGATATTTACACAAAAGAAGTACGCCGAGATCAGCAGGAAGCCCAAAAACTTGGAATTACTGGTGTTCCTTTCTTTGTATTTGACAATAAATATGCAATATCCGGCGCACAGCCAACAGATACTTTTTTGAAAACCTTGGAAAAAACTTGGGCAGAAGGAAATTTTGAAACCAAACTAAAACTTCAAAATACCCCTGATGAAAACAGCTGTGGTATCGATGGTTGTGAATAACACAAAATTATGAACGAAACAACAAAAAATCTAAGATGGGGAATAATAGGCTGTGGCAATGTCACTGAAATAAAAAGCGGTCCTGCCTACCAAAAAACCGCAGGTTTTACTATTGGCGCGGTAATGCGCAGAGATCCTGAAAAAGCTG
This sequence comes from Flavobacterium sp. HJJ, assembly GCF_015351475.1. Taxonomy (GTDB): domain Bacteria; phylum Bacteroidota; class Bacteroidia; order Flavobacteriales; family Flavobacteriaceae; genus Flavobacterium; species Flavobacterium marginilacus. Next base: position 56,360 of record NZ_JADKPR010000023.1, on the reverse strand, counting down.
CAGATTATGCCAAAAGACATGGTATTGCAAAATTCTATACCGATCCCGATGCCTTAATAAACGATCCCGAAATTGATGCTGTTTATATTGCAACACCGCCCGATACCCATAAATTTTATGGTTTAAAAATTGCCGAAGCAGGAAAACCATGCTGTATAGAAAAACCATTAGCGCCAAATTATCAAGACTGCCTGGACATTGCTGAAGCTTTTGAAGCAAAAAATATTCCCATATTTGTTGCTTATTACAGACGTACGCTTCCACGATTTGAACAAATTAAAAACTGGATTGACTCGAAAATCATTGGTGATATCAGGCACATCAGATGGCACCTGAGCAAGCCTGCAAACGATCAGGACCGTTCAGGCGAATACAACTGGAGAACTGATATAAATGTAGCACCAGCAGGATATTTTGATGATTTGGCCAGTCATGGACTGGATTTGTTTATCCATTATTTCGGTAACATAAAAAAAGTCTCTGGTCTCAGCTTAAATCAACAGGGATTGTACACTTCAAAAGATGCCTGTGTCGCATACTGGATCCACGAATCGGGGATAACAGGGAGCGGAAGCTGGAATTTTGGCACATTCGAACGGGAAGATATAGTCGAAATTTATGGCAGTGAAGGAAAAATCACGTTCTCTATATTTGAAAACGATCCATTAATCCTAAAAACTGCCACAGGAGAAACTACTCATAACATACCACATCCTGAAAATGTTCAGCTGCATCATGTAGAACAGATGCGGGATCAGCTTTTAGGAAATCACAAACATCCGTCAAACGCATTTACAGCTGCACACACCAGCTGGGTGATGGATCAGATTATTAGAAACCCGATTATAAAGTAAAAGTTAAACACGAATTTCACGAATTGCCACAAATTCTTTTCGTGCTGATTCGAGAAATTCGTGTTAACTATTTTACCAGACAATTTCCGATTTCTGACCTTTAATTAAAGTAATATTTTGTTTTTTGCTTCCGCAAATGAGGGTTGTTTTACCACCATTTTTGGAAGAAACAGTAACTTTTTGCAGAATTTTATTATTCCATTCCATCGAAATTTCAAAACCTCCTCTGGCACAGATTCCTTTTACCGATCCGCTTTCCCAAGCATCAGGCAGTGCAGGCAATAATCTAATTTCATTTTCATTAGACTGAACCAGCATTTCGGCAACAGCTGCTGCACCGCCAAAATTACCGTCAATCTGGAATGGCGGATGTGCATCGAATAAATTAGGGTACGTGCCTCCTCCTCTTCTTGGATGCTCCGTTTTTTTACCATCAGGGTCAACATATCTGAGAAGCTCACGAAACATTTTATAAGCGCGGTTCCCATCCCAAAGTCTTGCCCAAAGATTGATTCTCCAGCCTTTTGACCAGCCAGTTGTTTCATCTCCCTTGATTTCCAAAGTTTTTCTGGATGCTTCTGCTAAATCAGGAGTTTTTAGAGGCGTAATATGATCTCCTGGAAAAAGTCCAAACAACTGTGATTGATGACGGTGCCTTGGATCTTTATCATCCCAGTCAAAATACCATTCCTGCAGATTTCCTTTCTTCCCAATCTGATAAGGATGTAATTTCCCTAAAGCTTCTTCCAGTTTTCCTCTAAAATCGGCATCAATATCTAAAACTTTTGAAGCTTTTATTGTTTTGTCAAAACATTCTCTAATCATCGCCAAATCAGCAGTTCCTCCGTATAAAGTTGCCCCTATGAATCCATCTGGTGTCAAATACTGATTTTCGGGTGAAGTAGATGGTGAAGTGATTAAATTACCATTTTTATCAGTAACCATCCAACCCAAACAGAATTCAGCTGCGCCTTTCATCAATGAATAACCTTCATTTTTCAAATAATTTTTATCCTGCGTAAAAACATAATGCTCCCAAATGTGCGTGCTTAACCAAGCGCCTGCCAAAGGCCAGCAGGCCCACATTGGGTCTTCTTTTCCAAACTGCCCGACAGGATTACTCATCGCCCAGATGTCAGAATTGTGAGCAGCAGTCCATCCTTTGTCAACTCCATAAAAAGTCTTGGCAGTTACTTTACCCGTTACCGAAAGATTTTTGATCAAACCCAAAAGAGGCAGATGCATTTCGGACAGATTGGTGTTTTCTGCCAGCCAATAATTCTCCTGTGCATTAATGTTCAATGTATAATCACAGCTCCAAGGCGGATTCACATAAGAATTCCAAAGTCCCTGCAAATTGGCAGGAACTCCCAAAGTCCTTGAACTGCTTATTAATAAGTAACGACCATACTGAAAATACAGTATTTCTAAATTCTTGTCTTCTTTTCCATCCGCGTAGCGCAATAAACGTTCATCAGTCGGCAAATCGGGAGCTGTTGTTTTTCCTAAATCCAATGAAACACGATTGTGGAATTTTTGATAATCAGCAATGTGGGATTGTTTTAATTTATCGAAAGTTTTACCAAAAGCTTTATTCAAATGATCAGATGCAATCGCTTTGTTGTCCAAGCCTTCGGTGTTCGGATTTTTATCAAAACCATTAAAACTCGTTGAAACTGAAACGTAAATCACAGCTTCAGATGCATTTTTAATTCCTAAGCTCTTATCAGAAGTTACAATTGTTCCGTCCGTACTTTTGATTTTAACTAAACTTGTAAACCGTGTTCCTCTTTCTTTATTGCTCAAAAAAGCAAGCGGAACAGTGTATTGCTCGTTTTCGTGTATCGGTGCAACGCCATTTAGCGCAAGCACATTGTCTTTGAGTTCCGAACTTGAAGTCAGTAAACTGCTAGAATGAATATCAAAATTTAAAGCACCTTTCTGACTGCTGGTCAACTTAATCACCATAATTTGATCGGGTGCAGAAACAAAATATTCGCGTGTGTATTTTACGCCGTCAATTTCGTAACTTACCTTAGAAACTGCATTTGAAATATCCAATTCCCTGTAATAATTAGAAGTTTTTCCGGTATGAAAATTATTGATTTCAAGCGTTCCTAATGGCGCATAGGACTCGGCATTTTTACCTTGTAATTTTTTATTCAACTCTTCGGCAAGCTGGTAATTTTCATTTTTCAGCGCTTCGCGAATGGCGGGAATGTTTTTATATGCTTCGGGATTCATATTGGCATTTACGGGTTCTCCCGACCAAAGCGTGATATCATTCAGATATATTTTATCCGAATTGACACCTCCAAAAACTGTCGCCCCCATTTTACCATTTCCCAAAACCAGCGTTTCCTCAAAATAATCGGCTGGCTGTTTGTACCACAATTTATGGGTAGATTGTGCTATCGATTTTCCGCAGAAAATGGAAATGGCAAAAACTATATATAACTTTTTCATAAAATAAAATTTAATTTTTTTTTCTGTGTGACGGGATTCCTGTACAGACGGGTTTCAAATCTATCTCAACGCTGTACTTGATATACCCACGTACAGACGGGTTTCAAACCCGTCTGTACTATTCAAAAAAACAATCCTCATCCCATTTCTTAGGATTATTTATTATATAATCTATAATTCTATTGTATTCTGCTTCATTCCTAATAATATGATCGTGAAATCGTTCCTGCCAATTTGAAACACCTTTTGAATTTCTCTTTTCATTTATTCTTCGGGATGAAAATGATTTCAAAGCTCGGATAAATTCAAATACACCGTGGATATTTTTATCGGAATTAATATTAGTGGTACAGACGGGTTTCAAACCCGTCTCTACGGTATCTAATTCTGGATTGAAATTCGAAACCCCGAAATTATGCGTGGTACAGACGGGTTTCAAACCCGTCTCTACGGTATCTGACTCTGGATTGAAATTCGAAACCCCGAAATTATGCATGGTACAGACGGGTTTCAAACCCGTCTCTACGGTATCTGATTCTGGATTGAAATTCGAAATCTCGGAATTATGCGAGGTACAGACGGGTTTCAAACCCGTCTCTACGGTATCTGACTCTGGATTGGAATTCGAAACCCCGAAATTATGCGTGGTACAGACGGGTTTCAAACCCGTCTGTACGGGATTCAACTCTTTTGAATTATCCACTCCTATAATACAATGAATATGATTTGGCATAATCTGAAATTCTCCTAGAATAATATTATCATAATGATTTGGTAAATCCAACCAACAATCCATTACAATTTGACCGTATTCATTCAAAATCATTTCTTCATCTTTTATATGTCAAAATAAATGATCTTTATTTTTTGTACAAATGGTGATAAAATAATCTCCTGGATTATCATAATTCCACCATTTTGCTCTCGCAGAATCAATGCGATATTTGCCCTGAAATTTAGTCATATTATTTCACCCCCTTATAAACAAAATTCTTAAACGTCACCGAACCATCTCCTACCGCAGAAAGTCCCAATTTAAGACTCATAAAACCACTCAATACATTATGGTTGAAAGAGGAAACCTCAGCAGAGTTCTCGATTTTCAGCCAATCCTTTCCATCGATGCTGTAGAACATATTAACCACTTGTTCCCTTTTTTCCAAACGTAAAAACAAATGGGTTTTGTTCACCCCTTTTACCGTTGGAAATTGCCAAACCCTCAGAATCGCCATAATGTTTTCCTTATCGAAAGCGATTCCGGTAAACAATTTAGTATCGTAGAAAAGAACCAGTCCAGCAGAAGCATTTTCTTCGATTTCAACTTCAACATCTGCTGTATAGGAATGATCAGAAGGAGTGCATAACAATGGTGAACTTTCACCAATACCCGTTCCTTTTCCTTTGATTTTTATTCCATTGGAAGAAAACGTAGTTCTTTGGGAATCAAATTCGTCAAAAAACTGCCATTGTGAATTGAGCTTACTTCCTGTAAAAGTATCCGAAAGTGTGAAATCACTTTTTACGGATTGACCAGCTGGTTTTTTTATTGCATCTTCGGTTTTGATGCCGTCTTTTATTTTGAACCAGCCATCTTTTGTCCATTCTATAGGCTGTAAAAGAGTTTGACGTCCCATATTGTAATAGCCGTTTTCATAGCCGTGAAAAACCATCCACCAATTTCCTTTAACATCGTCAATTATCGTTGCGTGACCTTTAGACCACCACTTTTCCGAACTGTCATTTGTTCTGATGATAGGATTATTCGGCGCGTTTTCCCACGGTCCAAAAGGAGATTTGGAACGTGCCGAAATTACCATGTGGCTGGTTGCCGGCCCTGCGGTTCCGCCTTCGGCAACGGTCAGATAATAATAATCATCTTTTTTAATCATTTTCGGGCCTTCAAGACAAAAACATTCTATTGACCAATCGCTTGGTATTTTCCAGCCATCATAGGCGTGTATCGCTTTTCCGATTACCGAAAGTCCGTCTTTAGAAAGTGGCACATAACTTCCGTCGCTGAAATACAGAAAACGATTCCCTTTATCATCCACAAAATGTCCTGGGTCAATGCTTCCAATTTTTAAGTCAATCGGATCACTCCACGGGCCATTTATAGTATCTGCCGAAACTACATAATTGGTATTATTGGCGGGGAAATAAATATAAAATTTATTGCTGTATTTAACCAAATCTGGTGCCCAAACGGAACCCACGCTTTTGGTAAGTGCGTGTGTAACGGGTTTCCAATTAATTAGATCCTTGGAAGTCCAAATCAATAATCCTGGATAATAGTTGAAAGAGGAATGCACTATATAATAATCCTCTCCGTCTCGAAGGATTGATGGGTCTGGATAATCTCCAGCAAAAATTGGATTGCTGTACGTATTTGGTTTTTGCTCGCTTTGATGCTGTGCATTTACAATAAACGATAAAAAAAACAATAAAAACCGTATTTTTAATTTTAGAAATTCCATAATCTTTTAATTTTTTGCACTACAGACGGGTTCTTATACAGACGGGTTTCAAACCCGTCTCTACGGATTTATTTTATACTTTTCATTCGTAGTAATCGTTTCCCAATTATCAGTTCTGAAAGGCGAAGCCGGAAATTTTTCTTTGTTGAAAAGGTTAATTTCAGTATCGTCATCTGCCCAGCCGTAATGCACGGCAACAGGATTAGGAACACTTCCGCTGGAAACGATTACTTTGTTGTCTTTGATAATCGCTTTCGCGGAATGAAAAACTTTATCGGTGCCAGCGATTTCAAAACCTTTTACGTTCTCGGAATTATCAGAAGTTGACAATCCGCTTCCAATGTCATTAAATGAAAGAACAATTTGATTTGCCTTTATTTCCTGAGATTTAAAAATTGGTCCGCTGTAAACTTGCTTTTTCCCATACACATTGTTCAGAGCTATTGCAGACAAACGCAATCCTACATCTTTTTTGTTGGTTGGATGAATGTCTTTTGCATTTCCAATATCAGTGGTTACAGCCATTCCAGTATTTGGCAATTTCAAAGTTTCGGATTGTGCTTCGCGAAGTTCTGCCCAACGACTTCCTACTTTACTGTTTCCTTTGAACTCATCGAAAGTTGATAATTGCACAAAGTAAAAAGGAAAATTCCCCTGATTCCATTTGGTTCTCCAATCATTTATCATCAAAGGGAAAGCTTTTTTGTATTGGCTCGCTCTCCAAACATTGGCTTCACCCTGATACCATAAAACTCCTTGAATAGCATACGGAACGAGCGGATTTACCATCGCATTGTACAATAACGAAGGATAACTGTTTGGTGAAACTGAAACTTTTACTTGTACAACATTGAATTTCCATAATCCATCAAGTGTCACAGCCGAACCATTGAAATCGATTCTCAAATCAGCTGGATCTCCGTAAATACCTCCTCCTCCAGTATAATCGGTGATTTTTACAGCAATTACGTTTGTACCTTCTTTCAAAACATTTACGGGAATCTTATACATCCGTTCCCTATCCCAAATGTTATTGGTTCCGACCAAAATTCCGTTAACATACGTCTCGTCTTCGTCATCTACTTTTGACAAATATAGAACCGCTTCTTTTTTGGCTTGATCTGCTGTTAAAGTAATCGTTTTTCGCATCCACACGACTCCATCAATATTTCCGATCTGCTGATTTTCCCAAAGAGAGGGTACTTTTATTTCCGGCCATTTCGTATCATTAAAATCTGGATTTTTGAATTGGTCCTGATTAACTTCCGTTACTTGAAAACTCTGAATTTTTTGAATATTATCTAAAAGTGATTTTTTATACGTTTCAAAAATGGCATCCATATTTACCGAAGGTACGCCTGCAATCATATCCTTGAATTCATCGCTTTTTTCAAAAGCTTCACGGCTTGTCCAGGTCTCCACACAGGTTCCGCCCCAAGAAGTGTTGATGATTCCGATTGGGATTTTTAATTCGGCATATAGTTTCTTTGCAAAGAAGTAACCCACTGCAGTAAAATCCTTGATATTTTGTTTATTGGAAACAGTCCATTTTCCAGCTTTTAGATCTTCTTTTGGTGTACTGCTTAAATCTTGAGCTACGCCAAACTGACGAATCATTGGCTCGTTTGACTGTTCTTTTTGGACTTCAAAATCAGGAAGTTTATACATTTGAAATTCCATGTTCGATTGTCCGGAACAAATCCAGACTTCGCCAACTAAAACATTTTTTATGACAATTTTGTTGTTACCAGAAATGGTCAATTCAAAAGGCCCGCCCGCTTTTTCAGTATCCAGTTTGACCATCCATTTTCCGCTTTTATCGGCAATGATGCTTTTAGTCTGTTTATTGAACTGAACCTGAACTTTTTCATTGGCATCAGCCCAGCCCCAAACTGGAATTGGTTTGTTCCGCTGTAAAACCATTCCGTCAGAGAATACTAATGGCATTTTAACATAGGCATTAGCCCAAAAACCATTGACAATAAATAAGATAACAAGTATTTTTTTCATTTGTATTATTGATTTTAAAATGTTAGTCATTTAACTTTGTTCTATAAATATACAAATGACCAAGTTATAAAAATATTTCGGGACGATTATTTAAAACAAAAATGCTCTAAATAATAATCCCGAAACTAATTTAATCTATCTTCATTTAATTTATTTTAATCCATCAAGTAACCCCGTTAATGCCTGCTGATCATAAACCGTATTGGTGCTTCTGTCAAATAAAGACATAGTATTTACACCTAAATTTCCAGCATCCCAGTAAAAAGGTATCATACCATTGGCTCTTGCCTGTTTTACAACATATTTAAAAAAGGCCGCTCTTGATTTTAAATGCAATGTTAATGCATCTCCTGTTAGATCACGTCTTATTGCGCCAAATTCGCCTAAAACCACAGGAATTCCTTTGTCTACAAATTGTGTTTTCATAGAAAGGAAAAACTTATCTACGTCAGCTTCTTCACCCCAAGTAGGATTGTGTGCAGTATCGGTAGTGGAATGATTTCCTACTCCCCAATAGTAAAACATTTTGCCCCAATCAGCGTCTTTGTCCATAAGAGTAAATTGATAAGGGTAGAAGTGAACCTCAGCCATCATTCGGTTTGCAACCTTGTCCGTAGGTAAAGTTGTCATCAATTTATTTGTTTTATCGATATCTGTTGATGGTCCCTGAATGATTAAGTTACGATATGCGTTTTTACCACCTGTAGATCGAACAGCATCAATAAATGTTTGATGATACGATTTTAAAACTGCCATCTGGGTAGCATCTTCAACATTAGGTTCGTTTGCACAAGCAAAAAGCAAGTGCTCATCAAAACCGCGTAAATAGGTCGCAATCTGTTCCCAAAATGCTTTTTGTTTAGCATTATTTGCTTCTTTTTTATCTTCGGTACAATTTTTTTCTAACCAGCCGCCATCCCAGTGAATGTTAACTATAACATACATATCATTATCCACACAGTATTGCACTACTTCTTTTACTCTTGCTAACCATGCTGCACTGATTTGTGCAGTTGTACTATTAGCATACTGATTCCAAGAGCAAGGAATCCTGATAGCATTAAAGCCATTTGCTTTAACCAGATCAATCAGTGCTTTAGTAACTTTTGGATTTCCCCAGGCGGTTTCACTTCCAGGTGTCGCCTCCAATGTATTTCCAATATTCCAGCCTAATTTCATTTTGGCAGCCAGCTGCGCAGCAGTACTTCCCATTCCTACAGCATCATCAGCAATCGGGTTAGTATTATAACTAGGATATAAACCAGTAACAACGATAGTTCCTCCAGCTTGTGAAATTGAAATCTGAATTGAGGCAGATTCACTAGAACTTATAGTTACTGTAGCAGTTCTTGCAGCTACAGCTGTATTTTCTAACGCTGTAATTGTTACTAAACTGGTCCCTTTTGTTCCAGAACTTTTACTCAACTGAATCCAACTGACATTTGAAGCAATTGTCCATGTCTTAGCATCAGTAGTAACAGTTACACTCGCAGCATTTTCTTTAGCTTCAAAATCTATCTTAGAAACATCTGCGGTAAGTGTTTTCGTTTCTTCTTTTGGTGCTGCAGCAACAGTATCATTGGAACTGCAGGCCATAACACTTAAAAAAGCGAAACAAAGAAAGAAAAGAATTCCATGTCTTTTAATTTTGTTATTCATAATAGTATTGATTTTTGGTTGGTTTAATAGCTGCTATTATTTTATTATGATTATCCTTAACTAATACCAAACAGATCGAATTAGCTGCAGATTAAAAAGATTTACACAGATTTTTAAAAAAATAGTAATGAAATCTGTGAGAATCTGCGCAATCAGTGCGAAAAAAAACATGGTATTATTTGCGGACAGTCATATTATTTTATAACAATATCAATTTTGTTTTTAATATCTCGGGAAGAATTTCCAATATTCAAAGTATATTTTCCTGGCTCTACGATCCATTTTTTGCTCTCGGCGCTATAATATGCTAATTCTTTTACAGGAACCTGAATTGTTACAACTGCAGATTTTCCGACACCAACAAATACTTTTTGAAATCCTTTTAACTCTTGAGCAGCGCGGTCGATTTTTGAATCTGCTTTAGAAACATACAATTGTACTACTTCTTTACCATCTGCTTTTCCTGTGTTCTTAACCGTTACTGAAACTGTGATTGTTTCATTATCAGCATAAGATTCTTTATCTGCTTTTGCATCACTGAAAGCAAAAGTAGTATATGATAATCCGTATCCGAAAGGATATAAAGGTTCAACGTTTTTAGTATCAAACCATCTGTATCCTACCAAAATTCCTTCTTTATATTCAACCGCTTTATCGCCGGGGAAACTATTAGTAGCGTGAGCAGGAGAATCCATTAATTTCTTGGGCATTGTCCAAGGTAATTTCCCTGAAGGATTTACTTTTCCTAACAATACATCGGCCAATGCGTTTCCTCCTTCAGAACCATTGAACCAGCTCCAGACTAATGCATTTGTTTTTTTGCTTAAATCATTAATTTCAAAAGGAGCTCCAGCAATTAAAACCACTATCGTTCTTGGATTTACTTCCAATACTTTTTTAATTAATTCTTCTTGGCCAAATGGTAAATTTAATGTTCGACGATCTGAAGATTCTGTTTCATAATCGCGGTTTGAACCTGCAAAAACAACAGCTACATCTGAGTTTTTAGCCGCTTCTATTGCTTCCTGCAGTTTGGCTGGATCTAATTGATCGATTGTAACTGGACCTGTAGAAGTTATATTTCCTAAGTTTCCAGCATTTTTTTTATCATAACGCTCCAAATATCCTTCTGCATAATTAATTTTAATAGAAGCTGGGAGTCTGTTTTTTAATCCTTCTAGAGGAGTGATTTCTCTTTTTGTTTTTACACCAGCTCCAAATCCTCCCAAAGCATTTTTCTTCGCTGCATTATTACCAATAACTGCAATAGATTTTACGCCGTCTAATTTTATAGGCAGTGCGTTATTTTCGTTTTTCAAAAGTACTATCGCTTCTGAAGCAATTTTATAGGCATCCTGATAATGTGCTTCGGTAGCAATACTTCCTGTGGCACGTTTTTTTCCGCCCATTGCTTTTACCTGATACAAAGTATGCAGAATACGTCTTACATGTTTGTCAATTTCTTTTTCTGAAATTTCACCTTTTTGGGCTGCTGCAATTAATTTGTCAGCCAGGAAAAATTCGTTAAACTTTTTTGGAGTTCCCATTTCGACATCCAATCCATTCTCCAAAGATTTTACAGTAGAATGCACTGCAGCCCAATCAGACACCACAATACCTTTAAAGTTCCATTCGTCACGTAAAATTTTATTTAGCATATAATCATTCTCACATAAATATTCACCTCTGAATTTATTATAAGCTCCCATAATACTATACGCTTTTGCTTCTCTAACAGACGCTTCAAAAGCAGGCAGATAGATTTCGCGGAGCGCACGCTCATCAATCTGCACATCAACAAAATCACGGTTCGTTTCCTGATTATTAGCAGCAAAATGTTTTACGCAGGCCATAACATCATTATCCTGCAGACCAACAATTAAAGGCACAGCCATCTTTTTGTTCAAAAATGGGTCTTCACTCATATATTCATACGTTCTGCCCCCAAGCGGTGTTCTGACGATATTAATAGCTGGTGAAAGCAGCATATCCTTATCTCTGGCACGCATTTCCTGTCCTAAGCTATTCCCGAAAGTATATCCCATTTCTGTATTCCAAGTAGCAGATAATGCGCCGCCCGCTGGATAATAAGTCGCAAAATCGTTTGTTAATCCCGCTGGAGACCAGTTATCACGGGAAATTTCTTCACGTACTCCAAGCGGTCCATCTGCCATTTTTAATTCTGGAATTCCCAAGCGTTTTACTCCTCCGGAAGTAAACATACTGTTACCATGCAGCATTCCTATTTTTTCTTCCAGAGTCATTTGAGAAATCAGCTTCTCAATAGCGGCATCATTCTCGTTTGTTATCTCTTTTCCAACATAAGTATTCTGCTGTTTTTTAGATTTCACTGCCTGTGCACTGCCGTCAGCAAATGCCAGAATAGACACAGCTATGGCAGCATATTTTATTTTATTCTTCATTTTTATTCGGAATTATTATGATTAATTATTGGTTTAAATTTTCAAGTAACTATTGCTTAACAAAACTGAAAAAGACAACATCATTCTCATTTATCTTATAACTTCTGCTGTACTTTCCTGTAGCATCAATGATCACTTTTTCAGTTGCAATTGGCAGACCGCTGTTCTTCTGCTTAATTGATTTTACTTGTTCAAGAGTTAGCTGGCTTGGTCTTCCCATCGCAAAATAATCAGTGTAAGCATCATTGACTTTATAACCCACTTTATAAATCTCCAGATTATATTTTCCTTTCTGTAAGCCTTCCACTTCAATCTTAACCTCCCCTTTTGATTTTGATGGTAAATCTTTTATATAATAGGCTTGATTATTCACATCCTTTTCAGGAAGTGTATAAGTGAAATCCCAAAATAAAAGCTGTACATCGCCCTTAGCATTTTTAGTTGCCCAAGAGGAAGTGTCACTGTTTTTTAGCTCAGTCTCTCCTAATTTGTTCATTAGAAAATAAGAGAAATAAGCTGGTTTTTTAATTCCCTGCGTGTTCAATAATCCAAAGCCTCCGTGAAAAGGCGTGAATCTTGGGCCCGGTTCTTCAAAAATATCGGTAAAAACCCAATACGACATTGAATTTGGAGCATTGCCTGATTGTTTTAATTTTTTAAGAATATAAGCCGCCGAATGGTAGCTGTCATGAATTGGATCGGCAGGAGTGTAAGACGTACTCCATTCGGTATAATGGAGTTCGAGATTAGGTTTCACAGAAGCTGCAATTTGTTTTCTAGAATTAATAACATCACCGCTCACGCTCCCCTCGTCCTTATTTAAAACAGTACCTGTAGAACCGTATTCATCCAAATATCCTTGGCTTACACCATAGGTATGTGTCGAAATAAAATCAATTGGTACATTATTTTTAGCGCAAAAATCAATGGTTTCCGGAACCCAGCCAGCGCCTGCAGTTGCGGGACCGCCAACTTTGTAAGCAGGGTCTACACTTTTGACAGCTTTTGCAGCATACTCATATAATTTGAAATAATCCTGCTGCGTTCCTGTCCAAAATCCTGGCGAAAGATTCGGCTCATTCCAAACTTCAAAATACCAGGTTTTTACTTCAGCAGCTCCGTAGCGCTGAGTAAAATGCTGTGTCAGGTTTTTAATTAAATCACCCCATTTAGTATAATCTTTTGGCGGAGTAACATTCCCTTTCCACCAAAAAATAGTTTCTTTTCCGCTCGCTAATGCTGACGGCATAAAACCCAATTCCACAAAAGGTTTCATTTTAATACTCAAAAGAAAATCGAATAAAACATCAACATACTGGTAGTTGTATTCGGGATTTCCTTTGCTGTCCTCACGATACACTGCCATATCATCTGTCAGTAAACCATGCATACGAATGTATTTAAAATCACATTCCTTTTTGGCCATAGCCAGCTGCTGCTGCCAATCGGCACGCAAGCCCTCATTGGCACGGCCTGCACCAATACATTCTTTGAACATGGTGTTCATTTTCCCGGTAACATTATTATAATTTACTTTTATAATTCTGTTATCGGAACTGCTGTTTTGTCCAAACAAATTGAAATTGATTGAATTAATGAAAACCAGTACTGTTATTAAAATTCTTTTCATAAAATATGTTTGAAATTAAACCATTGAATTGTGATTTTTTTACTGTGAAAATTGTTGCTGTTATTGTTGTAGAGATGCACTGCAGTACATCTTTACAACAAAATATCCAGACTATAATTTTTTGAATCTAACTGCTGTTCCTCCGGCTCCTCCTAAATGTAATTTTAGTTTATCTGAAGCTTTAACGGTTTTCTTCGAAATCGCAATTGCAGATGGATTATGTGTCTCATCAGTACCTTCGGCATCAGCATAAATCTGAGCTTCGTAAGTCGCGTTTTTATCTAAAAATGACAATGAAACTTCAACATCACGTGCTTTTTCATTTGTGATAGTTCCTAAATACCAATCAGCACTGTTTCTGTCTTTACGGACAGTAGTAATGTATTCTCCAATTTTTCCTTCCAGTACTTTTGTATCTTCCCAGTCAGTTGGGACATCTTTTAAGAACTGTAAAGCTGGTTTGCCTTCGTAATTTTCAGGAAGATCGGCCATCATTTGAATTGGAGCATAAATGGTTATATACAATGCCAGCTGCTGTGCTGCAGTACCGTGAACTCTTTTTCCAGGATAACCTTGCTTCACCTCAACATCAAAAATCCCCGGCGTAAAATCCATTGGTCCGGAAAGCAGTCTCGTAAAAGGAATAATAGTTAAATGACTTGGAGGGTTTCCTTCGCTCCAAGCATTGTACTCCTGCCCTCTCGCTGCTTCTCTCGAAACCATATTTGGAAAAGTACGGCGTTCTCCTGTGTCTTTTATTGACTCATGATACAATACTGCCAAGTCATATGTTGCTGCTTTCTCTAAAATATATCTGAAATAATTCACTCCAAATTGACCGAAATGATTTTCTTTCATATTTAATTTAGACCCCACGTGTCCAATTTTCACAGAGTGCATTCCTAATCTTTTGTACAAAGCAAAAGCATCGTCCACTTCTTTTAAGTAATTAATCAGGTTTGAACCAGTTTCGTGGTAACCAATTAACGCAACGCCTTTTTTATTTCCATACTCCACAACTTTTTCTAAATCAAAATTGTCTGCACTTTTTGTGAAACTGAACATGTGCATTTTGTTTTCATACCAAGCCGGTGTCCAGCCTTTGTTCCAGCCTTCAATCAGCAGATGATGAAAACCTTCTTTAGCTGTAAAATCCATATATTCTTCGGCACGTTTGGTTGTTGCGCCCTGAATTGGACTTTCCCAAAATGAATATTTCCCGATGTGCATTCCCCACCAGATTCCGAAATATTTGTATGGTTTAAAATAATCTACTTTACCTAATTTATTTGGATCATTAAGATTCAGAATCAAATAAGAAGTGATTAAATCCCCTGGCTTTTCACCAATTTGAAGTGTTCTCCATGAAGACGTAAAAGCGTCTTTTACTCTTACTTTCACCCCATCAGCCCAAGGCACCAAATCAGATTTCAACTGTGTTCCTGTATTGTTTACCAAAGTCATGCTGGCAAAATCTTTTAGATTAGCTTCATGAAAACTTAAAGCCAGTCCGCTTTTGCTTTCAATAGTAAGCGGTGTAAGAACGGTATCAAGAGTGCTTACCGGTGCATCTTTAAAAAGGTATTCATCACGATTTTCTCTGTTAGCCGGAATCCACCATGCTTTTCCGTCGTCTTTCAGATTGAAAGTCGTTTTTTCATCCATGATAAAAATACTGTCATTCTTTTCTTGTTTTGGATATTCGTATCTAAAAGCAATACCATCATCATAGGCGCGAAACTGAATGTTCAGTCTTCGTTTTTCACTGCTCTTTTGCTGCAGCTGCACAACCATCTCATTATAGTGGTTTCTGATTTTTTTCTTTTCTCCCCATACTTGTTCCCAAGTTTCATCAAAAGAACTGTTTTTTACATCGATAACTTCAAAATTGGTACTGAAATCCTCATTTCCTTTTAGCGTAAAACCTAAATCAGACGGCTCAATTACTTGGATTTTGCCGTGTGAAACAGCATATTTTGGAGCTGTTTTATCAAGGCTGAACTTAATTTTGTTTATTCCTCCTGGAGAAGCCAGTTCATAAGATTTACTTTTTTGGGCCTGTGCAGTACCAACAACTGTTAGTGCTGTTAAAAATGCCGGAAGTATGATTTTTTTTAACATGGTATTATTTTTTAAATGTAATTTTTAAAATCGGGGGAAACCCTAACCTAACCCCCGATTTTCAATTTAAACAAAACTCAATCTAAATTATTTTACCCACTCCGTTTTGAAAGTGGTTTTTCTATTTAATGGATTTGATGCTGTTTCAAAATTGTTTCCTTTTTTGGAAACTGTGATAGTCTGTACTGCATCGCCATCTGGCAGGAACACTTTGGCTTCAGCCTCTTTTGTCACATCAGATGCATATACTTTTAAAATCAATTTGCTCCAGTCCATATCTTTGGTAGACTGAGCCAGTCCAATATGAGGAAGTGCTGTACCGTCTTTTACTAAAACTACGATTGGCACTTCGCCAGCCTGAATTTTATGCCATCCGCCCTGATATACTTTCTTAGTCTGATAATCAATCCATGTTCCAGGCGGAAGGTAAACGTCTCTTTCTGTAACCTCTTCAAAGAGCGGGGCCACCAAAATACTTGAGCCAAATAAATATTCATTATCTACTAACCAAGATCCTGGATCATTTGGATATTCAAGGAACAAAGCACGCATCATCGGCAGTCCTTTTTGAGAACTTTCTTTTGCCTGAGCGTAGATGTATGGCATTAACTCGTAACGCATGTTATCAGCTTTTCTGAAAGTTTCCAAAAAGTCTTTGCTGTATAACCAAGGCTCTCTTGGAGGTTCGCCGTGGCTTCTTACGTGTGAAGTAAACATTCCGAACGGAGCCCATCTTCTGTATAAATTCTCTGGAGATTTAGTAGCAAATCCTCCCACATCATGACTCCAGAAACTGAAACCGCTTAATCCCAATGAAAGCCCGCCTCTTAACTCAGCAGACATTGCTCCGTTGCTAGTTTCGGCATCACCGCCCCAATGCAATGGGTAACGCTGGCTTCCTGCCCAAGTACTTCTGGCCCAGATTAATGTATAGCCTTTTTCTTTTTGAGTAATTTCAGCAACCGCTTTGTTATAACGCAACGGGTATAAATTATGCTCATAAAAACCTGTACGACCCGAATGGTAAATTCCTTCCGGCGGTGCAGCTTCACCAAAATCAACTTTAAAAACGGAAACGCCCTGATCAAATAATTTTTTCAATTTTCCCTGATACCAAGTTATTGTTTCAGGATTTGAGAAATCCAGTACAGCATCTTCATACGGAAGATTCCCTTTGCGGTCTCTCACTGCCAGATTTTTGTCCATGATTTCATTGAACAAGGTGTTTTTTGGTGTGAAGTAAGGCAGCTGCCATAAACACACATGGTATCCGTCATCTTTCAAATCTGACATCATTTTTTGTGCGTCCGGGAAACGGGATTTTGCAAACTCATAATTGTTTCTCCAGTCTACATCAAACCAGCCTGTATCGAAGTGAATAACATCTGTCGGGATTTTATAGGCACGTAAATCTTTAGCAACCTGACGGCCTTCTTTTTCAGAGAAATAAGTAATACGGCTCATCCAGAAACCAAATGACCAAAGCGGCGGCATTGCAGCTTTTCCTGTTAAGTTGGTGTATTCGTCAAGAACTTCTTTTGGTTCTCCAATGAAGAAAAACAAATCGGCTTCATCATCACCAATATACATTTCATTGGCACTGCCGAAATATTTCCCAAAATCAACTGTGATTGGTGTTGAATGGTGCATGAAAACGCCATAACCACGGCTACTCATATAAAACGGAACAGGTTTGTACATCGTTTCGTTCTGAATACCATTGGCATCATCTGTCCATAAAACTACTTTTTGACCTCTTTTGTTAAATTGTGTGAAAGACTCTCCACAGCCAAATATTTTTTCGTCTGGTTC
This sequence comes from Flavobacterium sp. HJJ, assembly GCF_015351475.1. Taxonomy (GTDB): domain Bacteria; phylum Bacteroidota; class Bacteroidia; order Flavobacteriales; family Flavobacteriaceae; genus Flavobacterium; species Flavobacterium marginilacus. Next base: position 38,911 of record NZ_JADKPR010000023.1, on the reverse strand, counting down.
TAAGCTGAAAGCCGCTCCCATACTTCTGGAATAATCGCTGTTTCTACGTACAAACGAGAATGGCAGTGTTGGTGTATAGGTGTTTTTAAAATCAGAATCGTGAAGCGTGCTGGTAAGCAGTTTTCCTTTTTCGTCATAAATTTTGATATGCCATGGTTTTGACAAAATTTCCACAGAACCATGCTTGCTTGTGTATTTGTAACCGCCTTCTATTTTGGAAGATTTCCATAATTCCGGATGATTCGGAGCAACTCCGTTAATTAACATCAAGGATTCTTTCTCTGGATGAAACTGCGGTCCGGAAGTAGTTTTGATACGAATAGAACGATCAGACACAAACTGAATCTGGAAAGGAAGTTCAGGAGACACTTCGTACTCTGTAGTTGGGAATTCATTAGCAGGAACAACACCCGGCTTCATCATCATATTGTTAAAAGCCTGACGTGTCTGGTAATTGTAACGCAGATATTTTATAGTTCCTTTTCCTGTTGCAGGATCGAAACTGGCTAACTCATCAGCAAAATAAAAAGTGTTCAAATAATTCTGAAAATCTTTGCTGATATCTATTGGAGCGTTTAATACATCCGCATTCTGGATTTGTGCCGAAGCTTTTTGCGAAAGCAGTAAACCAAAGCCCATAAAAAGCGATAAGGAAGCTAACTGTATTTTCTTCATTGTGTTTATTTTTGGTTATTAGTTAAATATTTATTCTGCTGTAATTATAATTGTATTTTGTTTTAATCTGCCAGCCTGCGCTGTCAATTCTATTTTCCCTTTTGTAGTTCCTGACTGAACAACGACTAAACATTTTCCGTTAAGCGCTGTATGCTTTAAACCTTTGTACGATTCATGACTTACTGGATCACCGCTGCAGACTCCCACAATTTTTCCGTTTCCTTTTAATGAAAATTGTATTTCGTTATTTGCTTTTGGCGAAAGCACACCTTTTGCATCCAAAATATCTACCGTTATAAAAGACAAATCGTTTCCATCTGCTTTTATTGTACTTCTGTCGGCTGTTAATTTTAATTGAGAAGGATTTCCAGCGGTTTTTATTTCGGATTCTAAAACAGTTTTTCCGTTTTTGCGCGAAACGGCTTTTAAAGTTCCTGGCTGAAAAGGAATTCTCCACATTACATGAAGATCGTCTCCTTTTTTGCTTCTAATACCAACTGATTTTCCGTTTAAAAATAATTCTACCTCATCGGCATTATTGTAATACGCCCAAACATCAACAGTTTGTCCGGCTTTCCAGTTCCAGTGTGGTAAAAGGTGAAGAACTGTTTTGTTGGTCCATTCACTTTGGTACATATAATACACATCTTTTGGGAAACCAGCCAAATCCACAATCCCAAAATAAGAACTGATAGACGGCCACTCATAAGGAGTTGGCTCACCAATATAATCGAAGCCTGTCCAAATGTACATTCCGGCAAGGAAATCGTATTTTTTCATCACTTTCCAAGTCGCTTCGTGAGTAGAACCCCATGGTGCCTGAACCTGATCGTATGCAGATACTGTATTATCTGGATTTCCATCGGTAAATTTAAGATCCCATCTTACCGGCCATTTCTTAACCACATCCGAAACGGCATCATAATAACCTCGCGTTTCTAGAGCCGAAGTAGTTTCGGTTGCAATAAACGGAGTATTTGGAAAATTTTTTTGATGGTGCTCAAAAGTCTGGTGAGCATAGTTGTAACCGATAATATCCAAAGCTCCCGAAGTGGCTAATTTATTGAAATAAGTATCGTTTTTTTCAAACTGAAGTGTTACCTCATCAATTTTCATATTAACGGCAGGATTCATTCCAGCAGTTACTAATCGTGTGGTATCCAGTTTTTTTACGATTCCAGTTAATTCTTTGGCAATGATCGGACCTTCATCACTCCATTGTTCTGGGATTTCGTTACCGATACTCCACATAAATATACTTGGATGATTTCGGTCACGAAGGATTTGATCCTGTAAATCCCTAACATGCCATTTATCCCAGTCTAGGCTGTAATCGTATTTGGTCTTGCCTTTTTTCCACATATCAAAAGCTTCGTCCATAACAATGAACCCCATTTTGTCACAAAGATCCAAAAGCTCTGGTGCAGGAGGATTGTGAGACGTTCTGATTCCGTTAACACCCATTCCTTTCAGAATTTCCAATTGGCGTTCAATGGCTCTGGTATTAACCGCAGAACCCAATGGACCTAAATCATGGTGCATGCAGACACCTTTAATCTTAACTTGTTTTCCGTTTAAAAGAAAACCTTTGTTAAGATCAAATTTGAAATATCTGATTCCGAAACTGGTTTTGTATTCGTCAGCAATCTTGTTATCTATGGTGATTGTTGTAACTGCAGTGTACAGTTCCGGTTTTGCGTCAGACCATAAAATAGGATTATTAACGATTAAGTATTGATTGAGAACCTGATCTGTATTTGCAGCAATGGTTATATTTTGGGTAACCGAAGTTACTTTAGTGTCTTCTTTAAAAATAGCAGTTGTTACTATCGCATTTTTGGAAACTGAATTTTGATTTTTAACTGCAGTTTCAATATTTACCGAAGCTTTATCGGCAGTAACTTTTGGAGTGGTAATATACGTTCCCCATTGTCCAACATGTAATTTATCAGTTGTTTCCAACCATACGTTTCTAAATATTCCTGAACCGGAATACCAGCGTGAATTGGGTTGTTTTGAATTATCAACCTTAACAATAATTTCGTTGTTTTTATCTCCATAATTCAAATAAGGAGACATGTCATATTGAAAACCAATATATCCATTTGGGCGTTTTCCTAAATAATGCCCGTTAATCCAGACTTCGCTGTTTTTATATACCCCATCAAAAACAATTGACGTGATTTTTTCTTTATTTTCTAAAGCAACTTTAAATGTTTTTTTATACCATCCCAATCCTCCGTTAAGAGCGCCTCCGCCATATCCGGCAGGACTTTTTTCATCAAATTTACCTTCAATACTCCAATCATGAGGAACATTTAAGGTTCTCCATTTTGTTGAAGCTGCAATCGTATCATTATCAATAATACTATCATTCAAATGAAAACTCCAATCTGAATTAAACGCAATTTTTCTGGAATTGAAGCCAGCTTCATTTCCATTACATGACACTGCTAGAATTATTATTCCCAGCAGGGCTAAAGTTTGTATAAAACTGCTTAAATATTTCATTAGATAAATTATAATATTTTTAAAGTAATATAAATGTACCGATAAGTAAATCAAAATATTACCTATCGATACATTTAATTATTATTCAAAAAGTGTTTTTATCACACTCTTAATTATAGAGAACTTAAAACAAAATGGAAAACCATATATTCACTCTTGTTTGGATCTCTTTTTCCAAACCAGATATCGGTAACAACATTGCCTGTTTTTGCAGTTTTTACAATTTTCCACTGATTTTTATCTGTTGTAGAAACGGATGCCCAAGAATTTCCAATTGGAAATGAAGGAGTTATACCTGCAAAAGTGATAATATTTGTTCCGTCAGTACTTGTAGTGTAAGTTCCTGAGGCAGTAGTACCATTACTTGTTATCGTTTTTACAGTGCCATTACTAGAAAATGAAATTTTATTTTTTACAACAGTAACCTGATCAGCTGCTGTGAAAGCTGCCCAATCCGGATAATCTGCAACTGAATTCCAGTTGTTTAAGAAAGCTCCATCTAAACTTGTCCAATTGAAAGGAGTGTCTTTGCTTAACGCCCATGTTTTAGTAGTTGTAGTTGTAGTCGATAATAAATCACCTACTGTACCTCCATTTAAATCAATACTTGGATTTGGATCTGCAACAGCAGTTGGCACCCAATTGTCACTATACTCTTTTGATATAAAGTTGTAAACCAATGTTGCTGCTCCATCACAGCTGCCTTTTCTTAAAACACCAACTTGTAATGTGTTTGCAGTGATAGACATAATTTTCATTGATTTCCAGTTATCAACACAGTTCTCATATTCATTGCTATGCAAAATAGTCGCACCAGAAGTAGTTATAATTTTTTTATCAGCGTCTAAAAAGTACGTCCCTGATTCTTTACCATAACTTGGGCTCATTTTATGATCTGTTGTCAAAAATGGACCTCCATTTAAACTAAATGTCATAGTTCCATAATCGCCTTTGGCTGCAATCCATTGATTCCCTTTCCATTCTGGACTCCAATTCCAGCAATCAGTACCGTAACATCCTTTATCGCCTCCTTCTAACCATGCATTATCGGTACCGTAAAAGAACATAGGTCCTGCAAAAAATTTCGAAACTCCATTTGCATCTAAATCCAAAACCCATGTTTTAGATTTTCCAACCCCGCCCGAAAGTAAATTCCAAAGAGGATCGTTTACATAATTTAAGTTATCCTTAGTAACAGTAATTGTTACTGGATCTAATTCTACTATACCACCGCCAGTAACTGCAGTAATTTTTATCGTATAATTACCTTTAAAAGCATATTTTACGGTTTCATTAGCTTTGTTTGATTTCCCCGTAACATAGTCCCAGGTAAGTACAACACCTGGGGTAGTATTTTTCAGAATTACAGTATTTCCGCCTGGATCCGCTGCTAAATCCTGAGTAATATCAAAATGTATATCCGATTTATCAGTAATACCATCTAATGAATACGTATCCGGTGAACAAGATGGCACTAATACTAGTACCATTAACATCAAAAATGATGTAATTAATAATTTAGTCTTTTTCATTTTTTTAAATTTTTAGTTAAAATTACCAACCAGCATTTTGCTTTAAAACTCCACCAGATAACGTGATTTGTGTATTAGGAATTTGCTGCAGTCCTTTTGTAGCTTGGATTTTGGCAGCCGAAATCGTTTTTGTACCAGCAACTCCTCCGCTTAGCAAGGTTGTAGTTTCTGCAATAGCTGAAGAAGCTGTACCGATCCCCTGGCGCAATAAATCATAATATCTAATACCTTCAAGAGCAAATTCTAAATGTCTTTCTTTTAAAATATTATCTTTATTTACAGGCAGAGATACAAAACTGGCTTTATAAGCTCTTTGTCTTACTTGGTCAAAATAAGACTGAGCGCTTCCGCTTCCTAATTCAGCAGCCATCAGCAAAACATCAGCATATCTCATTACAGTATAATCCTGGAATTGACTGATTTCCCAAAACGCACTTCCCATTGCAATAGGAAGTTCAATTCCTTTATCATTAATCATTGGGCAATATTTTTTGTTGTAATATCCAGTATACTCCCTTTGATTGTTTATTTTGTCAAACGCAATGTTTTCTTCTTTAATTCCAATTACAGTTGCACCACGTCTTGTATCGTTGGCATTATAAGTATTCCATAATTTCGAATTTACAGTAACGCCCCATCCGTGTGCATAAGGAAAAGATGAAAACTCTCTCATTCCAAACATTACTAACCAGCTGTTACCATCAGTATTTCCGTTATAATCACTAGTATATGTATATTTTATAGAAAACACATTTTCTTTATTACTTTCTCCTGCATACTTAACTCCTGAAGCTGCTGGCCATAAAGTAGAAAAATCATCAACCAAGCCATGACCGCTAGAGGCAATAACATCTTCTAAATGTCCTAAAGCCTGAGCTTTAGTTACAACGCCAGCTAAGTCAGCTTTTCCATAATATCCTGTATAATATAAAAATACTCTGCCTAATAAAGATTTTGCGGCCCATCTTGTAGCATGTCCGCTAACTGTTGCACTGTATGCTACTGCAGGCAAATTATTTGAAGCGAATGTTAAATCTTCAGCAATAACTTTATAAACCTCATCTGGATTTGCCTGTGGAATATTTTCAGATGAAGCAACCGTTAATAATGGAATATTGCCCCATACACGTACCATTTCAAAATAAAGATAAGCTCGGATAAATTTAGTTTCGGATTCGTAAGTGTTTCTCAAAGCTGTATTTCCTTTCCAGTCAATCTGATCCATTTTAGTTAAGAAAATATTACAACGGTAAATTGCTTTATAATAAGCAATCCAGTTACCATTAAGTAAATCTACGTCAGAAGGTGATCGAGAAGGATCAAACTCATCTATAAGTGCATAATTGTATCCATCTGAAGCACCAGTTCCTCCAAAACAATCATCAGACATCACTTCACTCAAAACCGGAATACCAACACCACTAGCCCCTGTCGCTACTTGCAATCCATCATAACAGCCTACTAATGCTGAATTAGCATCGTCTGTAGTTTTGTAAAAATTTGTATCTGTTTGTCCTATTATAGGTTCTGTTTCTAAACTGCAAGAACTTAGACACAATAAACTCAAACAGAAAATATATAAATATGTATTTTTCATTATTTTATTTATTAAAGTTTAATATTTAATCCCATCATGAATGTTCTTGGTCTTGGGTAGTATCCTACATCAACCCCCGAAGAAAATTTTTGATCATCATTTGAAGAACCAAATCCAATTTCAGGATCCATACCGTTATACTTTGTAAAAGTGTAAAGATTTAATGCTGAAAAGTAAAGTCTGAACTGGCTTGCAAAAAATCGTTTTGACTTATTCATTTTTGCAAAATCATATCCTATTGTAACTGTACTAATTCTCAAGAAATCACCATCATGAACATACAAATCTGAAAAATCTGTGAAATTTCTATTATCTTCCGTAACTCTTGGCATTGTATTAGAAGAACCTTCACCATGCCAACGGCTCAATATTTCTGATGTGTAATTACCATAAGCACCCGATTGATTTCTATACGATTGTACAATTTGGTTTCCTGCTACACCATTTGCCATCGCAGTAAAATCAAAAGCTTTATAACTAGCAGACAAAGTGAAACCAAAAGTAAAATCTGGATTAGGTTTTCCTATTTCTGTTTTATCATCAGCACTAATTTTATCATCTCCGTTGGTATTTACCTTAATAAGATCACCTGGAGCTGCGTTAGGCTGCAGAACTACCCCATTTGCTGATTTGTAGTTATTAATTTGTTCTTGAGTTTGAAAAACACCTCCTGTTTTATATCCCCAGAAATAACCTAATGGATGTCCGTTTTCTGCTCTGTAGAATTCACCTGCATTATCATAAAGCTCATTACTTAATCCGTGGATAATCCCGCCTTCAGCTGGTATTTGACCCACTTTATTTTCATTATATGCGCCATTGGCACTAACACTATAATTAAATTCTCCAATTTTATTCTGATATTGTAATGACAACTCTAAACCTTTATTAACTACATCACCGCCATTTTTATACGATGGGTCTGCCCCGTCTATCGCTTTTGAAGGTGCTAAAATTATCCAATCTTTATTAGTTTTTTGGTATGCATCAAATGTAACACTTAAGGCATTGTTTAAAAATTTAGCATCAAAGCCTAAATCTATCTGTTCTGAAGTTTCCCATTTCAAGTAAGGGTTTGCCAATCTATTAGGATAAGCTCCCGGTGTAAGAACCCCCTCAGTATTACCAAAAGTATAGTTGGTATGATCTGTTTTTATTGGTGACAGATATTGGAATGATCTTGCATTTTGATTCCCAACCTGTCCCCAGCTTGCTCTCAATTTAAGAAAGTTTATCGCTTTCGAATCTTTCAAGAATTCTTCATTAGACATAACCCATCCTGCAGATACCGATGGAAAATAACCCCATTGATTTTCTGTAGAAAAAATAGAAGATCCATCCATTCTAAATGTTGCATTAATCAAATAGGTTTCATTAAAATCATAATTTAATCTTCCATAATAAGACATTCTTTTCGTCTCACTTTTTTGACCATTAAATGATATTTTAGACCCATCTTTGTTAGTCGTATTATCTAACCAGGCATGATCTAAATCGCTAAAAACCCCATCGGCATTTGTAGTCCCCATTGAAGTTCCATCGTAATTTATATACGATGTCCCTAACATTGTTTCAAAATGATGATTTTCTGCAACATTAAACTTATACGTTGCTAAATTGTCCCAAGTAAGGGTTTTTCCCTTATTCATGCTTTGAGAAACTTTATCAAATTTGCTAAATGCATAAATTGACAATTGATATTCTGGAGAATACGAATGACTTTCACCTGCATAATAATCAAGACCTAGAGTTGTTTTAAATGTTAAATTTTTTATTGGCTCAATTTGCAGATAAACATTCCCTAATAATTTTTGATTATTGCTTTCGTTTTGATTATTGTAAGTCATCATTGCATAAGGATTTGCAACTCCATTTAACCAAAGCTCACTACTATTTGTCTTTGAAGTATCAAAATAATTTCCGTCTGCATCATACATTGGTAATAACGGAGTAGTTTGAAAAGCACTTCTCAAAGAGTTATTATACTGATTACCAACACCAATACCATTTTTATCAATATAAGCAAAACTTAAATTTTCGCCTAAAGTAACAACGTCTTTATATAATTTATGCTCTGAGTTGAATCTAAAATTATAACGCTTGTAGTTTGATAAATCAGCTCCTCCAACAACTCCTTCTTGTCCCAAATAAGACAATGAAGTAGAATAAACTGAACTGTCTGAACCTCCTGAAGCACCAAATGCATAATTTTGAGTAGCAGCATTATCAACCAGCATTTTATCCATCCAGTTTGTTCCGCTTCCTAATGCAGCAATTTGAGCATTAGTAAAATAAGGAGGCCTACCTGAATTTACAGCAGCTTCATTTAAAATAGCAGCATACTCTGTTGCATCCAATAAATCTACTTTTCTAGCTACAGACTGAACACCATAATATTGATCAAAAGTAATTTTACCAGCAGAACCGCGTTTTCCTTTCTTTGTAGTTACCAAAACAACTCCATTAGAAGCTTGAGAACCATAAATAGCTGCAGAAGCAGCATCTTTTAAAACAGAAATAGATTCAATATCTGAATTACTTAAATAGGATATATCACCTGTAAGTATTCCATCTACAACATACAGAGGACTGCTTCCTCCTGTAGAACCAACACCTCTAATAACTACATTCAAACCCTCTCCAGGCTGTCCTGAAGTAGATGTAATCTGAAGTCCGGCTGCCTGTCCTTGCAGTGCCTGCAGTGCACTAGTAGTATTAGTTTTTGCAAGAGATTCGCCACTAACCTGAGTAACAGCGTTAGTTACCAATTTTTTCTTTTGTGAACCATAACCGATAACGACAACTTCTTTAAGATCTGCTACATCAGTCTGCAAAACAGCATTAATCATATTTTGCGTTCCTACAGTTATATGCTGGGTTTTATACCCCATAAAACTGATCGTCAATACATCACCAGTTTTTGCATCTAACTTAAATTTTCCATCAAAATCTGTTGATATTGATGTCTTTGTACCGTCAATTGTAATAGTTGCACCAGGAATTGGCATGTTGTCCCCTGTTGATTTTACAGTTCCGCTTACAGGTCTGGATTGCTCTTGTGCAAAACCAGACTGCATCGTAAATACAGCAAGCAACAGCGCCATGCAAAACTGGAACATTGTTGGTTTAATACAATAATTGCTTTTCATAATAATTAATAATTTGGTTAAATTGTTGTTAGTGTTTGTGTGTGTTCAAAAAATCTAATTAATGTGCATTCATAATAAGTTGGTTCAAATAATTCTTGTTTTTAATTTATTTGTTAGGGTCTCCATCTGCACGGACAACAGTTTCAGAATTTTACAAAGACATGCACTCTTTCAAAATCCAATTCCATCATTTCGTCAAATAGTCTTTAATACTTTTGGCATAGCTTTTTTGCAGACAGTAGTTCTTTAAAATATCGCCAGGAAAAAAATTTAAGATTCCAAATTGAAAACTGCTTTCTCGAGAATAATAATTTCTTTCTGCAGGTAACAAATCCAGATTATTTATGGCTGATTCCTATAACTGATACTTAAAAAACACATTTTCCTCTAAATTATATGCCCGACTTAATATTGTTTTCATTACTTTTGGTCAAATAAACCATAACGTTATGGTTAATTTGACTACAAGTGTACGGCGTATTTTTTATATTAACAAAATTTTGCGATTAAAAATTTGTTATTAACAAAAAAGACATTCAATAATTATTGATTTAATATACTTCGAGAGCTTTTTTTAACATCATTTACATTAACTTTGAACACAATTTATAGCTGATTATTAATTATTTAACAATTAATAAGCTCAAAAAGCAAAAAAACAATTTAACAAAGGCTCATAACTATTTCACAAAATATTTTACAGCAGGCAATACAGCTTTAAGAAAAATTTAATTTAGCACCAAATTCACAATGCAATGGGAGAGGAAAATAAGAATCAGGTTTCAATACAAATGACAGAGCATTCGTCTATGAATGCCATTTCTATTGACTGTGTTATATTTGGTTTTGACAACGGAATTTTAGAAGTACTCGTAGTACAGCACGGAGAAGGTATAAGTAAAGGAAAATGGGGACTGCCCGGCGGATGGATAAACAAAAAAGAGAGTACCGATGATGCCGCCCACAGACTATTAGCCGATCTGACCGGAATGGACAACATTTATCTTGAACAGCTAAAAGCTTTTGGAGAACCCGACCGTTTCCCAGTCAGAAGGGTTATTACAATAGGATATTATGCTTTGGTAAAAAGAGAAGATTATGATATTAAGGCAGGTTTTACCGCTTCGGATGCCAAATGGTATAAAATCAACGAAATACCCAAACTAATATATGATCATAATGAAATCCTAGATTACAGCATAAAAAATCTTCGCAACAGGGTACGCCAGGCACCAATAGGTTTTAATCTGCTCCCAGAAAAATTTACTTTACTGCAGCTTATGCATCTGTATGAAGAAATACTGGGCATAGAGATGGATAAATCTAATTTCCGCAGAAAGATTTTACACATGAAATTACTGGTCGCATTAGACGAAAAACAAAAAGACGTATCACACCGAGCCGCACAGCTGTATAAATTTGATTCCGAAATTTATGAAAAACTAACTCAAAAAGGATTTAATTTTGAATTTTAAACTTGCTTTTAAAACCAAAAAATAACATTTTTACATTCTAAAAAAACAGCCAAAATTGACAACTAAAGCACAGACAGAAATAAACAATACAGCAATTGAAGGAATCACAATTGACTGTGTTATATTTAGCTTTAACAAAGAAAGTCTTGAGGTGCTGCTGGTACAGCATGCCGAAGGAGAAAGTGTAGGTAAATGGGGGCTTCTTGGCGGATGGATGAAAACAGAAGAAAGTGCCGATGATGCCGCACAGCGGATATTGCATGAACTTACCAGCATGGATAACATCTATCTAGAGCAATTGAAAGCTTTTACCAACCCAAAACGTGTAATTGAACGAAGAGTTGTCACTATCGGTTACTACACTTTGATAAATCGTGAAGATTACAACATAACAGCCAGTTTGACGGTAAGAGAGGCCAAATGGCATAAAATCAAAGACATTCCTGATTTAATTTTCGATCACAATGAAATTCTGGATTTTAGTCTGATGCATCTGCAAAACAGGGTTCGTCAGGCTCCCATCGGTTTTAATCTCCTGCCCGAAAAATTTACGCTGCTGCAGTTAATGCATCTTTACGAAGAAATATTAGGCATCGAATTGGACAAATCGAATTTCCGCAGAAAGATTCTGCATATGAAATTGTTAGTTGCCTTAGATGAGAAACAAAAAGACGTTTCCCACAGAGCAGCAAAACTTTACAAATTTGACTCCGAAATTTACGAGAAACTTACACAGAAAGGCTTTAATTTTGAGTTTTAAAATTCTAGCCGAAAGACTTGTTAACAGTTCCAAAAATTTACTTTCCCAATCCAAAAGCATATCGCACTATTCCGTAATTTTGCGGTATGTATGCTTTAGTCGACTGCAATAATTTTTATGCTTCCTGCGAACGTGTTTTTCAGCCGAAATTCAACGGAAAACCTGTTGCGATATTATCCAACAATGACGGCTGCGTCATTTCCAGAAGCGAAGAAGCCAAAGAGGCCGGGATTCCAATGGGCGCACCAGCATTTAAAATTAAAGAATTGGTTAAAGAGAAAAATATTCAGTTATTTTCATCCAATTATCCGCTTTATGGTGATTTAAGCAATCGGGTAATGGCAATTTTGGAACAATTCACTCCAAATTTAGAAATCTACAGCATAGACGAAGCCTTCCTCAATTTTGACGGTTTAAATATTCCAGACTTTCACGATTATGGTCTCCAAATGAGAAACCGTGTTCAAAAATGGGTTGGAATTCCTACCTGTATTGGCTTTGCCGAAACCAAAGCTTTATCTAAAATCGCCAATAAGATTGCCAAAAAATTTCAGGACAGAACCAAAGGCGTTTATGTAATCGACAGCGAAGAAAAACGCATCAAAGCCTTGAAGTGGACCAAAATTGAAGATGTCTGGGGCATTGGCTACCGCACCATCAAGAAAGTCAAACTCCGTAAAATAAATACTGCTCTCGACTTTATCCAGCCACAGCACGAGGCCTGGATCAAGAAAGAAATGGGTGTTGTAGGTCTTCGTCTAAAATATGAACTGGAAGGAAAATCAGTATTAGATTTAGAGCCACTCAAAGAGCAAAAAAAGAGTATCGCAACAACCCGAAGCTTCCCGAAACAGATAGCCGACTTTGATTTACTCCGCGAGCGGCTGACCACTTTTGTCGCCGTCTCTGCCGAAAAACTACGCAGACAGCATTCCTGCTGTCACACTATCATCGTGATGCTAGTCGTCGACAAGCACTCTGTCAAAACATCCAAGTATTATTTTAATATGGCGGTGACATTGCCGTTTGCGACCAATTCAACCTTAACCATTTGCAATGCAGCCGTAGATATGCTAAAAAAACTGCACAAGGGAAATGAAGGGATCAAATTTAAAAAAGCAGGAGTTATCCTCACAGAATTAATCGATGAGAATCAAAAGCAGTATCAGTTATTTGAAGAAGAAAACCCAAAACATTTGGCTTTGATGAAAGTAATGGATCGGCTGAACCACAAAATTGGCGAAGCCAAAGTAAAATTGGCCACCCAAAACCTAAGACTAACCTGGAATATGAACCAGAATCATCTTTCACCCAAATACACCACAAGTTTCAAAGATATACTCGAGATACAATGTCTATAAAAAAACCACAAAAACTGACTTTCTTTCATCCAGATTTTGAAAGCAAAATCCAAATCCCGTATGTCAGCGAAGGGGTTTCTGCAGGTTTCCCGTCACCTGCCGCCGATTTTATGGAAACCAGTATCGATCTAAATAAAGAGTTGAGCGAAAATCCATTGGCAACGTTTTACATCAAAGTCAGCGGTAATTCAATGATTGATGCGGGAATAGATGACAAAGATGTCTTGGTTGTCGATCGAAGTCTGGAACCTCAAAACAATAAAATAGCGATTTGCTGCATCGATGGTGAATTTACAGTAAAACGCATTAAGACCGAAAAGGACTGTTTGTACCTCATGCCTGAAAATTCCAGTTACGAACCCATAAAAGTAACCGAAGAAAACCAGCTTATCATTTGGGGAATGGTGACTTATGTAATAAAGAAAGTGTAAATAATTTAACTGCAGGATTCGCAAAGCTTTCCGAACTCAGCGTAATTCTTTGCGTTCTTTTCAGTTCAACAAACTTACTGTCAGCACAAAAGGAAAATCTTCTTTTTGTTTTATAAAAAATTGTGGGTAAGTTTACAGAGCAATACACTATTAACTTTAAACCAACCACAATTTACTTACTCATGAAATTTAAAAACCTCCTTATTCTTCCCTTATTACTGCTGGTCAATAATTTATCATTTGCTCAAAAAGAAACCGCAGACTGGAACGGTAAAAAATGTGCCGTCGTGCTTACTTATGACGATGCCCTGAATATTCATCTCGACAAGGTAATTCCGGCGCTTAATTCATTTAGTTTCAAAGGCACTTTCTATCTTATCGCTTCGTCCCCTGTCGTGACCGGCAGAATGGAGGAATGGCGGACTGCTTCCAAAAAAGGACATGAATTGGGGAATCACACCTTATACCATCCCTGCGACGGCAGTTTACTCGGACGTGACTTTGTTACCAAAGACAATGATCTTTCCCGCTATACAGTTGCCAGAGCTGTAAAAGAAATAAAAACGGCAAACCAATTTCTGAAAGCTATTGACGGCAGATCGGAACGCACTTTTGCCTATCCGTGCGGTGATTTAAAAATTAATGACACACTTTATTATGATTATCTGAAAACTGATTTTACAGCCGCAAGGGGTGTACAGCAGGGATATCTTCCTGCCAAAACTGTTGATTTGTCCAATGTGAATTCATTTGTAGAAAACGGAACTACCGCAGCACAGATGATCACACAGATTGAAGAAGCCGAAAAGGCAGGATCCTTTATTGTTTTCTTATTTCATGGTGTCGGCGGTGAACATGCACTAAATATAAACTTGGAAGAACATCAAAAACTGCTTCTTTATCTTAAAAAAAGAGAAAAGGATATTTGGGTTACAACTATGGTGGATTTGGGTAAATATATTCAGAAACAGCAGGCTAATTAGTTAGCAGACTGGAATATTTCACAACATTTAAGTTTAAAAAACAGGAAGCTATGGAAGAAATAACTTTAGAAAAATCTCTTGATTTCTATCTAGAAACTTTAAGACATTTAGATGAAAAAACATCTTTCAAGTTCTGATGAAGATCTTAAAACAATAATATTGGAAGAGCTTGATGCAGATGCTCACACTTTTTTACATCATTTTACGGTTAACCGCTTAAGCGAAAACAATATTATCCCCAAAAGTGTTGAAAAAAACAGCTTAGAATTAAGGGAACTAATTAGAGAACTAATAGATACTAAATATAAAACAGATGAAATCCGTTTTGATGAAAATTGGAATAAAGCACGTGAAATAGCAAAAAAAAATAATCCAAATTGAATCGAAACATAAACCAAATTAATTTAATCCCAAACCCATTGTAATATCTTCATTAATTATCAAAATACAAATCAAATGAATAAACAATTGACTAACTGTAATTTTACTCTTTGGTTAGAATTTGAAGCAGTTAGCCCAAATGACTGGGACATTGAAAACGAGTTTTGCAATATTCAGGTTAATTTAGAAGATGGACGCCATTACGGATTAAATGTATGGACATACAAATATTTAGAGACTGCAATTAACGAAGACAAAAAAACAGGAGAAAATCTAAATGGATTATATCAAATACCTCCTGACTTGCTTGTACGGGAATTAACAAGAGAATGTATTGAACAGTCCATTAGAGATTTGCTCAAAATTGGCGACTTAGAAAAAATTTTGAATCCCAGCATATATGTCAATAGAAATGACAAATAGAAAACTCAAATAACAACTACGATAACGTATTTGAGCAATTATTTAATGAAAACTTAGTTTTGTATTTGAAAGATACATCCAAAAACATTCGAAAGCAGTAATCTTACAATACCCACAAAACCATTTTGCTTCAAAAAAAAAGGGTGAAACTAAACGAATTTAGCTTCACCCTTTTTATAACTAACTTATTTTTTACCAGAACTTAACGTATAATGCAGCAATAACCAGCAAAGTGATTATCACCATAACGGTAGTTTGTGGTTTCAATTTGAACATTTCTGTATCCAATTCGAATGCTTTTGGATTCACTTTTGGTCCAGCCATACTGATACCAATCATTAAAAGCATTGTGAATAAGAATGATAATCCCATACAAATGTGGAAAGGAATTTCGTAAGTTCCTTTTGCAGTCTGGTACGCAGTGTATAAGATTGTCTCGTTTCCAAATAATGCAGGTGCAAATTCGTTGAATAAAACAGATAGTAAGAAACCTGAAATTACACCAACAATAGCAGCTGTACCAGTTGTTCTTTTCCAGAACATACCAAGAAAGAACATAGCAAATACACCAGGGCTAATAAAACCTGTATATTTTTGGATATAAGTAAAACCGCCTACTCCTCCAATTCCTAACAAGTCATCCCAAGTAAACAATACAGCTAAAAGCATTGCTATGAAAACTGTATATCTTCCGATATTTACCTGTGCATTATCTGAAGCATTTCTTTGGATGTATTTTTTGTGAACATCTAAAGTATAGATAGTAGAGATACTGTTTACTTTTCCAGCCAAAGAAGCAACAATTGCTGCAGTCAAAGCCGCTACTGATAATCCTTTAATTCCTGTAGGAAGGAAAGTTAACATTGCAGAATATGCTCCGTCTTTGTGCCCTCCAGCCAATTGAGGTAAATGTCCATTTTGGTATAAAACATAAGCAGCAATACCAGGAAGCATTACGATAAGAGGCATTAATAATTTCAAAAAACCAGCAAATAAAATACCTGTACGTGCAGTCTGCAGATCAGCTCCCAAAGCTCTTTGAGTGATATACTGGTTACAGCCCCAGTAGTTCAGATTAATAATCCAGATACCAGCAGCATACGACATTAAACCAGGAAAAGTAAGGTATTTATCGATAGCATTTTGATCAAATGCAGCTGAAACGCGTTGAGTAGGTTCAGGAATAATCATTTTGAAATGCTCTGGTGCTTGACGCATCAATTCTTTGAAACCAGCAATAGCACCTTGACCAGAAGCTGGTAAATACTCTGCAACTGTAGTTAATGCAATGTAAGACGTAACTAAACCACCAATAATCAAAACAGCTACCTGAATAACATCTGTATAAGCTACAACTTTCATACCTCCTAAAGAGATGATTAAAGCAAAAACTGCTAAGCCAATCATAATAGCATGCAAGTAGTCACCTCCTGTCAATCCATTAATAGCAACAGCTCCTAAATATAAAATAGAAGTTAAGTTTACAAAAACATATAAAAACAGCCAAAAAACAGCCATAATCAAAGCTGTTGATTCGTTATATCTTTGTTTCAAAAATTGAGGCATGGTGTAAATCTTGTTTTTTAAATAAACAGGAATAAACCAAACAGCCACAATAATCAAGGCAATAGCAGCAAGCCACTCATAAGCAGCAACAGCGATTCCTAAAAAGAATCCTTCCCCGCTCATTCCGATAAATTGTTCTGCTGAAATGTTTGAAGCGATTAATGATGCTCCAATTGCCCACCATGTTAAAGTTCCTTCTGCAAGGAAATATGCTTTGGCATCGTGCTCGTTTCTTTCACGCTTGCGATAAATAATGTACCCGTAAACGGACACCACTATAAAATAAATAATAAATACTGCATAATCTGCAAAAGCCAAGTTATTACTCATGAGTAAATAATTTTTTAAAAGTTAATATAAAGGTCATTTGTTTTTCTTTTTAATAGTTAATATCTGAAATAATTTGGGAGTGCCAATATAACACATCTTTCAAATAAAAAAGAGTAATTTCTCACTCAAATTAAACATAAAATAAAAAATATGTTTTAATAATATTGTTTTATTATGAATTATTGAATGTCAAATGTAAAATAAAAAAATTTATTAGCAATGCTTATAAATGTGTTTTTTACATTTATTTTGTTTTCCCAATAGTAAACTCCGTATGATTAGTCTTTTAACTAAACATTTTAAGATTTAAATTTAGGACTTTTTCTGATTTTCTGCTCCCATTTCCATGCACTTGCCATCGCTTCTTCCAATGATGAAACAGTTTTCCAGCCCAAAACATTATTGGCTTTATCCGTGTTGGCATAAGCCTCTGTAACATCCCCTTCTCTTCTTTCAACAATTTTGTACGGCAGTTTCTGACCGCTCACTTTTTCAAAAGCGCTGATTACTTCCAGAACTGAGCTTCCCGTTCCTGTTCCAAGGTTGAAAATTTCTAATGGTTCTGCATTTTTCTTGTTTAATAAACGCTGCAATGCAATTACGTGTGCTTTAGCCAGATCGACTACATGAATATAATCGCGTACACAGGTTCCGTCAACGGTTGGGTAATCGTTGCCATAAACAGATAATTCGGCACGCAGTCCCATTCCTGCCTGAGTAATAAAAGGAACTAAATTTTGCGGAACTCCAATTGGCAGTTCACCAATTTCAGCAGAAGGATGTGCCCCGATAGGATTGAAATAACGAAGAAGAATAGCATTGATGTTACTAACTTTCACCACATCTTCAATAATCTCTTCCCCTATCTGTTTAGTATTTCCGTAAGGTGATAATGCAGGCTGAATAGAAGTATTCTCCGCAATAGGCATTACTTCGGCCTGACCGTAAACTGTACAAGAGGAGCTAAAGATAAAATGTGCTTCTTTCTTTTTCTCTAATTCCTGTAATATGTAAACCAATGCGCCTAAATTATTTTCATAATAAAGCAAAGGATTTTTTACGCTTTCGCCAACAGCTTTGGAAGCCGCAAAATGAATTACTCCCGCAACATCATCATGCTCTGCAAAAAAGCGCTGTACATCCTTTTTTTCTCTTAAATCAATTCCAGAAAAAATCGGTTTTTTACCTGTAATTCGTTCGATACCATCCAAAACTTCGATAGAAGAATTGGAAAGATTATCGATAACTACCACATCAAAACCTTGATTCTGTAATTCGACAACGGTATGAGATCCTATAAATCCCAAACCGCCTGTAACGACTATCTTACTCATTTTATTTGTTTTTATAATGTATATCTGAAAGTGCTTTTAATACTGCTGCACTTTTCTCTGGTGTAATATCTCTTTGTGCTTCACCCATCATTTCATACCCAACCATAAATTTCTTTACAGAAGCGGAACGCAATAACGGCGGATAAAAATGCATATGAAACTGCCATTCCGGATGCTCTTCACCATCTGTAGGTGCTTGATGAATACCTGAAGAATACGGAAAAGAGGTCTCAAAAAGATTATCGTATTTTATCGTTAATGCCTTTAAAATTGAAGCATAAGCCGAAACTTCCACAGAAGTAAACTCGGTAATTTTGGTAATATGCCTTTTGCTGATAATCATTGTTTCAAACGGCCAGATTGCCCAAAAAGGAACCAAAGCCACGAAGTGATCATTCTCAATAACGATACGATCTTTCACTTTTAATTCCTCCTGCAGATAATCCAGCAGAAGGTTGCTGTTATTTTTTTTAAAATATGCTTTTAAACTATTTTGAGTTTTTTCTACTTGAGTAGGCAGAGAGGACTGCGCCCAAATCTGTCCGTGCGGGTGCGGGTTGCTGCATCCCATAACACTCCCTTTATTTTCGAAAATCTGAACGTGATTAATGTAATCAACATTTCCTAAATCGGTGTATTCTTTCTGCCAGGTTTTAACAATATTCTCAATTCCCTCCAGCTCCATTTCAGGCAGCGTCAGATCGTGTCTTGGCGAAAAACAGACAACTCTTGCAATACCGCGTTCCGGCTGTGCTTTAAAGAAAGTAGGTTTTAAATCTTCTTCAAACAAAATAGGTTCCTGCTTTACGGCAGCAAAATCATTTTCGAAGACAAAACTCGATTCATAATTAGGGTTCACTTCTCCATTGGCACGAACATTCCCTGCGCATAAATAACAAGCAGGATCATACTCTGGAAGTACATCTGTGTGGATTTTTTCGTTCTGTCCCTGCCAGGGTCTTGTTGCTCTGTGCGGCGACACCAATACCCATTCGTTAATTAACGGATTGAAACGTCTGTGCGGATCTTCGTTTATATCAAAATTTTTCATTTTATTCATTTTATGGTTTTACCACGGGCTAAGTGGGAATTTTTTCGCCACAAATTGTACAAATTAACGCAAATTAATTTTTGCCCTTTAAAAAATTTGTCCAATTTATAC
This sequence comes from Flavobacterium sp. HJJ, assembly GCF_015351475.1. GTDB lineage: Bacteria > Bacteroidota > Bacteroidia > Flavobacteriales > Flavobacteriaceae > Flavobacterium > Flavobacterium marginilacus. The sequence goes on along the minus strand of NZ_JADKPR010000023.1, from coordinate 19,241 downwards.
AATTTGCAGTGTTATTTTTTCAAATTCTAGTATTCTAAAGTGCTCCTTCGTACAATGATGTACCGTTTCCGATTTTTACATCATAAATTTTCAGTTCTATATCAAAAGCTTCTTTGTATAATTTTGAGAACTTATCTTTTATCTGCTGCTCTTGTCCTTTTTTAACTAAATTAATAGTACAGCCTCCAAAACCGCCTCCCATCAGTCTTGAACCAATAACTGCAGTTTCAGCTTTAGCCAAATCAACTAATAAATCCAGCTCTTCACAGCTTACTTCGTAATCTTTGGACAAACCTTCGTGAGTTGCAAACATAAGCTGTCCTAATAATTCAATGTTTCCATTGTCTAATGCTTCACACGCCTGAATAACGCGGTTGATTTCTTTTACCACAAAAAGAGAACGTCTGAAAACGTCGTGACTCATTTTATCTTTTAAATCAATGATCGTCTGCTCTGTACAGTCTCTAAAGCTTTTTATCTCTGGGAAATTAGATTTTACAATTGCAATTCCTTCTTCACATTGCTGTCTTCTTTCATTGTAAGCCGATGTCATCAGCGAGTGCTTAACATTCGAATCAAACAAAATCAATGAATAATCATTAAAATTGGCATTGTGGTATTCGTATTCTAATGTCTTGCAGTCAATTTTGATTACTTTATTTTCCAAGCCCATTACACTCGAAAACTGATCCATAATTCCGCAGTTGATTCCAACCCAGTGCTCCGCTTTTTGTCCCGTTAATGCAATATCAACTTTAGGAATCTGTAAACCAAAAAGCTCTTTGATTCCAAAAATCGTCCCGCACTCCAAAGCTGCCGAAGAAGATAATCCTGATCCAACAGGAATATTACTGCTAAATACACAATTAAAACCTTCAAAAGAAAATCCTTTATCCTGTAATTGCTTAATAACTCCCAAAATATAATTGGTCCAAACCACTTCGCTCAATACAATCTCTTGTGTCAAATCAACTTCAAATTCTTCATTTAAATCGATAGCAACAATTTTAGACTGCTTCGAATTGCTTTTTGCAAAAGCGAAACAAATAATCTTGTCGATGGCTGCTGGCAAAACATAGCCGTCATTATAATCGATGTGTTCACCAATAATGTTAATTCTCCCTGGAGAAAGTACTATTTTTTCTGGAGCATCACCAAATGTCTCTTGAAAAAAATCAGTCGTTTTTTTAATTAATAAATCGTTCATTTTCTTTAAATTACTATTGTTTTGAAATTAATTATCTTCACCCCCAGCCCCTCTCCTTTGGTGAGGGGGAGCGAGTTTATATTGTATTATTTATTTTTCAGACATCAAGGTCAATTTACCGCTCTTGAGTCCCGCACCATTTACTTCAAGTTTTATATCGCCTGCAGCTGTTGTCGATTTTACAAGTACTACCAGCTTTCCGCTGAAAAGTTTCATGGTATCTTTATGAAATATTTCAAGTGAAGTCGCATCGCCATTGCAGGCTGCTCTGTACGTACCCGCTCCCGTAACCTTAAATTTTAACTGATTCGCTGCCGTAGGACAAGGAATTCCGTTTTTATCAACTACAGATACGGTTACAAAAGATATATCTTCGCCATCTGCAGTTATTGTTTTCCTGTCTGCGTCCAAAACAATCTGATAAGGCTTGCCGGCAGTACGTTCTTCTTCTTCAGCGACAGCTTTTCCATTGTCATCTAAAGCCACTACTTTTACAGTTCCCGGCTCATATTTTACATCCATCCACATCAAACGGTAACGATTCTGAGGTGTATTTTTATTTTTTTTCTGCACGCCCATACTTTTGCCGTTTACAAAAAGCTCAGCACTGTTGTAACTTGTATACACAAAAACAGGTGTTGTCTCTCCTTCTCGTCCTTCCCAGTTCCAATGAGGCAGAATATGAAGTGTTGCTTCTTTTGTATTCCAACGGCTTCTGTATAAGTAGTAGCGGTCTTTTGGCAGACCCGCTAAATCATTAATTCCAAAATAAGAACTTCGGGACGGCCAGCTTTCGTCATAAGGAGTTGGTTCTCCCAAATAATCGAAACCAGTCCAGACAAACTCACCGATTACCCAAGGCTTGTCATCCTGAAGCACAAAATCTTCATCAGGTACATTCGACCAGTTGCAGGCTTCCAAATCATATGATGATGACTGGAAATCCGGATACTGCTTCATCTTTTTCTGAACTACAGGGAATTTATAAATCCCTCTGGAACTAACTGTTGAAGCTGTTTCTGAACCTAAAATAAAGCCTTGCGGAAATTTTTTAAATGCCTCATCATACAAATGCACGCGATAATTCAATCCCGGAATATCCAGCAAAGCTCCAAAACCCGATTCCATAGTCGCTTTTACTTGATCCATTCCCACAGTTACCGGACGAGTCGGGTCTTCTCTGTGAAATATTTCCTGTAACCACTTCGCTCTTTTTACACCAGCTTCACCCCATTGATCCGGCACTTCATTTCCAGAACTCCACATAACAATAGAAGGATGGTTTCTTGTTGCCTGCACCAAATTCACAACATCTTTTTCAGCATATTCATTAAAAAAACGATGATAGCCGTTGTCAACTTTTGCTTTTGCCCATTCGTCAAAACTCTCTGCCAAAAACATGAAACCCATTTCATCTGCCAATTCAAGCTGTTCGAAAGAAGGCATATTGTGTGAACTGCGTATCGCATTACAGCCAAGATCTTTTAATATCGTCATTTGTCTGCGCAACGCCGCTTTATTTACCGCAGTTCCCAAAGGACCCAAATCGTGGTGAAGACAGACTCCCTTAAATTTGGTTATCTTTCCATTTAGACTAAAGCCTTTATCAGCTTCATATTTTATTTCCCTAATCCCAAAACGTGTTGAAATCTCGTCTTTCAGTTCTTTTCCTACATACAGTTGAGAAACTGCTTTATACAAATAAGGAGTTTCAGGACTCCATAATTTTGGCTTATCAACTTTTATGTTTTGATCGAACTCTTTTCCGAATTGAATATCCGATTCTTCTGAATTTAATTTATGACCATCAGCATCAAAAATAGTGGTTACCAAACGTGTATTTTCCCCAGAAGCTTTTGTCTTAATATTAACTTTTGCCGATTCTTCGCTTATAAAAGGTGTGGTTACAAACTGTCCCCATTGGTCAATGCTTTCATTGTTTTTTACAATGACACTTACTTTGCGGTATAAACCGGCACCAGGATACCAGCGGGAAGCAAATTCTTTATTAGTTAGTTTTACTGCCAATGTGTTGGCTCCTTCTTGTACAAATTGAGAAACATCAAAATAAAAATAACTATAGCCATACGCCCATTCTCCAACTTTTTTTCCGTTCAGATAGATTTGAGGTTCGCTCATCGCTCCTTCAAAAAGCAAAAGTATTTTTTTCCCTTTTGAATTATTAGACAAAGTAAATGTATTGCGGTACCATGCTGTTCCAATATGAGGTAAAGCTCCCGTTCTTCCAGTTTTTTCGGAAGCAGCTTTCTCTCCGTTCTGAACAATCGCAACATTCTGAATATCCACATTTTTATCAAAAGGACCATAAATTGCCCAGTCATGCGGTACAGTTACCGATTCCCATTTTGAATCGTTAAAATTTACATTAGACGCCTCTGCAAAATCACCTTTTTGAAATTTCCAATTGGTATCTAACACTTTAACCTCTCGTACTTGAGACATAGCCACCTGTGTAAATGCTAAAAATATAACAAGAATACTTATCAATTTTTTCATTTTATAACATATTAGAATTTTAGTTTTTGTTAAAAGCCTTATAAGAATAGCTAAAGTTACTTATTTATAATTTCATTTTGTTAGCCAATATTTTTATTGCACTTCAATTTATATAACCTTATATGGTTTATTATTCTTTAAATGCATCCAATGCCATAGACGGCTTCCCGTCAGATTTCCAAGCACTTAATTCATAGTGGCTCCATGATTTTGCACCTTGAGGCTCCCAGTAAATCACGCCCAGACCTTTATTATTTGGCACTGCCTTTACTGCTTTGATAACGGCTGCCAGCATATCATAGGTATTTTGTTCCTGCGTATCTATCCCGCCAACCTCAACAATCATTACCTCTTTATTGTATCGGGATGCCATGTCATTCAGATTATTAGCCAGATCTGTTATGTTTTCTTTATAATCTGTTTTAATCCAAAAAGGGTAATACGACAATCCGATTACATCATACTTAACATTATTGGCTTTGGCATTATCAAAAAACCATCTGAATTTTTCACTGTTATTTCCTTCGTCTAAATGAACAATAACTTTGATTTTTTTATCGACAGCCTTTACAGCATCATATCCTTTATTCAGTAACTGCGCCAGCTGATTGAAGTTGCTTGTACTTCCATCCGGCCACAGCATTCCCCCTGGTATTTCATTTCCTACCTGTACCCATTCTGGAGTAACATCTGCTTTTTTTAAAGCCTTCAAAACATCTTCGGTATGAAAATAAACATCATTTAGCAACTCTGAAAAAGTATGATTTTGCCATTCCAGCGGTTTATTCTGTTTCCCTGGATCAGCCCAGGAATCGCTGTAATGGAAATCAATCATAATACGCATTCCCATCTTTTGGGCACGGACAGCCATCGTTACTGTTTCCTCCTTACTGCAGTGCCCGCTTGCTTTATCATCCGAAGGATTTACCCAGACACGCAGTCTTATAGTATTTATTCCCCGGTCTTTCAGCAGCTGCAGGCAGTCTTTTTGAGTTCCGTCGGTATCAAAAAATTTATATCCTGTAGCTTCCATTTGCGGCAGCCAGCCCACATCGGCTCCTTTTGCAAAAACATTTATTTTGGGTCTGCTTTCATTTTTATTAAACATACTGCATGAAAAAGCAAATACCATAAGAATCCCTATTGAAAATAATGTCTTCTTCATATTCTGTTTTTTTTTAATTTAAACTAAAAACCTGTAAAACAGGCAGTGCTTTATTTGTAAAATCATAGAACGCCTGGTTTTCGAACGTAGAACCATTGACCGCAGCACTTCCTTTGAAAGCAATCCATTCTCCTCCCCAGTAAGCAAATCCAATTCCGGATTTAGAAGTTTTTACAAGATCTTTGATTGCTAACATATAATTCTTTTGTCCTTCAGGAGTTGCATCATAACCCGAAACCAGCTGATCGTTTTGACCTACTATATTATTTGTTGCATCATTCCAGCTTAAAGTAAATGGATAAGCAGTTTCGGCAATGAGTACTTTTTTACCAAATTTAGTTCCCAATGCATCAATCGTACTTTTGACAGCTGTCAAATCTTTACCGTGCCAGATAGGATAGTAAGAAAGTCCAATATAATCATAATCTACTGAATTTACTTTTCCAAAAAACCAATCCGTATCCGATGCTTTAACACCTGCATAATGAATCATGATTTTTGTTTTTGGTGCTTTACTTCGAATTACAGCACCCGCAGTTTTTAATAAATCAATACATTGTGCTTCTTGATTAATCAAATGTCCCTGAGGCCAGAGCAAACCGCTGTTTATTTCATTCCCAATTTGGATAATATCAGGATTAATCTCTGTTATGATAGTAGAAGTATAATTGGCAACAGCTGTTTTTAAGTCTGCAAAAGATAAGTTTTTCCACTCATCCGGAGTAGTCTGAGTTCCTGGATCTGCCCAAGTATCAGAGTAATGAACAGTAAGCCAAACCTTCAGACCAGCCTGCTTTACTCTTGCAGCTAATGTTTTAACTTCAGCCAATCCAGAATGACCGTCAGCAGGATTTTTCCATAAACGGATTCGGATTGTATTACATCCTGAGTTTTTTAAAGTCGTAAGCATATCTTCTGCTTTACCGTTATTAGTAAAAACAACTTTAGCACTTTCAATTTCCGGAAGAAAAGAAATATCTGCGGCTCTGATAAAATCATCTGCCACAACAGGCGGATCTACCGGTGTTACCGGAGCATCACTGCCTGAACAAGCAGACTGCATAACTGCTAAGACTAAAAGTGATAATATGATTACGATTTTTTTCATTATTACAGAATCTTTTTAAAATGACTGAAATTTATAAACCGTTTCATGAGTATATTCGTCTCCTTTTTTAAGGACTGCACTAGGAAAGTGTTCGTGATTTGGCGCATCTGGGAAATTCTGCGTTTCAAAACAAATACCGCTTAATGGGTGATAATCGGCATTCTCTTTTCCTTTTACTTTATTAAAACAATTACCGCCAACATAGATATGAACTCCTGGCTGATCAGTATACACTGTCATTTTCAGATTATTTTTATTATTGAAAAGAACAGCCGCAGCTTCATCTTTGTGCGTTACAACAAAAGTGTTATCAATTTCAGAAGGGCATTTTTTTGCTGTCAGAAAATCAAAAGAAGAACCTGCTGTTTCCAGATACCTACCAGTTGGAATATTATCAGCTGATTTTTCCAGCATTTGATCCGCATTGACAATTAAATCCTGATCTTTTACATTAGACGAATGGCCTTCTAAATTAAAATAACTATGATTCGTTAGATTCACTACTGTATCCTCAGTTGATTTTCCTGCGTATTGAATCAGCAGTTCATTTTCTTCTGTCAATGTATAAGTCACCTCTACAGCTAAACTCCCTGGGTAATTCTCCTCATTTGCAGGACTGGTATAACTCAAAGTAACTGATGGATTATCACCTTCTGTCACTTTTTCAACCGTCCAGATTTTTTGGCTAAACCCAACAGAACCGCCGTGTAAAGAATTGCCATTGTTGTTTTTATTCAAAAGTATTTTTTGCCCGTTCAATTCAAAAGAACCGTCATGAATCCTTCCAGCAAAACGCCCTACAGTAGTTCCCATATAAGGCGGACCTTCTAACTGAAACGACTGCAGATAACCCTCCAAAGTATCAAATCCCAAAACGACATCTACAATTTGGCCGTTTTTCAAAGGAACCTTCAGCTCTGTTACAGTAGCTCCGTAAGTAATTATTTTTAAGGACATTCCATTTTTATTAAATAACTCATAAGAGTATACTTCTTCCTTATCTGGCATTAAACCGAAAAAATTCTTTACAGAAACTGTCTTAATTTGTGAATTGCGTTTTATTTCCATTGTTTTATTATGAAATTTGAAATCCAAATGTAAAATAAATTTCAACTTATACATACCAGTACCTACCAGTTTTTTATATATTTGAAAAAAAAATGTCATGAAAATCATTTCTATCCAAGACAACCTCGGAATTCCAAAATACAAACAGATAATTCAGTCCATTGAAAAAGCAATTGACGAAGAAAAACTTGTAAAAGGAGACCGTCTTCCCTCGGTAAATAAAGTCTGCCTTGCTTTTTCATTATCCCGTGACACCGTCTTATTAGGATATGATGAACTCAAAAAAAGAGGAATTATTTATGCCATTCCCGGCAAAGGATATTATGTAAAAAGTGTTGAAATCAATATAAAACAAAAAATATTTCTGCTCTTTGATGAGCTCAACACGTTTAAGGAAGACATTTATAACTCATTTTTAAAAAATATTGGAAAAAACGTACAGGTAGACATTTTTTTTCATCATTTCAATGTTACTGTTTTTCAGAAACTGCTGAATGACAGTAATGGAAATTATACTAAATACATCATTATGCCAACCAATTTAACCGGCATAGTGGAATCGATAAAAACCCTACCAGTAAATGACGTAATCATCCTCGATCAAACCAATGATGAACTAAAATCATTTCCGGCTATTTACCAAAACCACAAAAAAGACATCTTCGAAGGATTATATAAAGGAAAAACAAAACTCAACAAGTATAAAAAACTTATTATGATTTTCCCCGGATTTAGAGAACCGCTGAATATGAAGATTGGATTTGAAAATTTTTGCTCAGAATATGCTTTTGACTATGAAGTCATCAATGAATTTTCAGAGAGCGAGATAACTATTGGCGGTGTTTACATTATTCCAAATGACAGGGATTTGGTTCTTGTGATTGAGAAAGCCCGAGAGCAAAACTTAAAACTGGGAACTGATTTTGGCATCATTTCGTATAATGAAACTCCGTTAAAGAAAGTAGTATCTAATGGAATCACAACAATTTCAACCGATTTTAGTACTATGGGAAAACTTTTGGCACAAATGGTTCTTCGGGGAAAAAAAGAACAAATTGAAAACAAGTGTGCTTTAATTATCAGAAATTCATTGTAGAACAAACCAATCAATTACTTCTTTTCTGACTGCAGTTTTCTAATTCTTTACAATTCAGGATACCTCTAAAAACAAAATAAGAAGACACCAAACAGCCTTCTTATTTTTAACTTAACTAAAAACTAAACCAAATTTAAATTATTATTACTTATTACTTATTTTTTATATCATATAATCAAAATCTCACTTCCTGATTTTTTAAAAAATTTATACCCAAAGAAAAACTTCGGGTATAAATAAGTAACCAAAATTTTTTAATTTTTTGTCTAATGAATTTCGAGAAACTCAAAATAAACTAACAAAATGCAATTTATTAAATCAATAACAACAAACCACTGTATTATTGAATCTACAGGGACAAAGTTACAGTTAATCAAAAAACTTAAAGAGGGACAAATTTGAAAAAAACAACGGTCAAAATCGTAAATTATAACCTCCCAAAGCAATAAATCATACATTTTACAATTTATGACATATTTAAAACAAAATACCCATAAGTTACTGAATACAGAACACTTACTAAAAACAGACATTTTACTCTGCTGATTTGCGGTAGTTTTCGACACAAAATTCCACATACTCATCCTTCATTTGGAATTTTAACCCAATAAAAAAGTTTTTTTACAAATTCATAAAAAGCTATTTTAAAGGAAAAATTACCATACTCTTAATTTACTTCCAGTTTTTTTATCAAGTTGAGTTGTTTGCTTGCTTTTTTAAATTACTTTTACAAATGTAAAAAACACACTTATGGAAAATATATTTCAAAAATCATTCAGTAGGATTTGTTTTAAATCGAATAAAGCAGCATTCATTATTTTATTTCTTTCAATAATCAGTAACACTGTCCAATCACAAACAAAAAATAATTTTCATGACTGGGCATCAACTCCGCCAATGGGCTGGAACAGCTGGGACTGCTTTGGCCCTACTGTTACCGAAGCCGAAGTCAAAGCCAACGCCGACTATATGTCAAAATATTTAAAACCTTATGGCTGGGATTATATTGTAGTCGATATCAGATGGTATGTAGGGAATGACAAATCACATGGTTATAATGAAAAAGATCCTGATTATGTATTGGATCAATACGGCCGTTTTATGCCGGCTGTAAACCGCTTCCCTTCGGCTGCAGGCGGAAAAGGTTTTAAACCATTAGCAGATTATCTGCATAAAAAAGGATTAAAATTCGGGATTCACATTATGCGCGGGATTCCGGTAATAGCTGTAAAACAAAATTTACCTATAAAAGGTACAAATTTAAAAGCACAGGATATTTATTCGGACAAAGACCAATGTACTTGGCTGCACGATATGTACACTGTAATTCCGACCAAACCAGGCGCACAGGAATATTACAATTCACTTTTTGAACTGTATGCTTCTTGGGGACTTGATTTTGTAAAGATTGACGACCTCTCTTCTCCTATTTATTTTGAAGGCGAAATAGATATCATCCGCAAAGCAATTGACCGCACGGGACGCAAAATAGTTCTAAGCACTTCTCCCGGAGAAACACCAATCGCACACGCAGACCACGTTCAGAAAAATGCCAATATGTGGCGTACTGTCGGAGACTTTTGGGACAGCTGGCAGCAATTGAAAGACCATTTCGAAGTTTTTGAACGCTGGAACAAATGGCGTGCTTATGGAGCTTATCCCGATGGCGACATGCTTCCTTTGGGACGCATTGGAATTAGAGCCGAAAGAGGAGATCCGCGTATGACCGCTTTTACCAAAGATGAGCAGTATACTTTAATGACTTTGTGGAGTATTTTTAAATCTCCATTAATGTTTGGCGGTAATCTTCCAGATAATGACCCTTTCACGCTTTCGTTATTAACCAATAAAAATGTATTGAAAGTCCTTAACGAAAGTACGAACAACAAACCTCTTTTTACCGATAAAGACAAAGCTGCCTGGATTGCTGACGACCCAAAAACTGGAGCAAAATATTTAGCCGTTTTCAATACAGTGGACCAAATTTCAATCTCCGAAGAAAAAGCAGTCTGGAACAGCGAAATAATATCAAGATCTACTCCAAAGCAAAGCACGACTGTGAATATTGATATTACAGGTACCAAAAAATTATATTTGGTAGTAAACGACGCTGGTGACAATACCGATTGGGATCATGCAGACTGGATTAATCCAACTTTATATAATGAAAAAGACTCTCTGAAACTTACTAATATAAAATGGAAAAAAGCAACTTCAGGATGGCAGAAGCCAAAGATTAACCAAAGTGTTTCCGGTAATGCGCTTACAGTGAATAAAGTTAAATACGAAAACGGCATCGGGACGCACTCTAATTCCATTATAGAATTTGATCTGCCCGAAGGTTATACGCGCTTCAAAGCCACAGTTGGTCTGGACGAAGCCTGTATCTCCCAAAACGTAGGTGCTACAGTGAAATTTTTTGTGTTTACTCAAAATCCATCTGGACCACCGCCTGCGCCGAGCGCAAAAATTTCAATAGACCTTAAAAGCATCGGGCTTTTGGATAAATACATAATTACCGATTTATGGTCTGGGAAAAAAATTGGAGAATTTTCGGAAGAGTTTACTCCGGAAATCAATCTGCATGGAGCCGGGTTATATAAAATTGTCAAAGTATCTAATAAATAGGGCTCCGCTGTATTGTTCAAATTAAAAACATGAAAAATTTCAAATCCCTGATTGGTCTAAGCATTATGATTTTTGCCGGCAGTTTTGCATTGGCACAAAAAGCCAAATTCCCTAAAGAAAAAGAGATGGGAGCTTACCTGATGGTTTATTTTAAAGATGATACTCACGGCTTGTACATGGCTTTGAGCAAAGACGGCTACAGTTTTACCGATGTAAACAATGCCAAGCCAATCATAGCCGGCGATACAATAGCTGAGCAAAAAGGAATACGCGACCCGTACATATACCGCGCACCCGACGGAATGTTTTATCTGGCACTGACCGATCTTCATATTTACGGGCAAAAAGAGGGTTACCGAACTACCGAATGGGAACGTGACGGCAAGCAGTACGGCTGGGGTAACAACCGCGGACTCGTTTTAATGAAATCACCAGATTTGATACATTGGTCACATACTGTCCTCCGGGTAGATCAGGCATTCCCGGAATTGGCAGACATTGGCTGTGCCTGGGCTCCTGAACTTATTTATGACGAAAAAGAAAACAAAACCATGATTTACTTTACCATGCGTTTAGGCACTCAAAAAAACAAAGTCTATTATTCGTATATGAACAAGGATTTCACCAAAATGGAAACCCTGCCAAAAAGCATTTTCGAATATCCTGAAGACAAAGAATACATAGATGCCGACATTACAAAAGCAGGCGGCAAATACCACATGCTTATTGCTTCTCATAATGGAGGTTCCCATATAGAGCAGGCCATTTCAGACTCTATTAATACTGGATACCAATTAAATCCACAGCGTGTCGACGGCGAAAAAATAGGATGCGAAGCTCCAAACGTTTACAAGTTTATCGGCCAGAATAAATGGATGCTGATTTATGACATCTACCGCATCAATCCGCACAATTTCGGGTTTAGCGAGACTTCTGATTTTGTGAATTTCAAAAGCTTGGGTCACTTCAATGAAGGAGTAATGAAATCGACTAATTTTTCGGTGCCAAAGCATCCTTCTGTTATTCAGATCACAAAAAAAGAAGCGCAAAAACTGGCTAAAAACTGGAACTGCGACATAAAATTTTAATGTATTGATACTATCATGACAGCTATTTTCAACTTTCAAAAACAAAAAAAATATTTTCTGGGACTACTTTTTGCTTTTTTTACAGCATTTTCGGCATTCGCCAATAACCCAAAAGAGGCCTACATCTTTTCTTATACCTCTGGAAAAAGTTTCGACGGACTTCATTTTGCCTGGAGTACCGATAAAATCAACTGGCATCCAATAGGTCCGGAATACAGTTATATCCATTCCGATTACGGAGCCTGGGGTTCACAAAAAAGAATGGTTTCGCCGATAGTGTTTCCCGGCGCAGACGGACAATGGCACTGCGTTTGGAGCCTTAATGAGAAAGACGGCAATTTTGCACACGCTTCGTCCAAAGATCTTCTCTATTGGGGACGCCAGTCGTATCCTGTTGTTATGACAGATAAAAACTGCCTGATGCCCGAGGTAACTTACAATAAAGAAAAACAGGAATACACCGTTTCATGGATAAGCCAAGAACAGGCAGAAACTAAAGCATGGAGCACAACTACCAAAGATTTTAAAAAGTATACAGAAACTAAAAGCATTCCGGTATCCGAGCATAAAAACTCCCGCAGTACTATTATTATTTCCGGGAAATCAGAAACAGGTTCTATTAATAAAGTAGATTGGAGCGTAGTTGACGGACTGATAAAAACTCAGCAATTGTCAGCCTATAAAAATCTGCTTTGGTCTGAAACTGCCAAAACTGACAAAGACCGTTTTGCAGATTTGAAACCTGTTGATGCAAAATTTACTGCCGATGTTTCCAAAAACAAGAAAATCAGCAATACACTGCTTGGAATCTTTTTTGAGGACATCAATTATGGCGCAGATGGAGGTCTGTATGCTGAACTGATTCAAAACAGAGATTTCGAATATACTCCAGCCGATACCAAAGGCAGAGACAAAACCTGGAACAGCACTAAATCTTGGAGTCTAAAAGGCGAAAGTTCAAAATATATTATCGATTCGATAAACCCGATTCATCCGAATAACAAACATTACGCAAAACTTTCGATTAAACAGACTGGAACCGCTTTAGCTAATGAAGGTTTTGACGGAATTGCAGTAAAAGCGGGCGAGAAATATGATTTTTCAGTATTTGCACGTTCAGCAGAAAGCAAAACAGGTAAACTTCTTGTTCGTCTTGTCAGCAAAAATGGAGAAGTTTTAGGCGAAGCATCAACTACAGCCATTTCAAAAGACTGGAAAAAATACAATGCTGTGATTACATCAAAAGCTTCCGAGGCTAATGCCAGTCTGGAAATAGTTCCGCAGATGACCGGAGAATTAGACGTAGACCTGATTTCACTTTTCCCGCAAAAAACTTTCAAAGGCCGTAAAAACGGACTTCGTGCCGATTTAGGCCAAACCATTGCCGATCTAAAACCAAAATTCATGCGTTTCCCTGGCGGCTGTGTTGCCCACGGGGATGGGTTAGAAAATATTTACAGATGGAAAAACACCATCGGACCGTTGGAAACGAGAAAACCAATGCCTAACCTTTGGAGATACCATCAGACTGTTGGTTTGGGTTATTTCGAGTACTTCCAATTCTGTGAAGATATTGGAGCTGCGCCGTTACCAGTAATTGCCGCTGGAGTACCCTGCCAAAATTCATCAACCGGAGGAGCCGGACAGCAATGCGGTATTCCAATGGCCGAAATGGAAAGTTACGTACAGGACATTCTGGATCTAGTCGAATATGCCAATGGCGATGTGAATACCAAATGGGGAAAAAAACGTGCTGAAGCAGGACATCCAAAACCTTTCAACTTAAAATATATAGGCATAGGAAACGAAGACCTTATCACTGATATTTTTGAAGAACGTTTTACGATGATCTTCAAAGCTATGAAAGAAAAATATCCTGAAATAACTGTAATCGGAACCGTAGGCCCAAATTTTGAAGGCACGGATTACCAAGAAGGCTGGGATATCGCAACCAAATTAGGAGTTCCAATGGTAGACGAACATTACTATCAGTCACCAGGCTGGTTTATTTATAATCAGGATTATTATGACAGCTATGACCGCTCAAAACCAAAAGTGTATCTTGGCGAATATGCCTCTCACCTGCCAGGAAGACCTAACTGTCTGGAAACTGCATTGTCCGAAGCGCTGTACCTTACTTCTGTTGAACGCAATGCAGATGTCGTGAGCATGACTTCTTATGCCCCATTATTAGCCAAAGACAAACATACACAATGGAATCCTAATCTGATATATTTTAATAATACCGAAGTAAAACCAACTGTTGGCTACGAAGTACAGAAACTTTATGGACAAAACGACGGCGACCTGTACATTCCGAGCGAAACTGCGCTTTCCAACAATCAGGAAAATGTAAAAAGCCGTATCGCCATATCAATAATCCGAGATTCTAAAAGCAGTGATCTGATTGTAAAACTGGTAAACATGCTTCCGATTCCAATCAGCACTTCAGTAGATTTAAAGAACAGCAATCTGGAAAATACGCAGGCTGTAAAAACAGTATTAACAGGGGAACCAAGCGATAAAAATGCAAGGCCAACTGTTACATCCTGCTCAGCATCTGAGTTAGCAAAAACCGAATTACCGGCTTATTCATTTACAGTTTATCGTATTAAAACAATTGGCACAAAAAAATAAAATTCAAAAAAATGATACAGAATAGTATTAAAAAAACGCTTTGGATCGGACTAATATTAGTTTCAGCATCGGTCGTTTACGGACAGTCAGCCAAACTTGAAAGTTTTCCATTATCATCCGTGCGTCTGCTTGACAGTCCTTTTAAAGCAGCTCAGCAAACCGATTTGAAATATATTTTATCGCTTGATGCAGACCGTCTTCTGGCTCCTTATTTCAAAGAAGCCGGATTGGAAACAAAAGCAAAAAATTATCCCAATTGGGAAAATACAGGTCTTGATGGTCACATTGGCGGTCATTATGTTTCGGCTTTATCCGAAATGTATGCAGCAACTGGAAATCAGCAGATAAAACAAAGGCTCGATTATATGCTTAATGGTTTCGAAAAATGCCAGCAGAAAAACGGAAACGGATACATTGGCGGTGTTCCGGGAAGCAAAGCATTATGGGAAGAAATTACCAAAGGAAAAATTGAGGCCGGAAGCTTTTCCCTGAATAATAAATGGGTGCCATGGTACAATATCCATAAAGTATATGCCGGACTGGCTGATGCTTACACTCTGACTGGAAGTGAAAAAGCCAAAAAGATGCTGATCCAGCTTTCGGACTGGTGCCTGAATCTTACCGCAAATCTTACCGATGACCAAATCCAGCAGATGCTGCGCAGCGAACACGGCGGTATGAATGAAGTTTTTGCTGATGTAGCAGCAATCACAGGTGATAAAAAATATCTGGTTCTGGCACAAAAATTCTCTCATAAAGCCATTCTTGATCCGCTTTTGAAAAATACAGATGCCCTTAACGGAATTCACGCCAATACACAAATCCCTAAAGTAATAGGTTTTATGCGTGTTTCCGAAGTGAATGGAGATAAACAATGGGCAGATGCAGCAGACTTTTTTTGGAATACCGTTGTAAATAACCGCACGATTTCTATCGGAGGAAACAGTGTCAGAGAGCACTTTAACCCAACAAACGATTTTTCGTCTATGCTGGAATCGAGAGAAGGCCCGGAAACCTGCAACAGTTACAATATGCTTAAACTGAGTAAGCATTTGTTCCTTGCCAATCCTTCTTCAAAATATATAGATTATTATGAGCGTACAACCTACAATCATATACTGTCATCCCAGCATCCAGAGGGGGGATTTGTGTATTTCACTCCTATCCGCCCGCGTCATTACAGAGTGTATTCAGAACCGCAGCAGTCTTTCTGGTGCTGTGTGGGATCTGGTTTAGAGAATCACGGAAAATATGGCGAACTGATTTATGCCCATGACAAACAAAATCTCTATGTTAACCTTTTTATTCCTTCGACCCTGAATTGGAAAGAAAAAGGAATTACTGTAACTCAAAACACTAAATTCCCGTTTGAAGAACAATCTTCATTAACATTAACATTAAAAAAAACGCAGCAGTTTGCTATTAAGTTCCGTTATCCTTCTTGGGTTGAAGACGGAAAAATGAAAATTACTGTCAACGGCAAAGAAATCAGTATTTCAAAAGATGCGAATTCCTATGTTTCCATCGAACAAAAATGGAAAACAGGAGATGAAATTTCGATTATTTTACCAATGCATAACAAAACAGAACAGCTTCCGGACAAATCAGCTTGGGTTTCTTTTCTGCATGGACCAATTGTGTTAGCTGCAGTTACCGACACTACAGATCTTAAAGGATTAACAGCCGATGACAGCCGCATGGGGCATATTGCCAGCGGGCCGATTTACCCAATAGAAGATGCTCCATTACTGGTTTCGAACAATACTGATTTAGCTGCTTCATTGAAAACCGTAGCGGATAAACCTTTTACTTATTCCGCTTCCGATATTATTTATCAGCAAAAATACAAAAACCTGAAACTCGTTCCTTTCTTCCAGATTCACAATGCGAGGTACATGCTGTATTGGCCATACACAACACAGGAAAAACTGCCCAAAATACAAAAAGCGATGAAAGAGCGGGAAGAAATTCAGATGAAACTGGAAGCTCTTACTATTGATGCAGTTACCGCCGGAGAACAGCAGCCGGAATCAGACCATAATTTCAAAGGAGAAAAGACTGATACTGGAATGTTTAAAGAACGTCATTACCGTAATGGACAGGGCTTCTTTAGTTATGATTTAAAAAATCCGCTTCTGGAAGCCCGAAAACTGCGCATTACTTATTTTGGTGCCGACAAGAATAAAGATTTTGATGTTTATGTCAATGATACTTTGGCAGTATCAATAAAGATGGACGGATCCGAAGGAAATCAATTTATCGACAAGACAATTGAACTTCCTTCAGCCATTATTGAAGGAAAACAAAAAATACTGCAGATACAATTTAAGGCAAAGCCAAATTCTAGTATTACGGGTATTTATGAAGTACGGTTATTGAAATAGAATAACTATTCAATAAGAAAGGGTTGGTTTTTAGCAAAAATCTTAAAATATTTATATTATGATTAAACATTTTTTGACATGCTGCCTATGTGTAAGTTTTACAATAACTACCATTAAAGCACAGGAAACCTTTGTTCCGCAAAAATCAGCCGAAGTAAAAATAATGCTGGACAAACCAGTCGGAGACATGTACCCAATGTGGGCATGGTTCGGATATGATGAACCAAATTACACCTACATGAAAGATGGCAAAAAACTGCTGACCGAATTAGCAGCACTTTCACCTGTACCGGTATATGTAAGAGCACACAGCCTGCTTGTAAGCGGAGACGGAACTGCAGCACTTAAATGGGGCAGTACAAATGCTTATACAGAAGATTCCAATGGCAATCCCATATATAACTGGAAAATTGTCGACAGTATTTTTGACACTTATATCAAACGCGGTATGAAACCGCTTGCGCAGATTGGATTTATGCCACAAGCAATGAGTACACACTCCGAGCCTTATAAACATTTCTGGAAACCGGGAGATCCATACAGCGATATTCTGACGGGCTGGGCTTATCCGCCAAAAGACTATAACAAATGGGCAGAACTAGTTTACCAATGGGTAAAACATAGTGTTGAACGTTATGGTAAAAAAGAAGTGGAAAGCTGGTATTGGGAAGTATGGAACGAACCCAACGGTTACTGGAAAGGCACTATGGAAGAATTCTTTAAGCTATACGATTATTCGGCAGATGCCGTGAAAAGAGCACTTCCAACAGCAAAAATCGGCGGTCTTAATATCGCTGGAACAAGGAGCGAAAATGCCCAAAAGTGGACAAATGCTTTTATACAGCATTGCATCAGCGGTACTAATTATGCAACAGGCAAAAAAGGCTCACCACTGGATGCTTTTCTTTTTCACGCAAAAGGAAATCCAAAATTAGTGGACGGCATAGTCCGAATGGATATGTCACCGCAGTTAAAGGACATTTCGACCGGATTCAAAATTGCATCCTCCTATCCGGAAACTAAAAATCTCCCGATCATCATTGGTGAAAGCGACCCGGAAGGATGTGCTGCCTGCGGCATGGCTACCAATCCGCAGAACGCTTACCGCAACGGCACTATGTACAGCAGTTACACAGCAGCATCGTTTGCCAGAAAATATCTGCTGGCCGATAAATATAATGTCAATTTTCTAGGTGCGGTTTCCTGGTCATTTGAATTCGAAAACCAGCCTTGGTTCTATGGTTTCCGTGATTTGGCAACAAACGGAGTCGATAAACCAGTACTGAATGTATTCCGTATGTTTGGTAAAATGAGTGGTAAACGCGTAGCTGTACAAAGTAGCCGCATGACTCCATTGGATGCAATTGTAGAGAACAGCGTACGCGGTGAACAGTCTGAAATTGGTGCACTTGCCAGCGCTGATAAAAAAACAGCTGCCATCATGCTCTGGAATTACCATGATCTTGACCAATTGGAAACTGCTGAATCAGTTCAGGTCAGCATTAGCGGTATCAAAGCTAAAAAAGTAACACTCACCCATTACACCATCGACAGCCTGCACAGCAACTCATACGAAGTTTGGAAAAAAATGGATTCTCCGCAAAATCCAACTGCAGAACAAGTAACAGCGCTTGAAAAAGCCGGTCAATTAGAAACCATTGGTAACCCGCAAAAACTAAATGTAAAAGAGGGAGCTTTGGAAATCAACATCTCCTTGCCCAGACAGGCAGTTTCCCTGCTCAAACTCGACTGGTAAGCTAAGCAGTTATTCTGTCTGGAACAGAATATTTTGCAGCATATATACCTTATTGCCTTACATCCCTTTTGTGTCTTGTCTCTTTCAATAAAGCAAAGAAAGACACAAAAGGTTTTTTTTATTTAAGCTAAAACTTAAGCGGCACTTCTTTGCATTTAGAAAAAAATGCAGTTCATATTTTTTTAGATATAGACGCATTCAAAACTTATAAAAAAAATGATATTTTCTTTTTGCTATTGTAAAATAAATTTGCCTATATTTGTAAATGTGTTTTTTACACTTATTATTTTATTCTTACTTATAATCTCAGATCCAAATAGTTATTTGAATAGACAAATCAAAACCTGAACAAAATAATAAACTCCTGCTATTTGAATAAAGCTGCAAAACAAAACTGCTTTATATTTTAAAATCATTTATAAAAGATCTTGGAAAAAGATAAAATACTTTATCAAAAAACCAACTTCAAAAAACCGCCGATACAGTTATAAAAAAAATTAACACCATAAATTATGAACCAAAAAATTGACAATTTAGCCGCAGACAATATAAGAGCGCTGGCTATCTCTATGGTAGAAAAAGCAAAT
>NZ_JADKPR010000022.1 GCF_015351475.1 Flavobacterium sp. HJJ | reverse complement strand
GATATACATGAAAGAAGGTTAATACTATATGATCACAAATAAAACTTATACTGAATTAAAACATTATAAATAATATCTATCGATATTAAAATGCTTAATAAATATAAAATAACTAATTTTGCAACATTGATAGTTTGCTTATCAACAAAGTCATACACACAAAATTCAGAAAAAATGAAAATGAAATTTTCAAAATTCTCGAAAATCGCAACAACGGGAAAAAAACAAAACACAAGCAAAGACATTAATAATATTGACTTCACTTGTAACGTTGTGCATGTTGGTCATGTTCTAACTCTAAATGATATTAACAAAATCAGATCAAGCAAATACACTTATCTTTCTTTTTAATACTACAATATTTTTTTAAACAATGGTATTAACAGGCTACCCTTATACTTCCAAGGGAAGCGACACCAATGAAAATAATACACATCTAGAACGTTACACGTTTAAATCCGAAATAATTAATCAGCAATATATCGTTGAAATATTGTTTTTAGAACACCATATCTACTTAGTCCAGTTTTATCTAAAATGTCATAGACTATCAGGTAAACGGTTTAATTTATTACTAAATAATCCTGAAGGAAGAAACAATAAAAATGCTTTCTACGTTATTAAATACAATTACAAATATTTGTTTAGATATATACCAAAAAAAACCCAAGGCATCTTTTGGGTTTATGGGTGCTCCAACTTCAAAAGAATCAAATCCTAAAAAAAACAAAAAAAATATAAACCCCGACAAAACAATAAAAAACACAAAAAGACACAGAATTTACTCACTCTATGTAAAAAGATATTTCCCACCAACTAAATTTAATCATACAGTATATAATGAATCCAGTTGTTATTTATTGAATAATCAAGCAAACCCTCTTTTAACCACAGAACTTGCAAACACCTATCATAACCACTTGATTGAAACCAAAAGTTGCTAACACTTCATAAGCATACTAATCAGAGCTAAGTTTATGTGGTCAAAATTAGACTACATTCATATGAATCCAGTTCGGGCAGTAATTGTAGAAAGAGTTTGTGATTATATTTATTCGAGTGTCCAGCAATAATGTACATGATAACGGTTTAGTTCAGATAGAAAAAAATGGATAATCCAATAGTTGATGTTTTGAAGTCATGGCCATTTACAAAATACAATCAATATTAACTGCTAAAATTGTCAATAGGAAAGGCGCAAAGTCAGAGACATTTGAGCAGCACTTACAGTAGCATTGGGGTTTTAATAGATTTTGAGTGTACATTTTGCGGAGCGGGGCTTTACCCTCGGATTTGCCAAATCATCCCAAAACCATTTTAAATTAAGCCAATTACCCAAATATCTTGTAGCAAGTTTTGGGTGCTGTGCCGTTCATTAAATTTGTTTTAACGATTTAATAGTTTGTTGATAATCACTAAAGGCTTGTCCAAAGGCTTGTGTAAATTCATAGTTACTAAATTCATATTCTTCATTTAGTCCTGTACTTGTCTTTAGACTGATTTCGCCATATCTTACTACTGGAATTTGATAATTACCTTTGAAACGTTTATCAGGACTTCCATTTTTGTTGACTTTTGCCCAAGTTTTATCAATTATTTTTGAATCACGTGGTATAGTTCCTGTTTCAGTAAATCGAACATAACTTTGATTGAATGTTATTTCATCAAGTCCAATAATTGCAAAATTTATTGTTGAAGAATACATCACAATAAAGTTCGGATAAAAATATAAATCAGCTCCATTTGCGTTTTGAAAATAAAGTGCTTCAAAATCTGATTTTATGTCGGGAAGAGATTTTAGAGAAAACTTTACATTCCGTTTTTTTACTATTGTACTTGCTGATGAACGTGTCGCCACTCTGTCTTGAAAATGAGCACTCGTTACATCCCAAATTTTTTGAGACGTTGTCAGTTTTTTGAAAGTATCGACTAGTTTGTTGTATTTTTCTTGAATTTCTGTTTCAAAATCTATATCAAGTTTTACATAACAATTTTCTATCTGTTCTTTTGTTTGTTTAATTGCTTCTTTTTGAGCTTCAATGTCAATTTTTATATTTTCAGGTATTGTCTTTTTTATTAACCCATAAAGTAAAATATAGCTAAAATTTAATTTCAGCTTTGAGGCACCTAAAGTTGCTTGAATTTTGAGTAAGTCAGTTTTTAGCTCTTTACGTTGTTGATGAGCTAAAATAATTGCTTCTTTGACTCCTTGCATATTTTGGCTTGTGATTTCCTGAACGTCAGCACTAAAAATATTGTCATTTTTTTCTAATATTAGTTGAGTATTATATTCTTCGGGGGTCTGATTGGAGTTAGAGTTTGATAATTTCTGTCTATTATAAACACCTAAACCAGCTACACTTGTATTTAGATAACTTCCCGACTTGCCAAAAGTTATACTTGCACCTTTAACTCCAATAGAAGTTGTTATACCACTTTTACTAAAATTCAAATGAACTCCTGGGATAATTTTAATTCGTCTGCGGAAACTCCAAGCCATATTTTGTCTTATTTAATTATTGGAAATATTGTCGTTTGTACGTCTTTTTTTTAGCATTGCTCCCAACTTATATATATCCCTATTTCATAGTGCATATCTACCTCTGATAGATGGACATATTCAGACCAATTCTATGGAAATGAAACTTAGAGCCTGTTTAAATTTTATTCAATAATAATTTTATAGTTGAAATTTTGACCATATTCTCGGATGTTTCAAAAAGTAGTTCATAATTTCTACATAATCTTCGGTCGTTGTCAAACCAAGAGAATGTTCTCTCTACAATCCATCTTTTATGTATAGGTTTAAACCCTATTTTTCTATCATCTGAACGCATTACCACTTGAATAATATAGCCAAATTTATTTTTTATGTTTTCAATCACTTCGCCTCTGTAACCACCATCGGCAAGGATTACTTTTATAGGACATAAAAAATAGTGAAGCGTCCTCATTAGTAAATCTGCCGCTTTACTATCATGGACATTGGCAACTGTTACCATTATTGCCAAAAGAAACCCATTTTTATCAACCACAATATGCCGTTTAATTCCTTTTACTTTTTTATTGCCATCAAAACTATTTAAGGAACGATTATTTCCCCATCGTACACTTTGACTATCCATTATTCCTAGACTTGGCATTGTATTTTGACCTCTATTAAACCTGACTTTTTCTCGCAATTTTGGCAGTAATAAATCAAAACATTCCAAATTTGACCATTTCCAATAGTAATAATACACTAATTGCCATTTTGGAAAATCTTTAGGTAACATTCGCTACTGACAACCTGTTTTTACGAGATAATTAATCGCATTCCAAATGACTTTCAAATTATATTTCCGATTTCTATTATCGATTTCTAAAGTCTTTTTTATAAATTGCCACTGGGTTTCTGTCAAATCGGTTGGATACATCTTTTTATGGTTTGGTCACTACAAAAAGACAAATTTCAATCGGTTTCTTTAACCCATAACAATTATTTATTTTAAATTTTTAAACAGGCTCTAAATATGTAAAGTTATGGTTATTAGTTCTTTGTTTTTTTTTATGTAAATATAATTAACACTTAGTCTTTAAATATTTTTTTATTTAGAAAAAGACACTATATTTGCACTCGCAATCAGGAATAGATGGCAACATACTGGAGAAATGGCAGAGCGGTCGAATGCGGCAGTCTTGAAAACTGTTGACTGTAACAGGTCCGGGGGTTCGAATCCCTCTTTCTCCGCGAGCTGAAAAGCAAATGGTTACAAGACCCACTAAATTCAACGATTTAGTGGGTTTTTTCTTTTTGGGTTACATCAAATTATTCATTAAATCTCAAAGTTTAGTTGTCTTTCGAGGAGTCACTAAAAATTAAAATTCTAAGTGACTCCTCTCAACGAAAAAACACCGCTACTACAAGGTGTTCAACAACATATTCAAAAAGTGTACATCTTGTGTGTAGTTATTAGATCAACTTTAAGAACCACACAACACTATGCAAAGGTATTGGATAGAAAAGTGAGTGAGGATATGAGAATATTAAAAGATAAATTTGCATTTAAAAATTCAACTGCTAAAGCAGCTAAGTCCATTTAATTTAGCGAGATAGCTATCTCTTCAAAGCAAAATGGCCTTTGAAACTTCTGCCGTCTTCCAGTTGAATCGTGTACCAATAATCAGTAGCTGGCATTTGCTGGCCTATATAAGTTCCGTCCCAGCCTTCTCCCGTGGGATTGATTTCTTTTATCAATTTTCCGTAACGATCAAAAATCCGCACTGTTGTTCTTGCATTGAAAACAGTATTAACTCCTTTTAGATTCCAAGTATCATTATATCCATCCTGATTAGGCGTAAAATAATTTGGAATCCCTAAAATGGCAACTTCTTTAGGGACAATTCCACAGCCATTTACGTCTTTTACATACACTATATGAATGCCTGCAGAAACATTGGCAAAAATATTACTGTCTTGATAGTCTGTAAATTCATTATCCAAAGAATAAACATAATCACCAGCACCGGCTGCCAAAACAGTTATGCTGTTTTCCGAAGATAAATCAACAATATTGACTTGCACTGTTGCTTTATCTGATGCATTTACAGTGATGATTCTTGTTGCAGAACAGCCTTGACTATTGGTTGTTTTTACCGTGTAGATTCCTTTTTTATTGACAGTTAAATCATAATTGGTTTGATCAGCAATTGGGTTTTCGTCTAATGCCCAATTATAACTAAAATTGCCTTTTTGGATTTCGTTCAATAATCCAGCATTGATAATTTTGGTAAAAGTTGGTAAGTCACTGCATACTAATTCATCTCCTGTTAATTGAATCTTTGGCACTGGATTAACCACAAACGGAATAATTGCAGTTGCTATACAAGAAGGATTTAAGGGGTTTACAACTTCTACTTTTACATTTTGTGTGCCAGTTATAAAAGGATTCGGCAACGGACTGGAAAGTGAATTATTATTCCCGTCAAAATAGTTTATGATCATTCCAGTTTGCCCTTTCAGAATTGAAGTTTGAAAACTGGAAGTGTCAAAAGCATACTTTCCATCCTGCAAAACAGGATCAGTTTCATCATCGCAAACAGTTGTTAATGATGGAGCAATTGGGAAAGCTTCGGGCAAATCATCCACAATAAACTGTAAAGTAGTCTCAAATGAACAAGCTGCTGGAGTATTGTTTTTTACAGCTGCTTTTAGCGTCTGTGAACCTGTTAAAAACGGATTTGGTAATGGACTCGGCAATGGATTATTATTTTGGTCAAAATAAGAAACCGTTACATTGGTCAATCCATTCAATAGTTTGGCTTGAATAGTCGAAGTGTCAAAAGTATACAGCCCATCCTGATTGTCATCACAGTGATTTTGTTTCATAGATTGTACAATAGGAATAGGTTCTACAGTAAGTGTAATATGGCTTCCTAATCCCAAACAATCATTATTTAATTTGCTATCAACACGGATATAGATATTTTGTGTTTTTGGAGAGCTTGTATTTCTGTAATTCGAAATATCAGCAATTGCATTTTTTTCAGCTAAAGCATCGGCTGCATTTTGATAATAGGTAATATTTAATTGCTGTCCAACAGGAAATATGCTCTGGATTTGATTCGCAACACTGCTAAAATCAAAAGAAGTAATACCATCCGTATTCGTGCCAAAATCAACATCGTCACACTGTATAAAATCTCTCTTAAAAGTCAACGGAATTTGAGTGGTAGAAACAATAAGATTCAGTTGTGCCACTCTGAAACAGCCGTTGCTATTGGTTACTCTTGCAAAAACCTTGTCAATGCTGACGGTTTGATTGGTATAGTTTGTTTGATTTAGAATAGGGTTGGTGTTGTTTTGGGCATCTAAAGCCGTTTCAAAAAAAGCAATTGTTTCAGTTGCTGCATTAGCCGTTATTTTATTGATGGCTTCTTCCAGATTAAAAACACTAAATCCATCAATATCATCGTCACATTGTTTTAAATCCTCAACTGAAGTTACCATGGGTAAGGCAAATACCTCAATTTTGAATGAAGTAGTCGCTGTACAATTCGGATTATCTTTGTTAGCCACTTTTATATGAATAGTTTCTATTGGAATAGTATTTTCATAAGCTGTTGGATTCAATATGGGTTGTGTCAATCCAGCATCTTTGTAATATGAAATCAAAAATTGGCCAGCAGATTGACCATTTAGAATACTAGTGCCTTTTTGAGTCAAATCAAAGATGACTTTACCGTCATGATCCGTCCCGAAACTGATATTGTCGCAACTCGTCAGACTGGAAATAATTGTATTCGGTTTTGGTGTATCAAAAACATCAATGTTAAATGTGGTGTTGCTTTTGCATTCGCTATTGGCTTTATTAGAAACTTCAGCTGTTATGGTTTCTTGATGATACGCTGCTGTATTAATATAAGAAGTTGGCGAAGGAATGGCTGTATTATTAGCAAAATAATTTACCGAGTATAAATTAGGGTCTTGTCCGTTTAAAATAGCGGTATTTTGTGTGGTTAAATCAAAAAGATGCAAACCATCATTATTGTCATCGCAAACCAATATATCTTGTGGTTTTGTTGAACTTGGCATTTGATAGATAATTACGTCCTTAGTTTTGGTACTAGTTCCAGTTGTATTAGTTGCTGTGACAGAAACGTTATATGTACCAGCCACGGAATAGATATGGGTTGGATTTAGATCTGTTGATGTCGTCCCATCACCGAAATCCCAATTGGCAGTGTTTATGGTTTGGGATCCACTTAATGTAAATTCGGTAGCGGCACCCAGACATACATTTTTGATTGAAAAAGAAGGGTTGAAGTAGGATTGAGAAAAAGCAGGCAAACCTAGCAGCGACCTTTTTCCTCCCAAATCTACGGCACTTGTTTGTACATCACAACCTAATCCTAGAACATTCGGATTATTAATTACTCCAAGGCTAGAGGTTTTATAATTTGCTATATAAATTTTATTGTTAGGTCCCAGTTGTAAAGCTCCTAAGAAATATGGAGACTGAACAATCAAATTTTGGCTTAAAGCTATATTTGCTGCATTCAAATCATATTGATAAACTTCACGGGTTATTTGAAGAGTTACATACAGCACTTCACTGTTTGGTGAAAATTCAGCCCCATAAGGTTGGTTTCCATTATTTATATTGACTGGGTTTGATACAATTCCAGTTGAAGCATCAAAATCAAACAGTTGTGTAAGGCTTAAAAATTGATGACAAGCTACTATTTTTTTTCCATTTGGGGATACTTTCATATATCCCATTACATTATCCGTTGATGAATTATTAACTACAGTACCTGAATTTGAAATTACGGGAGCTATACTTACACCTGATGAGGACACTAAGTGAGAATAAAACGAATTGTTATTCCAGCCATGAGTTATAACCCAATAATCAATTCCATTTGCATGTTTTACTATCGAAAGTTTTTCACATATAGGAGTGTAAAGCGGGACATTTTTATTAGTAGTTACAGCTCCTAATCCACCATCTAGGTTTATATCAACTTCGCTGTATTCTACCCCATCGATTAAAGCATTTACTGTTGTTGTAAATATATAAAATAAATTAGAAGACCCTGGCTTTTGAATGATTGTAGCCGATTGCGAACTGGAATTATGCCCCTTTAAACCCGTGCCGTTTAGCATAATTTGATGATTTTTATTGTAAACGGTTACACCGTCTGTGTAAAACATTAAATCGCCATTACTGTCCGACAATGCAGCACAGCCTTCTAATGTATTCAATTGCCCATCAAAAAGCGGAATAACAGAATCATCTGTTTGGAATTTAATTCCTGCATTTTCTCCAAAATACCATACACTAGCTTCTTGCTGTGCAAAAGAAACTAGTGTGAAAAAAAAGCATATAAAGAGTAATTTTATTTTCAACTATTGTATTTTAAATTTTTAAATTTGTTATTTTTAATATGGTTGCAAAAACACCTATTCATTTTCTAATTTTACATTAGAACCCTATCGTTCGGATATGTACTGCCTATCGTTGGCTACATATCCGAACGGTCGGGTTCTCCAGTTTATTTCAGGCTAATTAGCATCATAAATTATCTCCCAATTCATTTTTTCTAACTCACTTTGCGTAAATTGATAGCGTTTCAATACTATATTATATTTTACTATGCTATCCCAAGGGGTTTTCTCTATAACATCGGAATCAAAGATAAAAATCTGGGCAGTTGCGTTAAAACTGAGTATACTCGTTGAAAAAGCTTCTGTTTTTCCTGGATAAATTTTATAAGCTGTATTTTTACTCGGCACATTTTCTATGTTTTTTAGGCTTGTATCTGGGTAGGAGTAAGACATTCCCCAGTATATTAACTTCCCGGTGTTGTTTTTAAAGTTAAAATAAAAGGGAACATTTCTTTCGCTAGAACAAGCAATTAGACTTAGGCCTATTGCTAGAAAGATGATTTTTTTTAATGTATTTTTCATAATTATTTATTGTTTAATTTTTAAACACGAAGTGCTAGGAGAAATACTAATTTTCATCAAGAACTATCTATATTTTTTGTAATTCAAGTCAAACGGATTATTAAAACCACTGTCAAAAATAGGATGATTTATATAATCCCATCCATAATTTTTAAAATAATCTCTTCCTCGTATGTTAGCATCTTGCTCAGCCCAGAAAGCCTCGTGTTGATAGTGACCGTCCTTATTATCAGGAACATTATTAGCATTTATTGCGCTTGGAATTGCGTAATCATAGATGTAATTCCACCCAACTTCTTGGCTTTGCAAATAATGCCCATATTCGTGTTGAAATAAGGAGTTGCTTGGGTCAGCTTCTATTTTATTATTCCCATTATAAAACTACCTAATGTAACACCGTTAACACCAGAGTTCCAAGGTACACGGTTTCCAAAAGTTTTTATAACCGTTGCTCCTCCATAATATTGAACATTATCTACTTTTCCTGCAACATTCGCTACTTGACCATATAGATAACCTAAAAATGGCTTGCGGTTGTTCAAAAGTAAACCTACTTGCAATTTGCCCTATGTTTCCTTGAAACCAACCTGAGTCAATTCGCCAAGCATTTCTAGTTTTATCCCAGTCATAGTTGTTTACGTTTACTCCGTGAGTAACAACATTGGCTACTGTTTCAAATAAACCTACGATGAAAGAGAAAAACTTGTCATTCTTGTCTGTGTACTTGAGTGGGGTGTTTATACAATACTCATACCTATTGTAGTTCTGTGGCTTACCCTGTTTATTTCTAGCTAATTCCCAGTATAAGTTACCGTCCAATTCATATCCTCCAAATCTTTGAGTGTTAAATCATAACGTTTTAATACTCGGTAATTCAATCTTACATTTTCCCAATTATACTTTTTTAAAGTATCAGAATCAAATATAAAAAGAGACATTTTATCAGAGGGTAATTTTTTATAAACAACCTCCCAATTTGAACCCGAATCGTCATAATTTGTGATACTAGGTTTTATTTCTCTAGAAACTTTTTTTACTGTTGGCAAAGATGTGTTAGGGTAAACAAACTCTTCTTCTGGTCTTGATATATAATACTGAATAGTATGTGTAGATTGATTTTCAATATCAATTCTGTAAACGGTGTCTTTTACTGATTCACAACTAAATAATATTGATGCTAAAATAATCAGTAATGAAATTATTTTTTTCATAATTTTTAATTTAATCTGTTGGGTATTTATTTTTAAATGGTGTCCAATCAATCCCATAATGTTTCTTAAAATATCTAGATGCTTTATTATTTGCCCTTATTTCTGTCCAATAATGGTCGTGGGCATTATCTTTTCTGTTTACAGATTGCCAAGCACTTATACCGCTGGGTATTGCGATTGCAAATAAATATAAAGGACCAAAATATTGACTGTCTATAGTATGACCATATTCGTGCATAAAAAGAGGGTCTGATAGTACTCTGTCTTCAAAATTTCCTTTTATTCTATCTTTAATATTTATATTTATGTAGCTCCCAAAAGTAATTCCGTTAGTTTTTTTGCTATTTTCATTTGTAGCAAAAGTTGCTCCTCCAAAATAATCAACCCTATCAATATTACCTGTAATGTTTTGAAAATGAGTATACATGTTTCCTATATCTGTTTGTGGCAATTCCCAAGATAATCTACCAAAGACTTGTGAAACCTGCCCGAAAAATGTTCTGTTTTTATCTGTTTGAAAGACACCCAAATCTATTTTGAAAGCATTTTGTATTTGGTTCCAATTATAATTTTTAACATTTACACCGTGTTCGACAGCATTTGCTAAAAATGTAAATATTGTTCCTAAAAAGAACTCTCCACTCTTGTCTGTATACTTGAGTGGGTTGTTAATACAATACCCATACCTGTTATAGTTCTCTGGCTTACCCTGTGTATTTCTAGCTAATTCCCAGTATAAACAATCTCGTAATTAATAGCTTTTAACTGTTCTAATGTGAAATCATACCGCTTGTCATACAAACCTTGGTCTTTGATTTCCTACCAAGTATGAGTGTCTAATATGGATTGTTTATAAACTAAAATCCAAAGTTTATTCCCATCTTTAAAAGAAATATTGGATATCGGCTGATTATATTTTTTTCCTACCGAAATAACATCAGTTGGTGAAGCAGGGAAGTAATCAACCCCAACTGTATTATTTGAAATTTTAGAATGAATAAAAATATCTTCATTCGAAGAATTAGTTAATATAAAATAGCTATCTGGTTGTTCATCTTTCTCCATGGTGATACAACAATTTAATGTAATCAGAGAGATGACTAATAAAAGAAATTTTAGAGTTTTCATATTTTACTATTTACAGATGAGGAATTAAACTTAAGGCTAATGGAGTTAAAAGTGGGAGGTTTTTTGTTTAAATTCTACTATTTTAAGCTAATTCCCAGTATAAACAATCTCGTAATTAATCGCCTTTAACTGCTCTAACGTGAAATCATACCGCTTGTCATACAAACCTTGGTCTTTGATTTCTTGCCAAGTATGCGAGTCTAACGTGGATTGCTTGTAAACTAATATCCAAAGTTTATTCCCATCTTTAAAAGAAATATTGGATATCGGCTGATTATATTTTTTCCCTACCGAAACAATATCAGTTGGTGAAGCAGGGAAGTAATCAAGCCCAACTGTATTATTTGAAATTTTAGAATGAATAAATATATCTTCATTCGAAGAATTAGTTAATACAAAATAGCTATCTGGTTGTTCATCTTTCTCCATGGTAATACAACAATTTAATGTAATCAGAGAGATGACTAATAAAAGAAATTTTAGAGTTTTCATATTTTACTATTTACAGATGAGGAATTAAACTTAAGGCTAATGGAGTTAAAAGTGGGACACCAACATCCCACCAGCTAAATCGCCCTCCTGAAGTTGGATGAGGAAATTGATATTTAGGAGATAAATTAGGGTAATAAGTATTTCTAGGATTGGCATAAGGCGAAAGACCTCCATTTGAAAACGACTCATAATCAAAATAATCAGCAGAACCTTTAGTATATCCATCAACACCACTACCATACCGTTTATCAAAATATTTTGCACCCATATGACTGGCTTGTACTTCAAACCATCGTGTTTTGTGGTCATCGCCTCCAATACCAAATGTACTTGCCAAACTTGAAGTAGCAACTATGGGCATATATAGCGGACCAAAGTAAGATTGTTGTATGGTATGCCCATATTCGTGTACAAAAAGGTGGTCGTGCCAATCGGCTTTAAAACCTTTTGGGCCATTTATGTAGGAACCAATAGTAAAAGCTTCGGTACTGCTTCGTTTGGTTTCTATGGCAGTTGCTCCTGCCAAATAGGTAACACCTTCTACTTGTCCGGCAAGGTTGTATCCGTGAGCAAGTAAATTGCCTATGTCGTTATTTACAGACCCCCAAGTAAATCGATTTACCATTTGACCAAAGTTACCTTTAAACTGACCTATGTCTATTTTCCAAGCGTTGTTTAATTCTTTCCAATTATATTGATCCGTATTTACTCCGTGCTTGATTACATTTTGTACTCCGTTAGTAATGGCAGTTATTATTGTTCCTAAAAAGAACTCTCCATTCTTGTCTGTATACTTGAGAGGGTTGTTAATACAATACCCATACCTGTTATAGTTCTGTGTATTAAAAGGCTCTTGTACAAAATTATCCGGCTGTAAAAAACGATGCAGTTTAGGATCGTAAAGCCTTGCGTTCATGTTGATTAATCCCACACTCTGCAAATGTTCATGCCCCGTATATCCACGATCCAGAACTGTTAACCCAGATAGCGCATTCCCTGTGCCGTCTTGTATTTTTATAATAGCTCCCCAAGGATCAAAAAGACGTTTTTCTACAATTGCGCCGCCATCATTGCTAATCGCTGCTATTGAACCTTGATAATCTCTATGTAAATATAAATAATTTTGTGTAGTTCCATCACTTTTTACAATCATTGGTGCAGTGTAGCCATCTCCTCCAATATAAGTTATAATTTCTACCGCATTATTATTGAACAGATCCTGTTTTATCTCCATTGTTCCATCTGAAGAATAGTATTTGCGATAACGTCTGGATTCTTTAGGTCCTAAACCACCATAAAACATTGTACTGCGTTTGTTGGTGTCATTATAAGTAAAGTTTATGATGTCAACTCCCTGTTCTGTTATGCTGACAGGTGATTTAAAAGTATTGTAGGTTATGGTTTGTAATGGTTTTGTTTGATAATAGGTTGCCGTTGCTGGAGTAGGATTTATCGAACTGTTTTGATAAGGTTTCCCCGCAACATTGTATGCATAAGTTCCTAATTCATTTTGAGTTATTTTACCAGCAGCATCATATTGTTGTGTCTTTACATTATATTTTTGTACAATGAGATTATTAATTAAAAAAGTTGGAGTTCCAGCATAAACTGAAGCATCAGTCTTTATTATCTTGATTACAAGCTCAGAGTATGTTTTAACCTTATAATCTTGATCAATTGGTCCAGATACTAAGGATAATACTGTGTCAATAAAGTTTGTTCCGGATGCATCTTGCTCTCTTAAAATTACAGAAATTTTATCTCCGGAAGTCATTAAAAGCTGGATTCTAAATGTATCGCCAATAGAAGCTCCACTCACAATTTTTTTACTAATTCCTAAATTTGCAGTTGTTACTTTAACACCTAACATTCCTGAATTAGAAAAATTTGGCATAGGAGTAACACCAGAGTCGGCAGTAAAACCATCAGCAGAGGTGTCAAAAGTATTGTTTAAAATGAGTTCTGGTGAATCAGTCCATTTTGTCAAGCGGTCTTGCTCATCATACTCAAAGCTTTGATTCGTTCCGAAAAAACTATTGGTACGACTGGTTAAATTTCCTTTTTGAGCATCAAACACAGTGTTAAGAATCATCATGTTTGTGCTTGTCGTGCTGTTGTCGTGCTTCGTTTGACTTAATAAACCATAAGTGTCATAGGTGTTTGTTACATTTATGTAGCCCGCATTATTATAGATAAAGCCATTAAGCAGCTGGCCTCTTGCATTTACTGTATTGGTTTGTAATTTTGGGCGATGAGAAGTGTCATCTATAAGCATATAAAGTTGTCCATAGCTATAGGTATTCATCATTGTTTTTGAGCTTGATTTGCCACCTATTTTTGCTTCGGCTTTAGAAGTCTCCTTATCTACTCTGCCAAATGCATCATAGGTTAGCGTCTTTGTAAAAATAGCAAAGGGTGTAGTTTCCATAGACTTAATTATTCTTTTGGATGAGTCATATTCATATGCATTTACGATACTACTTGTCCCTTCATTTAAATCTTCAAAAGTACTAGTAGTAAGGAGTTTTGATGAAGGGTCATATAAATAGGTTGTTCTAGAATTGACTGCATCTCCTACTATTGTTTTTTGTGTTAGCTTGCCAACATCGTTAAGGGTGTAAGTCGTTACTCCTTTCGGATTTGGTGCAGTTTCTGTTAGGAGTTCGCCAAAACCATTATAGCTGTACTGATATAAACCTGCCGACGGATCGGAAAGAGTTAATTTTCTCCCCCAGCCGTCTTGTGTAATTATAGTAGTTGTATTATTGAAAGTAGAAGATTTTAGATTTCCATTGGCAAAATAGGTATAAGTAATAGTGCCTCCTGGATTATCTGTTATTGAGATTACGTTGCCAATAGCATTCTTAATAGATGATTTGGATTTTGTACCTTCATCAGCTACTGTTGTCAAACCTGTATATGTTATATTTACTGTTTTTCCGGTATAAGAAATGTTTTGTATGGGTCTCCCATATATGTCGTATTTGGTTTCATTCCACTGACTAGGGCTTGAATTCCCTAAATAGGGTTCACTCGTCCTGTTATTCCTATCATAGAAATCGTATAAATATGTAATATATGAAAAAACACCTTGTACATTTTTTGCTCCTGACTTAATTTTTCTGCCTAGATCATCAAAAGTTTCTTCACTGCTGCTGCCGTCATCTCCTGCAGTAGAAACAAGTGTATATACACTATTGGTACGGGAATATACATAGGTGTTACTCTTCCCCAAATAATCAGTCGTTTTTGTCTTCTTGAACCAAGAATCATATAAATATGCCGTTGTCAAACCATACGGATTAGTTTCGGAATTTAAAACTCCACTGCTTGTATTATAAGCAAATGTTGTTGCTAGTCCTTCAATATCGGTGCTTTTAGTCAAAAATCGCCCAGATATGTCATATTCATAATTGGTTACCCTTGGTGCCGGAGCCGGATTGGGAGCTATAGTGGGAACGGTTATCGTTTTTTTGGTGATATTTCCAAAAGCATCGTATATGTTATCTTCTGTAATAAAATCATTTGGATCATTGCCTCTTTTCTTAATTTGTGAAAGTAAATGATCGGTGTAAACATATTTTTCTTCACTGGTCATAACATCACCTGTTACAGTTACGCTTTGCGTCTTATTGGTAGGCCTTCCTATATAATAAGTTCCAGTTGTTTGGTTTTCGTATACAATATCGCTAATACTTGTTTGTTCTACTGTAGATCCATTTTTGACTACTGTGGTGGATTGTGTAGGATTATTGTAGGCATCATAAACGGTTGTTGTTTCAGAACTGGTATTATCCAGGCCATTAAACTGTTTTGATGAAGTATTTTTTATATTGAAAACTTTATTGTTTCCAAGTGAACTGCTATAGCTTAATACTGATTTTGTAATAAAATTACTTGGAGAAGTAGATCCAGAAGCCATCATAGTTCCTAGGACGGAATAATTTTCAGTATTTGCACCACGCAAACTGATATCATATTTTGAAATATTCGATATGCTATTTGACGATATGTCAAACCAGTTTGTCCGTCCGAGTGACCTGAACCCGAGAAAACCAAGCCCTTCTACATTAGTTACCGGACCATAATATGAAAATAATTGTGTTTTAAAAGTTGTATTGCTGGTTTTCTCGAGTTTAGTAACAACTTGAATACTTGGTAATTCAGTTAAATCCATATTTGGATAATTTTCAGTAAAACGACTATCAGAATATATAGAAGAATAACCTTCCTTAGATTTTGAACTTAGAGGCTGATAAGTAATAGATTCTGTCACTCCGTTTCCAGTTTTAATTGTTCTTAGCAGTTGTTCTTTACTAAAATCTTTTACTGAATTAAATTTAAAAACTGTATTGTTATTGACAAAGCAAAGTTCTAATTTTCGATTTGGTTCATTTGACGTAAGAAATACAGGAAGAGCATTGGGATAAATGTCTGCATGGTTTGAAATAGTTCCGGTATAATAATTTCCAGCCGCATTTGAGAATACGCCATTTTTGTTAGCATAGCAGGTTACACTAAGGCTTCCCACCGAATAGCCGGTTCCACGGCTGGCAGAGGTTAATATTAAATCGGTTTTTCCATCATTGTTGTAGTCACTTGGAATTAATGTATAGGTGTACTCAGAATTATTTGGTGGGTAATTGATATTATTGGATAACGTTTCATTATAAAAACCAATACCCGTAGAAGAATATTTGTATAAATCAGAGTATCCTGCTCCTTTAGGAATAATAAAATCAGTTTTCCCATCGCCATTATAATCTCCCATCAAAATAGGTTTGTCAAGTGCAATATTAGCATCAGCAGTGATTGTTTCGTATAGTAAAATAAACATTTGACTTTCATCGAGACCATATATTTTGACTTTTCCTGTGTCAAAAACATAAATATCCGACTTACCGTCTCCATTAAAATCATTTACTTTAACTATACTGCTGTCTGCTGTTGC
The DNA here is from genome assembly GCF_015351475.1 of Flavobacterium sp. HJJ. Lineage (GTDB taxonomy): Bacteria > Bacteroidota > Bacteroidia > Flavobacteriales > Flavobacteriaceae > Flavobacterium > Flavobacterium marginilacus. The sequence goes on along the minus strand of NZ_JADKPR010000022.1, from coordinate 66,844 downwards.
TAAATTACCAGCAATGGTTGCAAAATTACTTGTTACTCTTGTGTCTAAATTAATTAAAAATGTTCTGCCTCCTGAATATGTCGATGTATAAGTAACACATCCACTTTGGTAGGGATAAGTAAAAGACTTTTCAATAGCTACAATATCTGTTAAGCCATCTCCATTGAAATCACCGCTATAAAAAGTTCTAGGTATATCCCTCTCGTAGTGAATGGGAGTTGGACCCGGATCAACTATTTTTTGAGTCGTTGCAATTTGGAATTCTTGTGCTTGAATACCACCACATTCATACTCATAATCTAATACAAAGCGAGGAAATGTATATATTTTTTGGTCTTGTTGTACTATTCCAGTTCCAGCAAGCGCATAGGTTGTAAAAGTACCATTTTGTATTACAGTAAAACCTTGTAAAGGCATCAATTTATTCTGATAATTGATATAACTAACGGGAAAAATATCATCAAAAATTCCTGCATAGGGATATGAAAAATCAATTGTAGAGCCAGAATTTACGCCTGCATAAACCCAGAATTTCTTTTTTGCATCTGTGCCTATTGTTGGATAAATAATAAAATCCATACTGCCATCTCCATTAAAATCGCCAGAAACAGTTGCCGCATTTGAAAAGCCTATATTACTTAAATCCAATTTTGTCGTACTTGCAGCACCTGCTATTGAATCTGCTGTAGTATCATAAGTAAAAACTGTTGGGTTATAACTTTTAGTACCATCTCCGGATATTTCGGTAATACTCGTCAAGCGTTGATAACCAAGTGATGTATCTCCGTACATCATAGAATAACTTCTAAATCCAATACCATTTCCTGTAACAGCAATATTATCTAATATAGTGTTGTTAGTAATACTAAGTCCTCCAATATATGTTTGTTCAGGGTGTTTTGCTGCAACATAATTAAATTGAACTGTGTTGATTGGGGTGATTGCGCCTAATGTACCGTATTTAATTGTAGCTATATTTAAATTATTGTTTGAATTATTATAAGCATAATTTATTCTAACGCCTTGAGGATTTTCCCAGTACGTAATAGACCAATTCGTTATAGTACGTGAATCAGTTGAATTTCCGTAATATGCCTTTGAGCCGTCGGGATATTCAACTATAAAATAGGCAGGACCATAGTTAGCCCCACTGGAATGAATACCATATGAAGTTATTTTTACATTCGAAAAATTTTCTGTTTCATAAATCGTACCATCCGCTCCATAAGTTCCTGATTTAATCATTAATCGCTGTCCATTAAAGGCAAAACGATCTAAGGCATCAAAATCAACTGCATCTATAGTTCCGTCATGGAATTTGGTAGAAGGAATTCTCGTAATAGCAGAAATACCCGATATATTCCAGCCATAACCGGCTAATCCGTTACCTCCCTGGCTATTATATACCAGACCGACTTGAGGAACCACCCCGTTTATTCCTGGAGGTACAGCTATTGGAATGGAATAAGTGGCTGACCCTGTTAATGAGACTGACAACTGTCCTTCTGTTATTCCAACCTCGGTTGAACCTCCTGTAGGTGTTTGTGCAGAAATAAATAAACTATTAACTAATAATATAAGTGTAAAGTAAAAATGCTTCATATATTATTGCTTTATAATTTTAATAGATTTTTGTTCATTGTTGCTATAAAATAATACTACAGCGTAAATGCCTGTTGGATAGGATTGAAAAGGAATATTTTCAGCATTTTCTTTTTCAAGGTTGGAATATGATTTCACCAATTGACCGTTCAGGTTATAGACCTTTATTGAAGTTACGGTATTGCTGTCTATAAGTTCCCATTTGAGATATAACTCTTCTTTTACGGGATTAGGATAATAAGAAATAACATCTTCAGGGAAGAATTTTTGCATATCTTCAGGAACTAAAGCTTCTATTTCCTTGGGTTTAGTATCGGATTTTTTAGCTGTGCATCCACTTATACAAAGTTTACGGATTATTTGATTCCCTGCAGCATCGTAGCTAAATGTAATTAATTGAGCATGACATAGAATGCCAGTTAAGAGTAATAATAACGTAAAGTATTTATTCATAAGTAGTTTTTTAGATACATTAATTTGTATTAATTTTTCTTTTAAAATTTTCATAAAAAGAATTCTACAACATTATTATATTTTAGTTGAAGATACAATACCTGCTTTTAGTGATTTTGACCATAAGTTCTTTTGTTATGAAACTCTTTAACATGAAGCATTTATACAACAAAAAAGATTCATAGCACCATCCTACATTTGTTTATTTTCTTCCAATTCTCATTATAACCACTATCCCTCAATCGTTCATAAAATTTTCATCTAAGAAAATCCTTTCTACTTCCTAATTAGGAAATAATGAGTTTGGAATAGAATTGAAATTACAGTTGAGAAAAGCATACTGCTTAAAGATAGAATTCAAACATTAGTTGATTTCTAATAACATTTTAAAATTTGTAGTGTATTTATTGCAATTATGAAATTATCAAAAGAAAATTTAAAACGATATGATGTCAAGAACTATCCAAACACTAAAATTCTTATTAATAGAATATTGTTTTTATTACTTAAGCATTGCATTGCTATTGGTTTAAAAACATGCAGCAATCAATATCAAAAAAGCAAAAGAGGCGATTTAGGGTACTATATTTCAATTATCAAGATGATGGCTCCTGAAAACATTTTAAAAAAGGATATGCAATTGTTAAGGTCAATAATAAAATAACGAGCAATCCCCGCGACATAAAAATTGTAAGAGATATTGATATTATACTTTCCGATACAATTATTAAAACAACCGTTAAACAAAAAACATTCTACGATGGAAAAGATAAAACTAACTTATGAAGAGGCTTATAAAGAGCTGGCTCTAATTGCTTCTTAGATCGAAAACGAAACAATTTCTGTACATATATTATTTGCCATTAAGGTAAAAAGAGCATCGGATTTAATCACTTTTTGCCAAACTAAGCTCAAATCGACAGAAGCTGAAGGAAACAAAATTATTGCTCAAATGGAAATTCAAATCAGTAATAATCTTGGAAATAAAAATAAGGCTATTTCTTAATCACTTAATATGCTTGCTCTGGATCATTAAAAAAACTGGGAAAATGACAATAATTTCAAAATTAAATCACATCATTTCTTTCTCATCGTTTAATTCTATTTCTTCAGATTTTTTAAAAAGGTTAAATTTTTAGTATTAATTATTTATTATTCAGTCAATTATATTTGTATTTTAATGCTTTGAATTTAAGATAATTGTATCCTAATAGAGAGGTGTCTGTCGAGGTGTCACTTAAAATAAAATGCTTTTCGAAGTATTGATTTTATTGATGTCTTTTATAGTAGACAAAATCCCTCTTTAAAAACTCTATCACTATTTTTTGACAGCTTTCAATAAATAGATGTTAGCTGTTTCAAATGAAGTTTTTTTTCGAATAATTATTCCAAAACCCTCCGTAAATAGCTGTTGGTCGAAATAGTATGAACGGGTATGTTAATTAAGTTTAAATTTATTGTTTTAATTAGCTAACTAATAAAATATTAATTAGAACCTTGATGAAAAACATTTTTCTATTGCTGAGTTTTTTTAGCGTTGTACAATCAATCTATTGTCAGGAATTGGCAAAAGCTCCAGCACCTTGTTATCCTGTACCCACGCAAAAACAAATGGATTGGCAGGAAATGGAATTCTATGCTTTTGTCCATTTCTCATTAAATACATTTACGAATAAAGAGTGGGGCTATGGCGACGAATCTCCCGAATTGTTTAATCCTACAGCTTTGGATGCACGCCAATGGGCGCGTATAGCTAAGGAATCAGGGATGAAAGGGATTATATTAGTTGCCAAACATCACGATGGTTTTTGTTTATGGCCATCTGCTTACACTGAACGTTCTGTAAAAAATTCTCCTTGGAAGAATGGTAAAGGCGATGTGGTAAAGGAACTAGCCGAAGCCTGCCGGGAATACAATCTGAAATTAGGATTGTACCTTTCGCCTTGGGACAGAAATAATCTGGATTATGGTAATCCAAAATATATTACTTATTTCCGAAATCAGTTAACGGAGTTACTGACCAATTATGGAGATGTTTTCGAAATGTGGTTTGATGGTGCAAATGGCGGTGATGGTTATTATGGCGGTGCAGACGAAACTAGAAAAATAAACACACTTGAATATTATAATTGGGACGAAACCTATAAGCTGATTTATAGACTTGCACCAAAAACACTTGTCTGGGGAGTTGGTCCATCAGAAGCGCGGTGGATAGGAAATGAAGAAGGACGGGCGAATACTACCAATTGGTCACTTTTGCGCCAAAAAGATGAATTGGCAGGAAAAGTACATTATACCGAGTTTATGTCTGGACATGAAGACGGCGAAAAATGGGTGCCAGGCGAGGCCGATGTTTCAATCAGACCCGGCTGGTTTTACCATGCTGTTGAGGATGATAAAGTACGTTCTTTGGATGAATTGGTAGATATTTATTATGAATCAGTTGGCCGTAATGCTACACTTTTGCTTAATCTGCCTGTTGACAGGAGAGGTTTGGTGAACGAAAATGATGAGGAAAGATTGAAAGAATTGGTTGCTGTTATAAAAACTGATTTTAATAAAGAACTTTTAGCAGGTTCTAAAGTTAGTGCTGATAATGTTAGAGGAAATGATAATAAATTTGGTCCTAAAAATACAATTGATAATGATAAAAATACGTATTGGGCTGCAGATGATAATGTGAAAGAAGCTTCTATAGAATTTGAATTTGAAAAACCTACAGCAATTAACCGCATCCTGATTCAGGAATATATAAAGCTGGGACAACGGGTTAAAGCATTTAATGTTGAGGTCAAAACTAACGGAAAATGGGAGACAATCGCCAATGAAACAACTATTGGCTATAAAAGAATTTTAAGAACAAAAAGAGTTCTTGCAGATGCACTTAAAATTAACATTACAGTGGCAAAGGCAAGTGTAGTTATTTCCAATATTCAAGCTTACAATGCACCAACTTTCGTTCGCATTCCAACGATACAAAGAGATAAAAAGGGTGAAGTTACTATAAAAGCTGAAGAGGGAAATAGTATTTATTATACTGTTGATGGGAGTGTACCATCCGAAAAAAGTATTTTATACAAAGGAGCTTTTGCCTATAATAAAGCTTTTACACTTAAGGCAATTGCCAGAAACACTAAAGAAAATATAAGCAGTGCTGTAAAAACCGCAAAGTATGGAGTATCCAAAGAAAAATGGAAAATCATTGCGGTTTCCAGCGGCGATTTAAAAACTGCAGACCGGATTATTGATGGTAATCCAGATACAGATTGGAGTTTTGGCGGAGACGCAAATAAGCTTCCGCAGCAGCTAAGTATCGATATGGGAGCTGTTCGTAAAATAACTGGTTTTACTTATGTACCTCAGCAAGTGGGTAATAATCTTAATTTGATATCTAATTATGAATTTTATACCAGTACAGATAATGTAAAATGGATAAAACAATCACAAGGTGAATTTTCAAACATTAAAAATAATCCAATAGAACAAGTGAAAACTTTTAGTAAAGTTACTGCCAGATATCTGCGTTTTGTCGCTTTGGCAGCAGTAGGAAAAGGGCAGGTGGTTTCCATTGGTGAAATAAATGTTATTGAAGAGTAAATAAACAATTATCCATTAAGGATTACTAATAACTCTGAAAATAAGTGCTTTGCTAAATAAAAACGGATCGTTAAATTAATTAATTACGAAACGGGTAAAAGCAAAAAATAATTTTAAGTTTCTAATAATGTCTTTTGCCGAAGTTCACGGGTTATTAGTCGAATATTTATTTTTTTTGAATAATAGATACATAATTTTATCTTAATAAATTAAATGAATAACCAGAAATGATTAGAGAAGGTATAAATTTTAAAGAGGCTGGAAAGTTTGAAGAAACACGTTTTGAGAAAATTCACAATGTAATTTTCGATTCATCGCAAGAAGCTTCATTATTAGTGGCACAAGAAATTGCAAATTTAATTCAGAGAAAAGAAGAGTTAAATGAACCATGTGTTTTAGGATTAGCAACAGGATCTTCGCCAGTAAAAGTGTATGAAGAACTTGTTAGAATGCATAAAGAGGAAGGTTTAAGTTTTAAAAATGTAGTAACCTTCAACTTAGATGAATATTATCCTATGGATAGTACTAACATTCAGAGTTATTATTATTTTATGCATGAGCATCTTTTTAATCATGTAAATATACTTCCTGAAAATGTAAATATTCCAAACGGAAAAGTCAGTAATGAGGAGCTGCAGCAATATTGCATTGATTATGAAATGAAGATTAAGTCTTATGGCGGATTAGATTTTCAGCTTTTAGGAATCGGAAGGACAGGTCATATCGGTTTTAATGAGCCAGGATCTCACATAAATTCAGGAACCCGCAGTATTACATTAGACCACTTGACGCGCATGGATGCTGCATCTTCTTTTTTAGGTATCGATAATGTACCTAGAAAAGCAATTACGATGGGTATTGATACTGTTCGAAATGCTAAAAGGATTGTTCTTCTTGGCTGGGGCGTCAGTAAGGCATCAATTATAAAAAAAACCATAGAGGGCGAAATTACTTCTCAAGTGCCGGCAAGTTATCTGCAGGAACATAAAAACACAACTTTTGTCCTGGATAGTGAAGCGTCTTCGGAACTGACAAGAGTAAAAACGCCATGGCTGGTTAAGTTATGTGTTTGGACTGAGGAATTAAAACTTAAAGCCGTTGTATGGCTGAGCGAGTTGACAAATAAGCCTTTTCTTAAATTAACGGACAAAGATTATAACGATCACGGTATGTCGAGCCTTTTGACAGAAGAAGGGACTGCTTATGATTTGAATATTAAAATGTTTAATAAAATGCAGCAGACTATTACGGGCTGGCCAGGAGGAAAACCAAATGCTGATGATACTTACAGACCAGAACGTTCTGCTCCGGCAAGAAAAAGAGTCATCATTTTTAGTCCACATCCGGATGATGATGTTATTTCGATGGGAGGAACTTTTGACAGGCTTGTAGAGCAGGGACATGATGTGCATGTTGCTTATCAGACATCAGGTAATATTGCAGTTTCTAACGAAGAAGCTTTAAAATTTGCTGAAATTTCAAGAGCACTAAATGTAAATGCAGCAGAATCAGAAAATATTATAAACCTGATAAAGAACGGTCCTAGTAATAATATTGATGCATTAGAGGTTAGAAAATTAAAAGGATTAATAAGAAGGAGCGAGTCTCTTGCAGCTACAAGATATTTAGGTCTTGCTGATTCGAATGTTCATTTTTTGAACTTACCTTTTTATGAAACGGGAACAGTTAAGAAAAATAATCTTACAGATGCAGATATCGATATTATGTGTACTCTTATTGATACTATAAAACCGCATCAAATATATGCTGCAGGAGATTTGGCTGATCCCCACGGTACTCATAAAGTTTGTCTGGACAGTTTGTTTGAAGCATTAAAGAGATTAAAATCGAATAGTTATATGGATGACTGCTGGGTTTGGCTGTACCGTGGTGCTTGGCATGAATGGGAATCGTATCAAATTGAGATGGCCGTCCCGATGAGCCCGGATCAGGTACTTAAAAAACGTCATGCCATTTTTTATCACCAGACTCAAAAAGACGGTGTTATGTTTCAAGGAGATGATAATAGAGAGTTTTGGGTACGTGTTGAAGACAGAAACCGCTTAACAGCAAAGAAATACCATGATTTAGGATTAGCAGATTACTCAGCAATTGAGGCATTTAAAAGATATTATTTTTAGTTTGTTAGTTAGCTAATAATAATTTTGGTTAGTTACGTTTTTTTTCTTTGAAAATGCAGTCTTGATCCGGCTGCATTTTCTATTTTATGATTCTTTATTTTTTTTTAAATTATATGACTATCCTTAACTAAATACCAAACAGATCGAATTAGCTACAGATTAAAAAGATTTACACAGATTTTTTTAAAAAAAAGTAATGAAATCTGTGAGAATCTGTGTAATCAGTGGCAAAAAAATACATGGTATTATTTGCGGACAGTCATAAAAAATTATATCGAAGTATTTAAGATTATTTGTTTTACTTCATCAATATAAGATCTTCCAATAACGTATCTGATGCCTTCTATTTCGATACTGTTTCCTTCCACAGCATCAATTTTATCAATGGCTATCGTGTAAGATCGATGGATTCGTATAAAATCTTTTTCGGGTAATAAGCTGGTGAAGTCAGATAGGGTACTGTGTATGATGTATTTACCTGTTAAGGTGTTTATTTTTAAATAGTCTTTTAAGCTTTCGATAACTAAAATTTCATTTAACAGTATTTTCTTCATTCTCTTCTTGTCAATTTTAACAAAAATAAAAGGGTTTTCTTTACTGTTTTCCGAAGCAATTTTTGGGATATTGCTGAGTCTTTTGTTAATCTTATTTACAGTTTTCATCAGCCTAGGGAATTCGATGGGTTTTACTAAATAGTCTAACACATCTAATTCATAAGTTTCTATAGCAAATTGGCTATAGGCACTGGTAATAACTAGTAAAGGATGATTTTCTAAACTTTTAATAAAATTAATACCATCCAGAACAGGCATATTTATATCTAAAAAAATTACATCTACTGAATTTTCTTTTAAGTAATTTAATCCTTCGATTGAGTTCCTAAAAGTGTTTATTACTTCAAAATTTTCAATATGTTCCAAATGGTTTTTAATAATATTAATAGCCAATGGCTCATCGTCAATAATTACACAAGTTGTTTTCATTTCTTTTATTATTAATTTCCTGGTAGATTATTAGAGGGGGAATTCAGGAAAAAGGCGTTTATTATGAATTATACCACCTTAATTACAAGCTTCACAGCAAAAATATCCTTTTTATTTTTAAATGAAAGCGTATAATCGCTTTTATTATACCCCAATTCAAGTCTTTTTTTGACATTTTCGATTCCTATCCCACTTGACTTGTTAAAATTATCTGTATGCATCGTAATTTCGGGTTTTGGGTTTGAAATTGAAAAATAAAGATGCTCTTCTTTGACCTTGAAACTAATATCAATTTTTACTTTTCCGGTGTTTTTGTTGACTCCATGCTTGAATGCATTCTCAATAAAAGTCAATAATATGACGGGAGCAATTTTCTTGTTGTGTATGTCTCCAGAAATAGACATGTTTATCTCCAGACGCTCGTCATTTCTAATCCGCTCCAGATCCAGATAGTTTTGAATGCAGAGTATTTCGTTTGCTAATGTTTGTCTCTTCGTTTTTGTTTCATACAGCATATAACGCATTAATTCCGCAAGTTTAAGAACAATTTTTGGAGTTTTATTCGACTTTTCAACGGATAAAGAATAAATATTGTTAAGGGTATTGAAAAAAAAGTGCGGTGAAATTTGAGATTTTAAAAAAAGTAATTCAGTTTCTAATTGCGTTTTTTGAAGATCAGTGGCTCTTTTTTGTTCTTTTAATAAATCAAAAGTAATCTTAATAGCTGTAACAAATGTGATTACATATAATTCCCCCATCATCATGTCAATAGTATAATTGAGCGTTAGTTTATCTATTGTTTCAGGTCCTTCGGGCCAGACTTCATGAGTTATAAAAAGATAGGTCATATTAAACTTTACAATTACCATAATAAATATGGCAGATAAAATAGATATAACATACAAAGCATATTTTTTCTGATAAACCAAATAAGGCATAAGTATCAAAATATTCAGATAACATAATGTCATGTGAATGGGGAAGCCTAATAAATTTGTTTTTAAAGAATAAACATAATCATTGAAATAACTTCCCCAGCGAAAGGTGTTAAAGATGAAATAAGTTAACCAAAATATAATATGGTAGCGCAATGGTATTCTATATAATTTGCCTGTATTTAAAATCATGATATATATAGTGTTTTGTGACTTTTTTTGATGTTTATCTAAGTTTATGTGTTGTCCGTCTAAATTTGTTTTAATAAAAAGTAAATTTATTTAAATTTAAAATTAAATTAAGAATATTTATATGAGGAATTTTACTTTGTTTGTTTTATGTATAATTTTTGCTACAAGTTGCAAGATAAAATTAGAAAAAAATAACCGTAATAAAGCTTTTCTTGTCGATAATGTAAATCCTTTTATTGGTACTGGTGGTCACGGACATACCTACCCAGGGGCAACAGTTCCTTTTGGGATGCTTCAGATAAGTCCAGATAACGGAGTGTCAAACTGGGATTGGTGTTCAGGATATCATTATTCAGATTCTATTATTTCAGGGTTCAGTCATTTGCATTTAAGCGGCACCGGAATTGGTGATTTGGCAGATATACTAATTATGCCAATTAATAAAAAAGTAGATCTAACAACTAAAGGAACAACCAGAGATTTACTTCCTTATAAATCAGTTTACAGCCATCTTAACGAAAAATCAAAACCTGGCTATTATCAGGTTTATTTGAAAGATCCTAAAATTAACGTGGAGTTAACTGCGTCGCAACGCACCGCTTTTCATAAATATACTTACGCTGAAAGTGACAGGCAATCAGTAGTAATTGATCTTGGTTTTGCAATTAACTGGGACAAAGCCTTAAAAACTGCTATTACAATTGAAGATAAATACACGATAAGCGGTTATCGATATAGTACAGGCTGGGCAAAAAACCAGAAAGTTTTTTTTGTGGCTAAATTTTCAAAAGCAATTTCAGAATCAACGGTAACTGCTGATAAAAAAATAGTTTCAGGCAATAAGGCAGAAGGAGAAAATACGGCGGTACAATTGTTTTTTGATACAGAAAAAAGTGATGAACTTTACGTAAAAGTAGCATTATCATCTGTAAGTACAGAAAATGCAAAAGATAATCTGGATCCGGAAAGTTCTGATTTTGAAACAGCAAAATCTAAATCGGCTGCTGTTTGGAACGATGCTTTGAGTAAAATAACTGTCGAAACTCCCGTTGATTCTCTTAAAACAATATTTTATACTGCTTTGTATCATGCTCAATTAGCACCTGTTACGTACAATGATAAAAACGGACAGTTTCGAAAAGAGAATGACGAAATCAGTACTGCAAAAAACTACACTGCGTATTCCACTTTATCACTTTGGGATACTTTTAGAGCCGAAAATCCTTTATTGACATTATTGGCTCCAGGCAAAACTTCAGATATGGTAAACTCTATGTTAGCGTATTATGATACAAAAAAAATACTGCCAGTCTGGACACTATATGCCAACGAAACTAATACTATGACAGGTTATCATTCGATTCCTGTAATTGCAGATGCGTATCTAAAAGGCATTAAAGGTTTTGATGCTGAGAAGGCATTTCAAGCCATGAAAACCACGATGATGCAGGATGAACGCGGCTTGAATCTTTACAAGCAATTTGGCTACATTCCCTATAATTTATTGGATGAATCAGTTACTATTACTCTTGAGTATGCTTATGATGACTGGTGTGTGGCACAAATGGCAAAAGCATTAGGAAAAAATGAGGATTATCAATTTTTTATAAAACGTTCTAAAGCATATCAGTATCTATTTGATCCAGCAACCGGATTTATGAGAGGAAAATCGGAAGACGGGAAATCTTGGAATGAACCATTCGATCCTAAACATTCTAACCACAGAGAACATACTGATTATACTGAAGGAAATGCTTGGCAGCACAGCTGGTTTGTACCGCAAAATGTTGAAGATTTTATTTCGCTTCACGGTAGTAATGAAATTTTCACCAAACGTTTAGAGCAGTTATTTACGGAAAGTTCTGAGATTACTGGAAGTAATGTTTCTGCTGATATTTCGGGATTGATCGGCCAATATGCACATGGAAACGAGCCAAGTCATCATATTGCTTACATGTTCAATAAAGCCCATGAACCTTGGAGAACGCAATATTGGGTGCATCATATTTTAGATACACAATACAATACAACACCAAACGGATTGAGCGGTAATGAAGATTGTGGCCAGATGTCAGCTTGGTATGTTTTCAGCTCATTAGGGTTTTATCCAATGAATCCAGCTTCGGGCGAATATGAGATAGGAAGCCCAATATTCGAAAAAGCAGCACTTCATCTTCAAGGCGGAAAAAGTTTTATAATCGAAGCAGAAAATGTTTCCAATAAAAATTTTTACATCCAATCGGCAACCTTGAACGGTATTCCCTTCAATAAAACCTTTATCACACATCAGCAAATTTTACAAGGAGGTATTCTGCATTTTGTAATGGGAGCTGCCCCTAATAAAAACTGGGGATCAAAAGGGAAGAAGTAAGCAGTTTACAGTGGGCAGAAAGCAGTTTTCACTAAGCAGTAACAACTAGGGACTGAGGACTAATAACTAAGGACTAAACAAAAACTAACTAATAAAAACTAAAATTAATGGATATTATTGACGTATCAATCATCGTGATTTATATTCTGCTTTCGGTAGGAATAGGAATCTGGATTTCAAGAAAAGCATCAAAAGGGTTAGATGATTATTTCCTTGGCGGGAAAACAATCAAATGGTATTTCCTAGGTCTAAGTAACGGATCAGGAATGTTTGATGTTTCGGGAACTTCCTGGATGATTGGAGTACTGTTTTTGTATGGTGTAAAAAGTTTCATGTTTATGTGGCTTTGGCCCATTTGGAATCAGATTTTTGTGATGATGTTTCTGGCTGTCTGGATTAGAAGATCCAAAGTAATGACAGGCTCTGAATGGATTTTAACTCGTTTTGGGAGTGACAGAGCTGGGAAAGCATCCCATATTATAGTGGCTATTTTTGCCATCATTTCGACCATTGGTTTTATTGCTTACTTTTTTGAAGGAATCGGAAAATTTATAACCATAATTCTTCCTTGGGATTTATCGCTTCATTATGGCGATTTGCTGCTATTGACATCAGAACGTTCTTATGCTTTGATAATTATATTTTTAACTACAATTTATACGGTTAAAGGGGGGATGTTTTCAGTCGTTGCAACAGAAGTTGTGCAATATTTAATCATGATTATTGCTGGAGTTCTTATTGCCGGTTACGCTTTTATTAATTATTCGCAGCTTGAGATTAATTCGGTTATTACTGAGGAATGGAAAAATGTCTTTTTCGGATGGCAGTTCGAAACGCAGTGGAGTGATAAATTTCAAACCTTCAATCAGTTAATTGATTCTGAAGGCTACAAAATGTTTGGTGCTTTTATAGGGATGACTTTATTCAAAGGATTTTTTGCCAGTGTTGCGGGACCTACGCCAAGTTATGATTTACAGAGAATTCTTTCTACTAAATCGGTAAAAGAAGCGGCATATATGAGCGGGTTTACTAATTTAATATTGTTTATTCCCAGATATTTATTGATCACAGGAATTGTGGTAATTGCCTTGATGAATTTAGCACCAGAATTGAATGCCAATTCAGGTTTAACCGGCGCGGACTTAGAACTATTAATGCCAAAAGTAGTTAATTTATATATCCCAGTAGGAATCAAAGGAATTTTATTAGCAGGTTTATTAGCTGCATTTATGTCTGGATTCTCTGCTTTTGTAAATGCAGGCCCAGCCTATATTGTAAATGATATTTATAAAAAATACTTTAAACCTGCAGCAACAAATGCACATTATATCAAAGTAAGTCAGATCTCTTCTTTTATAGTTGTTGGTCTGGGTGTTTTTATGGGATTCTTTGCAGATTCTATCAACTCTTTAACGCTTTGGATTACGAGTGCATTATACGGAGGTTATGTGGCTGCCAATTTCTTAAAATGGATTTGGTGGCGTTTTAACGGATGGGGTTATTTTTGGGGAATGTTCGCCGGATTAATTGTGGCTTCCTTACAATTTGCTTTAGGTCAGGCCAAAGGAAGTTTACCTGAAGGATCTTTTTTATACGAATTAGCGCAAGTACAGGCAATTTATTTGTTTCCAATAATATTTGGTTTCTCTATTTTAGGTTGTCTTTTAGGAACTTTCTTTAGCAAACCAACAGATATTGAAGTCTTAAAATCTTTTTACACCAACGTGAGACCTTGGGGCTGGTGGAGTCCAGTATATAAAACATTAAAATTAGAAGATAATTCTTTTCAAAAAAATAATGATTTTTATAAAGATATGCTCAATTGTGTCATTGGAATTGTATGGCAGTCGAGTATGATCCTGCTTCCGATTTTCTTCATTATTAAAGATTATCCAAAAGCAATTGCTGCATTAATCGTGTTTTTGGCTACGACCGTTACTTTAAAATTTACTTGGTTGGACCGAGTCCGTAAAATAGAAGATTAAAAAATAAAAACATAAATTTAAAATAAAGTAAAATGAGTACTATTCCTTGGCAAGACAGACCCGAAAACAGTAATGATGTAATGTGGAGATATTCTGAAAATCCTATTATTGACAGATACGCAATTCCTTCATCAAACAGTATTTTTAATAGTGCTGTAGTACCTTTTGGAGATGGATTTGCAGGCGTTTTTAGATGTGATAACAAAGCAGTACAAATGAATATTTTTGCTGGTTTTAGTAAAAATGGTATCGATTGGGACATCAATCATGAGCCAATTGTAATGCAGTCTGGAAATACCGAAATGATTGAATCGGCTTATAAATACGATCCCCGTGTAGTATTTATTGAAGATCGTTATTGGATTACTTGGTGTAATGGGTACAACGGACCAACAATTGGTATTGGTTATACTTTTGACTTTAAAGAATTTTTTCAATGTGAAAATGCTTTTTTACCTTTCAACAGAAATGGAGTTTTATTTCCACAAAAAATAAACGGAAAATATGCCATGTTAAGCCGTCCTAGTGATAATGGACATACGCCTTTTGGAGATATCTGGATTAGTTACAGCCCGGACATGAAATATTGGGGAGAACACAGATTGGTAATGAAACCAAGCCCTTTTGAGCAAAGTGCCTGGCAGTGTACCAAAGTGGGTGCAGGACCAATTCCTATTTTAACGGAAGAAGGCTGGTTAATGATCTACCATGGTGTTATTAATACCTGCAACGGTTTCCGTTATGCAATGGGAGCAGCTTTATTAGAAACAGACGCACCAGATCAGGTAAAATACAGAACTCAGCCTTACTTATTAGGACCTGCAGAGACTTACGAAATGGTTGGGGATGTACCTAATGTAGTATTTCCTTGTGCTGCCTTGCACGATACAAAAGAAGATAAATTAGCCGTATATTACGGAGCTGCAGATACCGTCGTTGCAATGGCATTTGGTAAACTAAGCGAAGTAATACAATTTACAAAAGATAACAGTTTATAAAAACAGCATGCATTTAAAAATTCAATGGTTAGCAATTGCTTTAGGGCTTATTTCGATAATTGGTTATTCACAATCAAAGAACCGAATTACGCCTAAAACGTATACAGCATCTAAAACGGAGAATTCAATTGTAATTGATGGAGACGAGTCTGATGCGGCTTGGAACAAAGCGGCTTGGACAGCTCTTTTTACAGATATCGAGGGTGTTGAGAAACCCAAATATGGAACAAAAGTTAAAATGCTCTGGGATGATACCAATTTTTATGTACTAGCGAAACTTGATGAGCCTGATGTATGGGCAAATTTGAAACAACGGGATACAATTATCTTTTACAACAATGATTTTGAGGTTTTTATTGATCCGGACAGCGATACTTTTAACTATTATGAATTAGAAATAAATGCATTAAATACAGCTTGGGATCTTTTTTTATCAAAACCTTACCGTGAAAATGATAATGTTGTTTTGAATGACTGGAATATTCCAAGTCTAAAATCGGCAGTAAAAATCAATGGAACGCTTAATAACCCAAACGACAGAGATGAAGGCTGGGTATTAGAAATGGCGATTCCCTGGGCATCTTATAAAACTTCTTATTTTGACAAAAATGTACCTGTAGATAAATTCTGGAGAGTAAATTTTTCGAGAGTAAACTGGCAGCACACGGTAACAGACAAAGGTTACGAACGTAAGAAAGGTACTGATGGAAAATTTTTGCCGGAGTACAACTGGGTCTGGTCACCAATGGGAGTCATCAATATGCATGAACCCGAAAAATGGGGGTATGTTTATTTCTCTTCGAAAGAAGCTGATAATAGTTTTGTAATTCCACAGGATGAAAAAGTAAAATGGGAATTATACGCACTTTACAGATTGCAAAAAGAATATTATCAAAAGCATAAAGCATGGGCTAAGTCTATTGCAGATCTCACTAAAGAAGGGATTAGTATTGATAATAGAGTTTTAAAACCAATACTCGAAAATCATGCAGCAGGATATAATATTTCAGTAAAAAGTCCTTTTAGTAATACAAAGTACATTATTAAAGAAGATGGTAAAATTATAACGAATTAAAAAAAAGCAAAATGAAACTAACTAAACTATTCCTTTTTTTAGTAGCACTGAGTATTTTTTCATGTGCAGAAAAAGAAGAAAAAACCACTTTCAAATTTGGTGTATGGATTACAGCTGATGCGAAAAGAACCAATGAAGATTACGCAAAAGAATTTAAAAAATATAAAGATGGCGGTATTGATGAAGTTTTGATCAATACCAATACTGACCCAAAACTTTTAGAAAGATTAGTGCCAATTGCAAAAGAAAAAGGGTTAAAAGTACACGCTTGGATTATGGCTATGAACAGACCTGGAGATTCAGTAGCCTTACAGCATCCAGATTGGTATCAAGTAAGTAAAGAGGGAAAATCATGTTTTGATAATCGTCCATACGTAGATTATTACCAATGGCTGTGTCCTACAAAAAAAGAATCCAGAGATCACGTTTTAGGTTTGGTTGAAGGTCTGGCAAAAGTAGAAGGAATAGAAAGCGTTCATTTAGATTACATTCGTTTCCCAGATATCTTTTTGCCAATCAGTTTATTGCCAAAATACAATCTGGTTCAGGATGTAGAATTGCCACAATTCGATTTTTGTTATTGCGATGCGTGTGTAAGCAAGTTTGAAAGATTGCATCATAAAAATCCAAAAACAAGCCACAATACATCAATCGATATGGAGTGGAAAAACTTCCGGTTAAATGCCATAAAAGCGGTTGTTGACGATGCATATAAAATTGCCCACAAGTACAATAAAAAACTAACAGCAGCCGTATTCCCTTATCCTGAAATGGCAGATCACATGGTACGTCAGCGCTGGGACAAATGGAATATTGATGAAGTCTACCCGATGATTTATCACAGTTTTTATGATGAGGAAATTGACTGGGTTGGTTATGCTACCAAACAAGGTGTAACGGATTTAGAAGGAAAACAAACGAAGATAAATACAGGAATTTACATTCCAGGATTAAAATCAGACAAAGAACTAAAAGAAGCGATTCTATTGGCAAAAGAAAATGGTGCGCGAGGTGTTTCTTTTTATGATGGAAATGCTTTGACGGACAGTAATTTGAAAACAATCGCAGCAACAAAAGAAAGCTTAAAATAAATAATGAAAAAACAATATCTGATATATGTATTATTTGTATTGGTTTTGTCTAATTGCGGGCTGCATAAAAGTTATGCTCAATTAACTAAGTATGTAAATCCATTCATTGGTACAGCTGGTCCCGGGAATACGTATCCCGGAGTAGCTGTACCTTTTGGAATGGTACAATTAAGTCCTGATATTGGCATTCCGGGATGGGATAGAATTTCAGGATATTATTATAAAGATTCTATTATTTCTGGTTTTTCTCATACGCATTTATCGGGAACTGGTGCGGGCGATTTATACGATATTTTGGTGATGCCCACCAACAGCAGATTCTCAAAACGGATTAAAGACAATAATTTCATACCGTTCTCCAGATTTTCACATGATAAAGAAACAGCAGTTCCGGGGTATTATGCAGTAGATTTATTAGATTTTGGAATAAAAGCCGAACTTACAGCCACAGCTAGAACAGGTATTCATAAATATACATTTCCTAAAGATAATGCATCACAAATTCACATTGATTTAGGCTATGCATTAAATTGGGATGCACCTACAGATACCTATATTAATGTTGTGGATAAAACGACTATTGAAGGGTATAGGAAATCTACCGGCTGGGCCAAAGTGCAGCGCGTATATTTTGTAATAAAACTTTCAAAACCGTTTAAATCCTATCAGATTTTCAAAAATGATTCGCTTACAACCAATCCTTCAAAAGGAATTAAAACCAAAATTATTTTAAATTATGATACTGCTGCTGCTGAAGTAATAGTTTTAAAAACAGGTCTTTCTACAGCCGCTATTGAAGGAGCTTACAAATCCTTAGCAGTGGAAGCTCCCGATTTTAATTTTGAAGGTTATAAAACGAAAGCTTCGGCTCTTTGGGAAAAAGAACTGAATAAAATTCAAATTGAAACGCCAGACGATACCAAAAAGAAAATTTTCTATACAATGATGTATCAATCGATGCTGGCACCTACATTGTTAAGTGATTGTAATGGGAACTATAAAGGGGCAAATGATAGTATTATAAATGCTAAAGACTTTGATCGATACGATACGTTTTCGTTATGGGATACCTATCGTGCGGCTCATCCTTTGTACACTATTTTACATCCAAAACGAGTGTCGGATATGATTAATTCATTATTGGCACATTATAAAGAAACGGGTTTGCTGCCTGTATGGTCATTACAGGGAAATGAAACCAATATGATGATTGGTAATCATGCCATCCCCGTTATTGTTGATGCTTATTTTAAAGGAATAAAAAACTTTGATACTGATTTAGCTTATCGAGCATGTAAAGAAAGCTCAATGGTTAATTCAAGACAGTTAGATACTTATAAAACTTTAGGATATGTTCCTGCAGATGATTCCAATGAAAATTGGTCAGTTTCAAAAACACTGGAGTATGCTTATGATGATTGGTGTCTGGCGCAGTTTGCAAAAGCATTACATAAATTAAGCGATTACGAATATTTCTTGAATCGTTCTGAAAACTGGAGAAATCTGTATGACGCCAAAAGTAAATTCATGCGTCCTAAATTAGAAAACGGCAATTTTATCAATAATTTTATACCAAAAGAATATACGCCCTATTTCTGCGAAAGCAATGCATGGCAGTATTTTTGGTCTGTTCCTCAAAATATTGAAGGATTGATTAATGTGCTTGGAGGCAATGATGCATTTGAAAAAAAATTAGATACCATGTTTTCTTTAAAGCCAGTTAAAGGAGATAAACTGCCCATATTCAGTACAGGAATGATAGGACAATATGCGCATGGAAATGAACCCAGTCATCATGTAGCTTACTTATATAATTATATTGGTAAACCATGGAAAACACAAAAATTAGTCAGGGATATTTTAACGACACAATATAAAAATGCTCCAAATGGGCACTGCGGAAACGAAGATTGCGGACAAATGTCTTCATGGTATGTGCTGAGTTCTTTGGGTTTTTATCCAGTAAATCCTGCGCAGGGTGTGTATAGTTTTGGGTCGCCTTTATTTAGTACTGCAACAATCAATTTAGAGAACGGTAAAAAGTTTATTATAAAAGCATTCAATAACAATACTAAAAATAGCTACATACAATCTATTGAGTTGAATGGACAAAAAATAGAGAGAAACTATATAACACAAAAAGAAATTAACGAAGGCGGCATTTTAGTATTTAATATGGGATTATTACCAAATAAAAACACTAAAAATAATATGGCATTATCTTCTAAAATATTTAACTAAAAACTAAAACTTATGTCAAACAGAAGAGATTTTATAAAAAAAACTACTTTAGGCACGTTGGCCGTAAGTTCATTTTTTGGTCATAGCGGACTTGCTGCTACAGAGAATAAAACGGAAGGCATTGAAAAAAAGCAAAAAAAGCCTGTTGTTATTTCAACATGGAATCATGGTTTACCTGCTAATGAAGAAACATGGAAACAATTAAAAGCAGGAAAACCAGCCTTAGATGCGCTTGAAGCCGGAATGAAAATTCCTGAAGCTGATCCAAAGGTTCGAAGCGTTGGTTATGGTGGCTATCCTGACCGCGATGGAAAAGTAACTTTAGATGCCTGCATTATGGATCACAATAGCAATTGTGGTTCGGTTTGTTTTCTGCAAGGTATTATGCATCCTATTTCGGTAGCCAAAAGAGTATTGCAAAACACACCGCACGTGATGCTGGCGGGTCAGGGAGCACTTCAATTTGCACTTTCTGAGGGGTTCAAAGAAGAAAACCTGTTAACGCCAGAATCTGAAAAAGACTGGAAAAAATGGCTCGAAGATTCTAAATATAAGCCAGTAATCAATATAGAAAATCATGATACCATAAGCATGCTAATGTTAGATCAAGATGGAAATCTTACCGGTGGCTGTACTACTAGCGGCGCCGCCTGGAAAATGCACGGTCGCGTCGGTGATTCCCCCATAATCGGCGCGGGTCTTTTCCTGGATAACGAAGTTGGTGCAGCTGCAGCAACTGGTCTAGGTGAAGCTGTGATTAGAACTGCAGGAAGTGCCATGGTGGTCGAATTAATGCGTCAGGGAAAATCGCCTTTTGATGCCTGCAAAGAAATCACAGAACGGATTTACAACAAGCATAAAAACCATAAAGACATGGAATATCTGCAAGTTGGTTTTATAGCATTGAATAAAGATGGCGAGCATGCAGGGTACAGCCTAAGATCAGGTTTTAATTATGCAGTTTCTGATGATGAAAAAGGACATAGAATGGAAGATGCTAAATTTAAAATGCCCTGGAAATAATTATAAAATTAATTTGATGAAAATCAGTCTCTCAGCTATACTATTATTTTTAACAGTCTCGTTACCTTGTTTAGCGCAAGATGCTACTCCTTTTTGGCTGAATGAAAAAATCAATGAAGAGAACAGAGAACCAATGCATGCCTCTTATTTTGTTTTTGAAAATGAAGCGGTGGCTCAAAACGACTGGAGGCAATCTAAAAATTATCTGGATTTAAATGGAACTTGGAAATTTAAATACGTAGACAGTCCAAATGATTTACCAATCGGATTTGAGAGCAACACTTTTGATGATAAAAACTGGGACAACTTTAAAATCCCTGCCAGCTGGGATGTAAATGGTTACGGATATCCTATTTATACCAATACCACCTATGATTTTGCTAAATATATTGCAATAAAACCACCTTTTGTTCCAACAGCCTATAATCCGACTGGAGTGTATAGAAGAGAAATTACGGTTGATAAAAGCTGGGAGGGAAAAGATATTTTTCTGCATGTTGGCGCTGCAAAATCAAATCTTACGGTTTGGATAAATGGCATTTATGTTGGTTATGGCGAAGATGGTAAGTTACCGTCTGAATTCAATTTAAATAAATATTTAAAAACCGGTAAAAACACCATCACATTAAAAGTAATGAAATGGAGTGACGGTTCCTATTTAGAATGTCAGGATTTCTGGAGAATGAGCGGTATTACACGAGATACGTATCTGATCGCCAGAAATAAAGTGCATTTGAAAGATTATGAAATCATTCCAGATCTGGACGCTTCGTATGTAAACGGGAGTTTGAAAATCTCCACGGAGTTTTCAGGTTTAAATAAAAATGACAGCTACACATTAGAAGTAAAACTAAAAGACGGCGAAACGATTATTGCTTCAAAAAATATCACAGTATCTGAATTATCTAAAAAAGGAACATTTGAATTTGCTGTAAATAATCCAAAAAAATGGAGTGCAGAAATTCCAAATTTATATCAGGTAGATTTTATTTTAAAAGATAAAAAAGGAAAAGTTGTAGAAGTTATCCATCAAAAAGTCGGCTTTAGAAAAGTAGAAATAAAAGGGGGACAGCTGTTAGTAAACGGAAAACCAGTTTACATAAAAGGAGTTAACCGTCACGAAACGGATCCCGTTACTGGACAAACCGTTTCCCGAGAACGAATGGAAGAAGATATTAAATTGATGAAAGAATTTAACATCAATGCGGTGAGAACATCACATTATCCAAATGATGAATATTTTTATGACTTATGTGATAAATACGGAATTTATGTAGTGGATGAAGCCAATTTAGAATCCCACGGTATGGGTTATGATATTACCAAAACACTAGGAAATAAACCAGATTGGGAATTGGCACATCTACAGCGGATGCAGCGTATGGTAGAAAGAGACAAAAACCATACTTCTGTAATTATCTGGAGTATGGGCAATGAAGCAGGTAACGGCTACAACTTTTACAGAGGATATTTGTGGATAAAAAACCGTGATAAATCAAGACCAATTCAGTACGAGAGAGCAACTGCTGGAGCTTGGGACGGAAAAGATTTAAAATACGATTGGGATTCTGATATTATCGACCCAATGTACAGTTCCCCAAATAAAATGGAAGAATACATTCAGGCAAATCCACATCCCGATCGTCCGTATATTCAATGTGAATATGCGCATGCAATGGGGAATTCGATGGGTAATTTTAAAGACTATTGGGATGTTATTAGAGCGCATCCTAATTTTCAGGGAGGATTTATCTGGGATATGATCGATCAATCGGTTTATAAAACACAGCCAGACGGAACAGTTGTTTTTGCTTACGGCGGCGATTTTGGCCCTAAAGATGTACCAAGTGATAATAATTTTCTAAACAATGGCGTTTTCAGCCCGGATAGAAAACCAAATCCGCATGCTTTTGAAATGCGAAATGTATATCAGGACATTCATACTTCTTGGGATAATGCAGCAACGACAACAATTAAAGTTTACAATGAATTTTTCTTTAAAAACTTAAACAATGTGAGTTTGCATTGGAAATTAATTTTAGACGGAAAAGAAGTCGCGAACGGTGTTATCGATAATTTAGACATTAGCTCTCATGAAACAAAATCGTTTACCTTACCAATTAATCTAGATGGAAAGCAGTTTCGTGAAGCATTTATCAATGTTTCCTATCACATCAAACAAGATGAACCCTTTTTGCCAAAAGGTTTTGAGATAGCAACAGAACAGCTTGCATACAAAGGAAGCTGGAAAAACGATATAAAAATTGAAGGCACTGGAAAAATTGCTGTAGAGAAAAAAGAGAACAGTACCGTATTTAAAAGTGATAAAGCTGAAATAGTTTTTGATAAAAAATCAGGATTTATAAATGCTTATTCATTCAACAATCAGCCCATTTTAAAAGAGGGTTATCAATTGCGTCCTAATTTTTGGAGAGCACCAAACGATAATGATTTTGGAGCTAATTTTCAAAGGAATCTTGCAGCTTGGAAAGAAGCAACCGATAATCAAACACTTGTAAGCTGGACTTACACGATTACAAAAGACAATAAAGTGCAGGTAAAAGCAACGTACAGTCTTCCTCAGGTTTCTTCACAATTAGAACTTACTTATGAAATAAACAGCAACGGTGAACTAAATGTAAAAGAGCAGCTGTATATTGATAAAACGAAAGAAGTGCCAATGCTGCCAAGATTTGGAATGGAAATTATTCTTCCGAAGGATTTTAGCACTATGAGCTACTACGGAAGAGGTCCTCATGAAAATTATATCGACAGAAATTACAGTTCTCAAGTCGGAATTTACAACCAAACCGTTTCAGAACAATTTTATCCGTATATCCGGCCACAGGAAACAGGAAATAAAACAGATGTTAGGTGGCTGGAAGTATCAAATACTGATTTAAAAATAAAGTTTACTTCGGATGAATTTCTGAGTGTTACAGCTTTACACTTTTTAAATGAAGATTTAGACGATGGATTAGAGAAAAATCAAAGACATTCTGAGGAACTTAAAGAAAGAGATTTGACGAGTTTAAAGATAGATTACAAACAAATGGGAGTAGGAGGAATCGACAGCTGGCAGGCTTGGCCAATGGAAAAATACCTGCTGAGAGACAAAATGTATCAGTATCAATTTAAAATAACACCATCATTAAATAAATAACATGAAGAAGTTATCCTCTATCATACTTGTGATTACAGCATTTGTATGTAATTTTTGTTTTGCACAAAAAGTATTTACAGATAAAGATATTCAGATCATTCCGAAACCTGCCTCGTTAAAAATTGTAGCAGGAGTATTTGAATTTTCAGAAAAAACAAAATTGGTAATTACTGATAAATCTCAAAAGGAAAGTGCAAATTCATTTATCTCTAAATTCGAAAAAGCGGCGGGATTCAAATTACAAATTACGTCTAAAGCT
This sequence comes from Flavobacterium sp. HJJ, assembly GCF_015351475.1. GTDB lineage: Bacteria > Bacteroidota > Bacteroidia > Flavobacteriales > Flavobacteriaceae > Flavobacterium > Flavobacterium marginilacus. The sequence continues at coordinate 42,735 of NZ_JADKPR010000022.1, read as the reverse complement.
CCAAAAAGCAATTATGTGCAATTTGTTGTCAATACTAGTTTTGAGAACGAAGCCTACGAATTAAAAGCATCCAAAAACAATGTAATTATTACGGCAAAAAACAGTGCTGGTTTTATGTACGCGCTAGAAACGTTGCGTCAATTACTTCCTGTGGCTATAGAAAGCAAAACAGTTATTGCTAATACAGAATGGATAATTCCTGCGATAGAAATAAAAGACAAGCCCCGCTTTGAACAAAGAGGTTTAATGCTGGATTTATCCCGTCATTTTTTTGGAAAGGAGTACATCCTAAAGACGATAGACCGTTTAGCAATGCACAAAATGAATGTTTTGCGTTTGCACATGGTCGATGATCAAGGCTGGAGAATGGAAATTAAAAAATACCCTAAGCTGACTGAAGTTGGTGCATGGAGAGTCGATCAGGAAGATAAAGCATGGAACGCAAGAGCCGTTAATGATCCGAACCAAAAAGGAACATATGGAGGCTTCCTGACACAGAAAGAACTGAAAGAAATTGTGGCTTATGCAGTAATTAAAAATGTTGAGATCATTCCCGAAATCGAAATGCCGGCACACGTAAGTTCGGCAATTGCAGCTTATCCGTTTTTATCTTGTGTCGAAAAACCAATCGCAGTGCCTTCTGGCGGTGTTTGGCCTATTACCGATATTTTCTGCGCAGGAAAGGAAAGTACTTTTGAATTTTTAGAAAATGTTATAGACGAAGTTATTGCTGTTTTTCCATCAAAATACATTCATATTGGCGGAGATGAAGCAACCAAAGATCATTGGAAAACGTGTCCCTATTGTCAAAAAAGAATTCAGGCTGAAGGTTTAAAAGATGTAAATGAACTGCAAAGCTATTTTGTAAAAAGAATAGAAAAATACATCAATTCGAAAGGTAAAAAAATGATTGGCTGGGATGAAATCCTGGAAGGGGGTCTGGCTCCGGAAGCAACTGTAATGAGCTGGAGAGGAACAAAAGGCGGAATAGAAGCTGCGGAACAAAAACACGATGTTATTATGACACCGGAATCTCACTGCTATTTTAATTTTTACCAAGGGCCACAAAATGATGAACCTACAGCTTTCAATGCATTTTTGCCTTTGCATACCGTATATGAATTCGACCCAATTGCCGATGCGATGAGTTCAGAAACTGCAAAACACATATTAGGAGGCCACGCTAATTTATGGGCAGAATTTATTAATACTGATGCACTTTCAGAATACATGCTTTTTCCAAGATTAGCCGCTTTTTCAGAAACGTTATGGAGTACAAAAGAGTCTCGTAACTGGGATGATTTCTCATCTCGAATTAATCCTTTGTTTCAGCGTTATGATTATTTAGGAATCAATTATGCGAAAAGTGCCTACTTAATAGCGGCTTCAAGCAAAGTAGATATTGCAAGCAAAAAAGTATCAATAAGCCTGCAGAATGAATTCTCCAAACCAGATATTCGATATGTGTTGGGAGATCAGGAGATTACTCAAAGTGCAGTAAAATACCAAGGAGCTATTCAAATAGACAAAACTACGGTTATAAAAGCCTCATTGTTCAAAGACAATCAGCCGATAGGTAAAACTTTTACAGATACTATTACGTTTCATAAAGCATCAGGAAGTGCAATACAATTTAAAACTCCATTTAATGAAAATTATAAAGGAGATGGTGATTTAAGTCTCGTTAATATCATCAGAGGAACAAAAAACTTTCATGACGGACAATGGCAGGCTTGGCTTAATAACGATATGGAAGCAGTGATAGATTTAGGAATTAAGCAGGACATAGAACACGTTATCTTGGGCAGTTTAGAGAGTCAGGGTTCGGGTATTTATTTCCCGACAGCCGTTACAGTGTATGTTTCTGATGATGGGATTAATTATAAAGAAACCGCAAAAACAGAACGAGCATTTGCTTCAAATATAAATACAGAATTGAAAGATTTTAAAGTGAGTTTTGACACAAAAAAGGCAAGGTTTATAAAAGTAATTGCCACAAATTTAGGAAAAGCGCCAAGCGGAGGCGGTACTTGGTTATTTGTTGATGAAATCGTAGTGAATTAACAATTACACTTATGAAAAAAATTAAAATAGCAGTAGTCTTATTTTTTTTGGCAGTAATTCAAACGATTGGACAAGAAAAAAAGGGGACAAATGAAGATCGGATGGAGTGGTTTAAAGATGCTAAATTAGGTGTTTTTATTCATTGGGGTATTTACTCCGTCAATGGTATAGATGAGTCATGGTCTTTTTATAATAAATACATTTCCTATACTGATTATATGAAGCAGTTAGATGGATTTACAGCAAAGAATTACGATCCCGAGCAATGGGCACAGCTTATTAAAGAAAGTGGTGCTAAATACACTGTAATTACGACAAAACATCATGATGGTGTTGCACTTTGGGACACTAAACAAAGCGATTTAAATGTTGTAAAAAAAACGAAAGCAAAGAGAGATTTAATTACGCCGTTTGTAAATGTAGCTCGTAAGCAAAATTTAAAGATTGGACTTTATTATTCATTGCTTGATTGGTCAAATCCAGATTATCCTAATTTTTTGAGAGACCAAAAACGCTATACTAATGACGATACCAAGTGGAATGCATTTACTAAATTCAATTTTGGACAATTAGAAGAGTTAACAAAATTCAATCCCGATTTATATTGGTTTGACGGCGATTGGGAACAATCTGCTGAGAAGTGGAAAGCTAAAGAAATCCGAGAATTGTTGTTGCAAAAAACACCTAATACCATAATCAATTCTAGATTGCAGGGTTATGGCGATTATGCCACTCCCGAGCAAGGTGTTCCCATAGTTAAACCAGATAATAATTATTGGGAATTATGTATGACAATGAACAATTCTTGGGGATATCAGCCCAATGATAAAAATTACAAAAGTGTTAATCAGCTTATTCGAATTTTTGTTGATTGTATTAGTATGGGAGGCAATTTACTTCTGGATATTGGACCTAAACCAGATGGCACTATTCCAGAGGAACAAGTGGCTGTTTTAAAAGGAATTGGCAGATGGACAAATAAACATGCAGAAGCTGTATATGGCACTAGAGCAGGAATCCCTTTTGGATATTTTAATGGTTATACCGCACTATCTAAAGATAAAACTATATTGTATTTATACGTTGATAATAAACCTAATGGACCTCTTTTAATAAAAGGATTGAAAAATAAAGTCAACAGAGCCTGGGTGGTTGGTAATGGCACAAAATTAACGACAAATGTAGTAGGAAAACAATATTGGAGCGAAGTGCCAGGCTTATTGTATATTGATTTACCTGAGGAAGTTCAAGATACAGAGGTTACCGTAATCGCATTACAGCTAGAGGGCGAAGTGGCGCTTTATGGAGATAAAGGACAAGTAATAGAGAATAATTAAAAAATCATCATGATGAAAACAATTAAATTTCTTCTTTTTTTTCTTATGCTAGGATGTGTTTCATTCAGTCAAATTAAGCAAAAAGGTAAGAATGAAAATAGTTTCGAAACTAATAATCTAGTTGATTTAGTCAATCCTTTAATGGGAACTGATTCTGACTTTTCTTTATCTAATGGGAATACGTATCCTGTTATCGCAGCTCCTTGGGGTATGAATTTCTGGACACCAATGACTTCAAAAATGGGTGATGGCTGGACATATAATTATAATGCAAAAAAAATTAGAGGAATTAAACAAACACATCAGCCAAGTCCTTGGATTAATGATTATGCAGCATTTTCATTAATGGCTGTAACGGGTAAATTAAAGTTTAAGGAAGACGAGCGGGAATCTTGGTTTTCTCATAAAGCTGAAATTGTACATCCGTATTATTATGCTGTTTATTTAGCAGATTATGATGTTACAGTCGAAGTTGCTCCTACAGAGAGAGCGGCACAATTTAAGTTTACATTTCCAGAATCCGAAACTTCATATATAATGCTTGATGCTTTTTTTAAAGGTTCGATGGTAAAAATTATACCCGAAGAACGTAAAATTATTGGCTATTGCAGAAATAATAGTGGTGGTGTTCCAGATAATTTTCATAATTATTTTGTTGCCGAATTTGATAAAGATTTTGAAATAAATCACACTTGGAATGACGGTTGGCAATTAATAAAAAATTCCGTTTCCAGTGAAGGAAAACATGTTGGGGCTATAATTGGTTTTAAAACCAAAAAAGGAGAAGCAGTTCATGTAAAAGTTGCGTCTTCCTTTATAAGTCCTGAACAGGCAGCACTAAATTTAGCAGCGGAAATTGGCACAGATACTTTTGAGCAGACTAAAGAAAAAGCCAAGCAGATTTGGGAAAAAGAATTATGCAAAATAAAAATAGAAGATGATAATATAGATAATATCAGAACATTTTATTCCTGCTTATACAGAGTTTTACTTTTTCCAAGAAAATTTTATGAGTTTGATAAGCATAATGAAGTGGTACATTATAGTCCTTACAATGGGAAGACTGTTCCGGGTTATATGTTTACCGATAATGGTTTTTGGGACACTTTCAGAGCCGTTTATCCATTTTTTAATATGATGTATCCCGAATTGAACAGCCATATTATGGAAGGTCTCGCCAATACGTATAAAGAATCCGGCTGGCTGCCAGAATGGGCTAGTCCTGGACATAGAGATTGTATGGTCGGTTCTAATTCGGCTCCAATTATTGCAGATGCTTTTTTAAAAGGCGGAGAAAATAAGGATACAAAGGTATTATTTGAAGCTGTTCTAAAAAATGCGACTGTTCAAGAAGGCAGGCCTGTAAGTTCTGTTGGCCGTGAAGGGCTTAATTATTATAATAGTTTAGGTTATGTTCCTTATAATGTTGGTGTTAATGAAAATGTGGCAAGAACATTAGAATATGCTTACGCCGATTTTACGATAGCCAAAATGGCCGAGAAATTAGGTGATAAAGAAATCGCTGCAGCGTATTTTAAAAAATCAATGAATTATAAAAATGTATTTGATTCCTCAACGCATTTTATGAGAGGAAAAAATAAGGAAGGTGATTTTCAAACGCCTTTTAATCCTTTAAAATGGGGCGATGCATTTACTGAGGGGAATAGTTTACACTACACTTGGTCTGTTTTTCATGATGTTCAAGGGCTAATCGATTTGATGGGAGGAAAAGAAAAATTTGCTTCAAAATTGGATGAAGTATTCCTAATGCCACCAAATTTTGATGATTCGTATTATGGTCAGACTATTCATGAAATTAGAGAAATGCAGGTAGCAGACATGGGGAATTATGCCCATGGAAATCAACCCATACAACACATGATTTATTTGTATAATTATGCCAATAAGTCTTATAAAGCACAAGAGAAAATAAGGGAAGTGTTAACAAAATTGTATAAGCCAACGCCAGATGGTTATTGTGGCGATGAAGATAATGGACAAACTTCCGCTTGGTATGTTTTTAGTGCTTTAGGGTTTTATCCTGTTACTCCGGGTGTTAATCAATATGTTATTGGAAGCCCTTTATTTAAGAAAGCAACAATACATTTAGAAAACGGAAATGTGTTTGAAATAAATTCGAAGGACAATTCAAAAAGCAATTTCTACATACAGTCGGCAAGCCTTAATAAAAAAGCATATTCTAATAGTTTTATCACTTTTGAAACCATTCAAAATGGAGGAAAATTAGAATTTCAATTGGGAGACAAACCAAATAGAGACTGGGCTGGTAAGCCAGAAAATGTTCCTTATTCTTTGAGTAATGAAATGAATAGAAATAAGTAAAAGAATTTAAATATAAAGGAGAGAGAACAATGAAAAAAAGAATAGCAATTTTAGCCCTGTTATTTTCGGTGCAGTTATTTTCACAAGCGATTTATGAAGACGAAAGATATGTGTCGGAAACGGATCCGTTAGTATTAAAAAATTTGGATGTATGGCAAGGCGAAAAATTTGGACTGCTGATGCACTGGGGAACTTACAGCCAATGGGGAATTGTTGAATCCTGGTCTATCTGCCCGGAAGATTATGGATGGTGCGAACGAAAAAAAGGAAGCAATCCAGCTAATTATAATCAGTATGTAAAGGATTATGAAGGATTGATAAAAACATTTAATCCAGTAAAATTTGATCCTGCAAAATGGGCAAAAGCGGCGAAATATGCAGGAATGAAATACATGGTTTTTACCACCAAACATCATGATGGTTTCAACATGTTTGATACCAAATATTCGGATTATAAAGTAACTAATAAAGATGTTCCTTTTAGTACTAATCCAAAAGCGAATATTGCCAAAGAAGTTTTTAATGCTTTTAGAAATGAAAATTTATCCGTTGGAGCTTATTTCTCTAAACCAGATTGGCATAATGAAAATTATTGGGATCCTTATTTTCCGGCTTTTGATAGAAATGTAAATTACGATCCAGCACTTTATCCAGAAAAATGGCAGAAATATGTTGATTTTACACACAATCAAATTTTAGAATTATTATCAGATTACGGTAAAATTGATATTTTATGGTTAGATGGTGGATGGGTTAAAAAAAGAGACCAACAAAATATCAAAGAAAACTATGATGAAAAGTTTGCCGAAAACGAAGCGAAAAATGGCTTTATCAAACACAGAGTTGTAAATCAAGATCCAAAAATGGATGAGCTGGTTGTAAAAGCCCGTCAGAAACAGCCAGGATTAATTGTTGTTGACAGAGCAGTTCACGGTAAAAATCAAAACTACTTAACACCCGAAAACAGAGTGCCAGAAAAAACGCTGCCTTATCCTTGGGAATCTTGTATTACTTCTGGCGGAGGATGGTCTTATACTCCGGATGCTACTTATTTAACTGGCAGACAAGGAATCCATATGCTTATTGATGTTGTTGCAAAAGGCGGCAATTTATTGCTGAATGTAGCGCCAAGTCCAGAAGGGGATTGGCAGCAGGGAGCGTACGATCTATTAAAGGCTTATGGCGATTGGATGAAAGTAAACAGTACAGCAATTTATAACACAGCACCCATTGCACCGTACAAAGAAAACAACATTTGCATGACCCAAAATAAAGCTGGAAATGTGTTCTTGTTTTATATGGCTAAAGATGGAGAAGATAAAATACCAGCAGAACTTACGGTAAAATCTATCAGTCCCAAAAAAGGAACTAAGATTACGATGCTAGGTTCTACAACGGCATTAAAATGGACAAAAGAAGCTGAAGGATTTAAAGTCATAATTCCAGAAAGCTTAAGAAATAACCTGCCGGCAAAAGAAGCTTGGACATTAAAAATTGAAGCTGTAAACAGATAAAAGTAAAGGTATGGTTTTAAATAAAAGGATTATAATACAAACAGCATGTATAGCCATGCTGTTTTTTAGTAATGCAGCTATTTATGCGCAACAGCCTGCAGATTACGTAAACCCATTTATTGGAACTTCAAATTATGGTGCAGCTTTTCCCGGTCCAATTGCTCCAAGAGGAATGGCGAGTATTAGTCCGTTTAATGTAGCTGGCTCTAAAAATTTACCATTAGAGAAAGACAGCCGCTGGCTCTCCAACCCGTATGTAAATGAGAATACCTTTTTAACTGGTTTTTCTCAGGTAAATTTAAGCGGGGTAGGCTGTCCAGAATTAGGTGTTATATTATTAATGCCTACAACCGGTAATGTTGAAACGGATCATTTAAAATATGGTTCGGCTTATTCTGAGGAAGTGGCAAAAACGGCTTATTACAGTTCAAAAATTGATAAATACAATGTTAAAGCTGAATTTACCGCTTCGAAAAGAGTGGGTGTAAGCAGATTTACGTTTCCAAAAGGGCAGTCTAATATTTTATTAAATCTTGGTTTGGGTTTAACAAATGAAGAAGGCGCGATGGTACAAATAGTTTCATCAACTGAAGTTGAAGGAATGCGCAGCGTTGGTTCTTTCTGTTACAACAGCCCGGAAGCTGCTTATCCGGTATATTTTGCTGCCAAGTTTTCTAAACCCGCAGCAAAGTTTGGAGTATGGAAAAAACATTCAAAATACAATGGAGTCGAGGCACAATGGATGACCTATAACGGGAAAACCAGATTGATGGAAAATAATACCAAAATGGTCGTTGGCGACAGCATTGGGACTTATTTTACGTATCATTTTGATAAAGAAGAAACTGTCGAAGTTAAAATTGGCGTTTCGTATGTAAGTATCGAAAATGCCAGAGAAAATTTAGAAAAAGAGACTGGAAACAAATCATTTGATACCGTTTATAAAGATACCTATAACGAATGGAATCAGGAACTTTCGAAGATTTTAGTCGAAGGAGGTTCAAAAGAAGAAAAGACAGTTTTTTACACGGCATTGTATCATACGTTAATTCATCCAAATACTTTAAATGATAGTAATGGTGAATATCCTGAAATAAAAACGGGAAAAATAGGTAAAACAGCAGGAACCCGCTACACTGTTTTTTCACTTTGGGATACGTATAGAAATTTACATCAGCTCATGTCTTTGGTGTATCCAAAACAGCAGTCAGATATGGTAAAAAGCATGCTTCAGATGTATGATGAAAATGGCTGGCTCCCCAAGTGGGAATTAAATTCGACAGAAACATTTACGATGGTCGGCGACCCTGCAAGTATTGTCATTGCAGATACTTATCTAAAAGGAATTAGGGATTTTGATGTGCAAAAAGCTTACCAAGCCATGCTGAAAGGAGCTGACCAGATTGGAAATAATCCTCTGCGTCCCGGACTTCAGGATTACATTCAAAAAGGGTTTGTAACGACCAAAGACAGAGGTTCTGTTTCTACAACTCAGGAATATAATGCTTCGGATTATTCGATTTCACTTTTAGCGAAAGCATTAGGAAAAAAAGAAGACGAAGAACGATTTAAAAACCGCTCATTATCATACAGAAAATTATATGATAAAGAATTGAAAATGCTCCATCCAAGAACCGAAAACGGCAGTTTTTATGAGCCGTTTGATCCTTTGTCCGGAGCTAATTTCGAAGAAAATATTGGCTTTATCGAAGGTAATGCATGGCAATATTCTTTCATGATGCCCCACGATATCAAAGGACTTATAAAATTGATGGGAGGAGAAAAAAACTTTACCAGTCAATTGCAAAAACTTTTTGATGTAAAACAATTTGATATGGCAAATGAACCTGATATTGCGTACCCTTATTTGTTTAATTACATAAAAGGTGAGGAATGGAGAAGTCAGGAATTGGTAAAAAAATTAGTGAAAGAATATTTTCAGAATAAACCAAAAGGATTACCTGGAAATGACGATACTGGAACAATGTCTGCATGGCTGGTATACTCAATGATGGGAATTTACCCAATCGCTCCTGGTAATCCAATATACACGATTACAACACCAATGTTTGATAAAATAACCATTCAATTAGATTCAAGGTATTATAAAAATAAAAGTATCGTAATTGAACGTGAAATCAATAATGGCGGGAAAATTAAAAAGATCCAATTAGAAGGGAAAGACCATAACAGTTTTTTTATCACTCATGATGATTTTGTAAATGGAACTGCGCTAAAAGTGATTCAAAATTAAAAAACAACCACAACTTATGTTACGATTAATATTAAAAAAGAAAGCGATTGTTTTAGCTGTTTTCCTAGGGTTTTTTAACCCGATTTCGGCACAGAATAAATATCCCTATCAAAATGCTGGATTACCAGTCGAAGAGCGTTTGAAAGATTTATTAAGCCGAATGACTCTTGAGGAAAAAGTACGCCAGATGGATATGTATAAAGGCGAATTTTTTAAGGAAGGCGAAGATTTTTCAAAGACCAAAACCAAAACTAAAGCCGGTAATCTAGGAATAGGAGCCATTCACGATATTTATCCAAGATCGGCTAAAATGATTAATGATCTTCAAAAAGAGGTAATTAAAAGCAATAAATGGGGGATTCCAGCTCTTATTATGTGCGAGATGCTTCATGGTTATCTAGATGACGGAAGTACGGCTTTTCCAATGAACATTGGTTTAGGTGCAACCTGGGACACTAACGTGATGGATAGGGTTGGGAGAGTAATTGCTACCGAAGCCAGAGCACACGGGGTACATTTTGGTTTAGGCCCAAATTTAGATTTAGGCCGTGAACCACGCTGGGGAAGAGTTGCTGAAACTTTTGGGGAAGATGCGTATTTAAACAGTGAAATTGGTTTGGCATTTATAAAAGGGATGCAGGGCGATGATTTAAAATCAGACCGATCTATAATTGCAGAACCAAAACACTTTGCAGTTCACGGTATTCCACAGGCTGGAGGAAATTCTTCGCCAATTTTGGTGGGAGAACGTTCGGCTCGTGAAGATCATCTTCCATCGTTTCAAAAAGCATTTACAAAAGGCGGTGCTTTAGGAACAATGTGTGCGTATTCAGAATTAGACGGCATTCCTTGTGCTGCAAATCGCTGGTTATTGACAGATGTTTTGAGAGAAGAATGGGGTTTTAAAGGAATTGTAGTCTCCGATTTAGGGGCTATTAAATACCTTCAAACCACGCATCATGTAACAGATTCTCCAAAAGAAAGTATCAGACAAGCCGTTTTGGCTGGTGTCGATATGCAGTTTTATGATTTTACAAATGAGTTTTGGCAAAAAACAGTTATCGAATTAGTGAATGAAAAGAAATTATCAATGGAAGATATTGACCGTGCAGCTGGTGGTGTGCTGCGTCTTAAATTTTTATTGGGACTATTCGAAAACCCGTATACGGCAGACCATTTAATCAAAGAGCGTTTTCATACCAAAGAAAATCAGGATATTGCTTTGGAAGCTGGTCTTAAATCTATTGTTTTATTAAAAAACGACAATAGTATTTTACCTTTAAAAAAAGACATTCAAACAATTGCCGTTATCGGACCCAATGCTGATGTGTCAAGATTGGGAGGATATTCAGTTCATAACAAAGTGGGGAAAACCGTTCTAGAAGGAATTAAAGAAGTGGTTGGCACTAAAACAAATGTGCTTTATGAAGAAGGAGTTCCCTTAATTGTAAAAGGACAAATTATTCCGTCGAAATTTTTATTTACACCAGACGAATCACAAAATGGTTTAAAAGGGGAATATTTCAACAACAGAAATGTTGAAGGAGTTCCAGCATTAACCCGCACCGATAAGCAATTAGAATTTGACTGGCCTTGGTCTCCGGGTGATGGGGTTACAGATGATGATTTCTCTATTCGCTGGACAGGTTATATAAAATCGGAAAAGTCGTTTGACGGCTGGTTAGGCCTAAGTTCTGATGATGGAATCAGAATGTGGATCGATGATCAGCTAGTTATTGATAATTGGACAAAAGGAGCAACTAGTATAGTTACGACTCCAAAGAATATCGAAGCAGGAAAAAAATACAAAGTCCGCATCGAAATGTGGGAAGGTGGCTGGGGAGCCAGAGCTCACTTGCGCTGGAATTTAGAAAAAGTAAATTTTCAGCCAGCGATAGATATTGCTAAAAAAGCGGATGTTGCTATTGTGGTGTTAGGTGAATCTAATGAATTGGTAGAAGAAAACAGAGATGTTGCATCTTTAGATTTACACGGAATGCAGCAAGAACTTATTGAGGCAATTCAGAAAACAGGAACTCCTGTAGTTTGTGTACTGTTAAATGGCCGTCCGCTTTCGGTAAACTGGATCAACGACAATATTCCTGCAATTGTTGAAGGCTGGTTTCCTGGTGAAGCAGGAGGAAAGGCAGTAGCCGATGTTTTATTTGGAAATTACAATCCAGGAGGAAGACTGCCAATTACCTTTCCTAAATCTGTCGGACAGCTTCCTATTTATTACAATCAGAAACGATCTGCTATTCATAGATATGTCAGCGAAAGTGAAAATCCTTTATATACTTTTGGATATGGTTTGAGTTATACAAAGTTCGAATATTCGAATTTAGCTATCAGTTCGGCTGAAATAAAGACAAACGAAGAATTGAAGGTAAGTATTGATGTGAAAAACGTCGGAAATTTTGATGGTGATGAGGTTGTTCAGTTGTATATTAATGATGTTTACAGTAGTGTAACAACTCCAGAAAAAACATTAAAAGGTTTCAAAAGATTATTTATAAAGAAAGGTGAAACTAAACATGTCGATTTTACTATTACTCCCAATGAGCTGTCTCTTTGGAACCGCGAAATGAAAGAGGTTGTCGAACCTGGAAACTTTGTTGTAATGGTAGGAGGAAATTCGACAGATTTACAAAAGTTAAGCTTCAGTGTCTTAAATAATTGATTTAGTTTGAATACTATTGATAATATTTAAATTAAATTTTAACAGTAAAACTAATCCTTGTGAATGAATATTTGATATCAATATTTTGATAGGATTTATAAAAATAAAAAGAGAGGCTGTATCACATAACCGGTGATAGAGCCTCTCTTTTTATTTGTTAATTTATATTTAACTCAAATAAAGACAAATTTTATTCTTTTAACATTTTGCTAAGTATAGTTTTTTTACTTAATCAGCGGTTATTATTGTGATTTATATGTCTTAAGAACAATTTGACTGATAATTATAGTTGAAATGAGTTTTTTTAGTGAAAAATTATAGCAAAATTAACGAACAGCGTGGTTGGTTAGTCATTGGTCGAAAATTTAGTTTTTCATTGGTTCAATGTTGTTAAATTTAACTAAATATTAACCAACAGTTAGTGTTGGCAGTTAACTTTTTTAACCCAAAAACTAAATTTATGATTCAAAAAGTATTAAAACTACTGTTTGTTTTTTGCATGCTCAGTTTCTATAGCGGTAATGCTCAAACAACAGTTACAGGTAAAATTACAGATGGTGCTGGTATGCCTTTGCCAGGAACCACTATCGTTGTTAAAGGATCTTCAACGGGTGCTTCTGCAGATTTTGATGGAGCCTATAGTCTTAAGGTGCCAAATTTGTCTGCGGTATTAGTAGTTTCTTACGTAGGATATGTAACAAAGGAAGTTACACTTACAGGTTCTGCTGTTCTTAATGTAAAATTGATATCATCTTCTCAAAATCTTAATGAGGTTGTTGTAACAGCACTTGGACAATCTAAAGCAAAGAAATCTTTAGGCTATGCTACCAGTGTAATTAAGTCTGAAGCAATCGTTAAGACAGGTTCACCTACTATTGCAAACTCTTTATATGGTAAAGCACCAGGAGTTCGTGTTAATTCTTCGCCAGGAGGTAATGGTGTAATCAATATCACTATTCGTGGGCTTAACTCTATTAAAGGTAAAACGAATCCACTTATCGTTCTGGATGGTGTGCCAATCCGTGATGGAGAAGCAAAAAATAATGACTATTGGGGGGATTCCCGCATGAGAAACAATGGACTTGCAGATATTAATCCAGAAGACATTGATAATATTTCTATCCTTAAAGGAGCTTCTGCTGCAGCATTATATGGTTCTGAGGCTGTAAATGGGGTTGTATTGATTACCTCTAAATCAGGTAAAGGAAAAAAAGGCTTAGGTGTAGATTTTAGTACTAGCTATTCAATGAATAAAATAGCATACTTGCCAAGATTTCAATATGAAAGAGGTCCTGGGTATTCAAATAATAATTATGCTTCGTCAGGATTTGTCCTTCCAGATGGTTTTGCTCATTATGATATTGATGGTGATGGTATCAAAGAAACGAGAGGTGTTTCGGGTGCAAGTCAATCTAATTTTGGCATGTGGTTTGATGGGCAGCCTATTATGTCTTGGGATGGTGTAGTTCGTCCTTATTCGGCTCAAAAGGACGGATACAAAAATATGTTCCAAAATTCTTGGGATGGTGCAACAAACATTGCTATTTCTAACAATACTGAAAATAGCAGTATCCGTTTATCTTATACTCACAATGAATCACAAGCCTTGACTATGGGTAATATGAATAAAAAAAATACACTTAACCTGAATGCATCATTTAATACTGGTAAATATTCGAAAACAGACGTGATTGTGAGTTATATGAATCAAAATACTCATAATCGTGCCATTCTTATGGATCGATTGGTAAATAACTTTGCAGGTATGATGAGCCCTTTTGATAATGGGGATTGGTACAAAGCTAAATACAAAACCAGTTTAGGATACAAATATGTTACTGGTTCAGGAGATAGTTCGACTCCAGATGAAAATATCAAGCGTAACGGTTTTAAAGCTGATATTGGTGATTATTTTTGGAATACAAATGAAAAATCAAATGATGAAATTACAAACCGTTTGATTGCGAGTATTACCGAAACACTTACGCTTTATAAAGATTTGAAATTGCGAGGACGTGTTTCTACTGATTTAACATCCATAAATGTTGAAGCTAAAGAACCTGTAGAAATACCTTTGATTTATGGAATTGCATCTGGTTCTTTTTCTATGAATTCAAATGATTATAATGTTCTATACGGTGATGTGATGTTAATTTACAATAAAAAAATCAATGAAGATTTTGAGGTTGGAGCTCAAGCAGGGTACAATGCAACTAAAGAAACTGGTTCTGCTTTGTCGAGATCAACAGATGGAGGTTTAAGTGTTGAAGGTTGGTATGATATAAATTCTTCAAATAAGCTTATTACAAGTACTTCTAGCAGATCTTTACTTTTAAAAGACGCTGTATTCGGAACTGTGAACGGTAGCTATAAAAATTACCTGTTCCTTGAAGGAACAATAAGAAAGGATCGTACTTCTACAATGCACCCTGATGATAATGCCTTTACTTATCCTTCAGTCAACTCCTCTTTTGTATTGTCTGAAGCGGTTAAATTGCCGGAAGTAATCAGTTATGCAAAATTACGTGCTTCCTGGGGAATTGTGGGTAACTATCCTGAAATTTATCAGTCTAATGTGGCTTTTAATCAAACTACATTAGGAACTCAGGGGACAAATGCTCCAGTACTGACTACTACTTCAAATGCGGCTTATGGAAACGAGGGTATTAAACCGGAGATGAAAAATGAGGTTGAGCTAGGTTTCGAAACTAAGTTCTTTGACAGAAGGTTAGGATTGGATTTATCTTATTACAATGCAAAAATTAAAGATCAAATTTTGCCAATGTCATTGGCACCTACCACAGGAGCCACTTCTATTTTTTCTAACGTGGGGGATTTAAGTAATCAAGGGATTGAAATCGCGTTAACAGGTTCTCCAATACTGACAAATGATTTTTCTTGGAATATTACTTTGAACTGGGCAAAGAATAATAATAAAATTAAAAAATTAGCTAACGGTGCAAGCGAATATTTACACACTGATTATGATGGGTCTGCCGCTCAATTGAAATCAGTAGTGGGTGACCCAATGGGAGGGATTTATGCGCATCCTGTTATGACAGATGCTAATGGTAATAAAATGGTTGATAGTGACGGATTTTATATGATTGATGGTAATAAATGGGAGAAATATGGTACTGCCACACCTAAAGGTGTAGGAGGATTATTGAACTCGTTTACGTATAAAGATTTTACTTTGGATGTCAATATTGATTATTCTTACGGAGGTTATTTAATGCCGACAGGTCTTAATTGGATGTCTGCTAGAGGTTTAACCGAGGAGAGTTTGAATTATAGTACTAATGACCGTGGAGGTTTAACTTATTATATGGATGCTAATGGTCAAGGAGTTCAAGTTCCTAATAGTGCAACTGCAGGACCAGGCGGGCAAACATTATACCGTGATGGTATGTTGATGGATGGTGTTACAGCTGATGGCGCAGTAAATACTAATGTGATTTCTCAGGCAGGTTATTATAATATGACGTACAACTGGGGTGGTCCTCAATACAGTAGCTCACGTTATGAATTGTATATCGTGAAAAACGATTATATCAAAATGAGAGAAATATCATTTGCTTATAATATGCCAATTGCTTGGGCTAATAAGATTGGTGCTACTAAATTAACTTTTTCAGCTTTTGGACGTAATTTATTTTATATCTACAGAACAATTAAAGACATGGATGCCGAGGGAACTGTTGCGGGAACTAGATGGGATCAAAACGTAAACAATGCTGGATTGACTCCATCTGCTAGAAGTTTTGGATTAATGATGAGAGCATCTTTCTAATTTGATGAAACACAATTTTAAAAAAAATAACATGAAAAAATTATTATATATATCACTGGCAAGCATAGCTGTTTTCTTTGGTTCTTGTTCGCAAGACGAGTTTGCGGATGCTTATAGAGATCCTTCTAAGGTTACAACAACAACTGTTCCTAAACAGTTTGCTGGTTTCATGAAGATCAACTATGAGGATGTAATTCCGTCCTATTGGAACTATTTTACCGTTTTAAGAACGACTTCTCTAACCTTTACTCAGGGGCATGGATTTACAAATATAACTGGGCGTTATATTCCAGGTGCAGCTACAGTTTATAGATGGGATAGATATTACAGGTTCATTACCCAATATAGGGAGCTGGAAAAAGTGATGGCTTCTTTGCCTGCTGCAGAACAGACTGATAACAGAATCTTTACGATTGCTTCCACTATTTATTTATTCGATCATACTCAAAAAATGATTGATAACTTTGGAGATATTCCTTTCTCCGAAGCGGGTAAAATTAGTTTAACAGGTGGTGATTACGCTAGTGCATTGGCTAAGTATGATAATCAGACTGAGCTTTATACCATGATGTTGGATCAATTGAAAGCTTTTTCTACCGAATTGAATTCAATTACTTTGTCTCTTAAAGTAGATGCAGAATTCAAAAATCAAGATCTGATCAATAAAGGAAACTTGACAAGTTGGAAAAACTATTGCAATTCTTTGCGATTGAAAATGTTGAACAGAGTTTCTGCCGTTCCTGCTTTTACAGCAAGAGCAAATACTGAAATGGCTGCAATTATTGCTGAAGGAAAACTAGTTGATGAAAATTCAGAAAATATTGCATTCAGAGTCTATAATCAAAATTCTGATACAGGATTGAATACTTCTGGATTTATTTCTGCTTTAGAAGATAGGAATAATAATATTGCTCCAAAGCCTATGATTGATCACATGAATGCGAATCTAGACCCTCGTGAGCCTTGGCTGTTTGAAAAGGGAACACATATAGAAAATAATGTAGTGATAGTGGCTCCTACTTATGAAGGACTTGATCCAGCGGTGGCTTCATCAGCAGATCAAGATCTATCAATAACTGAGGGTAAAATTGCAATCTATAATCGTTCTGTAATCAGTAGAAATAAATGGTTGCCTGGGACATTGATTAATGCTGCTGAAGTAAACCTGATTCTTGCTGAGTATTATTCAAGAAGTGGTAATGCTGCTACTGCAAAAAATTATTTCGAAAAAGCGATCAGACAATCTGTTGAATATTATGTAAGATTAGGTGATACAGCTGATGCTCTTACGTGGAAACCGACTCAAGCACCTACATCTGCAGAAATTGAAGCTTATATTACTAAAATCAACTTTGGTGGAGCTACAACACCTGCAGCTCAATTGCAGTTGATTGCTTTTCAAAAGTATATTCATTACAATATAATGCAAGCCGATGAATCTTGGGCAGAACAAAGAAGATTAAAGCTTCCAGCTTTAACATTCCGAGAGGATGAAACAAGCAGTGTGAGAAAAACACCGCCAACACGCTGGACATATCCGACTTCAGAGAGTGTTAATAATACGGTTAATTATAATGCTGTTAAAGCAAATGATAATTTAAGTACAAAAATATTCTGGGATATTAAGTAAAAATCAATAATTAAGAAAGTGCTGTAAAGTTCACATTTCTATTAGTTAAAACAGAGGTAAGATGTAATTCTTACCTTTGTTTTTTTAAATTTTTTCCAATTTAGTTTTTGTTAAAAAAAAAATATTTATAAACAAATGATGAAATTTTTTAATGCCATATTGTTGTTTTTTTCTCTAATACTAGCTGCTCAAACCAAATCTGAGGTGTATAAAATTAAGTATGATAAATTTGAAAACGGAAAAAAAACAGGCGGAAACACCGAAATCTATGTGTATAACCAAATGGTTTTTTTATCAAAACCAACTGATAATATACAGCAATACATTGATTTAAAAAATAATTATAATGTCAGTACCATTAAGGATGGAAATACTGTTTTCAAGAAAATAATTCCATTTGACAGTCTGCCAAAACCTAAATTTGATAATGATAACCAAATAATACTGGGTTATAAATGTAAACACGCTAGATTTTCTTATTTTTCAAATACTATAGATGTTTGGTTTACTGAGCAGAGTTCTGTAAAAGGAACTCCAAACAGCAGTTATTTACCAAACAAGAATGCTCTTGTGCTGCAACTGGTTTTTAACGGAAATTATGCCCTTACTGCAAGTGCCGTCAATAAAGAAAACAAATATATTCCGCAGCTTAATTATGATGATAAAACGCAAGAGGTTAGTGCATCAGAATTTGAAGAAATTGCAATAAATTCAAGGTATAAAGTCGTAAAAATTTTCGATAACGAAATTTTAAATTTTGATCCCAATCGTATTATTCCTAAGGAATCAGAGCTTGAAACCGGTAAAGTCTATCATTTTTCGAAAGGAAGTGTGGTGTTGAAAAAAATTAAAATCACTCCCGAATTAAAAAACAGTGCTGCTGTATTTGCAAAATTAAGATGCATGTCTAATGGTGATGCTTATGACAGAACAGGTTCTGTTTTTATTATTCCTTCAAAGAAGCAGGGAGAAACAACTTCTTTGTTAGATGCTTATTTATACGGTATTGAAAAACTTCCAGTGTATAGAGATAAAAAAAACAGCCAATATCAAGGAATTGTAAAGGAAAATGAATATAGTCCACCAATTGAAATACTTAGTTTTTTTACGCCATTTGGAGTTAATTATTTTAATGATAAACGAAAAATAAATAATTATAACTGGGCAAAAGATGTAGTTTATAAAGAAGAAGTCAGTTCTCTTATTCCTACTGATGAAGATGAAATCTGGATTGGTGTTTTTATTGGTAATTATGATAGTGGAGGTCACAAAATAAGTCTGGAACTCGATTGTTATCCGGAGATGTCTAAAAACGATATTATTCCAAAAAATAACTATATAGCACCTTTGTTTTCTACAGTCAATACTTTAGAAATGTCGGGACAAAACTACGGCAGCCTTTTTGCCAATGATACGCTAAAGGTTAATTTTGAAATTACTGCTGATGTCAGCAATTTACAGCTTTTATATACCACAACAGGTCATGGAGGCTGGGATGGCGGTGATGAATTTGTACCTCGAATGAATAAAATACTGATTGATGGAAAAGAAATGTTTAAAATTATTCCTTGGAGGACCGATTGTGCTACCTATCGATTATCAAACCCAGCATCGGGTAATTTTCCTGATGGTTTGTCATCGAGTGATTTAAGCCGTTCTAACTGGTGTCCAGGAACATTAACTCCACCCTACATTATTCCGCTTCCAACATTGTCAAAAGGGAAACATCTTTTAGAAGTTGTTATAGAACAAGGACCAGACTATGGTTCAAGCTCAAACCATTGGAATATTTCAGGAGTTCTTGTGGGACAGTCCAAGGGTAAATAATCTGTAAGCCTAACTAGTAGTTTTTATTTCAAATATTGATTCGTATTAGGAATGAAAACCTATTGTTTTAAAAAATAAATTTCAATAATAGTAATGAAAACAAGTATAGTAAGAAATTCTTTTTTAATGATTACACTAGCTTTTAGTGTTGTTGTAAATTCTCAAAATACGATTAACAGCAGCACATTTTATAAGCATGATAAATTTTTGTCATCGGATAAATTGGAAGGCCGTTTTCCAGGAACCAAAGGAAACAATGCAGCAGCAGCTTATATTCAAAAATATTTTAAGAAATATGGTCTTAAAAAATTCGGTGGCAGTTACTTTCAATCTTTTAAATTATTTGTGAAAGAAGGCATAAATAAGATAAAATCGGATAGTGTTACGACACAGAATGTAGTTGGTTATCTAGAGGGAACTGACAAAGAACTGAAAAATGAATTTATAGTAATAGGAGCGCATTATGATCATTGGGGATGGGGAGGAAAAGGATCAGGCAGTAAAAAGAAAGACACCATCGCAATTCATAATGGTGCAGATGACAATGCTTCGGGAGTTGCAGCTTTACTTTGTATTTTAGAAGAATTGTCTAAGTCAAATAACAAGCCCAAGAGGAGTATCATTTTTATTTCTTTTAGCGGAGAAGAGGAAGGACTATTTGGATCGAGATATTTTGTTAATCATTTGCCTGTTGACAAAAAAGACGTAAAAGTAATGCTGAATATGGATATGGTAGGAAGACTAAATAGTGAAAAACAACTCTATATGGGTGGTGCAGGAACTTTTCCAGAAGGGGTTGATTTAATGAAGAGTTTAGGTGTAAACAGCGGACTAAATCCTGTTGTTCACGCTGGAGATGTAGGAGGGTCAGATCATGTTTCTTTTTACAAATCTTCAATATCTGCTGTAGGATTTCATACTGGAGGACACCCGCAATATCATACACCCGAAGACGATATAGAATTAATTAATAGTAAGGGAGGAGAATTGGCAGTTAAATATATTTATAATGCTTTGACAGCTATAGCTAATTATAGCCAGCCACTTTATTTTATTAGTCAAGATTAATATTTTGATATTCCTTAATTGTAATCTGTAAAGGAAGATATAAAATACGATCCTCATTTTTTAAGCAAACAGCAAAAGCATTAACCTTAAAATAAAGATTAATGCTTTTTGTTTAAAGGATATTCCAAATCGTTATGGAATAATTGCTATTTATATTTTTCATTAGTACTAATTTGTTAAATAGAATTTTTTTGGTTTGAAAAAATAGTGAAAACAAACTAACACCTTTTTAAATTTGTTATTGGTCGAAATTATAAAACGATAACAAATTATAGTTTTAAGTTTAACAAACAAAATGCTGTTATAGATGGAATCATAAAAGAGGAGTAACTCAATCAGGCAGAACTATACTTTACTTAATACAAATAAATAAGTTGTATTAAGTAAAGATAAAGAGATTCCTTGCTTGTAAATTCGTAAAAACAAGATCTTCTTTTTGTTTTTTATGGATATTTTTTATCACAAATAAAGCAGAATTTTAATTAGAACTGGTTGTGCAGATTTTTCAAATCATAATCTATCTTAAATATATAGTTTAACAATTAAATCACTAAATATGACTATCCTTAACTAATACCAAACAGATCGAATCAGCCACAGATTAAAAACATTTACACAGATTTTTTTAAAAAAAGTAATGAAATCTGTGAGAATTTGTGTAATCAGTGGCGAAAAAAATACATGGTATTATTTACGGAGTCATATCACTAAATATTAATTTTGCGATAAATGAGGGTTCCAAAATCAAACTTTTCGATAGTTTTATTAGTTCTGGTATGTGTATCTTGTGCATCGATAAAGAAGATGCCAAATGCAGATAATATTAGCAGCGAATTTATAACAGATCAGCCAGTTACCAACAATAGCCACGCGGCAACATTGGCAGAGATTAAACCTAATGTACTTATGGCCGCATGGTTTGGAGGAAAACATGAAGGTGCTGCAGATGTAGGTATTTATTATTCGACTTATAAAGAAAAAAAATGGTCTCCGCCTCAAAATATTATTAAACCGTCCATAATTCAAGGGGATACGTTACCATGCTGGAATCCTGTATTATTCAAAAGTAAAAGCGAATGTCTATACTTGTTCTATAAAATTGGAAAAAATCCGAGAGAATGGTTTGGAGCCATGATATTATCTCATGATAATGGAGTTACTTGGAGCGATCCTAAATATTTGCCGGATAATTTTTTAGGACCTATTAGAAATAAACCTATTGAGATAACTCCTGGAGTAATTCTGTGCGGCAGTAGTACAGAAAGTACGGAAAACAATAAGTGGAGAGCACATATAGAAAAATATACTGAATCAACGGGCAGGTGGTCTAAAATTGAGATTGAGAATAACAAGAATTTCGAGATTATTCAGCCAGCATTTTTAGTCCATTCTAATAAAAGTATTCAGGTTTTATTTAGAAGCAGGCATAATAAACTGATTACAAGCTGGTCTAAAGATAAAGGTGAAAAATGGATTCATACTGACAGTCTGGATGTTGTAAATTCAAACTCAGGCATTGATGCTTTGACAGTGTCTAAAAAAGGTTTTTTATTGGTAAATAATCCATTAAAGCAGGGAAAAGACTGGTTTAATGGGCGAAATGTATTAGATGTCGAATATTCAACAGATGGGATGCATTGGAGAAAATTATTTGATCTAGAAAACCAAAAAGAAGGAGAATTCAGTTATCCAGCAATTATCCAGACCGCTGACAGAAATATTCATATTTTATATACTTACAATCGAAAGTATATTAAACATGTCGTATTTGAATTAAATTAAATTGTAATCAAAAAGAAGTTGTTTCGAATCATAAAAAAACCTCCAAAATTAAAAGACTTTGGAGATTTGTATTTTGTAGATTACCAGTTTTACAATCGAAAACTTTTACCTGTTGTGGTATCTTTGATAAATTAAATCAAGTTAACTTAAATCTGAATCCCTTATACATGGTGAATATAAATATTGTCTGCTATTTTCAGACAATTATGTTTAATTCTTAAAACATCAGGTAAATGAAACACTAAATTAAAGGAAAAGCAGCATCGGAAATACACTCCTCCCTAAAAAAAAGGACTATTTATAATCCAGCTCAATATAAAGGGGCAAGTGATCTGATGGATATTTTAGATCTTTTGAGTCACTTAAAACAGCAAATTTTTTCACTTTTAATTTGCTGTCATCGGATATAAAAATATAATCCAGTAAAACGATTACTGGTTCATTGTGCTTAAAACCATTAAATGTGCCAGAAGGTCCAAAAGCTTTTACCTCGGAAAGATCGCGGGTGTCTTTCATCTCCTGTTTTAAAATTGAAATTACTTCAGATGCGGGTTCAGAATTAAGATCTCCCATAAAAACTACCGGATATATTTTTTTGTTTAACTCTTTTATTTTTGAAAGAATAAGCTTTATTCCATTTGTTTTCGCCTGAACTCCAATATGATCTAAGTGAGTATTAAAGACCCAAAAAAGCTGTTTAGTTTTCAATTCCTTAAATAAAGCATAGGTACACACTCTTGCATAAGCAGCATCCCAGCCTTTTGAAATTTCGTTGGGCGTTTCCGAGAGCCAAAAAGTATTGCTCGATAGCATTTTAAAACGCTCATGCTTGTAAAAAATATTTGATGACTCCCCTTTTTCCACACCATCTCTTCCTATACCGGCAAAATTATATTGACGAAGAGCTGCTGCAATATCATTTACCTGATTTGGTAACGCTTCCTGAACCCCAAAAATATCTGGGTCATAAAACTGAATCTGGGCAGTAAAAAAATCCTTTCGGTGTGTCCAGTCATTCTCCCTATCACTTGCTAAATCCAAACGAACATTATATGTCATCATCTTTATGTTCTGAGCATTAATCTGAAATACCCAAATGAGTAATACCAGCCATTTTATTTTTTTCATGTTCTTAGTTTTATTGTTACTTCGGTTGATTTTCAATATTTTAAAATTATTTTTCCTTTAAACAATCTCAATAGGCACTTCCAAAAAATGCTCATTAAAAAATTCCTCTTTAATCTTTAAAAAAACGCTGCTCCAAATAAATAGAACAGCGTCAAAAAAAAAAACTAACTAATTGATTTAAAAAACTTATTGCTAATTAGCTAACAGCCACATCATTTTATTAATTTCGTCATAACCACCATACTGTCTGTTCAAAGCTTCAGTTAAATTTTGACTATTATAATTCAACTCCGAAGATGGATATAAATATCTTACTGGTAAATCAGCAGGACTCTTAACATTTAGATTGGTAACTGGATCAATTTCAAAGTCAGGATATTTTGTTCTTCTATATTCAAAATAAGCCGTTTCAGCATCAACTAAAAAATTAAGGAGGTAACGCTGCAGCCAGATTTGTTTGAGCTGGCTGTCTTTATCCGAAGCAAATGATGCTTTTCCTGCAAAATAGTTATCAATATCACTTTGCATAATTGGATTTCCGTGGGCAAAAGAAGCATCTGTGCTCATAACATTTGTTAGAGCTGCTCTAACTCCATTTTCATAATACTGCTGTGCACTGCCGGTACTTATCCATCCCTTAATACGTGCTTCTGCCAAAATAAGTTCTTGCTCGGCATAAGTGAGCATTCTTCTCGGCTCACTATTCTGTTTTGTCTGATACCTTAAATTTATTTTAGAATAATTCCCTTTGCTATAATTGGCATTCATCAGTCCATAGTCTAATGATGTTTTCACGCCTGCGTATGCTTCCATATCATTAGAGGCATATCCGGCAATTAATTGAGAAGCAGAAGGTTCTCCAAAATAAAAAAGTCGCTTGTCTTTCAATTCTTTAAGGTTTTTAACAACTGTTGTACTCAAAAGAGTTCTTCCTGTAAACATATCGTTAGTACTATATAAAGGATGTGAATTTATGCTGCCGTACTCCAGGCCAAAATAATCAGAAGCTTTTTCCAGCAAAACATTGTCATTAACAATAGCTAAAAATCTTTGTTTAATTTTTAAATCAGCATCGTTTTCTTTAGCACTTAGACTCATTAGGACCTTAAGTTCAAATGCATTGCAGGCTCTTTTCCATTTAGTTGGATCTCCTTGAAAGACAGTTGGATCTCCTTGAAAAGAAGCTCCTTTCGAAAAATCTGCATTTGCCAATTCTAATTCATTAAGAATGCCAATGAATACATCTTTCTGCAGATCGTACTTCGGTTTATAATTGCCCTGACTTCCTTGGTTAGCCTGACTGTATGGAATATCTCCCATTTTCATGGTGAGCAGGTAAAAAGTATATGCCCGTATAAAACGGCCTACTCCTTTATACGAATTTTCTGCCGGATCCCCTTTCGCAAATTCCAGCATTTTATCAATATCCGGCAAAATTGTCATCTTATTGAAACTTGAATTTGTTATAAAATTATACTGGGTTCCCAATTGTCCTTCATTCGCATAACCAACATATTTTGGCAAGGCATTTTCAGAAATATATTCTTTCGAATCAGCACCCTGATATTTAGCAATGCTCAGGATAATGTTTGTGCATAACAAAGAAGCACTTACTTGAGTTGGAGTATTGGGGTTTGTATTAATTTCATCAAAATTACTGCAGCCTGCCAATATAAGTATCCCTGCAATAGCGGTGATAATTTTTTTCATATCTATAGTTTTAAATTATTTGTTGCTTTTAATCAATTTAAAATTCAAGTTTAACATTACAGCCTACAAATCGTTGAGATGGATCGCTAAAATTATCAGAGCCTCCGTCAGGGTCTGAATATTTGAAATCTTTGGCCCAAAGAAATAAGTTTTGCCCCACAGCAGATATAGAAGCATTCTTAGCTCTAATAAAATGGCATGTCGCCTGCGGAATATTATAAGTTAAAGAAAGTTCTCTTAGTTTCAGGAAGGTTGTACTGTATGTATCGTAAGGAGAAGGTGTCCCACCCCAAGCATTCCCTTTATGGACTCTTTTAACATAGTTTTCATAAGTTACATATACATCGTTGGCAGCATATTGACGAGTATCACTTGTTATCTCTCCATAAGAATTATAAACTACATTCCCAGAAACCACTTTCACTCCATCGCCCAAATAATTACTTGTACCCGTAGTAGCGTCCTTATATCGAATATCGTTTACCGAATCAGGATGGTTGCCAGATTGCCACATATACATTTCGGTAGTTGTTTGGGCTAAACCGCCAACTCTGCCGTCCATAGAAATATTTAATGTAAAGTCTTTATATCGAAGTGATGATGTTAAACCCCATATCCAATCTGGATCAGCGTATCCATGTACTGATTCATACGATGAGTATACAGGCAGTCCGTTTTCATAAATCATGTTACCTTTTCCATCTTTCAGGAACTCATTCAAAACAAATGCATCTGCTCTCTTGCCTACTTTTACCCAAGGCTTATCAGCAGAAAACTGCGGATCTAATTTTGTATAATAACGTGCGTATTTAGACCAATTGGCCGTTAGATCCCATTGCCAGTCTGTAGTTTTTACAGGTGTGACACTTAGTGTAAGTTCAAAACCTTTTCGGGTAATTTCTTCGTTTATGTTAGTATAATTGGAGCTAAAACCAGATGCACTGCTTACACTTGTTGCTTTCAAAAAGTCAAACATTCTTTTGGAGTAAAAGGTAAAATCTAAGGAAGCCCGCTTTTTGAACAGATTTGCAACTGTACCCACTTCCCAAGTACTTGAAGACTCTGGTGCTACTTCATTTCCTCTTACTGTATCTGGATATGAGGCAGAATTAGAACTACCCCAGGCATTTGTTGTTATGTTGTATACCGAATTGGAATCGTAAACACCTGCTGGTGTCTTTGACGATGTCCAAGAACCACGAAATTTCCAAAGAGACAACCAATCGTATTTTGGTAAAATTTCAGAAACCATAAAACTGCTGGATATAGACGGGTATAGGTATGAACGTGTAGATTTTGGCAAAGTTGAACTCCAGTCGTTTCTTAAAGTACCTTCAAGAAACAGTATACTTTTCCATGATCCCGCAAGTCTTCCGTACAAACTATTAACTTGTCTTTTATAAATTGTCGAGTTTACAACTGCACTAGTAACTGACGATTTTAATGAATAAAAACCTGGGATAGTAAGACCACCTTGGGTTCTGGCTTCAATACCCTGATCTTCGGTATAATAAATAGTCCCTCCAAAGAGGCTCTCAATATCAAAGTCCTTAATTTTTTTATTCCCGGTCAAAATAAAATCGGTGTTTGAACTATAACCACTTCCCATACCTTCATTGTACGAACCTTTTAGAGATTCTCCCCAAATCTCAGAACCGTTTAAAATAACAGTAGAATTACCAGCTCCTTGAAGTGATCCTCTAGATATACGTATAACCTGCTTATTATTGTAAGTATCAAAACCTGTTCTTAAAACAGCATTCAATCCTGGTGCCAATTCATAAGTTCCCGAAACAAAACCGTTGAAAACCTGACGATCAATACTATGCAGTCTTTCATATCTGTCAAAATAAGGATTGTTATTTGTACCTGTATAACTATTATTTTGGGTTTCATTTTTCACAAGCCAATAATCTTTGTAATCTCTTAAATCATAATCTGGAGAAGACCAAATCAGTATGCTGTACATTGGGTCATAACCTTTGTAACCATTAAATCCAATATTAGGTGAAGTCTGCTTGTTTATGGATACTGAAGATGATAATTTGAACTTATCCATATCTATATCACCGCCCAAAGTATAAGTGTATTTATCATATTGAGAATTAGGATACTGTCCTTTATTGGATACCCAAGTAGCAGAAGATCGTATACTGCCATGTTCGCCTTGCTGGGTTAAGCTAAAATTATTATTAAGAATATAGCCCTGTTCTAAGAAATTCTTAAAATTATCCTTTCCGGTCGCAAGATAAGGCATCTGCTTATTTGCTTTACTAATGGGATCCCACTGGATAACATTCTGCCCCTCCATTGGCACACCCCAGGAGCCAGTTCCTTTATAAATATTAGTAACTGCATCTATCTGTCTTCCAAAAACAGTTTGCGTTTTAGGAATAGCTAAGTAACCAGCAGTGAACATTGTACTGCTGTTTACAGAAACTGCAAGTCCCTTCTTATCTCTGCCTTTTTTTGTTGTTACTACAATTGCTCCACTTGCGCCTCTATAACCATATAGAGCCGAGGCGGTTGCTCCCTTAAGCACGTTCAAACTTTCTATATCATCAGCAGGAATATCTCTAAGCGTCATATTTCCATACGGCACACCGTCTATAACCAATAATGCATTTTCTCCACGCAGCTCTACTGTTGGAGCTTCGGCAAATTCAGTGCTGTTTTTTACCAGTAAACCAGCAACCCTTCCTGTTAAAGAAGTCGCAACGTCAATCCCTTTGACCGTTTGAACAGAAGAACCCTGTACTTTTTGCATAGCATAACCAAGTGCTTTTTCTTCTCTTTTGATACCTAATGCCGTTATTACCAATTCCTTTAGCATTTCTGCTTCTTCGGTAAGAATTACATTGATTTTATTTTCCTGTCCAACCGTTTTTTTAATTGTTTTAAATCCTATACAAGAAAAAACGAGAACTTGTCCTTCTTCTGCCTCAATAATATAACTGCCATCAAAATCAGTTTGAACTCCAAACGATGTTCCTTCAACAAGGATTGAAGCTCCTGGGATTGGCTTGCCCGAATTATCGGTAACCTTACCTGAAATTTTTATCTGTTTTGCTAAAACAGGCATTGTTTTATCTCTAATGGAAGTATTTGGCTTAAAAGTAATTAAACCATCATTTATTTGATAAACAACTTTGAACTTAGCCGCTGCCTCTTTAAGCAATACTGCTAATGTGTGTGTCCCAGAATTTACAGGAGTCTGCGTTTTTAGTTCTGCTACTTCATCTGTATATAGAAGAGAATAATCAGTTTGACTTTCAATAGCCTTAAACAATGATTTAAGCTCATAAACATTTTTTGAAACTGATACTGGGGTAGATTCTGTACTTTGCGATTTAATTGCTTCCGCAAATGTCAGCTGTGTCAATAAAGCAGCCAATAAAAAGAATAAGACCTTCTTTTTATTGTTATTTTTTTTTGTTACAAGATACATAATTTGAATATATTTGTTTTATGTTAATTATTTTCAATTAATACAACCCGATAATTGGTGGCCGCCATGTTCGGGTTTTTTGTCTTTACATAGTTAAGTAATATTTCATCTTTTCATAGGCATCAGTTTTTACAGGGTTTAAGTCTTATATTTATAGTGTCCTTTTTGGTTATAACAAAATCCATATCGTTAATGAAACGAATAGCATTTAAGATTTTTTCTATATTATTTCCAGAGAAATTACCACTAATGGTATTGCACTGATAAAGAGGTGAATCTAGTTTTAAAACAACATTGTACTTTCTTTGAAGTGTCAGCAGTACTTGATCTATATTGGCATGATCAAAAAAGACCCTGCCGTCTTTCCATGCCAAATAATCTGAAGATTCTATAGTATTGTATCTAACTAAAGAACCTGTCTTATCATCATAAATAACCCTTTGATTTTTAGTAATAATCTCTGAATTTGAAGAATGCAGATCTGTAACCTGAACCTTTCCAGACACTACCGTTACCGAAGGAATCCCTTTTTCGTAATTTGTTACGATAAATCGAGTTCCTAAAACCTGAGTTTTAAAATGATTAGATGAAATTATAAAGGGATGTTTTTCTTTATGCATTACCTCAAAGTACGCTTCTCCCTTCAAGCTGACAGCTCTCGAATTTTCTCCGAAATGTTCAGGATAGATAATACTGCTCCCAGAATTTAAGTAAACAATTGACGAATCGGGCAGCATCATTTTTTTTTGTTCACCAAATTTGGCAGCAACAGTAATGTAGTGGTTTGTATTAAAAACAGAATTGAAAGTAAACCACAAAGTTCCCAAAAGAATAATAGCAGCTACAGATGCAATCATTCTGTAAAAATTGGTCATCTTTTTTTGTCCTAATTTTTTTTCAATTCTAAATAGGATAAGCTGTCCCACAGCATCAGTATCAATATTGGATTCCTTAATACCATACTCTTGTATTTTGGAAAAATAAGTATTTACCGCTCTTGCTTCTTTTTCTGAAGATTTGCCTTCGCTGTATCTTTTAAAAAGATGCCTGTATTGTTTACCCATGTGTACTATTTTAAAATAAGTTCTTTATTAGTATAGTACACGAAAAGGGGCTAGCACCTATAAAATATAATAAGGATTACAATTTGTTAACATTCTTAACAAAAAACAGCAAAAGAGACTACAGCGAAGAACAGACAATAAGCAGGCCTAATAATTTAATGCGGTAATTATCCCCAGCCTTCAATAACTTAAGAGCTTTATTTATCTGATTTTCAACAGTACTGATCGATAAATTCTTTTGTTCCGCAATTTCTTTAATGGTCATATTATCATAAAATCTAAGCGTAAAAATATCAAGGCATTTTTTAGGTAAAATTTCACAAGCCTTTTGTTTCACTTCCTCGATTAATAGTTCTTTTGAAAGTTCAATGGCTGGTTCTTCTTCAATTAACTGTAACACTTCTTCAAAAATCTCTAGCTCAAAAGCTGTTAACTTTTTGGACTTAAGCTTTTTTGCACACTGATTTCTAACAGCCTGAAATAAATAAGCGGTAAAATTTTGTATATCAGTTTCATTCATCCGCAGCCAAAAATCGATAAATATTTCTTGAATAATATCTTCAGCCGATTGTTTATCCTTCATAATATTAAAAGCAAAAACATACAGCGCTTTCCAATTTTGTTCATAAACTTTATTGAAAACAAGTTTTTTATTTATGAAAGTATTGTGTGCCATATTCAAAAGATAAATTTAAAATTACTGCAAAGCTATAAGTCACTTTGCAAATCTCTCCTGTATGAATATGATGTTTTGATTAAATTTTTTATGCCTCGCAGAATCTTATTAAAAAAAGGTGAGCCTCCTTCATTCTAGTACAAATCAAACAGTATAAAATTGAAACCAATAGATTCACTGCAAACTGAATCAGTCTTCTGCTAACTAATAACCTTTTCTTCTAATTCTAAATTAGAAATTGGTTGATACACAATTGGAATTTCCTCAATAACCTCATCAATTTTATCAAGCCCCGTAAGTAAATAGGTTGAGATTTTAGTTTTTAGTAACAATCCCATAAAATGATTCTCTGTTTAATTCTCTAAAATTGTATTTACTTAATGCAACAGCTAATACGTTATTTTTTAAATCCTCAAAAATAAAATTGTAAACTATGATTTTACATGTTACATGTTTTTGGAAAAAAACATCTATATCACTTCTTATACTTTTTTTTGTTGTTAATGCTCAAAGTCAAAACAAATTAAACGGACTCCAGATTGCCTTTTTATCAGATGTACATTTGCAAGATTTGAAAGGCAGTTTTAGTGACTCCGAATACAAAGGAATACTAAATCCAAAAACAGGTAAATACACATTAATGAGAACTATGGCTTCTCAACTGCATTCTACACGACTATTTAATGAAAATTATTTCGCTTTTATTGCTGCTTTGGAAGATATTGCCAGACGAAAAATAAAATTTGTAGCACTTCCTGGGGATTATACCGATGATGGTCAGCCGATTCATGTTAGAGGTTTAACAAAAATTTTAGATCAATACAGAAGAAAATATGGAATAAATTTTTTTATAACCACTGGTAATCATGATCCGGCCGGACCTTTTGCACAAGATTCAGGTAAAGAAGATTTTTTAGGAGAAAATGGTAAAAGCCAGCCTATTTATAGCAAAGAAGGAATGTATAATTCTAATTTAAAAATAGAACAGCCAGTAGTGATTTCTAAAGATATTGCCAAAATGGGATATTTAGGAATAACTGATGAATTGAGGAATTTCGGATTTTATCCAAATAAAAAATACAAGTTTTGGGGAACTCCATTTACAGCTTATAACAGTCAAAATTACACCTATACAAAGGCTTCACAAGGCGCACAGCTAGATAACAGAGTATATGAAACTGCTCCGGGATATGAAGTTCCAGACGTAAGTTATGTTGTAGAGCCAATTGATGGACTTTGGTTAATGGCAATAGATGGTAACGTTTATATACCGAAAAAAAGTGCGACTGCAGATACTAAAGATTCTAAAAATTATTCAGATGCGAGTACAGGCTACAACAATGTACTTTCGAATAAAAAACATTTAATAAAATGGGTTGAATCAATTTCGCTTGAAGCAAAAAAACAAGGAAAAATATTGATTGCTTTTAGTCATTTTCCGATGATTGATTTTAATGACGGCGCTTCGGATGAGATTAAAGAATTACTAGGTCCTGATAAATGGCAGCTAAACAGGGTGCCGAGAGAAGAAGTGGCTCAGGCTTTTGCAGATGCGGGACTGAGAATTCACTTTGCTGGTCACATGCATATCAATGATACAGGTATACGAACTACGGCAAAAGGGAATGTTTTGGTTAATATTCAAACACCATCATTAGCTGCTTATATTCCAGCTTATAAATTATTGACGATGAAAGATAATATTGCGGATATTCAGACTATAACCGTCGATGATGTTCCAGATTATGACGAACTTTTTGATTTATATAAAATGGAATATAAATTTTTAGAAAGTGATGGGAACGCTGCAATTTGGAATATCGATATTTTAAAAACTAAAAACTATCATGAATTTACTGATTTTCATCTAAAAGAATTAGTGCGTTTACGATTTTTAAAAGAGGATTGGCCAGCTCCTTTTAAGAATTTTATATTATCCGCCACTGGAGAACAATTGTTAGTTTTAGCAAGCCAGCAGTCTAATGAAGATTTTGATATTCTTTTGAAGAATAAAGAAAATTTTAAAATGAAATCAACAAAATCTATCGATGAAATTTTAGCTAAAAATAATTTAAATCGAGAAGATTTTAAAACTTGGACAGGTTTTGATTTTTTGGTAGATTTTTACCGTTTAAGAAGCGCCGATGAATTGGCAATTACCGACATAGGTTTAAATAGAATAAAAGAATACAAAGTACTATCTGAATTGTTTTTTGAAAATTATAAAGGAAATAATTCCAATTTAGAAAAACCAATACAAGAAAAAATGAGGCTTTTTCTGCTTATATTTAATAGATTTCTACATGAAGTTCCTGCAGATCATTTTAGTTACGACTTAAAATCAGGAGAAATTAAAAACCTTAAGTAAATTTTCAGCCACAGTTTAAACTGCGGCTGAAAACTAAATTTTACTTCTTCACGCCATTTACAGGATTTGGTCTGACATAAGTATTGTCATCATACTTAATTTGGTAAGGTGAATTAAAAAGAGTACTTGGCAGATAATAATCAGTTGTAATAATTTGTGCTCCTGATTTTTTGGCAGCTTCAAAATGTGTGTAATCATTAGCTCTCGCTTCTTTCGTGTCAGAATCGGCTCTCGTACGAATGATATATCCTTTTGTTACTAACGACGGTATTTCTGGATCTTCAGAGTTATTTCGGAATAAAGCTGCAGCTTCTGGTTTTCCTGGTTCAGCATTTATAAAAACAGCGCGTCCTTTTAACGATGGATGATTTAAAGCATACATATCTCTTTTTGCTCCATTATTATCCAAAAGAAATAAAAATCTTCCCTTTGCTTTTTTTAGTGTTGGCCAGTTTTGATGCAGAACAGCTTCTTCGAGCGTACTATATTTTCCACGTACCATATCTGGTGTGATTAATTTATCGTTTCCTAATTCTTTACGGATAATTTTATCTAATGCATCGAATAATTCAGGAGTAAAATCTTCTGGTTTGGTTCCGAAAAAATTAGCGTCACCATCTTTAGGTTCCAAAGTAATAAAAACAGGAATGTGGTCTGGATTCGCTTCAGACCATTTTTTTAATTCTTGAAGACAGATTTCTAAAGTATAACAAGAAGTTCTAAAATCGATATCCGGCATATGAAAAACCTTAAAACCAGGTTTGTTCATTAATCCTTTTGGATCATAATCTTGCTCAGATTTTGCAATATCTAAGCCTTTTGGATGTGCATATTTACCGCCTTTAGTATCGGCATAAATATCGATTTCCAGGTTTCGCAGCCCTTTATTTAATTGTTCTTTAATTTCGATATGTGTGTATTGTAAGCCTTTTAGAGAACGTGATGTATCTTTTGCTTGGATAGTATTGTATAAATCAGTTTCAATATTTTGTCTGTAACTGTTGTGGGAGCCAATTACTTGAATTTGATTTATTTTAAGATTTTCGTCTTGTGCTTTTACACTGAATGGTATAGTGCCGGCAAGAAATAATGTAAACAGAATTTGTTTCATAATTTGAAGTTGAAATTAATAATTAGAAGATAAGAGGAAGAAGAGCTGAGAATACTGCCGCTTTTTGAGATTACTAAATTAAAATCAAGCTTTGATTTAAGTGTTATTAAAATAAAAAGAAAACGGAAAGGGATTGTCATTTCTGCTTAAAAATAGTAGTAATAGTAAAATAAACGCTTTCAATATTTAATTAAAAGTTAACCTTCATGCAGAAAATAATGGGTTTTCGTTTCATTATTTTGTACCTAATAATACCACACATGTTACTTATGAAGAATCCTCAAATCTTTAATCAAATGTATACTTCTTATTGGAAAAAGCTTAATGCCTTTTCGTATACAATGACACAGGATAAAGAGTTGGCACAGAATATTGTTCAGGATGTTTTTGTTGATTTATGGGAACGAAAAGAGGAGCTGCATATAAATGCAATTGAGCCGTATTTATTTCGTGCAGTAAAAAATCAGGTCTTTAAACATTATCAAAATAATAGATTTGATAAGACGGTTTTAGAAGATAAATTCGAAGACTACATTATTGATAATTTTTCGGCTATAGATCCTGAATTAATGGATTTACTTTATAGTTTATTAGAAAAACTTCCAGAGAAACGTAAAGAGGTTTTATTGATGTATAAATTTCAAGATATGTCTATCGATCAAATTGCAGACGAACTTGGAATATCCAAACAAACAGTAAAAAATCAAATTTCATCTGCTTTAAAACAACTGCGCGAAGGCCTAAAAGACTTGACTTGGATGTTTCCGCTTGCAATTTTTTATAAAAACTTTTAAGATAACTTTCTGTTGATGTTTTCATAATATTTCCAGATAGTACGATTTTGCTTTTCTTGTACTTATAGGTAACAATAAGTATTATGGTAAAAAGAATTAAGCATAGTTTAGAATATCTTATAGATAAAAGTTTACAGAAAAATACTTCTGAGGCGGAAGAAAATTTATTGAATGATTTTGTATCAAACGAATATAAAAACGCCAATTGGGATGAAACCGCTATGGGAAGTTCTGATGAAGCTTCCATAAATATATTTGAAAATATTCAATTTCGAATAGAAAAGAAAAAAATATTCAATCCATTTTTAAAATATATGGCAGCTGCCAGTATTCTTTTTCTTATCGGCTTAGGGGTTCTCTTTAAACCCAGTATTTCTTCAGCAAAGCAATTAACATTTAAAACGTTAGATACCCCCAAATCTATCCAATTAAGTGACGGTTCGAAAATTTATCTGGCAGCAAATTCATTATTCAAATATCCTGAAAAATTTGATGCTGATGAAAGAAAAGTATCGCTTTTAAAAGGTAACGCTTTTTTTGAAGTAGCCAAGGATAGAAAACATCCATTTATTATTCAGTCAGGTGATCTGAAAACAAGAGTTGTCGGGACATCATTTCATATTCAATTGTCAAAATCTAAATGCGAAGTGATTGTTGTAACTGGAAAAGTAAATGTTGCAGCAAAAGGACAAAACGTGGATTTGGTTCCAAATGAAGAAGCGT
Organism: Flavobacterium sp. HJJ; assembly: GCF_015351475.1. Classification (GTDB taxonomy): domain Bacteria; phylum Bacteroidota; class Bacteroidia; order Flavobacteriales; family Flavobacteriaceae; genus Flavobacterium; species Flavobacterium marginilacus. Next base: position 7,421 of record NZ_JADKPR010000022.1, on the reverse strand, counting down.
TGTTTACAGAAAATAAACTGACCAAACAAATGGCTGAGAAGGCGTATCTGGTAAATTGGTACAATACCGATATTACATTAAATCAAACTACTCTTAAGCAGGTTATTGCCATTCTGCAATATAAATATGGTATTTCATTCGAGTATAAAAATGATAAAGTTTTGGATATGCGATTAACGGTATTCATTAAAAAAGAGGCATCACTAGAAAGTGTTTTAGAACAAATAAATTATATAACAAACCTAAAATTTAAAGTTTATGACGAAATAGTAAAAGAGAATTAAAAAACAAAAAAGCAGTTGCTGAGAACAACTGCCATCAATAATTAAGTATCGTAAAAAAACCAATAACTTAAATCATGTATTTTAAACTTTCCTATTTAAATCTAAAGAGAATTATCTTTTTAGTACTCACATTACTGTCATTTCATAATGGACACAGTAATACTAATTTTCTTGAAAATTCAAATTTAAAAAATAAAACAGAAAAAGCGACTCTTGTTTCCATTTTTTCAAAACTTAGTCAGCAAACGGACTATAAATTTAGTTACGGTCAGGCTGTTATTGCTGATAACACTATTTATACAGTAGATTATAGCAACGAATCTGTTGCAGTAATTTTGAATGAACTTTCTAAGAAAGCTGATTTCAATTACAATATCAATGGTAAATTAGTTTTGATTCAAAAAACTAAAAAAAGAGTTCTTAAAACGGTTCAAACTATTGATAAACTAAAAGGAAAGATTTTGGATGAAAATGGAGTGCCAATTCCTGGAGCAACGATTTTAGAAGCGGCTACCAAAAATGCAGTAGTAACAGACTTTGATGGAGGCTTTGAAATTACAGTAGAGGAGGGCAGGACTCTTGAGATTTCATATTTAGGATATAAAACTAAAACGGTAATTGCCCAAAAAAGTTTTATGACAATTCAATTAGAACCTAATGCTTCTGTGCTGAATGAGGTTTTAGTTGTTGGATATGGTAAGCAATCAAAAAAAGATGTTACGGGGGCAGTAACACAGCTTACGGCAGAAAATTTTAAACAAGGTGTAAGCATTTCGCCAGACAATTTAATACAAGGAAAAGTGGCTGGAGTTCGTGTTGTAAGCACAAGCGGTGAGCCGGGAGCTGGTGTAAATGTTACTATTAGAGGTGTTGGGTCTATTCGTAGCGGAAGCACACCTTTGTTTGTTGTTGATGGTGTGCCATTGTCTAATGATGATGTTAGTCCATCTGGTACCAATGTAGGTTTTGGTGCTTCTGCAGCTAAAAATCCATTAAATTTTTTAAATAATAACGATATTGAGTCGATTACAGTTTTAAAAGATGCTTCTGCTGCGGCAATTTATGGGGCAAGAGGATCTAATGGAGTTGTTTTGGTAACTACAAAAAAAGGAGCAAAGGGAGAGGGTACAATGACTTTTGACACATCTCTAGGGATTTCTGCTGTAGCAAATAAATTAGATGTTTTAAATGCTGATCAATACAAATCGGCTATTAAAGATCCTGCTTTTAATCATGGTGGAAATACAGATTGGCAAGATGTCATTTTTAGAGAGGCAATTACGACTAGTAATGCTTTATCTTTTGCTAAACAAACAGAATCAGGGAATTATTATGCTTCTATATCGCAGTTGGATCAGGAAGGTATCATTCATAATAGTAGTTTCAACCGCATGACTGGCAGAATTAACGCAGCTGAATCATTTTTAGATAATAAACGTTTAAAATTAAAAATGAATCTTACTGCCAGCGAAACAAAAGATAACGGTGTGCCTACAAGTGATGACGGTGGTTCTAACGGACAGTTATTAGTACATACTTTGATGGCAAATCCAACACGTTCTGTGTATGATGCCAACGGAAAATATACGAACTTCAATATGAATGCGCATTATAATCCAGCCTATTTATTGAGTATTTATGAAGACCAAACACGTACGCTGAGAGTTTTAGGGAACTTTGAAGCTTCATTGAGAATAGTTAACGGATTAGAATATAAAATTAATTTTGGAATTGATCGTTCTGTGGCGGAAAGAAATACAACAATTTTTCCAAACTTGACAGATTTAAATCCAAAGGGAAAATACGTTCAGAATAATCTCGATTCTAAAAATACTTTAACTGACAATTACTTGACTTATAATGGTTTATTTGGTAAACATAAAATCGAAGTTTTAGGCGGATTCTCCTATCAAAAGTTTGAAAGATCCGGAACTAGTTTCAGTGTAGACGGAGTTGCAGCCGAAGGAACCGGTGTTAAACCGTCAATAAATCCAGGTTTTACAGGAACACAGTCAGGAACTACTGGTTATGCTCAGGAAAACGAATTGCAATCTTACTTTGGAAGATTAAATTACACTTTTAATGAGAAGTATCTTTTGACAGCTTCTATGAGAGCAGACGGTTCTACTCGTTTTGGAGAAAATAATAAATATGGATACTTCCCTTCTTTTGCAATAGGATGGAATATTAATAAAGAAAGTTTTTTAAAAAATGTTGAGGCACTTAGTAATTTAAAAGTAAGAGGAAGCTGGGGACAAACTGGAAATCAGGAAGTAGAAAATAAAATTACAAAAGCAAGTTATTCTTTAGCTGGTGCTGATGGTTATTATTTATATGATGATTTGAATTTAGTAAATGGTGTTTCTGTAAACAGAACTCCAAATCCTGATTTAAAATGGGAAGTAGTAACACAATACAATGTAGGTTTAGATTTTAGTTTTTGGAATGATAAATTCTACGGAACACTTGATTATTTTAATAAAACAACTACAGATGCAATTTTAAAAATTCCTTCACAGGCTTTGAGTCCAACACCAACAGTTTGGACCAATATTTATGGAGAAATTATAAACAAAGGGTTAGAGTTTATGATTGGTTCAAAATTAATCGATACAAAAGATTTCAGTTGGAATATCGATATGAACGGAGCTACTTTAAATAACAAAATTGAGAATTTACCAGTTTCCGAAATTTTAACAGGTACTATTTCGGGCCCAGGCCAGTCAGGCGTTAATGCTAATATTTACAAAAGTGGTTATGCCGCAGGGTCTTTCTATTTATTAGATCATATTGGTTTTGATGCTAATGGTGCTAACATTTTTAGAGACACTAATGGAGATGGTAAAATTGATAACAGCGACAGAGTTATTATCGAAGGAGCTTTGCCAACTTTCTATTATGGATTTAATAGTGATATGAATTATAAAAACTTTAGTTTTTCCTTCTCTATCATCGGTCAAACAGGAGGTTATCTGTTGAATAATACAGGATTGAATGCATTAAACATAAACAATTTGGCTTCGGACCGAAATGTTGCTACAGGGTATTATGAGTCGGGTGCAAATCCAGCAAATTCACCAATTTTATCCACTTTATTCTTAGAGAAATCTGATTTTATTAGATTAAATACAGCCCGTATTGGATATAATTTTAATCTAAAAGGAGTGAATTGGTTAAACGGATTAACACTTTTTGTTACAGGTCAAAATTTGCTTACGATTACGAATTATACAGGATATGATCCTTTAATTAACAGTCCTAAATCAAACGAAGGAAACCAATCTATTGGTATTGATTATGCTAGTTACCCAACTTCTAGAACTTTTAGTTTAGGAGCAACTTTAAAATTATAAATTTATTATGAACACAAAGACAATTTTTAGTACAAAGACATTAATTCTATTCTCTTTTGCAGTGCTTTTTAGTAACTGTACTAATCTGGATGAAGTTGTTTTAGACGAGGTTTCAAGTGGTAGTACTTCTAATCCTGCTGGCGCACTTGCTGCAGCTTATGATAGATTAGGAGACGGAACTTTTACAGATCATGGAGCTGTTTTTTCTATGCAGGAATATAGTACAGATGAAGCTATTTTACCAACACGGGGAAGTGATTGGGGCGACGGCGGAAAATGGAGAGCAATGCATGAGTTCACCTGGGCTTCTGATAATGCAGTTATTGGAAACAACTGGAATTTATTGACAAATGGAATCACGCGTTCTCTTACCGCAATTCAATCTGCTGAAGAAAGTACCATTCCTGAAAAGAAATTATTTTTGGCAGAGGCAAAAGGTCTGTTAGCGTATTATTTATACACAACATTAGATTTATTTGGACAAGCGCCCTATAGAGATCCAATGAATCCAAATGCACCTTTACAGATTTTAAAAGCAGATACACAAATCGATAAATTGATTACAGATGTTGAAGCATTACTTCCTGATTTAGCCGATATGGGTTCTCAGCAGACACATCACGGCAGATTTACAAAACAAGCTGCTTATGGTTTTCTAAGCACCATGTATTTGAACCGTGCAGTATTTAAAGATCGTTACAATGCATCTTCTAGTTTTAATTTTAATGAAGCAGCAGTAACTGGAAGTGGAACAGATATGGATAGAGTTATTTATTATACATCATTACTTATTGATTCGGGAAAATACAGTTTAGAAAGTAATTATTTTAAAAATTTTGCAATAGACAATACAAAAGGGACTGAGCTTATTTTCGCTATTTCTCAGAAAATAGATTATATCAGAAATGGTTCCAACAGTTTCGCTTATGTATCTATGGAGCGTAACCAAAGGACTTCTGCTGCAAACAGAGGTACAAATGCAGCTTGTATAACTCCAGAATTTTATGCAACATGGGATAATAATCATGAGGATCCTAGATTCAACCAAGCCTACCAATATTCTGACGGGACATGGTTTACAAATGATGGTACAACTCCAAGTGTTCCTGCAACAGATATTGTTCCTAAGAGTGCTGGTTTACCATGGTTTCACTTTACAAGAGGTATTATAGCCGGCCCTCAATATGGACCAATATTGTTGTCATCAGGTTCTTTAGAAATGGTAGGGAATCGTATAAAAGTTTCTCCATTGTATATGGAAAAAAGTTCGACTACCAGAATGGATTTTACACCATCATTAACTTTCAAAAATCCTACTCAAGCTGTTTTTGCTCAAAATGAAATCAACCAAGGAGCACGCGTTTTTAAGTATGAATTTGATCCTGAAGAAGGAAATGGTTCAAGTAATGTTGATATTCCTTTGTATCGTCTTGGAGGTATTTATACCATGAGAGCAGAAGCTTATTTTAGAAAAGGAAATACAGCAGCTGCGCTTCAGGATTTAAATAAATTACGCACTAGCAGAAAAAGGGAATCATTGTATGCCAGTGCTCCAGGAAAAGAACTTACTGCTGTGGATGCGACAGTACTATATAATGAAATAGGTTTTGAATTATACTGGGAATTATACAGAAGACCACAGATGATACGTTTTGGAAAATTTGATTTAGCAGGAACTGCAAAACCTGTATCACAGCCATTCAGAAGAATATTCCCAATACCTCAGTCAACAATTGATGTGACTAAACAATTTAAACAAAATCAAGGTTACAAGTAAGTTTGTGTTAGTTAATTTTTTTTTTTCTTCAAAAGTCTATTTTAAAAAATAGACTTTTGTTTTTTTAAGATATTTTAATGAAAACTGTCTTGAAAACAATCATTTATAATTTATTTTCGACATCTGTTTTTCAATATGAATACGAATAAAAATTAAAAAAAAACAGCTATTACACAATTTATATAATTGCCTCAAACTTGTAAAATTTAGATTGTTTTATATGACTGTCCGCAAATAGTACCTTGTATTTTTTTTCGCCGCTGATTAAAAAGATTCTCACAGATTTCATTACTTTTTTTTTAAAATCTGTGTAAATCTTTTTAATCAGTGGCTAATTCGATCTGTTTGGTAGTAGTTAAGGATAGTCATATTGTTTTAAGGTATTTTACTCAAAAGAAATTTAGCGAATAACAGGCAAAAGTTATTTTCATTTCAATAGTTTTCTAGTTTTACAAAACTGATAATTTATCTAAATTTGTTTTAGATGTTTTAAAATCGGGATTTTGTTTATGCAGGAAAACAAGTGTATATTACTTTCTTTATTAATTGTGTGTTTTCAAGCATAGGAAATAGAAAAAAAGGATTGGTTACTAAATTAAACAAAGGAACTGAATTCTAATTTTATAAAATAATTATTTGTCACATGAAGAAGATTACCATTTTAAAATATATTTTTTTATGTCTGATGGTTTCCCACTCATTATTGTCGCAAATCACAAAATCAAAAAAATATAAATATAATTTTATTGTAGCACAAGACGGAAGCGGTGATTATAAAACGGTACAGGAAGCATTTAATGCTGTTTCAAAATTAAATCCTGAACGCACTGTTATTTTTGTGAAAAAAGGGACATATAAAGAGGTTATAACTTTGGAAGCAGATAAAAATAATGTAGTGCTAATTGGGGAAGAGGCAGACAAAGTTATTCTGACCTATGACAATTATTCCAGTAAAATAAATCCGCTGACAGGCAAAGGTTATGGAACAAGCAATTCTTCCAGCTGTTTTATTATTGGGACAGGTTTTTATGCAAAGAATATAACATTCGAAAATTCTTCTGGGCCGGTAGGGCAGGCGTTGGCAATTAATATTCAGGGTGATAAAGCGGTTTTCGTTAATTGTAAATTTTTAGGTTTTCAGGATACATTGTATGGAGCAGACTGCAGGCAGTATTTCAAGGACTGCTATATAGAAGGCTCTACAGATTTTATATTTGGCAGTTCTACAGCATTTTTTGATCATTGTACCTTACATACCAAGGGAGGCAGCGCTATTACCGCAGCTTCTACCAAGGAGCATGTAAATTTTGGCTATGTATTCAATAATTGTAAAATTACAGGCACAGGAGCAGATATAACCACTTTGGGCAGACCTTGGAGACCTTATGCAGCTGTTGCTTTTATAAATACTGAAATGTCAGATGCAGTAAAACCTTCAGGATGGAATAACTGGGGGAAAACAGAAAATGAATCTACAGCGCGATACAGCGAATATAAGTCTTCGGGCAGGGGTGCCAATGCTGATGAAAGAGTAAAATGGATGAAAATTTTAACCTTAGATGACGTAAAACTTTATTCTATAGCAAATGTTTTAAAAACAGTTAACGCAAATCCTCCAGTGGCTGATAATTGGAATCCGAATGTGGTCATTGAGACATATAAATGATTGTTTTAAAAGGAAACTTCTCCAAAAATAACGGGACATAGCTGCCTCAAAAGAAACTCTCTATTTTTGAGAGCAGTCATGGCTGATTAGTTAATTAAAATTATAAAAAGAAACTTATTGGAAATTTAGCATCTGATTTTAGAATTATTTTTTATATGTTTGTAAAAACAATCGGTTGCGTAATTTTGTTTTCGCTGATTGTTCAAAGATTTTAAATCGTTTAGAAACCGCCGATACCGTTATTAAAAAAATTAACACCATAAATTATGAACCAAAAAATTGACAATTTAGCTGCCGACAACATAAGAGCGCTGGCTATTTCTATGGTAGAAAAAGCAAAC
>NZ_JADKPR010000021.1 GCF_015351475.1 Flavobacterium sp. HJJ | reverse complement strand
GTTGTCTACCGTATTTTGATTCCATTTATATTGGACATTTATATTGTATGGAGTCAGATAATTTACACCTATCCAATTGTCAAGTGCTGTTTTTATCGGCTGGTTATAATCAAGCTGGCTTTCACCTACCTGATCATCATTAGAACAAGAAGCAAGTGATGCCAGTGTTAAAAACAAAACTGCTATTTTACTATATTTTATTATTTTCATGATATTTTGCTTTTAAAGATTATCTAGGATTTAATTCGATACCGCTGTTTGATGCATGAAGAGGTATTTGTAAGGCTCTGCGATTATCATCTTTGACTTAATGTATCAAAATGCGATCTTTTTTATTAAAATCTTTTGAGTTATTAATAGTAGGTTTTTATTTATAATAAATTATTAAAACAAATTAAAATATTTGTTAATTAAAATAAATAAGTCTTTCTTTGTAAGAATTATAAACTTTTAAATATTTATATTATGAAAAAAATTAGAAATTACTGTGTCAAGTATCACATTTGTACTTTAATTAGTGTTTCATTTTTACTATTTAGCTGTAGTAAAGATGAAATTTATAGTGACAAAAATTCAGTGATTAAAAAAGATGATTTGAAAACATCATTTAGTGATGAGGAAGTTTTTAAAGGAGTAATGTTTTTGGAAGGTCCCGTCGCGGATAAAATGGAGGACTTCAAAGATTTGAATTTTAGAACATTTGTAACAGAAAAATCACAAATACAAGGAATTGTCAATTTTCAAAATGAAATTATAGCCAAATTAAAATCATCTGACCCCAATTATTTATCTACTTTTAGGAAAAATATAGGATCTGGTGATTACTATGTAGTTAAGTCTACTATTTCAAAAGCATCTAGTAAAATATCGAATACTGCTTTTGAATTAGCGAATGTTTCTAAAGGAGAGATTTCTGAAGTAGCAAAAAAATTTACTGCTTCTTTAAAATCAAAATACCACATTGATGAAAATTCATCAAAAGAAGATATGATTAAAGCAATAAAAGGAATGCAATCAGAAAAACAATCATCAAGATATGTAGTGCCAAAGTATGTCTACAAATGGGCAGCCGTATGGCTTGCCGCAGCTGCAGTATTGATTATTGTGATTGTTTTAGAAGAAGCGCCAGTTGATCCTTTACCTACAGATCCTTCTGAACCATTTCCTGACGATTCTACTGAGCAGATTAGACCAGAAAAAAGATATTTAGTTGAGGATTATCAATCAGATATAACGTTTGAATTAAAAGGGATTTAAATCATCTAGACCAAAGAAAATATAATGAATAAAGCCTCTAAGTTATCCATTTTATCATTTTATAGTTCAATTTTTTTAGTTCTTATAATTTTCTTTAAATTTATTTCAGTATATGCTGGAAACAATGCTATTCACAATAGTCATTCTGATACATCTAAATTTGTTTCAGTATTTCCTCAAGGTTGGGCCTTTTTTACAGCATCATCAAAAGGCCCATTATTTTACGTATTTGATTGTAATTCTAAATACCCAAAATTAAAAAACTTGAGAAGTTTTTCAAAGGAATATTATTTTGGAATATCAAGAAAAAATAGGGTATTAAATATTGAAATAAACAATATGTTTCAACAAATAGAAAAAGATTCGATAAATGGAATTGTTATCAAGACATCTGATATCAATAATATCTCTCATGCAATGATGAAGCAAAAATTTATTTTTAATAAAATCTTTCTTAAGAAAGAAAATGCGCCTAATTTTAAAGGAAAATATTTTTTTGTAACTCAAACATTGCTTCCTTGGAGTATACTCCGCAGAAAATCAGATTATCCATCATTATATAATGTGTTTCCAATAGAAATTTGTCAAAAATGAATCAATATATTACATTATTAGAACAAAAAGGAATATTTAATGAAAGACTTGCGCTTGTAAGACTTTTATTAGCCATAAGTGCATTGCTGACAATAATTTTTAATGATGTAAAATACATTACCGATTTCAGTCTCATGGTGCCAGATGAAGCAACTTTTGCTACAATTGTTTTTTTTAAAAAATTTAGTATCTTTTCACTGTTTAGTCCCATATTAGCAAAATTTTTTTCTATCTTAATTCTAGTGTCTGTCATAATTGGATATCTTCCACAGCTGACTTGCTTTTTTCAAGCTTGGATACATTTAAGTATATGTAATTCTTTTTTGGGTGTTGATGGGGGAGATCAGATAGCTTCGAACTTAAGTCTTTTACTAATTCCAATATGTTTATTTGATAATCGTTTAAATCAATGGAAATCTCAAACAAAAAATGAAACTAATATAAGGAAAGCGATTAATGTCTTTTTTAGTTGTTATTTCTTTTTGATAATTCTACAAGTTGCCGTTATATATTTACATTCTGCGGTTGGTAAATTAAATAGTACTGAATGGAAAGACGGTACCTGCGCTTATTACTGGTTTACAAACAATGTTTTTGGAGCACCAATTTATATGCAAAAATTCTATAACTTTATAACACTAAGTTATTTTGCTCCAATAATAACTTGGTCGGTAATAATTTTAGAATTATTATTATTTGCTTGTGTATTAGTAACTGATAAAAAAATAAAAAAAAGTTTTTTAATATTTGGTATTTTATTTCATTTTAGTATAGCAATCACGCATGGTCTGATTACTTTCTTTTTTTCAATGGCCGCTTCATTAATTCTTTATTTAGACAGTGAAAATATAACATATCAATATATAAAACGAAAGCTCAAACCTTTACGTTATGAAAAACAATAATAAACCTAGTGAAGAAACTAAAAATCAATGGCATAAAGATTCAAATAACTGGAAATTTTGGGCATCTTCTATTAAATCCAGAAGATAGACGAATTTTTCCTCCTAAAAGAATTAAGCAATTAGGATGGACGATTAACTTTGCAAATCCGAATTCAGTATTTATCATTTTGGTTATAATTGCAATTCTTTGTCTATTAGGAGAAAATTTAAATATCTAACCAATTTTTTAAAATAAATATACCATCAAATAGTTGCGAATTATTGATTTTGAAAAGATATTCTCATCTCTAACCAATGTGTTGACACCATCTTCGCCATCAGGAGTTCCAGCTTTGTAAGCACCTACAACATTTGAATTTTCCAATATTTTATGCTGACGGCTTGTATTCGCATAACGGCCTGATCCTGTTAGATTATAGTTAAGTTTTGAGTTAATTTTATAATCTAAATCCAATTGAAAACGAATGTCTTTAACATCAATTTCCATATAATTGTTTTTCAACTCATTTAGGATATTCATTGAAGCCCAATTGTTTCGATAGTATTCTAAATTACCATTATCGTCATAAGGTCTTAATGTTCTGCTGGTATTTAAAACGTAATTAAAAGGATTGATGTCAAAATCTCTGGTAACTTTTCCAAAAACTTCGTCTTTTTCACTTTCATAACTTCCAGGAGCCTTTTGATTACGGACAGAAGCCAGAGTAGATAAGGTTATGTTTAATTTATCATTTACAAAAAATGTCCCTTTGATGTTTGATGATAATTGGTTTACCTGATCGGCAATAGTCCATCCCGGATCATTGTAATAACCCAATGAAGCATAGAAAGTGTTGTTTTTACCGCCTCCGGCAAAACTCAAAGAGTGATTTTGTGTAATTGACGGTCTAAAAAGAACTTCGAACCAATCAGTATTGGCTAATTCATATTTTTTTAAAAATTGATTACGGCTAACAGGATCATTATTTACTAAATAACCGCCAGTTTCTGGAACATACGTATTTATTGCTTTTCCTAAAATGTTATAAGCGCCTCCATATCTGCCATTTACTGTTGATGGTAAATCCAAAAATCCTTTTGATTCCATTTCTTTAAAAATACTCATCGATTCCTGAGAATTTAAAATATCATATTGATTATAACTAGGAACTGTTCTAATTGATTGTTCTAATGAATACGTTATTTTTAATGGGGAATCTTTTTTTCCTTGTTTGGTAGTAACTACAACAACACCGTTAAGAGATCTTGATCCGTAAATTGAAGTTGCAGATGCATCTTTAAGAATTTCGATACTCTGAATATCGTTTGCGTTTAAACCTGCAATTGATGAACTTAATAAAGTCTCTGAGTTTCCTGAAGCCAGATCAGCAAATGAAAGATTGATAATATCTTCCTGCACCACACCGTCTATAACCCACAGCGGTTTTGTATCTCCGAAAATGGATGAAGATCCTCGGACCGTAATTTTTGGTGCAGTACCAAAAGTTCCAGTAACGTTTTGTACAGTTACCCCGGCAGCTTTACCTTCAATCATTCGGCTTACATCAACTACTCCGTCTACTTTTAGTTCTTTGTCAGTAATTTTGCTGACAGCTCCTGTAAAAGTTCTTTTTGAGGTTTTCTCATATCCGGTAGTGATGACAACTTCGTTAAGAGTCTGTCCTATTTCAGATAAAACCACAGTGATAAAATCGTTAGTAATATCAATTTCTTTGGTCTGCATACCAATGTAACTGATTATAATTTTGGTACTTCCAGCTGGTATTTCTATCGAGAATCCTCCGTCAAAGTCGGTTAATGTCGCCGCTTTAGTTCCTTTTACCAATACTGATGCACCAGGTAACGGATTGCCATTGGAGTCTATTACTTTTCCTTTTACAATAGTAGCAGCAATTAAATTTGAGTTTAATGAACTCAAAAGATTAAAATCTGCAGGTTCTTTAGCAGGTATAGTCTGCAGAACAATCTGATTGCTTATTTCTGAGTAACTGATATTTAAAGGTAAAAGTATTTCGTTTAAGACACTGGAGAGTATTTCATCTTCAGCATTAATGTTCACTTTCTGGTTAAGCTGAGTTATCCTTGAATTATATGAAAATTTTACAGAAGCTAATTTTTCAAGTTTAGATAATGCTTTGGATAAACTCACGTTCGTAATCGAAGCGGTGACTTTTGTATCTAGTTTTTTCTGTCCTTTGACGCTGTTCGCCATTACAACAGTAGAAAAGACAAAAGCCAGTACAATCTGAAAGAGTGTTATTTTCATGATTCGATAGAGTAATCGTTGTTTGACAACAGGTTTTTTCATAATTTTGGTCTTGTTTTGATTAATACTTTTTAAACGGGTGTTCTGAAAAACTTACCAAAAATGCTTTTTACAGAAAGCTTTTTGATACTAACTCAGCGTCAAATGTGTTACAGCATATTTGGCGCTTTTTTTTAAAATATTTTTTCTACATAGGCTTGATTTTTAATTGCATCCTTCGGACGTTATGATAATTTTGTTTCCATTCATTTCGTAACTGGTATTATTTCCAATGCTTTTACAGATAATCTTTAATTTTTCTGGCAAAGGCTGGTCGATCAATGAAGTAGTCAAATGACAGTTTTTTAGTTTTTCTTTTGGAAAATCGATTTCTATCTCGTAGGCCTGCTCGATTGTCTTGAAAATGTGGCTGACAGGTGTGTCTGTAAAATCAAAACTCAATTGTTCTATGGTTTTTGCAGACTGTTTCAGGACAATATCTTTGGTAACATCTGTTATTTTATCAAATTTGGCAGTTTCTCTTACGAAGCGTACAGCTTCATTCGGTAATAAAACCACCTCTTCAGATGAGGTTTTGGCAGTCAGAATATTCGAGTGAACTTTTACTTTTCCAGTGCGGACTACCACTTCAACATTTGGCTGGTTTTCAAATGCGCAGATTCTAAAACTCGTTCCTACGACTTTGGTAACAGTTTCATTCGCAAAAACAAAAAATGGTTTTCTTTTATTTTTACTTATTTCAAAAAATGCTTCACCTGATAAATACACTTTTCGTTCATTTCCGCTAAAAGTTTTCGGATAACTCAATTTGCTTTTGGGCTGTAATAAAACAGAGCTTCCATCAGAAAGCGTTATGATCTGAGGATTTTTGGAGTTATTTGTTTCTTCAACTAATCCTTCTTTATTTTCTATAAGGAGTTCTTTATAGATAGGATTGTTATTTGTTAAATCAAAATAATTGGTATATGCCCATGAAAAAGCCAGTCCTATTACCAAAACGGCTGCTGCAGATCTAAACCAATTGTTATTCCAGATTTTAGTTTTTGGATTTTGTGTTCTTTTAAGAGCAGCTTCTTTGAGTGCGATTTTTTTCCAGGTATTTTCTAAAGCCGATTCCACAGTTGCGGCTAACATCTGCGGTTTTTCAACTTTGGTAGCAAGAACCCATAAGCGGGCTTCTTCTACTAATTTTGCTCTTTCAGGGCTTTCAAGTGTCCAATTCTCCCAGTTGGAATTGTTTTTATTCTGCAGAATCCATTGACGAAAGGAATCATCACCTAAAAAGTCTTCTGCCCGTGTATATTTGTTTCGCTTTTGCATCTTAATAATAGGGGTTACAAAAGCAATAAGGACAAGTCTTTTATTATATACTCACCTAATTATGATTTTTTTTTAAATATTTAAAAAAATATCTTAAAAGTCTAGATAGATGAAGTAGCCAGAAGTAAAATGATTGAAATATTCTCTTTCCAGTCATTGCGCAATTTTTGTATTCCTCTAAATAGAATGTTGCTCGCAGACTGGTAATTCACTGACATTATTTCGGCAATCTGCTCTACCGATAACTGCTGATGGTAACGCAGATACAAAGCTTCTTTTTGTCTTGAAGGCAGGTTGTTAATAAGGGTATTGAGCTGTAATACCTTTTCGGCTGTAATTTCGTCATCGATTAATTGCTGTTCGATTGAGAAATCAAATAGAAATTCAGTAGTTTCTATATTGTTCTTTTTCGTGAAAAAAGGATCGCGCTGGTACAGCCGTGCTATTCTTTTGCGGACACTTGATAATAAATAAGCTTTGATAATAACGTCTGATGAAAGCGATTCCCGATACACCCAAATATCTGTAAAAACATCCTGAACGCAATCTTGTACTCTATCATCATAAGAACACAAAGAATTGCCATAACGTACTAAATCTGAATAGTATTTTTCAAAAAGTGTTGAAAAAGCTTTTTCATCACCAGCTTTCAAATTATTCCACAAAGTGAAATCATCTAAAGTGTAAATATGTTTACGCTGTGTTTTCAAAATTAATTTGAGGCTATTGGATTATTAAGATATAGTTAATTTTGTGTAATTTTACGTTTTATTTAACAAATTACCAAGTTTTTGTTCTTTTTGAGTGTCGATTTATGTATTTGGCAAAATGGAGTCCCGTTTTTTTCATTGTTTAAATAAAATTAAGGTTTAAATATTAAAAACAAATATTTGCCACATTCAAAAATAAGATTCATTTTTACATCCTATTTTCTAAAAAAAAAACTATATCAAAATCGGATGAAACATGACCAGAATAAAAAGAACTCGTTAAAACATGTTCTTTTTGGAAGCCTGATAGGCACCACAATCGAATTTTTTGACTTTTATATTTATGCCAATGCAGCTGTATTGGTTTTTCCGCAATTATTTTTTCCAAGTGCAGATGCTACTATGGCAACTTTGCAGTCTTTGGCAACTTTTTCCATAGCATTTATTTCCCGTCCGCTGGGGTCCGCTTTTTTTGGACATTATGGAGACAAAATCGGGCGTAAATTTACCTTGGTAGCAGCTTTGCTGACGATGGGGATATCGACAGTAACTATTGGATTTTTGCCAGGTTATGCCAGTATTGGCGTTGCTGCTCCTTTATTATTAATGCTGTGCCGATTTGGTCAGGGTGTAGGACTTGGAGGCGAGTGGGGAGGAGCTGTTTTATTGGCAATTGAAAATGCACCGCCAAATAAACGCGCTTGGTACGGAATGTTTCCGCAATTGGGGGCGCCAATCGGTCTGCTGCTTTCGGGAGGGACTTTTCTGTTGTTAACCGACTTGATGAGCAGTCAGGATTTTATGGATTATGGCTGGAGAATTCCTTTTATTGCCAGCTCACTTTTGGTGGTAGTAGGTTTTTATATCCGAACCAAAATTACTGAGACTCCTTCTTTCGAAAATTCAAAAAAAGAACACGAAGAAGTTAAAATTCCTTTTCTTGCATTGGTTAAATCCTATAAAAACCAACTGCTTTTCGGAACATTAGCATCTATTACCACTTTCTTGGTGTTTTATTTAATGACAGTATTTACATTGAGCTGGGCAACATCTGATCTGGGTTTTGAGAAAAGAGATTTCTTATTGATCCAGCTGTTTTCGGTGTTGTTTTTTGCTCTGTTTATTCCAGTTTCGGCTGTAGTTGCTGATAAAATCGGGAGGCGCAAAATGCTTATTATTGCTACAACTTCCATTGCCGTTTTTGGATTTTTCTTTTCCTATTTTTTAAATTCAGGAAACACAGTAATGGTAACTTTCTTTCTATGCGCAGGAATGGCTTTGATGGGATTCACTTACGGACCTTTGGGAACTTTTTTATCGGAATTATTTCCTACAACTGTTCGTTATTCAGGAGCGTCATTAACTTTCAATATGGCCGGAATTATTGGAGCGGCTTTTGCACCTATGATTGCTATCTGGCTGGCATCAACTTATAGTTTGACTTATGTTGGGTTTTATTTGACGTTTGCGGCTTGTATTTCTTTGTTCGCTTTGTTGGCAATTAGTAAAAAGGAACACAAATTTTAGGTTAACTAAGGATAAAGTATATTAAAGAGCTGCGAAAATGTTTTGCAGCTCTTTTTTGTTTTTATAGATTTTATAAATAAAATTTGGCTGTTCAAGAATATGTTTAGACATTTGTCTAAATATATAAATACTTTAAATTATGAACGACATATTTAAAGCATTGAATGATGCCACTCGAAGAGAAATACTGGATCTTTTGAAAACAAAGGATTTATCTGCAGGTGAAATTGCTGATAAGTTCAATATGTCGAAGCCGAGTATTTCTCATCATTTGGATATTTTAAAACGTGCCGATTTGATTACTGCCGAAAAATCAGGACAATTTATTTTCTATTCCCTCAATACGACCATTATGGAAGATGTACTGCAGTGGATACTAACCTTTAAAAAATAAAATAATGAACTTAACTTTAAGAAAAGAACTGCCTATCATTGGAATTGTTTTACTGCCTTTTGTTTATTTAGCTTTTATTTGGAACTCATTACCCGAAAAAGTCCCGACACATTGGAATTACAAGGGCGAAATTGATCATTGGGGAGATAAATTTTCGCTGATTGGACTGCTGTTTATGCTCCCCGTTTTAACGTATGTTTTACTGCTTGCAGCGCCAAAAATTGATCCCAAAAAACGCATTGTTTTAATGGGGGGCAAGTTTCATCAGCTGAAATTTTTTCTTGTTCTGTGCATGTCTTTATTGGCCTTGTCTATTATTTATATTACGAAGAACCAGTCTTTTTCAAGTCCTAATTTAATACCGGTCTTAACAGGAGTCTTATTTTTGGTACTGGGTAATTATTTCAAGGTAATTCAGCCTAATTATTTTATAGGAATACGGACACCATGGACTTTAGAAAGCAATGAAGTCTGGAAGCTTACCCATAATTTTGCGGGTAAACTTTGGGTTATTGGGGGATTTGCAGTCGTATTGGGAGGATTGATTTTAGAAAATAATTATTTCAATATAGTCTTTATTTCCATTATTGCAGTTTTGGCAATAGTTCCAATGGTGTATTCTTATATAAAGTTTAAGCAGATAGAGAAAAGTAAATAATCGCTTCTGTTGGTAATTTGGAGCAGAAAAATTAGGCGTTTTCAGTAAGTAGTATTGTCCAATTCGCGATTTAGAAAAAACTACAGCTAAAAAACTTGTTCTTGTAAATCGGGAGATTTCCACTGCACAAGAGGGAAGTGGACTGACGAAGTAATCGAGGCTAAAAGGAGAAATTTGGCTTTTTATCATTATCCCAAAAAAAAAAAAATGTAACAATAGATTTCAGTTTTTTAAATTTTAATTCATTACAATCAAATAAAATGAAAAGAACAGTATTTTTTATAATGACAGTTTTGTCCTCTTTTATAATGTCTGGACAGGAAATCACAGGCCAATGGAATGGTTTTTTAAAAGTTCCAGGAGGGCAGTTAGCACTTGTTTTTAATATAAGTAAAAGCGAAAATGGTTATACCACCACTATGGACAGTCCAGATCAGGGATCAAAAGGAATTCCTGTCACGGCAACCACTTTTGAAAAAAAAACTTTAAAATTAGAGATCCCTGGTGCCCGAATTGTATTTGAAGGGGAGTTAAATCAGTATAATGTAATTGTTGGTACTTTTACACAAAGCGGTCAGTCTTTTCCGTTGAATCTGTCTAAAGAAAAACTAGAAAAAGAAACCCTAAAAAGACCGCAGGAACCACAAAAACCGTATCCATATTATACCGAAGACGTTACATTTGAAAATAAAACAGATAAAAATGTTTTGGCAGGAACATTAAGTTTGCCCAGCAAAGAAGGTAAGTTTCCTGTTGTAATTTTAATTACTGGAAGCGGAGCACAAAACAGAGATGAAGAAATCTTAGGCCACAAACCATTCTTGGTTTTAGCCGATTATTTGACCCAAAAAGGGATTGCGGTTTTACGATTTGATGACCGCGGTACTGCAAAATCTACTGGCGATTATAAAACAGCAACAACATTCGATTTTGCCAAGGATGTTCAGGCTGGAATAGATTATCTGAAAACCCGAAAAGAAATTGATAAGAGTAAAATTGGATTAATCGGCCACAGCGAGGGGGGGATAATTGCTCCAATCGTCGCAGGTAATTCTAAAGATGTTAATTTTATTGTACTATTGGCAGGAACAGGAATCCGCGGTGATAAATTGATGCTTTTGCAAAAGGAAAAAATAGAACGCCTAATGGCAGTTTCTGATGGCGAAATTCAAAAAGGACAAGAAGTTTTTAAGGGTGTTTATAAAATTATTATTGATTCACCAGCTGGTGATCCTAGTCTAAAGAGTAAAGTAAGCAGTTATCTGACGTTGAAAGTTGGTGATAAAATGGTCGATAATCAGATTAAAACATTAACAGCCCAAATTACTAGTCCCTGGATGATAGGTTTCCTAAAACTTGATCCTGCAGTTGCTTTGGAAAAAGTGAGATGTCCAGTTTTGGCAATTAATGGAGAAAAAGATATGCAGGTTCCAGCAGATGTGAATCTGGAGGCTATTCAAAAAGCACTCGCAAAAGGAGGTAATAAAAATACTGCTGTTAAAACGCTTCCCAATCTGAATCATCTGTTTCAGGAATGTAAAACCGGCGCTCCGGAAGAATATGCTGTTATTGAGCAGACATTCTCCCCAATTGCGTTGGAGGAAATTTCAAAATGGATTTTGGTTCGGGTGAAGTAAAATAGAATTTATAGTTAACAAAAAAAGCCCTTTTGGGCTTTTTTTATCTCTTCAAACTAAAATGAGCTCTAAATTCTTTACCATTTTTTCGTGTAACTGTAAACCAGTAATCCGTTGATGGTAAGGGCTGATTAGAATAATTTCCATCCCAGGAACTATTTTCGGATAATACAGTTATTAATTTTCCATAGCGGTCAAATATTCTAATTCCGGTATTTGGAGCCAGATAAGCAAAATCAATTGTCCAAGTATCATTAAATCCATCGCTGTTTGGAGTAAAGAATTTTGGATAGGGAAGCACTTCAACATAATTGATGCAGTCTCCTGTTGTTGCCGCAAGTATGTTAATGACAATAGGTATTCTGTCACTTTCACAATTGTCTGCGGTTTGTGAAGCATAATATGTAATTCCGTCTGCAAGCAGGGTTGATCCTGTCAAACTTACTGAAGAAGTGCTGCTGTCATACCATTTTATGTTTTGTCCCATAATGTCAATGTCACTGATTTTTGCATTTTTCTGGATACAGAATGTCTGTGGGGAATCAGCAGTAGGACTTTGAGTGTCTTGTATTTTTACGATAATTGGAAATCTGCTGCTTTCGCAATTGTTAAGTGTCTGCGTGGTATAATAGGTGCTATTCTGCAGGAGCATAGTTGACGATAAAAGATTTCCATTCGCTACAGCATCATACCATTTAACAGCTGTTCCAATGATATTCAGATTGGCAATTGCGGCATTATCATCAATACAAAACTGCTGACTGCTGTTTCCTGTGGGCGCAGGAGTATCATTTACCTGAATTAAAATTGGAGTTCTGTCACTTTCGCACCCAATCGTCTGCGAGGCAAAATAGGTTATATTGTTTTCTAATAAAGCTGTATTTGGCATAACAGCAGCCGAAGTATTGTTGTCATACCATTTTATATTTTGTCCGGATATTTGGATAGTACTTAGTGTTGCTTTTTCGCTTTTGCAAAATGCCTGGCTTGCATTTCCAGCTGGAGCAGCAGGCGTATTAACGATAGAAACCGTAACGCCGAGTCTTGGTCCTTCACAGGAATTAATTGTTTGTGAAGCATAATAGGTTTTGCTATTTTGCAGACTGGCTGTTTGGGCTAATAAAGAGCCGTTGTTTACAGCGTCATACCATTTTATTGCAGTTCCGGTAACTTGGATATTTGCAATTGTTGGGTTTTGGCTAGAGCAGAAAGTCTGATTAGTATTTCCCGCTGGAACCAATGTGTTTTGAATGTTAATGGTTACTGGAGTTCTTTCACTTTCACAGCTATTGATAGTCTGCGAAGCATAATAAATTTTGCCGTTTTGAAGTACAGCGGTATTTGACAAAAGTGTTCCAGCAGTTAATGCATCATACCATTTTATATTTTGACCTGTGGCACTAATTGAATTTAGTGCCGCATTCTGTTGAATGCAGAAAGTCTGCGGAGTTGCCGCAGTTGGTTTTGGAGTGAAATTTGTAAAAGGAATTAGGGTAACTGTGGTCGCATTTGAAACACATCCATCATTATTTTTTACTTTAATAAAATAGGTTTTGGGATCAAGGTTTGGCTGCACTGCATTTGTAGTCCAGCTGATACCGTTATCAAAACTATATTCTGATGCACTGTCTGTTATTGTAATAGTTCCTTTAAGATTGTTACAATCGGGCTGAGGAGCTGTGAATTTAGGGTTATTAGGGTAATCTGTTGGTGCATTTATTTGAATTGTTACTGCTTCTGATTCACAATCTGCCGAATTTTTAATCCTAATTTTGTATTGTCCAGCTGGTAAATTTCCGGAATTTGGTATTGTTGTCCAACTTAATCCATTATCAAAACTATAAGCATAAGCAACTGTTGTAATATTAATTGTTCCGAAAGGATTTGTACAACTTATTGGTTGAGAAATGGTATAATTTGGTATTGCTATTGCATCAAGAGGGGTATTAATAGTCGCTTTAACGCATGATGAAGGACAACCATTAGGGCTGTTTTTAATTCTGATAAAATAGTCTCCTGTAGTTAAATTTGTAGCAATAGAATTGGAAGACCAAGTAAGTCCATCATCAAAACTATATTGATTAGCACTAGTAGTTACAGATATTTTTCCTTTGGAAGTGGTACAACTACTTGGCTGTTGAATAGAAATAGTAGGTGTTTGAGCAGGAGGATTTACATTGTAAAGGTATAGTGATTCAGGAGATGACTCGCACCCTGATTCATTTTTAATTATAATACTATAACTTCCTTCAGGTAAATTCGATTTTATTGGATTTGAATCCCATGTTTTCCCATAGTCAAAACTATATGATGTTGCTGGAGTAGTTATGGTAATATTCCCTGTTGTTTCGCAGGCAGGAGATGTTGTGGTGTAATTAGGGCGAGGTAAGTAAAAAGGATAAATTGCTGCAATTCTATCCCAGGATTCACATCCTAAATTATTTTTTACTTTAAGTGAATAATTTCCAGGAGATAAATTTGTGGCAGTATTGGAGTGGCTCCAAGTACTGCCGCCATCAAAGCTATATTGATCAAAAGGAGTATTTATTGTAATACTGCCTTTGTTTTTAGATTGGCAAGTGGGTTGTGTAACAGTAAAGTCGTATCCAATTAAATAGTCTTCTTTGAAATTAACGGAATAAAGTGTTTCTGAGATACAACCAGATTCATTTTTGATTTTAGGATAGTAATAACCAACGGGTAAATTTGCAGCCGTTGGATTTGTACCCCAAGTTTCACCGCCATCGAAACTATAAAATGGAGCGGGTGTAGTAATTGTAATAGTTCCTCCTTTACCACAAGATGGATAAGTAACTTTATGTTCAGCTTCTTTTATTTTAACAGGAGTTAATTCAATTACAAGATTTCCTGACTCACATCCTTCTGTATTTTTTATTTTTAATTGATATTTAAATCCTACAGGAAGATTTGAAGCTGTTGGGTTGGTGTTCCAATTTAAACCACCGTCAAAACTATAATAAGCAGCCGATGTCGTAATGGTAATACTTCCAGTAGCATTACTATCACATGTTGTTGGTTGTACGATTGAATAAGTGGGAGTATCAAGGTAATTGGGGTTAAGACCAAACCAGTTATTTTCACTTATGCAACCCGATTTATTTTTAATCCTAAGAGAACCATATGCGCCACCATGAGGATATTGAGTAAGATTTGGATTTGTACTCCATGTTGCTCCATCATCAAAACTATAAAATGCAGCAGGAGTGGTTATCGTAACACGTCCTGGAGTAGCACAAGCAGGTTGCACGATTGAATATTCGGGAGCTTTTAAATAATAAGCATTACCTATATTAGCAACTGCATAATTTGATTCACAGCCTAATGAATTTTTTATTTTCAAGAAGTAATTTCCAAAATCTAAATTCGATTTATAAGAATCTGTACTCCATGTTACTCCACCATCAAAACTATAAGATGCAGCAGGGGTTGTGATTGAAATACTCCATTTTGATTCCGTTTCACAATTGGGATTTGTTATTTTGAATGTAGGCGCATCAAGATAAAAAGCAGGTAAATTGGCATATACAATATCGGACTCACATCCAAATTCATTTTTAGTTATAATATTGTAATAACCGGGTGGTAAATTAGTTGCCTTTGGATTTGTTGTCCATGTTTTTCCATTATCAAAGCTATAAAAGGATGCAGCGGTATTTATGGTAATGCTACCGTTTGTAGTACATGTAGGTTCTATTGTAGTATAAGTTGGTTGAGGTAAATAAAAATTTATTTTAACTTGATAGACTTGTGATTCACAACCTAGTTCGTTTTTTGTTTTTAATACATAATTACCAGGTTGTAAATTATTAAAAGCTGGTGTTTCCTGCCATGTCTGTCCGTTGTCAATACTATATTTATAGGAAGAATTTAAAAAAATAATACTACCAGTATTACCACAGGAATTATTACAACTATTTGGTTGGTTAACTTTAAAATCAAGGTCTGGTTTAGAAAATGGATTAAAATAAATTTGATTGAAATAAGGTTTCGACTCACATCCAAATTCATTTTTAATTCTAAGATTATAATAACCCGAAGGTAAATTAGTAGCTGTTGGATTTGCTGTCCATGTTTTACCATTATCAAAACTATATTCAGATGCGGGGCTAGTAATAGTAATACTGCCTCCCTGGTTACAGTCAGGTTGGGTTAAAGTATAGGTTGGAGAATCAATATAATACGGAAAAAGTAATACACTTTGTGAATAGGATTCACATCCCATGTTGTTTTTTATTTTAACTAAATAGTTTCCAAAAGGCAAATTTGTTTTGGTAGCACTGTTTCCCCAAGTTAAACCATTATCAAAACTAAATTGATATCCCGGAGTTGTTATAGTAATGGTTCCATCAGAATTGCATGTTGGTTGAATAACTGAAAATGTTGGTCGGTCTAGTAATATTGGAGCATCAATTGTTACAATAGTAGGTGTAGATATACAACCGGAACTGGTTCTGGTCTGAATATAATATTTGCCATACTCCTTTGTGCTAAAGTTAGCATCTGATTGCCATACCAAATCTTTTGTAATATAATTGTCATCTGAAAGGAAAGCCAAGCCTTTATTAAAACTATATTCCATTCCGGGGTCGTTAACTTTAATATAACCATTTGGATCTTGGCAAGTAGGCTGAACTACTGTTACAGAAGGATTAAGAATTGAATTGTTTATAGTTAATTTTGAACTTATGAAACAATTATTTTCATCTGTAACTTTTACAGTATATTCTCCCAGATTTGTTTTAACTGAAGAAATTGCATAAGATTTATTAGTTGCTCCATTTATCGCAATCCCATTTCTATACCATTGAAAAGTTGTTGCTAAATTCATAACCTTAGTAAGGTTTGCAGTCAATGTTAAATCATTATTGCAGAAATTGCCACTTTGAACAATTGTAGCGCCAAAATTTTCAGCAGTATTTAATCTTAAATTGTCATACAAGAAAGAAGGCTCATAATCGGTATTAAATGACGGGGGCAAGACTTTCTCGGGGCCTAACATTATTGCATTAATATCAATATTTGTGGTAAAACTAATTGTTATTTCTCCCCAAACACCTTGAGGTTGATATAAAACTTTTCCAATTTCGATCCAAGATGAATCAAATGAATTTGGATCTGAAGTAGTATATAATGGTAAATTATTTTTGTTATTACAACCATAAAGTGTTATATAAGTTGGCTGTAAAAAATTAAAATCGAAATTTTTACTTAAGTTAGATGTTTCGATACTCATTAACGCAGCAATATTCAGTGTCAACTGATAGCTTATTCCAGTTAGTAGTGGAGTTGATAATTTAGTAGCGATATATTCTTTTTTATTGTTTTTGTATACTGCTCTTATGATTCCTTTACCATCCGGGAAATCCTGAAGCTTTTTGCTGTAAATAGTATTAAAAAGATAGCAGTCCTTGTTTAAATAATCTGGAGATGGGATTGTTCCTTTTATCCAATTATTGGTTGTAGGAATGTCATCATAACCTTGAGGGCATTTTGTTTTTTCTTCAAAAGAATGATTAGGTAGAAGTGAGGTTGTTATTGAGTTATTACAAATACAATCTTCATCATTTAGATCTATTTTTCCATCACTATCATCATCAATGCCATTATTGCAAATTTCCTGTGCGTTGCATAAAAAAGAAAAAAAGAAAAAAAGAAAGAGTAATTTATGTTTCATATGTAATCTTTGACAGCAGTAAAAGTAGTTAAATATCTGTTAAAAGTAATAGATTATTTAAATTCAAATCTTTTTTTAAAAAAAATAGTAGATATTTTGTATTTAAAATCTTTTCCTGAAAAGTCTCCAAATATCCCTTATTTTTGCTGAAAATTTTTTCTCTTGAAACCAAAACTTTTTCTAATCACACCGCCTTTTACCCTGCTGTATATTGTGTTTTGACAATAATGCTTAACCGAAAACATTTGTGATTTTTATCTCTTCAAACTAAAATGACCTCTAAATTCTTTGCCGTTTTTTTGTGTAACCGTAAACCAATAATCGGTTGCGGGAAGAGTTTGGCCAAGATAGGTACCATCCCAAGCTCCATTTTGGTTTAATTCTTTGATGAATTTTCCATAACGATCAAAAATTCTGATTCCTGCGTTTGGAGCTAAGTAAGCAAAATCAATTGTCCAGCTATCATTATATCCATCATTATTTGGTGTAAAAAACTTTGGATAGGGAAGTCCTTCAGCTAAACTGATGCAATCTCCAGCGTTAGCTTTGAGTATGTCGACGGTAATAGGTATTCTGTCGCTTTCACAATTGTCTGAGGTTTGTGAAGCATAATATGTAATTCCGTCTGCAAGCAGGGTTGATGTTGTCAAACTTACCAAAGAAGTGCTGCTTTCGTACCATTTTATATTTTCTCCAATAATATTAATGTTGCTGATTTTTGTATTTTTTTGGATACAGAATGTCTGTGGAGAATCAGCAGTAGGACTTTGAGTGTCTTGTATTTTTACGATAATTGGAAATCTGCCGCTTTCGCAATTGTTAAGTGTCTGCGTGGTATAATAGGTGCCATTCTGCAGGAGTATAGTTGACGATAAAAGATTTCCATTCGCTACAGCATCATACCATTTAACAGCTGTTCCAATAATATTCAGATTGGCAATTGTTGCATTATTATCAATACAAAACTGCTGACTGCTGTTTCCTGTAGGCGCAGGAGTATCATTTAACTGAATTAAAATTGGAGTTCTGTCACTTTCGCATCCAATTGTCTGCGAGGCAAAATAGGTTTTATTGTTTTCTAATAAAGCTGTATTTGGCAAAACAGTTGTCGAAGTATTGCTGTCGTACCATTTTATATTTTGACCTGATGTTTGGATATCACTAAGATTCGCATTCTCTTTTTTGCAAAATGCCTGATTTGCATTCCCTGCTGGTGCAGAAGGTGTGTTAATAATTGAAACTGTTACTCCAAATCTAGGGCTTTCGCAATTATTTACAGTTTGTGAAGCATAGTAGGTTTTTCCATTGGATAAAGGAGAGGAATCAGTCAAAAGATTTCCAAGAATTGAGCTGTCATACCATCTTATGGCTGTACCAACTATTACAAGATTGCTCAAAGTAGGGTTCTGGCTGGTACAAAAAGATTGTTTTGCATCTCCTGTTGGAGCCAGTGTGCTGTGGATAGTAACCGTAACCGATGTTCTTTCACTTTCGCAGCCATTAATAGTTTGTGAAGCATAATAAGTTGATCCGTTTGTTAGTAAAGAATTCCCCTGTAAAGAATTCCCCTTTGTAATAGAATCATACCATTTTATTGAAATACCTGTTGAAATGATAATGTCGTTTAAAATTTTGTTTTGGTCTGTACAAAAAGTTTGTGGAGATGTAATAATAGGTAATGGTTGGGCAGAAATAATTACTTTTTGATTTTGAGAAATACTATTACCATTCCCATCGCTATAATTCCAAATCACAGTATAGGTGCCTGGCATATTATAAGAAATTGAGCTTGCAGTTGTTGCTGTAATCATCCCTGCACATGCATCTGTAGCTGTTGGGATTGTGGTTATTAAGGTGTGACAATCACCTGTGATATCAGGAAGATTTAATAAAGTAGGGATTGGTGGCTGTGAGTCCCCTATAAAAACTTTTACAGGAGTTCTGGTACTTTCGCAACCACCCGAATTTTGTGAGGCATAATAAATTTCACCATCAACTAATGCAGTAGTGCTGGGTAAAGTATTGCCTCCTGATGAAGCATTGTACCAAGTTAAATTTGTACCACTAGTAATAGTTAGATCTGACAAAGTTTGATTGTTTGCAGTGCAAAAAAAATGAGGAGATGAGATTACAGGTGCTAGATTTTCTGTAGTAGTGTAGCTGGCACTCGCATCTTTTAAATTAGACCAATTGGCATTAGAATATGCTGTATCATCTACTGATATACATAAAAGATTAGGATTGGATTTAAATGATGAATTAGGCTTATACAGATCTATACTATTGTAACGTAAATTTGAATTGTTTCCATTTTTAAGATTTAAACTGATTAACAAATTATTTGTACAATCTAAAAAAACCAATTTTATATTTTTGGAAACATCTAAAGTAGTTAAAGAGTTGTAAATACAATTTAATCCAATTAAATTAATGTTTTTAGAAAGGTCTAAATTAATTAATTTGCTAAAAGCACAAGATAAAAATTCTAAATTGATATTTTTAGTAACATCAAGATTAGTGAATTGATTATATCCAGCATATAAAATCTTTAATTTTAAATTATTGGACACGTCTAAAGTTTTTAAATTATAATTAAAATCACAAAAAAAAAGAACTAAATTAAGATTATTAGAGACATCTAAAGTTGTAAATTTATTATTGCTACATTCAAAATCAGACAAGTTCACATTTTTAGAAATATCTAAACCTGATAATAAATTATTACTGCAATTTAAAGTTGTTAATGCTAAATTTTTAGACATATTTAAACTTGTTAATTCGTTGTTACTACAGTCTAGATCTTGCAATTCTAAAAAATCCTGAATCCCTGTCAAATCTTTTATTTTGTTGTAGTAATCATTCGGCTTAGAAATATTCAAAATTTTTATTTTATCGATGCTGGCAGTCAAAACTTTTCCATCAGGAATCCCATTATCAATGCCTTGAGAAATCAACGTTTTTTCAAAATTGATATCGGGTATTAAAGTGTATTGGGAATAAATAGAGAATGATAAAAGATAGAAAATAAGAATAAATGCTTTTTTCATTATAATATTTCAGGTATTATATTAAAAGTTTATTTAAAAAATTTATAGGTAGACAAATGTAATTAAATGTTTATAAAAAAAACTAAAATTCCGTTTCTAAAGCATAAAAAACACTCCTAAAATCTTTTCCTGAAAAGTCTCCAAATATCCCTTATTTTTGCTGAAAATTTTTTCTCTTGAAACCAAAACTTTTTCTAATCACACCGCCTTTTACACAGCTGAATACTCCGTATCCTGCAACTGCGTATATAAAAGGTTTTTTGAATACCAAAAATATTGAATCCGTTCAGGCGGATTTGGGTATTGATGTGATTTTAAAATTATTTTCAAAAGAAGGATTGCAAAATTTGTTTGCTAACAGCCAACAGCCAACAACCGACAACTGCAAACGAATACTAGCTTTACAGGACGAATACATCAAAACGATTGATTCGGTTATTGCTTTTTTGCAGGGAAAAAATCCAACTTTGGCACTTCAAATTTGTCAGGAGGATTTCTTGCCCGAAGCATCTCGTTTTGCTCAGTTGGAAGAATTGGATTGGGCTTTTGGAACAATGGGGACACAGGACAAGGCTAAACATTTGGCAACATTGTATCTCGAAGATATTTCCGATTTTATTGTAGAATGTATTGATGATAATTTTGGCTTCAGCCGATATGCGGAACGTTTAGGCCGAAGCGCTAATTCTTTTGATGAATTGTATCAAGCTTTGCAAAAGGAGCCAACATATATTGACACTATTCTGCTTTCAATTTTAAAAGAAAAAATAGAAAATATTCAGCCGAATTTGTTTTTAATTTCGGTTCCTTTTCCTGGGAATTTATATTCGGCTTTCCGCTCTGCGCAATGGGTGAAAAAGCATCATCCAGATATTAAAATTTCGATGGGCGGCGGTTTCCCAAATACCGAACTGCGTTCATTATCTGACGCAAGAGTTTTTGAGTTTTTTGATTATATCACTTTGGATGATGGCGAAACTCCAATCGAGTTGTTATGCAATTTGGTATCGAATCCCCCTCTTTTGGAGGGGTTAAGGGAGGTTAAAAGAACTTTTCTGCTGGAAGACGGGAAAGTAGTTTATAAAAATAATTCCAGTCAGCACGATTATAAACAATCGCAGGTGGGAACTCCCGATTATTCGGATCTGCTTTTGGACAAATACATTTCGGTTATTGAAATTGTTAATCCGATGCATCGAATGTGGAGTGACGGACGCTGGAATAAACTCACAATGGCGCATGGCTGTTATTGGGGAAAATGTACTTTCTGCGACATTTCTCTGGATTATATAAAAGTGTACGAACCTGTTGCGGCAAGTTTATTGTGTGACCGAATGGAGGAAATGATTGCACAGACAGGTGAAACCGGTTTTCATTTTGTAGACGAAGCAGCACCGCCTGCTTTGATGCGTGCTTTGGCTCTTGAAATCCTTCGCCGGAAATTATCGGTTACCTGGTGGACAAATATTCGTTTTGAAAAAAGTTTTACGGCCGATTTATGTCTGCTGCTAAAAGCTTCGGGCTGTATTGCAGTTTCAGGCGGACTCGAAGTAGCTTCGGACCGATTATTAAAACTAATTGACAAAGGCGTAACGGTGGAGCAGGTTGCGAAAGTTACCCGAAATTTTACCGAAGCCGGTATAATGGTACACGCTTATCTGATGTATGGCTACCCTACACAGACAGTTCAGGAAACGGTGGACAGCCTCGAAATGGTGCGCCAGTTGTTTGAAGCAGGAGTGCTGCAGTCGGGATTTTGGCATCAGTTTGCCATGACAGCTCACAGTCCGGTGGGAATGTTTCCAGAGCAGTTTGGAGCAGTAAAAGAAACAGAAGACATTGGAACTTTTGCCAACAACGATATACAATTTATAGATTCTACAGGAATCGATCACGATAAATTCAGTTTCGGACTTAAGAAATCGCTGTTTAATTACATGCACGGAATCTGTTTTGACTATGAACTGCAGGACTGGTTCGATTTCAAAATTCCGAAAACAAAAATTGGCTCCGACTTTATTTTTGATGCACTGCAGGAAGAAGCTGATTTTAATATAAAGCCTACCGCCAAAATCGTATGGCTGGGAGGAAAACCGTCTGCTGAAACATTTACCAAATCCAAAAAAGGAAACAGCTGGGAAATGCTGGCTTTGACTTTTCATGACAAAAAACAAAGCTTCACTATTCAGACCAGCAAAGCTGAAGGGGAATGGCTTGCCGAAATGCTTCAGAAACTATCGGTTTCGAATGCTAAAACCTATTCTTTTCAGGAAGTAAAAAACGATTTTGAAATCCAATTGGAAGATTTCGAACTATTTTGGTACTCCAAACCAGTGAATGTTTTACGGGAGTTTGGATTATTAGTTTTGTAATTTCTCTTAGAGCCTGTTTAAATTTTATTTTTGAGATTTATTATTAGAGGATTTTTGAGTGAAACAAGGCAAATTTTTATAAAATAGCAGAGCTATTGTATGAAAATTTAACGAAGTTGTAACCAAAAATCATCATAAGAGAGCCAATAAATAAAACTTAAACAGGCTCTTAATTTTATTCTTTATATTAGTGCTTGATTATTGAGCCATTTTTAAAGATATTGATTTCGATTAAGGCTATATTTTGTTTTGAATTTCTTTGTTGAATGAAATCATTCCTTTTGTTATTTTCTGTGTTATTATACTGCAGTCCAATGGTTTTGGTTTTTAAGTTCGATTTTCTTCTTTGGAATAGGCAAAACGAAAACGTTATAGTTTTCTGAAAGCGATAAAAAAAGGATAATTTTATGTTGCTGTAAGTCAGTGTATTGTAATATTATACATCTGCACAGTCAAAAAAAACGCATTTAAACTATAAAAACGTGCATTCAACGATTTTAATTTTTATTGCGTTCGTAAGTTGTTCTCTTTGCAAATTGAAATTTATTTGTTTTTTGTAAAAATAAATAAAACTTATAGCTAAAGATTAAAACTGTCCCCCAAATCATAAAATTAATCATAGAATGTCCAAAAAGATTACTTGTATTTTTATTGCTTTTCTTGGGCTTTTCAATTTATCTTATGCTCAGTCTTCAGTTGCTCATGAAATAGGCGGTTTTTTTGGGCCTAGTGTTATGAAATCGGATTACGGACAAAGAAATGATGATCCTTCTACTTATCGGAATACTGGTTTTGCAATTGGTTTTATACATTATCTGAATTTTTCATCCAACTCAATGAGCAGTGCTTATTTTAAAGAACATTTTAAAGTACGTTCCGAATTATCTTTTAATCAGACCGAATTGAATCATTTTGGGAAATGGACAGAAAATGGTAATAGCATTGGTAAACGGCAGTTAAGAGCAATGGAAGGGAAATCATCTATTTTAAATCTGGGTGCGCAGCTAGAATATTTTCCATTTAGAAGAATCCACGATTTTGAATATACAGTAGGCTCTTTTTCTCCTTATCTTAGTTTAGGGCTTCAATGTAATTTCTACAATGTAAAATCTTCTTCATCGATGGGAGAATTGGGAACTGTGGCAGCAACCTTCCCAAAATATTTAATTCCTTCGGATGGACATTCTTATGGTTTTTCTACCGAAAGCAGCAGTACTTGGTCAATTGTGTCAGGTGTAGGTTCTCGTTACAAATTAACTCCCCTATCGGATTTACTTGTTGAATTTCGCCTTCAGTATTTTGGTTCCGACTGGGTGGACGGATTAAATCCTAATAAACAAATTTTTACCGAAAACAAATATAACGACTGGCAGGTCGGGTTAACTTTTGGTTACATTTTTTATCTGGACTGATTTATTATTATTATCGGCCTCCGTTTTATACATTAGATTACTCAAAATCTGAATGCATGAGCATGTTCTAAATAATGTATAAAATTCATCAATATCTTTTTTAATATGGCTCACGCAAAGAAATCCGTTCTGAACTTTGCGCCTCTGGGTCTTTGCTTAGAATGAATTCAAACCTAATTTAATGAGATTGTGAATCCAAATAATCCTTTTAACTAATTGATATATTAGGTTATAACTTTTTTAGTGAATTTGTTTTTTTGTAAACTCAAACGATTTCTTTCCTATTTTTACTAAACTAAAATAAATAGGAATGAGTTCAAATTACAAAGTAACCGTTAATGATGCTTTCCATTTTGATTTTGAAAAAGAAAGCGTTTCTCAGCTCGATTCAATACCTGCAGGGGTAAATAAATTTCATATCCTGCATCAAAATTCGCCTTATAAAGCTGAAATCGTCTCATCGGATTTTAATCACAAACGCTTTACAGTGAAGGTAAATAATACCAATTATACTGTTGTAATTTCAAATCCGCTGGATATTTTGATTAAAGAAATGGGGTTTGAGGCTGGATCGGCGAAGCAGGTTAATGCGATTAAAGCTCCCATGCCGGGACTGATTTTGGAAATCAATGCTGTTGTCGGACAGTCCGTAAAAGAAAATGACAATCTAATTATTCTAAGTGCCATGAAAATGGAGAACAGTTTTCTTTCGCCCCGTGACGGTGTGATTAAATCTATTTTCGTAAAGACTGGAGATGCTGTGGAAAAAGGGCAGTTATTAATTGACTTTGAGTAAAATGAGAAGCAAGAGGCAAGAAAATGGCATAAGAGTTTTATCTTGATTCTAGCAGCACAGCGGTCTTTTCTCTTTTATCTATAAAAAAATATGAAAAAAATACTAGTTGCTAATAGAGGTGAAATCGCTATCAGGGTGATGAAAACCGCACAGAAAATGGGTATTAAAACAGCAGCAGTTTATTCGGCTGCCGACAGGAATTCTCCGCATGTAAAATTTGCTGATGAAGCGGTTTGTATTGGTGAAGCGCCTTCAAGCCAATCGTATTTGCTGGGACACAAAATTATAGAAGCTGCCAAGTCTCTGAACGCTGATGCCATTCATCCCGGATATGGTTTTCTAAGTGAAAATGCTGATTTTGCAGAAGAAGCCGAAAAAAGCAACTTAATTTTTATTGGTCCAAAATCACATGCAATAAAAATTATGGGAAGTAAACTGGCAGCAAAAGATGCTGTTAAAGAATATAATATTCCAATGGTTCCGGGCATAGACGAAGCAATTACTGATATCGAAAAAGCAAAGCAGGCAGCCACAGCAATTGGTTTTCCTATCTTGATTAAAGCTTCGGCTGGCGGTGGCGGAAAAGGAATGCGTGTGGTAGAAACCGAAGCCGATTTTGAGTCTCAAATGAACCGGGCCATAAGTGAAGCTGTTGCAGCGTTTGGCGACGGCTCCGTTTTTATTGAAAAATATGTGGCCTCTCCAAGGCATATTGAAATTCAGGTGATGGCAGACAGTCATGGTACTATTTTATATTTTTTTGAAAGAGAGTGCAGTATTCAGCGACGCCATCAAAAAGTGGTGGAAGAAGCACCGTCTTCAGTTTTGACTCCCGAACTGCGCAGGAAAATGGGAGAAGCAGCTGTTTTGGTGGCTAAGTCCTGTGATTACATAGGAGCTGGAACTGTTGAATTTTTATTGGATGAAAATAATAATTTCTATTTCCTCGAAATGAATACCCGTCTGCAGGTGGAGCATCCCGTTACGGAACTGATTACAGGCACCGATTTGGTCGAACTGCAGATCAGAGTCGCAAGGGGAGAAGCATTGCCAATTAAGCAAGACGATTTACAAATAAAGGGGCATGCTCTTGAACTGCGTGTTTATGCCGAAGATCCGCTGAATGATTTCCTGCCGAGTGTTGGTCATCTTGATGTGTATCAATTGCCTGTTGGCGAAGGGATCCGTGTAGATAATGGTTTTGAGCAGGGTATGGATATTCCGATTTATTATGATCCGATGCTCGCCAAATTAATCACTTACGGACATACGCGGGAAGAAGCACTACAGCTGATGATTAAAGCTATTGAAAATTACAAAGTAGAAGGCGTGCAGACAACTTTGCCTTTCGGGAAATTTGTTTTTGAGCACGAAGCTTTCCGTTCAGGAAAATTTGATACTCATTTTGTCAAGGAATATTACAATGCCGATTTGCTGAAAAATCAAATGGCACAGGAAGCCGAAATTGCAGCTTTGGTTGCCTTGAAACAGTATTTTGAAGACCAAAAAATAATACGATTGCCAAATTGAAAATTGATTTGAACCATTAAGATAATAAGTCTCATTAAGAAAGCAAGACTTAATTTTCTTAATATCTTAATGGTGAAAAAAACATTTGGCTTTAGCCAAAAAGAAAAGAATTAATAAAAACTTACGGTTGAAAAAAGATATGCAGGACAAAATAAAAATACTCAGCGATAAAATTGCTCAGGCTCATTTGGGCGGAGGAAAAAAGCGTATTGAAAAACAGCACAGCAGTAAAAAACTAACCGCAAGGGAACGCATCGATTATTTGATGGATGAAGGTTCTTTTGAAGAAATCGGGATGCTGGTGACACACCGCACCACCGATTTTGGCATGGAAAACGAAATGTACTACGGCGACGGAGTTATAACAGGATACGGAACCATTAACGGAAGATTGGTGTATGTTTTCGCACAGGACTTTACGGTTTTTGGAGGTTCATTATCCGAAACCCATGCCGAGAAAATCTGCAAAATTATGGATATGGCCGTAAAAGTAGGTGCTCCAATGATTGGGCTGAACGATTCGGGAGGCGCGCGTATACAGGAAGGCGTTCGTTCGCTGGGCGGCTATGCCGATATTTTTTACAGAAACGTACAGGCGAGCGGCGTGATTCCGCAGATATCTGCCATTATGGGACCCTGCGCAGGAGGAGCGGTTTATTCTCCTGCGATTACCGATTTTACGATTATGGTCGAAGAAACCAGTTATATGTTTGTTACCGGACCGAATGTGGTGAAAACCGTGACCAACGAATCCGTGACTTCGGAGGAATTGGGAGGTGCGAGTACGCATTCTACCAAGTCGGGAGTGGCACACCGCACAGCTGTGAATGGCGTGGTTTGTCTGGAAGATATCAAAAGACTGCTGAGTTATCTGCCTCAAAATAACAAAGAAAAACCCCGCAGTCTGCCGTATGAACTCAAAGATGAAATACGTGAACAATTAACGAGTATTATTCCGGACAACCCGAATAAACCTTACGACATGCACTGTGTGATTACAGGGATTATTGACGAAGATTCATTTTTTGAAATTCATAAAAATTATGCCGAAAATATCATTGTCGGGTTTGCCCGGTTGGGAGGCCGAAGCATTGGAATCGTAGCCAATCAGCCGATGTTTTTGGCAGGCTGTCTGGATGTGAAAAGTTCGAAAAAAGCAGCGCGTTTTACCCGTTTTTGCGATGCGTTTAATATTCCGCTGCTTGTATTGGTCGATGTACCGGGCTTTTTGCCGGGAACCGATCAAGAGTGGAACGGAATTATTGTTCACGGAGCAAAACTGCTTTACGCTTTAAGCGAAGCAACTGTGCCGAGAGTTACCGTGATTACCCGAAAGGCCTACGGAGGTGCTTATGATGTGATGAACTCTAAACACATTGGTGCCGACATGAATTTTGCCTGGCCAACTGCCGAAATTGCTGTAATGGGAGCCAAAGGCGCTTCGGAAATTATTTTTAAGAAAGAAATTCAGGATGCCGAAGATCACGAAGCCAAACTCCTAGAAAAAGAAGCCGAATATGCCGATTTGTTTGCGAATCCGTACACGGCAGCGCAGCGCGGTTTTGTGGATGAGGTGATTTTGCCACAAGATACAAGACGCAAACTGATAAAAGCTTTTGCCATGCTGGAAAATAAAGTAAGTGTGACTCCTGATAGAAAGCATGGGAATATTCCTTTGTAAAATTTTAAAAAAATAGATTTCAAAATTGAAAAGCTATTTTAGTTTTTAATATTGATTAAAGTTTGTTTTAGAGCCAATATTTTATATTTTAGTATAAATGAAATCTTATAAGATTAGATAAATAAAAGATTTACAGCTAATGAAATTAAATATAACACAAACAATTTTAGTTCTATTTATTATTTTATCATCATTAAACGTTGATGCAAAAAAGATGGATTTCCCCTTAGAAGTAGTGGCAGGAAGTGCAGAAATAATCGTTATTGGAGAAATTTATGCGGTACAAAATAATTCATACACATTTAAGATCAAGGAAACTTTAAAAGGGAAAAAATATAATTTGATATCTGTAGAAATGTTCGAAGAGTGGATTTGTGATACTAGAATAGAGAAAGCGGTAAAAGGACAAAAACTTTGTTTATTTTTAAAGAAAAAAAAATCTAGTTGGGAAATTATAAATGGAAGTGCTGGTGAACTCTTTATTTCTGGAAATTCAATTTATTTAGGAGGTGAAGATTCAATAATATTGGTAAATCATAAAATTGCCCGAAACAGTATTTTTTTAGACCAATTTAAAAATGCTATAAGCGATTTTTGCAAATGTTATCAATTCATAGGAGAATTCGACTATTTCAGTGGTAAACCTCAATACTTTATACAAACATGCAGCGACTTACAAATATCAAACTTTAAAAGCAAAAATAAATTTTCAATATGGCTATTTGAAAAAATGGAACGATATTCAATACAGAAAATGATATTCATTGACTATAACAGTGTTATTAAGCCATTGTTAGGTTTTAGTTATGCCGGGTGAGATTTAAAGAAAAAGATGATTTTTTTCAACGAGAATAGCTATCCCACAAAAAACCGAAACCCAATCCCATGTAAATTCTCAATCGCAATTCCTTTTTCGTTAACCAAAATTTTGCGCAGGCGGGAAATAAAAACATCGAGACTGCGTCCCATAAAATAATCATCGTCACCCCAAAGAGAAGTTAGAATCTGTTCCCGCTTTAAAACCACATTTTTATTGTCAAGGAATAGTTTTAAGAGATCCGCTTCGCGCTGGGTGAGAGATATTTTTTCTGTTTCATTGAAAAGGGTGAAATTTTTAGTGTCAAATTGGTATTTTCCAATTTCATATATTGATTTTTCAATTGCAGTATTCTTACTGGAACGTCTTAGGAATATTTCAATTTTAAGCAGTAATTCTTCAATGCTGAAAGGCTTCACGAGATAATCATCAGCACCCAAACGGAGACCTTTTATGCGGTCTTCTTTTAAGGTTTTTGCCGAAAGGAAAATAATAGGAACTTCAGTATTGAGTTTTCTGATTTCGGCAGCCAATTCAAAACCGTCCATTTTTGGCATCATTATATCCAAAATGCAGATATCGAAAGAATCTTTTTTAAAAGCTTCCAAACCAGATTTTCCATCCTCACAATGTGTCACTTCATAATGGTTTTGTTCCAGATTATCTTTGGTCAGGAATGCCAAGGTCGCATCGTCTTCGGTGTATAATATTCGATAAGTACTCATTTAGTTTTGGGAATTAATAGTGAAAAGGTACAGCCTTTTTCGGGATTGCATTTTACTGAAATTTTCCAATTGTGTAAATCACAAACTTTTTTTGAATAATACAAACCTAATCCAAAACCAGTTACTTCATTACTTTTTTGGCTTGGAATTCTGTAGAATTTATCAAAGACAAAGACAATGTTTTTGGACGAAATTCCAATGCCGTTATCTATAAAATTGACCTGTAAATTCTTTCCTGATTTTGAAATAGCGATAGTGATTTCGGGTTTGT
The DNA here is from genome assembly GCF_015351475.1 of Flavobacterium sp. HJJ. GTDB lineage: Bacteria > Bacteroidota > Bacteroidia > Flavobacteriales > Flavobacteriaceae > Flavobacterium > Flavobacterium marginilacus. The sequence goes on along the minus strand of NZ_JADKPR010000021.1, from coordinate 70,148 downwards.
TATCGCTGTATTTTATGGCGTTATCCAGCAGATTGTAAGCCAGATTGGTAAAATGAAATTCATCAGCTTCGATGCTGGCAGCTTCTAAATCGGTTTTAATTTTTATTTGAGATTCGGGATGTTTCAGTTGTATGTTTTCAATTACTGATTCTAAAATTGGCAGAGCATCCAGAGTTTTTTTGTTTAAAATTAATGGACTGTTATCAGATTTTGCAATGCTTAGAATCTTCTCAATATGCTGATTTAGTTTGTTGCTTTGATCAATAATAATATGAGTGTATTTTTCCAGTTTTTCATCCTGCCTGATTGGATCCTGTTTGTAGAGATAATTAGATGCAATCAGTATGGAAGATAATGGAGTTTTGAATTCGTGTGTCATATTATTAATGAAATCACGCTGCAGATCAGAGTATTTTTTTTGCTGTAAAAGCGTAAAAATAGAATACACATAGACCAATAAAATAATGATTAATGCAATCGAAAGTACAAACCAGAAACGCAGTGAACTGAAGAGATAACCGGTTTGGTTGGGAAATCGGACAGCAAAATAATAAACAAAATTTTTATGTTTGGGGAAATGTACAGAATGTTTGGTCTGCTTTTTTTCAGATAGTGAAATGTAGTTTCCATACACCATTTCCTCGCTTTGACAGTTGTACATCGCATATTCAAAATCCGTGGTGATATTCATTTTTCTGAATTCGGAAATGAGATAAAATTCTAAAATCTCCGGTTCAAAATCGTTATCAACATTTACAATATAATAATCGTTAGAAATTTTTTGCACAGGGTTTTTGCCGGGAAGCTCCAGATTAGTCCCGCGGTACAATTTTTTGGCAGCTTCCAGTAAGGCAATATGTGCTTTCTGACTGAACTTTTTATCTTCACTATTAAAGGCTTCCCTTGTCCAAAGCAGCTGGGCTATCAGGATTCCTATAATTGCAATTAAGCCAATCAGGATGCTGCCATTGAGTTTAGTCAGTTTCATGATGTAATATTAATCAAAATTCGGCTGTGTTTTCTGCATTAACAAGTCATTAACAAACATTTGAAACCGCTTAACAAAGCAGCCTGTTTTTCTAATTTATTTTTGGGCTATTCAAAACAGTAACCAATAAAATTATAAAAATATGAAAATGATCAAAATTTCAATGCTGGCATTAACGTTAAGCTTAATGTCTTTTTCGGCTGTCGCTCCGGTAAAAGTATTAATTTCAAAAACAATCACAGCTTCTTCAATTGTATGGAAAAGCGAGACTATTGATGTGGGGACAATTCCACAGAACACACCAAAACCTATTGTTTTTGAATTTAAAAACACAGGAAAAACAGCTGTTATAATTACAAATGTTCAAGGTTCCTGCGGCTGTACAGCAACAGATTATATTAAAACGCCGGTTGCTCCAGGAAAATCAGGAACAGTTACAGCTACGTATAATGCTGTTAATCCAGGGACATTTACCAAAACGGTATCAGTAACAACTAATGTTGAAACGGCACCTAAAGTTTTGACTATAAAAGGAACTGTTGTTACAGCATCAGCTGGGGTAAAAAGTTAATCTAAAAAACAATTATGTATGTGAAACCACCTAATCAGGGTGGTTTTTTTGTTTACAAATAAGCGGCATGTAGATTTTTGATTATAATTTGAAAAAATAGTATCTGTTCTTGAATAGCAATCGCTTTATATTTGTTGCCTATATTACAAAGAAAGTCCTAAAAGATTATGAATTATAAAAAAATATACCTTTTATTTTTATTGGTCTGCGGTTCGTCAATTTCTATTGCGCAAAAAAACGCTGAAAATCAGTTATATTTTGAGTATAGCGGAAGAATCGAAAAATTAGCAGACAATAAAGCGGTGCTGATAGGTGCTGCAGCTGCTGTTTCTTTTGATTTTATCGGAGATTCCTGTTCAGTTTCTCTGCAGAGCATGGTGGATCATCAAAACTATGTTTCGATAGAACTTGACGGAAACTATATCGGGAGAGTTCGAATTGAGAAAGGGGAAATAAAAAGCTATCCTGTTAAAGTTTCTAATGGTAAAAAAACGCACCATCTTTCGATTTACAAAGCTACCGAAGCAGCGAACGGAGGGGTTTTATTTGCAGGGACAACAGCTAAATTAGTAAAAAGCACAGCATCCAAAAAGAAGAAAAAAATTGAACTGATTGGAGATTCCATTACATGCGGTTTTGGAAACGATGCTTCGGCAATTCCCTGCGGGAGCGGTGACTGGTACGATCAGCACAATGCGTATTGGGCTTATGGTCCGGTGCTTTCCAGAGCTTTGAATATCGATTTTGTATTGAGTTCTGTTTCGGGTTACGGGATGTACCGCAACTGGAATGACGAGCATGAGAATGAACCAAATATCCCAGATGTTTACGAAAATTTATACCTGAATAAAGACAGTTCGAAGCCCTATAATTTTGCTTTTCAGCCTGATTTGGTTAGTATTTGTTTAGGGACTAATGACCTTTCTGATGGAGACGGAAAAAAAGCAAGACTGCCGTTTAATGAAGAAAAATATGTTTCCAATTATATCGAATTTATTAAAACGGTTTACAAACATGCTCCTAATACCCGAATTGTATTGTTGACAAGTCCGATGGTTTCGGGTGATAAAAATGTGACTTTGGTAAAATGTCTGAAAAAAGTAATTCAGGCTTTTGAAAATGATAAAGCACACAAGCCAATTACATTATTCGAATTTCAGCCAATGTCTCCAAAAGGCTGTGGCTATCATCCAGATATTACTGATGATAAAGTAATGGCTGACCAATTGATTCCTTATTTTAAAAAACTGCTAAATGAAAAATAAGCTTATTGTCTTTGTCCTTTTCCTGATACTTTCAAATACCGCTTCCGCAAATGTTACGCTTCCGAATATTTTTTCGGATAATATGGTTTTGCAGCGCAATAGCGAAGTGCTGTTTTGGGGATTTGCTAATCCGCAGGAAGAAGTTGTGATTACGCCAAGCTGGAACAATGAAAGCTATAAAATAAAAGCCAGCAATCAGGCAAAATGGGAGATTCTAATTCCGACTCCAAAAGAAGGAGGACCTTATACTATTACGATAAAAGGATATAACGAAATCGTTCTGAAAAACATTCTGATTGGTGAAGTCTGGATTTGTTCCGGACAATCTAATATGGAAATGAATGCCAGCTGGGGAATCGAGAATGGCGATGAAGCTGTAAAAAATGCTGCAAATCCAAATATCCGATTTTTTTTGGTTCCAAAATTAACTGCCACCTCTCCACAGAATAATATATCAGGAAACTGGACTGAATGCTCACCTGAGACTATGAAATATTTTAGCGCGGTAGCCTATTTTTTTGGAAAACGACTGCAGGAAGAATTGAAGAACGTACCAATTGGTTTAATTTCATCGAACTGGGGAGGAACGCCAGCAGAAATCTGGATGCCGGAAGAGGTTATTCAGAATGATGCTGTTTTATTAGAATCTGCTAAGACACGCAAAGAAGAAAGTTATGGTCCAAACCAGCCCGGACGTGCTTTTAATGCAATGATTTATCCATTGACAAAATTTAAAATCGCTGGAGCATTGTGGTATCAGGGAGAAAGCAATGTGGGATCTGAGGTTTATGATAAAACGCTTTCTGCTTTAATCACGTCTTGGAGAAAACTATGGAATTATGATTTCCCATTTTACTATGTTCAGATTGCGCCTTATAAATATGGAGAAAATCATTTCAGCGGAACGATTGTCCGCAATTCACAGCGAAAAGTTTTACAGGAAGTTCCAAATACAGGAATGGCTGTAACCAGTGATATTTCACCTACTGATGATATCCATCCAAAAGATAAAAAATCAGTTGGAATCCGTTTGGCGAATCTGGCTTTGGCGAATACTTATAAAACGAACACAGCATTAGTAAACGGACCGCTTTATAAAGGAATCACAATTGATAAAAATAAAGTGACGGTCACTTTTGATTATACCGATGGATTATATTTTAAAGATAAAAAAGCCGATATGTTTGAAGTTGCAGGAGCTGATAATGTGTTTTATAAGGCAAATGCAGTTATAAAAAATAATGCTGTAGTACTGCATTCTGATCAGGTAAAAAAACCGGTGAAAGCTCGTTATGCTTGGAAAAATACCGATCAGGCAGCACTTTTTAATAAGGCCAATTTGCCTGCTTCGTCTTTTATAACGGAATAATTTCAAATTATGGACGTATAAAAGCCCCATTTGTTTTAGTTTTTGCAACATCTGTTTTAGTCAAAAGAGAATTAGAAAAGTAAATTGCTCCCTGTTTTTTTATGATATTTTTTTAATCCTCATTTTAATTGGGTAAGAAAAAAATGTCTTGAAATCCGTGAAGCTGCGTGGTCACGCCCAGATAATTAAGGCAGAACAGCTGGTCTTTTTTAAATATGATGTTGCAAAAAATAATCCTTAACTCTTAAAATGAAAAAAAAAATTACTGCAGGGATTTTTACCCTGATTACAATTGGAACTATGAATGCACAAAAATTACCTCATTTGGATAAAACTAAACCTGTTGAAGAACGTGTTGATCTGCTGCTGAAGCAAATGACACTGGAAGAGAAAGCGGGGCAGATGAATCAGTATAATGGATTTTGGGAAGTAACAGGACCAGCACCAAAAGGCGGGACTGCCGAGCTGAAATATGAGCATCTGCGCAAAGGATTAGTTGGATCGATGCTGACGGTTCGCGGAGTAAAAAATGTTCGTGCTGTTCAGAAAATTGCTGTCGAAGAAACCCGATTGGGGATTCCGCTGATCATTGGTTTTGATGTGATTCACGGGTATAAAACGTTGAGTCCTATTCCGCTGGCAGAGTCGGCGAGCTGGGATTTGGAAGCGATTAAAAAATCGGCGGTTATTGCGGCAGATGAGGCTTCGGCATCTGGAATTAACTGGACTTTTGGCCCTAATGTAGATGTTGCCAATGATGCCCGATGGGGGCGTGTGATGGAAGGGGCAGGCGAGGATCCGTATTTGGGAAGTAAAATTGCAGCTGCGAGAGTAAAAGGTTTTCAAGGTGAAACAATCGCCGATTTGGCAAAAGTAAATACAATTGCCGCTTGTGCGAAACATTTTGCTGCCTACGGTTATGTTGAGGCAGGATTGGAATATAATATTGTGGATATCAGTAATTCTAAATTGTACAATTCGGTTTTGCCGCCGTTTAAGGCGACTGTTGATGCAGGTGTCCGTACGTTTATGAATTCCTTTAATACACTGAATGGAATTCCGGCTACAGGAAATGTGTTTTTGCAAAGAGATATTCTGAAAGGAAAGTGGAAGTTTGATGGTTTTGTAATTTCAGATTATGCTTCTATCCGTGAGATGATTGCGCATGGTTATGCCAAAGATGAGGAAGATGCCACTTTGAAAGGAGTTGTTGCAGGATCGGATATGGATATGGAATCGTATTTATATGTAGCAAAACTTGTCGGTTTGGTTAAGGAAGGAAAAGTTAAGGAAGCATTGGTTGATGATGCTGTCCGCAGAATTTTACGTGTGAAATTTGAATTGGGATTATTTGATGATCCGTACAGATATTGTGACGAAAAACGCGAAAAAGAATCCATTGGAAACAAGGCTCATGTTGAAGGCGTTTTGGATATGGCCAAAAAGTCTATTGTGTTGCTTAAGAATGATAAAAATTTGCTGCCTTTGAAAAAATCAGGACAGAAAATTGCTTTGATTGGTGCTTTGGCAAATGATAAAAACAGTCCTTTGGGAAGCTGGAGAATTGCATCGGATGATAATACTGCAGTATCAGTTTTAGAAGGAATGCAGCAGTATAAAGACAATAAACTGACTTTTGAAAAAGGAGCAGATTTAACTGTTGGGAAAACTTCCTTTTTAGATGAGGTTGTTTTCAATACTACGGATAAAAGCGGTTTTGATGCAGCTAAAAAAGCAGCTAAAGAAGCAGATGTAGTTGTAATGGTTTTGGGAGAGCATGGTTTCCAGAGTGGAGAAGGACGCAGCAGAACCGATCTTAATCTGCCTGGTTTACAGCAGGAACTGCTCGAAGAAATTTATAAAGTAAATCCAAATATTGTTTTGGTTTTAAATAATGGGCGTCCGTTGAGTATTCCGTGGGCTGCAGAACATGTTCCTGCTATTGTTGAGGCTTGGCATCTGGGAACTCAGACAGGAAATGCTGTTGCTCAGGTTCTATACGGAGATTATAATCCAAGCGGCAAACTGCCAATGTCGTTCCCAAGAAACGTGGGACAGGTTCCAATTTACTATAATAAATACAGTACAGGAAGACCAGCAAATACAGACAAAAATGTGTTTTGGTCACATTATACCGATGTCGAAAAAACACCTCAATTTCCGTTTGGTTTTGGTTTGAGTTATACAACATTCGATTATAAAAATCTGAAATTAAATAAGACTGCTTTCGCAAAAGGAGAGCCTGTTCAGGTTTCTGTTGAGGTTACTAATTCAGGAAATTATGACGGAAAAGAAGTTGTGCAGCTGTATATTCATGATGATTATGCAAGCATTATCCGCCCGATAAAAGAACTGAAAGGTTTTGAATTGGTTAGTTTGAAAAAAGGGGAGACCAAAACAGTATCTTTCACTTTAACAGATGCAGCACTTGGGTTTTATGACAATGACGGGAACTATTTAGTTGAACCGGGAACTTTCAAAATCATGGTTGGAGGAAGCTCTGACAAAGGATTAGAAAGCGGTTTTGAATTGAAGTAAGAAATACAGATTAAGACAAAACAAAAATCCCTCTTTTCAGTTTCTGGAAAGAGGGATTTTGAATTTAATGCTATTTTTAGTTCGAAGAATTAAGAGTTACTGTAGCGGTTTTTAAACCTTTGTTGCTAACTGTAAGTTCTATGTTTCCAGCTTCTTTCAGCGACTGGACAAGTACTACCGCCTTTCCGCTAAAGGTTTTCATTGTAGGCAGATGAAATAATTCTAACGAAGTTGCATCTCCATTGCATGCGGCTCTGTAAGTTCCTTTTCCTTTTACCTTAAATTGCAATTGATTCGTTGCTGTTGGACATGGAATTCCTTTTTCGTCCACTATTGAAACGGTAACATACGATAAATCCTTTCCGTCAGCTTTGATTGTTTTTCTGTCAGGATCAAGTACTATTTTGTAGGCTTTTCCGGCAGTATGAATTTCTTCTTCTGCGGCTGCTTTTCCATCTTTATCAAAAGCAACAACTTTTACAGTTCCAGGTTCGTACTTAACATCCATCCACATTAAACGGTATCTGTTTTGCGGAGTTGTATTGTTCTTTTTTTGAATACCCATACTTTTTCCGTTTACAAAAAGCTCTGCACTGTCATAATTGGTGTATACAAATACAGGTGTTATCTGGCCTTCGCGTCCTTCCCAGTTCCAATGCGGTAAAATGTGTAAGGTTTTCTCGCTTTTGTTCCAGCGGCTTTTGTACAAATAAAATCTGTCCTTTGGTAATCCTGCTAAATCGTTGATTCCAAAATAGGAACTGCGGGAAGGCCATTTTTCATCATAAGGAGTTGGTTCTCCCAAATAATCAAAACCTGTCCAGACAAATTCACCAATAACCCAAGGTTTGTCGTCCTGCAAAACAAAATCTTCATCAGGAACATTGGACCAGCTGCAGGCTTCTAAATCATAAGACGAACATTGAAAATCTGGATATTGTTTGTCTTTGGCCTGCACTACAGGAAATTTATAAATTCCTCTTGAACTAACAGTAGATGCTGTTTCAGAACCTAAAATAAATCCCTGCGGAAATTTTTTAAATGCTTCTTCATATAAATGAACGCGGTAATTTAGTCCTGGTATATCCAGCAACGCTCCAAAACCTGATTCCATAGTTGCTTTTACCTGATCCATACCAACAGTCACGGGTCTTGTAGGATCTTCACGGTGGAAAATGTCCTGCAGCCATTTGGCACGTTTTACTCCTTCGTCTCCCCATTGATCGGGAACTTCATTTCCAGAACTCCACATTACAATAGATGGATGATTTCTTGTAGCATGAACTAAATTGACAATATCTTTTTCAGCATAATGTTCAAAAAAGCGGTTGTAGCCATTCTCAACTTTTGGCTTTGCCCATTCGTCAAAACTTTCAGCTAAAAACATAAAGCCCATTTCATCACATAATTCTAATTGTTCCAATGAAGGCATATTATGAGAACTGCGGATTGCATTACAGCCCATATCTTTCAGTATCGTTAACTGGCGGCGCAGAGCAGCCACGTTTACTGCTGTTCCTAAAGGTCCTAAATCATGGTGCAGACAAACGCCTTTAAACTTTCTGATCTCGCCGTTTAGGCTAAATCCTTTATTAGGCTCATATTTTATGTCACGGATTCCGAAACGGGTTGTAACTTCATCTTTCAATTCACCGTCTACAAACCATTGCGAAACGGCTTTGTATAGATAAGGTGTTTCCGGACTCCATAGCTTCGGATTTTCGACCTTGATGTTTTGGTCAAATTCAGTTCCAAAAGGAGTCACAGCTTTATCTGAACTTACTTTTTGACCATTGGCATCAAAAATAGTGGTAACCAGATAGCCATTATCCCCAGAAGCCTTAGTTTTTATATTTACTTTGGCTTCTTCTTTACTGATAAACGGTGTCGTGACAGAAGTTCCCCACTGGTCGATGCTTTCCTTGTTTTTTATAATAAGGCTTACTTTTCTGTACAGACCTGCTCCTGGATACCAGCGTGAAGCAAATTCTTTATTGGTTAGCTTTACTGCCAAAATATTCTCGCCAGCCGTGATAAAATCAGTTATGTCAAAATAAAAATAGCTGTAACCATACGCCCATTCGCCTACTTTTTTTCCGTTTAGGTAAATCTGCGGTTCACTCATGGCACCTTCGAAAAGCAAAATCACTTTTTTACTTTTTTCTGCAGCTGAGATTGTAAATTTATTTCGATACCAAGCAGATCCTACATGAGGTAAAGCACCGGTTCTTCCTGTTTTTTCAGAAGCTGTTTTTTCTCCGTTTTGAACAATTGCAACGCTCTGTTTGTCTATTTCTTTATCAAAAGGACCGTAAATTGCCCAATCATGCGGGACCGTTACTGTCTGCCATTTTGAATCATTAAAATTGTTTTGAAAAGCATTTTCGAAATCTCCTTTTTGAAATTTCCAATTGTTGTCCAATTCTCTTACGGTACGTACCTGAGAAAAGGAAATTTGTGTAATTGTTAAAAATACAATTAGAATATTTATCAATTTATTCATTATCAGTCTGTCTAATTATTTAATAGTATGATGGAAAAAGAGCAGGTAAATTTTTTACTCCCATCGGCATCATAAAATTGATTTTCTGTGACTTCCATTTGTGGTAATCAGCCAGAATTATTACTGAAGCCATAAACTTCTTCATACTCTTTTAATTTAAGCTGAAAACCTGAAAAACAGGTAATGCTTTATTTGTAAAATCATATAATGCCTGATTTTCAAATGTTGAACCATCGGTTGCTTGGTTTCCTTTGAACGAAACCCATTCTCCTCCCCAGTAAGCGAATCCTATACCAGAATTAGAAGTTTTTACAATATCTTTAATGGCTAATATAAAACTTTTTTGCCCCTCAGGAGTTGCTGGATAACCAGGAACTAATTGATTGGCCAGGCCCACAATATTATTTGTCCAGTCATTATATTCTAATGTAAAAGGATAAGCTGTTTCGGCTATAAGTACTTTTTTATTGAACTTAGTTCCTAGATTATTAATAGTACTTTTTACAACTGCCAAATCTGTACCATGCCAAACAGGATAATAAGAAAGTCCTATATAATCATAGTCAACGGATTTTACTTTATTAAAAAACCAATCCGTGTCAGAAGCTTTTACTCCTGCATAATGAATCATGATTTTAGTTTTTGGTGCTTTACTGCGAACAGCTGCACTAGCGGTTTTTAACAAATCAATACATTGGGCTTCATTATTAATCAAATGTCCTTGTGGCCATAATAATCCAATGTTAATTTCATTCCCAATTTGAATAATATCAGGATTAATTTCTGTGATTATTGTCGATGTGTAGTTAGCTACTGCTGTTTTCAAATCTGCAAAAGACAAGTTTTTCCATTCTGCCGGAATAGTTTGTGTTCCCGGATCCGCCCAGGAATCTGAGTAATGAACCGTAATCCAAACTTTTAAACCTGCTTGTTTCACACGAGCTGCCAAAGCTTTTACTTCGGTTAATCCTGAATAACCTCCAGCTGGATTTTTCCATAAACGGATTCGGATAGTATTACAGCCTGCATTTTTTAAAGTTGTAAGCATATTTTCAGCTTTTCCATTATTGGTAAAAACAGTTCCTGCAGCTTCAATTTGAGGAAGGGAAGAAATATCAGCTGCTCTAATAAAATCGTCAGTTACAGCTGGTGGATCTACAACGGGAGTTTCTGGAGAATCGCTGCTTGAGCAAGCAAATTGAATACTTAATATAGCAGAAAGTGATAATAAGGTTATGATTCTTTTCATGTGTTGTTTACTGTTTTTATGTAATGAGCATAACCGCAATTGGTGTTTTTAAACAGCCTGCTGTTATGCTCATTTCATAATATTATTAAGTTTACTCTAGGGTAATTGTTTTAGCAGCAGCGTTAATTGTTAATTTATAGGTACCAGGTGTTCCAACAAATTTAAAATTAGCATCTCCACTTCCGTCGCTTACTAAATTTGCGTTGATTTTGTAACCCGCATCTGAGTAAGAAGCAAAATTATTTTTGGTATCCCAAGTGCCAAACACGTGGAAGAATCGGAAAACATCATTTGATAATGTAATAGATGCTGACCAAATATCTGGAGTAGCTTCAGTAAATTGGATGGTTTTAGCTGCGTCAAAGTTCCATCCGCCCGGTACTGCTCCTCCTACTGCCCAAAGCGAGCTGGAAGCTGTTAATACAATTGTCTTTTTAGTATTATCTATCGTGATAGTGTAAATTCCAGGAGTTCCAACGAATTTAAAGTTGCTGTCATTGTCTAAAGAATTTTCTAAACTTGCATCGATAGTATAACCTTCACCTTTATAATAGGAATACCCCAAAGCTGATGACCAGTTTCCTGATTCTTGGAAAAATCTAAAGTTTCCATTCGTTAATTTTGCTTTTATCTGTACAACATTGTTAGTACATTTCATTTCTCCGGCCGGTTTAAAATTCCAGCCAATATCTGCTAAAGCTTCCCCAACAGCATAAAGTGAAGGGCAGCTGTTTCCTGCAGCCACAGTTTCAATCCATTTAATAGTAATAACTTTTATTTCGGATAATGTTTCATTAGCTCCAGCTGTACCTGCTGTTGCTCTTAATCTGAAGTATACCTGTCCGGTATTGTTTGGAGTACCATCTGCATTAGTTGTTGCCGGATTATCATCAAGTCCTAAATCTTTGGCAAAATCCAATAATTTAGCAACAGTAACTGCTAAATTCTTTTCGCTGGTAGTACCCACAACTTTAAAGCCTGTAAAATCAGCTTTAGTAGCACCCTGCAGTTCATATGTAATATTCGTAGGTACACCAAAGTCTGCAGATTCCCACATAAATCGATCGGCTACGTTGTCTTTTGTAGCCTGTGATATTAAATAATTGGCAGCAAAAGTATTGGTAAATGCTATACCATCAGCATCTGGTTTTGCAGTAAAAATGGGTGAATTATCATCAGAACAAGCATTTAAACTTGTAAGTGCTATAAACAGTAAGATTAGTTTTTTCATTGTATCTATATTTTTGATTTTTTTATCTTTTTTAGTAACCAGTGTTTTGTATAAGATTTGGATTTGCCGCTATACTCGCTTTAGGAATTGGAAATACATTGTAGATATTACTGATGGCAATACCGCTCATCACGTTTCCTTTCCAAGACCAGTTGTAGCTTCCTCCGGTGAATTTTCCAAAACGGATTAAATCTTGTCTTCTGTGGGCTTCACAATATAGTTCAACCATTCTCTCATTTAGAATCAAGTCCAAATTAAGATCGCTGGTCAATATTTTTTTTGTATTGTGAGCTCTGGCACGCAATAGATTGAAATAGTCTCTTGCTGTAGTCAATGAACCGCCGGCTGCTCCTCTAAGAACGGCTTCGGCATACATTAAATACACATCGGCTAATCTAAACATTGGGAAATCAGTATCAACCATTTCAGTTGCAGAGCCATTTACTCCTAATGATGTTTTATTAGACCATTTTGCAGTAATATATCCGGTTCCATAGTTGTTCATGTCTGTCATTTCTATGGTTCTGTCTTTGCTGATAATGGTATTTCTGTCATCTTTGGCATAGTTTCCATTTAACATAGTTTCTGAGAATTGTTTAGTAACTCTCAATCCTCCAGCCCATCCTGCAACACCAAAACTAGCACCGTTTTGTTCCAATGATCCCACCTGAGCATTAACCATTACCGTAGTAGGGCCATAGTTTTGCGTTACTTTACCATCCGAAACAATAGGGAATATAATTTCGTTTTTTGCCGAATTACTATTATTATCTGCGTTGAAGTTATTGGCATATACCGGAGATAAAGTGTATCCTGCATCAATTATATTTTTGCAGTTTGCAAGACATTGATCGTATTTTTTCTGGCCAATAAAAACTTCTGCGTTCAGATAAATTTTAGCAAGCAACATCCATGCTGCAGCTTTATCTGCTCTGGCATATTCATTTTCACGTGCATTTTTTAAATCTGGAATAATTGCGTTCAATTCAGATTCTACAAAAGCAAATAATTCAGGGCGTCCATACTGTGGTGACTGATAAGCACCTACTGGATCATTTTCGGTAACAAATCCTGCTTTGCCAAATAAATCCATTAAATGATAGTAAGCTAATGCTCTTAAAAAACGGGCTTCGGCTCTATAGGTTTTAATTTCACTGCGCAATTCAGTGCTTACGCCACGGCTGTCTAATTTAGCATCTGATGTCTGTCTGAGATATTCATTGACAAAAGCTACCTGTGTCATACATCTTCCAAAAAAACCTCTGATTACCACATTATCGGATGTCCAGGTATCATTGTTTAATCCTTTTAATCCCGGATCATTTTCCCATGACCATTTAACTTCGTCTGTAGTAAGCTCCTGCATGTTCCAGAAACCTCTTCCGTATTGGCTTGTTCCTGCGTCCAGACCTGAAATATTAGAACTTCCCGGTCCTGTAGCTCCTGTCAAAGAAAGATTACCATACACACCTGCTAATCCTTGTTTATAGGATTCGGGAGTAGAATAAAAGTTGTCTACTAGCAGTACATTTGGATCCTTAACATCAATATTAAGATCATTTGTACAGCCAGCCATTACTAATACAGTTCCTAAGATGTATATTGCTTTATGTTTTATTATATTCTTCATACTGTTTCTTTTTAAAATTTCATATTAGCTCCTATTAGATAAGTTCTAGGACGAGGAGTTATTGAATTATCAATTCCGTTCGCAAATACCTCTGGATCTAAACCTGAATAATTGGTAATCGTAAATACATTCTGCACACCAGCAGATAAGCGTATAGAAGAATTAGCATTAAAAGTTTCTTTAAACGTATATCCAAGGGTTACATTGTCCATTTTTAAGAATGAAGCATTTTCGATGTAGTAATCAGATAATAATACAGCTTCATTAGACTGGAAATTGGTGTCTAGGACTGAAGTTGGTATGTTGGATACTACTGAACTGTTTCTTAATAAATTGTATTGTGCTCTTGAAGCATTCGCAGCATTATATACGTAATTACCTAAACTTGCTCTCATATTAAAAGATAGATCTAAGTTTTTATAATTCATATTGGATGCAAATCCCATAGTTACAGTTGGCATACCATTATGATGAATGTATAAATCCGCACTAGTGATTGCATTATCGCCATTAAGATCGGCATATGCTCCTTCAATTGGTTTACCAGCTTCATTATAAATCTGTTTGTACACATAAAACGAATAAGGAGTATAGCCTACTCTGTGTATCTGTGCGGTAGATCCTGTCCCTGATCCTGTTGAACCCATAAACTGATCTTGGCCTAATGCCAGGCTCTTAATTTGTGTTTTTATAAAAGTGGTATTGAAATTAGCATTCCAGTTGAATCCTTTTGGGTTTTTAATTATATCACCATTTATAGAAAATTCAAGACCTTTTGATGTAAAATCACCAATGTTCTGAAAACCAGAATTACTAAAGTTAGAACCATCTGAGATAGCAGCATTTGCAAGCAGATCTTTAGATTCTTTGTAAAAACCTTCAACAGTTGCTGTCAGTCTATCGTTAAACATTCCAAAATCTATAGCAGCATTATAAGTCGTAGTTTCTTCCCATTTTAGATTTTCATTTCTAAATTGTGGTATTCCAATATTTGTAATTGTATTTCCAAAAATATATTGAGAAGTCGGTAAGCCCATGATATATCTCGCCATATACAAATCTAAATTTGTCTGACCGATGTCCTGCTGTCCTGTTACACCCCAGCTTAATCTTAATTTTAAATTAGATAGTGTTTTAGATTCTGGAAATAAATCTTCTTTGATTTTCCAGGCAAAAGCTGCTGCAGGGAAATTACCCCAGCGGTTTTCTTCACTAAAACGGGAAGTACCGTCTCTGCGATAAGAAAATGTAAAAAGATATTTATCATAAAAAGAAAGGTTTGTCCTTCCGAAGAATCCGATCAAAACTAAATCTGGATCTATGTTTGTAACTGGAGAACTATCTACGCCATCGTCCAGTAATTCATTGGTAGCATATCTTTTATTCGTGAATTTTTGATATGAATAACCGCCTGTAACATCAAAATTTAAGCTTCCTATTGCTTTTTTATAAGCCAGATATCCATCTAATAAATTATTGCTCTGCTCATTAGAATATTCAGTTGACGAACCTATAATGCGTCCATCAGCCTGAGAAAGCGGATTCTGGTCTGAAGTTCTTGAATAACCGTCGGCAGAACTTTTGTCCAAACCAACATTTAAAACTGCTGATAATTCAGGTAAGAAATGGAAGGTGTAATCTAATTTTACATTTCCGTATATTCTTTTTACCTCGCTTCGGCTGTTGGTCTGCATCAAATCTGCTACAGGGTTCAGCGGTGCACGTTCTGTTAAATCACTCTTGTTGATTACTCCGTCATTATTATCTTTATAATATTGAAAGTATCCTCCAAATGGAGAGTTAGCATCATACACAGGCTGTGTAGGATCAAAAGTTATTGCAGTTCCCTGAACTCCTTTGTTGAATCTGTTTTTTTCCAAAGAAGCATTTGCATTAACAGTAATTTTTAAATGATTATCCAGCACACTTGGATTCAAAGATACCGAAGCGTTGCTGCGTTCAAATCCTGAAGTTAATATCAAACCTTCCTGTAATGTTCTGCCGACAGAAAGTCTTGACGGAACTTTGTCAAACAGCATTCCGCTCACGGAAAAATTCAAATTTGAAGAAATACTGTTTCTATAAATTTCTTTCTGCCAATCCGTATTTGCTGTTCCTAATAAAGGTAATAATGCTGGATTCTTTTCAGATATCAGGCTTCTTATTTCATTAGCATCAAAAACATCTACTGTATTAGTAATTGTATTAACACCCATATTCATGTCTAAGCTTGCAGCAAGGGTTTTAGTTCCTTTTTTTAACGTGATAATAATAACACCGTTTGATGCTCTTGAACCATAGATAGCCGTAGCTGCAGCATCTTTTAAAACAGAAAAAGATTCTATGTCACTTGGGTTAATAGAACTCAAGACAGAACGTGAGCCTCCAATTGTATTGTTATCTACCGGAAGACCATTAATAACAATCAAAGGATCGTTTGAAGCTCCTAATGAGGCTCCGCCACGAATTCGGATAGTAGATCCAGAACCTGGATCACCGCCAGTTGTAATAGATAAACCAGCAACTCGTCCTGTTAAAAGATTTTCTGCAGTAACAATGTTTCCTTTATTAAAATCTTTTGCCGTCACAGCAGTTACTGATGCAGTAGCCGATTTCAATTTGGTACTTCCGTAACCAATAACGACAACTTCATTCAGTTTTTGATTCTCTTCTGATAAACGGACATTGATAGTTTCTGATTTGCTTACTGTCATTTCAGTTTTTCGATATCCCATAAAAGAAAATATCAGAACATCATTTTGATTTGCCTGGATTTGATATTTACCATCAAACCCCGTTGTAGTTCCCTGATTAGAACTCTTAACAGTTACACTAACCCCCGGAATAGCAGTTCCCGTTGCGGCATCAGTAACAAGTCCTGAAATTTTTAATTTTTGTCCAAATGCGCCTATTGTAAAACATAAAAACAACATAATGAAGAAATGCTGTTTCACTTCAAAATAGCGCTTTCTTTTTCGAAAACGGTTCATCATAAAATGTAATTTAAATTGGTTAGATTAGTTTTAATAAGTGTTATTTTTTGATACTGGCTAAAAATAAAACCTACTAAATTCAATGGCTGCAATTACCTCGATTCTATGAGCTTTGATGAGGGTCGATTTCGTTAAATAGGGGTGTGGAATTCATCGCTTTGGGCGGTGAAGTACTAAAAATTAATCAAATAGAGAAAAAACAAACAAATAAATTGAGTATAACGCAAAAAAAGTTTTTATTTTTTCAGGAATTCGGAAGGGTTCTTTTTGAACTTTTCTTTGAACAGTTTACTGAAATATTTGCGGTCAGAATAGCCCACTTTATAGCAGGTATCCGAAACAGAATAGCCTAGATCTTCTATAAGCTGTTTTGCGATAGAGAGTCTGTAGTCACGGATAAATTCGACATAAGACAGTCCCGTTAATGCCTTTATTTTTTTGTACATTACCGAATGGCTCATCCCAATTTCTTTTGCAATTACTTCCGCTTTTAGATCTGTGGATTCCAGCTTGGGTTCTAAGCTTTCATAGAGACGCTGCAGAAATAACTGGTCAGGCGAACTGATAGCAAGTTCTTTTGGATTTAAAAGATTATCACTTATAAATTTTTCACGGATTAATTTTCGATTGTTAAGCAGATTGCTGATTCTTGCTTTTAATAATTCTTCATCATAAGGTTTGGCAACATAATCATCGGCTCCAGTTTCAAAGCCTTCCATTGTGTTTTGTATAGTTGTTCTTGCTGTCAGGATAATAATTGGAATATGACTTGTAAAAGTGTTTAATTTCAATTTTTTTACAAATTCAATTCCGTCCATAACCGGCATCATGACATCGCTTATAATTAAGTCTGGAAATTTTTCTGATGCTGTTTTCAAACCTTCTTCACCATTAAAAGCCTGAAGAATTACATATTCATTACTCAATATTTCTTTTAATGATTCCTGAATGGCTGTATTATCCTCGACAATTAAAATAGTTTCTTTTTTGACTTCGTTTTTGACTGCTTTTTGTTTTAAATGTTTAATAGTATCCAATTCCTGTTTGGGCACAACAGTTGTTTTTTCAATTTCATTTTCATAAAAATGAGTATTCAATTTTAGAAGCTTTACTTCAAAAATACTTCCTTTGCCTTTTTCGCTTTTTACTTCAATGGAACCTTTGTGCAGGTCTATGATTTCTTTTGCAATAGATAAACCTAAACCAAATCCTGATTTTCCATCTGTTTCTGCATTTTTAATCTGGTAAAAACGATTGAATATTTGGCGCAGATTTCCTTCGGACATTCCAATTCCGGTATCTTTCACTATCAGATACACGGCTTCATCATCAGTTTCTATTTCAATATTGATGCTTCCGCCATTTTTGGTGAATTTAAAAGCATTTGTCAATAGATTATAAAGTACTTTTTCGAATTGATTTTTGTCAAACCACAAATCTATCTTTGGTTTATCTGAATCAAAAGTATATTCAATATTCCTGTCTGAAGCAATTTCTGAAAAAGACAGATAAATCTCTTTACAATAGGAAACAAAGTCGTTTTCAGTAATTTTTAAATGGACATCATTTGTTTCAAATTTTTTAATATCTAAAAGTTCATTAACCAATTGAAGCAGTAAATTACTGTTTTTCCGAATGGTATGTGCCGATTTCAGCTGTCTGCTTTCCAGCATTTCGCCTTTATCGAACAATCGGTTTATCGAACTTAAAATTAAGGTTACCGGAGTTCTGATTTCATGCGAAATATTGGTAAAAAACTGCTGTTTCAGGTTGTATAATTCTTTGTCTTTCTCGTGAGTGAGTCTCTCAAACTCCAGATTAGTTTTTAAGCGTTCCCATTCGATAGTGTATTTTCTAAATAAATAAAACAGAAAAACCAATACAGCTCCATAAATTAAATAAGCCCACCACTGCAGCCAATAAGGTCTTAAAATATGAATTTTTACTGAAGCATATTCTTTTCCCCATTGCCCGCCTATTTCTTTACTTTTTACTTTGAAAATATAGTTTCCTGGGGATAAATTAGTAAAAGTTGCAGTTCTGTCTTTTCCGATAAAACGCCAGTCGGCATCAAAATTCTCCATTTTGATGGCATATTCACAGCTGTTAGAAAAAGGAAACTGTAATGCCGAAAACTCAAAAGTGAGTACATCCTGATTATGATCGAGCGTAATTTCTTTTGTAAAAGCAATATCACTGGTTAAGATTCCATTTTTCTCGGCAGGAACTTCTTTATTGAATAATTTAAAATTAGTAAGTTTCACTTTTGGCGGCTTACTGTTCATTTCTATGGTTTTAGGATTCAGCTTTACAACACCGTCAATGCCGCCGAAATAAATCCATCCTTTTTCATCTTTAAAAATAGAATTGATATGAAACTCAGATGTTATTTTTGGCAGGCTGTTAAAGGTTTTGGCCGAATAATTGTAGTTTATAATCCCCTGTTTGGTACTAAACCAGATGGTATGGCTGTCATCCTCAATAATACCCGTTACCGTTTGATATTTAATGTTGTCATTTTTTTCAAAACGCTCGATTTTATTGGTTTTTAAATTCATCCGATTGATACCTCCGCCGGCAGTACCAATCCACAAATAGCCTTTAGAATCTTTACATAATGAGAAGATATTATTATTGCTGATCGTTGTGGAGTCCGAATCTTTGTGTTTAAAATAGCGGAACTGTTTTTTCTTTGTGTCAAAAACATTTAATCCGCCTCCAAAGGTGGCAATCCATATTTTATCTCCATCCTGAACCATATCAATAAGGTTGTCATTATTTATGGTCTTGTTATTATTGGCACTTTCTCTGTAGCTGATGAATTTTTCTGTTTTGGTATCAAAATAATTCAGACCGCCGCCCCAGGTAGCGACCCATAAATTATGGTCTTTATCCTCAATAATATCTCGTACGTCATCATAACTGATCGAACTTTTATTTCCAAACTTATGATTGAACTGCTCAAACTGGTCACTTTGTCTATTGAATTTTACAAGTCCGTTTTTGAAAGTACCCAGCCAGAGCATTCCGTCAGTCGTTTCGATAATTTTTTGAATATACCGGCCTTTTATAGATGTATTATGATATTTTTCATTATAATATCTGGCTTTGTTTGATGCAGCATTAAATACAGTTAATCCTTCGCCGTCTAGACCCAGATATAGTTCACTGTTTTTTTTATAAATCGAAAGTACCGGCGACGGATTTAAACCCACTATATCACTAAACAGCAATTCGCTTCTGTTTTTTTTGTCCAAAACACTGATACCGTTCCATGCCGTACCAATCCAGATATTGGCGTCTGCATCATCAATTATGGTATAAATAGAATTACCGGAAAGCGAGGTTTCCAACTGCGGATTATACAAATAGTTGTGAATTATTGGATGACTGGCATTGGGATATTCCACTTCAAAAACGCCGTTGCCATCGGTACCAATCCATAGATTATTTTTACTGTCAATTTTTACAGAACGGACAATGTTTATTTCTTGTTTTAAAGCTAAATTATCCTTCAGAAAATCAGAAAATTTCTGTGTTGCTAAATCATATAACAGCAGACCGCTTCCGCTGGTGCCAATAAGAATTTTGTCTGGATTTAAAGCCGAAATAACATTTATGAAATCAGAAACATATACACTTTCAGATTTAATCTGGGTGAATTTTTTTTCAGTTTTATCAAATAAAAATAAACCGTTTCCAAAAGTACCGATCCACAAGTTTTTATTTTTATCTTCATAAATACTGGTAATACTGTTGCTCTTTTTGGTCTGATTGTTACTGAATTTATTGGTGTAAGAAACAAACTGTCTGGTAATTGGATTAAAGCTGCACAGACCTTTTTCGGTACCAAGCCAGATAAGCCCTTTGGAGTCTTCGATTAAGGTGCTGACGTTGTCAGATATCAGTGATTTAGGATTGCCGGGATTGTTTTTGAAAATTTGAAAAGTATCATCCAGCGGATTATAATAATTCAATCCGCCTCCCAGAGTTGTAATCCAGATTCTGTTTTTGCTGTCAATTAAAATATCCGAAATATCATTGGATCCAATACTGCTGTTCCTTTTGTTGTACACTTTGAAACCCAGACCGTCATAACGGTTCAATCCATTATTAGTGCCAATCCATACAAAACCGTCCTTTTCTTTTGCCATACTGGTAATCCTGCCGTTAGACAGCCCAGATGATTTATTTATCTTTTTAAAGACAGTTTGGGATTGGGGAAAACAAATTAATGTGCCTAAAAAAAATAAGGTAAAAAAGTGTAATAATAGTTTCAAAATTTGTGGCATTAGAGTGTATAAAAGTAGTTACTTTCTAATTGTAAATCAAAATATGCAATTAAGTATATGGTACTTTTTCTCCAATGGATTAAAATAAGCTGCAATCTGGAAAGAAATATAGAGGTAAAATTGACACTAATTTCACAAACTATTGCGTCTGTAGTTCGTGTAATTAATTTTACGAATGAATTCGTGAAAATTCGTGAAATTAGTGTTTACTAATGATTTTTCAGTTATTTCATCTGAATAATCATTGCCAATCCGCCCCCGCCAGCTAATCGGTATTTTAATTTCGTTGCTGAATCTACTGTAATAATTACTCTCTTATAATCATTCGCTGCTTTGTCAGCATTCAATCCGTCTGAGAAAATTTCGGCTTCGTATTTTTTGCCTTTTTCAAGAAAAGAAAAATCAATAGTTATTTCTCTGGAATCCCAGTTGGTAATAGCTCCTAAATACCAGACTGAAGCTTTCCTGCGTGCTATTGCCACAAACTTTCCAACTTCACCGTCCAGAGCCACAGTTTCATCAAAAGTGGTCAGCGTTTTGGCAATGAAATCAGTGCTTTGCTGTTCCTTCATATAAGCAGTCGGGCTGTCGGCCATCATCTGCAGCGGCGCTTCAAAAATAGTGTATAACGCCAGCTGATGGCATCTTGTTCCCTGACTTACAGGATTAGAATGGCTAGGTTTGAACTCGCTTTTCGTAGCATTACGCATGGCTCCGGGTGTATAATCCATCGGTCCTGCCATCATTCTGATAAACGGAATTGAACAGTCATACGTTGGGACATCATCATTTGGAGTCCATTTATTATTTTCCAGGCCTTTTACGCCTTCAAAGTTTAAAATATTTGGGAAAGTACGCTGGATTCCTGTTGGCTTGTACATTCCGTGAAAATCCAAAAGCAGTTTATTATCGGCTGCTTTTTGTGCAATATCATAAACAGAATTCACCATTTTGGCATCATCACGATCCAAGAAATCAACTTTAAACCCCTTGATTCCCAAGCCGGCATAATTCTTTAAAATTCCGTCTGTATTTTTGGTCAGAGCCATCCATGAACTCCAAAGAATAATCCCGACATTGCGTTTTTTTCCGTAAGCGATTAATGCTTCCAGGTTAACATTCGGATTGTGTTTCATAATGTCTTCTTCCAGACTCCAGCCTTCGTCTAAAACGACATATTCCACTTTGTTTTTGGAGGCAAAATCAATGTAATATTTATACGTTTCGGTATTGATTCCGGCTTTAAAATCAATATTGTAAATGTTCCAGTCATTCCACCAGTCCCAAGCAACTTTTCCCGGTTTTATCCAGCTGATGTCTTTAAATTTAGTCGGCTCGGATAATTTCTGAACCATATCGTTATTGGCCAGATCCTTGTCATTTTCTGAGATAACCACAATTCTCCAAGGGAAGTTTCGGGTTCCTTTGGTTTTAACCAGATAATCAGCTCTTTCGGTTATCAGTCGGTTAATGTTATTGAAACCGCCGTTTTTTTCCTGTAAAGGATATTTAGAAAAACGGCTTTCAAAACCGGATTTAGAACTGTTATTGGTTATAAATAATCCCGGATAATCCTCCAGATTGGCTTCAAGGAAAACAGCTTTTTTATGATTTTTAAAATCAATTAAAAACGGCAGAAAGGCTAAAGTATCTTTGGCAAATTCACTGATTTTTTTGTTTTCGTAATGTGCTTCAAATGATGAGATGAAAGGATCTTTCGGATTTCGTAAATCACGTACATAAGGCATCAGCGTATTGTAATCCTGATCGAAGTTCAGAACAACTTCTTCATTTTTTACAGTAATATCTTTTTTCTTTTTAGTGATAAACCGATAGGCCGCACCATCATCAAAAACACGATATTCAATGCTGAAATCATTTTTAAAATTCAAAGTCAGCAGATTGTAATTGTTTTTGACTGATTTCTTTTTGTAAAAAGGAGATTCAAATGAAGTGTCGACAGTTTCTTTTTTTGAATTTAAAACAACAGCATTTTTTCCTAAAATATCATTTTCAGCCAGAGATATTGACATTGCCGATGGAGCCAAAATAACATTTTTTTCGTGTGAAACTGTCCAGGTTATTTTGTCATTCACAGCAATTGCAATTTGAATTTTTCCGTTTGGAGAAATCAGTGTGAAGTCTTGTTTCTTTTGGGCAAAAGAAAGATTGAAAAAGGATAAAACAAGGAATAATGAGATTGTCTGCTTCATTACTTTTTGAATTTAGAATTGTATTTTTTAACGATTTCCAAAGTCGATTTGTCAGTAGAAAAAACCGAATTCAGTCCCTGCGGTTCCTGTGGCGGATCTGTAGTTAACGGATCGCCGGAATTCCATTTTCCATCAGCAGTAACTGCTTTTCCTTCACCGCCAAATCCCCAGAAATTAGCAGCCTGCAGTACATCTTTTTTAGCTACACTTTCTGCAACACGGTTAAAGATATAATTGTAAAAAACATCTCTATTGGCAGCAGAAGAAGTGCTGGTCAGATTTTCATTTTCTCTTGGCAGGCCAAACTCTTCAATAATAATAGGTCTTTTTAAATTCTGAGCTGCTTTTATATGTTTATCAATATAAATTCCTGCGTTTTCCATAGTTGCCGGTAATGTTTTTTCAGCATTATCGGCTTTGAACCAATTCCAGTTTTTTGGCCAGATATGCATTGTCAAATAATCAATATTTGGGTTAAGGTGCGTTCTTTCAAAAATACCGATATCATCATTCGAACTATTCAAACCTTCAGAACCTGTAGAAATCAGATGATTTTTGTCCAGACTGTCAATTAAGTTCACAATGTTATTCAGCCAAACAGTAAATTTTGCTTCATTTTCTACAGTAAAAAGCCTTGGTTCATTCCCGACCTGCCATGCCATAATGGTGTTGTCCTCTGTATATTTCCTTTTAGTATAGGCATTTGTTCGGCCAATAATATATTTCACATGATTATTCAACCCTTCCATACAAGGTTCACAGCTATAAAATTGCTGGGTATAGGCCATAAATTGTGGCCAGGTATTTGGCGGAATTGCCGGAACCGGAATAGCGCCTTTGCCATTCCACTCCAGATATTGCGACATACCGCCGGACCATTCCCAGTTATTGGTTAAAAACAATACTGCATACATATTGCGTTTGCCCATTTCGGCAATAAGGAAATCCAAGCCATCCAGTAAGTCAGTATCATATTTTCCCTGCTCGTACTGCAACGCAGGACGAACAGTAAAATCGTATTTGCCACCGTCGCCTCCGACCAGAATTCGTAGGTTATCAATTCCGTTTTTCTTCATCAAGTCAAGCTCCCGAAGCAGTCTTTTTCGATCACCCACTTTCTTGGAAGCCAATAAACTTCCGTACCAGTAATTGGTTCCAATATACGAATACGGCTTGTCTCCCTTATAAAACTGCGTTCCTTTTACTGTAATTCTGGCTTGCTGTTTTTGAGCACTGGCTTCAAAATTTACCATCAATAATGCAAGTAATGCTAATTGTACAAATATCTTTTTCATATATACTTATGTTTCTTTTTTTAAGAAGCTGATCCTGTTATCTGTCTCAAGTCCTCGCAGGAAAAGCAGATTTTCTAAAGTTACAAAAAGAGCTTCCTTTGGTCGCTTTTTTGCAGCAAGAAAATTTTGCTTTTCCTGCTCCGGGCTTTCCACTGCTATCCTACCGTGTGGACACATCTTTTAATAGGCCACAGATGACACGGATTGAACGGATTTAAATCGATAAATTTGTTGTTTTTTTAAAAATGTATTGAAAAAAACATAAGTTTTATACATAATATTTTTAGTATACAACCAAAAAATCAGCGATAATCTGCCCAATCTGCGTGCTATTTTAACATAAAATATTTGTGTCCACACGGTAGGCTGCTATCAGGGCTAGTGGCTGAGCGTTTTCTGAATTTACAATTTATTTAGGCAGCTCGTACATTTTAGGCAAAGAATTCACTAATGCCGATTTTGTTTTTGATGCGAATGTTTTAAAATCAGCTGCATTAGATGCAGTCGGTGTTGGAACGTAATACCCGTCTTGATAATTGGTCCAAAAAATAACATAGCTTATTTGGATGTTGTTTGCTGTCAATGCACTGTATAAATAAGTCGAAAACCAATTGGCTATCGGAGAAACGCTTGCTGTAACTTGATAACCAGTTTCTGTCATGGCAGCAATTTTCACTTTGTCTGCGGCTAAATCGGATATCATTTTTAGTTTAGCATTAGCTTTATCTGCTCCAGTCTGCCCTTGATTATTAAAATCACCGTAATTATCTATTCCCAAAACATCAACATATTTATCTCCGGGATAACGGCTCAAATAATCTGTCGCTTTTGAATAAGAATTATCAGGAGAAAATGCATATAAAATATTGTGAACTCCTTTGGTATCTCTTAAGTAAGTAACAGTAAACTGATAAGCTGCTTTATATTCGTCTGGTGAACAAAAATTAGCGCCCCACCAGAACCAGCTTCCGTCGAACTCATGAAAAGGCCTAAAAATAATGGGAATTAATTCTCCTTTAGAACCTTTTAAATTTGATATCACACTGGCCACTTTGTCTAGTTTTTTCTTGTACCATTCATGATTGGTTCCGCCTGGCAAAATGCTTTTGAAAGCAGTTGTTTTTTCCTCTGCGGTCATGTCTGCTGCATAAAAACTTTCGTCTTTATTCGGTTCTCTGATGTGCCAGGAAAAAGTATTGATCATGCCTTTGGCGTATGCCTCTTTCACATCATCAGTTATAGTAATTTCCTGTTGGTAATACCAATTGTTTGTTTGTCCATTATTATTTTTGTCGGTAATAAACATAAAATCAGAACCCAAAACAGCGGGATCGTATCCAGTTGTTTTCTTCATGTCTGATTCAGCCGAAGAGCCATTATTGTAAATGCCACTAAAAGCATCCTGCTGTCCAATTGCAAATTTGGTTTTAGCAAGTTTTTTTAGGTTATAAAATAAAGCGACTGTTTCTGCCGTAGCGTTTGGGTCAGCCATATAGGTTTTTACATTTTGTGTTGTTAAAACATCAGTAACTACAGGTGGTTCAGTCACCGGATCAGGTGCTGAAGCTGAGCTGTCTCCAGAGCAGGCCGAAAGGAATGACAATCCGATCAGAATTGTCAGAGTATAAATTTTTCTCATAAATAATGTACGATTCAGATGCTATTTGAAATCGACTGAAAGAGCATCGGCATAAAGCGTTCCCGATGCAAATCCTAAGGCTAGCATGATTCTGTATTTTTTTGTTCCAGCTGGAAGCGTAAATGTTTTGGTGTAATACGTCCAGTCTGTTGTTGCGGTTACAAAAGCAATATTTTGATCACCAGTTTTTTGATCTCCGGTTCCGGTAAATTCGACACTGAATAATCCGTTATTCCATGGATCTTTACCCTGTTTTATGGCATCTGATTTTAACCATCCTGAAATTGTTATTGAGACAGCATTATCAGGTACAGCAGCAATCTGATCAATTCCAGTCCAGTCAAAAGCAGCAGAATTTAGAACAAGTGCTGCCTTGCCTTCTTTGAAAACAGCTGTTGAAACAGCTGCATTGCCGCGCCAGGAAGCTGTTCCGTTTTCAAAATCGGTATTTGTTAACACTGCTGTCTGCGATCCTGAAGCTGTGGCTGTATTTTTTGCATTTTCTTCTTGCTGTATTTTATCCATCTGCTCCTGAGTAATAGCAACAGCTTTTATATCGTCAAAAAAAATAGTTCCATTAGTCTGCCCTAGTGCCAGCATTACTCTAAGCTTTGAAGCTCCTGCAGGAACAGCAATTATTTTTTTGTAAAAAGACCATGGTGTTGTTCCTAATACTGAAGCGATACTTTCGTTTTTAATTCCTTTCTCACCAGAATTTAAAAATTCAATATCAAATTTTCCGGTATTCCAGTCATTTTTGCCTTTTTCTACTCCCTCAGTTTTTATCCATCCGCTTAATTCGATGGCTGCTGTATTTTTAGGAATAGTGGTAATCTGGTCTACAGCTTTCCATTCGGCTCCCACATACTGAGTAATGGTACAGCTGTTTTTACCTGATTTTTTATCATAAGGCGAAATAGCTGCATTTTCTTCGCCTCTCCAATTTAATAAATCAGTTTCAAAACCAGCATTTTTTATAAGGTTGGTCTGCGCATTATTTGTCACAGTAATAAAAATAAGACTTAATACAAGAAATGCTTTCATAATTATTAAATTTAGAGGTTACTTTAAATTAAAACGGGATGTTTTCTAACTTTCGATTCGGTGAATTAATTCAATACAGGCTCTTCCGTTATGATAGGGACATTTCCAGAATCCGGCTTTGTCTTTTTTCATAGTTGAATAATCGCTGAAAATTCCCCAAAACCACTCTCCATTTTTTTTGTCGATGATGTGTTTTTGTGTAAAATCCCAGTTTTTGAAAATTATATCCAAATATTCCTGTTTGCCGGTAAGCTGCCAGGCTGTAAAATAGCCTATCATCAATTCGGATTGAGGCCACCAGTGTTTTTCGGCAATTAATTCATTAGTTTCCGGGTCAAATTCATACCACAATCCGCCATCTTTATCAATTCCTTCTTTGGTTACATCGGCAATTTGGACCGCATATTTTTTGTATCGTTCTATTAAATTACCATCACCTGCAATTTCTGCACATTGCAGTAAAAGCCAGGCTGCTTCAATGTCGTGACCATAGGAGATTACGTCTTTCTTCTCTATCCAATTTTCATCAAAAAAAAGTCTCAGATGTCCTGTTTCAGTATTGATAAAATATTTTTCGATAGTTTCTAATAATTCTATAATGACTTTTCGCAATGATTCGTCTTTCCAGACTTTATATAAATTGGCATAACCTTCAACGATGTGCAGATGAGTATTCATCGTTTTCTTTTCGTTGGCGTCTTTTTCGCTTAAGCGTAAGTCATCTATAGGTTTCCAATCGCGTGTAAAAGCTTCTAAATAACCGCCTTTTTCATTGTCATAACTATGTTTTTGAATTCTATTGTATAATGCAATTGCAAGATGTAATGATTTGTTGTCTTCGGTTACCGAATAGTATTCGCTCAGTCCATAAATGACAAAGGCTAAAGCATAAATTTGGTTTTTGGTGTCTTTTGGAGTTCCATCGGAATGAAGACTCCAGAAAACACCGCCAAATTCACTATCATAAAAATGTTCCGAAATATATTCGAAAGCACGTTTAGCTGTGTCTAAGTGGTCTTGTTTTTTAGAAATTTTATAAGCTGCAGAAAAGGTCCATAACAGTCTCGCATTAAGTACAGACCCTTTTTCAGCTTCATCATTTGTATTATTATTGTAATCTATCTGCCCGACAAAACCTCCGTTTTTTTCGTCCAAAGTATTTTCCATCCAATAAGAGAGAATGCTTTGAAGTTCAAGCTTTAGTTCTGTTTTTAGATTTTTTAAATTAGAATTCACAATTATGAAATTTCTTTGTTTCTATTCACCTGATTGATGATGGCATTTACAGAACCTGCAGAAGTCAGAGTGTCTTCAGGAGTATTGATAACATAATCTACTAATCTTTCTACAGAAGAAACAGCTACGTGCATTCTTGTGTCTGAAGAAGCATAGTAAATGAAAACGGTACCGTCTTTATCTTCAATCCACCCATTAGAGAATAAAACATTAGAGACATCTCCAACTCTTTCTATGCCTTCTGGTGCCATAAAATGTCCGGCAGGAGCATGAGTTACTTTTGAAATATCATTCAGGTCAGTCATGAACATGTATAATGTATAACGCAGGCCTGCAGCAGTGTTACGCACACCGTGAGCCAAGTGAAGCCATCCTTTTTCGGTTTTAATTGGTGCTGGTCCAAGACCATTTTTCAATTCATATACTGTGTGATATTGTTTTCCGTAAATGATTTTTTCTTCCTTTACGACTGGATTAGTCATGTCGTCAATATAGCCAAGTCCTATTCCGCCGCCATTTCCAACATCAATAAAACCATCTTGCGGACGGGTGTATAAAGCATATTTTCCGTTTACAAATTCAGGGTGCAGTACCACGTTGCGCTGCTGTCCTGTATTTGATACTAAATCCGGCAGTCTTTCCCAGTTGATTAAATCTTTGGTGCGTACAATTCCTGCATTGGCAACAGCCATACTGGTGTCGCCTTTTGGAGCGGATGGATCTTTTCTTTCAGTACAGAAAATACCATAAACCCAGCCGTCTTCATGCTTTATTAAACGCATGTCATATACATTGGTATCAGGTTCTTCTGTTTGAGGTATGACACATGGTTTGTCCCAAAATTTGAAATTATCTACTCCATTAGGGCTTTCAGCAATAGCAAAAAATGATTTTCTGTCGGCTCCCTCAACACGCACTGAAAGGACATAATTATCATTCCATTTCATGGCACCAGCATTGAATGTTGCATTTATCTGAATTCTTTCCAAAAACAGCGGATTTGTATTTGGATTAAAGTCAAATCTCCATTCAAGCGGAGCGTGTGCAGCTGTTAAGACTGGATTTTTATAGCGAGTGTATATGCCGTTTCCAATGCCTTCCTGAGGCTGGTTTTTTGTTTGTATTAGGGTGTTAAATTGTTTTTCAAGTCCAGCTTTTATTTCTTTTAAATCTGGCTGTAGTGCTGTTGTATTCATAGGTTGAATTTTCTAGATCGGTATTATTTATTTATATTTCTTTTATCATTAAGTTCATCTTCAATGGCTTGTAGTTTTTCTTCCGAAAGGGGGTAGAAAACGATGAAAAGTACCGAGATAGCCGCTGCAATTGCAGGAAGAATGCTCAGCATTAATTGTATTCCAGTTTGTGCGGTCAATGTTTGTGCTACATTGGCTTGAAAACCAAAGTATCCCAATAACCATCCTGTTGCTGCTCCGCCGATTGTCCATCCAAATTTTTGAGACATTGAAGAAGCTGAGAAAATAAGTCCCGTTGCTCTTCGTCCTTGTTTCCATTCAGAATAATCGGCACTATCGGCATACATAGACCAGATTAAAGGGAATATACAGCCTGCACAAATGCTAATAAGTACTTGGAAAACCATAATAAGGATTATATCTTCTTTTCCTAAATAATAGAAAATTATACTCAAAACTGCAGCAAGAGCCATAGCGCCAAAGAACGTTTTCTTTTTCCCGATTTTATTAGCAATAGGTGTGGCAGCAATAACACCAATAATGTTAGCCGCTTGTCCTAATACTAAATAAAGTGTGGTTGGAGTCATTGCAAAATTTTCTCCCAAAAAGTTAAAACTATAGCTTACAGTGCTGCTTACATAGTATTTAAAATAATAAACAGCTGCTCCGTCACGTATTGAATTGAATATCAATGCTCCGATTCCGGCTCCCAATAAAATCCACCAGGGTCTGTTTTTAAGAAGGTCATTTAAATCTTCTTTTAAATTAGGTTTTTCATCAGTTAACGGCTGAACTCTTTCTTTGGTAAGAAAAAAACAAGACCAAAAGAAAATTGTTGTAATCATTCCAAAAACGGCAATCGTATATAACCAGCCTGTTTTAGAGTTCAAACTTCCGCCAAAATGATTTACCAAAGGCTCGATTAGCCACAAAGCCAATAGACTTCCGCCAAATGCAAAAACCATACGGTATGAAGAAAGTGTGGTGCGTTCTTTGCGGTCAGCAGACATTACTCCTAGCAGTGAAGCATAGGGAACATTAATTATAGAATAAATCATCATCATTAATGAATAAGTAACATAGGCGTAGATTATTTTGCCTTTTTCATCAAAATCAGGAGTATAAAAAGTAAGTACACCAATTACTGCAAACGGAATTGCTGTCCATAATAAATAAGGTCTGAATTTTCCCCAACGGCTTTTGGTGCGGTCTGCAGCAATACCTACCAAAGGGTCAAAGCAGGAATCCCAGATACGTGTAATTAAAAACATTGTTCCAACAACGGCTGGTGCTATTCCAAAAACATCTGTATAAAAAAACATTAGGTACATGCTGAAAATTTTCCAAAACATTGAGGAGGCGGCATCTCCTAATCCGTAACCAACTTTTTCTTTTAATTTAATTTTTTCTTCCATTTTTTAGGTTGTTGTCTTTTGGTGTTATTTTTTATATAAATTTATTTTGGCAGCATCTTTTTCAAAAAAGATGTTGTTTAGATTATAGAAATCTACAAAATCTTTTTCACTGACTTGTCCTTTAAAAGGAGCGTAATAATGCATTTTTTGTTCTTTTTCCTGCCAGCCGTGATTTCTCCAAACTAAGACATAAGATATTTTATATGTTCCCATTGCTTTCATCAAAGTGTCTGTCCACCATTTGTCATATGGAATAGCTTCATAGCCAGTTTCTGCAAATGCAATGATTTTGTTTTGCTCTTTGGCAATCTGATCTATTATGCCAAATTGTTTTTGACAGTTTTCTACAAAAGAATTGTCTTTCAGCGGGTCATTGTAAATGTATTTATCAAAGCTTAAAATATCAGCGTATTCTGACCCTGGATAGTATTCTAAAAAATCTTCTTTAGACGTAAAATCAGCTGTATTGTATACATAAATTAAATTATGAAGGCCTTTCTTTTGAAAATAATCAACTGTGAATTTCCAAAGTTTTTTAAATTCTTCGGGGCTTCCGTTGTTTTTACACCACCAAAACCAAGTGCCGGTAAGTTCATGATAAGGACGGTATAATATTGGGATTAGATTCCCTTTATTATCCCTTAAAGTTAAAATGTATTTTACTGCTTCATCCAGCCAAGCTTTATATTTTTCATGACTAACACCTCCCGGCAAAGCCGAAGCCAATGACTTTTGAGTTGTATCCCAGGCATTTCCACCTGTTAATGGGTTGTTCGAATGCCAGCTAAGAGTAATAACACCGCCTCTTTTATGTCCGTCAATGATGAATTGTCTCATTTTATCAAAGGGAATTCCGTCGATGTTTTTATCCGATTTGTATTCAAGTCCTCCTAAATCCCAGCCATAGACGGCAGGATAATCTCCAACAACGTCTTTTACATCGCTGCGTCCATCCTCATATTTCCAGTTTACGCCATATGCCAAATCATCCTGATGGCCGAAAAGGATTCCCTTATTGCTTGTTCTGTGTAGATTTTGATATAATAGAATGGTGTTTTTTGTCGCTTTTTTATCTGATAATGATAATTTAGTATCACTATTCTGTGATTGAGCTGTGAAAAACACACTCAAAACAAATAAAAAAGACATTATGTGGTTTGTTTTTGTCATAATTTATAGTAAAAGTTTTTAATGGTGCTGCTTAGACTGTATTTAGTGTGAATTAAGTCTCAGAGTGTTGTATTTTTTGAAAACTGTTATTCTATATTTATATTAATTTTTTGATAAAATGTTAAAAAAAATATCATTTTAAAATGATTTATATTTTTTAAGGATATTTTTATATTCAAAAACATAAATTCATTTTTCAAAGATAAAGTAATAACATCTTTTGAATTAATATTATTTTATCAAATTTATATCTTATTATTGCAAAAAAATAAATGAATTATGAGCGCTTTTAAAGATTTTCACAGAGAAATAGTTCCTCTAGCGGCACAAGACAGTTTTTTGGTTTTTGACAGGATTAAAGATGAGTTTGATTATCCGGTGCATTATCATCCCGAGTATGAAATCAATTTTATATTAAACGGAAAAGGAGTAAAACGCGTTGTAGGTGACACTATAGAAGAGATTGATGATGTTGAGCTGGTGCTGGTAGGGCCGAATTTATATCATGGTTGGGAACAATATAAGTGTAAAAATAAAGATATTCATGAGATAACGATTCAGTTTCATAATGATCTTTTTCATGATTTTTTGCTTTCCAGGCGAATTATGACTCCAATTAAAGAGATGTTTAATCGTTCTGTACATGGTATTTTATTTTCAAAACAGGTAGCAGAAATGCTTACTCCGCGGTTAATAAAGATATCAAAGCTGGATGGGATGGATTATTTTCTTGAAATCATATCAATTCTCTATGATCTTGCCAACTCTCGTAATCAAAGGCTTTTGTCTACTTTTACTGTTGAAAATGATACTTTTGAGGAGTATGATAAGATGAAGTTAATCTATGATTATATTCAGAAGAATTTTGCTGAGAAATTATCATTGGAAGAGGTTGCCGGTGTTGCCAGTATGACTACTATTTCTTTCAATCGGTTTATAAAAAAACGCACAGGAAAGACATTTGTCAATTATATTAATGATATTCGTATTGGCTACGCAGCCAGATGGTTAGTAGAGAAAGATCTCAGTATATCTGAGGTTGCGTTCAAATCTGGGTTTAATAATATTGCAAATTTTAACAGAAGTTTTAAGTCTTTTAAGAAATGTACTCCCAGTCAGTACCGTGATGATTTCTCAGGATTGAAGCGAATTCTGTAGAAAACTTGTGATTATGTTGTGAAAAGTCCTTTGAAAGTAATTTAAAGGACTTTTTTGTTTTTAATAATTGTTTATATTGCTTTAATTTTAAGTTTTAAATAATAATAACATAAAAAAATATTGACTAAATTTTATTATATGTAATTTTTATTTCCATTTTGAAAATATATTATCATTAAATGATATAATAATATTAATTTAATGTTTACTACTGTTATAAATTTGTTAATTATAAATCATACTAATTAATACCAAGATAATTTCCGAATAACCCTTTTCGGGGATTATCAAACTTAACTAACAAATTTTTATTATGAAAAAACTATTGTCTAATTTAATTCATTGGAAAGTCAGCCACAGACCAATTCCTTTGATTTTGTTTTTATTATTATCATGCAGTTACATTACGGCACAAACAAAAGTGCAGGGAGTTGTAAAAGATGATAAAGGGCTTACTATTCCAGGGGTAAATATCACTGTTATAGGTTCGGGAAAATCAGTTTCAACTGATTTTGATGGGAAATTTGCTATAGATGTTCCTGCAAATGCATCATTGTCCTTTTCTTTTGTAGGTTTTAATACGCAAAAAATTGCTGTAGACGGGAGAACAACTATCAATGTCATTTTAAAATCTAGTGCAGAAGATTTAAAAGACGTTGTAGTAATTGGTTATGGAACTGTAAAAAGAAAAGACGTAAACAGTGCTGTTTCTAGTATTAGTTCAAAAGATATCGAAAATATAAAGGTAGCTTCTTTTGACCAAATGATGCAGGGTAAAGCTGCTGGTGTTGTTATAAATAATAACTCTGGTGAGCCAGGAGGAAATGTTTCTGTAAAAATTAGAGGAGCATCATCATTGACAGGCACAAACGAGCCTTTATATGTAATTGATGGTGTGCCAATTTCAGGAGATGCAAGAAATTCATCTACATCTGGAAGAAATGCATCTGGAAATTCTAATTTTTCTAATGCTGGAAATATTACATATAGCCCTTTATCACTTATAAACCCTAGTGATATAGAATCTATTGATATTCTTAAAGATGCTTCTGCTACAGCTATTTATGGTTCTCGAGGTGCTAACGGTGTTGTTCTTGTGACAACAAAATCTGGTAAAAAAGGAACAGGAAAATTAACTTACGAGAATTCTTATTCTATCAGTAATCTGCCAAAACAATTGCCTTCAATGAATCTGTCGCAATATGCAAGCCATCAAAATGCTTTAGCAACTGTATATGGTCTTGGTCTTCGTCCAGAATTTGCTCATCCAGAATATTTAGGAGCTGGAACAGACTGGCAGAAAGAAATTTACCAGACAGGAATTATGAAATCGAATCAATTGTCTTTTTCAGGCGGTAAAGACGGCGTGAATTATTATATCTCCGGTGGTGCATTAAATCAAGAAGGTATTGTAATTGAATCGGGTTTCAAACGATATAATTTTAGATCTAATATTGATGCAAAACTTAATAAATTTATAAAAGTCGGTGCAAATGTCAGCGGTACAATTACAGATGAAAAATTAACTTTAAACGGTCAGTTTAATGGAGTAGTTGCTACTTCTCTATTATCAACTCCAGATGTTGCAGTTAGAGAATTGTCAGGATCTTTTGGAGGACCAATTAGCGGGCTTTCATTCGTTAATCCTGTGGCAACTTCTTTATTAGGATCTAATACATTGGTTAGAAAAAATTATTCTGGAAATTTTTATACGCAGATTGATCTGTTTAAAGGATTGGATTATCGTTTTGAAGCGGGTGGATATATTTATGACAATTTAGGACAGCAGTATGATCCAATGTATTCTTTAGGAAATGCTGTAAAAAGCTATGCTAACTTATACTATAATCCATCTTCTGGTAATTCATGGAACTTGAAAAATATGCTTACCTATAGAAAAACTATTGGTAAACACAATTTTACAGTTTTGGCAGTGCAAGAATCGAACAGAGCACATTGGGAAGGGTATTCTATTAATGCTACTGGCTTTAAAGACAATAGTCATCATGAACTTGCGTATTCTGATTTGTCTAAAGCAATTGTAAGCAGTCCATACGAAGGAGATCAAACTATGTCTTCTTATTTAGGAAGGGTTGTTTATGATTATGGCGATAAATATGGGATTTCGGCATCGATAAGAGCGGATGGATCTTCAAAGTTTGACGTTGGTAAAAAATGGGGTACTTTTGGTGCATTTGGAGCTTCTTGGAAACTTTCAAATGAGGCTTTCATGGAGGGTACTAAAAAGTATGTTGATAATATAAAATTTAGATTTGGCTGGGGGCAGACAGGAAATAATCAAATTCCTGGTTGGTCATATGATTCTAATCTGCATTTGGTTAATAGTTCAATGGGGAATTCCTATTTGCCATCAAACACTAATAATGCAAATTTAAAATGGGAAACTCAAGAGCAGACTAATTTAGGTTTAGATTTTACAATGTTTGATTCTAAACTAACTGCTTCTGTGGATGTATATAATAAAGTTTCTAAAGATTTCTTGTATCAAGTTCCTTTGCCAAACTTCCTTTCTGGCGGCGGCGATTATGAAGGTGGTGTAAATCCTCCATATTTTAATCTTGGAAGTATGAGAAATAGAGGTATCGAGGTTACACTTGGTTATTCTCATAACTTTACTGAAAATTTTTCATGGAATGCAAATTTGAATTTATCTAAGTATGTTAATGAGGTTACAGATATGCTAGGATTAAACATTGTTAAAACAATGAATACACTGGCTTATAGTACAGTTACTGTTTCCAGAACAATGGAAGGTTTGCCAATAGGATCATTCGTTGGTTATCAGGCTGAAGGTATTTATAGAACAGATGCTGATTTGTTAACTTATGGACATGATACTAATGGAACTAAAACAATCCTAAAAGATGGAACTAATTCATTATTGCCAAATTTCCAAAAAGGAGATGTAATTTATAAAGATCAAAATAATGATGGTATTATTGATTCAAAAGATTTAGTTGCAATTGGAAATCCTAATCCAAAATTAACTTACGGATTTACGAATAATTTTAAATATAAAAATATTGATTTGTCTATTTTTCTTCAGGGAACTGTTGGAAATAAATTAATGAATTTAACTCGTGCATCTGGTACAATGAATAATGGTGTTGGAACAAATTATTTGACTGAAGCAGCAGATTTTTATTCGGCTGATAATTTAGATGGTGCTTTACCAAGACCTTCAGCTTATGACAATATAAATAATGCGGTATCATCTCGTTTTATTGAGGATGGATCTTATTTGAGAATTCAAAATCTAACTTTAGGATATTCTTTACCGTCTGATATTATTTCAAAAATAAAATTGTCAAGATTGAGATTTTATGCCTCTGCGCAAAACCTATATACTTTTACCAATTACAAAGGTTATGATCCTGAAGTAGGTTCTTATAACCAAGATGCATTATTATCTGGTATTGATAACGGACGTTATCCGACTCCTAGACAGATATCTTTTGGTTTTAATGTTGAATTTTAATACGTATTAATATGAAAAATATAATAAAAAGAAGCAGTGTTGTTGCTATGACATTGATATTGTTGGTCTCATCTTCTTGTTCTCAGGATTTTATAGATGTGCCGGCACAGGGAACACCTACTTTAACTAACTATTATGACTCAGATTTAAAACTGGATAATGCAGCTAATGGATTATATGGTCTTGTATGGTTTAATATGAACAAAGCGGGTTATTATGGTATTACTGATGTGATTTCTGGTAATATGTATGCTGCTCCGTATAATGATTTTGGTAAATTCACCGATTTGAGTTTTACTAGTACGGCATCCTATATTTCTGATTCATGGAGATCATGTTATGGTGCTATTGCAAATTCTAATGCTTTTATCAATGGTCTGCCTACAGGTGTTGGGCCTGAAGTTAGTAAAGAAGCATTAAATAATGCATTAGGAGAAGCACATTTTATCAGAGCCTTTTCTTATTTTTTCTTAGTGAGATTATGGGGTAATGTGCCTATTATTGAAAACACTGCTGATTATTCTGCGAATTTTGTGACTCCGAGTAATCCAGTTGCAGATGTTTATAAATTTATAGAAAATGATTTAAAATTTGCCGCTGCAAATTTGAGAACAAAAGTAAGAGGTTCTAATTATGCTACTAATGCGCACGTATCAAGCGGGTCTGCTAAAGCTTTTTTGGCAAAAGTATATTTATATGAGAAAAAGTATGACTTGGCAAAAGCTATGGCTTTAGAAGTAATTAACAGCGGAGAGTTTAAATTATTAGGAGGAGATGAATTGCCTACAAAATCGTTTGCAGATTTATTTTTGCAGATGAACAATAATAATGAAGAGTCAATCTTTGCATGGCAATGGACAGGGACAGCAACTTATTTTGACGGTAACTTCTCTAATACAACTTTTGCTCCTGAAAATAGATTGGTAGAAACTACTTATTCTGCCCAGATTGCACCATCTCAGGATTTAATTAATAATGTTTTTGAGGCTGGAGACAGAAGAAGAAGAGAGACCTTTATGCTTTCTGGGGATTATTATCCTAATTTAACTTATGCTAAGGATCTCAGTGTTGATGCTCCTTATATTTTAGGATATACATTTGATACAACATCAGCAACTTTACCTGACGGGAAAACTGCGAATCCTACACTTAATGGAGTTCAAAACTCTGGAGCAGGGCTTAAAAAATATGTAATCGGAAAAGAAAATTTACCTATAACAGGGAAATTTAATAAACCTTTTAATGGAGAAAGCAGTATGAACACGTATCAGATGCGTTATGCTGAGTTATTATTGATTCATGCAGAAGCAGCTATAGGTTCTCAGACAGGAAGCACCACAGATGCATTGGCTCTTAAATCTTTCAATGCAGTCCGTAAAAGAGCAGGACTGTCTGCAAAGGCATCAATTACTTTTGATGATGTATTCAAAGAAAGACGCGCGGAATTGGCTTGTGAAGGAGATTACTATTTTGATTTGGGACGTTTGCCTTTTGCTAAAGCTAAAGCTATACTAGAGGGGCAAAATAGAGGAGATAAAGACAATCCTAAACACATAACGATTACTGCTACAAATCTTTTACTGCCTTATCCAGCAGATGATTTGATTAAAAATCCAAAATTGACAGAAGTAGCTCCGTATACTTTTAAATAATTTTTAAAATTAAAAATATGAAAAATATAAAAAATGTTACGTTGACAGCATGTATTGCATTGATGTTCTCTTTAATGCTTTTTAGTTCATGCTCCGATGATTCTAATACTTCAGACAGTGCCGGTCCTCCAGTTGTAGAATCAGTAATGCCGTCAGGTTATACTGAAGATGGTGTTATTTTGCCATTAGCTCCAGTTACCAAAGGAGATCCTAAAAGTTATTATATCATCCATGGTAAAGGTTTGCTTACAACGCAGAAAGTGTACTTTAATGATTTTGAGACTTATTTTCGTCCAACTTTTGTAACAGATACTGATATTGTTATAATGATTGATGAAAGCACGCCGTATGCTAACGCTTCTAATAAATTAAAAATAGTTACCAATTACGGAACTGTTCTTTATGATTTTGTTACAGCACCGCCGCCGCCAACTTTTAATTGGTTCAATTCAATAAATGCAGCAGCAGGTGATGTAGTTACTATTGATGGAAAGTATTTTTTAAATCCTGTTGTAAAAGTTGGCACGCAGCAAGCAACTATAGTTTCTTCTACGTTGACAGAGATTAAGTTTAAGATGCCAGCTAATTCTGCTGATAAATTGGTGACAGTTACAAATATTACTGGTACAGCAGCTTCTAGTCTAGCAGTTGGTGCAGCATTGTATGACGATGCAATACAAGGTGATGCAGGACATTGGACTTGGAGCGGTAATGAGTTTAATACAAATTATACTGTAGATAAAGCCCAAGGAAACGCATCCCTGAAAATAGCTTTTGGAGGTTGGGATGGTGCTGATTTGAAGTTTAATTCTAGAGATGTTTCAAAATATAAAGCATTTAGAGTTAAGATTAAAAGTACCTCTGCAAATCCTGATGCTAAATTGAAATTTGTTTTTGGAGGATGGGCTTATCAAATAGTAAAATCAATAAATACATCATGGACTATTATTGAGATTCCGTTCTCAGAGATTGGAAATCCTACTACTTTTGATCAATTGACATTTCAAGAAGCCGGAAATTTTGGCGGTAACACCATATTAATGGATGAGATGGGATTTGTGTTAAAATAATTTTTAATTTGAGTTAGTTGAAATATTCCCTAGTTGAAAAATTAGGGAATATTTTTTTTACAGCAGTTCTTATGACTTTAAATTTGAAATACTCAAATTCACTATTACATTGTTTTTAAGTGT
This sequence comes from Flavobacterium sp. HJJ, assembly GCF_015351475.1. Lineage (GTDB taxonomy): Bacteria > Bacteroidota > Bacteroidia > Flavobacteriales > Flavobacteriaceae > Flavobacterium > Flavobacterium marginilacus. Next base: position 30,809 of record NZ_JADKPR010000021.1, on the reverse strand, counting down.
ATTTTGAAAAAAAAGTATCAATATACTTGACTTCGATTCATTATTTTTGAGAGTTAAACTTTTGACAAACCTTTTTATAAATGTTGATGAAAAATTTTAAAACATCCTTTTTTTTAGTACTGATTTCTTTTAGCTTTTCTGTTTTTTCACAATCAGCTTTGAAAAATTCTCCAAGAGAACATATTTTGTTAGACAAAGATTGGAAATTTGCTTTTGGTCATCCATCAGATACTAAGAAAGACTATAATACTGGAACAGCCTATTTTTCTTATTTGGCAAAAGCGGGTTTTGGTGACGGCGCAGCCAATGCTTCTTTTGATGACCGTTCCTGGCGTAAATTGGATCTTCCTCACGATTGGGCGGTAGAGCAGGGTTTTAGTCCTGAAGCCAGTTTTAGTCACGGCTTCAAAGCCATTGGCCGAAATTTTCCTGACAAAAGCATCGGCTGGTACCGTAAAAAAATAACCATTCCCGAAAGTGATTTGGGAAGACGGATCCATATCGCATTCGATGGTGTTTTCCGTAATTCCATTGTTTGGGTAAACGGACATTATTTAGGAAATCAGGACAGCGGTTATCTGGGTTTTGAATACGACATAACCGATTATATTAATTATGGAGGCGAAAATACAATCGCTGTCCGTGTAGATGCAGTCATGGAAGAAGGCTGGTTTTATGAAGGAGCCGGAATTTACCGCCATGTTTGGCTTAATAAAACTAGTGAGCTTCATGTGCCGGATAACGGTACTTTTGTGAAAACAAAAACAAAAGACAATACGTCAGCAATTGATGCATTAATAACAGTTACAAACGAAGGAAAAACTGCTAAATCATTCAGAATTAGTCAAACTGTTCTGGATGCGTCAGGTAAAAATGTTTCCGAAAAAACAATAAATTCCTGCGTTTTAAACCCAAGAGAAACCAAAGACTTTTCAACAGATTTGACTTTGCAGAATGCAGTACTTTGGTCACTTGAAAATCCTTATTTGTATAAAATGATTACCTCCGTTTATGAAGAGGATAAGCTGGTAGATACTTTTCAAACTTCTTTTGGAGTAAGAACTATTCGTTTTGATGCCAATGAGGGCTTTTTTCTTAACGGAAAACATGTCAAAATAAAAGGAACAAACAATCATCAGGATCACGCCGGGGTAGGAGCGGCCATGCCGGATGCATTGCAGGATTTCAGAATTAAAACCTTAAAATCCTTCGGAAGTAATGCTTATCGCTGTTCACACAATCCGCCAACACCTGAATTGCTTGAGGCTTGTGACCGTTTGGGAATGCTGATTATAGATGAAAACCGTTTAATGGGGAGCACAGAAATGCATCTGACAGATATCAAAAAAATGATCGAACGTGACAGAAACCATCCTTCTATCATAAGCTGGAGCATTGGAAACGAAGAATGGGGAATCGAAAATGACATAGTAGGTGCCCGAATTGCCAGTACCATGCAATCGTATGTAAAAACTTTAGATGCTTCCAGACCTGCCACAGCAGCTTTCAGTGGCGGAATAGGCAGTAACGGAATAACAACGGTTATGGATCTTTTAGGTATTAATTATATCGTGAATAAAAGCACGGACAAACAACATGAATTATTTCCCAATCAATGTATTTGGGGAACCGAAGAGGGTAGTACCAATGCCACTCGTGGTGAATATTATCGCGACAATCAAAAACACATTATGCCGGCCTATGATAAAGCGCCAAGTTCGAGTTTTATTAGTATAGAACAAGGCTGGAAACATTATAATTCCCGCCCGTATCTGTCAGGAATGTTCATTTGGACAGGATTTGATTATCGCGGTGAGCCTACACCTTTTGAATATCCTTCAACAGGTTCTTATTTCGGGATGGTAGATCAATGCGGATTTTATAAAGATGACGCTTGGTACTTGAAAGCGTGGTGGCAAAATGAACCTGTTCTCCATCTTTTGCCTCACTGGAACTGGGCAGGAAAGGAAAACCAAAGTATTGAAGTTTGGGCGTACAGCAATTGTGACGAAGTAGAACTTTTTTTAAACAAGAAAAGTTTAGGTAAAAAAGCAATGGAAAAAGACGGCCATCTCGAATGGAATGTCAATTACACTCCCGGGACGCTGGAAGCAGTCGGGTACAAAAACGGAAAGAAAATCATAACCGATGCCGTAAAAACTACCGGCACAGCAGCAGTTCTAAATTTAGCATCCGATAAAAATAATATTGAAGCTTCCAAAAATGATATCGCAATGATTACAGTGAGTGCCAAAGATAAATCAGGACTTTCTGTTCCAATTGCTGATAATGAAATTACTTTTTCAATCACTGGACCTGGAAAAATTATCGGTGTTGGAAACGGAAATCCAACATCATTGGAACCTGACCAATATTTGGAAACCAATACCGTTTTGAATATTGAAAATTTAAAAGAAAAAATTGCAGCTGATTTCAATATTTCAGAAGAAACGCAGGAAAATGTTAGTGCCGAATCTTGGCAAAAAGCCTTTACAGACGACAGAGATACTATTTTTGGTAAAAAAGTAAAAACGGTCGTTTATAGAACTGAGTTCAATTTGCCGGCAAACTATAACGAAACGGAAATTAATTTGTTCTATAACAGTCTTGGGAAAAAACAATCCATTTTTATTAACGGAAATAAAATCAGCAATGAAATTCCAGAAAACAAAAAAGGAGATTCATTTGTGCTGGACAAAAAAATCCTGCATTCAGGCAAAAACACCATTGCAATTATCGCCGAGCCTTTATTGAAAAAATACAAATGGGATGTTGTCAATCAAAATCCGGGAACGATCCAGATTATTACCAAAGCCGAAAATTACAAGCGTAAATTATTCAATGGTTTGGCACAGGTAATTGTCCAAACAACCGGGGAAGCAGGAGAAATTACGTTAACAACAGTCAGTAAAGGCTTGAAGAATGCTGAAATAAAAATAAATGCAATAAATAATTAATAGAATGTGGGCGTGCCCCAAGGGTCGGGCTATCCGTTCCCGCTTTTTTCTTTATCAATTGCCTCGGGTTTAAACCCGAGGCAATTGATAAAGAAAAAAGAGCTCCACTATTATCTCTCACCAAAAAAATGGAGAACAAGATCATATAGTTTTAAAAAAAAATCTGCAAGATCTGCAAGATCTGCGTGCCAAATAAAAAATAAACATTTGTACAACAAGAATACTATCGCAACAACAAAATATAAAAAAATGAAAAAATTACTTCTCTGCTTACTTTTAAACTGCATTGCAATTCAAGGCTTCTCCCAAGGAAATGTCTATAAACAAGGAACCGGAAAATTCGAAGGTTTGGCCATGACACCGCCAATGGGCTGGAACTCCTGGAATACTTTTGAAACTAACATCGATGAAAAACTCGTAAAAGAAACCGCAGATATTATGGTTTCTACCAGAATGGCAGCTGCGGGTTACAACTACATTGTTCTTGACGATGGCTGGATGGCAAAGGAAAGAGATAAAGATGGAAATTTAGTTCCCGACCCGATAAAATTTCCAAGCGGAATGAAAGCTTTAATCGAGTATGTACACTCCAAAGGTTTGAAGTTTGGTTTGTACAATTGCGCCGGAACACATACTTGTGCAGGTTATCCGGGAACACGCGGTTATGAGTACCAAGATGCTCGTTTTTATGCCAGTTTAGGAATCGATTTTTTGAAATACGATTGGTGTAATACGGCAGGAATTAATTCTACAGAAGCATATTCAACAATGAGTAACGCACTTAAAACCGCTGGAAGACCAATTGTTTTCAGTCTTTGCGAATGGGGTGATACAAAACCTTGGGAGTGGGGAAAACCAATTGGAAACTTGTGGAGAATTTCGGGAGATATTTATCCTTGTTTTGATTGTGAATTTCACCACGAAGAAGGAAATTGGTCATCATGGGGATTCATGAAAATTGCCGAAATGCGTAAAGATATTCGTAAATATTCAGGTCCAGACCATTGGAATGATTTTGATATGATGGAAGTAGGCGACGGAATGACCAATACCGAAGACAAAACACATTTTGCAATGTGGTGTATGATGGCTTCTCCTTTGATTGCGGGAAATGATTTCAGAAAAATGTCAAAAGAAACTTTGGCGATTTTAACCAATAAAGAACTAATTACGGTCAATCAGGATAAATTAGGAATCCAGGGATTCAAACTTTCTGCGGAAGACGGACTGGAAGTTTGGGTAAAACCATTAGCTGATGGAAATTGGGCTGTTACTTTCTTAAATAGAACCGACGCTCTTAAAAAAATCAATTTCGACTGGAAAAAAAATTCAATCAAAGATGCCGATTTTGGCTTTGAAGCCGATTTTAATAAAACAATATTCAAAATCAAAGATCTTTGGAAAAACAAAGAAGCAGGAACTACTAAGAAGAATTTTACTGCTGATATAGCTTCTCATGATGTAATTACACTTCGATTAATTCCTTAAAAATGATAGAGATGAACTTTAAATCTAAAATTATTCTGCTTTTGCTGGTACTAAGCTGCAGCATCGCAAGCGCACAATTCGTAAAAAAGCACGGACAGCTAAGCGTAAAAGGAACTCAGCTGGTGGATAAAAACCAAAGCCCAATTGTTTTGAGAGGCGTAAGTTTTGGCTGGCATAGTATGTGGCCAAGATTTTATAATGAAAAAGCGGTAGACTGGCTGAAAAAGGATTTCAGCTGCAATATTGTGCGTGCAGCATTGGGAATCGAAATTGGGCAGTATGCTTATATAAAAGAACCTGAATTTTCTAAAGAAAAAATAGATGCGGTTATAAAAGGTGCAATCAAATCCGATATTTATGTGATTGTCGATTGGCACAGTCATAATATTAATTTGAAAGAAGCCAAAGAATATTTTGACGGAATCTCCAGGAAATACGGGAAATATCCAAATGTAATTTATGAGGTCTTTAATGAACCGGACTACGAAACCTGGCCGGAAGTAAAAGCCTATGCCGAAGAAGTAATTAAAGTCATTAGAGCAAACGATCCGGATAATATTATTTTAGTAGGATGCCCAAGGTGGGACCAAGATGTAAATTTACCAGCAGCTGACCCTATAAAAGGCTATGATAATTTAATGTACACCATGCATTTTTATGCTGCAACGCATCAAAAAGAGCTTAGAGATAGAACAGATGAAGCCATAAAAAGCGGTTTGCCTGTTTTTATCTCAGAATCGGCCGGAATGGAAGCTTCTGGTGACGGTCCTATGAATTATACTGCATGGCAGGAATATATTGACTGGATGGAGAGTAAAAAATTAAGCTGGGTAGTTTGGTCAATTTCTGACAAGACAGAAACATGTTCGATGTTAAAAAAATCTGCCAGTTCTGAAGGAAATTGGAAAGATGAAGACCTGAATGAATCTGGTTTGAAAACAAAAGAACTGCTAAGAAAATTTAATAGTAAGAATTAGATTTAAAAAAACATAAAAACCAATTTTTCAATGAGTTGGTTTTTTTTTGTGTTCCAAAAAGAACTATATTGCGCCTCTTTTTTGGCAGCATTGGACGCATCTACATTGATAGTAACTATATGAAATTAACATTAAAATTAACGACTTACTTTAAATTGGTACTGTTAATCATTAGTATTTGTTCGCTTTTTATATTGTTATTTCTTTCCCTTTATTTATATACAGTACAGCAGGAAAATGATGTTTTCAAAGCTAATTCAAATCAATATAAAACAGAGATAAATCGATTATTTGATTTTAATTCGAAAACCCAGATAGTTACCATAAATGATCTTACTTATTGGGATGCTTTAGTCAATTTTACAAAATCGAAAGACACACTTTGGTTTAAAAAATATATTGCAAATGAATTTCCTACTTATGAGGTAGATTATATTTCGATTTATGGTCTTGATAAAAAGTTTATTACAAGCATTGCAAAGCCTGATTTTAAATCCAAAGATTTTATAGCAAAACAGGCTATGAGAGTTTTGTATAAAACCAAGTTTTCCAGATTTTACATGAGAGTTCCTGAGGGTATAGTCGAGGTGCTTGGAGGTACAATTCATGCTTCAAATGATCCTAGAAAAATTAAAACGAAACCAGCTGGATATATGTTCATGGCTCGGTTATTAGATAAGGAATATTTTAAAAATTTAGAAGATATCTGCAGTTCTAATGTCCGGCTTTTAAATAATGGAGATGTCAGTCTTATTGGAGATAAAAAAATGACATCATTAATACAGCTTAAAGATCATAAAAATTATACAGTTGGGAAATTATTGTTTGAGAGATCTTCTTATCTTAATTTTGAAAGAACCAAAGAACTGCTGCTGATTATTGTCATTACTACATTGATAGGACTTATAGCCGCGGTTTATTATTCCAGAAAATGGGTTTACAGACCATTGCGTTTAGTAACAAATATTTTAGAGACCGACAGAGAGATTTCAATTAGTCTGTTAAAAAGGGAGCCAGGGGAATTTGGACATATCGGAAATTTGTTTGAAGATCATAGAAAGAATCGGTTTCAATTGGAAAAATCCAAACAGAAAGCTGAAGAAAGTGATAAACTAAAGTCGACTTTCCTTGCTAATTTATCTCATGAAATTAGAACACCTATGAATGCTATTATCGGGTTTTCAGATTTGCTTTTAAATGAAAATTTAAGCGAAGATCTGAAAATGAAATATTTGAAAATCATCAATAGCAGCGGCAAAAGTTTGGTGTCTATTATTGAAGATTTAATTGAAATGTCAAAGATTGATGCAAAACTGATAATGCCCAATTATAAAGGGCTGGATATTGAAAAATGCATTAAGGAACTGTATAATACACTAAAAGTGACAATACCTGAGGATAAAAGCATTAATTTTTATATTAGCGAAAGCACTGAGAAATTAGAAAATAATATTTTAACGGATGAAGTAAAGCTGAAGCAGATAATTGTTAACCTGCTTACAAATGCAATAAAATTTACAGACAGCGGACATGTTGCCTTTGGTTATTCGATAGATAAAGAGGAACAGCTGATAGAGTTTAGAGTTGAAGATACAGGTATTGGAATCAGTAAAAATGATCTGAAAGTTGTTTTTGACCGTTTTCGAAGAGTTGAAGATGATTATTCAATATCACTTAGCGGATTAGGATTAGGCTTATCTATTTCCAAGGCTTATGTTGAAATGCTTGGCGGTGAAATTCATGTTGAATCAGTTTATGGAGGAGGTTCTGTTTTTAAATTTACAATTCCATTGATTTACGAAGAATATATTGAGGAAAATAAAGATCCCGATGAAGAATGTCTGAATAAAAACTCTGATTCTAAAAATATTTTAGTAGCTGAAGATGATAATATCAATTTTTTGTTGTTAAAAACAATATTGGAATTAAAAAAACACTCTGTTATAAGAGCAAGAAACGGTCAGGAAGTAGTAGATATCAGTAGGTCAAATCCGGCGATAGATTTGATTTTAATGGATATTAAAATGCCTGTTTTAGATGGTTATGAGGCTTTTGAAATAATTAAAAAAGAGAATCCAGACCTGATTGTAATTGCTCAGACAGCTCATTCTTCATCAGAAGTGAAAGAAAGGATAATGAAAGCCGGTTTTTCAGCTTATATTACTAAACCTTTAGATAAAGAAAAAATCTATGAAATAATTACCAAGGTGTTTCAAAACAATTCAGCTAATTAGATTTATTTTATTCAAAAAAAATGAGGACTTTCGATTAGGAGTCCTCATTTTTTCAGTTTTACTAAGTGAGATTATAAAATAGTAAGATCATAGCTGTAAAGGTAATCTTCTCTTACAAAACCCATTTTATGATATAATTTTTGGGCTGCATTATTATTTTTGGCGGTTCTCAGACGAATGGTAGGAGAGCCCAGCTCTTTAGCAAATGCTTCAGTTTGTGTAATTAATTGTTCGCCTATTCCTTTTTTTCGTGCTGATGGATCTACAAAAAGATCGTTTAAGATTAGTATTCTATTGAGTGCCAATGAAGAAAAAGTGATGTAAATGAGTGCAAAACCAATAATTTTATCAGGATATGCATCATCATAAGCTACAAAAATTACGGCTTCATTATTTTCTAATCTTTCTTTTAGATAGGCATAATGTTTTTCATAATTGGATGGGTTTTTATAAAAAACTACATATTGGTCAAACAGATTTGTTAATTGATCCAAGTCTTGAATGTTAGCTTTTCGTATCATAATTGTGCTGGTTGTGTTAGTTAGAAAACTAAATGTACAAAAATAATAATCATGTATTTCAATAATATTTCAGATTTAATTGGTTTAACGCTGTTTTCTTACTCAAAAAACAAAAAAAATAGCATTATTTCAGTTTAATGTTACGGCATTCGCTTTTAAAAGTTTCTGACACGAATTACACTAATCTGCACGAATTAAGATTGCTGTTTAATTACACAAAATATTCGAAACTGTAAAAGTTGTAAAATTTGATTTCAATTTTGATAAGAATTAATGTTAATTGGTGAAATTCGTGTTTATCTTTTTTTAAATGCGAATGCCGTGGTTTAATGTGCATTGTAATTTATATTTCAAATTTAGGGGCTGTTATTTGAAGACGTATATTTTTTCAGAGGATTATCATACCTTTATTATTAGATTTTCAGCACTGCTGTTTTTTAAACTTTATAAACTTTTAAAATGATATTCAAATCCATAAATCCATTCACACAAGCAGAACTAGAAGAACATGAAGTCTTGACTAATGCTCAATTGGCGGATAAATTAAAGATATCTGAATCGGCATTCAAGTATTGGCGCACTACTACTTTTCAGGAAAGAGCCGACAAAATGAGAAATCTGGCAGTTATATTGCGTACTAACAAAGAGGAATTAGGTTTGCTTATTACTAATGAAATGGGCAAAATTCTTTCTGAAGGAATTTCAGAGGTTGAAAAATCAGCTGCAAATTGTGATTTTTATGCTGAAAATGCCGAAAAAATGCTTAAGGATGAATATTATGACACTCCTTTTAAAAGTATGTCTGTTTATGATCCTCAGGGGGCAGTATTTGCGATTATGCCTTGGAATTATCCTTTCTGGCAGGTATTGCGTTATGCAGCACCTGCAGTTATGGCAGGTAATGTTACGCTTTTAAAACATGCTCCAAATGTTATTGGATGCGCCAAAGCTATTGAAAAAGCTTTTTTGGAAGCTGGTTTTCCTGAAGGAGTTTTTCAGCAGATAATTATAGATATTTCTCAGGCAGAAAGTGTTATTGCAGCTGATATTGTTCAGGGAATTACTTTGACTGGAAGTGAAGCAGCAGGATCTTCGGTGGCAGCGCTGGCAGGAAAGCATATCAAAAAAACAGTGATGGAATTAGGAGGTTCCGATGCTTTTATTGTTTTGGATGATGCTGATTTAGAAAAAGCAGCTACTGTTGCTGTACAGTCAAGAATGCTAAATGCAGGTCAGGCGTGTATCTGTGCAAAGCGTTTTATCGTTACAGAAAAAGCCGCCGATGAGTTTGCTTTTCTTTTTGCCGAAAAAATAAGAAAACTGCAGCAGGGAAATCCGTTGCAAAGCGGTATTGATATGGGGCCTTTGGCAAGAATTGACTTAGCAGAAAAATTAAGCAGTCAGTTGGAACATGCTTTACGCCAAGGTGCTCAATTGGTAGTTGGAGGAGAAAGGGATCAATGCAATTTTCAGCCTGCACTGATTGATTTTGTTGACTCTGGTAATATTGCTTTTCAGGAAGAAACCTTTGGACCGTTGGCAGTTCTCGTTAGAGCAAAAAATGAAGACGAGGCTGTCGCAATTGCAAATAATCATAAATATGGTTTGGCTTCGGCCATTTGGACAGAAGACAGAGAACGGGCTTATATTTTAGCCAGAAAAATTGAAGCAGGAAATGTTTTTGTAAATTCTTTGGTGCGTTCAGATTCCAGAATTCCTTTTGGAGGAACAAAAAAATCGGGTTATGGGAGAGAATTATCCAGTGTTGGTATCAAAGAATTTATGAATATGAAATCAGTTATTATTGAGTAATTATAATCTTAGCTGAAGTTGTTTTTGCGAATGATTTCAATTTTATTGGCCTCAAATAGAGTTTAAAACTATGCACTTTCAGTGCATCTCGCTTTAGTTTCTAAAAAAGTTTTTGCCACAGATTCACAGATTTTAAAATCATTTTTTATCTATGAATCTGTGGCAAAATTTCATCAATTTTCGCAATCCAACCTTGCACTTTCAGTCTGCCTAACCCAATCTATGGACTTTCAGTCAATAGTGGTTTAGTTAACGGAATCCTTAAGCACATTTAATAATGGGTTTAAGGATTTGAACAGTAAGAATGCTGTTTTGATTTTGACCTAAGAAGTGATGCTGTTTTACGGCTTAATTTTTAATTTTTCAACATCACCCCCTATTTTTTAGGGGGTGATGTTTTTTAATTTTAATTTTTTAATTTAAAAATAGAATTTTTAAGTATTGATAAGTATAATTACGTATTGTTTTTATGGGTATTATTTAAAAATGTGATTATTGAATTTTTAAAATAAAAGCAAAAAAAACATAATTTGATCATATTTATGCTATGATTTTTGGATATTAATAATTCTTTTCAGAAACGGTTAAAAAAATTTTCATGTTAACGAAAAGTTAATAATTTCGCTTCAAAGAAAGAAAAAAAATAACAAAATCTGACTAGGAAGTCGTTATTCAAATTAGTAACTAAAAAACAAATTAAACATGAAAAAATTATTAGCAATTTTAGTTTTAGCCTTAACAACGAGTATTTCATTTGCACAAGATGCACCAGAAACGACACCATTGGAGATTACAGGTTCTGGAGATTTATATTACAAGTACGATTTTGCAAAAGTTCCAAATATTGGAACGAGTTTTGGAACAGATCAGAATTCTGTTTCTTTGGGGATGCTGGATATTGCATTTAAGAAAAGCATAAAAAAAGTGTCTTTTGTTGGTGAGGTTTCTTTTGGGCCAAGAGGACAGTATCAGTCAATTCCAAATGGTGATGGAACAGATGTAAATTCATTCCACATTCAAAATCTGTATGCCAGCTATGCGGTTTCAGATAAATTTAGTTTTACAGCTGGTTATATGGGAACATATATAGGATATGAGGTAATTTCTCCTGTAGGTAATTTTAACTATTCTACTTCTTATTTGTTTACCAATGGACCATTCCAAAATGCAGGTGTTAAAGCAAATTATAAAATATCTGATAAATTTGGTGCAATGTTAGGAGTGTTTAATGATACATGGAATTCATACAAAGCGGATCCAGTGAAAGGATTAAATGCTGTGGGAGGTCAATTGTCTTTTGCAACTGAAGGAGTTAGTGCGTATCTTAATTTTATGGATGGTTCTGTAAGTGGTACTATTGTAGATTTGACTGCAACCTTCCAGCTTAGTAAAAAATTCAAGTTGGGTTTGAATGCTGCTGATTTTTCAAATGGAGACAAAGTAGGTTATACAGGAGCGGCAATATACCCTTCTTATGCTTTTACCGATGCTTTTTCATTAGGATTACGTGCTGAATATTTTAAAGCAAAAGAAGAGGCTGTTGCTTTATATGGAATTGGTGCTGATCAATCAGTAACGGCTTTTACATTATCAGGTAACTATAAAGTAAGCGGATTGACTATTATTCCTGAGTTTAGATTAGATAGTAATTCGGATGATTATTTTAAAGATTCAGATTTGGCTCCAGCTAGTTCAGCTTCTCAATTTCTTTTGGCTGTGGTTTATGGGTTCTAATAAAGAGTTTCTTTAGTTTAAACTTTTCAAAAAATAATAAAAGAATATTTTTTTTTTGGCTGTCAAAATCCTCTGTGGTTTTGGCAGCTTTTTTTATTTAGTAGAATTTGTAGTTGTTCTGATTTAATAATGTATAAAGGCGATATGAATTTTTCTGTATGCCAAATAATTATTTCAGAAAGTAATCAGCTTAATAAATTTAAAATACATATTTGTATGCGTTCCCTGTCAGCATCGCTCAAGTTTGATCCCGAAGGAAGGCTCAATCCATTTTCAAATAATGTTTCGGCAGTTTTTCCTCCATAGAATGGATAGTTTTTATACAAAGGCTGCAGGTGCATTGGTTTCCATAAAGGTCTGCATTCTATATTTGAATCCAGTAAAGTCAGCCGTATAGTTTCTTTATCGATTCCGTTTTTGGTTTTGGCAGGATCTACAAGAATAGAAGTCAGCCAATAGTTGGAAAAATAGTCTGGATCTGTTGTCGAAAAAACAGTGATTCCTGGTATATTTTCGAAAAGAGAAACATAAAAATCGTGCATGGCTCTTCGCAGTGCGATATGTTTGTCGAGAACTTTCATCTGACCGCGTCCAATGCCAGCACAAATATTGCTCATCTGGTAATTAAAACCCAGTTCACTGTGCTGATAATGAGGTGCTTCATCTTTGGCCTGCGAAGCTAAAAACTGAGTTTTTTTCTTCAGCTGTTGGCTTGAAGTGATTATGGCTCCTCCTCCAGAGGTGGTTATGATCTTATTTCCGTTAAATGAAAAAACGCTGATATCTCCAAAAGTACCGCATTTTTGTCCTTTATAACTGCTTCCCAAAGCTTCGGCACTGTCTTCAAGAATAGGAATGTTATATTTGTTGGCAACGGCTCTAACTTCGTCTATTTTATAAGGGGTTCCATATAGATGGACTGTTATTATTGCTTTCGGGACCAGTCCTTTGTTAATCGTATCTACAATAGCATTTTCTAAAGCTATAGGGCAAAGATTCCAGGTTTGTGATTCACTGTCAATGAAAATAGGAGCTGCTCCTTGATATAAAATTGGATTTGCTGATGCTGAAAATGTCAGAGATTGACAGATTACTGCATCGCCTGGTTTTACATTTAAAAGTATTAAGCCTAAATGAATAGCGGCGGTTGCAGAACTTAGTGCGGTTACAAAAACACCATGAGACAGGTATTTTTCTAAATCATGTTCAAATTCGGTTATGTTTGCTCCAAATGGAGCAATCCAATTCGAGTCAAATGCATCCTGTATGTAGTTAAGTTCGGAGCCTCCCATGTGCGGGGAGGATAACCATATTTTTGGGTTGCTCATTGTTTTTAGACATTAAAATCACAGAATTTAAAAAATGATTTTGGCTGATGCTTGTTTTTGTTTAATATTGAATATTTATTTGGTTTTTAAAACCAAATAAATATAAACATAAAAACGCTTTTTGGTTAATCCAAAAAGCGTTTTTTGTGAAATATTGTTTTCTATTTTTTGTAAACAGAATAGATGGTGCTGATTGTTTTTTCGTCCAAAATATCATTAATTTCAGTCTGCATGAAATGAAGTTTAAAAGCGATAATGGCTGCGGAAAGATTTTTAGTACTGTAACCTATAACCTGTAAGCCTTGTTCTGTATTGAATTCAGGCGGAGGACACGGGAGTATGTCATCTGGCCAAACGCCAAAACCATTTGCTGCCAAAAGTTTCCAAGGGAATAAAGCACTTGGGTCTTTTTTTCTTGTTGGGGCGATGTCAGCGTGTCCTATTATATTTTGAGTTGGGATATTGTAATCTTTTTTTAATTTGGTCAAAAGAGCCAGTAAAGTATTGATTTGTAAATCAGAAAAAGGCTCGGTGCCATTATTGTCTAATTCAATGCCGATAGAACTGGAATTAATGTCAGTGTTTTTTCCCCATGATCCATTACCTGCATGCCAGGCTCTTAAATAATCATTGAGCATGTGAACCACTTTTCCGTCTCTGCCGATTACATAGTGAGCGCTTACATTGGTTTGTTTTAAAGTAAAAGTTTTTAAAGTCTGCTGTATAGAATCCTGCGCAGTATGGTGAATAATAATAAAATTTGGCTTTCTTAAATTAAAATTTACTGTACCCACCCATTCAGATACAATGCCGTTTTGTAAAACCTTAGTGTCAGTTTTAGAAAGCGTATCTTTATAATTAAGCAATTGATTGTTGTATCGGTAAGCGATGCTGTCAATCACGACAAAAGGCTGATTTTTTAAAGGAGTAGCTTCTTTTACAGCGATAGTTTCATTTAAAGATTTTATTTGGTCATTATAAACTTTTTCACTTGACTTATGTGGATTTGGACCGCATGAAACAATTAAAAGTATTATAATGAGATAGTAAAAAATTTTCGTCATAAGATTGGAATATTTTCAAAAAAGTATTTAATCGTGAGTTTTCTTAACGTTTTCGAGCTTCCATTTTGCTGTTTCTCTCATCAATCAGATTTTTGAATTTCTCTTTTTGATCCTTGTTCAAAATTTCTTTTATTTCCATTTCTGTCATTTCACTAAGAACTTTAAACTCCTGTTTTTTGTCATCATCGCTAATTTCTTTTTTCATTAAAACTTCTTCTTTTTTTAACGATTTGATGTAGATGTTTTTTACAACGACTTCTTGAAGTGCATCCAGATTAAGTTCTTTTTTGTAATAAGCAACAATTTTCCCAGCAGTTTCTTCTACGGGTACGGGTTTTGGTGCAGTTGGCTGGCTGGCCTGCATTTGGCTCATCTGATTGGATCTGCCGTAGCCGTTGCCATATCCGTTTCCTCCATATCCGCCGCCACCGTAACCATTATTATAGTATTGAGCCGAAATAGTGTTGGCTGTTAAAAATAAAAATGATGCAAGTAATACTGTTTTAAATGTTTTCATAATACAATTTTGAAAATTAAAAAATCTAAACTGGTTCTCCGTATAAATCAAATTCTGTTGCTTCAATGATTTTAATCATTGCAAAATCACCTGTTTTTACATAGTGTTTTGCAGCATCAATTAGTACTTCATTGTCTACATCTGGGCTGTCAAATTCGGTTCTTCCTACAAAATGACCGCCTTCTTTTCTGTCAATGATACATCTAAAAGTTTTTCCAACTTTCTCTTGATTCAAATCCCAGGAAATCTGTGACTGCAATTCCATAATTTCGTTAGCGCGATCTTGTTTTACATCGGCAGGAACATCGTCTTCCAGTAAAAAAGCATGTGTATTTTCCTCATGTGAGTAAGCAAAACATCCCATTCTGTCAAATTTCATTTCCTGAACAAAGTCTTTCAAAATATTAAAATCTTCTTCAGTTTCTCCTGGATACCCCACAATCAAAGTTGTTCTGATTGCCATTCCAGGAACCGCAGCTCTAAAATCTTTTAATAATTGTGTTGTTTTTTCCTGTGTAGTTCCTCGGCGCATCGATTTCAAAACAGAATCAGCAATGTGCTGCAGCGGAATGTCAATATAATTGCAAATCTTAGGCTCACGCTTCATGATTTCAAGGACATCCATTGGAAATCCGGTAGGGAAGGCGTAGTGAAGACGAATCCATTCGATACCTTCTACTTTTACTAATGCTTCCAATAATTCACCAAGCGCTCTTTTTTTGTATAAATCAAGACCATAATAAGTTAAGTCCTGAGCAATCAAAATCAGTTCTTTTACACCGTCTCTTGCTAGACCTTCGGCTTCTTTAACTAATTTTTCAATTGTCTGAGAAACGTTTTTTCCTCGCATTAACGGAATTGCGCAAAAACTGCAGGGTCTGTCACAGCCTTCTGAAATTTTCAAATAAGCATAGTTTTTTGGAGTTGTTGTTAAACGTTCTCCTAATAATTCATGTTTATAATCGGCTCCTAAAGCTTTTAATAAAGCTGGTAATTCAGTAGTTCCAAAATATTGGTCTACATTCGGAATTTCTTTTTCTAAATCAGGTCTGTATCTTTCGGATAAACATCCGGTTACAAAAACTTTATCTACAAGTCCTTTGTCTTTTTTATCAGCATATTCCAATATCATGTTTACTGATTCTGCTTTGGCATTATCAATAAAACCACAAGTATTTATCACGATAATATTTCCTTCATCTTCGGATTTGGCTTCATGGGTCACATCTTTTCCGCTTGCTTTAAGCTGTCCCATCAGCACTTCACTGTCATATACATTTTTAGAACACCCAAGAGTGATCACATTTATTTTGTTCTTTTTTAAAGACTTCGTTCTCATAATATTATATTCCTGATAATTTAGGAATCCGCAAAATTACAATTTTTTGCCGAAACCCTGTCTGTTTCCTTTTAAAATGCATGGCATTCGCATTTAAAAAAAGATAAACACGAATTTCACCAATTAACACTAAGTTCTTATCAAAATTGAAATCAAATTTTACAACTTTTACAGTTTCGGACATTTTGTGTAATTAAATAGCAATCTTAATTCGTGCAAATTAGTGTAATTCGTGTCAGAAACTTTTAAAAGCGAATGCCGTGTTTAAAATGGACATTTTGTTTGTGCAAAAATGATTTGGAGCACAAGATTTGTAGTATAATAGAATATTTGTCCCGCTATCCGCTGCAATCTCGTTACTCAAACTCTGGGCAACAAGGATTTTCACTATTATTGTGGCTCATTTTACAATTTTTAGTTTTTCAGTACGGCTTTTTAAAAGAAAACCACTTCAAATCAATGAAATGGTTTCTATACAAATAAAGTAAATCTCTTTAAAAAACTATAATTCAAATGTTAAAGTCATAGAAACATTGTTGTTTACAGTATTGATTTTAGCGCTATCTGTAAATCCTTGACTGAAAAAATTTTGTTGTGAATTTCTTTCGGCATAGGTGTAAGCCAAATCTAATTTCCATGTGCCAAAATTATAGCCCAAACCTCCTGAATAACTATTCAAATCTCCAATGGTTCTAGCATTTTTGTAGGGACTTTGCTCAAAACGATATCCAGCTCTAAGGCTCAATGTTTTAATTTTGTATTCTCCACCAATTCTAAATTCCGAAGCACTAGTTAGCTGATTGGATATATCACTGTTTACAAACTCATTTCTTGAATCTCTTTCTATAGAGTATTCGGTATTGCTATAATCTTTGAAGCTGTAATCAAAACTGATTAATCCTTTTTTATTAAAAACATAAGCCAAGCTTCCAGTTAATTTACCGGGAGTTCTTAATTTATAGGTGTCATAAATTACAACATCATTTGAATCAGGGTTTTCGGAAGATATATTAGGATTAGTGTTATTGGTGTAATTGAAAACTCGAGAAACTAGGTTTTGTCTTACTTCATCATTAAGAGAATACCAAGTAGGAGATTCGTATGAAAGTCCCAAGCGGACTTCGTTGGTAATTTTAGCAATAGCTCCAAGCTGGAATGAAAAACCTGATCCATAAGTGGTTATCTCATTTTCGAATGAAGTGCTTACTAAGTCAACAATATTAGTGTTTGCGTTGTCATTTTCTTCATAAAAAAGATTGTTTTTTTTGTAATTAGTAAAATGAGAGTTCAAAGTTAATCCGATATAAATTTTGTCTCTATATGAGGTGGCGGCGTTAAAAGACAATTTACCATTATACCCCGTTGAAATTATACTGTTTTCTTGATAGTAATTTCCTCCAGCTGGTACATTCGATGTGTAGATGGTGTTGCTGTTGTCATTTTCATTCAAAGGATTAATTAGGTAGCCATAATATCCCAAATAAGCTTGCTGGTCAGCATAATTTAGCTGAAAATAATTATTATCTGTAATTACTCCTAGTGGAATTCCGAGTTGATTCCTGCTAGGATTTGCATTGGCGTAGCTTAAGAAATAATTACTAATATTATTTTTTGGATTGGTTCCAAAAGAATTGATTTTGTTGTCAAAATTATTCGTGTTTTCGTAATTTATAGAAATGGAGAATTTCTTCCACTTATTATTCAAATTATTGTTTCTAAAAACAAAAACACCGCCTGCTTGATTCACATCAAAAGAGTTATCCCTCTTGGAAGTATTGGTTTCAAAATAATTAGAATTATTTTTGGTGCTGAAATTACTTAAAGTTGTGCTAATTTGGTTGTTAGAAAAAACAGCAGAGCTTGCTGGATTCACATTTATAGCAGATAAATCACCTCCAAGTGCGCCAAAAGCACCTCCCATAGCTCTAAATCGAGCTGTTCCGTTCTGGTTATTTTGTGCATAACGCATTGCGTCATTTATTTCTTGTGAGTTTGCTGTAAAGAATGTTAATCCTGCTGCTAAAAATAACAAAAGGTTCTTTTTCATGGGTATGACTTAAAGTTAGTTAGTAGTTTAATCGATTAGTATTTTTTATCTTCTTCCGCCACCAGTTCTTCCGCCGTCGCCACCACTTGACATTCTGCTGCTGCCACTTGACATGTTGCTACTGTTGCTGCTGCTTCTGTAGGAACTGTTGCTGCTTGGAGTGTAGCTTGATCTTTGAGTGTTTTGGCTAGGGGTATATGTTCTGCTTTGGGTGTAATTGCTGTTTCTGTATTGAGATTGACTTTGGTTATAATTTCTAGAAGCAGAATTAGTATAATTGTTTCTGTTTGTAAAAGTAGGAACCCGTCTGTTTACTACATCATTCGTACTGTTTCTGTTGTAGTAAATGCTGTTTCTTCCAGTGGTACTGTTTCTGCTGGTAAAACTGCTTCTATTGCTATCGTAAGTGCTAACTCTGTTATTGTTGTAATTTCCGCCGTAAGACGATCCTCTTCGGCTGTAATCATAGGAATAACGAGTAGCTGTATGATGATTGTGGCTGTAACCTGGGTATCTGTAGCTAGGATAGCCCCAGCTATATCCTGGATACCCCCATCCATAGTATGAGTAGCCATAACCGTAGCCTGAATATCCGTAGTTAGGATAGCCCCAGCCATACCTTGGATAATCCCATCCATAATAAGGGTAGCCATAACCATAGTTATAGCCGTAATAGGGGTGATTCCATCCATAGCCAAAATACCAAGAAGTGTCAGGATAAACGGTTATAGTTGTTTCTTGAGGGGAACTTCCCCATGAAGCATACCCTGTAGATGGTGCCTGTATTGAATCATTCTCTGTGTTATAACCACTGCTGTAGCTATTTACATCAGTAAAAATTTCTCCAGATACTCCAGTGCTTTGTAATGAATTGAAATATTCTTTATATTGAACTGAGGTCTGAGCAGTTTGATTATTTTTTGTACCAGCGTTCTCTCCATTTGCACCATAAATGCCGTCACTATCATAATAGGAGCTGTTTTGATAAGAACCGCATGAAGTTATTATCAGGCCTAAAAATACAATTAAGGAATGAAGTGATGTTTTCCGGGTAATTAATGCATTTGTTTTCATTTCGGCAGATTATTTTATTGTTGGACAATACAAAATTAGTTAGTTTTGCGTAATTATTTAGTTAAATTATTAAGAAACAAATATTATGCCAAATTATTCAAAATGAGCAAGAATCTAACAACAAGAGAAGAAGATTATTCAAAATGGTACAATGAGTTGGTTGTTAAGGCCGATTTAGCAGAGAATTCAGGGGTTAGAGGCTGTATGGTGATAAAACCGTATGGTTATGCTATATGGGAAAAAATGCAGGCTGAACTTGATAGAATGTTTAAAGAAACGGGACATCAAAATGCTTATTTTCCTTTGTTTGTTCCCAAAAGTATGTTTGAGGCCGAAGAGAAAAATGCAGAAGGTTTTGCAAAAGAATGTGCAATAGTTACTCATTATAGATTAAAGAATGATCCTGATAAATCAGGGAAATTAATGGTAGATCCAAATGCAAAACTGGAAGAGGAATTAATTGTCCGCCCTACAAGTGAAGCGATTATCTGGTCTACATATAAAGGATGGGTGCAATCCTATAGAGATTTGCCTTTGTTGATTAATCAATGGGCAAATGTCGTGCGTTGGGAAATGAGAACCCGATTATTTTTGAGAACAGCTGAGTTTTTATGGCAGGAAGGACATACTGCTCATGCAACAAAAGCAGAAGCAATAGAAGAATCGGAGAAAATGATGAATGTATATGCTGATTTTGTGGAGAATTTTATGGCTATTCCGGTTATAAAAGGATTGAAAACAGAAACAGAACGTTTTGCTGGTGCTGATGAAACGTATTGTATAGAAGCCTTAATGCAGGATGGAAAAGCACTGCAGGCAGGAACGTCGCATTTTTTAGGGCAGAATTTTGCAAAAGCTTTTGATGTGAAGTTTGCTAATGCCGAAGGTAAGCAGGAACATGTTTGGGGAACTTCTTGGGGAGTTTCAACCCGATTGATGGGAGCATTGGTAATGACTCATTCTGATGATCAGGGATTGGTGTTGCCTCCAAATTTAGCTCCGATACAGGTAGTTATTGTTCCTATATATAAGAGTGATGAACAATTAGATGCGATTTCAAATGAAGTTGATGTTTTAGTAAAGACTTTGAGAAAATTAAACATCTCAGTTAAATTTGATAATAGAACAACTCAAAAACCAGGATTTAAATTTGCTGAATGGGAATTAAAAGGAGTTCCGGTTCGAATTGCTGTTGGTCCAAAAGATTTAGAAAACGGAACTTTTGAAGTTGCAAGAAGAGATAC
Organism: Flavobacterium sp. HJJ; assembly: GCF_015351475.1. Taxonomy (GTDB): domain Bacteria; phylum Bacteroidota; class Bacteroidia; order Flavobacteriales; family Flavobacteriaceae; genus Flavobacterium; species Flavobacterium marginilacus. The sequence goes on along the minus strand of NZ_JADKPR010000021.1, from coordinate 10,473 downwards.
TTTGACAAAAGAAGTTGTTTCCAAAGATGAAATCACAACTTATATTGGCGATTTATTGGAGCAGATTCAAAAAGATTTGTTCGGAAAAGCATTAAATTACAGGAATGCCCATATTACAGAAGTGAATAGTTTTGATGAGTTTAAAGAGGTTCTTGATGGGGAAGGAGGCTTTGTTTCAGCACATTGGGACGGAACTGTGGCTACGGAAGAGAAGATTAAAGAATTGACCAAAGCAACCATAAGATGTATTCCTTTGGACAGAGTTGAACAGGCGGGAAGCTGTGTGTTTACTGGGAATCCATCAGTTGGAAGGGTGTTGTTTGCTAAGGCATATTAAAAAAAAATAATTTTTTTTGCATCAGCTATTGTGCTTCTCAAAAATAGATGTATCTTTGCATCCGCATTACAGAAGTAAGGCAGTTTACTGAAGCAGGTCCGTTCGTCTATCGGTTAGGACGCCAGGTTTTCATCCTGGTAAGGGGGGTTCGATTCCCCCACGGACTACAAGAAGTATTTAGATTGAAATTCTGAGAATAAAAAAACAATGGTCCGTTCGTCTATCGGTTAGGACGCCAGGTTTTCATCCTGGTAAGGGGGGTTCGATTCCCCCACGGACTACAATTTTTTTGATCTAGAAAGTTCTGAACTTAGAGGGAATATGGTCCGTTCGTCTAGGGGTTAGGACGCCAGAATTTCATTCTGGTAACAGGGGTTCGATTCCCTTACGGACTACAAAAAATGAAATAATTAAGATAAAAAGATAACACAATGGCAAATCATAAGTCAGCTCTAAAAAGAATTAGAAGTAACGAAAAGAGAAGAGTATTAAATAGATACCAACATAAAACTACTCGTAATGCTATTAAAGCATTAAGAATTGCAACTGATAAAACTGATGCTACTTCAAAATTGTCAAGTGTAATTTCTATGATTGATAAATTAGCTAAGAAAAACATCATTCATGATAACAAAGCTTCAAACTTGAAGTCTAAGTTAACTAAGCATGTTGCTAAATTGTAAGTAATATAATTTGTATATAGAGAAAGCTCCTTTTTAAGGGGCTTTTTTTATGTCCTATTTTTTTTGCTGACGGTTAATTTAATGTAAATGATTCGATTCTAAATAATGCAGCATCTCTACAGTGATAGGTTTGGATAGGAATTCAATAACATTAGAATATGATTTTGATTTTTTGATATCTTCAGGGTCGATTGTTGAAGTCAAAATGACAACTTTTGTATTATTTGAAAGATAATAATCGGAATCGTTAAATAAATCGAGAAACTCCCATCCTCCCATTACGGGCATATTTAGATCTAAAAAAAGTAACTGAGGTTTTGTGTCTTCATTCTTAATGTTTTCAATAAGCGTAATTGCTTCCTGCCCATTGTAAGCATATATTATTTCTTTTGCAAAAGAAGCTTTTTGTACTACTTTTTTAAATAGCATTAATGTAATAGGGTCATCATCGATGCACATAATTAAGTCTAACATTTTAAAAAGATTTAAGCGTTAGTATAAATTCGGTTCCTTTGTCTACTTCACTTTGAATGCTTATTGTACCGCCCATTGTTTCTATTTGAGACTTGACTAAGAATAGTCCCAGGCCTTTGCTTTCTGGATAGTCGTGAAATCTTTGGTAGAGACCAAATATTTTGTTTTTATGTCTTTCAAGGTCTATTCCGATTCCATTATCTTTAAAGCTGATTGAAATTATGCTGTCGGCTTCTGAAAGGGTAATGTCGATAATTAGATCTCTCGTTTTTGATCTAAATTTAATGGAATTAGTGAATAAGTTGAGTAAGATGTTTTCAAGGTAGGTTTTGTTGGTGTTTATTTTTGAAACGTTTCCATAGCAGATATTTAGTTTTGGTTTTATGGTTTCGATACTTGAATTTAACTGGCCTAGAATATTTTCAAAAACATTCTGTATCTGTAATTCTTCATTTTGTATAACCGGACTGTCTTTTATGGTAATCGCTTTGGATAAATCATTGACAGTGTCATTAAGCAGCAGGGTAGATGTTTTGAATCCGTCTATAATTTCTTTTAAATCTTCATCTTGAATTGACGTTTGATTGATTAAATTTAATAAGCCTGTCAAGTTTGATAATGGAGCTCTTAAATTGTGAGATGTGATATATGAAAATTGTTTTAGATCTTTATTGTTGCGGGTTAATTCCTGTATGAGTATTTCTTTCTCTTTTTCTAATTTTTTTTCTTCTGTTATGTCTCGTTGAATCGAAATCCAGTGAGATAAATCCTGTTCAAGATTATAAACAGGAATGAAAGAAAGACTTACCCAGTATTCTGAGCTGTCTTTTTTGTAGAGTATAATTTCAAGAAAACATTCTTTTCTGTTTTTTATGGCCTGTGTTAATTTTTGGATTTCATTGGGGTCAGAATTTTTCCCCATAAAAAAGTTGGGAGATTTTCCTATGATTTTAGAGTGTTCATAGCCGGACATTTTGCTGAATGCCGGATTTGCGAAAACTATTTTAGGAATTTGGTTATCATCAGAAATTGCCTGTGTGATTATGATTGAATCGCGAGCTTCCGTAAATACTGTTTCAAGAAGCTTCAATCTGTTTTCTTCTTCTTTCTGTTTGGTGATGTCTTGGATAGCACCGATCATTCGAATGGCTTTCCCTTTTTCGTTTTTTAAAATAAAACCTCTGTCTAATACGTATTTGTATTTGTTGTCAGCGCATTTAAAGCGGTATTCATCCTGCCATTTTTCGGTTTTCTGCTCAAGAAATGAATAGAGTTTGATAGACATTTTAATGCTGTCTTCCGGGTGTATGTTATCGAACCACCATTTGGAATTATTGTTCACTTGATCTGGGTTGTAGCCGTATATTGTTTCGATGCCTTTGTTCCAGGTGAAATTGTCTTCGGGTATTTTCCAGTCCCAAATCGTATCGCTGGTTGCTTTTGCTACGATGTCATATTTTTCGTTAGACTCTTTTAGTTTGTCGTTGGTTTGTTTAAGGTTTTTGTTTATTTCGATATATCTTTTGTTGTTTTTGTACAGGATGTATCTAAAAAGAAGACCAGTAGTAATTATGAAAAGAATGTCTTTGATAAAAACAAAACTATAGATGTTTAAATAGTTAGAATACTGCTTTGTTAATCTATAGCAAAGAATAGCTATGAATAACGCAGTGAGTGTATAAGTTAAGGTTGTCTGGTTAGCTTTGTTTTTCATTAATCAAATATAATTAAATTAATGTTAAAAATTTAAAACTTCATTTTAAATAAATTCTGACACTATATTTATAGTGTTGTGTTAACTGCTTATGTGTTAACAAAATAGCAAACTATTGCATAAAGATTTTTTATATCAAAATAAAGTGTACCTTTGCACCCATTAAAATTCACAGATGGAAGCTATTAGAAACATTGCAATTATTGCCCACGTCGATCACGGTAAAACAACTTTGGTTGATAAAATTATGTATCACTGTCAGTTATTTCGTGATAACGAAAACACAGGTGACTTAATCCTTGATAACAACGACTTAGAGCGTGAAAGAGGTATTACCATTACCTCAAAGAATGTTTCTGTTCAATATAAAGGAACAAAAATCAACATTATTGACACTCCTGGCCACGCCGACTTTGGTGGAGAAGTAGAGCGTGTATTGAATATGGCTGATGGAGTTTGTCTTTTGGTGGATGCTTTTGAAGGTCCAATGCCACAAACTCGTTTTGTATTGCAAAAAGCTATCGATTTAGGATTGAAACCATGTGTTGTAATCAATAAAGTAGATAAAGAAAACTGTACTCCTGAAGAAGTTCACGAAAAAGTTTTCGATTTAATGTTTGAATTAGGTGCTCAGGAATGGCAGTTAGATTTTCCAACTGTTTACGGTTCAGCTAAAAATAACTGGATGTCTGATCATTGGGAAAACCAAACAGAAAACATTGAGCCATTGTTGGATATGGTTATAGAAAATGTACCAGCTCCTAAAGTATCTGAAGGAACTCCTCAAATGCTGATTACATCTTTAGATTTCTCAGCTTTTACAGGCCGTATCGCAATTGGCCGTTTAGAAAGAGGTATTTTGAAAGAAGGTATGCCAATATCTTTGGTAAAAAGAGATGGTACTGTAACAAAATCAAGAATCAAAGAATTACACACTTTTGAAGGTCTTGGACGTAAAAAAGTTACAGAAGTAATTGCAGGAGATATTTGTGCAGTAGTTGGTATTGAAGGTTTTGAAATTGGTGACACTATTGCAGATCACGAAAACCCAGAAGGTTTAGCTTCTATCGCTATTGATGAGCCTACAATGAGTATGTTGTTTACTATCAATGACTCTCCATTCTTTGGTAAAGAAGGTAAATTTGTAACTTCTCGTCATATTAGAGAAAGATTGACAAAAGAATTAGAGAAAAACTTAGCGATGAAGTTAGGTGAAACTGATTCTGCAGATAAATTCATGGTTTTTGGCCGTGGAGTACTTCACTTATCTGTTCTTATTGAAACAATGAGAAGAGAAGGTTATGAGTTACAAATTGGTCAGCCACAAGTTATCATCAAAGAAATTGATGGTAAAAAATGTGAGCCAATTGAGGAATTGACAATCGATTTACCAGAAAATCTTTCAGGTAGAGCAGTTGAATTCGTAACTGTTCGTAAAGGTGAAATGTTGAGTATGGAGACAAAAGGCGAGCGTATGATTATTAAATTTAATATTCCATCACGTGGAATTATTGGATTACGTAATCAATTGCTTACTGCTACTGCTGGTGAAGCGATCATGTCACACCGTTTTATAGGATATGAGCCTTACAAAGGAGAAATTGCAGGTCGTAACAAAGGATCATTAATTTCTATGGAAAAAGGAAAAGCTATTCCTTATTCTATCGATAAATTGCAGGATCGTGGTAAGTTTTTTGTTGAACCAAATGCCGAAATTTACGAAGGTCAGGTAATTGGAGAAAACTCTCGTAGTGATGATATGTGTGTAAACGTAACTAAAGAGAAAAAACAATCTAACGTTCGTTCTTCCGGAGCTGATGAAAAAGCGAGAATCATCCCGCCAATCATTTTCTCTCTTGAAGAAGCTTTAGAATACATTCAAAAAGATGAATATGTAGAGGTTACTCCAAAATCTATTCGTTTGAGAAAAATCTATTTGACAGAAACTGATAGAAAGAGATTTAAAATCTAAAAGATTTAAATTTTCAATATTAAAAATCCCAAATTCCATCGGAATTTGGGATTTTTGTTTTTAAAGGCGTTTGATTATTTTTTAGGAGCAGAAAGATTGGGCATTTTTAGAAAGATTGGTCCCGCTCCGCTGCAATCTTGCGGGCTGAACCCGGCACACAAGGATTTTCACTGCAATCGGGGCTAAAGAGGGAGATTTTGCATTTTTGCTGTTATTCTAAAAATACTATTCTTCAAAAAACTATCTTCTATTAAGCCTATTGGCTAAACTCATTGTAGTATCTGTTGGTAGTAGTTTTTATGACATACCACCGCATATAATTCCATAGGCTTCCCATACGCCATTTTGTTTTCTGTAGCAAGCTGTCTCATCGTAACCGCCTAAATAATCATAAGTTACTGAATATGAAATAATACAAATTTCATAATTTCTCAAGAAAATTGGTTTTGAAAAGCTTACTATTGAATAATTTCCATATTGTTTTCTGAAATTCTTCCAACCATTTTTATCATCTTCAAAAATTTTGTTTATTTCTGATGCTTCAACGATATTTATGTTTGGCACATATTCGTTAGTCCACTTAAAAATATTTTGGGAATAAATTTCAAGTTTTACTTGTGACACTTCATTATCATTTAGTCCTGCTAAATTAATAAACGAGTTATCAAAACAATCTTTTAAACCATATAGATTAGCTCTAGCTATATTATTTAAAACCGATTGAGGCTCAATTTTATTTTGAATTATTAAATCGGATAAAAGTTTTTGAGTTTCCTTTATATATTTTTCATCCTCTCTTTTTGATTGAGAAAAACACAGAAAAGGAATTAAGAAAAACAAGACTACAATCAATTTATTATTTTTCATTTCATGTTGTATTATAAAAATGACTATGAATGTTTTTAAATTTAAGATTCTGAGGTAAAATTACTGCCAACTAATCAATTGGAGCAATTCAATGTGCAGAAGTCATTTTGATATTCATTTTTGTATCCGCAGATACGGAGAATTTTGCATCATCATATTTTGGAGGTCCCATAAAACCTTTGGCATTATTGGAACAGGCAACGGGTTCTTTAGGCATCCCTATGAAACTTTTATCCAGTTTGCCATTATTGTTTTCATCGTGGTATACCATAACTGTGTATTCTCCTTTAGGAATATCAGAAAAAATAATTGAAGCTGTATTTGATTTTATTGTGACAGAACCTTTTTTGTAAGATGTTTTGAGGAATTTTTCTTTCGTATTGTATAATTCAGCTGTCAGTACTCCGGTATTGTTTTTTAAAACTGAAACATTGATGGTTAGGTTCGAATTTTGAGCAAATCCTAAGCTGCTAATTGATAATAAGCCTATGGCGAAAAATTTTATCATGATTATTGATTTTTATATTTAAGCGATTGTTTATCTTTTTAAAGAAAAATGGCCCTTAGCCTCGCGTCCGTCTTCCAATTTTATGGTGTACCAATAATCATCGGCTGGCATTGGATTTCCTGTATAAGTTCCGTCCCAGCCATTTCCTGAAGCAGTAACCTGTTTGATTAACTTGCCAAATCGGTCGTAAATGAAAATTTGTGCACCTGAATTGAATGTTTCATTTGCTCCTTTGATATTCCAGTAGTCATTATAACCATCATTATTAGGAGTGAAAAATTTTGGGATACCTAGTACAGCAATAGTTTTTTTAATGGTACCGCACCCATTTTTATCACTAATGTAGAGGTCGTGAATTCCGGGTGAAATATTGTCGAAGAAATTGGATTCCTGAAAAGGTCCGGTTGGTAAATCAATGCTGTATTCGTAATCACCCTGCCCGGAAATATTTGCTGTTACGCTGTTTGAATCGGATAAATCTGAAATTGATATCGAATCCAAATGCGCAATATCTGAAGCATTAACAGTAATATTACGTGTTCTGTCACAGCCTTTCTGGGTAGATACTATTACTGTGTAAATACCTTCTTCATTGACATCAAGAGTGTAGTTGTTTTCGTTTGGAATTATTGCACCGTTTTTTGACCAGCTATAAGTGTAATTACTAGTTGGTGTGTTATCTGTTATTCCAGCATTGAGAGTAATAAAAAAACTCGGTAAATTAGAACATACTAATTGATTATCATCTTTATTTCCGTTGATTTTAATATTAGGTTTAGGGGTAACAATGAGAGTGATGTAAGGACCTAGTCCAAAACAGGCATTGTCTAAATTGCTCTCTACACGTACCCAAATATCCTGCTGGTTTGCTGTTGTATTTCTATAACTGGATGAATTTTGAATAATATTGGTCTCCGCCAGCGCATCAATTTCATTCGCATAGAATTTGATAGTGTAGTTTGTGGAAGGTGAAGGCAGCAGGTTTTTAATGTCGGTGGCTACAGCACTAAAATTAAATGTGGTTATACCATCTTTATCATCATTTACTGTGTCAATAGAATCATCACAAACTTCAATAATTTTTTTGTAAGAAGAGCTGATTTGTGTTGTAGAGACAATCAGGCTTAGTTGTGCTGTTCTAAAACAGCCATTCGAGTTTTCTACTCTTGCCCAGATAGTATTATTTGCACTTGTAAAAGCAATAGGATCTGCTATATGTGTATTTGTATCTTTTGTATTAGCCCCTGTCAAAGTGGTATAATAACTAAAAGTTTCATTGGCATAATTGTCTGAAATAAAACTGTTTTTTTCGGTTACATTAAAATTAGAAATGCCATCAGTGTTATCATCACATTGTATTAGTGTTACATCTTTTACTGTTGGTAATGCATAAATTGTTAATGAAGTAGCTGCAGAAGTTAACCCGCAGGAATTGCCGGTTCTGCTTAATTGTACTCTGTATTTATAACTGCTCATTATACTTGCAGTCTTGGTTATTGTTAAGGTGTTTGTTGTAACATCAGAGTAGACAGCATTATTAACAAGATTGTTCCAGTTCACACCATCAGTAGATAATTGCCACTGATAGATATTACCGCCATTATCTGTTATTTTGATTTTAGCATCTTGAAATTCGCATGCTGGACTGGCTAATGGCTGTGAAGTTATTACAATTGGAGCAGAAATGATATAATTATTATTTGGAATGGTGTAACCGATTCCGCTGGTAACTTTTCCATTAGTATTAACTGTAGGAGGCACAACAGAACCTAAAATTCCATCACCATTTGCATCCAAAAATCCTGCTTCAATTACATCATTACATAAATCATTATCACTGTCTGTTTCGGTATAGTTTTTTATGCCATCGGCATCTGTGTCTGCAACTGTATAATTTAAAACACCACTGTCTGCACTTGTTTCTAAATAATCGGCCAATCCATTTGCACCAAAAGAAGTAGGGTCTAAAATTCCATTTTTATCAGCGTCAATAGCTTTGATAGTACCTGATTCTATTAAGTCATATATTCCGTCATTATCGCTGTCAAGATCTAAATAATTGGCTACGCCATCATTATCCGTATCAATTGGACTATCTGCAGGTTCAAAAATTTCATCCAGGCCGTTTAGGTTGGTGTCGGTATTTGATAATGCTTTTGGTTTTTTTTGATTTTCTATACTGTCAGGAATGCCGTCATTATCGGAGTCTAAGTCCAGTTGGTCAGGAATGCCGTCGCCATCATTGTCTATAGGAATACAGGTTGCAATAAGTTTGAAAGCAGCTTTGTTTCCAACAGTATCCAGAAGATTTTTATGGGTAATTTTAAAGGATTTGGTTTGATAGGACTGAAAAGAGAAAGTTCCGGTTCCTGCTTGAAGAGGAGTACTTCCGTTTAATCTGAAACGAATTTCAAAAGAAGAAAATTGTGTTACGCCGCTTTCATAAATCCCGTCATAATTGGTGTCAATCAGTAATTGATTAGTAGGATTCAAAACAGTTACGGTTTTAGACTTATCTTTATCTGTACTGATAATGTATTCAGAATCCGTATTCAATAAATCCGTTGTATTTGTAGTTGAAACATATTCCAAACTAAGGTTTATTGGATTTGTAAAACTCAAATTATAAGCAACGGAAAATCCTTTTCCAGCCATAACTTCAGTCACAAAACTGCCGTCTGAATTTCCTTGAAATGGTATTGCTGCTTCTGGCGGGGTATTGTCAAACGAGCCTGTAAAAGAGTTTGAATAAGTTCCCACTGTAACAGTACCAAAAAGAGGATTACTGATGTCAATGTTTTGATTACCATAGGACTCGGTACAATTTAATATTCCGTCATTGTCGTAATCAATATCGATGTTATCATTTGCTAAATCATTGTCGTTATTTATTGGACACTCGCTCACAGGAATTTTATCAGAATAAACATCACTGACACAACCCGAAATACTTCCTCTTACCTGATAAAAGCCAGGAGCAGCAGGAGTATAAGCATTATTGTTGGCCGAAGGAATTGCAATATCATCTTTATACCATTGGAAAGAATCGTATGACGATAACGTATTTATTTTTAAAGAAACATTTGGGATACAGGAAGAAGTGGTGAGTGAAATTTTGCTTGAAACAATTTCGGGTTTTAAATCAAAACCTGAATAATAACCTCCGTAGGTTGCTGCGCCATTAGTTCCAAAATAAGAAACATACACCTGTTTGGTTGATTTTACAGCAATGTTCCCTGATAAACTGTTTACGGTGTATCTAACAAAATTTGGGTTTCCTGTAATAGCAGTTGGCAGATCTGTAATAGGCACATTGTTTAAAGAAACTGAAGCTCCGGCTTCTGTTACAATGTTTAAAACCCCCATTAGAGTTGAGTTTCCAATAGCTTGAATCTGGGGGATATTATCTACAGTATTAGGAGTCGAACAATTAATCGGAGGGACAAAAAATAAGTTTTGATTGGCTGGCGAAGCTGATCCTCCGATACTTTGATAGGCAAATATATTCTGGGTTGAAGTAATGTACATATTGCCGTCTATAAATTGGCTTCCGTCTAAAACTGTATATTCCCCGCTGTTGAGTGTTGCAATTGGAGTTGCTGTATCTCCATTTAGAAAAATTTTTGTTTGGTCTGAATGGGCTATCAATAAAACACGTTCCAATTCATTTGTTCCAATTCCTTTTACAAAAATATATTCTTTCCCAGTTTTTTCTAAGGGTACAATTTGGTCAAAACCTACATCTCTTCCTACAGGCAGACTCACTCCATTTTGGATTCGTACTTCTTTACTGTTGCTGCCGCCAAATGAACCTGAGTTTACAACAACAGGTTTATCTGATTGAACTAATGCACCAATTATTTTTGAACTATTTGATGTGAGGCCATCATCAAAATAATTTTGTAATGCAAGGACATA